>NZ_CANMUU010000001.1 GCF_947501165.1 uncultured Allomuricauda sp. | reverse complement strand
AAAAAAAACGCCCTTCCGAGCTCCTTCTTTCGCCCTGCAAAAACAATACCTTTACCGTTTTAGCGGGTGCAAATATAAGCACCTTATTTTTTCTCCGCAAATGGTTTTGAACTATTTTTTTGTCAAAAAATTACAAAAATCTGTAACCCGCTGCTTTTCAGATGTCAAAAGATTAAAAGTTTTTGAACCCTAAGAAAAGAAATTCCATACCAAACCAAATCGTATCACAAAATCCCTATATGGATAGTTTGGTGCTGAATAAAATATGGGTTCAGAAAAAGAAGAATTGAAATGTTCTAGTTTAAAATATATCCTCGTTTGTTTCACTCTTGCATTTATGAAAAAATCCAATAGCGGAAAACCTCCAAACTCTTCTTGGTTTTGAATATAGAATTCACCCAATAATGGATGATACGCATTCATATTGTAGGATGTAAAATATTTGAACGTAACCCCTGTTTGTAAAAACATTGCCTTTTTAAAGACCTCGGAAGAAAAATATAGTGAATTCCGGGTAATTAGCTGAGGCACATTCAGAACCTGTTGATTCTGAGTCACATCTTGAAACAAAACGGTATTGGCCAAAGCCCATTTTTTCCATTTGAATTCTTTAATATACTTTACCCTTAGATGATTAACCGTTTCATTTTCTTGAAAAGGTCTAACAAATGCCGTCTCTGCCAAACCCGAAGTTCTTTGCTCATCTGTTATAGTAGAAGCGAAAAAGCTGTAATTATCAATTGCACTATACTCCGCTTCAAGCAGACCCCACTTTGTAGAATTAAAACTTAAAGCTACAGTTTGATTCTGTTGTTTTTCAAAAAGAGCATCATTTTGCCAATTGAAATTTTGATAATCGCTTTGATACAGCAAGTAATTAAAATTTGGCAATCTAGATGATAGATGCACTCCCCCAGAAACTGTGGTGTTTTCATTGATAAGGTAAATCGTGGAAAAATCAAAAGCATTCCCCGTAAGTTCTCCCGAAACAGTATAATTGATATCACCTTTTAAAACAAGGTTTCCAAATTGATTGAAGTAAGTACCTCCAACGGAAATCTCTTCTCCTTCAATTTGGTTTTGGATAGTCTGCGTGTCGGTTATGAGAATGCTGTTAAAGAAATAATTATAGTTATATAGGCTTGCATTTCCTGTCAATGAACCCAAGGTGCCATTTGAAAATTCTGCAGACAATTTATTGAATAACGTCTTTAAACGTGCTCTGTCTGCAATAGGGCTAGAGAACGTACCTTCCCCAAAAGCATCAACTCCTGTAGGCTGCATAAATTCATAAAACTTTGTCTCATAGTTAAATTCATGACCCAGCCTTATTTGGGTCTTTTTCTCGTATATAGAATCTTGTTTACTTTTAAACAATACATACTGATGGTCAAAATAATATCGTTTGCCCAAAATTCTGTTATTGGCAAGAGTACTGGTGTTTCCAAACAAAACATCTATCCTACGCCTATCAGTAAAGTCGCCTTCCGGGTCGTTTTCGAATTGTTCCCGGTCTGAAATTCCACCATTTTCTTCAGAGTCTAAATCTTGTGCCGCGATATGCCCTCTAAGCCTATAGCGATTATTCTCTGTTCTGTAATTAAAAGTGGTTTTAAAATTACCTGATTGCGCTTGGTTGAACTGGTATTTGCCCAATGACCGAAAACCCTTAAATCCGACAGAAAAGTTAAGTCGCTTACTGACATTGAAAGCAAGCAATGCATCTAATAGTTGCCCTTGTTCCAAAGTGGTTTTGAACATCAAATCGGAAACTGGTGTTGCTACATCATAGTAATTGATTTCTTCTGTTTCTTGGTAATTAAAATTTCTCCCAAGAGCTCCCAATCTAGGATAATAATGACGATTAAAAAATTTCACCCCCAAAGTGTTGTAGGGTTGACCAATATTCGCAAAGGGCATTAATTCAAAATCATCCCTTCTGAGGAAGTTATACTTGTACTCCTTTTGGATAGTCAAACTGGTATCCAGAAAAGTTGTGTCTCTTGAATACGAGATAATTTTATAGTCTTTTATACTGATTAACCCCTCTTCCTTTAAGGACAATGAATCGGTTTTGTTATAATTAAGAGGAGGCTTAGGTTTTACCGAGTCCTTCGCAACTGGAGCAATTGGAATTGAATCTTGTTGTGCATTTATAATAGTAGCATTCAACAACAATAAGGAAATCACAATAAAAAATCTCATGCCCTGATATTGACGGACAAAGGTAGATGTTTGTTTGTTAATCTAAATACAATTAAATCACAAACCATATTAATTCAAATGCTTTTTTCAACTTCCTCCAGCGCCAAAATAAACATCCAATACCTTAATTAAATCTTCCTTTTTATCGAATTTGGACTTGGATTTTTTTAGAAGATTCCCAACTTTATTTGACTCGGTATTAAAGACTTTCAAGAACGTTTTTTTCTTTTGAGGGACTTCAATCAATACCCCTTTGGATTCCTCTCTTAAATCTTTGACATAATATTTATCATTAAGTTTTAAGAACTTGGCAGGAACCTCTGGCTCGTAACTACTTTTTGAAGGCTTTTTTTCGATAAACTTTATCCTTTCCTTTAAGAAAAGTTCATACCCATCAGCTTTATGAACCTTTTGAAAAAAAGTTTTCTCCTCTTTTCCTTCTTCTGTCAAGTAAAAATTATCTTCATATAACTTATACGACCCATCCATCAACCTAACGACATAGTCAGTATCTTTATCCAATGAAATTATAGCACCGTCATTCTGCTTTACCTCAATTACATTTTCTACAACATTGAACCTTACTGGGTAAACCTTCTCGAAATCATTAATCTTAGCAGGAACGAATTCCTCATTTAGATATCTGGAGCCTTGAGCACCATTATATAGCGGATTATTGGTTCCAACAAAAAATACCAATTCATTAAAGCTATCATTATTTCGTGTAGCAATTTGTGACTGAACGGAGAAGCTTAAAACAACCGTAATTAAAAAAAGTAATTTTTTCATAAGTCTAAAGATAAAGCATATTGTTATTAATATAAACAAAAACCGCTCCAAACTACAACAAGCTTGGAGCGGTTTAATATTATCAAACAAATCAAATCCTAGAAACTACCTGGGTTTTGAGTAATGTTTGGATTGTTGTTAAGCTCGTCATCCACAATTGGGAAGATAACTTTATCTGCCCCTGGCGCAGATGCGGCACCACCACCCGGTCTAAGATTCAAGTTATTCCTTAGAAGGTCCATTCTTCTATGTCCTTCAAAACAGAACTCTTTTCTTCTCTCTGTAAGAATAGCATCCAAATCTACTGAACCTAAGGCAGGAAGACCTGCTCTAGCTCTTACAGCATTGACATCATTTAATGGTGTATCACCTATAGCTGATCCATTTCTAAAATTAGCCTCAGCACGATTTAGGTACATCTCTGCCACACGCAAAATCATACCATCGGAATCATTATTTACCTTATCCTCGTACTTTGTGGTGAAGAAAGTCGCGATTCCCTGTGCATCAGTCGCAGCTTGACTCAAATTGTCAAATCTTAAATCACCTGTAATCGTATCACCAACAGCAAACCCAAAATCAGCCAACAAATCATCACTGAAAGGTGCATCTCCACGAGCACCTGGTGCAGGATTATAGAAGTTGGTATACACCTCATCAGAACCTGCTACTTCTTGAGGTCCATCTGCCGGTAGATTAATGGATACGAATATGTTCTCAGGCGAGGTAGGGTTATCGTCATAGAAATCCAAATCAGTAGCCAAGGTAAAGTCACCTGCACTTATCACCTGATCGGCGAAATTGGCTGCACTTTCCCACTGCTCACGGTACAGGTGCAATCTGGATAAAAGAGCACGAGCAGCAGTTGCTGTTGCCCTACCTCTAGTAGCTCTATCATCAGGCAAGGCTGCAATAGCGTCTAACAAATCCTGCTCAATAAAAGCGTGTACCTCGTTCACTGACGATCTTTCCAATTGGAAAGGAGTTATGTCCCCTTGAAAATCCTCAGTCTGGATAGGCACACCCAAGTTTGAACCTCCATTAAACTGGAATGGTTGCGCGAACAAATTAACCAATTGAAAATAAGTAAGTGCTCTAAGAAACTTAGCCTCACCGATAAACTCAGAAATCTGACCTTCTGAAATATCCGTTGCAGTTGTCTCCGGTAAATTGTTAATAATATTATTCGCTGCATTGATTAACTGGTACCCGTCCAACCAAATGTTGTCAATGGAAGTATTGGTTGCCAATGTCTCGAACTGATCGATGTCCTGAAGGGAGGTAAAACTTCCCGCGAACCTAACATTGTCAGACATAAAGTCCGACATTAACTGAGGCATTCCGTTCAGGTCACCGCTTTGATTCAAACTATAGACCCCTACGACCGCACCTTCGATGGAACCAAGGGTATTGAATACCGTCTCGGAAGCCAATCCATTTTCGTTCACTACATTCAAATTGTCATCACATGATACAAAATGTAGTACTCCAAAAGTGAGTAAAACGTATTTTAAATAAAGTTTCATATTCAATTTTTTAAAATGTTAATCTAGCGCCTACAATGAATGAAATAGATTGAGGGGCTGTGAAGAAAGACTCTCCCTGAAACCTTGGATCAATATCATCGGTTACCTCAGGATCAATACCATCCAGATCGTCACCTTTCAAAGTCCACAAGTTGGTAGCTGTCGCGTAAAAACGTAAGCCTTGTAATAATCCGATTCTCTCCAAAGTTTCTTGAGGGAAGTTATAGCCTATGGTTACGTTCTTCAATCTCAAATAAGAACCGTCCAACTGCTGTAAATCCGAACGTTGATTAAACGTATTGAACGTTGAACTAGTTGGGGATGGAAGGAAAGCATTGTCCCCAGGTTGTCTCCAAAAGTTCAAATTCTGTCTTCTAATGTTAACAATACCACCTATAGCATCGTTACCGTCAAAGAATCGTAATCCATCGATTAAGATTTCATTACCATAAGAGTAATTCGCTAAAGCTGAGAAATCAAAGTTCTTGTATCTGATAGATGTGGTTATACCTCCTGAAAAATCTGGAAGTGCAGATCCTGTTACGACACGGTCAGCACTACCTGGAGAAGTAGTAATGTTTCCATCAACATCTAACCATTCAGCATCACCTGTCTGAGGATTTACACCCACATATCTAATAAGGAAGAAATTATTCAATGATTCTCCTTCGATTGCTCTTTGAGCACCATTATCAATAATCCTTCTCCCATCAGCATCTGTTTCCGCATCCTCGTTCAATGCTATAATCTCATTGTCGATAGTGGTCAAGTTAAACCCTAATCTCCATTCGAAGTTCTCCGTACTTACAGGTATTGTATTCAACTCAAATTCAAGCCCTGTATTTTGAAGTTCTCCAATATTTCTACTTACACTGAAGAAACCAGTTTGTGGTGGAACCCTTTGGTTCAACAACAGGTCGGTAGTATTTTTCTTAAAGTAAGATGCATTAAAATTGATTCGTCCATTCAAAAATGTTGATTTAATACCTAAATCAAGAGTCTGACTTTCTTCCCACTTAAGATCAGGATTAGCTGCCTGACCTGGAATGATACCTGATTGCCCGTTGAAATCTCCAATAGGCCCAGCATTAAAGGTTGCCAAAGATGGGAAAGTTCCCAATCTATCATTACCTACGGTACCGATACTAGCTCTTAGTGTCAAATAATCAATCCAGCTTACATCTTTTATAAAAGATTCTTCGGAAATTACCCAACCGGCAGCAGCTGACCAGAAATAACCAAATCTGTTGTTAGCACCAAAACGTGAAGAACCATCTCGACGAACAGAACCTTCCACAAGATATTTACCATCATAATCATAGGTTACCCTTGAAAAAAGACCAAATAATCTAGTTGGAAAACGATCTCCGTTTAAAACCTGTACGTTCAAAGCAGAACCAAGATTTCTTAAATCATCAGAAAGAAAGCCGTTTCCAGAAACGTTCAATCTTGTTCTCAAAGTTTCTTCGTAGTTCAGACCCATAAGCACATTCAAACTGTGTTTATCATTGAATACATCCGAGTAAGTGAAGGTTTGGTTAGTTAACCATCTTTCTTCAGTTTGGAATATTTGTTGTGCGGTACCACCTGGATTGTTGAATTCCACTGATCTGGTAAATTCTTCTGTTTGTAATCTATCCACACCGAATTCACTTCTCCACTTGAACTTATCGTTGAAAACAGAAACTTCCGTAAAAGCATTACCTATTAACCTGAAACTCTTAAGTTCCCTAGTATCTAAGTCAATAATAGCAAAGATGTTCGGAATAAACGAGCCGGAAGGAACAAAATTCCCCTCGTCGTCAAATGCCCGTACGGTAGGATTCTGTAAGAATGCGGTAGTAAAAGGCGCGAAGGTATTGTTCTCAACACCAATTCTGTTTAATCTCTGATTGGTCACACCTAAATTCATACCAACCTTAAGCCAATCTGTTGCATCCGTATCAATATTGATTCGAGCACCAAGTCTCTCCAAATCGTTGGCTACGATGAATCCCTGCTGGTCTTGGTAATCCAAACCAATGAAGAAGGATGTCTTTTCAGTTCCACCTCTAACACCAAGGTTATAATTTTGCGAAATACCAGTACGCTGAACCCCGTCAAGATAGTCTTCACCAGGATCTCCAATAGAACCTAGACCAAGGTCTTCAGGCGTAACAGTTGAACCATTCTGAATTGAAGCAACCTCAGACTTGAACTGACGAAACTCATCTGCAGTAAGAATATCTGGAACGTCCGTTGAATTAGAGAACTGAGTATTAACGTCAAGCGTTACAGTAGTTTTTTCTCCTCTTCTACCTTTTTTGGTAGTAATCAAAATAACACCATTCGCACCCCTTGAACCATAGATGGATGTAGCACCTGCATCTTTAAGTACGGTTAACGATTCGATATCATTAGGATTAACAAAAGAAAGAGGGTTAATACCAGTGTTACCACCTTGGTTTAATGAAGATTCCGTATCCGTAATTGGAACACCATCGATAACAATTAATGGCTGGCTACCTGCATTGATAGAGTTAACACCTCTTACCCTTATAACCGCTGCAGATCCTAAGACACCCGAAGCATTTACAATTTGGGTACCCGCTGTTTGTCCTTGCAGTAACTGATCAGCAGAAATAACCTGTAGATTCTCAATAGCCTCCTGCTTAACTATACCCACGTTTTGGATAATCTTCTTTTCCTCCTGGTTTCCATAACCAACCACTACAACCTCTTCCAAGGCTTCAGCATCTTCTTCCATCTGCACATTGATGGTATTGGAAGCACCTACAGTTCTGTTTACCGTCTTTTGACCCAGATAGCTATAGCGCAATACCTGGCCTTCATTGGCGGAGACTGTGTAGTTACCATCAAAATCGGTTTGCGTTCCCGAGGTAGTGCCTACCACCACAACGGAAACCCCTGGCAATGGAAGACCGTTTTGGTCGGTCACATTACCGGAAATTGTCTTCTCTTGTCCAAAAGAGAAATTGATACATAGCAATAAAAAGGAAGCTAGCATCAAAGTGAACTTTGATCTCATTTAATTAAATTTTTGAATTAGTCAGCGGCTAAAATCTTAATAAAAACTAAAAATTCCAAAAATTACTTGCACTCAACCCCAATAAATGTTAAAAAGAGATTAATAATTATGATTTTTTAGGTTAATTCACGTCAGCTTTATGAAATAACAAATTCTTTAACTATTCTATTTCATCTTTTTACTTTCAAACTATTTTCTATTCAAAATACATGAGTTTAAGACGATTTAATGCACTTGGCAACATTGCAGGAACAGATGAAGCAGGAAGAGGCTGTTTGGCCGGTCCAGTTACCGCAGCAGCCGTTATTCTGCCTTTTCATTTCAGTGATGATGTTTTAAACGATTCGAAAAAGCTAACAGAGGCAAAAAGGGTTAGACTTAAGTCTTTATTGGAAGAAACATCATTAACATATTCTGTTCAACATGTTTTTGAAGAAGATATTGATAAAATCAATATTCTTAACGCTTCTTTCCTTGCCATGCACAAGTCACTGGATAAGCTTTCTCCAAAACCAAACCTTATTTTAGTAGATGGAAATCGATTTAAACCCTACCAATCCATAAAACATCATTGCATTATAAAAGGAGATGGCAAATACCTGAGCATTGCGGCAGCTTCTGTATTGGCCAAAACGTACCGAGATGACTACATGGCAAAGATTCATGAGGAATTTCCAATGTACAATTGGAAGAAAAACAAAGGATATCCAACAAAAGAGCATAGAGATGCAATCAGAAAATATGGAATTTGCAAATACCACAGGAAAAGTTTCAGACAATTGCCCGAACAATTGATGCTCGATATCTAAAACCCTAAATTTGTTTCAAAATCTCAATATGAAACCTCGGATAATCTATTTATTCTTTCTCATATCTTTTTTTTCCTGCCAAAAGGAGGCCAAAACCTCCGACATCTTTCTCAAACAATTACCTACAAACGCCACTTTTTTTGTTAGTGTTAACGACATGACCGGTCTTTTAAGCGAATTAAAGAACAGCATGATTTCAAAAAAAGGGGAGATTATAAACTTTATAGACCTAATATTAGAGGAAAGTGAGACTTTGGCCTTGATTAGTACCCAGCAGAAGTCAGTACTTGGGTTTTATAGAACCGGAAGAGAGAATTATGATTTCATTTTGGCAACAAAATCCGACTCCAATGTTTTTGATGTTTCCGAGGTTCCGAACCATTCTTCCGAAACTCTTTCTTATGAAAACCATACGATAAACAAGTATGTATTTAACCAAAAGGAAGTTTTCTCGTCCAAAAAGAATGGGTTCCAACTATTAAGTTCTTCACAAATGCTCCTCGAAAACCTGCTTAGAGCCGATTCCTATCCTGTAGACCACAATTTAGAACGGCTATACAATGCTTCTGAGGAAAAAAAATCGGGTACCATTTTTATGAATCTCAGTGAATCTTCTTTTTCACCAGATGAGACCTCACAGAAAACGCGTTTCTCAGAATGGGCCAGTTTTGACATTTCGTTGAACCAGAACAAAGCATCCTTAAGCGGAGTGGCCACAGCTTCGGATTCAACCAGAATGTTCATAAATCTTTTTAAGAATACAACTGCACTTGGCATTAAAACACCCTTGTATGCCCCTTCTAAAACCGAAGCACTTATCGCTTATACCTTCAATGATTTTTCCGCTTTTCAAGAAAACCAGGTTCAATTTCTAGACCGTGTTAAGGCAAAAGATACTTTGTTCAATACTATAGAGGAAATTGGACTAATTAGCATAAACAAAGAGAAAGTTGTTTTTTTAAGTTCGTTTGGTGGTGAAGGGTTGGCCGACTTTTTATCTGAAAACAAAAAATCTTCATCAAGTTATCAGGGAAGTGATATAAATAGTTTCAGCGATAAAAACTTGGTGACTTCTGTGTTTAAACCTCTTGTAAACGATTTTGAATCCAATTACTATGTGGTTCTTGAAAACACTTTTGTTTTTGCAGAGACCATTGAACCATTGCAAACTGTAATCAATAATTATAGGAACAGGTCAACTTTTTCTAAATCGAGAATGTATGATTCCGCAACTGAAAATTTTGCAAATGAATCCAGTATGCTCTTTATATCGAACAATACGGGCATGGATTTATTATCTGAGCAACCTTTTTTAGCTGAAATCTTTAATAAACAAGAAACAAAGAAATTAGACAATCATACATTTGGAGCCCAACTTGTAGCGGATAACGGTTTTATGCACACCTCTTTTTTGGTTTCCGAAACTAAAAAAGCCATTGCCACAAACACCACAATCCCACTTTTTACAGTGGAGTTGGATTCTGACCTGGCTACTGACCCCTCGTTTGTAAAAAATCATCGGAATAACAAACAAGAAATTGTGGTTCAAGATCGAGATAACTTTCTCTATCTTATTTCAACGGAAGGAAAGGTACTTTGGAAAAAACAGCTGGAGGGTAGAATCCAAGGAAAGATAGATCAGGTAGATATTTATAAAAATGGAAGACTCCAGTTGGCCTTTTGCACGAATAATGAATTTATGATTGTTGATCGCAATGGTGAAGATGTGCCTCCTTTCAAAATAAAGTTTGAAGGCGGAAATCTTAATCCATTGGCGGTTTTTGACTATGAAGGCAACCGGGATTATCGGTTTTTGGTCACGCAAGGCAAAAAAGTTTTTATGTACAACAACAAAGCACAGATTGTAGATGGCTTCACCTATAAAGAGTCAACGAGCGATATCATTCAAGCTCCAAAACATTTTCGAATAGCAAGCAAGGATTTTTTATTGTTTCAATTGGCGGATAACACACTTAAAATCCTTCATCGTGATGGACGGAATAGAATTTCCGTAAACCAGAAAATTGACTTCTCAAAAAATGAGTTCTTTGTTTACAAGAACAAATTCTCAACAACCGAGATTAAAGGAATATTGACACAAGTGGACCTTCAAGGAAAGGTGACAAAAACCAATTTTAACCTAAACAAAGATCATGGCATGTATGCCACAAGTAAAACCTTGGCCTTAATGAATGACAATGTTCTAAGTATAAAGGGCAAGAAGGTTGAGTTGGAACTTGGGGTCTATTCAAAGCCCAAAATATTTTACATCTACGATAAGATTTACGTAAGTGTAACCGATATCCAAAACCAAAAAATATACTTATTTGATAGCCAAGCCAAGCCAATTCCCAATTTTCCAGTCTTTGGCAATTCTCTTGTTGATATGACGGACATGGAGAACGACAGAAAGCTTGAAATAGTGGCTAAAGATCAAGATAATTCGCTTATTGTTTACAAGCTAAATTAACACCTTCTTTACCGCTAATTATACATTGGTTTAAACAAAACACACATCTTGCGTAGTGGCTAACACATTTTTTTGTAGTTTCCAATGATTTGAATTACAATTACTTACAAATAACCAAAACACTACACAAATGAAAACCTCCATTAAACTACTTGTTGGTTCAATAGTAATGCTATCCTTCTGCCATAGCGGAAACGCCCAATTTTTTAAAAAATTGGCCAAAAAGGCGGAGAAGGCTGCTGAGCGAACTGTAGAACGTAGAGTGGAAACTGAAACCTCGAAAAAGACAGACCAAGCCTTAGACAGCGTCTTGGGTACAGGACAAGAGAAACAACGGGCCCCAAACACTCCGCCAACTCCTTCTGGTCAACAAGGTGATTCTGGCACCACAAATCCAGGTACATCCGCTTCAGGAGAAGTCCCCGCTTCTGGTCCCAAGACGCTAAATGTGTATAGTAAATTTGATTTTGTCCCCGGAGATAAACTTTTATTCGTTGATGATTTTTCCAATGACTTTATCGGTGATTTTCCTTCAAAATGGAACACAAACGGTGGCGGTGAAATGGTAACCATTGATAACTCTTCCAACAAGTGGTTCGCCATTAATCCTGGTAGTTTTGTGGTACCCATCACAGATTTCACTTTGCCTGAAGAATATACAATCGAATTGGACCTAAGGTTTTTGAATTTAACCAACAAAACTACGTCTGTTGTTGAAGTGCAATTTATATGTGCAGAAAATGCAAACCTAAGCTACAATGGCGCTTATGCCATGACTGACCTTAACCCTGTTCAATATATTGCAGTAGGCCCAGAAATCAGAAATAGATTTTCTGGTGATTCAGACCCCATCCGCAATCGGATGAAAAGTGATTTCCGTAAAGTATATAAAGAAGAAATGCATATTTCGATAGCTGTTAACAAAAACCGCTATCGCTTCTGGATCAATGAGACCAAAATCTTTGACGTGCCGCAGCTTATTAAAGACCCTTCTAAAATCAACAACTTCAAAATCTTTATGAGAGGCTTGAACCTGGATAAGGGGGAACGCATGTTGATTTCCAACCTTAAGATTGCAGAAGGAGGGGTTGACTTACGAAGAAAATTGATTGCTGAGGGAAAAATATCAACCAATGGAATTCTGTTTGATTCCGGTTCAGCCAATATAAAACCCGAATCCATGGGGATTATCAGACAGATTTATCAAGTATTGCAACAAGATAGTTCTATAAGTCTCAAGATTGTTGGCCATACAGATTCCGATGGAAATGAAGCCAGTAATCTATCGCTCTCGGAAAAAAGGGCTGCAGCAGTTAAGGAGGCGTTAGTATCAGTTTATGGTGTGGATTCCAGTAGACTTTCCAGCGAAGGAAAAGGAGAATCGGAACCTATAGGTGACAATTCCACCTTAGATGGAAAGGCACAGAATAGAAGAGTGGAATTTATCAAGCAATAGTTTAAGTCATGACAAAAAAACTTTTTACTGGCCTTATCGTATGCCTATTTGTTTTTTCAGCTAAAGCGCAAGAAAACTGTAGTTCCTATTATCCTATGGTACAAGGCGCATCATATGCCTATGATCTTTACAATAAAAAGAACAAGCTGGAAGGAACAACATCCTATGTCGTTTCTAATGTTCAGAACAATAGTGGAAATACCTATGCCACAATGAATCTAAAGTATGAAGATGCCAAAGGAAAAAACGCCTTTGAATCGGATTACAACATTACCTGCACTGGTGATGGAATCAAGATTGATTATAAAAGTCTATTCCCAAGTCAAATGCGACAGCAATATGAAGAAATGGGATTGGAGATGGATATTACAGGTACCGACGTGGAAGTACCCAACAATTTATCTGTAGGAAAGGAATTATCGGATGCAAATGTTAATGTAAACATGAACATGAGCGGTATGAGTATGAAGATAGAGGTGAACACTACGGATAGAAAAGTGGTTGGAAAAGAATCTGTTACCACACCAGCAGGGACTTTTGATTGTTACGTCATAGCCGCAAATATATCATCCAAGGTGATGATGACCAAGCAGCAAATTAAAGACAAATTATGGCTTTCTGAAGGCGTAGGAATGGTGAAACAAGAAACCTATAACAACAACGGAAAGTTAATGAGCAGTATGGTGCTGACTTCCCACAGCAAGTAATAAAGAGGCCCCGATTATTGAATTGGGGCTTTTTCTTTTATGATTTCCGCTTCAAAAAGAGATTGGAAATGCCTCAATAGCTTTTGTCTTACCTCTTCCATATCCACTTCCTGCTTTCCGAGCTCCACATTCAATGAGGTTACCGCTTTGTCTTTTATCCCACAAGGAATCATCATATCAAAATATCCCAAATCTGTGTTTACATTGAGTGCAAAACCGTGCATAGTAACCCATCTGCTTGCCCTTACACCCATGGCACAGATTTTCCTTGCGAATGGAGTCCCAACATCCAACCAAACTCCAGTCTCCCCATTCGAGCGTTCTGCCTTTAGGCCGTACTCTGCCAAGGTCAAAATGACCATTTCTTCTAGAAACCTAAGATACTTGTGGATGTCCGTAAAGAAATTGTCCAAGTCCAAAATAGGATAACCTACAACCTGTCCTGGCCCGTGGTACGTAATATCGCCTCCTCGATTTATCTTATAGAAAGTTGCATTTTTTTCTTGAAGTGCCTTCTCATCTACCAATAAGTTATCGATGTCTCCGCTTTTCCCTAAGGTATACACATGAGGATGCTCAACAAACAAGAAGTGGTTGGGAGTTTCCAATTCACTCCCATTTCTTCTATTGGCAATTTTTGTATCCAGTATTCCTTTAAAAAGTTCTTCCTGGTAATCCCAAGTCTCCTTGTAATCTTTGTACCCCAGATTTTCTAGAATGACCTTTTTGTTCATTCAGCAAAGATACGAAGGGAGAAGGTGGGAAACTAGTTTTCCAATTCCACTTCCAGATCCAATAAAGTGGGGTCCTTCATAAGCTCCAAAAACTTTACTTCATAAATGAGTGTTTTTCCATCTGCACTGAAGGTAGCACTTTCAGCTGAAGCCGATTTAACTCGTTTAGGAAAGTGATATTTTAATGTATAGGTAGATCCCGAAAGAAACATTTCGGCACCTTGAAGACTATCAATACTTTGTTGAAACAAGTCTTGGTCCAAGATTTTGGCTTTTCTTGAAAAGGTATTTCCTGCAAAACTATAGTTGACTTCTGTTGCAGATTCCTCTGCCCCTATTTTGGGTTGCTTGCCTTGTCCACTATTGGGGCCCAAAGAACTTGCACTTTGAAATGCGTTGAACGCATCATTGACCTCGTTTACATTTTTAAACTCACTGAACAAATCAAACTTCATTTGCTTTGTTTCAGGATTCATGAGCATATGCATATTGAAACGCTCCAATTTCTTGAGCTTTGCCTGTTCTTCAGGAGATAATTGAGCTATACTATCCTTCTTTTCTTCCAATATATCCTTAAAGGAAATAAGAGAATCCACTGCTTTTTCATTGTCTTTCATCATCTCCTCTCCAGCCATTTCCATAAGTTCAGAGCCATCAAAATTGATGGAAAGCTTTCCTGAGCCGTCTTCGTTTATGGTGATTTCTTCCGTGAAATTGCAAGAAAAAGCAAATGCAACGGCAATGGCCATTGTCAAAAAATGAATTCGTTTCATGGTATTGATTTTAGTTCGTGTTATTTAGAATGACAAGTGCCCCAATTACACCGGGGACCCACCCGCACAATGTCAAAAGTAAGACAATAACAAACGAACCACAACCTTTTCCGATGACCGACAAGGGTGGAAACAAAATAGCCAATAAAACTCTCCAGAAACTCATATTTGATTGATGATGATGTACTTAATTAGTAGTATAAATCCTTTTTTTGTTACATCGATTTTCTATTTTTATCACTTTAGTTCTTCATATGAAAACTAGGTTGATTCTTTTTGCTTTTCTTTCCTTTTACCTTGCAAAAGGGCAATATCACTTTTCAGGACATGTCTCCGACGAAAATGCGGGGAAATCCATTTACCTCTCCATGGTGGAGGATTATAGAAAATCTTCACGGATCTACTTGGACCAAATCATAAAGAGAACCAAGGTCGATTCCACCGGTAGCTTTCAATTTAAAGGCAATAATCTCCCCGTAGAAAACAGAATATACCGGATTCATCTGGACAATTGTGAAGAAGGTGCGGAATCTGCCCACTTTTTAGGAAAGTGCCAAAACAGTCCAAATGTGCTATTCATTGGAAATAACTCGGATTCAATTCAATTCCCTACCTCATTTGAAAACCAAGCACTTTGCACTGTAGAATCCACAAATACCAAATCTCAATTGCTTTTGGATGTAGAATCGTTCAAAGAAGAAATGATATTTGATTTTACAGAGTTTCGTAGTGATACCAATCTAAAATTGAATCTAAAAAATTGGTTTTCAAAACTTCAAGAGTTTGGAGAAAAAGCCAACGAACCTCTGGTTGAACTTTATATTTTCGACTTTCTTTCGGACAAAAAGAATGAAACCTACAGCTTTTATCTTCAGGATATTGTAAAAAACCCATATTATGAAAACCTTGTGGCTAGGTTACAGAAGAGCTATCCTAACACTAGTTTTGTAAAACAATATGAAGCAGAAGTAACTACTGACAAACAATTGGCAAGCTTTGAAAATCCTTCTGCATTTAACTGGCAAACACTTTTGCTTGTTTTACTTATCCTTTCAATCGGTTTTAATGCCTTCTTTCTTCTGAAAAGCGGAAAAAAAGGAGATGTTTCGGGGATACTTCAAAAACTTACTCCTCAAGAGCAAAAAATTGTAGAGCAAATACAGGAAGGGAAAAGCAATAAAGAAATCGCCGCAACGCTTTTTGTCAGCCATAGTACAGTAAAAACCCACATCAACAATCTGTACAAAAAACTCAATGTGTCTAGTCGAGAAGGCATATTAACCTTATTGAAAAAATAGATTTCCACCCCCGGTCTAGACCCAAAATCCATCTACACTTCCGCTTGCATCTCCTTTCTTTTGGGGAATTTTCGCTCCAAATCAAATCTTTTATATATGAAAACTATTGTATGTGCAGCTTTATGTTTTTGCACTTTAATTATCTCTGGACAAGAGTTCAATCAGGAAGTGGTTTTGGAAAACGGTAAAAAATTTATGGTTGGTAAAATCAATCAAAAAGGGTTGGAAAGTGAACCCTATGCCGATTGGTTCAAACCCGGTTACGAATCGTATATGGTAGATGAGCAAATGACCCGTATGTTCAAAAAAAACCTCGGAAAACATGACATCAAGTTGTTTTTAGGTACCTGGTGTGGCGACAGCAAGCGCGAAGTTCCTAGAATTCTAAAAATTCTAGAGAAAAGTGGTTTTTCTAAAAAGCAATTGGAAATCGTTGCTTTGGATAGAAGAAAAGAATACTACAAAAAGAGTCCGACCGGAGAAGAAAAAGCTTGGAACATTATCAAGGTACCCACGATTATCTTTTTAAAGGATGGAAAAGAAGTCAACCGAATTGTAGAAAGTCCAATTGAATCCCTTGAGGAAGACATGGCCCAGATTCTTCTGGGTAAGCCTTATTTGCCCAATTATGCACACTTGGACAAATCCAAGTAAAAATTAAAGCGCAAAAGTGTAATTTTGCGCTTTAATTTTTTTCAGACATGCAACTATCGGAACAAGAAATCGTTCGAAGAGAGAAATTGGCCAAGCTCAGAGAAATGGGAATAGACCCCTATCCTGCGGCACTTTATCCCGTTGATGCTACCTCTAAAAGCATTAAAAACGATTTTGAGGAAGGAAAACGAGTCGTTATTTCCGGTAGATTAATGTCACGTAGAATTCAAGGGAAAGCTTCTTTTGCCGAGCTTCAGGACAGTGAAGGTCGTATCCAAGTTTATTTTAATCGTGATGAAATATGCCCAGGAGAAGATAAGACCCATTACAATGAAGTTTACAAAAAGCTATTAGATATTGGAGATATCATTGGTATAGAAGGAGAACTGTTCACTACCCAGGTAGGTGAAAAAACAGTGATGGTCAAGAACTTTAGCCTTTTGAGCAAAGCGCTGCGTCCTCTTCCATTACCCAAAGCCGATGCAGAAGGTAAGGTTTATGATGAATTCAACGATCCAGAACTTCGATATCGCCAACGTTATGTGGATTTGGTAGTGAATCCATCTGTAAAAGATACGTTCATAAAAAGGACCAAAATCACGAATAGCATTCGTGAATTTTATAATGAAAAAGGGTATTTGGAGGTAGAAACACCTATTCTTCAGCCTATTCCAGGGGGTGCAGCTGCGCGTCCTTTTTTGACGCACCATAATGCCTTAAACATTCCATTATATCTAAGAATAGCCAACGAATTATATCTAAAACGTTTAATCGTGGGTGGTTTTGATGGGGTGTATGAATTCTCCAAAGATTTCAGGAACGAAGGCATGGACCGCACCCACAATCCTGAATTTACTGTAATGGAGCTCTATGTAGCCTACAAAGACTACAACTGGATGATGGATACGACGGAGCAGCTATTGGAAAAAATCGCTTTGGATGCTACAGGAGGCACAAAAGTGACCGTTGGGGAAAACGAAATTGAGTTTAAAGCCCCATATGCACGTGTACCGATTTTAGAGGCCATTAAAACCCACACCGGATATGGTGTTGCTGGCATGGATGAAAATCAATTAAGGGAGGTAGCTCAAAAGTTAGAGATTGAAGTAGATGAAACCATGGGTGTCGGCAAGTTAATTGATGAGATATTTGGTGAAAAATGTGAGCACTACTACATACAACCTACCTTCATCACGGATTATCCTAAGGAAATGAGTCCGTTGACCAAAGAACATCGGGACAATCCGGCTCTCACAGAGCGTTTTGAGCTTATGGTGAATGGTAAGGAGTTGGCAAACTGCTATTCTGAGTTAAACGACCCTATTGACCAACGGGAACGTTTTGAAGAACAACTCCGCCTATCCGAAAAAGGTGATGATGAAGCTATGTTCATTGACCAGGATTTTCTCCGTGCTTTGGAATATGGGATGCCTCCTACCGCTGGAATTGGCATTGGTATTGATCGTTTGGTGATGTTGATGACCAATAATTCGTCCATCCAAGAGGTACTTTTCTTCCCACAAATGCGTCCTGAGAAAAAGCAGGTGGAGCTGACAGAAGAAGAAAAAACCATTATGGATATTCTGAAACCTCAGGGCGAAATGCTTTTGACCGAACTGAAGGAAAAAGCAGGCCTTAGCGGTAAAAAATGGGATAAGAGTACCAAAAACCTATCCAAATTAGGCTTGTTTGCCGTAGAGAAAAATGATGATGGGCTTTTTGCAAAATATATTGGATAAATCGTTTTTTGTAGCTCTTGTTTTTCCATAAAACTAAGCAGTCCGCTAGTAAAATTTTAAGTAAATAGTATTCAAAATACTTTGAGTAGAGCAAATAGACAATTAAAACTTCGGTTTTAAAAAAAGCTCTATATTGCCAACATTATCCATTAATAGGATATTCCGCGCAGCTACCCCTTAATCTTATTAAACTACTTACATGAAAAGAATGAAATTTGCATTCCTTTTGTTGCTTTGCGCTGTTTTTTCTGGCCTGGCACAAGAGGTAACAGGAACCGTCTATGACGACCAAAACCAACCATTACCCGGGGTTTCAATTTTACTCAAAGGCACCAGCACAGGTGTAATCACAGACTTTGATGGCCACTACACTATTGAAGCAAATACTGGTGACACACTGGTGTTCTCATACGTTGGGTTCAACACACAAGAGGTCACAGTTACCGGCACTACACTCGACGTTACATTACAAGCCGGCTTGGCCCTGGAAAATGTTGTTGTTGTGGGATCTAGAAATCCAAATAGAACTGCAACGGAAAGTACAGTCCCTGTAGATGTCATAGATATCAAAGAACTTAATAATGTTGCTCCCCAAGTAAATCTAAACCAGATACTTAATTATGTGGCACCTTCCTTTACTTCCAACACGCAAACAATTTCTGATGGTACGGATCATATTGATCCTGCCTCTTTAAGAGGTCTTGGGCCAGATCAAGTTTTGGTTTTAATCAATGGTAAACGTAGACATACCTCTTCTTTAATTAATGTGAATGGTACTTTCGGGCGTGGAAGTGTAGGGACAGATTTAAATGCAATCCCTGCGGCGGCAATAAAACGTGTTGAAGTGCTTAGAGACGGTGCGGCGGCTCAATATGGTTCTGACGCCATTGCTGGTGTAATAAACATTGTTTTGAACACAACCGTAAATGAATTGACAGCCACCGTTACCAGCGGTGCCAATTTTTCAAAAAATGCAAATGGTCAAACTGGTGGCATAGATGGTGAAACAACAAACTTTGCGGCTAGCTATGGTTTACCCCTAGGAGAGAATGGTGGCTATATAACGTTCTCAGGTGATTTTGATGTTCGACAAGATTATAATCGTATGAAAGAATGGGAAGGTAATGTCTTTAATCTTTACAATACTGTAGAACGCTTTGCCAATCAAGATGGTTATAATCTAGCTGACCTATTGGATGATGATGTTTCAGATGTAATTCAGTATGCAAATCAGGCTAATATCAATTTAAACGGAGCAACGACCAAAGAAGAACTCCAACCTATTTTATCTGCTGACAATACCGAAGCAGAATTGGCAGCGCGAGGTCAGCAAAGAAGAGATTTTAACATGAGAGTTGGTCAATCTGCCTTACGAGGTGGTAGGTTTTTCACCAACTTCTCATTACCCTTGGATGATAAGGGCACAGAATTATACTCCTTTGCAGGTATTAGCTCAAGAACAGGTAATTCAGCAGGATTCTACAGACTTCCAAATCAAAGTAGAACATTTACTCCGGCTTACATTAATGGATTTTTGCCTGAAATCAATTCAGCAATAACTGACCGTTCATTATCCGCAGGCATAAAAGGTATGATAGGTGATTGGAATGTGGATTTTAGTAACACCTATGGAAAAAATTCATTCCTGTATACTATTGGAAACACTTTTAACGCTTCTTTACAAAGCTCATCTCCCACTGTTTTCGATGCAGGTGGATTTTCTTTTAGTCAAAACACCACAAACTTAGATGTCAATCAATTTTTTGATGATATAATGTCTGGTTTAAACTTGGCATTTGGAGCAGAGTACAGAGTAGAAAACTATAGCATCGAAGCTGGCGAAGAAGCATCATATTCGCAATATACCGGTGATGGCCAGGTGATAACCTTGGCTTCACAACAACCTTCCCAAGATTTCTTTGGAAATCCTAGACCAGGTGGTTCACAGGTTTTTCCTGGCTTTAGTCCAGATAACGAACTCTCTAGGGGAAGAAGCAGCGTTGCAGGATATTTTGATGTAGAAGCGGATTTCTCGGAAAGGTTTTTGGCAAGTTTTGCCACAAGATTTGAAAATTACAGCGATTTCGGTTCAACCATTAATTTTAAATTGGCTACTCGCTTTAAGCTATTTGATGATTTGAATTTGCGCGCTGCCGCAAATACTGGATTCCGAGCACCTTCATTACATCAGATTAACTTTAACTCCACCTCAACGATTTTTGATCAAAACGGAAATCCACAGGAGGTTGGAACCTTTGCAAACGATAGTAGAGCGGCTGAACTTCTAGGCATACCCCAACTTAAGGAAGAAACATCTAGTAGTGTTAGTTTAGGGTTTACCGCAAAAGTTCCAGATGCCAACCTAACCTTTACCGTAGATGGTTATTTTGTTAAAATTAATGACAGAGTGGTGTACACCGGACAATTTTCTGGCCCTGGAAATGGCACGGAATTGGACAACTTACTAGCCCAAGCCAATGCAACCGCAGCATCTTTCTTTGCCAATGCCATTGATACTGAATCAAAAGGCTTGGATGTTGTCATTACGCATAAAGCTCAGCTTGGTGATAAATGGAGGTTAAAATCAGATTTAGCTGGCACTTTTTCTGAGACAAGACAAGTGGGTGATATAAATGCATCACAAGTGCTTGAAAATGCAGGATTGGTGGATACCTATTTTCCAGAGGATAGTAGGGTTTATCTCGAAGAGGCTGTGCCTAGAACTAAAGTAAACTTATCCAACAGTTTAACTTCCAACAAGTTGGTTTTCTTTTTAAGAAACGTATATTTTGGAGAAGTTACCGAGGCTACCACAAATGTTGATAGACAACAAGTATTCGGAACTAAATTGGTTACCGACCTATCTGTTGGATATAAGGTCACTTCGGCTCTTACATTCACCGTTGGAGCTAACAATTTATTTGATATTTATCCCGACAGAGCGGCAGAAGTTTTAGCTGACGGTGGAAATAACCGAAGTTCTGGGCGCTTTGATTGGTCCAGAAGAGCACAACAATTTGGAATTGGAGGTAGATTTTTATTTGCAAGAGCCAATCTTTCTTTGAAATAAATAGTGAACCCAAATATTTTATGAAAGCCCCATTTTTGGGGCTTCTTTATTTTCTGGATGTACCACTTTCCTAAAAGTACCATTCTTTCTCCTTTTAGTACAAGAATGCTTTAAGGGCCCACTCTAATTTTGCTCCATCACTTTAAAACGTAAAGTAATGAGCAAAAGGGCATTAATTATAGGAGGCAGTAGTGGTATCGGAAAAGCTACGGCAGAAAATCTTCTCAACCAAGGTGTTGAAGTACATGTAGTAGGTACAAATTCATCGAAATTGGAAGCTTTTAAAAAGCAGGGCGGAGAAAATTTGGTTACCCATAAAGTAGACATTACCAACAGAGAACAGGTAAAGGATTTAGTTTCAAACATAAATAATCTAGACAACTTGGATTATTTGGTAAATGCCTCGGGGATTTTTGGACCTAAGGCGTTCTTGGAACACACTGTTGAGGATTATGATTCCTACTTGGATTTGAATAGAGGATTCTTTTTCATCACACAAGCCGCTGCTAAAAAAATGAAGGAAACTGGAGGAGGTTCCATTGTGAATGTGGGTTCCATGTGGGCAAAGCAGTCTGTAAAAGCTACTCCTTCGTCTGCATATTCTATGCAAAAAGCGGGTCTACACAGTTTGACTCAACACTTGGCCATGGAATTGGCTGACCATAAAATTAGGGTAAATGCGGTTTCACCCGCTGTGGTTGAAACACCTGTGTATGAAAGTGTATTTGGTGGCAAGCAAGAGGCAAGTGATGCTCTTCAAAACTTCCATGGTTTTCACCCAATTGGCAGAAATGGCCGAGCACAAGATGTTGCAAACACCATTTCGTTTTTGCTATCTGACCAATCGTCTTGGGTAACCGGAGCTATCTGGGATACCGATGGTGGTGTTATGGCAGGAAGAAATTAAATGAAAGGATATTTTTAGGGTGGTCTTTACGACTACCCTTATCTATGAAAATACCATGAGTACGATACATTCAAAATACATAATAGTAGGTGCTGGATTATCGGGTTTAACAACAGCATATCACTTGATGAAGAATGGCGAAAAAGATTTCGTCATTTTAGAAGCAAGGGATAGAATTGGAGGGAGAATACTTACGAAGGATGGTATTGATTTAGGGGCCACATGGTTCCAAAATCATCATACCTATCTATCAAAGTTTTTGGAAGACCTATCGATTGATAAATTTGAACAGTATTCCAAAGGCAAAAGTGTTCTAGTGTACAATACAATGGCACCTGCTCATTATTTTGAAAGTCAACATAATGGACCATCGGCCTATCGTATTACCGATGGTTCAATTTCCATAATCAACAAATTGGCAAGTCTTCTATCTAAAAAAATCAAACTGAACAGTAAGATTTTTTCCATCACCGAAGAAGGGGACCATATAAGTTTGAAAACTAATCAAACCGAATACTCTACAGAAAAAGTAATTATGACTATTCCCCCTAAACTGGTATCAACCTTGGATTTTAGCCCAGAATTACCTGAAAAGCTAATCCAAATCATGACATCTACCCATACTTGGATGAGCAACGCCATAAAAGTGGGTATTCTTTTCAATACGCCTTTTTGGAGAGCAAATGATTTCTCTGGAACCATTATTGGCCAGGTAGGACCCGTTATTGAACTTTATGATCATTGTGATTATCATGAAAAAGTTTTTGGTCTTATGGGTTTTGTTAATGAGGGGCTGCGCGACACTTCCACAGAAATCAGAAAAGAGAAAATCTTGGCTTATCTGGAAAAGTATCTCGGCAAAGAAGTGAGAGACCATACTACCTATTTTGAAAAAGATTGGTCTTTAGATCGACAAACGTCTTGTGAGAACCTAAAATCCGTTTACATGAGTCCGCAATATGGGCATGTGTTATACGATGAGTGGTATTTAGATGGAAAACTTATTTTTTCCGGTACGGAAACCTCTCCTATTCATGGTGGGTATCTTGATGGAGCCGTATACAGCGGAATCAATGCCGCTCAAAAAGTATTAGATGCCCAATAACCGTATCTTTAAATGGTAATAAATCTAAACTCAGCTCAGTTAAATTGTCCAAAATAGCACAATACCACCTTCACAAACTTCAACCGGAAAAGCTTCAATTTGAGGTATACGACCTTCGCAGCTATCGCAAAAAAAGCGGAAATCATGCCGCAGTTCCTCATTCGCATAGCTACTACCAAATCATTTGGTTTTTTTCCGAAGGCGGCACCCATACGGTTGACTTTAAAACATATTCGGTAAACACCAATACCATACTTTTTATCTCTAAGAATCAAATCCATGCTTTTGATAAAAATTTGGACATAGAGGGTTGGCTCATTCACTTTAATGAAAGCTTTTTTATGCATACAGATGTTGATATTTTTCTGAAATACAACATTTTCAAAACCCAAACCAACCCATGCTACGCCGTGCAAGTTGATGCCATTTCAACAGCTAAGACATATATGTCGCTTATTTTGGATGAATTAAAGCAACGTAATCGCTTTGGTTTTGAAGAAAATATTCGATTCTTGCTTAAATCCCTATTGATTACTTTGGAAAGAGCCCATCAAGAATACTCAACCAAAGCTTTGGAATTCAATAGTCAGCATGAACTTATATTCTTTCAGTTCAAAGAACTTATTGAGCAACATTACAAGGAAAATATAACCGTTAAAGAGTATGCGGCAAAGCTGCATATCTCTTCAAAAACACTAACCACTATTTCTAAGGAAATCATTGGAAAATCACCATCGCAATTGATTCAAGAAAGAATAATCCTTGAGACCAAACGATTACTAAAGTTCACGCCCTTGCAAGTGGGGGAAATAGCTTTCAAAATAGGTTTTGAAGACCCGTCGTACTTTATCAAATTCTTCAAAAGACACGAATCCCAATCTCCTAAATCCTATAGGGAAAATATCCAAGATGAAAACTAGGGCCCTTGTTTGGCTTTCATCTTTTATTTTCATTAAAAAAAGTCTAGTTTAGAGAGCTATATGGACAAAAGCAAAATATGGGGATTGATCTTAGGGCCAATCGCTTTCTTGATTCTTGCCAATCTACCCATAGTATTGGTTTCTGAAAAAGGGGATACAGTAATCGCAGTCGCTGTTTGGATGCTAATATGGTGGATTACGGAAGCGGTTTCCATTTCTGTCACCGCACTTTTACCACTATTGCTTTTCCCACTACTAAAAATCTTACCTATTGGAGAAGTTGGCGCGAACTATGGGAGTCCTATTGTATTCTTGTTTTTTGGAGGATTTGTGATGGCCTTAGCCCTAGAAAAAGTTAACTTACATAGACGCATTGCGCTCAACATCATAAGACTAACAGGCACTACACCCAATAGGGTTATTTTAGGTTTTATGATTGCCACAGCTTCGCTGAGTATGTGGATAAGCAATACCGCGAGTACTGTGGTTATGTTGCCCATAGCCCTATCCGTAATCAAATTATTGATTGACGATGAAGACGGCTTCACTAAAAACGATCAGAATTTTGCTTTGAGTGTAATGCTGGGCATAGCATTTTCAGCTAATGCAGGCGGAATTGCCACTGTAATCGGAACACCCCCTAATTCAGTCTTAATCGGGCTTTTGGAGAATGAATACAATACTGAGATTTCCTTCTTAAAATGGATGACCTTGGGCCTTCCCTTCTCCATAATCATGATTGGAATTAGTTATTTGGTATTGGTCAAATGGATGTTTCCCAATCGGGATCTAAAATTCAGTGCTTCCAAAGAAGTTATTTTTCAAGAATTGGAAAAATTAGGGCCAACAACAGGTAAGGAAAAAATGGTATTGGTCATATTCGCTGTTACCGTGTTTCTATGGATTTTCAGAACACTCATCAATTCTATATTTCCAACATTGGGACTTTCAGATACCATGATAAGTATTTTTGCCGCTATTGCTCTTTTTGCAATTCCCTACAATGTAAAAAAGGGAGAATTTATTATTAAATGGGGCGATACCTCAAAATTGGCTTGGGGCATATTGATACTTTTTGGAGGTGGTTTGGCTTTAGCCAAAGGAATGTCAGTAAGCGGTATTGTTGATTTGGTAGCCACAATCATTGCCCAAAGTGAAATCAGTATTGTTTTTACCGCATTTTTATTGATACTCCTTATGCTCTTCATGACCGAATTGATGAGCAATGTAGCATTGGTCGCCGTTCTGGCTCCAGTTGTTGCCGGAATAGCTATAGGGCTCAATGTTCCTATACTCTATCTTTTGATTCCTGTCACCATGGCCAGTAGTTGCGCTTTTATGTTGCCCATGGCCACTCCGCCCAATGCCATAGTGTTTGCCAGCGGTTATGTAAAAGTGCCTGAAATGGCTCGTGTAGGGGTCATTCTAAACCTTATTGCAGTGGGGCTGTTGGTATTAGTATTTCAATTTGTAGTACCCTTATTGTTCTAAAAGAAAATGGCCCCTTTTCAAAGGGGCCATTTACTAACTAACTAACTCAAAAAAAAGTAAGAAACTAACTCTAACTCTATTGTATATACGGATCAAATCCCAATGGTAGATATCCTCCCGTTTCAAAACCTAATTCAACTTCATCACAAACTTCTATGAAATTGATTGTTTTTACTGAAATGATACCACTGTAAGGATCAAAATTTTCGGGTAAATATTGAGCTGTATCGAACCCAAGTCCCCATTCTTGTTCTTCTTCAATGAACTCAATTGTACTAAGATCAAAGTCTTCAGCGGAATTGAATCCATAACTGGTAAATACTGATAGACCGAAGGTCAACATCAATATTGTTTTTAAGGTATTTTTGGTAATCATAGTTGTCGCTTTTTAATTATAGCACAAAGATAAAACCCCAAAATCCTAACTTTAGTATAATTAGTTTTTCCTTAACGATTGCAGAAATACCGTGGGATAATCACTTCTTTAACACTTTGATTCTGACATTGAAAAAGTCGTATTCCAAGAGGCTTAAAACTGATACTTTGTTAAAGAATTGAAGCTCTTTTTGCAGTTTGCACGTCATCGAATTTTATGTTATTGTTTTGTTAAGGAACCCCGTTCGACATGGCTCCAATTAAAAAGCCCTCTTGCGAGGGCTTTTCTTGACTAACAACTCAAAAATTTGTAAAATGAAATCAAACATCCTACTTATTTGCCCCTTGAGTAGGGATCAAAACCTTCTGGGAGATAGGACATGGTTTCGAAACCTAAATCCTCATCTTCCAATTCTATATAGTTTACGGAAGCTATTCCGATTGTATCCGTGTAAGGATCAAATCCTTTTGGAAGCTCATAAGTGCTATCCAAACCTAATTCAAGCTCTACCTCAGTATTTTCTTCAATAAAAGGTACAGTGTTCAAATCAAAGTACGTTTCGTAAGGTGAAAAACCTTCAGGTAAATAATCTTGGGTGTCAAAACCTAAGTCCAAATCTTCATCTTCCAAATAGTTGACAGCATGTACGTCCAATACTTCACTGTAAGCATCAAAACTTCCTGGCAAATAGTTTTCGGTATCAAAACCAAGATCAAATTCTATTTCGCTCTCAACATATATAATGGAATTCAAATCAAAATAGGTTTCATAAGGATCAAAACCCTCTGGAAGATAGTCGGCGGTATCAAAACCAAGTTCCAACTCATTCTCCTCCTCTAGATACTCTATTTCATTTAGATTCAGTTCAAAGGCATTTTCACTGGTCCAATAATATGTGGAATCCATACCTTCTACCTCAGCATCGATGTTCAATGCTGTAAAATTGTTCTCAAACGTACTTGTGGTAATTTCTTGCTGGTCAGCAGTTGTACTTACAGTACTTTGTTGTTCATCAGCTACGGCCGAACCTCCTAAAAGTGCACATCCGTAAATTAATAATAACTTGCTCATTTTGATTGAATTTTTTGATTGATGATGTATGCTTATAAGACTACCCTAATTTCGAAATGTTACAGTGTTTTTCATTTTTTTAGAAAAAACCCATCGTCTTTAATCGCTACTATAGTGGGCGTTTCAACGGGAACCACCAGTAAAATGAATCACTCCCAAAGGTTACATGATTTCTGAAAAAAAATAGAGTTAATAATTATTTAACAGTCCTTTTTCTCGATTTTTAAGTTCTTTAGGCCCGCTTTAAAACATCAAACTATCCTAAAATGATTCAAAAAATACTTCCAAGACTCGTTTTTGTCTTTTTTATGTCGGCCTTGATTCCATCAACCAATGCCCAACTTTTTAAAAAGAAGAAGAAAAAAACGGAGCAAAGTACCAGCACAAAACCAAAAAAGGGAGCTATAAAACCTTATGACAAGGTTATTACTAAAGAGGCAAAGACCGATGAAGGTCTTTTTCTAGTGCATCAGGTAGACGACAAACATTTCTATGAAATACCCGACTCCTTATTTAATAGAGAGATGCTTATGGTAAGTCGTATTTCCAAAACAGCGACTGGAATAGGTTTTGGGGGAGGTAAAATCAATACTCAGGTATTACGTTGGGAGAAAAAACCTAAAAAAGTCCTATTACGCGTAGTTTCCTATGGAAATGTAGCCGCGGACTCACTTCCCGTGCATGAAGCTGTGGTCAATTCAAACTTTGAACCGGTCCTATTTGCTTTTGACATTAAGGCTTTTAACAAAAAGGATTCTTTAAACCCCGCAACCGTAGTTGAGGTTGATCCTATGTTTACCAAAGATGTGAATGCCATTGGGATGCCAGATTTTTACAGAAAACGATATAAGGTAAGCCGATTAGACTCCGATAGAAGCTTTATAGAATCCGTAAAGAGCTATCCACTGAATATAGAGGCAAGACATGTAAAAACGTATTTCGCTAAAGAACCCCCAAGTAATCAAAGTTTGGGTTCCATCTCGGTTGAAATCAACAATTCCATGATCCTTTTGCCAAAGGAACCCATGAAGCGCAGATATTTTGACGAGCGCGTGGGTTGGTTTGCCCGTGGTCAAGTAGATTATGGCCTAGACGCTCAAGAAAGTAAAACTGTACGTTATTTGGATAGATGGCGTTTGGAAGTTAAAGATGAGGATATTGAAAAATATAAGGCTGGAGAATTGGTTGAGCCCAAGAAACCTATTATATATTATGTAGACCGTGCCACTCCAAAGAGATGGATACCTTATATAAAGCAAGGAATCGAAGATTGGCAAGTTGCTTTTGAGGAAGCTGGGTTTAAAAACGCAATTATTGCCAAAGACCCTCCCACAAAAGAAGAAGACCCTGAATGGTCGCCTGAAGATGTGAGGTATTCTGTGGTACGCTATTTGGCATCCCCCATTCCCAATGCAAACGGACCCCATGTGAGCGACCCTAGAAGTGGAGAGATTTTGGAATCAGATATTAACTGGTACCATAATGTGATGAGCTTGTTGCGCAACTGGTTCTTTGTACAGACCGCAGCCGTCAATCCTGATGCAAGGGGAGTAGAGTTTAAAGATGAGATTATGGGAAGATTAATACGCTTTGTTTCAGCTCACGAAGTTGGCCATACCTTGGGACTTCCACACAATATGGGTAGTAGCGCAGCTTATCCTGTAGACTCTTTAAGGTCTGCAAGTTTTACCCAAAAATATGGTACCGCTCCCTCTATTATGGATTACGCCCGTTTTAACTATGTGGCCCAACCAGGCGACGAAGGTGTTGCTATGATGCCAAATATTGGAGTATACGACAAACATTCAATCCGTTGGGGATATAAACCAATTTTGGATAAAAGTGCGGAAGAAGAAAAACCCATTCTTAACGGTTGGATAAGAGCTCATGAAAATGATCCAATGTACCGTTTTGGCCATCAACAGGTTGGCGATGTACACGACCCAAGTTCTCAGACCGAAGATATAGGTGACGATGCGGTAAAAGCTAGTCTCTACGGAATAGAAAACTTAAAACGCATAGTTCCCAGGCTAAAAGAATGGACAACGGAAGACGGAGAAAACTACGATAATTTAGGAACGCTGTATGGACAAGTAGTAGGTCAATACAGAAGGTACATGGGACATGTTTCCAATAATATTGGTGGTGTGTATGAGTTTTATAAAACTGCAGATCAAGACGGGGCTGTCTATGAGCACGTGGATAAAGAGCGTCAAAAGAACAGTATGAAATTCATGCAAGAGCAGCTTTTTAAAACTCCTGAATGGCTTATTGACCAAAACATTTTCAACAAAATCCAATATTCCGGTTCAGTGGAGAGGATTCGAGCCACGCAAGTAAGGTATTTGAACAATATTTTGCATCTGGGCAAAATGGCCAGAATTATTGAAAATGAAACCATGAATGGCAAAAACGCATATGGTCTTTTGGAAATGATGTCTGACTTAAGAAGAGGTATCTGGTCAGAAACTCGAAGTGGTAAAGCGATTGACACGTATAGAAGAAATCTACAAAAAGCCCATGTGGACAGACTAGAATATTTGATGACCGCCGAAAATCAGAGAAAGTTGCCTAGCTTCAATGGATATAGAAAATCCACTGTCGTCAATACCAGTCAATCCGATATTCGCTCTGCCGCTCGTGCCGAATTGAACAACCTTAAGCGAGATATTAGAAACGGTATTGGTCGTACTTCGGACCAAATGAGTAGATATCATTTACAAGATGTTCTGGAACGTATAGATATGATTCTAGACCCAAGTTAATCTCCTTAAAAATGCAAGAAAGGCCCTTTTAATGGGCCTTTTTTATGCAAACCATGCATTTCATCGATTTAATAATGCTTTTTGTCGGTTTCACATCTAAAATGCTTAAGTTGGCAACAAATGATGGTACGAGGCCATTGGATTAACTACTTTAGTAACCCCAAATCCTAAAATCATGACCTACAAGACTAAAAGCCTTCTCTACTTTTTTTCCTTTGTAATTGCAGCAACTGCTTACTACCTAGTAGAACAACACGAAGCATTTTCTAATCAAATGCAATCTACAGAAATGGCGGAAACCCATTTTGATGATGATTACGAATTAAAGGAAAGCGCCTCGAACTCAATCGAAAAAGCACAGTAGTACTTACGTTCACTTGTTAAAAACTTCACAAACTGAATCAAGCGGTTAAACCTTGATTGTATGTTCATGTCCAAGGACTGAATCATTAAAAGTTTAAACATATGAAACAGTTAGTCGTATTGTTGATGGCACTTACCAGCATCAACATGTTTTCACAAAGACCAGATAGCCCTAAAAGGAACAAGGGAGCAATGCAAGAACTATCCATAGAGCAATTGGCTACCTTGCATACCAAAAAACTGACTTTGGCATTGGACCTGAACGAATCACAGCAGGCCAAAATTATGGAAATCAGTTTGGAAGAAGCAGCATTTAAAAAAACGAAGCACGAGGAACGAAAGGCAAAAAAGGAAAGTGGAGAATGGAAAAAACCAACGGCAGATGAGCGATTTGAAATCGCCAATGCACGTTTAGACCATAAAATTGCCCATCAGCAAAAGATGAAAGAGGTATTGAACAAGGAGCAATTCCAAACCTGGAAGGAAATACAGCTAAAAAGAGCTATGAAAGGCAGAAAAGCAATGCAGAGAGAAGGTAGAAGAGGATAGTGTTTTTTGTTGATTTTAAAAGCCACGCCGGCCATGGGCGTGGCTTTTTTTTGTTCTATACCTAAAGCTTATAATGAAAATTCTTTTTTAAAGAACTAACTCCATAGTGTGAACCGTATATAAAATATACCGCCCTAAAGACTTTCGTCTAATCTTTAAAACCCGACAACGATGAAAGCAATTTTTTATATCACGTCCCTTATTTTTTTATTCACTTTTAATTTTGGATTTTCACAGAACAACCCCCATTGCTCTGAAGACATGTATAGTTTTCAACCTGGAGAGCAAGTTTACATCTTTGGAAACAACGTAAAACTACGTAGTGCTCCAAGAATTGAATCGGATGTACTGGGATTACTTAAAATTGGAGAATGGGTAAAAGTTATTGAGAAAACTGAGTTTTCTTGGCCTTACAAAGGATACGACGCCCCATTTTACAAAGTAAAGTACGATACTCAGGAAGGATACATTTTAGGAAGCCTCCTTTCACTGGAAAGAAAAACAATAGCTGGAAACCACTACTTTTTTGCATTCTCCAAAGAAAAGAATAGTCCCTTTTTGAATATTAGACATGTAGTTAAAGGAAAGTACATGGAGCAAAAAGTTCCATTGTCCCATACAAGCCTAAGCATCCATGTATTGGGAAATAGAGGAATTCTCGATGTTGATAATATCCTATATGTTGATTATCATGCACACTCCTGCAGCAATGAAGATGGTGGAATCTATTTCTTTGTGCAAAAGAATAGGCTTCATAAAATTGGAGAGCTTTCTCAGATTTCTGATTCTGGACTGCTCTACCAATCTGAAAAGTTTATTTTTCCTGACGATGAATACGGTATTCCGGGTATGATTCTCTTTAAAAAGGAAAAAGGAGAGATTTTGGATGAGGAAACAGATTGGGTTCAAACAACCACTGAAACACGAAAATTTTTGTGGGTTGAGGATAAGTTGGTTCCTGATTTTCGCCAAAAGCGACCAAACTAAGGAGTAACTTATCTGCCTTAGGTTGTCTTATCGGTTATTTTACCGATATTTAATATTATCGGCTATTTTACCGATATTTTGAATTATCGGCTATTTTACCGATATTTGTAACATGAATACTGCAATTGCCATAATTACGGGGGATATAATCAATTCGCGAAAAGAGACCCCAAAAGTGTGGTTACCCCATTTGAAGGAAGCATTGAATACCTTTGGTAAGGAACCTGAACAATGGGAAATATACAGAGGGGATAGCTTTCAACTTCAAGTCTCTCCAGAGCAAGCATTGGAAGCAGCCATTTATATTAAAGCCACTTTGAAGCAAAACAAAGGAATTGATGTTCGAATGGCCATTGGAATCGGTGAAAAAGATTATGAATCCGAAAAAATTACCGAATCCAATGGTTCTGCATTCGTGCATTCCGGGGACTGTTTCGAAAAACTAAAAAAGCAGACTTTAGCCTTAAAATCAGATTCAAAAGCGTTTGATACCACAATGAACATCATGCTTCAATTGGCTTTGCTCAATATGAACACATGGCTTCCAGCAACCGCCCGTGTTGTAAAAATCACTATGGAGCATCCCGAATCCAATCAAAACGAACTGGCTGCTATGCTGGAAAACTCCCAAAGCAATGTAAGCGAAGCTCTAATTCGCGCTGGATTTGACGAAGTCCAAAAAATGATTCAGTTTTATAAAACCCAAATTGAACAATTATGACACTACTGACCTTAAAACTTCTTTTAGCGCATTTCATTGGAGATTTTGTACTGCAGCCCAGTCATTGGGTACATGATAAATTAAAAAAGAAGGGGAAATCCAAATACCTGTATTGGCACATGGGCATTCATCTCGTTGCCCTACTACTTATTTTACAGTTTCACTATTTAGGAATGATTGCAATCATTATAGTGACCCATTATCTTATAGACCTTGGCAAATTGACTTTGACCAATACCAAAAACCATCGCTGGCTTTTTGTGGTAGATCAAATTCTACACCTGGGGATTATTCTACTTATGGTATACTGGCAAGAACCTTTTCAAGTGGATTGGAGTACAATTTTGGGTACAAAACCTCTACTATTCGTCACCTTCATAGTGTTTGTTACCTATGTTTCCGGAATCCTAATGCGAATGCTCTTAGCCCCCTATATTGAAGAGGTGATGAAAGATGATGCCGAAGAAGGTGGATCCCTAAAGAATGCTGGCAGATATATTGGAATACTAGAGAGGCTCTTTGTCTTTGGCTTTATACTTATTGGACAATGGGCTTCCATTGGTTTATTGATCACAGCAAAATCCGTATTCCGTTTTGGAGATCTTAATAAAGGAAAGAATAGAAAATTAACTGAGTACGTTCTTATTGGCACCTTGCTCAGTTTTGGCCTCGCCATATTAGCTGGAACCTTGTATAATTATCTTGCTCAAATACTATAAAAAAAACCATCCCAAAGGATGGTTTTACAATGATTCGTTTTTATCGTTTACGCTTCTACTTTTTGGCTCCAAATTCCAGTGGTGGCCGTCTTTTGCACAAAATCCAAGAATAGTTTGGGCTTTCTTCCCAATACCTTTTCAACATCATTGGTCCTTACTTGATTGGCCTCATTGTCCAATACTTCCTTAAACAAATATCCAATCAGCCAAACGTACCCCGCAGGAACTCCTTGTTCTTTTAGCATCTGAATATAGGCCTCTATGCTAACTTCAGTAAAAGCTATTTCTCTTCCAGTAGCTTTCGCTATTTCATCCATCACCTGACGGAAAGTGAAGAATTGGGAGCCGGTCAACTCATAAATGTTTCCATTGTGTTCTTCTTTTAACAAAGCTTCGACAGCTACATCCGCAATATCTTCAGCATCTACATAAGGTACGTTGGTATCTGCTAACGGAAGAGCTACAAATCCACTTTGTATAGGCTCCAAAAAGAAGCTTTCACTAAAATTCTGACTGAACCAACTTGCTCTAACAATAGTGAAATCTAGTCCGCTTTGCATAACTATCTCCTCACAAAGTTCAGCTTCCCTTTCACCTTTTCCTGAAAGCAAAACCAATTTTTCAACGCCATGTTGTTTGGCTGCTTTAGTCAATCCCTCTATAGCTTGTTTAGCTCCCGGGACTGCCAAGTCTGGTTGATAGGTGATATAAACACTGTCTATTCCTTCCAGTGCAGCGGACCAAGTGGATTCATCCTCCCAATCGAACTTAGGTGTTACACCTCTAGAACCAATACGGACGTTGTGCCCTTTTTGCTGTAGTCTTGCTACAATTCGTCTTCCTGTTTTTCCTGTTCCTCCTAATACTAAAATGTTTTTCATAATACTTAATTTAAATGTGTTTTTGTTAAAATCTATTTGTTTATCGCTGCCAATACGAGCAGAGTAAATGCAATTGATGATGTAAAAATTCGTACGGTATGGAATCGATTCCAAGGTTCTTCAAACCTTTGACGAAGCGCTTGTAATTCTTCTATACTGCTTGTTACCAAATCTGTTTTATCCAATACTTGATTTAGGGGTACATTGCCAAAAATGGTTACCAATACCACTCCCACGAAGTAGATACCCACTGCAATTAAAATCATCCAAAAGTGGGAGGGAGATATCCCTTTGTTCATAAAAACTGTAATCAGTCCTATTGGGAAGGAGCCCATAAAGACCACAAAAAATAATGGGTTTTCAATACTCCTGTTCATTTTTTGAAAGGCTTGTAAGTATCCGAGGTCGTCCAACCGTCCAATACCAGGAGTTACTGCGTTTCCCCAGGTAAAACAAAGTCCGGCTACCAATCCAACAAGTAGGATGGTGACTAAAAGTGTAAGATTGCTCAGTGAGATTTCCATACTAAATGATTTTTATAGTTATATGTTTTTTGTTTTCAGATTAATATTGGCGCTCCAATACATCAAGGCAACCAGAATAAATTCCAGACCAATCATCCAAAATTTGATGTCAATAAAAAAGCTTTGATAATTCCCTCCATTTGGCACTATAAGCATGGGTACTGTAATTAATGCATCCAAAGCGGCACTAATACCAAAAAAGACCATACCCAGAAGTAAGCCATGGGCTTCCCTATTGTTTCGATAATACAATTTGCATCCCATCCATACTAGGGGTATTACCATTACAAAGAGGACCATATTGGCTTGCAGTTCCACGTTTTCCAGGATTGGAACATAAAAGGACAGAGTATATAGAGTAACCCCAAGTATCCAGATCAAGGTTCCAATTCCAACAGTTCTAAGTGTTTTCATAATTGTTTGATTTTTAATTATGAAGCAAATCTAGAATCAGCTCGCTTGGGTCATTTGTTCAAAAAGGAGGAAGATTTGTTCGAAAAGGATAACTTTGAATTTATGGGGCTTTCACAAACAAATAAACGCAGGTGGCGTATACTCAGATTCTACATGATTGGATGGACAATGGCTTGCATTTTCCTTAGTATTGTTCGCGGTTTGGGAACGCAGGAATTGGGTCAACTTCAGTTCAACTTTCCGGATAACATTTTAATTTCCGTCATCTTGGGTCCAATTTTGGGTTTAATATCTGGAACTGCGCAAATTTTGGTAGAGGAGCGTATTTATAAATTCATGTCCATTCAGCGGTTGTTGATCATCCGTTTTTTATATACTATTCTGTTTCTAGTTCTAATGGTGTCTTCAGCTTATGGCATCTATCAACTATTGTTTGGAACCTCTTTAGGTATTCTTGATTTTGCTTTTGATAGAGGAAGTGGTGCCATATACTTTTACATGCTTTCTGTCGATTTGTTCTTGGCTGTTTTAAGACAAGTCAATCTTATGTTGGGTGAAGGTAACTTGGCCAAACTTCTTTTAGGAAGGTTTTATACCCCAAGAGAAGAACTGCGCATTTTTATGTTTCTAGATCTTCAAGACAGTACAGTATTGGCTGAAAAACTAGGTCATGTAACATACAGTAAACTGGTACAAGATTGTTTTAATGATTTGGGAATTGCTATTTCCAACGATGCAGAAATATATCAATATGTTGGTGATGAAGCCGTTTTGACATGGCCCATGGACGAAGGCATAGAAAATCAGAATTTACTTAATACCTTCTATAACTTTAAACAGCGATTAGAAGAAAAAAGAGCGTACTACGAACAAAAATATGGTTGTCTTCCTTTCTTTAAGGCTGGCGTACATTCAGGAATAGTAACGGTAACCGAGGTGGGCAAATACAAAAAAGAAATTGCCTATCATGGGGATACCATCAACACCGCAGCTCGAATCCAAGGGAAATGCAATGAGCTTAATAGTGAACTTCTGCTTTCCGAAACTTTAAAAAACGAACTGCTATCCACGAGATTTCATTTTACTGAAATGGGTGCTGTTATTCTGAAGGGGAAGAAAGGGAAAGTCACCATTCACGCAGTGTCAGAAAATGATCTTCAAAAAGCTACTGCCTAATCTCACTGGGACGGAAACCAAATTTTTTGGTAAAGGCATTTGAAAAAGAACTCAAACTATCATAGCCCACATGCCATGCGGCTTCCTGAACGGTTGCTTCCTTGGCCCGAATCAACTCATGTGCCTTGTTCATCCGCTCATTTTGCAGGTACTTAAATACAGGAACCCCGAATAGTTCCTTAAAATCTTTCTTTAGTTTGAAAGTATTCAATCCAATAATTCTAGAGAGTTCGCTCAGGGATGGTGGGGTATCCAAATTATTGGAAAGTATTTCTTTGGCTTCGTACAACTTTTCACGTTCGCCTTTTTTTATACCATCATTTTTTAAAGTAGATAGTTGCCAAAAAAAGTGAGAAAGCAACGCGGTAATCTGACTTCTAAAGAACATCATCTTGGCTTTGCCTTCATATCGATTATTAAAAATCCCATCCACAATATGCTGCATCTCGGGGGTCATGAAAAACCGAGGGCCTTCTACGTAATGATCAGAGGGTTTCACAAGTTGCTCCAATAAATCAGTAAACAATTCTCCTTCATCATTGGGCAGTTTCTGTAAATTTCTGGGAGAAGTGGCAATTACGATACATTGCAAGGGCTTGTTGGCAGATACAGTATGAACGCACTGCACATGTTCGTCAGCATAAAAGGACAGTGCCAATCCCTTTGTGTTCTCGTAATCATCTTGCTTGCCACTATACTGCATGGATAAATGAACATTACCCGAACCGTAAAAGGCGACAGCTATAACCGGCTCATCAAAACTGCATGAATCAGTGGTTACCTCACTTGAGTTTGCCTCCTCCACCAAAATGGTAAAATCGTTGATTTCTATAAAATCGCGAGTCATTTTTTGGGTCTTAAGCCTAAATTTACCTAATTCTCTCTCAATCGGACAAGTTTTTTGATTTTATGGCCCAATATCCAACAACCAGCACAGAAACAACATAAGAAAGTGTCATGGCTATACCTGAAATCATAATTACGTATTTCATCCAAAGCATACCCTTCCAAAGGAAGTATATCCCACCAAAAGTCAGCAGCACAGAAATAAGAGGTTCAAACAGAAGCAATTTTCGGATTACTCCTTTCAAAGGGGTTGTTGCTACCAGTAATGCTAAAATTAAAAACAACATGCCCATGGATAACATATGGGCATGGACAATATTAAGAATCTGCTTCTCACTTTTTGCAAATTTCAGTTCAACCGCCTCAAGGTCGTCTTCGTTGCCCAGATAATTTTCTTCAATACCTTTTGATTGTCCACCTTCGGTAGTAGTATTTACAAATTGTAGTGCAGAAACAAACCCAATACTGGTTACCACAAGATAAACTAGAATGAGAATTCTTATTTCTTTTGGAAAATTCTGAATACTGCCCTGTAAAACCATCTTCAATCTTAAAGATGAAAAAAAATTGGAAATCTTAGTCGTTTCTATACAATAACTGATCTAATTCCAACTGGAAAAGGGTACCTTGTATCAACTCTTCTAAAGAGAGGAGTTCAACCATACTCATAGCAAAACTCAATTGATCTATAGGTGTCTGCAACAGCAAACTCTTACAATCCTTGTCCTTGGAACATTTCCCACAGAGTTTTGATGTATCAATGGTTTCCGCAACACTAGAACAGAATTGTTTTAGTTCAGAATAGGTAAAAAGTAGCCCTGTATTTCGAAAAACAAGTTGAATTTTATGTCTATCCGCCGCTGAGCTTCTTTTTAATTGAAAAGCAACACCAAATTCATTGTGGTAAATGGGGTTAATATTGTTCATATGAATTGTTTATTTCAGGGTGTTGCTCTCACGCACTATCTCAATACTTTGTAGAACGTCATTAATTGCCTTGGTCATAGATTTTGCAGAAATGGTGGCCCCTGCAATGGCGTCTATGTCTTGGGCATAAATAAGTTCATCTCCTGTTTTCTTTCCAATGAACTGTTTTAACCAGCGTTGACTTCCAATTTGACGCCCATAATCTTCACGATAAATCAAAACCTTGGATTTTTTGATGCTCATGTCCATATTGAAAAGTACTACATAGTCAAAAATGTTTTTCATGCTAGGGGCTTGGCCCAAGTACGCGTATCCAATGATTTGTTGGTTGGTTTTGACGGCAAATAGGTTTTCTCCTCCAAGTTCCACCATTGTTTTTGAGTTCAATTCCTTAGAAACCTCAATCAACTGTAAACTAAATTCCTGAACCCCAAAGGTGCTTTTGACAGCATTGTTAAGTTTCTCTTGAAGTCTCGGAGAAATCTTAATCCCATTTGAAAAACCAAAAAAGAAAAGGGCCGTGAAAAACATGGCCCCTGCCCAAAAAAAACTTTTATTTTCCTTGCTCATCGCCATCAATCTGACTTACCACAAACTTATTAATGGTTTCAGCTATTTCTGCCGGTCCAGCGTTCATTTTTTCCATAGGATAAAAGTGCATAAACAATGGTTTTTTATCTACACTTTTTTGCAAAGTCAAATCACCTTCACGATTATAAACCGTATCCCAAGAAGTGCGTACGTTGGCCCAAAAATCTTTATGGTCTCTCCACCAATCTTTGGCAATTTTACATTTTTCATCAGCAACTTTGGTATAGATATTCATTCCCTTTTCTTGGGCAAGTAGAACATCTTCTTCCCCATCTTTACGGACTATCTTATCATTATCCTGCTCATGTACCCATCCGAAAGAAGTTATCTCTTGTCTATTTCCGCGAGCCATTACGTTATAATCACTCCGCTTTGTGTATTCCCTTCGTGGAAGTGGTGAATCGCTTTTGTTCTCCCAATAATGCTTTCCATCTGCATGAATCCATGTTGCGGAACCTGAATACCGAGGACTATCATCTACTTGAAATACCTTTTGCGTCCATTGCCCCTCAACTTGTTCTTCAGGTAATGTTTGAAAGACCCAATTGTTGTCCTTATCATAATGAAAAACCTTCCGGTTCTCATATTCCCAGTCCTGCCTCCAATGCTTTATTACCATAGTATCATTAACAACCAACAGATGCTGGATGGATATCTTGTTGTCCTCATTTACAATGGGTAATGCTAATTCTAAGGCTGCAGCAGTATATTCCAGCTTTTTTTCATAGTCAATTTCCGGGGCAAAGGTTTCAGTATACTTAAAGGTAATATCGTAACAACCGCACATATCCAATATGGCCTCACGGTCTTGTTCTTGCTTTGTCTGAGCCTGTAATACCATCCCTAAAAAAAGTAGGGTCATAAACAAATAGGATTCAAGTTTTTTCATGATGTGGTCAATTTTTAACGTATTCAAAAAAATAGTTTATTCTTATTTAGATTGATTTAAAATAAAATATATATTTGTCACAAATCTAATGAAGAATGAGTCTAAATAAAAATAATTATCTGATTATTTTTCTTCTCCTAACCTGCTCTAGTCTGTTGTCCCAAGAAGAGCTAAAAAAAGACTCCATTCTTACTGAAAATCTAGATGAAGTGGTAGTAACAGCTACCCGAACCATACGCCAATTGTCTTCTCTACCTCTTCCAGTAACACTTATTCCCAAAAAACAAATTGAACGGTCTGGAGTAACACGGTTGGATGAAATCTTAGAGGAACAAACGGGAATTGTACTGACTCCCGATGCAACCATTGGAGGTGGTGAAGGGGTTCAAATTCAAGGCATTGCCTCAGACTATATCTTGGTTTTAATTGATGGGGTACCTGTGGTGGGGCGCAGTTCAGGAAACTTGGACCTAAGCCGTTTTGCAATAGGCAATATCAAACAAATTGAGGTAGTTAAAGGACCTTCTTCTGCCCTATTTGGGTCCGAAGCCCTCGGTGGAGTCATCAATATTATTACCGAAAAACCTAACACTTCAAAAATAAGCGGACAAGTAACACATCGTGCCGCTACTTTCAACAACCAAAACACAACGATAAGCATTAACCAGCGGAACAAAGAATTAGGATATTCTATTTTCGTAGACCGGTTGAGTACGAATGGATTTGACCTTGCCAACGGTGATGAAGGTCAAACGATTAACCCTTTTTTCAATTACACATTTAACGGTAGGGTATTCTACGATTTCTCCGATAAACTTCGAGCTTTCGCTTCAGGACGCTATTTTCTTCAGGATTTTGAAGTCCCTTCTGGAACCAGTGAGGAACGTGATGGAAATGTACAACTACGGCTGGACCATAAATTATCGGAAAAATCACAATTTGAATATGAGTTTTATTACACTAACTATGCTACCAACGAACAGAGCGTAGATCCAATTAACAACGAGGTTCTTTTGGACAATGATTTTAACCAAAAATTGTTCCGTCCAGAAATTCGTTTCAACCACTCGTTCGGAACGGGCAACACCCTAACCTTAGGGGGCGGTTACAATTTTGAAACATTGGACCGTTCCCTTTTTGCCGAACAGGTATCTTTTGACTCACAATACGTATTTTCCCAATATGATTTTAAGCCCTTTGAAAAACTGAACGTAATCATTGGGGCCAGATTTGACAATCATAGTGTATACAATTCGCAATTAAGTCCAAAGATATCGGCCCGCTACGCCATTACACCCAATTTTTCCATCAAAGGCTCTTTAGGAAGCGGATTTAAAGCACCAGACTTCAGACAATTGTATCTGGACTTTACCAATGCCCAAGGAGGTAATTACTCCGTATTTGGAAAAGAAGTAGAGCTGCAGGGCCTGGAAAGACTCATAGCTAATGATGAAATCATTACAGATGCAAACGGAAATCCAATATTACCTGTCCCACTGGAAGCGTTAGGCGACCCTTTAAACGCAGAAAGTTCTATTGGTTACAACTTGGGGTTTGCGTACAACAAAGGAAAATTTAGGGGGGACGTAAACTTTTATCGGAACGATTTTACCGATTTAATTGATACACGAATATTAGCCACCAAACGAAATGGTGCGAATGTGTTTGGGTATATAAATCGAGAAAGTGTCTACACCCAAGGTCTGGAGGTTGACCTAAAGTATGAAGCATTGGAAAACCTCAGTTTTTCAGCGGGGTATCAACTCCTTTATGCCTTTGATAAAAATGTGGAAGATGAGTTGGAGGAAAACGGGGGTTTTGTTAGAGATCCTGAAACGTTACAGACTGTGGAAATTAGCAGGGATGACTATTTTGGCCTTGAGAACCGCTCAAGACATACCCTAAACTTTAAAACTTTCTTGGAGATTCCTCAATGGGATGCCAACGCCAACCTTCGTGTGGTCTATCGAAGTAGGTTTGGCCTTGCAGACCGCAATGGCAATGGATATCTCGATGATTTTGACGATTCTTTTGTAGATGGCTTTGCCTTGGTCAATCTTTCCTTCGGAAAAACCTTTTTTAAGTACTACCAGGTTCAATTAGGGGCAAATAATCTGCTGGACTTCAAAGGAGAAAACCCTTTTTCAACAGCTCTTAACCAAATTCAGGTGAATCCTGGAATACAATTTTTTGGAAGATTAAATATTCAATTTTAAAACAGAGATTACTATGAAAACTACCTTAAAACTATTCAGTTTATTTTTTATGCTTACGGCCTTTGTAGCCTGTAGCGATGACGATAATGATGAACCACAGTTTATTGCCGTGCAAAGCAGCACAGCCAGCAATATTCCAGCACCCCAAGTAGGTGGTTTTGGACAAGGGGAAATTAGCGGGCCGTTTACCAAATTTAGCTTCGCTACTGGTGCCGTGACGGAAAGTGACACCGAATGGGACATTGCCTTTAGAGGTCTTAGAATTATTGTAAATGGTGGTACTGAAACCGGAACCAATGATGAACCCATTCGAAACGGTAATGCAGGAGCAGCCATTGTAGATGGTACATTTGCCAGTGTCACTTCAGCAGATGGATTGACCTTTGCTCAAGACGAAACAGGTGCCTTTGCAATTCCTGCGGGTAGCGACAATGGTTGGTACAACTACAATCAACCACTAAACATTGTTTCCCCATTACCTGGAAAAATTCTCGTTTTTAGAACCCATGACGGTAAGTTCGCCAAAGTGGAGATATTAAGCTACTATAGGGATGCTCCAACTGAAATTACTGAGGAAATAGCAAATAACGACTTCAGGTTTTATACGTTCAATTACGTATACAACCCTAATGAAGGTGAAACTGATTTGACAGCCCAATAAAATGAAAGTAGTATTTATTGCACTTCGTCTAATCTTAGGAGGTTTCATGATCTATGGAGGTATCCAAAAGTTCCAAAAACCCATTCCTTCGCCTATCGAAGTAGTGGAAAAGGCCGAAAAATTCAAAGCACCCGAAAAAGAAAGTACCCTTCAAAAAATATTGTATATCAGCGGGGCCAAGCAAACCGGTTATTTCTGGGAAGTACTCGGCATTTGCGAACTACTTTTTGGACTCCTACTTGTATTTCAGGGCACTGGATTTATAGGCGCATTATTCCTCCTGCCCATAACCCTACATATTTTCTTGTTCCATCTTTTTTTAGAATCAGATGAAATGGGAGAACTCTTGCAAACAGGAGGTTTGTTTGCTGTAAATATCCTATTGGTATTGAAAGAACGCAGCAAATGGAAACACCTGCTATGGATAAAACCTATTTAATAGGTTAATTTAGTTTGTTCAGTAAAGCGGAATCTAAAGATTCCGCTTTTTTATGCTTTATAGGCGTCTTTCTTCTTCGGTAATTGCAATATCATTGATGCTCGCAAAACGCTTCTTCATCAGGCCTTTTTCATCAAACTCCCAGTTCTCGTTACCGTATGCTCTAAACCACTGGCCTTCTCCGTTCTGAAACTCATATTCAAATCGGACCGCAATACGGTCATCTCCATGGGCCCAATATTCCTTTTTTAACTTATAGTTATGCTCCTCTTCCCACTTTTCTGCGAGGAATCGCTGAATCTCTTCACGTCCATTAATAAACTGGGAGCGATTACGCCATTCGCTATCTAAGGTATATGCGTTGGATACTTTAACAGGGTCTTTGCTGTTCCAGGCATCTTCGGCCATTTGGATTTTTTGTTTGGCTGTTTTCAAAGTAAAAGGTGGCACGGGTTGTTTTATTTTTTCGTTTTCCATTGTTTATTTTGATGTGTATAAGTTTAGTCGTTGACAGAGCTTAATACTGACTTTTTCATGACAACTGAGAAGTCCAACCCAGATTTTTCTCATAAAAAATAACAGATAAATCGTAACTTATCCATGCTTGCTACATTGCAGCTCTAATGACCCCAATTCAACCTCATGAAAACAAGCTCTATCCGAATAAGCCTAGTTACCGTTTGTTGTATCACTGCTGCGAGCTGTTTTAATCTTCAGCATGTAACCGATTATTCACTATCCGCTTTGGAAGGTGTTCAAAACTTTGAGAACATTCATTACGGCTTTACACAAAGTTGTTCAGACCGATGCATCTTTAGGAAAACCAATGATTTAGTTGTTGATAAGAATACGTGTGGCTGTCTCTCCGAAAAAAAAGCGGATAGCATAAACTTGAAGATTTATCATGCGGTTTATGGATACTTTGAAAGCCTTGCCCTTCTTTCTGACAACGATTTGGCCACGTATAAAATCGAAGCTCTTGAAAATGCCTTAACAGAAGGTGATTTTGGTCCTATTAAAATTGAAAAGGAACAAGTTGCTTCCTATTCCCAAGTGGCACAAATCCTCTTCCGCGCATTTGGAGATACCAAACAAAAAAATAAAATCAAGACCTATGTCACCGAGGCGAATGAGCCCATAAAGGAGTTACTGGCCTATCTCGATTTTAACCTTTCCTTCAATCTGTACGGTAAACTTGAGGTCGAAAAGGAACGAAATCAGTCCTATTTCTTTGATTTAACCAAAAATGACGCGCTAACCTTGTTTGAAAAGCGACGGGCAACCCAAGAATATTATCAAAGATTGAATGAGATTAAAAAGAAGCAAAACCAACTTCTGATCTATTCCCGAACGCTGCAAAAGGTTTCGGAAGGGCATCAAGAACTGTTCGAGAACCTTGAGACGTTAAAAGCGAAAGAAATCAAGCAATTGCTTTTCAGCTATGCCAATGAAATTGATATTGTCATCACCCAATTCAAAAAAACCGAGTAATGCCTAGACTTACCTCAAAACAAATCAATGAACTGGCCAACCGATTCTTGGCATTGGCCCAGTCCATAGGGGATTATCGTATGAAACATTTTGACACCTTGACCAAAGCCCAAAATCGAAAGTTAAGGGAGTCCCACAGAAGAATTCTTACCTATTCCGATGACCTCTTTACCATGTCGGCCACTCTAGTGATGACCGATGTGGAGAATTCCCTAGCTCGAATCACCAACATTACGGAGAAGATTACCAGTACCTACAAAAACCTGCAAAACGTGCAAAAGGCCATTAATATTGCCGCTGGCGTAGTCACGGTGGGCGCCTCCATTTTTAGCAGAAGTCCTTTGGCTATTTTGGATGCCTTGGGGAAGTTGGAGAAGACTTGGGATGTTTAGAACGAGATTTTTGACCTCTTTTTTTTAGTACTTCATCCTTTACACTTTTCCATTTAACTTCTTTTATCTATCTTGTTATCAGCATATTCCCTCTCGCTTTTAGAAAAAGCCCCCCTAACACACACTAACAATTATGAACAAATACAAAACGCTGCATCTGTGGATGTTTATCCCCATGGTGTTGATGCAATTCGGGATTTTAAGGGATTATTGGGGTGATTTTACCGAAAACGCATGGTCGGTTCACATTCACTACTGGACCGGAACCCTCTGGTACCTCTATCTGATTCTTCAACCCTATTATGCCACCCACGGGAAGCTAGAAAGACACCGCACCAATGGAATTATTGGGATGTTCTTGGCCGGAGGAGTGTGCATCACTGCTTTTAGCATGCTGTACAGGGATATTGTGAATGCCGACCGTTCTGCAGAACTCCGAGATGCCTTTGGCCCTTTTGAACCATGGTTCTTTATGGGAGTAGCGGCTGTTGAAATTGTAATGATCATTGCTTTTGGTTATGCTATTATCATGAGTATCATCAAACGGAAAAGTCTGGAGGACCATGCATGGTGGCTCATTACCACAGTATTTATAATTATGATGCCCGCCCTGGGACGAGGAATACAGAACGTATTTGTTTTTTCGCAAGTTGAAAATTGGCCCAACATTCCCATTATGCCGCCCGTATACTTTACCCAAGGATTGATTATTCTACTTATCGTTTTAGCTGCCTGGAAATATCAAAAACTAAAACACCCTGCTACTTACTTGGCGGTTTTCGTAAATGTTTACACGTGTTTTTTGGAACCCTTGGGCCGTTCTGAAGCTGTGGAAGCTTTTTTACGATATGTGATTAAAGGGTGACACTCAAAATTGAGTGAAAACTATCATTTTTTAGACTTTTGAACAGGTGTATTTGACCAATAAGATTTATCTTTTCGTGGAATTCGATCATCAACCTTTATGAAGAAATTACTTTTTATTGCATTGTGCATGTTTTTTTCCCAATACTCCGTTCAAGCTCAAGATAGCATACCATCAAGCAAAGAGATTGAAATGAAAATTAAGTTGTTAGGCTATCGTTTTTATCAGGACGGGGAACGAATAACTTGGAAACAACTAGTTTCAGCAACAGAATCCGTAAATGAGGCCAATAAGCTTCTCAAGCGGGCTAAATCGCAAAATTTACTTTCGAACATTCTAGCTTTTTCTGGAGGTGCTTTGATAGGCATTCCATTGGGACAACAGTCGGCTGACCGAGAACCTACTTGGGAACTTGCCTATATTGGTGGTGCTATTGCAGCCGTGAGCATACATTTATCCTTCAGGGCTTTCAACAATGCAAATAAAGGGGTGGATTCCTATAACCTTGCTGTTAAATCAACTGCAGACAATAGGTTTCAACCTGAATTTCAAATCGTTGCAAATGGAAATGGACTAGGCTTCGCTATGAAATTTTGAAGATCATAATCATAGTAAGAGCATATATTTTTAGACTTACTTTCGTAAAGCTGTCCCAAACCCTTCGACAGTTATAATCAAAATAGGACCATGAAGCCACCAAAGCATATTCTGCCTACTATTGTAATCGCGCAATTTTTTTGCACTTCACTTTGGTTTGCTGGGAATGGTGTGCTCACCAGTCTTATTGCTGAGCTTCAGGTAAATGAAAGCTTGGGCAATATCACCGCATCGGTCCAATTTGGATTTATTGTAGGAACTCTCCTTTTTGCCCTACTAACACTTACTGACCGTTTTTCACCTTCCAAGGTATTTCTATGGAGTGCCCTTTTGGGAGCGTTGTGCAATTTAATCCTCATTTGGCAGACAGTTGGATGGACAATTCCTGTATCTCGTTTTGCCACTGGTTTTTTCTTAGCGGGAATCTATCCAGTAGGGATGAAAATCGCTTCGGACTATTTTGATAAAGGTTTGGGCAAATCCTTAGGATATTTGGTGGGGGCATTGGTTGTGGGTACAGCCCTGCCCCATTTTTTAAAATGGCTCACAGCACTTTTCCCTTGGCAATATGTGATTTATTCAACATCGGCACTGGCAGTACTTGGTGGACTGCTCATGGTCGTTTTGGTGCCTGATGGGCCTTTTCGCAAACCCAGTCAAAATTTAGATTTAACCGCCTGTTTTTCCATTTTTAAGAAGAGGGATTTTAGGGCAGCAGCCTTTGGATACTTTGGACATATGTGGGAACTATATACTTTTTGGGCTTTTGTCCCAGTTTTGCTAGGAATTTATACTGAATGGCATGGTATTTACTTATTTCGAATTTCTTTTTGGTCATTTTGGATTATTGCCATTGGTGGATTGGCTTGCGTAGTGGGGGGCTACATCTCCCAACGTAAAGGGGCAAAACCAACCGCCGCAACCGCCCTGACACTTTCCGGCATCTGTTGTTTGGTCTCCCCTCTTATCCTCATTCACGCCACCTTGCCTATTTTTATCGCTTTCTTATTGTTTTGGAGCATGGTTGTTATAGCCGATTCTCCCTTGTTTTCCACTTTAGTGGCTCAGAGTGCTCCTCCAAACGTAAAAGGTACCGCACTAACCATTGTCAATTGTATAGGTTTTTCCATTACCATAGTGAGTCTTCAAGTAATTGGTGTTCTTCAAGAATATATACCGCCCCATTATCTTTTCATGATTTTAGGAATTGGCCCTGCATTGGGACTTTGGGGACTCTTTAAAAAATAGATACGCTTCAAAAACCGACCCCGTGGTCTTGAAAATTCCGTAAACGAAGTTCTTGCTGCCAGAAAATCCCCAATTTTTTAAGGATTTATTACAATAGAAAAAGTATAAGATTAAGTACATTGTAACTTCTTACCAACTGGCCCAAACCCTTACGATTTTGCAGATGATGTAAATAACATTTACATCCGCACTGCACTAAGATTATTGTTAACCTTGGTTTTATATTGATACAATCTGGTTAAACCTTGTTAAATAGTTATAATAAAAATTTGAGAATTGTATCAACCCCAAAAATTAAACTACTATGGCCAAAGTAAAAGTTCTACTAGAGTTAGCTCAGCAGACCTCCAATTCATTTGAAACATTTGAACTTAATTGTCAATCCGAAGCGGAAAGCGTAAAGGAGTCTGAAAAAATGCTGACCGACATGTCCGGGCTAGGGATAGAGGTTACAGGTGAGTTTGCACCTATTCCCATGTATGAAGGAAAAACGTATACAAAGGCTTTATCCGAGTTTTCGGTTGCTACTACAAATAGCGATATGGAATCTTCTTCGATGGTAATCCCCTGTGAATTTGATTATAAGCATTATGACGAAATTCAAAATCGGAAAGATGTAAAAATCTGGCCAAACTCCCCATTGACACTATTTGATAATGGACAACCATCAGAACACATTTTAGACCTTGCCAATTCTGCTCTTGGATTGGATTGTCGTCCCTTTAGAGAGGGTGTTCCAATTGATGATATTCGTACCCTCCTTTCTGTTGAATCCATTTGGAGTGAAGGCTTTAGAGGTCAAAATATCGTCATAGGAATTGTTGATGAAGGGGTCAATGGCGAAGTCTATCCCGTGGTTGGAGGGTTTTCTAGGGCCGGAGCCAGCAGGCAACCAGGAGACGCCCCGATAACCAGCCATGGTTCTATGTGCGCTGCGGATGTCCTTGTGGCGGCCCCCGCTTGCAAAATTTATGACTACCCCTTTTTAGGAGTTCAAAATTCGGGAGGGGTAATGGCCATGTTCCAAGCCATTCTAAATCAAAGGAGAATTGATGGAACCCCCCATATCACCAACAACAGTTATGGATTTGTTGGAAAACCTGACAAACAACTTTCTCCAAGACATGAAGTTTGGGATATAAACCATCCCATACATAGAAAGGTTCGGGAATTGGTCAGTGCGGGCATTCATATGTTTTTTGCAGCAGGCAATTGTGGGCAGGAATGTCCCTCAGGAAGTTGTCTTCCTTCTGGTATTGGTCCAGGCAATTCAATACATGCTTCCAACAGTTTAGAAGAAGTAATCACAGTTGCCGCAGTAAATAGCAGACATGAAAGAATTGGGTATTCTTCGCAGGGACCTGGAGGTTTTTTCAACGAAAAACCGGATATAGCCGCTTATTCTCATTTCTTTGGTAATTTTGGTCCGGAACGACCTGGAGGAACATCTCAACCCTATGACAACGGAACTTCGGCGTCTACCCCAGTTGCTGCTGGCGTTGCTGCGTTATTATTGAGTTCTTTTCCTAATTTAAGTCCAAAGGATTTAAAGGATGTTCTAATTCAAGGGGCCATAAATTTGGGTAGCCCGGGTTGGGATTCGGATACTGGGCATGGTGTTATCAATGCAGGGAGTACCTATAGGAGTCTTTGTAGGGAACTATAGATTGTTTTATTCATGAATTGGCTTATCGTTATACCGAAGAAAACAGACCTAAAGAAGTTAAAGGAAACTTTAGCAAAGATGGAAGTAGAATTCAATGATGAACTTTCCCATACTGAATTGGATGATACTGACTATGTCCTGGAAGTAAAGGCAGATTCGGATTTTCCCAAAAAACTTGAGGTTATGGATGCATCTCTAAAAGTTTATCCCAATTCAGAGATTGATTTGTACTAGAAACCAATATGTCTATTGAATTTAGGATGAGATTTCTCACTTTCGTTCGAAATGACTTTATACAATTATGGTCATTTCGAAGAAGCGGAGCGACTGAGAAACCTAAAACTCGCACTGCCCAACTGCCTCAATAGTCTTGTCCAAGTCATCATAGCTTAGGGCATCATTCAAAAAATAGCTTTCGAAGGCCGATGGGGGTAAATACACACCCTGTCTTAGCATTCCATGAAAGTATTTTTTGAAGCTATCATTATTTCCTTTGGCAGATGATACGAAATCGACGACTGGTTCTTCACAAAAATGTACCGAAATCATACTACCAAATCTATTGATTTGATGGGCAAGCCCTCTTTCAGTAAGTACCCCAGTTACCCCTTTATGCAAATATTCGGTTTTATCGGCCAAACTGGTAAACACTTCAGGTTTATTGTTCAGTTCGGTGAGCATGGCCAATCCAGCACTCATCGCCAGGGGATTTCCGCTTAGGGTACCAGCTTGATAAACAGGTCCTTCCGGAGCCAAATGAGTCATAATTTCAGCTTTGGCGGCAAAAGCCCCTACAGGTAATCCACCCCCAATTACTTTTCCAAACATAACGATATCGGCATCTATACCCAGTGCCTCTTGAGCTCCGCCTTTTGCTAATCGAAATCCGGTCATCACCTCATCAAAAAGCAATAAAATACCTTCTTTGGTGCACAGTTCGCGTAATCCCTTTATGAATTCGTCCGAGGGAATAATGCAACCCATATTTCCGGCTACAGGTTCTAAAATGATAGCTGCAATCTCACCTTGGTTCGCATTGACCAAAGCCTCTACACTTTCCAAATTGTTGTAATCCGCCAAAAGGGTGTCCTTTGCTGTACCTTGGGTAACGCCTGGACTATTTGGGCTTCCAAAAGTAACCGCTCCGCTCCCGGCCTGAATCAAAAAGGCATCGGAGTGTCCATGGTAGCATCCGGCAAACTTGATGATTTTATCCTTTCCAGTATACCCCCTTGCCAAACGAACGGCACTCATACAAGCTTCGGTACCACTGTTCACAAAACGAATTTTGTCAATGTTAGGAACCATGGAAACTGCCAATTGAGCGAGTTCCGTTTCAATTTCGGTGGGCATCCCAAAAGAAGTCCCTTTTTTGGCTTTTTCAATCACCGCATTAATGACCGGCTCGTAGGCGTGACCCAGAATCAGTGGCCCCCAGGATGCGATAAAATCTATCAATTGATTACCGTCCTCATCATATAAATACGCCCCTTTGGCCTCTTTTACAAAAATGGGGTCGCCCCCAACTGCTTTGAATGCTCTAACCGGTGAATTTACCCCTCCAGGGATGTATTTTTTGGCTTCAGCGAACAAGGCGCTGCTTCTTTGGTAAATCATTTGGATTTCTCTTTCCTAATATTGAGTACTTGTCCTATGGATATGGTATTATTGTTTAGGTTGTTCAGACGCTTCAAATCATCGACTGAAATGGAATATCTTCTTGAAATGGCGTACAACGTATCTCCTTTTTGGACTTTGTGGGTAAACACATCGTATTCTTTGGGTTGCCTAACCGCATCCAGTCCTCCTCGTACCACTTCATCATCATAACTGTCCAAATCGTACCGTTCAATAAGTGCAATCAGCTTTTGTGGATATTTTCTATCCGTAGCATATCCAGCTTGTCGTAATCCATGGGCCCATTTCTTATAATCATCCCTTCTGTAATTGAACAAAAACTTATAACGCGAGCGGGTTGACAAAAAGATGCTGTGGTCCCTAAACGAGTACATAGGATGGTTGTATTTGCGAAAGCACTCCCCTTTAGCATCGTCATCGTGAAAATCAAATTCACCGTCCCAACCGGTATGACATTTAATCCCAAAATGATTGTTTGTTTTTCGAGTAAGTTCACCACGGCCAGAACCACTTTCCAAGATACCCTGTGCAAGCGTTATACTGGCAGGAATACCAAAGGCACGCATTTCGTATTGTGCTATTTCCTTGAAGGTTTCAATATATTCTTGGGTATCAGCTATGGGAAACTTCACAAATCGGCCAGGGTTGGCCGGCATAGGATACAATGCTGCTTCGGTGGGACCATCTTTTCCAAGGTCTTTATTGGGGTTTCGGTCTTTTTTTACTTCAACAACAGGTTTAGCTTGACGTGCCACTGCTCTTCTTTTCGATTTACAAGCCGTAAACACCAAGACCAGTGCCAGCAGATATCCAATTCTCCTAATCATACGTCCAATAGCGGTAAATTTCTTCTTTTCAATGTTAAGTTCATACCTTTTATTCCTTGCAATCCTCCTGTATGGATGGCCAAAATTTGGGTCCCTTTTTTAAAAGTGTCTTTTTTTATTAAATCAAAAATACCAAAAACCATTTTTCCAGTATAAACAGCATCCAATGGGATTCCAGTTTCTTTTTTAAAGGCATTGATGAAAGCAATCAGGCTTTTATCCACTTTGGCATATCCTCCAAAATGATACTCTGAAAGTAATCTCCATCTATCATTCTGAACAAATTTACGGATATCTTCTTTTAGAAAATCTCCTTTAAGTGCCGGAAAGCCTAAAACAGTTTGATGGGAATGGGACGCATTGATAAGTCCTGCAATAGTGCCTCCGGTACCAACACAACAACAGATGAAATCAAAATATTGGTCAGACTCGGTTAAAATCTCTTCGCAACCCTTTACCGCGAGTGTATTGGTACCACCTTCAGGAATCAAATAAAAGGGACCGAAGGTTTCTTTGAGCCCAGATACAAAATCATGAGTTCCTTTATCTCGATATGATTCCCGCGACACAAAATGCAATCTCATACCATGCTCTTGGGCCAACTTTAATGTTGGGTTTTCTCTCCATTTATCTTTCAACTCTTCTCCCCGAATCACCCCAATGGTTTTTAGTCCTGCTTCCTTTCCTGCAAAAGCTGCGGCAGCAATATGATTGGAAAAGGCTCCTCCAAAAGTCAGCAGTGTGTCAAATTCCTTTTTTATCGCTTCTTTGAGATTGTATTTTAACTTTCGGTATTTGTTTCCCGATACAAAAGGATGGATGGTATCTTCCCTTTTTATAAAAAGTTGGATTTGCTTTTCCTTAAGTTCTGGGAGCACTACTTCTTGATTGGAAATGGCAGATGGATTCATTTATCGAACCAAGTAATCCAAAAAACTAAAAGCACTTCTATTGGAAAGGTATTCTGGGTTTTTTTCATTCGCATATGCTTCTCTCTCAAAACTTATGTTTTGATAAGCTCGATAGCTATCCAAATACAATATCGTACGTAATATCCACTCAGCAACATACAAAAGATAAAAGGGCACTATAAGAAGTTCTCTTTGTTGACGCAAATGGATACGTTCATGATTAATAAGCACTTCATCATTTTTCAGCCCATCTTCCTTAAGGATTATAAAGGGCCAAAGGGACAAGCCTACGTAATTACGGTAAAAGAAGTGCTTGAAGATAACAATCATAGCAAAAATCTTACATCCAAAGATAACTGTTAAAACAGTGAGAAAGTATGTACACCCGATGAATAACATTAACATTTTCGGTGAATAACACAATTAAGTTGTCTATTCCATTTTTTTAGGTGGTCTCATGGGTTTGGGTTATTTTTAAGGTACCAATGATGGATTGTTTATGAAAAAGTGGATTCCCTTGGAGGAAGGGGATTATTATCTCTCCGAAGAGGGGTATAAGGTGTTTACAGAAAAGTACCATTTAAAGCGCGGTTATTGTTGTGAGAGTGGTTGCAGGCATTGCCCATATGGCTATAACAAAAAAACGAATAACCGCTCTATTTAGCTTGGTTTTCGGCATAATATTTGTGATGTCCTATGCAAGGATTCAATGAACTCAAAAAAAAAGTACTATGAAAAGATTAAAAGAATTTACACTTCCCATTTTGGCTCTGGTTTTTTTAGCTTCCTGCTCGTCTGTAAAAGTTGTTACCGACTACGATAAGGAAGCGGATTTTAATACATATAAAACCTATGCTTTCTACAAAACAGGAATAGATAAGGCTGAAATTTCAGATTTAGACAAAAAAAGAATTCTTAAAGCAATCGATACAGAGATGGCTGCTAGAGGCTTTGCAAAATCCAAACAACCGGATGTTTTGGTAAGCATTTTTACCAAAGAACGGGAGCGTGTTGATGTATACAACAACAACTTTGGATTTGGATGGGGCGGCTTCGGATGGGGAGGAGGATTCTACAATCCTTGGCTTTTCGGTCCTGGTTTTGGCTGGGGTGGTGGTTTTGGACCTAACGTTTCCACGCGCACTGAAGGATCACTTTACATTGACGTGATAGACACCAAGAATAAGGAACTGGTATGGCAGGGCCGCGGTGTAGGTACACTTAACAACATCAAAAACATTGAGAAAAAGGAAAAGAGAATCAAGCAGTTTGTTGCTGAAATCCTAGAAAAATATCCTACGGCCTCGCAGTTGGCCTCTAACTAAAGTATTATAACCGCCCTTAAAGGGCGGTTTTTTTATCACAACTTTCCTTTAAGCGCAAAGGATTTCGTATTTTTAAGACTACCAAATTTTTAATGATGACATACGAGTCAAACCCCATATTGGACAAGCTTCCCACACATCTCAAACAGTTTATAAAACCTCAGGATTATGAGCAGTATTCAGCCGTAGACCAGGCAGTATGGCGATATGTAATGCGGAAGAATGTGGACTATCTCAGTAAAGTGGCCCACAGTTCTTATGTAAATGGTTTGGATTTGACGGGAATCTCTATTGATGACATACCAAACATGTATGGTATGAATCGTATCCTCAAGGAAATTGGCTGGGCCGCTGTTGCTGTGGACGGATTTATTCCTCCTTCTGCATTTATGGAGTTTCAAGCTTATAATGTGCTAGTGATTGCTTCAGATATTCGACAATTGGAAAACATTGAATATACTCCGGCACCAGATATCATTCATGAAGGTGCAGGACATGCACCAATCATTGCAAATCCTGAATATGCGGAATATTTGAGACGTTTTGGTGAAATTGGCTGCAAAGCCATCTCGAGTGCAAAGGATTATGAACTATATGAAGCGGTAAGGCATCTTTCCATTATCAAAGAGGCCCATGGAACTCCGGAGGAAGAAATCGAGACTGCTGAGAAGCACATTGAATATCTTCAAGAAAATATGGGAATGCCTAGTGAAATGGCGCTCATTCGAAATTTGCACTGGTGGACAGTGGAGTATGGCCTTATTGGGACTTTGGAAAACCCCAAAATCTATGGAGCGGGCTTGCTTTCCTCTATTGGAGAAAGTGAATGGTGCTTAAAAGACGATGTCGTAAAATTACCGTACACCTTAGAAGCCGCGAAAACGCCTTTTGATATTACCCAACCTCAACCGCAGCTATTTGTTACCCCAAACTTTGCTCACTTAAGCCAGGTTTTAGAAGATTTTGCGAATACTATGGCTTTAAGGACCGGAGGGCTTTCAGGAGCTCAAAAACTCATTGAATCCAAAGCCTTGGGTACTGTTGAATTAAGTACAGGAATACAGATTTCCGGGCAGTTCCACAGCATAATCGAACATAAAGGAGAACCCATTTATATTAGAACTGTAGGTTCTACAGCTTTGGCGTACAGGGAAAAAGAATTGGTCGGTCATGGTATTTTAGAGCATCCTGAGGGATTTGGCTCTCCCATTGGCAAATTAAAAGGTATTAATCTGGCTATTGAGGATATGAGTCCAAGGGACTTACGGGCCTATAACATCTTTGAAGGGGAAAAAGTGTCCTTGGAATTTGAAGGCGGAGTAATCGTTGAAGGAACCATTGTTACTGGCACAAGAAATCTACAGGGAAAAATTATTCTTATCACCTTTAAGGACTGTACGGTAACCCACGACGGCACTTTACTTTTCCTACCCAATTGGGGATACTATCACATGGCCGTTGGTCAAGAAATAGTTTCAGCCTACAATGGCCCCGCAGATTTAAAAAGCTTCAATTTAATTACTCACGAACTCACGGAAACCACCATTAAGGTTAAAAAAGATACCAAGAGACTTCAGTTAGAAGATTATTATCAGCGAATTCGTGATTTGAGGACGGGAAAAAACACTACAGTTTCCATGAGCAAAGTTTTTGATGAAGTACAAGAAGAGCATCCTTTGGATTGGCTCTTACCTGTTGAAATCTATGAGCTGGCCAAGAAAAAAGAAAATGAAAAGCTTCAAAAGGAAATACTGAAGCATTTAGAAAACGTGAAACTGGAAAACCCTTCCGTGGGCCGTCTTATTGATGATGGTATTGAATTAGTCAATCATAGTTTTACCAAGGTCCCGTAAGACATCCTCGTTCTTAATTTCTTCATCATTATAAACCAAGGTCCAACCCATAGACTGAGTGAGTATATAAATTTTGGAAAGTTCACTCAATAATCTGTTTTCAGCATTGGTAACCAGTGATGATGTCTTGACCTTTTTTAAGAGCGATGCTTTTATAGTATCCTTTATTTGATTGTAATCATTAGCACTAAACTGATTGAAGTAGTCAGCCTGCATATCATAATATTCAAAATCAGGATGGATGTTAATTTCGGGCTGAGGCAAATTTTGGAGTTTTAGAATCCTATTCTCTTCATCCAATTCATACTCCAGTTTACTTAAATCATAACCTATGGTTACTTCGGCATTGACCACTACCAACGCCTTTTTTTCTGCAGTAAACCACGTACCAAAAAGCTCTTTGGACTCTTTGTAATTATATACTTGCGAAAAATGACCTTCGGACACAATCAGCTTGGAGACATTCTTTATTTGCTGCTGAATAAGCATGGAACTCTCCTTTAGCATCCTTGTCTGCTCCTTATCTTCGGAGCAAGACTTATATATAAATACTGATGCCAGTGCAATTAAAGCTCCAGCAAGTACTTTTTTCATGTATCGAATTTTATAGAAGGGTATTTTTTTTGAAGATACTCAATTTTTACACGAAGGCTTTTTTCAAAAGTTTTGTGTGCTTCGGAATTTGGATTGAATGCTCTGTGCGATACTCCTTTTTGAATGGACTGCACCTCATTCATAATGCTGTAAACTTCTTCAGAAATCCAAGTTGACATGAACTTTTCCCAGATATAGTCAATGGCAAGCCCATTGGGATGCACCATATCTGAATCATAAAATCGATAATCACGAAGTTCATCCATCATAATTTCGTAAGAAGGAAAGTAGTTCGTGTTTTCATTCTGCAACTGGTGTATTGCTGCAATCAAATGAGCCTTGCTCAACTGATTTTCCACAAACCCATCCTTCAAATGGCGTACTGGGGAAATAGTGAATATGCATTCAGCATTTTTGGTTATAGAACGAACCAACTGAATCATACGATGTAAGGAAGCAACAATTTCATGGATACCCAATAGCTTCTTTTCAAATTCTTTTTGCGGGACTTTATGACAATTGGCGACTATAATATCTCTTGTCAAATGCCGATACACCCAAGCTGTTCCCAAAGTAATAATCACATGCGAAGCCTTTTCAAGCTGGGTTTTGGTTTTTAAGAGAGCGTTGTTCAGCGTATCTATTAGGTTTTCCCCTGAGTTCCGAGCCATACTGGAATGTGCATCAAAAGTTAGCCAGCGCTCCTGAAACTCAAAAATATCCGAAGCATCATACTTTTTATCATTTAAGGCACGTGTTATCAGTTTTTCAATGGCCAAAGGATGAAATAAGATTCCAAAAGGATTTTGGGTCGATTGAAACTTAAAATAGGAAAATTTATCTCCAATATTTTCAGAAAAACACGAACCCATCAGAAAAATTGTGCTAGTATAATCGATGAGGTTTTGGGCTTTGCTAAAGGGAACAGAAGTCTGCAATTTCATTTTTAAGAAACTATTTACAGTTGTCGATATTCTCAATCATATCCAAATACTGTTCCTCAAGCTGTTCTTCCAACTGGCCCATAAAGCCCAAAATGCGAACCAAGTCATCAATCGATTTATTGCTGAGAGCTTCTGTGGCTTTGCGAAGTTCGTTTTGCACAAGTTCTTGGGTGTTGTACATGCCCTGCATCCGATAAAGACAATCGAAACCAAATTCATGAAATATTCCGGTGGATTTAGATATATCCCATGCTATGCTGCTCAAATCAGTAATATCAAGATTGATGAAGGTATCCCCTTCATACTTATATTTCCCATCCACAGTAGGTACTGAATCTATCGCAATAAAAAAGTGCGCATATTTTCCAACAAAACCTCTCATAACCTCGGGGTCAAGAACCAAATCCTCATCTTCATTCTTTAGGCTGTCCAGTTCTGTGTAAAAAAGAGGTATTTTCTGGTTTTGTTCCCTGCTGTCCAAAAGTTGTTGAAGGTTGTTTTCAACTTCTTCCTTGATTTTGGTAAGTGCGATTTCTTTATCCTTTTGAATGGTCTTGGAAGAATTCCAATCATTGAACCATATGGCAAGATTAATGCCCACGAAGATCAGGAGAATTTCACCAACTATATACTTCCAATTCATGGTTCTCAATTTAAAGAATCGCATGTTTTTGTTTTATTCGGTCACAAGACTCCTGGCATGTTCAAAGGCTTCTTCAATACCTGAAGGGTTTTTTCCCCCTGCTGTTGCAAAAAAGGGCTGTCCACCTCCTCCGCCTTGAATGAACTTTCCAAGCTCCCTAACAATCTTGCCAGCATTCAGTCCCTTATTGGACACTAAATCCTTCGAAATGTAACAGGACAACAATGCTTTTCCATCCTTATCCGCCCCCAGTAAGAGGAACAGATTGGATATTTGGTTCCCCATCTCAAAGCTCATATCCTTAATGGCAGCAGCATCTAAATCGACCTTTTTGGCCAAAAATTGAATCCCGTTGATGTCCTTTAATTCAGCAACAAGTTCGTTTTTCAGTCCCTTTGCCTTGTCTTTGGAAAGCTGTTCCACTTGTTTGCGCAACGATGCAATTTCATCTTGAAGACTCTCAACGGCCTTAACCGGGTCTTGAGCTTTGTTTAAGAGGTCTTTTATTTCGTAGAGCATGCGGTTATTGTCAAAATAGAACTTTTTGACCGCATCCGAAGTAATCGCTTCAATTCTTCGGATACCAGCAGCTACCGCGCCTTCCGAAACTATTTTAAAGTGCCAAATATCCCCAGTGTTCTTCACATGGGTACCTCCACAGAGTTCAATGGATTGACCAAAACGTATGGTTCGGACCGTATCTCCATATTTTTCTCCAAAAAGCGCCATAGCGCCATCTGCCATGGCTTTTTTAATGGGCACATTTCGACTTTCTTCCAACGGGAGCTGTCCCTCAATACGTGCATTCACAAAATTTTCCACATCCCGCAACTCCTTCACAGATAGCTTGGAGAAATGGGAAAAATCAAAACGCAAATACTTGGAATGTACTGCGGAGCCTTTTTGCTCCACATGACCGCCCAATACCTCTCGAAGTCCCTGATGCAACAAATGTGTAGCTGTGTGGTTGCTAGCGGTTCGCCAACGTTGTTTTTTATCTACCGAAGCCTTGAAAGTTTCTGAAATATTCTTTGGCAAGGTTTCCGAAAAATGAACAATTTCATTATTCTCTCTTTTGGTGTCTATAATATAGGTTACGTCTCCATTGGGGGCTTCCAAATACCCTTTATCCCCAACTTGACCGCCACCTTCCGCATAAAAAGGCGTTAAATTAAAAACCAATTGATATTGATCACCATCCTTTTTCGTATTTACTTTTCGGTACTTTACAATTTTTACCTCGGTTTCAAGGCTGTCATATCCAATAAACTCCTGTTCCAAGTCCGAAGCAAGAACGGTCCAATCTTCTTTGGAAATCTCTGAAGCTGCCCTTGAACGGTCTTTTTGCTCTTGAAGAGCTTTGTCAAAACCAGCTTTATCCAGTTGAAGACCTTTTTCCTCAAGAATCAATTCAGTTAAATCGATAGGGAACCCAAAGGTGTCATAAAGTTCAAAAGCCTTTCCACCCGAAATCGTCTTGTCCTTTGAAGAAGCTATTATCGAATCCAAAAGCACAAGTCCCTGTTCCAATGTCGATAGAAATGAGTTTTCCTCCTCCTTAATTACATTTTCAATCAGCTGATACTGTTCTTTTAATTCAGGAAAGGATTTGCCCATAGTTTCACCCAAAACCTTGACCAACTGGTACATAAAAGGTTTAGAAGTATCCAAAAAAGTAAATCCATATCGAATGGCTCGACGTAAAATTCTACGGATTACATAGCCTGCACCATTATTGCTTGGTAATTGTCCATCCGCGATGGCAAAACTTACCGCTCTGGCGTGATCGGCCACAACGCGAATGGCAATATCCACATCTTCGTTGTTGCCGTATTTATGCCCGGTTATGGTTTCAATCTCTCGGATAAGCGGAGTGAACACATCAGTATCATAATTTGACCTAACCCCTTGCAGGACCATGCAGAGACGTTCAAAACCCATACCTGTATCCACATGCTTTTGGGGAAGACTTTCCAGAGTTCCGTCTGCCTTTCGATTGTATTGCATAAAGACCAAATTCCAGATTTCTACTACTTCCGGATGGTCTTGATTCACTAATGTTGCACCAGGCACTTTAGCTTTCTCCTCTTTGGAACGTATGTCTACGTGAATCTCAGAACAGGGGCCACATGGGCCTTGGTCGCCCATTTCCCAAAAATTGTCCTTTTTGTTGCCCATGATAATTCGGTCTTCAGGCACAATCCTTTTCCATAAATCAAAGGCTTCTTTATCCATTTCCAGATTATCCGCATCATCACTTCCTTCAAAAACCGAGACATAAAGACTGTCTTTATCAATTTTATAGGTCTCTGTAAGCAATTCCCAAGCCCATTCAATAGCCTCTTTCTTAAAATAATCACCAAAGCTCCAGTTCCCCAACATCTCAAACATGGTATGATGGTAGGTATCTTTGCCCACTTCTTCCAAATCATTGTGCTTTCCACTTACCCGAAGACATTTCTGAGTATCTGCAACTCTTTTGGACTTAGCCTCTGAATTTCCCAAGAAAAATTCCTTGAACTGGTTCATACCTGCGTTGGTGAACATCAGTGTGGGGTCATCTTTAATGACCATGGGGGCTGATGGGACAATCTTGTGTTCCTTCCCCTTGAAAAAGTTTAAAAACTGGGCTCTAACTTCTTGGGACGTCATTGGATTTGCTAGGGTTTTATTAAATTTAACACTTTGTGCAAAACAATCTTTATATTTGTTTGTTTTGATAAAAAAGAATGGGCAAAAATAGGATAATTTCCCTTCATGCATAAAGTTAAATACTATTACGATCCGGATACGCTCTCGTATCGAAAAATAGAACCCAAGAAGTCGAGAAAATATAGAAATCTCACCTTCTTCATTCTAGGGTCTGCCCTTTTTGGTTTTTTATCACTCATTGTTTTATTGAATACCAGTTGGCTAAATACTCCCAAGGAGCTTTCGTTGGAAAGGGAAGTAAAAAATTATGAGCTTCAATTTGATATTCTTAACCGGAAAATGGAGCAGATTGAGCAGGTTTTGGCCAGTATCGAAGATAGGGACAACAATATCTATCGTTTGTATTTTGAGGCTAATCCTATTCCTGAGGAGCAGCGCAGGGCCGGTTTTGGAGGTATCAATAGATACAAGTCCTTGGAGGGTTTCAATAATTCGGAAATCATAGTCAATGCCACTAAGCGACTGGACATAATCCAAAAACAAATGGTTATCCAATCAAAATCGTTGGATGAAATTGCCAAGCTTGCGGAAGAAAAAGAAAAACTTTTAGCATCTATTCCTGCAATACAACCTGTTCGTAACGAAGACCTTAAACGAATGGCATCAGGATTTGGATGGCGTTCCGACCCCTTTACCAAAGCACGAAAAATGCATTGGGGCATGGACTTTACAGCTCCTAGAGGTGTGCCAATTTACGCGCCTGGAGATGGAGAAGTGATTCGCGCAGACAATAGGTCATCAGGGTATGGCAAGCATATTCGACTCAACCATGGTTACGGATATATGACCTTGTATGCCCACCTAAGCAAATACAATGTAAGTGTTGGTCAAAAGGTCAAGCGAGGAGACTTGATTGGTTTTGTGGGCAATACTGGACGTTCTGAAGCCCCTCACCTACACTACGAAGTTTGGAAAGATGGCGAGCGTATCAACCCTATTAACTTCTATTATGGAAGTTTGACGGCCGAAGAGTTTGAAAACATGCTCAAGTTTGCCAACCAAGAGAATCAATCCCTTGATTAATGCACATAGACCTTCCTGAAAAGCGGTACTACGGCATTGGCGAAGTGGCCAAAGCATTTGGTGTAAATACTTCATTAATTCGTTTTTGGGAAAAGGAGTTTGATGTGCTTCAACCAAAAAAGAACGCTAAGGGAAACAGGAAATTCACCCCAGAGGACATCAAAAATCTACAACTCATCTACTATCTGGTGAAAGAACGCGGGTTTACCTTGGAAGGCGCTAAAATCCATTTAAAAGAAGAAAAACAAAAGACACTTTCTAAGTTTGAAGTCATTCAAAAACTACAAATGGTAAAGGCTGAGCTTCTTAAGATCAAAGACCAATTGTAGTTGTAACAAAACTGCTTTTTTTAATACCTATCAAATAACTATACATAAACACAAAATAAATAGAAAATGAAGAAAAGATTTCTAGGGCTTGGATGCTTGGGGATTATCGTAATTGTTGTGATACTGCTAGGAGCATTTGCAGGCCTATACGCATTTAGTTTCAACAATACGGCAGTTGAATACCGCGCCGATGCTGAAACGGCTTGGGCAAATGTTGAAAGTTCGTACCAACGTCGAAGCGATTTGATAGGGAATCTTGTAAAGACTGTACAAGGGGCCGCCGACTTTGAAAGGTCCACCCTAAAAGAAGTAGTTGAAGCTAGAGCCAAAGCTACTTCAACCTCAATAGACATAGATAACATCTCAGCTGAGCAATTGGCTCAATTTCAGCAAGCGCAAACCGGACTTTCTTCTGCGTTATCCAGATTATTGGTTTCAGTAGAACGCTATCCCGATATCAAAGCAAACCAGAATTTCTTGGAACTTCAGTCACAACTGGAAGGCACAGAGAACAGAATAAATGTTGAAAGGAATCGCTACAATGAGACTGTGAATATCTACGACAAGTATATTTCCAAGTTACCAGGAAAGTTTTTTGCCAGTTGGTTCGGGTTCGAAAAAATGCCTCGTTTTAAATCTAATCCTGGAGCGGAAGATGCCCCTGATGTTGATTTTCAATTTGATTAAATATGTCAGAAGTTGAACAGTTTCTTTCTGCCGAGGAAGAGCAGGAAATAGTCAATGCCATTCTTGAAGCCGAAAAAAATACTTCGGGAGAAATACGAGTTCACATTGAGAGTAGCACTAAAATAGACCACTTTAGTAGAGCACAGCAAGTCTTCCATTTTTTGAAAATGGATAATACCAAAGATGAAAACGGAGTGCTCCTATATGTGGCGGTGGAGGATAAAAAATTTGTTATTTACGGAGATAGCGGCATAGATAGAGTGGTTCCCAGAGGTTTTTGGGAAAGCACCAAAGAAATCATCTCCACCCACTTTAAGAATGGGAATTTTAAAAAAGGTATTGTGGAAGGCGTTCTTGTTGCGGGAAAAGAATTAGAAGCACATTTTCCATGGCAGCATGGAGATACCAATGAATTGAGCGATGCAGTTTCTAAAGGGTAATCTTCTCGTACTTTTTCTATGTGTTGGTTTTCTTGGCTGGGGACAATTTACCATCCCAGAAAAACCGAAAAACCAAACCAGTGTTTATGACTATGTGAACCTCTTGGGAAATGGTCAAAAAAAGGCATTGGAACAAAAGCTAATTCGGTATTCGGATAGCACTTCCACACAAATAGTAGTTTCCATTATCAGTTCGACCGAAGGAGAAGACATCAATTTTTTGGGAGCACAATGGGGGCAAAAATGGGGAGTTGGCCAAGCAAGTAAAGATAATGGAGTTCTCATTCTTTTAGCTAAGGATGATCGCCGCATCGCCATTAGTACGGGCTATGGTGTAGAGGGTTCTCTAACGGATGCTCTATCAAAGCGTATTATAGAATCCATAATAATTCCTGAATTCAAGGGCGGCAACTATTATGCTGGGCTGGACAAAGGAAGTGATGCTATTTTTCAAGTACTCAATGGAGAATTTAATGAAGATCGCACTTTTTCTGATGGACCAGATATTCCTTTAAAAGCACTTCTGCCATTTATCATATTCTTCATCATTCTTATTATTTTGTCCCGTAAAAACAGAAATAACAAAGGAGGCAACAATCGAGGAGGAAGAGGTTCTGGATTGGACATTTGGGACATGATTATATTAAGTAATATGGGACGCAGCTCTCGCTCTTCTGGGGGTGGATTCGGTGGAGGTGGTTTCGGATCTGGAGGATTTGGCGGTGGTTTCGGCGGAGGCGGCTTTGGAGGTGGAGGCGCCTCAGGTGGCTGGTAGAAGTTTATACCCACTTGAAATAAAGGTTAGTAGAGAAGCAACTATTCAAAAAAGAGCCATCTTATTCAAAATCTTCATACATGGTACAAAGAAAGGTTTCATTCCTATTTTTAATACTTTTATTGTTTTCTCAATCTTGTTTAGAAGACGAAGTTGATTGTGCAGCTGTTTTATGTGCAGGACCACCTTCAATTGGGCTTGAAATCCTTTTGGATGGTGAAAATATTTTTCTAAACAACACTTATACTCTTGATGATGTTGCTTTAACAGGAGTTACAACCAGTGAAGTGGCGACTACACTATTTTTCGAACCGGCCACTCAAAAAACAGTACTAGTGTTATCCTTGGTTTCAGTCAATCTAGATTCTTTTGAATTTGCAGTTAACCTTAGTGATGATTTCTTAATCAACATAGATATGGATACTTCGCTCACTCCAGCTGGAGGATGTTGTGGTGGAATTCCAATATTGGAGACGCTGCAAATAGATGGTGTTGAACAAGATTTAGCAACATTCACCTATACAATCAATCTAAATTGATCAGGTTATTTTTTAATCCGCTTTGCGGTAAAATATTTTGTTGACCACTTTCCACTCCCCATCAATCTTCAATAGATTCATAAAATCGATAAATGTAAAGGTGGGGTACTCTATTTCCAATCGCGCATTGGCTGCATGACCAGAAATTGTGATATTGGCTATACGGGTCTTTCTATCTTGTTTGGGTTTTGAAGCATCCATTCCGGAAAAAAACTCCAAAGCATTCACTTCTTTGTAGCCATCTTTTGTGATGTATTTCATGGTTGCCGTTTCATGAAAGGCCTTTTTTAAGGTTTCATAATCATTATTGGTTCCTCCCTCCAAGTAATAATTTACCGTCTGGGCCACTAATTGATAATCGGATTCTTGGGCTTGACATAGCGAAAAGGCACTTGTCAAAAGAAATACAAACAGAAGTGTACGTAACATGTTTACTCGTTTTTTGGTTGAGAATATCTGAAAATATTAATAATATGAATGACAAAATCCTAAATATTTCATAAGGTTTCATCCAATCAAAAGAGCAGTCCGTAAATGCTTATATACCATCCCTGAAATCAGGGAGCCCCAACATCCTTTTTTGAGCTATCTTGTCCGTGGTTAAATCATCATTTTAATTAAAACCGTAGGTATGTCTCGCTTTCTTAGAATTTTCCTTTTCTCCATTTTAGTCATTTCGTTTTCTTGCAAGAAAAAAACCCCCACTTCAGAAACCGACAACCTATTTAAGTTCAAAGACTACATTAGTTCCCACACCCATGGTCTGCAGAGCATTTCTGCACCAATTTCAATACTATTGGCCAAGCAATTGGACCAATTTGAACTTACCCAAGAACTGCCTAAAGAATACTTGAAAATCACTCCCAAAATTGAAGGGCAACTTTCTATTGAAAACGGAAGAGAGCTAACGTTTCAGCCTTCAGAATATCTAAAACCTGATACGGAATATGTGGTAAGCCTTGCATTGAACAAGCTTTTTGATGGTATTGATAGTGAATTCAAGAATTACACCTTTAGTTTTAAAACCATAACCCCCAATTTCAGCATTAATCTGAGCAATTTACAATCTTATAGCAAAGAGTGGCAGTATCTCTCAGGTACTTTAAGTGCCTCTGATTTGCTCGAAGCCTCAAAAATAAATTCTGTACTCAGTGTAAAGCAAGGAGAAAAACAACTTACTGTTAAATGGGAGAAGGCAGATACAAACGCGAGATACTTTAGTTTTAGAATTGATAGTATTTCCAGAAAGACCGAAGATTCGGAATTGCAGATAAACTGGAACGGAAAAGACTTAGGAATAGATAACTCTGGTGGAGAGACTTTTACTGTTCCAGGCCTTAATAAGTTTGTAGTGGTAGATGCCAAAACAACATCTGCTCCGAATGCTACTTTGACACTCAATTTTTCAGAACCCTTAAAACCAAATCAAAACCTGAACGGTTTGGTAACCATTGAAAATGCTGAAAGCCTCAGATACGAAATAGATGGTAATCTACTTAAAGTATACCCTACCAACAGGATACTGGGAGAAGTACGGGTCAATGTTTTTGAAGGTATAAAAAGCGAATATGGTTTCACCTTAAAGAATACATTTTCTGAATTGGTTTCCTTTGAGCAGTTGAAGCCTAATGTGCGACTTATATCCAAAGGCACTATTCTGCCCAATGCTACTTCAACTCCTATCTATTTTGAAACTGTAAACTTATCCGCAGTGGAAGTACGGGTTATTCAAGTTTTTGAAGATAATATGCTTCAATTTCTTCAAGGCAATAATTTGACATCCAGTTACAACCCAGATTTAAGGGCCGTGGGAAGACGAGTGGCATACAAGGTAATACCACTTTCAGAAAACAACAGCGAAAACACAAGCTATTGGAAAGCTCATGCGCTCGACATTTCTGAGCTCATAAAAATCAATCCTGGGTCTTTATATAGGGTTGAATTCAGTTTCAAAAAAGAACATACCACATACGACTGTGGTGACGTATCCTCCGAGGATGACCCAGATGTGTTGGCAGACAATCAATCAACGCAAAGCACTGAAAGTCTGGAAGAACGTTATTGGGACAATGAAATCTATTACTGGAGAAACTACAATTACAACTGGGAAGAGCGCGACAATCCTTGCCATTCGGCATATTACAATGAAAACAGAATTGCCAGCACCAATCTTTTGGGAAGCGATTTGGGATTGATCGTAAAAAAAGGAAGCAATAAATCGTATCATTTTGCTACCACCGATTTACTTACCACCAACCCAGAAGCGAACGTGACGATAAAACTGTATAACTACCAACAACAATTATTGGGGGAAATTTCAACCGATGCTTCCGGATTTGGAATCTATGACGGAGACAAAAATGTAGCCTTCGCCGTGGCACAAAAAGACAACAACTATGCCTACGCCAAATTAGCTGATGGTAATTCCCTTTCCATGAGCAAATTTGATGTTTCAGGGGAAAGCATTCAAAACGGACTCCAAGGTTTTGTTTATACCGAACGAGGAGTGCACAGACCAGGCGATACTATCCACTTGACTTTTGTAATGGATGATAAAGGCAATCCCATACCAGATGACCATCCTGTTACTTTGGAAGTGAGTGATGCCCGTGGCAAATTAGTACAGCGAAATACCCTTCAAAATGGTTCACTGCCCATTGCAGACGGTCTTTATGCTAAAAACGAAGGTGATTTCTACTATTTCCCCATCCCAACAAAACCGGAAGCCCCAACAGGAACTTGGAATGCCAAGATTATAGTGGGCGGAGCAGAATACAACAAAAGCTTAAAGATAGCCACCATAAAACCCAATCGTCTAAAGGTTAACTTTTCTTTTGAAGAAGAGGTATTGAAAGCCAATGAACGAAGTAATGGAAAGGTCGCCGTTCAATGGTTGCACGGTGCCCCTGCCCGGAATCTTAAAGTGGATATCAACGCTAAAATCAGCAGCACATCAAACGCTTTTCCAAAATTCAATACCTATAATTTCCAAGACCCTGTTCGCACCTTTTCCGATACCGAAGAGCAGTTCATCTCTTCCCAATTGGATGGTAATGGACAGCTGAACATCAATAAGAAAATTACAGCCAACCGCAAAGCACCTGGAATGCTTCAAGCTACTTTTACTACCAAGGTATTTGAAGGAGGTGGGGATTTTTCCATAGATGTTTTTTCCAAAAAATTGGCCCCGTTCTCACATTTTGTGGGATTGCGTTCGCCCAAAGCCAAACGCTATGGTTCTTACTTAACTGACGAGAATACAACCTTCGATGTGGTTAGTGTAAATCCAGAAGGCAAAACGGTAGGAAACAGAAGACTTAAAGTACAGATTTTTAAGATTGAATGGCGTTGGTGGTGGAATCGGGGATATGATAATCTATCCCGATACGAAAATGCTACAGTACATCGTCCGTTCCAAGAACAATCCATCAGAACTGGCTCTGACGGAAAGGGCAATTTCAAAATCAATATTCCAGATGACGAAGGAGGTCGATTCCTCATCCGCGTGATTGATGAGGAATCAGGTCACGCCACAGGACGAACAGCTTATTTCTATAGGAATTGGTGGAAAAGGCCAGCATCTGGAGATAACGAAAGCTCCAAAATTCTAGTCTTCTCTGCCGATAAAGAGAATTATACTCTTGGCGAAGAAGCTGTGGTTACTTTTCCATCTGACCGAGGTGGACGCGCCCTATTGAGTATTGAAAATGGGACCGAGGTATTGTCCCAGCAATGGATAGAGACCTCAGCCAGGGAAACTCAGGCTCGAATTCCCATCTCTTCTGAAATGGCCCCAAATGTATATATCCACATTTCCTTGTTGCAACCACATGGGCAAGTCAAAAATGACCTCCCTATTCGACTTTATGGAGTTGTTCCTATAACTGTTGAGGACCCTGCAACTTATTTAAAGCCTAAGTTGGAAATGCCATCGGTATTAAAACCAGAAAAATCATTTGAGGTTAAAGTTTCCGAAACCAATCGCAAAGCAATGACCTATTCACTGGCCATTGTGGATGAAGGCCTTTTGGACTTGACGCGGTTCCGAACACCAGATATTCATAGTGCTTTTTATGCTAGACAGGCATTAGGTGTAAAAACCTTTGATATTTTCGATGATGTTATGGGCGCATATTCCATAAGTGTGGACAATATCTACGCTATAGGAGGTGGTGGATTTGCGGAAGGCGCAAAGAACAGAAAGGCGCAGCGTTTTAAACCAGTGGTGAATTATCTGGGACCTTTTACCCTCAAACCTGGAGAAAAAGCATCTCACACCATCAATATGCCCAACTATGTAGGCTCAGTTCGTACCATGCTAATTGCAGGTGACGCCAACAGTGCCTATGGGAAGACCGACCAGACCACTCCGGTGCGCAAACCGCTTATGGTGTTAACCTCTTTGCCTAGAAAGCTTTCTCCTGGAGAGAAAGTGACTATTCCAGTCACTGTATTTGCCATGGAAAAAAAGGTCAAAAACGTGAAGGTATCCATTGAAACGGATAAGGCTCTTGAGCCATTGGGACCAACTTCTAAAACTATCTCTTTTGATGCAGTGGGAGAACAGATTGTAACCTTTGATTTTAAGGTAAACCCCTCTAAATCTTTTCAAACCATAAAGGTAAATGCAACGGGGGCTAGTGAAAAAGCTACGGACGAAATTGAAATTGATGTGGAAAATCCAAATCCAATCACTACCCGAAGCCAATTGTACACCGTTAATGGAACACAAACACAATCCATTCCTTTGGAAGTTTTTGGGACTTCAGGAACCAATTCAGCTACTTTGGAGTTTTCAACTTTACCTCCGATGGATTTTTCCAAGCGCATGGAGTATTTGGTTCGTTATCCTCATGGTTGTGTTGAGCAAACTACTTCCTCTGCTTTTCCCCAGTTGTTCCTGTCTGATGTTTTAGATATCACCTTTGACACCAAAAAAGACATCGAAAAGAACATAAAAGCTGCTATCAAAAGACTAAGCAATTTTCAAACATCGAATGGTGGTTTAAGCTATTGGCCTGGATATCGAGACGCAGATGACTGGGGCACCTCATATGCCGGTCATTTTATGTTGGAGGCCAAACAGAAAGGCTATCGCCTGCCACTAACTTTCTTGAGTAATTGGTTGCGTTATCAAAAGCAAAAGGCCAGACAATGGAGCAATCAACAAACATCGTATAATGATGATTTGACCCAAGCCTATCGCCTGTATACTTTGGCCTTGGCACAACAACCTGAACTTGCTGCCATGAACCGTCTTCGCGAAACCAGAAACCTAAGCAATGAAGCCAAATGGAGATTGGCCGCCGCCTATGCCTTGGCCGGCAAAAACCAAGTTGCCAAAGACTTGGCTCAAACGGCCAATATCAATTTTGTATCTAACAATTACGATTACAGAACCTATGGTTCGGTGTTCAGAAATCGAGCCATGGCATTGGAAACCATGACGATAATAGGTGATTCCCAGCAAAGAGAACTGGCAATTTCACTGGCCAAAAACTTATCTTCCCAACGTTGGTACAGCACCCAAGAGACTGCTTACGCCCTATTGGCCATGGCCAAAATGGTTTCGAAAAATGGCGGTAAAGCTGTTCATCTAGCCTATACGCACAATGGAAAAGAAGTTGAAGTAAAAACGGATAGGGCCATTGCCCAACGTCCGCTTACAATTTCATCGGCAAGCGCAAATATTGAAGTAAAGAACATACAAAGCAATACGCTTTACGTGACTCTTGTACAAAGCGGAAAATTACCTGTTGGGCAAGAACTGGCTGAACAACAGAATTTAAGACTATCTATAGCCTATTTAGATGCTATTGGAAATTCCATTGATGTAGCTCAGTTAAGACAGGGTACCGAATTGGAAGCAAAAATCACAGTATTTAATTCGAGTAATGATTACATTGATAATATTGCTTTGACACAAATTGTTCCAAGTGGTTGGGAAATTGTAGATACTTCCTATGCGGGTACAACCAATACAAATTCCAGTAAGGCAGATTATATAGATGTTAGAGATGACCGTACCCATTTCTATTTTGATTTGGGCTCAAAAAAGTCAAAGACTTTCTCGGTAAAACTAAATGCATCCTATTTGGGAGATTATTATTTGCCCGGGTCACAAGTTGAGGCCATGTACGACAACACGTATTATGCGCGAAATAAAGGAAAGTGGATTTCAGTGGTACAATAAAATCAACAAGCAAGGTTAAACAATGGCGTTAATCTTTCATAATTTCTTTAGAAGGTTCATGAAGTTTTGTAATTTTTCAAAAAAACGGTATGAAAATTTCAGTAATGGGTTTAGTGGCCTTCACCACTTTGGTTTTAGTAACCTTAGTCATCATGGCAAGTATGAATTTCCCTTTCAATTGGGTGTTTTATGTAACCATTTTTGGACAAGGTTTGGTCGTGTTTTTAGTGTATCGGGTGCTTACAGAAGATTACCACACGGACAAAACTTTTGAGCACTTTTATGAAGACTATCCCATGGACCAAGACTAGTAAGAATAACCCTTTTTCAAGGCGAATCAAGTCATCTTGGTAATGAAAAGGGCATGGTACCTACAACAATTTGTACTTCAAAACCGAATAAAACTGTTTGGTTTTTTGATACTTTTCTTTGTTTGGCTGTTCTGTTTGCCCAAAAATCTGTTTAAAGAACCTACCTCTACTGTTGTGACCAGTTCCGAGGGGTTTTTATTGGGAGCTCGAATTGCAGATGACGGTCAATGGCGTTTTCCCCAAGTGGATTCTATCCCAAATCGATTCAAACAAAGCGTTTTGCTTTTTGAAGATGAATACTTCTACAGCCACCCTGGATTTAATCCTGTTTCCATCTTCAATGCCCTGGTCCATAACCTCACTAAAGATACCAGAAGAGGTGGGAGCACCATCACCCAACAAGTCATTCGGCTAAGCCGAAAAAATACAAGACGAACCTATTTTGAAAAAGCAGTTGAGCTTTTAATGGCCACGCGTTTGGAGTTCCGACATTCCAAAGATGAAATTTTGAAGCTGTATGCCTCAAATACACCCTACGGCGGAAATGTGGTGGGGCTAGAAACTGCCTCATGGCGTTATTTTGGTATTCCTTCCCATGAACTGAGCTGGGGGCAAGCAGCAACTCTAGCGGTTTTACCCAATGCACCTTCGTTAATTTTTCCAGGTAGAAATGAATCCCGTTTGTTACAGAAAAGAAACCGCTTGCTGAAAAAGTTATGGGAGAAAAATCATATGGACCAAACCACTTATCAACTTGCCATTGCAGAACCTCTACCTAAAAAACCCCTACAACTTCCCAATAGCACCCCTCATCTTACGGAAAGAATAAAGCAAGAGCATACAGGGCAACACATACAAACCTCTGTAAACATGCATTTACAACAGCAGGTGAATGTTTTGGCAGAAAATCATCATAACCGACTTAAAGGCAATGAAATCTATAACCTATCCATTTTGATATTGGATGTTGAAACCCGTCAGGTGCTTTGTTATGTTGGCAATGCTCCCACCAACAAAGATCATGGTAATTATGTGGATATCATCTCAAAAAACCGAAGCACTGGAAGCACTTTAAAACCCTTTTTATTCGCCTCACTCATGCACGAGGGTCAATTATTGCCCAATACTTTAGTGGAAGATGTTCCAACGGTAATTAACGGCTACCATCCAAAAAACTTCAATAAAAAGCATATAGGAGCCGTATCCGCCAGTAGAGCTCTCTCTCGTTCGCTCAATGTTCCTGCGGTTCGTCTGTTACGTTCATATGGACTTCAAAAATTTTATAACAAGTTGAAAAAGATGAATCTGCACTCTTTGGACAAACCTTCATCACATTATGGACTTTCCCTCATTTTAGGCGGTGCCGAAAGCTCTTTGTGGGATATTACCAAGACCTATGCATCAGCAGCTTCAACCCTCAACCATTTTGTATCCAACTCAAGTACGTATCGAACCCAGGAGTTCACGGAACCTTCATATTTATTGGACCATTCGGTTTCTTTTGGCAATCTGCAACGGGAAGCCCCCATTTTGGATGCAGGTGCCATTTTTCACACGTTCAAATCCTTACGAGAAGTAAATAGACCAGAGGGAGCTGAAAATTGGCAGTTTTTTGATTCATCGCAGCCTATTGCTTGGAAAACAGGGACTAGTTTTGGATTTAAAGATGCCTGGGCCGTAGGGGTTACTCCAAAATACGCCATAGGCGTATGGGCAGGTAATGCGGATGGGGAAGGAAGACCTGGGCTAACAGGTATTGAAGCTGCGGCACCTATCCTATTTGATGTTTTGGACCTGTTACCTGATAGTGGCTGGTTTCAAGAACCTTTTGATGAGTTAAAGGCCATTACCATTTGCAAAAAAAGCGGTTCTATTGCTTCGGTCTTTTGTGAAAATACTGAAGAGCAATTACTCCCAAAAAATGGTTTGAAAAGTAAACCATGCCCCTATCATCAGCAGCATTTTTTCAATATTGCTGGAACATTCCGCGTAAACTCTGAGTGTTATCCTTTGGAAGACATGGTAAGTAAAACTTGGTTTGTTTTGCCTCCGTTGATGGAATATTATTATGCTTCGGCAAACCCAAATTACAAAGCTTTACCACCATATGCCATTGAATGCAATTCTGAAGAAAGCCAACGTATGGCCTTTATTTACCCCAAACCTAATGAAGACATTTTAGTCCCCAAAGATTTAGGGAATAATGCCACTGAGGTCATATTCAAATTGGCACATCAACAGGAAGAAACTAGAGTACATTGGTATTTGGACAGAACATATGTCGGTTCTACAGAAGACTTCCACGAGCTGATATTGAATGTTCAAGCTGGCGAATATCTTCTCTCCGCTATGGATGACTCTGGAAATCGAATTCAACAAAAAGTGAGCATTAAACCTGCTTCCGGAAGCTAGACTTACTTTTTTCGCATAAAAATAGTCATGGGCACCCCTGAAAAATCAAAGTTCTCCCTAAGCTTGTTTTCCAAGAAACGTTTATATGGATCACGAACATATTGAGGCAAATTGCAGAAAAATGCAAATTGTGGATATGGGGTAGGCAATTGGGTACAGAATTTAATCTTCACGTATTTGCCCTTATAACCTGGAGGTGGTGTATGCTCAATAATGGGCAACATAACATCGTTCAGCTTACGAGTAGGGATTTTCTTGGAACGATTTTTATAGACATCAACCGCAGTTTCTATGGCTTTATAAATACGCTGCTTGGTCAGTACCGATATGAAAAGAATGGGCACATCCGTAAAAGGCTCCATTTGTTTTTTGATTTTTTCTTGATAGTCACGAACAGAGTTGGTTTCCTTTTCCATCAAATCCCACTTATTGACCAGAACCACAATGCCCTTATTGTTACGTTGCGCCAGCCAGAAAATATTTTGAACTTGACCATCAAAACCTCGGGTAGCATCCAAAACCAATAAACATACATCGCAGTGCTCAATAGCCCTTACAGAGCGCATTACGGAATAGAATTCCAGGTCTTCCTTAACTTTTGCTTTTCTTCGAATCCCAGCGGTATCCACCAAATTAAATTCAAATCCAAAGCGATTGTATTTGGTATCAATGCTATCCCTTGTAGTTCCAGCAATATCGGTAACAATGTAACGGTCCTCGCCTATCAATGCATTAATAAAAGATGATTTTCCCGCGTTAGGTCTTCCCACCACGGCAAACCTTGGAAGCTCATCTTCCTCTTCCTCACTTTCCGGTAAAACCTCAACCAAGGCATCCAATAGTTCTCCAGTACCGCTCCCGTTGATGCTCGAAAGCGGATAATACTCACCAAGTCCCAAAGAATAGAATTCAACAGCATCGGCAGAGCGTTGGGCATTGTCCACTTTGTTTACCGCTAAGAAAACTGGCTTATTTACTTTTCTTAGAAGTCGGGCAACCTCCTCATCCATTCCCGTGACCCCAGATTCTACATCCACCATAAAAATGATGGCATCCGCTTCATCAATGGCCAATTCCACCTGCTTGTCAATTTCCTTTTCAAAAACGTCATCACTTCCAACTACATAACCGCCTGTGTCAATTATGGAAAATTCCTTGCCGTTCCAGTCACTCTTCCCGTAATGACGATCACGAGTTACGCCACTTACCGCATCAACAATAGCCTCTCTTCTTTGAATCAATCGATTAAAAAAAGTGGATTTTCCAACATTTGGTCTACCTACAACAGCTACAATGGCTCCCATGTGTTTCTATTTTCGGCAAAAATACCATTATTTATAAAGAAAAAATGGTACCTTTTTCTACATGCCTTTGGAATATGAGCAACCTAACCAATGACATAGTACTTCGCCCGCGATTTAAAATTGACTTGGCCACTGATTTGGAACTGTTAAAAAAGAATTTTGACAGGTCTTCTGAGCCTCCTTTTGTACTGAAACGTTTGGATGAACACATCTATCTTCGATTTAGAAAGGAGCATACCAATTTTTGGACACCTCAACTTCATTTAGAACTCACATCTTTTGAAGACAATAAAAGTACCATTCATGGGGTGTTTGGACCCAACCCTACCCTATGGACCTTTTTTATGTTCCTTCATTTTGGCATAGGCACCTTATTTGTAATTCTAGGTATTTTTGCCTACTCAAAACATTCGTTGGGCGACGATATTACCTTATGGGTTGTTGGGATGTTTTTCTTGATCGTGTTATGGTTTGCTCTCTACGCTCTTGGAAGGTTTGGAAAATCACAAGGCAAGGGTCAAATGAAGCAACTTAGGACTTTTCTTGAAGACCTGATACAGGATTTTCCACGATCTTAAGAAATAAAAAAGGCGCAAAAAACAAGTCTCGCGCCTTCTTACAAGTAGGTATAATTTATGTTGTAGAAACTAGTCTAGTTGTTTTCATAAATGGTCACTGTACCGCTTACCTCATTGCTCACAACCAACAAATCCTTTCCAGTAGGGCTATCTTCCGCGGCAATAGGAAGAACTCCTTCGGGTCCTACATCACCATCGGTAGCCAATATTTGAATGAATTCGGGAAAACTTGGATTTGAAATATCATAAACCAAAACCTGATTATTACGTTCCAAGCCTACAAACAGAATTTGACGCTCTCCAATTTGAAGGATGCTTACCGCTTCGGGTTCGGCACCTTTGTCATCACTTCGATTATCACCTCCGTTAAATGCGTCGGGCGTTAATTGCAAGGTAATTTCTGCAATATCATTTCCGCTGTCATACACCAGCTGACCTTGTCCAGACCATATGCTAAAGGACCTTGCACCATAGTTATAGAGTTGGTCAAAATCCCCATCTCCGTCGGTATCACCCAATGTGGTAGTTGATTGCAATCTTCCCAAATTCTCATCTAGTTGCAATATTTCGGCATCAGGAAAAACGGTTTCATCGAAAATCAAGTCTGCCATCCGCTCTTCTTCGGAAAAACCATCGTAATCTCGCGCATCACCCTCATTGGCGGTAACTACATAATCCATTCCATTAACACTGTAATAGGCAATAGCATCAGGTTGGTAGATTCCAAAAACAGGAACACTTCTCAATTCTGTTCTTCCATCCTCGTTACTAGGGTCAATTTCATTTCCTGGCAAAGAGTAATCTTTGAATCCTAAAGGAAGAATACTCTCAATTTGCATAGTTGACAAGTTCACAACAGCAACCCCATTGTTTTCTTGAAGGGTAACCCATGCCTTTGTACCATCATTAGAAATAGTCAAAAACTCTGGTTCAACATCTGAAGCTAGGTCCGCACCTGGCCCAAAAACCCGAAAGCCTCTAGCTTCCAACTCCTCTTCTTGACTATTGAACCCCTCAAAACCCAAGGTAGTCACTTCCATGGAAGATATCTTTATAATGCTGACGCTACCGACAGGATCAATGGTATAATCATCATTGGGTTCACCTTCATTTGCCGTTAACGCATATTCCCCATTGGGAGTAAAGGCTACCATATCAGGTAATACACCTACTTGCACAATACCTATTTCATTTAATGTGGTCGTATCAAAAAACTCCACAAAGCCATTTTCTCGTCCGTTTGGAGAACTTATGGCTACGGCAAGCATTCCATCGCTTACAGCAACACTATTTGGTGATCCAGGGGTAGGACAGTTTATAGAGCCGATACGTGATGGTGCGTTAATATCCGAAATATCAAAAACAGTAACCTCATCCAAAGCGCCGTTGGTCACAAACAATCTTTCCGTATGGGGATCATAAGCTGAGATTTCAGCAGAATCCTCACCATCTACAGGAAAGGTATTTATAGAACTGAAATCTACTGTCGCAATTACAGGAGTATCGTCTGTAGGTTGATCATCATCAGAACCTCCATCGCCTAGAAAGTCATCGATTTTTTCGCAAGAAAAGCAGGTTAAAATTAAAAATGTGGGGAGTAGCAGTCTAAAGTAATTCTTCATTTTGTTTGGTTTAAATTTCCTCAGGAAGGTCTAAACCGAACATGAAGTAATGGTTATTCAAACACTAAAAAAAGCTTTAGTTATTGTAACCAAAACGTTTCAATTGCCTTGAATTACTGCGCCAATTTTTATTTACCTTAACATAGAGCTCAATATGGACCTGTTTTCCGAAGAATTTCTCCAGGTCTTTTCGGGATTCCACTCCAACTTTTTTAAGGGCACTCCCTTTATGGCCAATGATAATTCCCTTCTGAGTATCACGTTCCACCATAATTACAGAACGAATTCTGATGATTTTATCATCCTCCAAAAACTCTTCTGTTTCCACCTCAACTGAGTACGGAATTTCCTTTTTATAATGCAGCAAGATTTTTTCGCGAATGGTTTCGTTCACAAAAAAACGCTCTGGTTTATCAGTAAGTTGGTCTTTGGGATAATACGCAGGTCCTTCTGGCAATAACTCCAAAATACGATTGAATACTTCTTTTACATTAAAATTTTCCAATGCAGAAATAGGGAATATTTCTACTCTGGGGAGCAAACCTTGCCAGTATTGTATCTGCTCTTCCAAATGGGTCTGGTCCGAAGTATCAATTTTATTTAATAATAAAAGAACCGGGATTTGGCTATTTGAAATTTTTTGAAAGAAGTTCTCATCTTTAAGCCCTTTTTCCCCTATTTCGACCATATAAATTAGCACATCGGCATCCTCAAACGCAGATTTTACAAAATCCATCATAGAAGATTGCAATTCGTAAGCTGGTTTAATGATTCCCGGAGTATCTGAAAAAATTACTTGAAAGTCATCACCATTGACAATTCCAAAAATCCGATGTCGCGTGGTTTGGGCCTTTGAAGTAATGATTGAGAGCTTCTCTCCCACCATGGCGTTCATAAAGGTTGATTTCCCAACATTGGGGTTTCCGATGATATTTACAAATCCTGATTTATGCACGTTGTTCTTTCATTTTGGTAAAATATGTTTTTGCCGCTTGATTCACCTTGGGGGCTAATAACAACACAGCAATCATGTTTGGAATCACCATTAGCGCATAAGAAAGGTCAATTAGGTTTTTAACCACTTCCAATGAAGCAATAGCAGCAAATACAATCATAATCACAAAATAGATATTATATAGCTTACCTATTTTGGCGTTGGTCAAAAAGGAAAGGCTCTTTACCCCATAATAAGAATAGGTGAACAGTGTAGAAAGGGCAAAAGCAGAAACGATAATCATAAGTAAATCATCTCCAAAACTTCCCAAAGTAACCCTAAACGCCTGCAATGTCATTACAATCCCACTAGTATCCTCCAAGTAAGCACCACTTAAAATGATGACTACCGCGGTAAAGGTACAAACCAAAATCGTATCAATAAAGGGCCCGAGCATAGCTACCAGGCCTTCTCGAATGGGCTCGTCATTTTTAGATTGCCCATGATACATTGGAGCACTACCCAATCCCGCTTCATTGGAAAACATGGCACGCCGCACCCCAATAATCACCAAACCCCAAAAACCTCCTGTAACAATGGTTTTAAAATTCCACGCTTCTGAAAGGATCAATTTTAATGCAGGAAGTACTTGGGTAGCATTCATAGCCATTACCACAACAACTGCAATTAGATAGACCGCAACCATGAATGGCACAATGGCCGTAGCTACTTTGGCAATGTTCTTCAACCCTCCAAAAATCACAAATGATGAAATAATAGCTAGTACAATTCCTATGGTCAATTTCCAGTTGAACAAAGGGTCTGTTGCTGTCCCTCCCAAAGCCATCAAGCTCTCTTCAGGAACAACCACGCTCATAAAGGTCTCTGTAAACTGATTTGCAGTAAATACGCCCAGAAAACCAAACAGACCTGCAATGCTAAAAAAAATGGCCAAAGGCTTGGCTTTTTTTCCCAATCCCTGAGTTATGTAAAACATGGGGCCTCCCTGCATTTTTCCATCCGAATCTTCTCCCCGAAACATTATAGATAGGCTACAGGAATAAAACTTGATGCACATCCCTATCAACGCGGTCATCCAAATCCAAAAAACCACTCCTGGACCTCCATCATGAATGGCTATGGCAACTCCTGAGATGTTCCCAAGTCCAACCGTAGCAGCAACTGCGGCAGATAGCGCTTGAAGCGAACTAACATCTCCTTTTGCTTTTTTATCATCATATTTTCCGGTTGTGATTGCAATGGCATGGCCAAAAAATCGATACGGTAATCCTTTAGAATATAGCACCAAAAAAAGGCCCCCGCCAATCAGTAAGATAAACATGGGCCATTCGGTTGCAGATATGGCGTTTACCAAAAAATCATTGAGTTGCTCCATAATTCGAAGATATACAATTCAAATCAAGACTTACAACCTCATAAGGAATATCAAAGATGCTTCGACTTCGCTCAGCATTAGTTCGACCTTTTGATTTGAATTCGCTTAGCTTTTCAAATCAAGGTCTCACTAATTTGGAAATATGTTTAAAAGAGTTGTATATTTGCCGTCCGATATCGCGGGGTAGAGCAGTAGGTAGCTCGTCGGGCTCATAACCCGAAGGTCGCTGGTTCGAGTCCAGTCCCCGCTACTAAAAAAAGGTTCACTTATAAACTGTGAACCTTTTTTAATTAAGCAATTCAAGTAATGAGATTCCCATCATCATCCCATTCGGCAATGATACCTCGTTTGCTTTGATCTATACATTTGGCCAACCACTCTTCCTCATAGGCAACGCCATGTTGTTCTAGCACATCTTCTGGGACACCATTCCAAACATTGGGCATGTTTCCTTTATACCCCAATTCTTCAATACCTATTTTAGAAGTATAAAAACCAGTCATGGTCAAATCTCGAACGGTAGCGAAAAAGTTCACTTCAAAAGGTCTTTCCTCAGGTATTACGTCGGGGTCGTAGAAAGCAATAGTATCCAAAATAGACTTCTGCTGACCTTCTGTGCACAACTTGAACTCTAGCTCAAATTCTGTATTGCATTTATGGTCCAGCCACATCAACCCTCCTCGAAAATCCGTCTGAAAAGGGATATGGTCTTTGACCATAAATTCTATAAAATCTACAACCTTTGCATCAGATGCACCTTTGAACTGGTCGCTGGGTGGTAGAATCAAGTCGCAGAGCATTGTTAGAGTTTCTCGTTCATGTGCATTGAAAAACTCCTCGCTCTGAATTTCGTTGATAATTTCATTCTCTACTGGAGTCCGCCAGGCTACATTCTCAGGTTCCTTTGTAGGAATTTCTGGATTTTCCGTACCTGGTTTACACCCATTGGCCACCAAACCTGTAGCCACAGAACCTAGCACAATCGATTTAATACTTTTCCTTCTATCCATGATTATAGATTTTGTTTTTTCAATTGGTCTACTATATATTCAGAAGCCCTCCAAGACAGCGCCATAATGGTCCATGTACAATTTTTATCTGCCTGGGATACAAAAGGTCCAGCATCAACTACAAAAACATTATCTACGTCGTGTAGTTGTTGGAACTTATTGGTCACTGAGGTTTTGGCATTATCTCCCATACGGGTAGTGCCCACTTCATGGATAATACGGCCTGGGGTTTGTAATCCATAATCCTGATCCTTTCCTGGCTTATCACCTAAAAGTTCACCCCCCATATTGGTCAAAATTTCTTCAAAAGTATTATGGGCGTGCCTAGCCTGATTTCGTTCTAAATCTGACCATTTATAATGAAAGCGTAAAACGGGAATTCCCCACTCATCCACTGTCGAAGGGTCTATCTCGCAATAGTTGTCTTTACGAGAGATCGACTCGCCCCGAGATGATACTCCAACCACTGCTCCCCAATATTTTTTTACATCACTTCGTAACATATCTCCATATCCCCCTACCTTGGTTCCAAAGAATTTATTGAACGCATTCACGTCGAAGCCAAAACCATAATTTGGCATACTCATACCTCCCCAGATTTCTAAATGATACCCTCTAGGGAAATCAAGTTTTGAGTTATCCCCCCACCAGGGTGAATAGACATGCATTCCGCCAACCCCATCTTCGTTGTATGAAGCTTTGCGGTTCATTAGCCCAGGTATAAACGCGGCTCTGTCCGCACCTGTAGAATCATGCAAATATTTCCCAACATGGTCGCTACTATTTCCCAAACCATTGGGATGTTGGGTACTTTTGGAATTTAGAAGTATTCTTGCCGTACTGCATGCCGAGGCACCCAGAATAACCACTTTGCTCCTTAACTTGTATTCTTTTCTATCTTCCTTGTTGATATAAGAAACCCCTGTGGCCCTTCCTTCTCCATCCACAGTTACTTCACGGACCATACAATTGACAAACAAGTCCACGTGTCCTCTACTCTTTTGGGCTGGAAAAATCAAACAGCTACCGGCAGAGAAATCAGCATAGACACTACACGCTCGACTACATTGACCACAGTAAAAACATACACCACGTTCTTTATTGATTTTTTTGGTCAACATTGACATTCTGGATGGGTAAACCGGAATGTTGGATTTTCGAGCTCCCTGAATGTAAAAGAGTTCATGCAACCTAGGCTTTGGGGGTGGAAGAAAAAAACCATCAGGGTCATTGGGCAATCCTTCATTGGTGCCAAAAACACCAATCAGTTTATCCAAGCGGTCATAATAGGGTTTGATATCCTCGTAACTAATTGGCCAGTTTTCTCCATACCCATCTACATCTTTATGCTTGAAGTCTTTTGGGCCAAAACGAAGGGAAATTCGACCCCAGTGATTGGTACGTCCGCCCAACATATGAGACCGAAACCAATCGAATTTGGTACCATCCTTATGCGTATAGGGTTCACCTTCAATGTCCCAACCGCCATAGGCAGCGTCAAAGTCACCAAAAGGCCTGAATTGTGTATTTGCCCCTCTACGTTCAGATTCCCAAGGCCATTTTAATTGGGTTTTTTGTTTTGGGTCGGCAGGGTCGAAAAAAGGTCCGGCCTCAACAACGGCAACTTTTAAACCTGCATCGGCAAGCACTTTAGTTGCCATGCCACCTCCAGCTCCCGAACCTACAATAATGGCATCGTAGACAGTAGCATTTTCAATTATCTGCATTCCTAGAAGTATCTTTTTACTAATTATTGACTTAATCTACTAAAAAGTTAGAGGATACTGAATTTTTGTTTGTTTAAATTTTTGAACAAATACTATTGACCAAGGACGGAAGGTTCGAAAAATGTCAATTCATCATATTGAAACTTGCAATTAACCTCAATAGGGTTGCAGCACACTTCGCAATCCTCAACATAGGTTTGGTTTGAAACAGATCTATCTAATAAAAATGATATCTCTTCCCAACAGTATGGGCACTGGAAAAAGTGTTCCAACATCTTCTTGACAAATTAAATGGAGACGTTCAGCAATTGACCTGTAAGCTGCAATAATTGAAGCTCGGCCAGTTTGGCGTTGTATTTTGCCAAATTCTTACTGGTTTGGGCATTTAATAAGTTGATTTGTGCCTGACGAAGCTCTACTGAAGTGATTTGACCCAACTTATAGCGCTCATTTGAGCGCTTATAGTTATCGGTTGCCGTGGTTACATTTTGTTGCTGCAGTTCAAAAACCTTCAAACGGTTTTGAAAATCCCCTTTTGCATTTGCTATATCGCGCTTTACTTCCAATTCAATTTGCGTTTGAAGCGCATCTTGGGATTCCAACAGGATTTTGGCGTTCCTAACTTGGGTAATTCCACCTCCGCCATCAAAAAGATTCCAGGTCAAGGTTGCGCCAAGACCAAAGTTCCTTCGGTTGTTCACAGTTACCCCAGGGAAGAAAGCACCAGGAGCATTATTATTAAGGTTCCATCCATAAAAGCCTGTAAGACCAATAGTAGGAAGAAAAACCGACTTTGCAGATTGCAACGTATAATCATTAATGGCAATATTTGATTTGGCCTGAAGCATCCTGACATTATTTTGCTCTCCTTGTGAGGCAAAATCTTCTAACTGTAATTCGTTGATAAATGTAATGGTCGTATCTACCGCAAACTTTTTTTCCAAATCAGAATTTAGAACAATGTTGAGATCACGCAGCGTATTTTCCAGCAGTTGTCGTTCGTTCATGACATTGATACTATCGTTTACCAGATCAACTTCGGCATTCAAAACATCTAGTTTGTTGACCTGACCAAATTCAAAACTGTAGTTTGCTCGCTGCAGCCGATTTTTGGTATTTTGATACGTCTGCTCAAGCACTGTAATGTTTTCAGAAATCCTGGCAGCTTCAAAATACACACTAAATAACTGAATAATGGTTGTTTCCAAAGTCTCTCTGGCTTGTAAGGAGGATAGATTGTACTCTTCTTTTAATCTTTTCATGTCGTACCATCTACCCAAACCATCAAACAATACATAATCCGCAGTAATTCTGGCATTATAGCGCTGTGCTTCCGCCTTATATAAGTCGGCATCTGGGCGTGGAACAGGTTGTCCCTCGTCATCAATCAGAACATTGCCTTCTCCATCATTTAAGAACTGACCCGGAAATTCAAAAGTAGAGTCGTCGCGTTGGTAGTTGGCCCCGGCCGTACCAGTAATACTAGGCAGAAATCCAGAATTAAGAACACCTTTATTGTTCTCGGCGATTTCAACGTTGTTTTCCGCGATGAGAATTCCCAAATTATTCTCTAACGTCAGTTTGATAGCCTCTTGCTTGGTAAGCACTTCTTGGGAAAACAAAGAACATGTAAACAAAAATAATACTAAGAGGGTGGGCAGGTAGTTTTTCTGCATCATAATATCTCTTCTAATTCTTCTTGAGATTTGTTTTTAACGGGATTATTATTTGATTGCCCATTTTCTGAGGCAACAACACTTTCAGACAGATACGCCTCTTCATGTTGTTCTTTAATGGCACGCTCTACTTCTTCCTTACTGATTTTGTTTCCAGTTCTCAACCACTTCGTACCTACTTTAACACTATTGCTAAAGGATAAGAAAATAGGAAGCATTACCAGAGTCAGCACGGTTGCAAAGCCAATGCCATAGGCAATGGAAATCGCCATAGGTTTTAAAAACTGGGCTTGACGACTCTTTTCCAGCAATAATGGAGCAAGACCAGCAATGGTAGTAACCGAGGTCAAAAATATAGCTCTAAACCTCGACCGGCCCGCTTCGTATAAAGCTTCATCGAAATTCATCCCGAGTCTTAAATTTCCATTGAACTTTCCGATGAGTACCAGGCCATCATTAACCATAATACCTATGAGGGCAATAATACCCAACATGGACAATATGTTTACTGGGAAACCATGAATCCAATGCCCCCATGAAACTGCTGTCAAACTAAATGGAATCAATAACAGCAATAACAAGGGTTGACTAAAGCTTCTAAACGTAAAGGCAATCGTAATGTAGATTAGGAACAAAACAACCAGACCCACAAAATTCAAGGAGTTGGTCAATTTGTTTCGTTCCCGGTTTTGCCCTTCGTAAGATGCTGCAACTGTTGGATATTTCGATTGGATTTCTGGCATAATATCGTTTCGTATCCATGCCAACATATCTGGTGCACTGGTATTGTCGGGGTCTTTTAAATCTGCACTAATCCTGATTTCACGTTGACCATCCAAGTGATTGATGGCTACATCACCCCGCTGTATTTTATAATCGGCAATTTCTTTTAAGGGTACCCTAGAGCCTGAAGGGGTAAGAATACGCATATCATCAAGGTCCGATATCGAAGACCGATTCTCACGATCATATCGTACCCAAACACGTATTTCATCTTGACCTCTTTGAAAGCGTTGCGCTTGTGTGCCAAAGAAACCTGAACGCACTTGGGTCATGACATTTCGCAAATCCAAGCCCAATAAATAGGCGTTATCCTTAAGTTCCAATTGAATTTCCTTGATACCCGCAGGGTCGTTATCCGCAACATCTTTTAGTAAGGAATTGCTGACCATGGCCCCTTTTAATTCAGCTTTGGCTGCTTTAAGTTCTTCAATATTATTCCCCAATAGAGAAACCGAAACGGGGTCCCCACCAAAGTTTCCTCCCGAACCATAAATCAGACTTTCCACTCCGAATACTGGGCCAACCAATTCGCGCAACCTACTGGTAACCAAATCGGCTCGTATGGCATCGGGGCGTTCTTCCCCAGGAAGCAGATTAATTACCAGAGTAGCGGCTGATGAACCTGGCCCAACATTTTTAATCATGTTCTCAAACAGTTCTTTTTCGGAACCTTTCAAGTATTCATCGGTGAGCTCTTGGTTCACAATTGCTGCTTTTTCTTGAATCAAACTTATGATGGAATCGGTCACCTTTTCATTGGTTCCATTGGGCATCAAAAGCTCTACGGCAACCCGGTCACTTGCAATTCTTGGAAAGAATGCTGTACGGATTATTCCGCCACCAATTGAGCCAAAGGTGAGAAACAGTGCCAGTACAAAGAAGGAAAAGGTTAACATCTTATACTCCAAAGCAAAATGCAAGACAGGGCTATACAATTTATCGCGCATCCATGCCATGGCTTTATCACCCATTTTGTTGATGACACGTAACTGTGAGAATACTTTGGCAATTCCCGTTTTTGGAGCACTACTTTGCTTTCGTAATGCTTTGGAATGGGCTAAGTGAGCGGGAAGTATAATCAATGCCTCGACCAATGAGACCACTAATGTTAAGATGACTATCACGGAAACTTCTCCGAAAAAATCCCCAATCCTACCATCCAAGAAAAGAAAAATAGAAAATGCCAGAATTGTGGTTATAATAGCTGAAACTATGGGAGGAATCACTTCCAGAGTACCATCAATTGCAGCCTGAATGGGCTTTTTCCCTTTTTCATAATGTTGATAAATATTTTCAGCAATTACAATCCCATCATCCACCAATATACCGATGACGATGATCATTCCGAAAAGTGAGAGCACATTGATCGTTACGTTCAGCATAGGGGCAAATACAAACATGCCCAAGAAAGCCACAGGCAAACCGAAGGCGACCCAAAAGGCCAAACGCGTATTGAGAAAGAGACTGAGAAAAATCAGTACTAGAATCATTCCCATAATGGCGTTCTCGGTCAACAATTGGGTTCGTTGCGTTAAAGTGGTCGATAGGTCACTTACCACATTTAATTGCACATTATTATATTTCTCATTGAATTCTGCAATATATTCTTTTACCCTTTCGGCAGAACCAATTAAGTCTTCAGTATTTGTGCTTGTTATGGTAACATTTACGGCAAGGTCTCCATTGTAGTAAGAAGCATTGGGTGTTTCGGAGAAACGATCGCGAACTTCAGCGACATCCTTGAGTCGAATGGTACGACCGGAAACATCCCCTCTGACAACAACATTAGAGAGTTCCTTTCCATAATATGACCGGTTGTTGGCCCGAATCAAGTATTCCTCAGCATCGGTCTTAATATTGCCCCCCGTGACCAATAGATTGGCATTTGCTACTGCTTGGGCAACTTCATTAAAGGAAACATTATAGGCCAATAAACTGTTCTCATTGACAGCAATTTCAATTTCTTCTTCAGGATATCCGGAAATGGCAATTTGGGAGATTCCATCTATTGCCCTAAGGTCGTTTTCAACTTGTCTCCCTATTTGCTTAAGGGTCGCCAACGAAATATTTTCCCCACTTACTGCAAAGCTGATGGTCTGACGTACAGCATCTAACTTGGAAACAACCAAAGGTTCCATTCCGGTTGGGAACGTGGGTACCCTATCAACCGCATTTTTTACCTCCAAGAGCATGAAATCTATGTCATACCCTTTTTCAATTTCAACATTAATAGAACCTGAATTCTCTGAAGAGGTTGAAGTCACTCGGTCTACCCCTTCCAAACCTTTAAGGTTATCCTCTATTTTGAGAACAATCCCTTCCTCAATTTCTTGGGGAGATGCGCCAGGATAAGTAATGTTAATCAATACATTTTTTGATTCGGTAAGTGGAAAAAATGAAGATTTTAGCGAAAGTGCGCCTACGATACCGAAAATGAAAAACGAAATGATAATGACATTTACGGCAACATGATATTTAATAAAGTATGAAATTACCTTTTTCATTTTGCCACAGTTTCATTGTTAGGTGCCCCAAAAACTTTGACCAACATACCAGCATAGCCCCCAGAAACAGGTCTGGAAACTATGGTCTCACCATCCGGAACATTTTTTAAAACCACCTTTTTATCCGTAAAGTAAACTGGGTTTACGTCAATGATGTCCAAAATGGTATCACGGACAACGAATATTTTATCATTCTCCAATAGAAGCGACCTGTCTATCTCAATAGCCACTTCTTCGGTTCTGGCATTAAGGTTGGCCTCTAAATATTGACCCTCCTTTAAGTTATCACCTTTCACCTCAATAAATACGGTTATAGTCTGCGTGGTCTGATCCACGCGCCCATTGACTCGGATTACCTTTCCTTCGTACTGTTGGGTCTTATCCAAATTGGTCAAGCTCACCGCTTTACCAACCCTTAGAAAATCAGCATATGTTTTAGGTACGGCAACCTCAAGCTCATACGTTCCTGTTTCTATGAATTCTCCTAATTTCTGTCCTGCGCGAACAAGAGAACCTTCTGTGACCAATGCCTCAGTCAGTACACCTGAAAATGGAGCTGCAATACCATATTTTGCCAATCGCTGTTCTAAGTTTTTGACGTTGTAGTAATTGGTATAAATACCCCTTCCAGTGATAAAATATTTTTCTTTCTCAGAGGTAACCTCAGGAAGTGGAGGAGTTGATTTTTCCAAATCAAAACTCATCAAGTATTCTTGCCATTTTGCAAAATGCTCAGGATAGTCCAACTGTAAATCTGGCATAATCGAGGTTACCAAGTTGAACAGATTACTTTTTGCTGATTGTACGCTCGCGTAATATTCAGAGGCATCAATGCGAATTAAAGTCTGACCTGAGCGATAAGGCTGCCCAGCTTTGAACGCTTTGGCACCAGGCCTAAAAACCCCTTGGACCTCAGCGAACAGCTCCACTCGGCGTTTTGCCACAAGGTTCCCATTGGCTGATATGACTATTGGGACTTCCCCGTTAGCAACGGTATCCACGAATACGGTCTTGACCACTTTTTGAGGTCTAGGGCGTCTATCTTCTCGGCTATTGACAATAAGTCTTGAAAGAACAAAGGCAATAAAAATAACCGCAATCCCGAGAAGTACAGAAAGAATAGTTTTGCGCATGTAGAGCTGATTAGTTCAGTGCAAATCTATTGTCTTGATAGTGGGGTATTGGTTAAATATTTCATAAATGTTTATGTGTTATGTAAAATCGTGAAACAAAAAATGGGGATACACGCCTGTATCCCCAAACCAAACAAACTAAAGTATAACTAACTACTCATTATCGTTATCATCTTCAAATTTTGTGTCTGCCATGCGTGTGCGTTGCAGTTGTATCTGATTGAATCTTGGTTTTAGACTCTTATCGTCCGTATCAAAAACCAAGAATTGTTTTGTATCCATGGCTCGAATCCCTGTATACGATTCGAATCGGTTGTTTTGGAGCTGAAGTATTTTGAGGTTGCTCAATTGTGCAAATTCCATAGGAATCTCGCCACCCAATTGATTATTGGCCAAAACCAATTCTTTCAGTTTTCCCAGATTTCCAAGTTCAGCGGGAATAGCCCCATCCAAACTGTTTTCAAATAGTCCTAGGGCTACTAATTTGGTAAGATTTCCTAAAGACTTCGGTATCGCTCCTTTTAAGTTATTGCTGGAAAGGTTTAATTCTTTTAAATCCGTCAGCTCCCCAAACCCTTCTGGTATTTGTCCATTTAAAAAGTTATTGAACATAGAAAACACCTGTAATTTTTTAAGTTGTCCTATTTCTTGAGGGATGTTTCCTTTAATCCGGTTCATCTCCAATCTAAGTACTTGTAGATTTTCCAGCTCAACTATCTCCTTTGGCAAAACCCCTGTAATACTATTAAAGGCCAAATTCAAATGTTGCAGATGTCTTAATCTGCCTAAACTGGATGGCAAAGTACCTTCCAAGTTGTTTCTGAAAAGGTTTATTGCTACAACATGATTGTCTTCTATAATAACCCCTTTCCAAGTATCTACAGAAGAGTTTAGGTCCCATGGAGTGCTCCATTTAGTACCATTGGTACTCTCAAAAAGGTCTACTAGCACCTTTTTCTCTTTGGAATTGATTTGATCTTTTGCAAAAACAACGCCTAGGGAAAATAATGTAATAAGGCTGAGTGAGGTTAGTTTCATTCTTGGTTCCTTATTTAGATTTATAAGAATTCACCTACAAATCAAATAAGAAAGAAAAAACCTACAAAAATTAATGTGTGACCTAAGGCAAATCTGTTGTGAAGTACAATAAATCTGTTGTTTGGTAATAAAATTTATTATTGCTTGAGGGTTTCCATATCTTCCGAGAGCGTTTCCCAGTCCCCCATTAACTCTTCTAATAGCTTCTTTTTTCCTTCATAAGAGTCAAAAAAGCCTTCTTTGGCAATCGTTGCATCATAATTCATCAGCAAATCATGATCTATTTCTGCAATTTCCTTTTCCAGAGATGCAATTTTCTTTTCTACCCCACTAAGTTTGTTTTTTAGAGATTTTAATCGTTTTTGAAGCTGATAGTCGTTTTCCTTTGGGCCAGACTTATTTTCGGTCTGTGGTTCATCCTTCCTTTCTATTTTTCGAAAATCCTCCGCCTGTCTCTGCTCCAAGTAAAAATCAATGTCACCCAAATACTCTTTTATGCCTCCATCCTTGAACTCATACACCTTGTTACTAAGCCCTTGAAGAAAATCCCTATCGTGTGACACCAAAATCAAGGTTCCTTCAAAACTTTGCAAAGCCTGCTTCAATACATTCTTGGATTTTATATCCAAGTGGTTAGTTGGCTCATCCATGATAAGCACATTGAATGGTTGTAACAGCATTTTAGCCAAAGCCAATCTGTTCCGTTCGCCTCCCGAAAGCACTTTCACGTATTTTTCGACATCATCTCCCCTAAATAGGAAAGAACCCAAGATATCGCGGACCTTACTCCTATTACCTTCATTGGCGGCATCAATCATGGTATCCAAAATGGTCTTATCACCCTCCAGGTAATCAGCTTGGTTCTGGGCGAAGTATCCAATTTGAACATTATGCCCCAGTTTTACAGAACCTTCGTGCTCCAACTCGCCCACAATAATCTTTGCCAATGTTGTCTTTCCTTGTCCATTTTGACCTACAAATGCGGTTTTACTCCCTCGTTCAACCAACAAATCGATATGCTGAAGCACCTGCTTTGGTCCGTAATTTTTGGACAAATCCTCAAGGGTTACTACCACTTTGCCTGGATTAACAGAAACTGGAAACCGAACGGTCATCACACTATGGTCGTCTTCATCCACTTCAATCCGGTCAATTCTGTCCAATTTTTTGATGAGTGACTGTGCCATGGAAGCCTTAGAAGCCTTGGCACGGAACTTTTCAATGAGTCTTTCTGTTTGTTGAATCTGTTTTTCCTGATTTTTCTGCGCGCTCAGCTGTTGTTCACGAATCTCAGACCGCAGGACCAAATATTTTGTGTAGGGTTTATTGTAGTCATAAATCCGTCCCAAAGAAATCTCAATGGTTCTATTGGTAACATTGTCCAAAAACATTTTATCGTGCGATACGATTACAACGGCTCCTGAATAACCCTTTAGAAATTGCTCCAACCAAATTATGGATTCAATATCCAAATGATTCGTAGGCTCATCCAAAAGCAATACATCATTATCTTCCAAGAGTAGTTTGGCCAATTCGATACGCATACGCCAACCACCTGAAAACGTATCGGTTACTTTAGTAAAGTCCTCCCGCTTGAATCCCAAACCTTGTAGAACCTTTTCGGTTTCTCCTTGGTAATTGTATCCTCCTATGATTTCATAACGATGGGTCACTTCAGTGAGGTCTACCATCAATTGGTTGTACGACTCACTTTCATAATCGGTTCGTTCGGCTAGTTGATGATTAATATGCTCTAACTCAACCTCCAGAGATTTAATTTCTTTGAACGCTTGATAAGCTTCATCCAATACCGTTCTTCCCTGCTCAAAATCAATATCCTGCTTAAGAAACCCTATTTGAGTTCCCTTTTCAATGGCGATGGAACCGGTATCTGGTTCTTGTTCTTTGGATAGCAATCTAAGTAGTGTTGACTTACCAGCTCCATTCTTTCCTATAAGACCTACACGGTCGCCCGCATTTAAACGGAATGCGATTTCTTCAAAAAGGTATTCTCCCCCAAAAGCGACTGAAAGGTTGTGGACATTAAGCATACTCCTAATAAGAATTCATTATCTTAAAATCAGCTTTTGGTATAATTTTCGGCGGTAACCATTGCTACAATTTTTACCTTTGACAAAAGCACTGCAAATGTTAAAAAAAGGAACTAAACTCTACAGTATTTTAACAGGAAGTTGTCCTAGATGCCATGAAGAGCATATGTATACCAACAAAAACCCGTATACTTTTGGAAAATTGCTCAAAATGCATGAGCGTTGTTCCCATTGTGGTCTCAAGTACAAGATTGAGCCCTCCTTTTTCTATGGAGCCATGTATGTGAGTTATGGGGTTGGGGTCGCCTTTGCCGTGGCTGCCTTTGTGATTTCTTTTCTTTTTATTGGTCTGAATTTGCTCAACACCTTTATTGCCATTGTTTTGACCTTAATTGCTTTTATGCCCGTCATTATTCGGTTATCCCGTAATATCTGGATAAACTTTTTTGTCAAGTATGAACCTCAAGAGCTCAAAGAAGCTTCTTGATAGTGTTTTGATGTAAACCTATTTAAGTCCATTTCAGAATTGATGGGTTCTGCTGTTTCTACAAAGTTGAAAAGCTGGCCTGCCGCATAAGGCGCAATAAGAACACCTCGAGAACCAAACCCATTCAAACAATATAAGTTCTTGTGAACGGGATGTTGACCTACCAAAGGTCTTCTATCGGTTACGGTGGGACGAATTCCGGCTACATGGGATACCACCTCAAAATTACATTTTAGAAAGCTTCTCAGTTTTGTAAGCAGCTCTTCCTTTGATGCTTGGGTAGGTTCATTGGTTTTATCTTTCCACTTGTACGTAGCACCCACACGATACAGGTCTTCTCCCAAAGGAATTATGAATACCGAAGATTTTATCACGGATTCTTCCTTTAAATCTGGCGCTTTTATGGTCAACAATTCGCCTTTTGTACCATTTAGGGGCAAGTAGTTGAAAAATGGATTGGTTTTAAGCCCGTAACCATCTGCAAATACGATTTGTTTCGCTTGTATTTGTTTATAGTTGATATGGTCTTCTTTTATGTTTAATTGGGGAAAATCAAATGCTTCATACGTAAACAGACTTTTCTTGGTGAGGTATTCCGAATAAGTCCTAAGAAGTGTGCGGGTATCCACCCTACCCGCATAGCGTACTTCTCCAAACCCTAGTGGCGCATCAATATGTGGATTTAGATTTTGGTGTATAGCTGTGGAAAGGAAGTAATCCAGGCCAGATTTATCTGCCGCTACGAACCAGCCGTTTTGTTCTTCAACAGAAGCGAACAAACGCAATACCCGGAGCTTATAATCCAATTTTACCCGAAGCTTTTGTTCTAACTTTTGATAGAAAGGCATGGCCAAATCCATCTGACGCCTTGCGTTCCATGCTAGGGTAAACCTCTTTAAGATTACCGGATTATAAAGACCCCCTGCAACCAGGGACGACTGTTGGGAATTGTCAGAAACTACATGAAATGACTTTTTATTCTTTTCCAGAACCTCACAGAAGGAGATTCCAGCCAAACCACAACCGACTACCAGATAATCTACCATGGGGCAAAAGTAGGAATTTGGGCTTGGTTTAAGGGTAAAAGATAAAGGGTGGTAGGTTTCCTTTTCTCTATTTTTTAATCAAAAATGTATCAACTTCGAAAGGGTTGCACTTATCGGTATCGTGCATGATTAGTTGCGGACTTTTCCAACGGAAAATGTCAGCCTGACTTTAAAGATATTTGATTGCAGGAAATTCTCTCGTTGAATTTCTGCCCGCAATTAATTATACACCTTGTTAGGCGACGTATTTTTTATGTCCACTGCATTCAATTTATATCCCTTTTCGGCAAGCAGGCTGAGTAGTCCGCCATCTCCTCCCAAATGACCCATTCCCACGGCAATAAAAGTCGGTTGTTTTTCAACTAGGTTTATTATGTCACCAAGCCAGTTTTTATTCCTTTTATCAACTGTCAATTCCGTTACTGCCCTTGGCATTTGTGATTGCAAACTGTCTTTGAATGAGCGTATTTGTTCCGATTTGTACATTCCTAAAGTTTGTTCATATACTTGGATGATTTTATCTTTTTGAAAATCGGTTTTAGGGATTTCAATTTTGGCTAAATCTGTCATGATGTCCAAGATTTCGTCGGTTGATTCAAGTCCAGATATTTTTATTCTGTTTTCATTTGCAATTCTTATGAGCTGGCTTTCCATCGAGACCAATTCATTACCGTATTCGTTAATCAATGCCTTGTAGTTTTCTGTGAAATAGGCGGGCATCTCAAAGTCCATAAATTTTTGCTGTTCAGATTTATCGGTTATGTCCCTTTCCAAGGCAAGCATTTCACACTCCTTGAGTTTGGCCACTACAAGTTCAGGAATTTCTAATTCGTTTTTCGGATATAAATGTACCGTTCCGAAAATATAGGACTCCTTTCCATTTTTAAGTGTCATTTTCCATAGGTTGCCAGCCTCAAAGTCTGACTTGTCTTCAAGAAAACAGGAGTTCAGCGTAAAAAAGATTAGAGTTAATAGAAGTAGTTTTTTCATTTGACGCTTAGCGTTTAAGACATGACTCCGTTTCAATGAGCTATATCGTCCGATGCTGAAACAAGTTCAGCACAGGCAGATGAAGTTCGGGAATTTTAACAAAAAAAGCTAACCCTAGTTGATGGATATGAAGTTTGGATTGACAAGGGGCTTGGGCAGATTATATTTGGATTTCTCGCTTTGTCTTCAACTCCCTGGCCCCACCATAAGACTTCTCGACTGCGCTCGAAGTGACAATAGTTTTCCTTTTGTCATTTCGAAAGAGTGAAACGACTGAGAGATCTAAACCTAACATAGAATTTTTCTATTCAATAAGCCCCAAGTTAAAATGACAAAATTGAGCAATAAAAAACGCCGCACTAAAGTGCGGCGTTGTATGAATTGAATTGGAAAATTAATTTTCGGCTTAATACGCCCACATATCCTGCTCCCGGTCGCGAATCACTTCTTTGATTCTATTGGCTTCCAAGAGTTGGAACAGTGCATTGTCAAAAATATAATCGTCTATCTCACGGTCACCGTGAACATTCTCTTCTTTATAGATTACTCCGTTAAAACGTCTTGCGTTCAAGAGCATATCAAAAGAGATGGGACGTGCAGAATTACGTTGGTTATACACCTTGGCATCGTGCAAGATTTGTCTTGCAGCTGGATACCAAACCCAGAACAACTCTACTTTATTTTCTCCCGGGTCTACGGACTCGTCGTCAATAAAGTTTACGTCTGGTGCTACAGGAGCAATTCCCAATAACCTGTATTTCAATTCTCCTTGACGCTTGTCAAAGTACCAGATTCCCTTAATACGGTACTCTTCAATATCAGCAGCGGTCAAATCTCTTCGGTTGATAAACTCGGCAGAAATCTGCTCACCAGCATTCAATTGTTCGTACCCTAGGTCTGTTGTATCCACTTTTTGCAAGGTGGCTGACAGGTCATCCAATACACGCTTCTCCGTAAAATAGGAATCAGCATATACCTCTGTCAAGTTTCCATTTCTGATGTTTTTCATCAAAACATGGTACAACGACCTTCTATCCAATCCAATACCAATGGTATCGGTAGGATAGTACAGGGGAAAGTTTACACGCTCGTCCAGGTCAATGATTTCCCAAGTGGTCTTGGACCAAAGGATATCCCGATCGTCCACGTAGCCATAGGCCAAGGGTTCATCCGCGTCCTGTGCGATTTGCGCTTCAGTCTTTTTACCAATCTCTTCTGGCATTTTGGCATTTAGAATGTTTGCCTGAGCCATCATTGATACGGGCAAAAGACTTAAAGCTCCAATTACGAATACATTTTTCCAATTCATGATCTTCAGTATACTTTATTTTAGTTTGTAAGCTCCACTACCACTGGAGAAACTTTCTTCAACTTGTAGCTTCTGTTATTGGTAATGAATGCGTTGATGTCAAAAATCTGAACGGCATCACCTCTTCTTGCTCTCTTAAGGGCAGATTTAGCTTGAGCGTTCAATTTGTTACCTTTTACAACGATGGTAGGCTGACCAGGTACCTTGAACTTGAATCCTCCAACAGAAAGGTTCAAATCAAAGTCAAAGTCTTCCAACATAGCACTGATAGTAGAAATCTCAAGGTTTCTTCTTGGCATTTTCACGCTACCTGCCTCACCACGTACGGTTCCGCTAGGTCTTGGAATATCCTTGATTCTAAACTCAGACTTGGTTGAAATTCCTTTACCATCTGGCAATGTACCAGAAGCTGTAATGGTAACTGTTCTTCCTTTTCCAGGATTCATGATGTAGTTGCTACCACTTCTCTTGGATAGACCAGCAGCAGAAGCTCTAACTTTATTGTCAGGAATACCAGGAATAGAAATCGTCATTGGGTTAGCAACCCCACGATACACCACATTCATCTTATCTGCAGAAATTACAGCCGCATTAGGCTTAGTAATTGTAGCAAAGACATTGTTCACTTCAACAGGAACTTCTTTACCATCCTGCATAAAGTACATGGTACCTTTAATTTCGTGGTCACCGGCAGCACCAGCACCAATCAACATTTTGATTCCACCAGCTTCAAGTACATAATCTTTACCCTCAGCTAACTTTCTACCATCCAAAGTCAGTTCTGCTTTTACAGGAGTGGAAGTCTTGTCAGTCTTGCTAACAATGATTTTACCATCATACTTCTCACCAGTATAATATGCAGTTTTTGGCGCAGCCAAAGAACTCTGGAAGTTTGTTAAACTAACCGCAGCAGTCAAGTTACCTTCCAATAAGCTTTTCAATACTTCCTGTTCAGTAGTTTTGATGTCTGCTTGAAGTTGTGTAATCTTGGTTAAAGAAGCTACTAAAGGAAATCCTTCAAAATGATAGTTGATCCAATCTTGACGAGTTCCGTCTCTTTTCTCAACTTTACCATCATCTTTTTTACCATCACCTGTAGCGAATCTAGTTTTTACAGACTCCTTGATTCCGTTAAACTTGTCCTTAGGCAAAGCATTGACTACACCATCTCGGTATCCTTCAATCTGCTCAAGGAACTTTTTGCCTTCAGGCTTCAAGTTATCTCCTTGGAAAAATAAATTATCTAGATAATCTGACTTATCCATTACAACATAATCCTTAGGATCTTCCAATCCTTCAACCATGCCTTTTTTGATAGTTTCCAAGTAGCTGTTATACTTATCCGAAAGTTCTTTTACCTGTTGGGCGTTTTTGTAAAGCACACCATACTCTTCCTCATTCTCGGAAGCCTTGGTAGCCAAACCTTCAAGGAAACCTTCGTTACTTGCGGTCATTTTAGTATTAGAAGTCTCCAACTTTTCGTTCATAAGACCGAAAGCGGCGAGTACTTCTTTACTCATATTCAGGGCCAACATCGCGATGAAGATCAAATACATAAGGTTGATCATCTTCTGACGTGGTGTTTGTTTTCCTCCTGCCATGTTTTTTATCTAATTAGAATTAATAATTAATTTGATTTGGGTTTTGGTATATCAATCAATACCCCAATTAGTTTCTGCTACCCATGGCAGATAGCATATTTCCGTATACGCCGTTCAAAGAAGAAAGGTTGGTAGCCAAAGACTCCATTTGTTCTTTCAATGCACCAGCGTTCTGTACAACTTCCTCGTTGATAGAAGCTTGACGGCTAGCGCTTTCCAATTGAACTTTGTACAAACTGTTCAAAGATTCCATTTGAGCAGCAGCATGAGACAACTCTTCAGAGTATTTCTTAGTGTGCTGGATAGCATCCGTAGTAGGAGCTATGTTTTTAGCAGCACCTTCGAAACTTTTGATGCTTTCACCCAAACTTGAGAAAAGCTCAGAATCAATATTAGCCTCTTTCAATAGGTCATCCAATTTTCTGGAAAGAAGACCTTCAGCTTCTTGAGCTTGCTTAGCGTCATTCTTGTTCCCTTTAGATTGACCATTAGCCAATTCTGGATAAACCAAAGACCAATCGTATTCGTCGTCTACTGGTTCAAATGCACTGATGGCGAAAATTAATGCCTCAGTAATAAGACCTACAGCAAGAAGCAAACCACCTGTAAGGGGTCCAAACTCCCAGTGAAGGATTTTAAATAGTGCACCAATAATTACCACTGATGCTCCAAGCCCGTAGGCCATGTTAAACAGTTTTTTTGTTGATTTTGACTGTGCCATAATTCTAGTTTTAATTAAGTTATATAATAAGTATTTGGTTACTGGTTAAAATACTATCTTCTATTCTTTATATTTAGTTAGGAAGACCTTTACGTCCGTTGGTAGAGTCTTCTTCTCCCATAAAATCTTGTACTGTTCTAAAGCCAATATAGCTTCTCGCAGAATCTTGATACTCATAATCCCTGGTACTCACCTGAAGGAAATAAGCAACATCCTTCCAAGAACCTCCACGTATTACTTTTCTCTGATTTTGTCCTGAACCAACATTTGGATTCATGGTTGAAAGATATTCGTAGGCTCCCGGATCAAAGCTTGAGCTTGTCCACTCCGACACGTTACCTGCCATATTGTACAAGTTGTACTCATTAGGCTCATAAGACTTTGCCTCTACGGTATATAAAGCCGCATCTGCCGCATAGTCCCCACGTTGTGGTTTAAAGTTGGCCATAAAGCAACCAGTATCACTGATTACATAAGGACCACCCCAAGGATAAGTACCTCCTTCAATACCACCTCTGGCGGCATACTCCCATTCAGCTTCGGTAGGTAACCTGAATTGATTTACAAATTGTCTACCTCTACTTTTTTGGTCGTCATTCTTGAATTTGGTTCTCCAATTACAAAACGCTTTGGCTTGCATCCAGTTCACACCCACAACAGGGTAGTCACTATAAGCATCATGCCAGAAGTAATCGTTGTGCATAGGCTCGTTATAAGAGTATTCGAAGTCCCTAATCCAAACCGTGGTGTCTGGATAGATTTCCAATTCCTCTTGTCTAATAAAATCTTTTCTTCTACCATTCTTCGCGCGAGCAGCAGCCTCGATGTCCATCCAATTGTACTTATACTTTAATTTGGTAACATCTACGGTACGTTGACCATTATAGCTTTCTTCCTCTGGGATGTAAAGCGAGTCCATTACCTCAGCATAATACTCGTCAGGATATTCTGAAGTGTCCCAAACAAGATCAATGTCTTTATCCAGAGCACGTCCTTCATAACCCGTCTCACCAAGACCAGCATAGTTATCCAACATATACCTTTCGTATACCGAAATCTTAGTAGTGTCGGTATCTTTAAAAGCATACTCGCCAATTCCATCGTCTTCGGCTCCCAATCCCAACTCATCTGCTAGGATAGCCAATTTTGTTCTTGTAATGGAATCCTTTACCCATTCTACAAACTGACGATACTCACTGTTAGTAATTTCTGTATCGTCCATATAAAATGAACGGACGGTAACAGTACGCGTTGGTGCGTTCTGTACCTTGGCTTGATCTTCTTCCGCTTTACCCATGACAAAGGAACCACGGGGAATCAATTCCATTCCATAGGGTTTTTCTGGGTACCATTTTTTACCCTTTACCCCAACTAGTTCACCTTTTGATCTTGATTTAGAACCGCAACTAGTCAGTAAAAAAACAAGTGCCAGAGATGAAAAGAATAGCTTTCTCATACTTTAGGTTAAATTATTCGATTTAGATTTCTGTAGGCTGCGCAATGCAAATTCATATTTTCAAAACTGTTTTTCACACAAATTATTGTACAAAAACAATTTATCCATTAAAATTAATTCGTTTAGTTAAGGCCTTTTCTGTAAGCCTTGAACCACCGTTCAGGAATATTTTGATTACATGCTTCCAAATAGTCCTCTTCGGTGCATGGTAATAACGCTGGTGAATTTGTTTTAGTATGTTCTGGTAAAATTGAAGGAACTTCTACCCACCATCTTTCCGTTACGTGGCTTTTGTAGAAGATAAGCTCCTCGGTATCGGTGGGTACAGTAAACTTGGTAAAGTCTTCACTTTGGGATGTGGGACGTTCTTTTACTCTAAAAGTAATGCCTTCCAAGAAATACCAGATAATCTGGGCAATCATCTGAAAACCTTGGTGGGAGTTATCGCCTTCATAAATGCCGAAAACGGATACCGAATCACTTAGACCTGCGTAACGTGCTATACTGCATATCTCGCGACCCGTGAACCCATTGGGTGAAAAGCTTTTCCCCATACCCATCTCACTGGCCCGTATAGAAGTAAGGTCCAGACTCACAATATGGGCATTGCGCAAAACGGGTTCGGCCAGAGAAATATTTGCTGCGATATCGCCCAATCGGTAAGCATCAAAGAAAAGTCTTTCCATCAAATCCAATTCTTCTTGGGCATTGAAGTAACTCTGAAAACCTATGTTGGAAAAGTTGAAAAGGTTGTTGGGTTTGTCCGTTATGATTTTGCTCATGTAGGAATGTGAAGAAATCAATTCATCTGCCTGACCAAAATCAAATCTGCTATCAATGCACACCAGATTGACCATATCCCGAATCTTATCGAAGGCCCTATAGGTTGGAAAAGTGATGTCTTGGGTGGCACCTATTATAATAGGTATAATTTTTTCATCCAAAAGACCGGCCACAATCTCTTTGACCACAAAGTAAGTGTCTTCAATGGTCTCACCTTCTTCTACATCTCCAATATCCAATATGGTGGCATCCCAATTCCCCTTCATCAATCGATACAATTGAATTCGTATTTCATCAACATCCAATGGTATTGGTTTTTTCTCCACCGCATTTCTGGATTCCAATACGCCAAAAATGGCTACTGTAGCGTTTGCGAAAACGGGAAACCCCTTTTGCGCGGTATGTTTATGAATACTTTTTCCAAGGGATTGAGGTGGCAACAATTCCGAGTATGCCAAAACTTTATCCTTAACGGGAACCAAAAAATCGAATGCCATTTTATTTTTTCGTCTTAGCCTTGGTCTTTTTCTTTGGAGTTTTCTTTTCTATAAGAGCCTTGGCTTCTTCCAAAGTAACCTTGGATGCATCCACATCCTTTGAAAGTTCCACCTTAACCCTTCCTTTAATAATATTATGCCTGCCCCATCTTGCTTTTTCAATTCGAATTTTTTCTTCAGGCCATTCCTGTATTAACTTTTCGGCCTCTTTTATTTTTTTGGTTTCAATCAATTCAGCAATTTCGGAACTTGAAAGATTGTCAAAATCATATTTCTTGTTCACATTGATGAACATGCCATCCCATTTTATAAATGGTCCGAATCTTCCTTTACCTTTGGTAACGTCCTTACCTTCGTATGAAGCTATAGGTGCATCCGCTTTTTCCTTCTCTTGAATCAATTCTATGGCTCTGTCCAAATCTACCTCAAAAGCATTTTCTCCTGCACCTAGGGAAACAAATTTTTTGCCAAACCGAACGTAAGGTCCATACCTCCCCACATTGGCTTCTATCTCTTCCCCTTTATACACTCCCAACTTTCTGGGAAGCTCAAAAAGGGACATAGCCTCCTCAAAAGTGATAGTGGTGATGGATTGGTCTGGAAGCAAACTGGCAAAAAGAGGTTTTTCTTCTTCTTCAACGGTCCCAATCTGAACCATGGGGCCAAATCTTCCCAACCGGGCGGCTACCTGTCTCCCAGATTTTGGGTCCTTACCCAGAACACGCTCTCCACTGGCACGTTCTGCATTTTCCTCTACATCTTGAACATTGGGGTGGAAATCTTTGTAGAACTCTTCCATCATTTTTTGCCAATCTTCATCACCGGCGGCAATCTCGTCAAAATTCTCTTCAACCTTAGCGGTAAAGTTATAATCCAGTATGTTGGTAAAATGACTTACCAAAAAGTCATTCACAATCATTCCGATATCTGTTGGAACCAGTTTACCTTTGTCGGAACCAACAAGTTCTGTCAATTTCTTTTCGTCAACCTGATTGGATTCTAAAGTAAGTTGCATGTAACTGCGTTCCGTTCCTTCTACGGTTCCTTTCTCCACATAGCCCCTATTTTGAATAGTTGAAATTGTAGGCGCATAGGTAGACGGCCTTCCAATTCCAAGTTCCTCCAATTTTTTCACCAAAGAAGCTTCTGTATAGCGATACGGTGGCCTTGAAAATCGTTCCGTAGCAGTAATATAGTTATTGGTAAGTGCTTCTCCTATGGACATAGCAGGAAGCATACCTTCTTGTTCCTCTGCCTTATCTTCTTCATCGGTACCTTCCAAGTACACCTTAAGGAAACCATCAAACTTAACCACCTCACCATTGGCCACAAATTCTTCCTGATGGGAACTTGCCTTTATCTTTACATTGGTACGTTCCAAAATGGCGTCGCTCATTTGAGAGGCCAGAGTACGTTTCCAAATAAGTTCATATAGTTTTGCCTGATCACGTTCCAATGAGGGTGATTGCAATTTCATATCAGTTGGGCGAATGGCCTCATGCGCCTCCTGCGCCCCTTTTGATTTGCCTGTGTAGTTTCTTGTCTTGCTATAGGATTCTCCGTAATTCTGAACAATGGCATCCTTAGCTGCACTTAATGCTTCGTTGGAAAGATTGACACTATCGGTTCTCATGTAGGTGATAAGTCCCGCTTCGTACAACCGCTGCGCTACCTGCATAGTTCGACTTACCGAGAAATACAACTTTCGTGAAGCCTCCTGCTGAAGAGTTGATGTTGTAAATGGTGCAGCCGGCGATTTCTTAGCAGGTTTCTTATCCAGATTCCCCACCGAAAAACTAGCCCCAACGTTTTGTTGTAAAAATGCTTTGGCCGTTTCCAAACTGGGGAATGTTTTGTTCAGCTTCGCCGAAAAAACACTTCCCTCCTTGGTTTTGAATTCAGCTCGAATTCTAAAAGATGCCTCTGGATTGAAAACCTCTATCTCCCGTTCGCGCTCAACAATTAATCTAACGGCAACGGACTGTACTCTTCCCGCGGAGAGTCCCGGTTTTATTTTTTTCCACAGAACTGGTGAAAGTTGATACCCTACCAAACGGTCCAATACCCGTCTCGCTTGTTGCGCGTTCACCAAATTGTAATTTATCTCACGTGGGTTTTGAATCGCTTTTTGAATCGCAGATTTCGTTATTGAGTTAAAAACGATTCGCTTTGTTTTTTTCTGATCTAATTTCAGCTCTTCCGCCAAATGCCAAGAAATAGCTTCTCCTTCACGGTCTTCATCACTTGCCAGCCATATGACATCTGCTTTTTGGGCTAAATCCTTGAGTTTTTTAACAAGAGCTTTCTTTTCCTTGTCAACGGTATATTTAGGTTTGAAACCATTCTCCACATCAACTCCCAATTCTTTGGAAGGAAGGTCAGCGATATGTCCAAAACTGGATTCAACTCGGTAGTCTTTACCTAAAAACCGTTCGATGGTTTTTGCCTTTGCTGGGGACTCAACAATAACTAAATTCTTTGGCATGCAATGCTTTTTAAGCTAACAAAAATATATCAAAATTTCGATTCTGGATTTTAAACAAAATATGGGACAAAAAAATATCCCGCAAAAAACGGGATATTCAACTGGGAAATTACACGACCTTAATTAAGGCCGATTTGACTTATAAGCCTGATTTTATCATCCAAATATTCATATTGATACAGTATTTCGTCGCCTACCATAATTAAATGATTTTCCAAAGGAATAACATCAAACGTAACAATATCTTTAAAATGATTTAACAGAGAAAGACCTTCAACATCTGTTTTGTCATACACCTTTAAGCCCGCAGACCCATCACAAATAAAAAGCTTTTCATCTCGAATCCCCAAGCCATAAGGCTCTTCCATGGGATACGAAATGGTCAATTCCGGTTTTTCAATATCTGAAATATCAACAATGAATAGACCACTTTCAATCGCTCCACAACCATTTCCTCCACGCAAGGTAACATATGCGTAATCTCCATCTACAACAACTGGATCGCATGCTGTACCATGCTGAAACTCTGAAACAAAAGTGGGTGTTGCCGGGGACGAAATATCATAAATGTACATCCCTCGCATACTTCCTAAAAACAAATGTTCTCCCCTATTAAATATGGTCTCTATGTCAAATCCAGCATATACATCTTCCAAATCTTGTGGGTTTTCTAAATCTGAAATATCAAATACATTAATGGTGTGGCTGTCCACAGCGTACAAATATTCCCCTACAATCTTAAAGCGAGCCAAAGAACCCCCTTGTCCCGTTTGCCCGCCATTTGAACTTTCCGCAACCGCTGCATCGTTAAAAAAAATTTCATTTTGGTTTTCCACTTCAGATATTAACCTTCTTTCCGTAGTGGTCTCCCAACCAATGAGTATTTCGGTTTCATAATCGTAGGTTGCATATTCCACAATATCTACCCCAATGGGAAAGAACACCCCTTCACGAAGCACGTTTTCTAAACGATTTACTTGCTGGATATTATAGATATCAGAGATATCAAGAACAACCAAGTCCATGAGACTATCAGCGTACAAAAAATTATCCTTAACCGAAATATCAACATTGGCTGGAATTTCAATAAAAGCGATTTTTACAGGTTGCTGAGGATTACTATTGTCAATCACATGGACCCCACGGCTTTTATCGTTGATAAAGACATAATCCTGATAGGCGTATACCTTTCCCGACTCATCAATGGGCTCCGGGGGAAAAATATCCACACCGTTGGCAAAATCGGCTTTGCTCATGACCAAGGGTCGAGCTACCAAGTATTCGGCATATCCGTCATCGTCATTTGAGTCATCACAGGAAATAAAAAAAAGGACGATTAGGGGTAAGAGAAAAAAGAGTTGCTTTTTCATTGGTGTTTAAGTTTTTTGGACAAATAACACCCTTTAGATAAAAAAGCTTAAACAAAGTTGCGCTTAGAAATGCTAAAATTCCGTTTCAGAAGAAAATCCTACGCTTTCTTTATAAATGAAATAAATAGGTATGCGGGTAAACATAGCCGTGAACAAAAACCCAATAAAACAAAGCAGTACACCCAACTGAGCTACTAGGCCCGCAACCAAAATCAACCCAAAAATGACAAGCCAGTTTTTATTTCCCAACGCAAACGATGCCTTGGTAATCTCTCCTGGGCTAAGTTCTTCATTAAACGCAAAAAAAGCAGAAATTAGAGACATAGGCACAACTAGGTAAACAATACCAATACCACAGGCGAGCATGCCCAGAATGGAAAGACCAGAAATAATCAAAGCCAATGTAAAAGCTTTCCCCAAGTAGGGTTTTTTAAAGTAAAAAAAGTAATCATCTCTACCACTCTGCCCAGAATCCACCATTTTACAAATGCGTAAAAAAGCAGCGGTCAAGCAAGTGGTGAACATGGTCACTCCAATCAGCATGACCGGATAGTAAAAGATGAAGAACAAAATCATTGACGCTGGTAATTCTTCACTTTCAAAATAATAAGGATCTGTCATTCCTATAGCCACCATAGGAATATAGGCTACAAGATAAAATGGAATGATGACCACAAAAGTCAACAATAGCGTAATGAACCCCTGAACCCATACTTTTTTAAAGAGTTCAAACGAAGCATTAAAAATTCTTCCAAAATCCAGTGAATTGCTTGAATCGATTTTTTTAGTGACTTGAGAAAAGTTCATTTTTGGTTGGTTTTTAGTACCAAGTAAGTTAAGAATATCCCAATAACCTAAAAGACCTGCTAAATAATACTGCCAAATTGTCACTAAAACAGAATATGCATTATCTTTGCCTCCTATTTGAAGCATGATGAACGAGAAAGAGCATCCAGAGAAAATAATCAACGAAGAACTGCAGGGAAACACATTGATACTTGAAGAAATTCAGAATAACACCCGTAAGCTTTATATTGAGAGTTACGGCTGTCAGATGAATTTTTCGGACAGCGAGATAGTAGCATCAATATTGGCGAAAGAGGGTTTTAACACCACAACCCAACTTGAAGAGGCCGATTTGGTTCTGGTTAACACCTGCTCTATTCGTGAAAAAGCTGAAACGACTGTGCGTAAGCGGTTAGAAAAGTTCAATGCCGTAAAAAAGATAAATCCAGGAATGAAAGTAGGGGTATTGGGCTGTATGGCCGAACGCCTTAAGAGCAAATTCTTGGAAGAGGAAAAAATAGTGGATATGGTTGTAGGACCGGATGCCTACAAAGACCTGCCTAATCTTATCCAGGAAATTGATGAGGGAAGAAATGCTGTGAATGTCATCTTATCCAAAGATGAAACCTATGGGGATGTAGCCCCGGTGCGACTAAACTCAAATGGAGTCACTGCATTTGTCTCCATCACCCGGGGCTGTGACAATATGTGTACGTTCTGTGTGGTACCGTTTACCCGAGGAAGAGAACGTAGTAGAGACCCACAATCCATTTTGGAAGAAGTCAATGACCTCTGGGACAGAGGTTTTAAGGAAATTACGCTTTTAGGGCAGAATGTAGACAGTTATTTGTGGTACGGGGGCGGTTTAAAAAAGGATTTTGATAAGGCTACTGACATGCAAAAAGCCATCTCCGTAAACTTTGCCAAACTTTTGGATATGGTTGCCCTTACCCAACCCAAAATGAGAATCCGTTTTTCCACCTCCAACCCCCAAGATATGACCTTGGATGTCATTGAGACCATGGCAAAACATGAAAATATTTGCAACTACATTCACTTGCCGGTTCAAAGCGGGAGCAATCGTATTCTGAAAGCCATGAATCGCCTGCACACCCGTGAGGAATACTTTGAGTTGATAGATAATATCCGAAGAATCAATCCAGAATGCGCTATAAGTCAAGATATGATTTCTGGATTCCCTACTGAAACCGAAGAAGACCATCAGGACACCTTAAGCTTGATGGAGTATGTAAAGTATGATTTCGGCTTCATGTTTGCATATTCCGAGCGACCAGGAACGTTGGCCGCTCGAAAATTGGAAGATGATATCCCTGCGGAAACCAAGAAAAGAAGATTACAGGAAATCATCAATCTGCAACAAAAGCATGGACTGTTCCGAACCCAACAGCATATAGGAAAAGTGGAAGAAGTACTTATTGAAGGTCCATCTAAAAAGTCAGACGCCCATTGGATGGGAAGAAACTCTCAGAACACCGTTGTGGTATTTCCAAAAGAAAACTATCAAGTAGGAGATTTTGTCAACGTAAAAATCAATGATTGTACTTCCGCCACACTCATCGGCGAAGCTGTTGAATATTCAAAGAACAACTAAGGCATGGAAGGTATTCAATCCATAAAACAACGATTTGAGCTTATCGGAAACGATACGCAACTGAATCGGGCCATTGAAAAAGCTATGCAGGTAGCGCCAACGGATATCTCCGTTTTGGTCACTGGAGAAAGTGGTGTTGGGAAAGAGGCTATTCCAAAAATCATACATTCCTTATCCCATAGAAAGCATGCAAAGTACATAGCCGTTAACTGTGGGGCCATTCCTGAAGGTACAATCGATAGTGAATTGTTCGGTCACGAAAAAGGAGCTTTTACCGGAGCTACCCAAACCCGAAGTGGCTACTTTGAAGTGGCAGATGGTGGAACCATTTTTTTGGATGAAGTGGGTGAACTTCCACTAACAACACAAGTTAGACTTCTTCGCGTGCTGGAAAATGGAGAATTCCTGAAAGTAGGTTCTTCTCAAGTTCAGAAAACCAATGTACGAATAGTGGCTGCTACAAATGTGAACATGTTTGAGGCCATTAAAAAAGAAAAGTTCCGTGAGGACCTATATTATAGGCTAAGTACGGTTGAAATTAATATTCCTCCGCTGCGTGAAAGGCAAGAAGACATTCATTTGTTGTTCCGAAAATTCGCTTCTGATTTTGGACAGAAATACAAAATGCCCACCATTCGTTTGGAAGAAGGTGCAATTGGCCTTCTTTTGAAGTATAGATGGCCAGGCAACATTAGGCAATTGCGAAATATTGCAGAACAGGTTTCTGTTCTGGAAGAGAACCGAAATGTTTCTGCGGCTACTTTAAGTAGTTACTTGCCAAATGCCAATAGCACTAACCTACCTGCAGTGATTGGTCAAGAAAAAAAGGAAAGTGACTTTAGCAATGAGCGGGAGATTTTGTACAAGGTACTTTTTGATATGAAAGGTGATTTGAACGATTTAAAAAAACTCACCTTGGAGCTCCTTCAGAATAGTGATACCCAAAAAGTACAGGAAGAAAACGAGACCTTGATTCAAAAAATTTATGGGAATCAGGATGAAACTCAAATAGAAAGAGAGGAAACGCTTCCTACTGAGGTTCTCCACCTTCCAGAACCCGTTGTGGAAAATCACAGCACTCAAATCTCAAGACCTTCGGAAGACCGTTATCATTTTGCTGAAGAGATTCAGGAAGAAGAAACCCTTTCTTTACAGGAAAAGGAAATTGAGCTTATCAAAAAGTCCTTAGAAAGAAACCGGGGCAAGCGAAAAGCTGCAGCAGCTGAGCTGGGAATCTCGGAAAGAACGCTTTATCGTAAAATAAAACAATACGATTTATAACCAGTAAATCATTAAATTGAGCTGATGGGAAAAAAGATAATGATAGTTGGATTGTTCTTAGGAATGTTGAATCTGATGGGATGTGGTGCCTATAATTTTTCAGGTGCCGATATTGGTACGGCAGAAAGCTTCCAAGTCAATTTCTTTCAGAATTATGCGGATCAAAGCCCAAGTTCCATTATTGTTCCCAGTTTGGACAGGGATTTTACTTTGGCACTTCAGGACCAAATCAATAACCTAACCAGTCTTTCCTTGACGGGAAGTAATGGAGACCTGCTTTATGAAGGGGAAATAGTGGAATATAGGGTTACTCCGATGACAGCAACTTCGGACCAGTTGACCGCGCAAAACCGTTTGACGATGAGCGTAAATGTTCGTTTTTTTAACAAAACCAAGGAAGATTCAGATTTCGAAAAACGATTTTCCTTTTTCTTTGATTTTGATGCGACTGCTTCATTGACTTCAGTTCAAGCCCAGGCCCATGAGGAGATTTTTGAACGCTTAACCCAAGATATTTTTAATGCCTCACTAGGTAATTGGTAGCCCTGTATGAACGTTTCGGATTTTTTACATATTCTTCGAAAATCGAATACTATTCTTTCCCCCCAACAAACACGGGAACTGGAAGATATTATTGCTGAGTACCCCTATTTTCAGGCAGCTAGAGCACTACATCTAAAGGGGTTGAAAAATCTGGACAGTTATAAGTACAATAATGCCCTTAAGGTGACCGCTGCCCATACCACAGATAGAGATGTACTATTCGACTACATCACTTCCAACGAGTTTATTCAAAACACTATTGCCGATTCCATATCGGGCAGGGCCCCAAAATTGGAAGAAAAAAAGATTGTATCTGAAGAAATTCAACCTAATCCAGATACTGAAATTTTTATTGTAGAATCTGAAGAGAAGCCCTTACCCCAGAATATCGAAGATGCAGAACAAATCTTGGACCCAAAGCTTTTTGCATCGAGAGGACCAGATTCAGTCGTTAAAACGGACAATGACAAAATACAGAAAGCTGAAAATCAACTTGGTTTGGGCAAACCCTTGACCTTTACAAAAGGTGAAAAACACTCTTTCGTGGAATGGCTACAACTGACCTCTGAAGAAATTACCAAGGAAATTGATGTCATTGAACCCATCGAAATAGACAAGAAAAGAAAGTTTGAACTTTTGGACAAGTTCATAGAAAACAATCCAAAAATTGTCCCAAAAGAAGAACCCCAAGCAAAGGTCGATATTAAAGACTCCGTCCGAATGGACAAAAATGAGTTAATGACTGAAACATTGGCCAAGGTCTATCTTGAACAAAAGAAATATAAAAAAGCCATACAAGCCTTTAAGATATTGAGTTTGAAATATCCAGAAAAAAGTAGTTTCTTTGCCGACCAAATTCGAGCGGTCAAGAAACTGCAAAAAGAAAAGAAATAGCAATGAGTACGTTTACCATCTTTTTGATTTTGATAATTATAGTTTGCCTCCTTTTGATGTTGGTGGTTATGGTGCAGAACCCAAAGGGCGGAGGGTTATCTTCGTCATTTGGCGGTGGAGGAAACCAAGTTGTGGGCGGCGTCAAAAAAACTGGCGATTTTTTAGATAAAAGTACATGGACTTTGGCAACTTTGTTAATTGTATTGATTTTGTTGTCGAATGTTTCCTTAAAAGGGAGTTTTGGTCAAGCGCAGTCCAAAGTTTTGGATGGAAATGATGTTGAAACTACTGTTCCCGAAACGGTACCCGAGCAAGTTCCGGAACAGGTGCCTGCTACAGAACAGACCAATCCGGCAGATACTATCAACTAAAGATAAATGACATAATTTTAGATGAATGCCAGCTTAAATGACAAGCTGGCATTTTTATTTTATCAGAATGTCAGTTTTTTGGTAATGGCATAATTTCTGCCTTTCCAATCAAGAATTTTAAAACAAATACCTTAAAAAATAAGAATATGGCTAAAGTTAACATCAAACCATTAGCAGACAGAGTTCTTATCGAGCCCGTTGCGGCCGAGACCAAAACTGCTTCTGGAATCATAATCCCTGATACCGCAAAAGAAAAACCTCAGAAAGGAAAAGTGGTAGCCGTAGGCCCTGGAACCAAAGACGAGGCCATTACTGTTAAAGTAGGCGATACCGTTCTTTATGGTAAATACGCTGGTACCGAGCTTAAATTGGACGGTGTTGATTACTTGATGATGCGCGAAAGTGACATTTTAGCAATTGTATAACTAAAAAAATCAACTAGAAGAAAATGGCAAAAGATATTAAGTTCGATATTGAAGCACGTGATGGTCTTAAAAGAGGTGTGGATGCCTTGGCCAACGCCGTTAAAGTGACTTTAGGACCAAAAGGTAGAAATGTAATCATTAGCAAATCCTTCGGAGCGCCTCAAGTAACCAAAGACGGGGTAACCGTAGCCAAAGAAATTGAATTGGAAGATGCTTTGGAAAACATGGGCGCCCAAATGGTTAAGGAAGTAGCGTCTAAAACCAATGATTTGGCAGGTGACGGTACTACTACAGCAACTGTTTTGGCTCAGGCAATCGTAAAAGAAGGTCTTAAAAATGTAGCTGCTGGAGCTAACCCTATGGATTTAAAAAGAGGTATTGATAAGGCAGTAGATGCTATCGTAACAAACCTTGCCAAGCAATCTAAAAAAGTAGGAGACTCTTCTGAAAAAATAAAGCAGGTTGCCGCTATCTCAGCGAATAACGACGAAACTATTGGGGATTTAATTGCCCAAGCTTTCGAAAAAGTGGGAAAAGAAGGGGTAATCACGGTCGAAGAAGCCAAAGGAACAGACACCTATGTTGACGTTGTGGAAGGGATGCAGTTTGATAGAGGGTATCTTTCTCCTTACTTCGTTACCGACTCTGAAAAAATGATTGCCGATTTGGACAATCCATACATTCTTCTTTTCGACAAGAAAATCTCTTCAATGAAAGATTTGCTTCCAGTTTTGGAGCCAGTAGCCCAGTCTGGAAAACCTTTGTTGATTATAGCAGAAGATGTTGATGGTGAAGCGCTAGCTACTTTAGTAGTGAACAAGTTGAGAGGTTCCCTCAAAATCGCTGCGGTAAAAGCACCTGGTTTTGGTGACCGTAGAAAAGCAATGTTGGAGGATATCGCCATCTTAACCAACGGTACCGTGATTTCTGAAGAAAGAGGTTTCTCTTTGGAAACTGCTACTGTTGATATGTTGGGTACAACGGAAAGAGTAACTATCGATAAGGACAATACCACTATCGTAAATGGCGCTGGCTCTGCCAAGAATATCAAGACTCGAGTGAATCAAATCAAATCACAGATTGAGACGACCACGTCCGATTATGATAAGGAGAAATTGCAAGAGCGTTTGGCCAAATTGGCCGGTGGTGTTGCCGTTCTTTATGTAGGTGCTGCTTCAGAAGTAGAGATGAAAGAGAAAAAAGACCGTGTGGATGATGCATTACATGCCACTAGAGCTGCTGTTGAAGAAGGTATCGTTGCTGGAGGTGGAGTTGCTTTGGTAAGAGCAAAGTCTGTTCTTGCCAAAACGGAAACTTCAAATGCGGATGAAGATACCGGACTTCAAATTGTTGCTAGAGCTATTGAGTCTCCACTAAGAACCATTGTTGAAAATGCTGGTGGTGAAGGTTCTGTAGTTGTTGCCAAGGTTCAAGAAGGTAAAGCTGATTTTGGATACGATGCCAAAGCAGACAACTATGTTGAAATGATGAAGGCAGGTATCATTGATCCGAAAAAAGTAACCCGTGTTGCTTTAGAGAATGCAGCCTCCGTGTCTGGAATGATTTTGACTACCGAGTGCGCATTGACTGATATTAAGGAAGATGCACCTGCCGCAATGCCTCCTATGGGTGGTGGTGGAATGCCAGGAATGATGTAAGACACACTCTTATATAGTAAAGAAAACCGCACTTAAAAAGTGCGGTTTTTTGTTGTATATACTTGTTAAATACTTGATAAAGTGGCTACTGGTCCGAGCACTTTTTCGTATTTTCAAAAGAAAACAACATGAAGTCGGTTCGCTATTATTCTCTTCTATCCCTCCTATTTTTTTTCAACATCAACCTGGATGCACAAGAACCAGAAACTACCGAGTTAAAAGAAACATACGAATCCCATTTCCGTCATTATAGAGAGTCCGTTCATTTACATGTGAATAAAACCACCTTCATTCAAGGAGATGAGATTTGGTGGACAGCCTATGCCTACAACAAAAAAAGTAATCAACGTTCAAATCCAACAAAAAACCTCTATTGCGGTTTATATGATTCAAATGGTGACCAGATTACCGAAGACCTTTTTTTATTTGAAAAGGGAGTTGCCCACGGTAGCTTTAAAATAGATTCCACATGGAATTCAGGCACCTATTATCTTAAAGCAGGAACCAAATGGATGAATAATTTTAAAGAAGATGTTCCTTTCGTTAAACAAATCAACATAATTAAGCCTTCGGCCCAGACAGACTCACCTGAATCGCAAGAAGGTTACGATCTACAACTACTCCCCGAAGGAGGTCATCTGATAGCCGATACGGATAACATGGTAGGGTTACGCATTATTGATTGGAATGGAAGAGGAGTACGGATTCAAAAAGGAGGCGTGTTCGATAGTGAAAACAATCAATTGACTGAGGTTTTTACGAATGAGGCGGGTTTGGGTCGATTCGAATTACTTCCCAAACAACAACAGACCTATACCTTAAAGGCAACCCTTGAAAATGGTAGCACTATTGAAAAAATGCTCCCGGAAGCAAAGAACAATGGAATTGCCATGGCGGTCAATAACATTTTGGAGGAGAAACTGGTTGTCTCATTGAATACAAACAATAGAACCTTTGAAACGATAAAAAAAGACTCGTTCCATCTAGCTATTCATCGTGATGGAATAATGACCTTGAATTCTTTTGTCTTTGACAGTATATCCAGAAACATCAAAGTCAACAAGGAAAATCTATTACCCGGCACCAACATTATCACCTTGTTCAACAAAAATTTAGAGCCAATAAGTGAACGATTGATTTTCAACTTTAAAGGACTGAACTTGGCCAAAGCATCTGTGATAAAAGGTAAAGAGAAAAAGGACTCGGTTTCTCTTAAAATAAAGACTTACATAAACAAAAACAAACCTGTTTCTTTAAGTGTTTCTGCTTTACCTTCTTCAAACACGCATGATCTTAAGGAATTCAATATTTTTTCTTCTTTTCTTTTACATCCCTATCTAAAATCTCCGATAGAGAACTCATCCCGGTATTTTTCAGATTCCGATAGAATTAAGGAATATGAACTGGACTTGGCCATGCTAACACAAGGTTGGAGCAGTTACGACTGGGGGCTCATTTTTAATGGGGAACCTGAAATCACATATCCTTTCGAACATGGAGTAAGCGCAAAACTGAAGTTAAATTCTGAGTTGAAAAAAGAAGAGCGCTTGGCATTGATTGGAGATGGTATCGGTTCTATGGTTTTGCTTGATTTAGACGACTCCCAGACTCTTGAGTTGACGGATTTGTTCTCCAAAAACGGGGATACTCTTAACTTTTCCATCCGAAAGAAAAGAGGAGGGTTAAAAAAGCCCGATTTGGAAGTTAAATTTCCTAGCATCATAGAACGTAATGATTCAATGGATTTAACCAAACATCTCCTCCCCGAAGGATTGTTTTTGAACCCTTTCTCGAATGAGCCTTTGGCAGACATTCCGTTCAAATTGTCAAGCGACATTATCGAATTGGATGAAGTGGTACTGACCGAAGAGAAAAAAGAAACCAAGCTCGTAAGAAAATCGGCCTTAATAAATGATTCCTTTACAGGAGTCAAAATCGGAGAGAAAGAAATTAAACACAACCTGTTTTTATTGGATTTTATAGCAAAAAACGGGTTTCTAGTGGATTTCGTGGTACAAACGGGACAAGTATCAATACGTAATAGTAGACCAGGGTTTGGGGGAGGAAGAGCAATTCCCACCCCTACCACAGATAACGCCGCAGAAGCTAATGGGACAGGGTTACTAGCTACTTCGAGTTCCGCAGGAGCCGGGGTTAGGGTTTACGAAGATGATTTTTTGGTCAATGACCTAAGACAACTCCTCAATGTGCCGATGAGTGAAATAGACGAAATCTATTTTGAACGAAATGGAGCTGCCGGTGATACATTCAATTCGCAAAACGGGGTAATTCGAATTTACAGAAAAGTGGGACCGCGTTCACGGTCAAATTCAATCTATTTTGCCGAAAAATTGGTGGAAAACAGTTTTTCCAGACCCAAAACCTTCTATAGACCAAAGTATATCTCAACGGGAGGTGACGCCTTTGAAAATTATGGCATTGTACATTGGGAGCCTCAATTGATAACAAATAAAAAAGGTGAAGTCGAATTCAAAATTCCAAAGGATAACATTTCTTCGGTCAAAGTTTTAATAGAAGGTATGGGAGAAGATGGCTCACTCCTCTCCCACACCCAAGAAATCTTATTGAATGGTTCCACCCAAGACATCAATAATTACAAACTGCAGGATGGTTATGAGAGCCACTTTTCAGATTTAAGGGAATCCCTTCATTTACACTTGAACAAAGATGTCTTTTTTGTTGGGGAAGAGATTTGGTGGACTGCATATTTCTACGATAAAAAAGCTGGCGAGCCTTCACGAAAAACAACCAATCTTCATTGTACTATTTATAATGCTGATGGAAATCGAGTAAGCAGTGGAATGTTCTTGGTAGAAAATGGCATTACCAATGGAAGCTTTAAACTTGACAATTCCTTTAAAAGTGGTACGTACTACATAAAAGCGGGTACAAGTTGGATGCAGAATTTTAGGGAGGAACAAGATTTTTTAAAAGAGATTACAGTCATTAACGAAACGATTACTGAAAGTGAACCATCACCTGCTAAACCCTATAACCTACAAATTCTTCCTGAAGGTGGACACATCATAAAAGGTGCCGAAAACACCATTGGAATCAAACTTGTGGACAACAATGGAATGGGAATGGAAATCACTGAAGGAAAGGTTATGGCTCCAAACAGTGAAAAGGTGGCTGATGTTGTTACCAACAGTTACGGCGTCGGTAAATTTATACTACCAGGAAACGTTGAATATCCGCTGACACTTGAGGCAATATTACCAAATGGCGAGACCATTAACAAAAAACTTCCGGAACCAAAACGGAAAGGTATAGTCATAAATGTCAACAATATTTTAGAGGATAAAATTGTCATTTCATTGAAAACCAACCCTTCTACCTTAAAAGAAATATCGGGTAAGAATTTCCATATGGCGGTTCATCGTGACGGCCTTATGGCCTTAAAAACTTTTAAAATAGATGAACTAAAAAAAGTTATCAAAATTGGCAAGAGCAAACTGCTGAGTGGTACAAATATTATTACGCTTTTTGATGATGATTTAAACCCAATCTCAGAACGATTGGTATTCAATTACCAAAATTTAAAATTGGGCAAGCTGGAGGTTGAAGTACCCCAAAGAAAAAACAAAGATTCCGTTTCAGTATTGATAAATGCATTTTCAAAAAACAACACTCCAGTATCCTTAAGTGTCTCAGCACTTCCATCGGAAACTACATCAAAAAATACCCACTCAAGTATTGTTTCCAATTTTTTGCTCACCCCTTATCTGAGGTCGGAGGTTGAACATGCCGCGAGATATTTTGAAGATATTGATAGAACGAAAGCGTATGAACTTGATTTGATCCTATTGACACAAGGATGGAGTAGTTATGATTGGAGGGGCATTTTTGACGGCCCTCCAAAAATTGAACATCCTTTTGAAAATGGGATTTCGGTCTCTGGCAAACTAAATTCCAAAATACGGAAGGGAGACCAACTGGTCATCCAACAAGGGAATATGTTCAATATGCAGTTTGTAGAACTTAAGGACTCCACAAATTTCCAAATAGACAACTTTCTTCAATTCAACGGGGACACTTTAATGCTTTCACTAAGGAACAGGAACAAAAAATTAAGGAAGCCAGAAATGGAAACTACGTTCTTATCTACTAAAGTGTTAGGTGATTCTATCGCCCAAGAGTCCCTTGGAAAGAAAATCCCTTTTGGCATCTCTAAAGAGATTAACAACCAAAATGGCAATACCACTGACAAACCACTCTTTAAACAGGACAATACTATTTTTCTAGAAGGAGTAACAGTATCTGAAGAACGAATTGAAAAGAAATTGACACGTGCTTCGCCTCTTATCAATGGCTTATTCGACGGGTTCAAAATATCAGATGATGATGTTAAAAGGAATCCTTTATTATCGGATTTTATTAGAAGACAGGGGTTTCGTGTTCAAGAAGACTTTGCGAACAACGTTTTATTAATAGGAAGTCCTATTCCTTTAGCAGGACCGGTAGCTGTATATGACAATGATATACTTGTCAGAGATTTTACGCAATTGGCAAACATTCCGCTATATCAGATTGACGAAATTTACTTGACAAAAGACGGGCTTTTTGAAGGACCTGACTTCGGCGGAGGCACCATACGAATTTATAGAAAAACAGGTGGCTACTCCCCTACAACATTAAGCTTTGCTGAAAAGCTGGTTGAAAACAGTTTCACAAGACCCAAAAAATTCTACCGCCCTCAATATGATTATTCAAATGAAAACTTTTTGAGCAGCGGTATTGTACATTGGGAACCCAATCTAGTCACCAACAAGAAAGGGGAAGCTACTTTGACCCTTCCCGATGATGGCGTTACCAATGTCACCTTATTCTTTGAAGGAATGGCAGACGACGGTACCTTGATTTCACATAGTGAAAAAATCTCATTGGAATAGCATATAAGCAGCCATAATCAACATAATGGTATTTTCAATAAAGGTAGCTTCCGTCATTGGCAGGTTCAATGCAGTGCCCAAACATGCACAACGGATGCTTTTCTTATCCAACAAGGCCTTGGTCACTCCAATGGTGGTTATTCCCAGGATGATTACAGTGACCCAAAGTGCAATCGGAATCCAAAATCGCATTAAGAACATAAGTCCCAAGGCTAGTTCCATAAATGGATACATCCAACCATAAGGAGGAAGCGCTTTGGCAAGTGGGTCATACATTCGAAAGCTTTCAGGGAAGCCTTTTAAGTCCAAAAATTTGAAGAAACTAAAAACAATGTAGAACAACCCCATAAAATCCAACATAGCTTCGGAAGTGCTCCAGTCTTTATAGTTGAGCAAAAATGCCGTAGCAAATAGATAGGCAAAAATCAAGAAAAGGGGACGAAGCTGTCCCCATTTTGATTTTTCTTCAGCACTAACGGGTGTTGAAGCAACATTACTTTTTTCAGAAATCACATATTTCGCAGGCAAAGCGGACTGAAGTTGTGCCAAGGAGATAGTTTTGGACATTTCCGTTGTGGCTTGTCCTTTTTCTAAATCGACCCTCACATCCAGAATGCCATCAACATTGGACAACTTCTCCTGAACAGAAGCCACACAACCTTGACAGGTCATTCCCGTTACAGAATAGGTCTGTTCCATTTAGTGTTTTTTACTATCGTCGGTATTATCCTCACGGTATTTACAACAAGGATGCACACTCTCATACGCTTCTTCAGTGGCTTTTAACTCCTTGGTATCATGCCCAACTTGTACAATGGCAGATTTAATTTCCATAGCATTTGTTTTACGTTCATCCACAACCATTGACAATTGATGCGTTGGAATATCCCAAACTGCATATTTTACGCCAGGTACGCTTAGTGCCGCTTTTTCAATACGCACTTTACACATATCACACTTCCCATCTACCTCAAAGGTCATTTTCTTGTTTTTTTCCTGTCCAAAAGAGACTGCGGAAATCAACAAGCTTAACATAATCATTATTCCTTTTTTCATTTTTTTAGGTATTTATTTTTAGTTTTTATGATTTAAATCGAAACCCCATGTACACCATTCTTCCAAGTATCGGGGCGAACACAATGGAAGTATCAAAATTTGGTCCAAATGGGTCCTGTGCACCCAAAACTGGATTATCCTGTCTAACAGCCGTTAAGTTTTCTCCTCCCAAATACAATTCAAATTTAGGGGAAAATACTCTGGTCACCTGTGCATTCATCAGACTATAGCCCTCTGCAAAATCCCCCAATTGAAATTCCACGGAATTGGAAGCCGTACTAGGCAGTCTTTGCCTTCCCAAAGCATGAAGGGTATAATCAAATCGCCATTGACTCCCATTTTCCTTTGGGGTGGTATTGTAGCCTACATTTGCAAAATACCGATGTTGTGCCTGCAAAGGTCTTTGTAACAATCCTGTTTGATAGGTCGTTTCTACATCATAATACTTATAGGCCATTCTCAACTCAACATTTGGCAATACTTCATGGTTTACCTCAACCTGAAGACTGTTCGCAAAGCTTTCCCCATCTAAATTGGAAAATCTAACCTCATTAGGGTTTTCCCAATCCACAACGACTTGATTTTGGAAATCGGTTCGATAAAAATCCACCGAAAACGAACCAGGTCGGTTTAACCACGTAAACTTCTGAAGAAAACCGAAACCAAAATTGACTGCTTTCTCAGCATCAAATCCGTAGACATTGCCTCCATTGCCATCAAGCTGAATAATCCGACTGGAAGCAAACAGTTTTTGATTTTCAGCAAATATGTTAGCAGCTCTTCTACCCAATCCAAAAGAAGCTCTAAGACTTCCCCTTTCCCATGGTGTATAGCGAACATGTAATCTTGGAGTAAAAAACGTTCCCAAACGGTTATGCGTATCTAAACGCAATCCGGCAGTAAGACTCAGTTTTTCCAAATTGGTATAACTGTATTCAAAGAAGGCTCCCAAAGATTGGTCTGTTCTGCTAAATTGTTGTGTATTCACCAATTCTTCATACCCATCATAAGCAAAAGAAAGCCCTGTAGTAAACTTATGTTTTGTATTTCCTATGATGGAATTGAACAAAAAGTTGGAATAAATGCTTTCGTGATCTATATCATACACATTGAATCCATAAAACGAATCTTGAGCATGGTTACTATACGAAGCTTGAAAACCAAAACTTTGAAACGGAAGTTGCGGAAATACGTAACCCAGCTTCACAGAACTATCAAACCTTCTGGTATCAATTTCACTGCCCCATGCGTTGGTGGTAAAACGGTCCGTATCCGGGTTAAAATCAGCTTGGCCCACCTGTTTTTCGTCATTCAAAAAACGTAAGTTGATAAAGCTCACCCAACCTGTTTCCGGATTTTGATATTGCCATCGGTTCATGACATTAATTTGATTGGCCAATGGAATGTCCAAAAACCCATCATCGTTGTTATCAACTTCTACATCCCTTCGGTTTCCATGGATGTAAAACCCAGTACTCCATTTGTCCGAAAGCTTTGTATTTAGATGTGTATTGAGCTCCAATCTGCCATTTAAGTTCGCATACCCATTTACAAATACAGGAACATCTGATAGGGGTTTTTGCAACTCCGTATTGATTTGCCCAGAAATACTCTCATACCCATTGGTTACACTGCCAGCTCCTTTTGTAATTTGGATACTTTCCACCCAAGTCCCGGGAGTAAAGGTTAAACCATACGCTTGTGAAGCTCCTCGAACCATGGGTATATTCTCCTGAGTAATCAACAGATATGGACTGGTAAGGCCTAGCATTTGAATCTGCTTGGTTCCAGTCAACGCATCATTGAAATTGACATCAATCGCTGGATTTGTTTCAAAGCTTTCGGAAAGGTTGCAACAGGCCGCTTTTAAAAGTTCTTCGCTATTTACAGTAACTACGTTCTGCGCTGAAAAAAAGGCTTTTTCCACAGCCTCTTTCTTTTGTTCCACCACCACCTCATCCAACTGATTTGAGGGTTGCAAAGTATGATTCACCTTACGTGGCGAGTTAATGGTTAATGTATCCGTCGAAAAACCGATATAACTAATAACCAACTTATTATATTTTGGGTCATATGGAATGGTAAAGGTTCCATCTTCCTGGGTTATTGTCCCCAAAGGAGAGTTCAACCAGTACACATTGGCTCCAGAGAGACCTATACGTTCATTCTCTGAATTAGCTTCCAAGACTACCCCTTCTATTTTATCCTGGGCAATCAATAGTACTGGAAACCAAAAAAGTATAATGCTAATTTTTTTCATGTATATATTGAATCATTGTTAATTGAATAGTCAAACTCCCTAACTTGCCAGAAGTCAAGGGTATTCATTTAGATTCAATACATCATATTAAAAAGACCTGGTCCAGAACGTGAATGTCCCTGACCAAGATTGGTGGAGGATATTCCTCATAAGGAACAGGCAGTTCTTCAAGAGGAACAAATAGTTCAAAATAAGAGGTAGTAAAAGCAACTAGAAAAACTTGCTGTTCCAGGTCAAAGTCGGACCAACTTAAACTAAGGTCATCCTGACCTGTCAGAATAAAGGATTCATCATCGCAACAATGGGGTTTTTCGCTGTCCTTTTCCAATAGGGCAAGGCCTGCTTCCATACCGCAATCATCTGCTTCCGTGAAAAAAGAAATATCCATAACACGTCCCATACACAAGTGTTTATCCACGCTCCACGAAATTGTAGAAAGCAGTACCAAAAGGGACATGAAAACTGAAAATATTTTTTGAATTCTTTTTTTCACAAAGCAAAAATACAAAATATGTCAACTTCGTTTTCCAGTATAGTTAAAGCTTAACCAAACTTTAGGGTATTAGCACTGAAATTTTTTCGATTTTTGCACGACTATTTCACATACTGAACACATACAAAATACCATGTTTGAAACCTTAAAGCCACAAGTACAGGAAATACTTCAACAAGAAACACATGTGGACCATCGTCTTCAATTACTATGTGATTTTTTGAAAAAAGAAATTCCGTATTATGATTGGGTAGGTTTCTATTTTAAAAATGGAGATAAACAAGAATTGAAATTGGGCCCTTACGCAGGTGAACCCACGGACCATACCATTATTCCTTTTGGAAAAGGGATTTGTGGACAAGTGGCGGTGAGCAATGAGAATTTTGTTGTCCCCGATGTGGCGGCTCAGGACAACTACATCGCCTGCAGTATTACCGTAAAGTCTGAAATCGTTATCCCACTTTTTAAGAATGGAGAAAATATTGGTCAGATAGACATAGATTCCAACACTCCCGACCCTTTTTCTGAAGCAGATGAGCGCTTTTTGGAATTTGTTAATGACAATGTGGCCCAAATTCTTTAAAACTCACTGTTTTTTGTTGATAAACCCTCTCTGATTTTCTTTACAAAAAATTTACTTTTGTGTGCTTAAGAAATTGATTTTTAAGACACCACATGAGCACTTCCAAAAAAGCTTCCAGCGCCCTAGTTTCAGTATTTCATAAGGATGGATTGGAACCTATCGTTAAAAAACTACACGAACTTAACGTTACTCTTTATTCCACCGGAGGAACCGAAAAATTTATCAAAGAACTTGGGATTCCCGTAGTTCCAGTGGAAGATGTAACCAGTTATCCTTCCATCTTAGGGGGACGGGTAAAAACATTGCACCCCAAGGTTTTTGGCGGAATACTGAACCGGCAGGACCATGAGGGAGATGTGGCTCAAATGGAAGAATTTGACATTCCACAATTGGATATCGTTATTGTTGATCTCTATCCTTTTGAAAAAACCGTGGCTAGTGGTGCCTCCGAACAAGACATTATTGAGAAAATTGATATAGGAGGTATTTCGCTAATTCGAGCCGCGGCTAAAAATTACAAAGATGTGCTCTGTGTATCTTCAATGGAAGATTATGAAGACTTTTTGAACGTCATTACCGAGGGAGATGGATCTACCTCTTTAGAAGACAGAAAACGTTTTGCCTCCAAGGCCTTTAATGTTTCTTCTCACTATGATTCGGCCATATTCAATTATTTTAACAAGAATCATGAAGAAGCCGTTTTAAAAATCAGCGAAACCCAAGGAAAGGTTTTGCGATATGGAGAAAATCCCCACCAAAAAGGTTTTTTCTTTGGGGATTTTGAAGGCATGTTCGACAAGTTACATGGCAAAGAGCTATCCTACAATAATCTTTTGGATGTGGATGCTGCAGTCAATCTCATGGGAGAATTCAAAGGTGATGACCCTACTTTTGCCATTTTAAAACACAACAACGCTTGCGGTCTGGCCACTAGAAACAACATAAAACAAGCTTATGTTGATGCTTTGGCAGGAGATCCCGTTTCTGCCTTTGGAGGTATTTTGATTGCCAACACTGAAATTGATGTGGAAACCGCCGAAGAAATCCATAAGCTCTTCTGTGAAGTGGTGATTGCTCCCAGTTATTCCGAGAATGCGTTGGAGGTGCTTAAAGGGAAGAAAAACCGAATCATTTTGATTCAAAAAGAAGTTGCACTCCCCGAAACTTTGTTAAGAACATGCCTCAATGGGGTTTTGGTGCAAGACAAAGATTTTAAGACTGATAGCGAAGGTGATTTGGAAGCTGTCACCAAAAGAAAGGCAAGCTCCCAAGAAATTGAGGATTTGTTGTTCGCCTCCAAATTGTGCAAGCACACAAAAAGCAACACCATCGTATTGGCTAAAAATAAGCAGCTTTGTGCTAGTGGAACTGGGCAAACCTCAAGGGTAGATGCTTTGAATCAGGCCATAAATAAGGCAAAGTCCTTCAACTTCGATTTAAATGGAGCCGTTATGGCCAGTGATGCTTTCTTCCCATTTCCCGATTGTGTAGAGATTGCATACGAAGCTGGGATACGAAGCGTTATACAACCTGGAGGTTCTATAAAAGACCAACTAAGTATTGATTTTTGCAACGAAAATGACATGGCCATGGTTATGACTGGCACTCGACATTTTAAGCATTAATTTTAGTACATTAGCCGATAATTTTACCGTTAATCCAAAAAACCAAAGCTTTTTATGGGATTTTTTGATTTCATGACCGAGGAGATTGCTATTGACCTTGGTACTGCAAATACCCTTATCATCCACCTAGATAAAGTTGTAGTAGACAGCCCTTCGATTGTTGCTAGAGACCGAGTTTCTGGTAAGATTATCGCCGTTGGTAGAGAGGCCAACATGATGCAGGGAAAAACCCATGAAAACATAAAGACCATACGACCTTTGAAAGATGGGGTAATTGCAGATTTTGATGCGTCTGAAAAGATGATCAATATGTTCATTAAGAACATTCCTGCACTAAAGAAAAAATGGTTCCCCCCCGCTTTACGTATGGTTATCTGTATTCCATCAGGCATTACCGAAGTGGAAATGCGTGCAGTACGCGAATCTGCTGAACGGGTAAATGGTAAGGAAGTCTATCTTATTCACGAGCCAATGGCAGCAGCCATCGGTATAGGCTTGGATATCATGCAACCTAAGGGAAACATGATTGTAGACATAGGTGGTGGTACAACAGAAATCGCCGTTATTGCCTTGGGAGGTATTGTGTGTGACAAATCAGTGAAAATTGCGGGTGACGTGTTCACCAACGACATTATTTATTATATGCGTACCCAACACAATCTGTATGTTGGAGAGAGTACTGCCGAAGCAATAAAAATTGAGATAGGTTCTGCTACGGAGGATTTAAAATCTCCGCCGGATGATAAATCCATTCAAGGAAGGGACCTGCTCACGGGAAAACCCAAACAAGTACAGGTTTCGTATCGAGAAATTGCTAAAGCATTGGATAAAAGTATATTACGCGTGGAAGATGCTGTAATGGAAACCTTATCACAAACCCCACCTGAATTGGCAGCGGATATTTACAATACGGGAATTTACCTGGCAGGAGGCGGTTCTATGCTAAGAGGCTTGGATAGAAGACTTTCCCAAAAAACAGATTTACCGGTTTATATTGCCGAAGATCCGTTACGAGCCGTTGTTCGAGGAACAGGAATAGCATTGAAAAATTTGGAGCGGTACAAAAGCATTCTTATAAAATAGACGCGTATTGAACATAACAGTGGAACTACTATTTCCACAACCATTCTAACCCAACGATTGCATGCAGCGCATCATCAATTTTATACTCAACTATAGAAACTCTTTCCTCTATGGTTTTTTGGCTTTGATAGCGTTGGTCCTAACGATTCGTTCTCATTCTTACCACCAGTCCCGATTTTTTAATTCTTCCAAATGGGTTACAGGAAAGGTATACGGGAACGCAGCTGACATATCTGGCTATTTTTCGCTACGCGAAGAAAATTACAGACTTGTCCAAGAGAATGAACGTCTGCGCAAGTTACTTTTCAATTCACCTGAAAAAATCCAACAGACTTTGGATACCACTCAACTGGAATATAGTGTTACCAATGCGAAAGTCATAAAAAACAGTTTTTCCTCACCTAGAAATTACTTGACCATTAGCAAAGGAAGCAATTCCGGGATAGAACAGGATATGGGTGTGATTACCACTCGTGGCATTTTGGGCATTGTTGAAAATACTTCATCCAATTTTTCAACCGTCCAAAGCGTTTTGAACACAAAATCAAACATCAATGCCAAAATAAAGAACACAGATTATTTTGGGTCTTTGGTTTGGGATGCCCGCGATTACAGGGTAGTACAATTGGTGGATATCCCTAGATTGGTGCCGCTAGTGGTTGGAGATACCATTGTTACCGGTGCAATGTCCAGTATTTTTCCTGAAAATATACCCGTTGGGGTAATCAAAAAATACGACTTGAACGCTTCTAAGAGTTTCTACAATATTGATGTAGAACTTTTTAACGACATGGCCAATGTGAAGAACATCTATCTTATAAAAAACAAGAATAAAAAGGAGATCAAAGAACTGGAAGAATTGACCGTAGATGAATAATGTTGTCTTTTTAAATATTCTAAGGTTTGTATTGCTTGTTTTGACACAGGTACTAATTTTTAATACCCTTAATTTTTTAGATTCCATCAATCCGATGGTCTATGTCATTTTTCTGTACTGGTTTCCCATAAAAGGAAATAGGGCGGTCTTTCTTCTTACTGCTTTTTTGCTAGGATTGATTATTGATATTTTTTCGGATACCTTGGCCTTGCACACATTTGCAACGTTGACCTCTGCTTTTATTCGACCCTTGATCATGCGGTTCTGTTTTGGAGTGAATTATGAATTTCAAAACTTTAGTTTCAAGAATACTACAAAAGTGCAGAGACTCACCTTTTTGGGACTGTTAATATTGGCGCATCATTTAATATTCTTTTTCCTAGAAATTTTAAGTTTATCACATATCCTCTTAATTTTGAAGAAATTTGTAACCACTAGCTTGGTCACTTTTTTCTTATGTGCCATGTTTAGTTCACTTTTTAGCCCCAAAAGCGAATAAACCCTTCATATTTCCGTTAGGAAAATATAGGGACACTTATTAGGTCTGACATATGAAAAAACTGTTACTCTCTTCCGTAGTTATTATCGTCGGTTTTGTTTTTATAAGCCGCTTGTCATATCTGCAGCTTTTTAGTTTTTCACCAAATCAAACCCTTGAGGACCCAGCCATCAAGGCAATTTACGATTACCCGGAAAGAGGTTATGTGTATGATCGAAATGGTGAGCTTTTAGTTGGAAATCAGCCAGCGTATGATGTGATGGTCATTCCAAGAGAAGTTCAACCGTTGGATACTTTGGAGTTTTGCAATTTGTTGGGGATTGATAAGAAAGCCTTCATTTCCAAAATGAAAAGAGCGAGAACGTACTCTCCACGGCTTCCTTCAGTTCTTGTACCTCAACTTTCCAAAGAAGATTATGCAGGTCTACAAGAAAAAATGCGTCACTTTGAAGGATTCTATATCCAAAAACGATCACTAAGATACTACGCCACCAATAGTGCGGCGAATGTTTTGGGATACATTAGTGAAGTTAACGAACGAGACCTTCAGAACAATCCATATTATGTAGCAGGAGAACTCAAAGGACGTACCGGAATTGAGAAACAATATGAGGAGACACTAAGAGGGCGTAAAGGGGTAAAATACATTCAAAAAGATCGTTTTAATAGAGATATAGGCCCTTACAAAGCCGGTAAACTAGATACGCTTCCCCAACAAGGAAAAGAAATTAGAATTACTCTGGATAAAGCATTGCAGGAATATGGTGAACGGTTGATGCACGGCAAAAGAGGTGGAATAGTAGCCCTGGAACCGAAAAGTGGTGAGATTTTGGCCATGATTTCCGGACCCACCTACGACCCTGCACTTTTAGTGGGAAGAGAACGTTCCAGAAATTACACCAAACTTCACTACGATACTATTTCCAAACCTACCTGGGACCGTTCCATTTTAGCCGAACCATCCCCTGGATCTCCCTTTAAAACCTTGAATGCCTTAGTGGCACTTCAGGAAGGCGTCATCGACACCTCTACCAAGTTTAGATGTTACAATGGGTTTTATGTGGGAAACACCAAAAGAGGTTGCCACTGTGGAGGTGGTATGCGTGACCTGAATTCTGGTATTTATCAATCATGCAATGCATATTTTGCTGGTACCTTTAGAAAGATTTATGGCAAGTATAAAACCACAGATGAAGGGATGGATGCTTGGGAAAAACATATGAAAAGCTTTGGTTTGGGGGGTTATCTGGGGACTGATTTGCCCACAGGGCGACCCGGACGCATTCCTGATAAAGCGTATTATGACAAAGCGTATGGAGACAATAGATGGGCATCATCATTCATTATTTCCAATTCAATTGGTCAAGGTGAGGTTGCCGCCACACCATTGCAATTGGCCAATATGACCGCTGCCATCGCCAATCGTGGTTATTTTTTTACACCTCATGTTATAAAGAGTGTGGGAAATGGATCCATTGACCCCAGATTCACCGAACCCAGATATACCACCATAGACCGCAAACACTTTGAACCCGTAATTGAAGGCATGGCCAACGTTTATAAATATGGTACTGCACGTTGGGTTCAAGTTCCCGGAATAGAAATTGCAGGAAAAACTGGAACAGTAGAAAATTTTGTGCGGATCAATGGAGAACGAATGCAATTGACGGATCACTCGGTTTTTGTAGCTTTTGCTCCCGTTGAGAATCCAAAAATTGCATTGGCCGTTTATATTGAAAATGGATATTATGGGGCAAGATACGCAGGGCACATTGCTTCCCTTTTGATTGAAAAATATGTAAAGGGAGAAATTACCCGCAAAGATCTGGAAAAAAGAATGCTGGAGAAAACCCTTGAACACGAATACGCAAAACCGTATAGTGGGGAACCTTTCAAGATAAACGAGTATGTCTGGTAGAGGACTGGTCAAGAGAATAGACTGGATCAGCGTTTTTTTATATGCTTTCTTGGTTTTTATAGGATGGATAAATATCTATTCCACCACGCTCTCCAATCCAGATGGTTCCATTTTTGATTTTTCCACATTATATGGAAAGCAGTTGTTTTTTATCATTATCTCCTTAGGGGTAATTGTATTGGTTCTATTTGTGGAAACCAGTTTTTTTGAACGATTCGCTTCTATCTTTTACATCTCGTCCTTAGTACTTTTAGTAGGGCTCTTTCTCTTTGGCAAAACCATAGCTGGTGCTACCTCGTGGTACGATTTGGGTTTTTTAAATCTCCAACCTTCCGAATTGGCCAAAGTTACAACGGCATTGGCATTGGCTAAATACTTAAGTGACATTCAAACCGATATCCGAAACAAAAAACACCAGCTATATGCCTTGTTGATTATCCTTTTACCCGCACTTCTTATTTTGCCTCAACCTGATCCTGGTAGCGCACTGATTTATTTCTCACTTTTCTTTGTCCTTTTTAGGGAGGGATTTCCGCTTTATTATTTGGGAATTTTAGTAATCATAGTAGTCCTTTTCGCCACCACTTTAATGTTTGGTACGGTTTGGATTGGTATTGGCTTGGGAACCTTAACCGTTCTCACTTTTCTTTTTAAAAGGAAATCGACGAAAATTCCAATAATACCTTTAAGTATTGCTTTGGTATTGTCGATTCTCTTTTCGCTCTCTGTGAACTTTGTGTACGAAAATGTATTCGAACAACGCCATAGAGATAGATTTGCTTTATGGTTGAGCTTGGAAAAAGATAAAGACAAGCTGGAAGAAATCCGGAAAACCATAGGCTATAATACGTATCAATCTGAAAAGGCAATCGAATCAGGTGGGTTTTTTGGTAAGGGTTTTTTGGAAGGTACCCGAACCAAGGGAGATTTTGTTCCGGAACAGCACACCGACTACATTTTTAGCTCAGTGGGTGAGGAATGGGGCTTTATGGGAACTACTACTGTAATCATCGTATTTTCGCTCTTCTTTCTTAGATTGATTTATGTGGCCGAAAGACAAAAAAATGACTTTTGTCGCATGTACGGTTATGGGGTTATTTCCATTTTGCTCATACACTATATCATCAATATAGGTATGGTAATAGGTCTTTTGCCCACTATCGGGGTCCCCCTGCCCTTTTTTAGCTACGGTGGGTCTGGGCTAATGTTCTTTACATTACTCTTATTCATTTTCTTGAAATTGGATTCCAACAGATTGCGGGACGGTCTTTAAAACTGCCAGTTGGTAAGATCGACTCTGGACTCCAATTGATTCTGCCATTCCTTAGGCCGCTTGTAAAAGAAATCAATATTCGTTTGCCGTTCTATTTCATCTATGGCAATCACAAAATCATGCAAAGGTAAATTGCTTTCTTGGTTGGGCATGAGAAATGAAATCACTTCTATTTCATCTGCAGTTTCGCGATAAACGATTTTAAAAAAAGCCTCCGGCACATCCACATCTTCCTCTCCTATTTCCTCAAGATTATCTTTTAGAACACCTCCTGTAATTACCACCAAGTTACCATACTTCTTACACCAAAATCGCACCTGTTGTTCCAATCTGTTCCAAACTCCAGCGTTAAAGTCGCGATTTTGGGGACTTATATTACTGGTATAGAACGTTTCGTTATAGGCTTGTTCCGAAAATCTACGGTCCCCAGCAGGAACCAAATGCCCTCTGTCGTAACCTGAACCTTGGTAATTTCGCCAATCAGCAGATTTGGATTTTACTTCGGGGTCTTCGATAAAATAGGGTCTCCTTCTATCATCATTGGTAAGATGTTCTCTTTTGAGCGGATAGGCCACCCATTCTGCCTGTTCATGAGATTCGCTATAGGACAATGTATAGTATTCATGTTTAACCACATCGCCGTAAGTAGAGCTAGGCAAAAAATCACCGTGGATTACTTCCTTACGTCCTGTTTTACTTTTAGATGAGTACGTGTCTGGGGTATAGAAGTTTTCAAAAAGCCAAAAACCAATAATACAAATAGCCAGTAGAATGGTATACGTTGTTCTTTTACCCATGAAGCGCAAAATAGCCAAATCAGGCGGTATGTAAATAAAAAACTGATCTGAATCCTTTGTTCTCAATTATAAATACGCGCAAAAGAGACGTATGTTTTTAGGATTGCACTTATCGGTCTCGTATAACCGTCAGTTACGGGTTTATATGCGTTTAGTTTCGGTTTGGCACTGACTTTAGCAATTCCGAGTGGATTCAGCCAGCCCTGAGCGCAGTCGAAGGTTAGTCGAAGGTTAGTCGAATCCGCCGTAATTACGGTTATACATTGTTGTTCATAGTGTTTTAAGATTCCCATAAATTTATTAAAGCTATTGTTTTCCATTTTTCATCTATTCTCTCAAGAACAATAAAGAATCCATTTCCACATAGGCCACCACAATTGATTCCGCAATATGTTGTTGCGAAATTTCCATTATAATTTACTTTTGAAAACTCAATTATATTATCAGTACCATATTTTCTTTTAATTCTTTTCCAGGCATTTTTTCTCCAGCGTTTTTTTCGGAAATAAGAATTAAACTTTTCTGTTGATATGCTTTGAATATTCAAATAGTTAGTCGATAATAATTCCGCTTTTATCTTCGGTTGAATAGTAAAGTCATCTGTCAATTCTTTTATAACTTTTCTTAATTCCGATTCATTCTTTAAGCGATTTATAAAAGATTTAGAAACTCCATTTGAGGATAGAAAATTAATATCCGAACCATGAATAGAGTCAGTTTTATAATCGAAAAGTTCATAATCAGATACATCATGTTTGTTGACGAATTGTTCAATTAGAACAATTGAATCTGTTTCGTCACTAATTCCAAATTTTAGTTGCTCTGCTAATATTGAAGCATAGATTTCATAATCATCCTTTTCAGTTTGTGAAAAGGATAATTGAGATACTAATAATATTGATGTTAGCAGTTTTTTGAACATTATGCACAACGATAAAGATATGGCTCCGTTTTAATGGACTATATCGTCCGATACGTGAAGTTCGGGAATTTCAGTTAAAAATACCATTTCAAATTGGTGGATATGAAATATAGCTTGACGTATTCATTGGCTTACAAAAAACGAAATGATTTAAAAACAAAAAACCGACCTAAAAAGGTCGGTTCTTTTATATTATTAAATATGAGGTTTATCCCTTAACGCTGGCAAGTCTGCGTTCTGCACCTTTAATGTTGTTCAACTTAAGGTCCTTTAGAACGTTAATGGCCTCTTCCACATAAATGTCTTTGGCCAAGTTCTTGTGCCAACGGTTACGCTTTTCACGTAGTACTGAGTCTTGGGTAAACAATTCCGTCTCATATCGCAATGATTCAAAAGTCAACTCTGAATCATAATCTCTCAAACTTTTAAATTGTTCGGATTTTTTCTTGGCTTGTTCCTCGCGTTGTTTATAGGCATCGTAATTCAAAGAAACTGTTGTTTCATCTTGCTGCTCCTTTAACCACTTCGCGTTTTCTTCAATCAATTCGATATATGGGTTTTCAGACATTCGCTTTTTACTGTTGGCGATTGTGGATTCAAAATCAATGTAACCATCCCATGCTTCATAGTCAGCAGCTGAAATTCTATCCCATTCCAATGGGTTCTCTTGATCCCTTTCCCCTAAATCGATATAACTATATCGGTCCGGAACCACGATGTCGCTCTTAACACCTTCCAATTGCGTAGACCCTCCATTGATTCTATAGAATTTTTGGGTGGTCAATTTAATCGCTCCCAAATTTCCATGTTCATTACTGCGAACAATATTGTCCAAAGGAATTACATTTTGAACCGTTCCCTTACCAAAAGTCTGCTTGCTTCCAATTACCACCGCTCTCTTATAATCTTGCATTGCGGCAGCCAATATCTCTGAAGCGGAGGCTGACAATTCGTTAACCAATATTACCAATGGTCCATCCCACTGAATTCTTTCGTCTTTATCTTCGTGAACTTCTTTTCGTTGTCCCGATGAGCGTACTTGTACAATAGGTCCATCTTTAATAAAAAGACCGGCCATATCCACAACAGTTTTCAAAGAACCTCCCCCATTATCCCTTAAATCAAGGATAATACCTTCAACTCCTTCTTCTTTAAGACGCTCCACTTCCTTGGCTACGTCAGTTGCCGCATTTCTTTCCGTATAGTCTTCAAAATCTACATAGAATTTGGGAAGGTTGATTAATCCGTATTTGTTTCCTGCATCTTTCACCGTTGCCGATTTTGCATAAGCCTCTTCAAGCATAACCACATCTCTGGTTATAGAAACCTCCTCAATTGTTCCATCAACGCGACGTACGGTCAAATCTACAGTAGATCCTTTAGGGCCTTTTATAAGTTTAATGGCGTCATCCAAACGCATCCCCACAATATCCGTGGGTTCTTCTCCTTCTTGCCCTACCTTTAAGATTTCGTCACCTACTTCCAGACTTTGCTCTCTCCATACAGGTCCGCCGGAAATGATTTCCACGACTTTAGCACCTTCAGGTTTCTTCTGTAATCTGGCTCCAATACCTTCAAACTTACCAGACATACCAATATCAAACTTTTCCTTATCATCTGGAGCAAAGTAGTAGGTATGTGGGTCAAACTCATCTACAATGGTGTTGATATATTGCACAAACCAATCCTTACGTTCCAAGTCATTGATAAAATCAAAGAACTCGCCCAATGTATTTTCTGTAGTTTCTCTTGCTTCAGCCTCCAACTCAGCTACAGGCAGATTATCTTCATTTTCGCTAAGCTTATTATCGTAAACACCTAAAGTATTGTACTTCAGCTGCTGTCTCCATCTTTCACGCAACTGCTTCTTGTTTGCAGCGAACTCTTGATCTTTATAGTCGATATTGATGGTTTCTGACTTGTTATAATCAAAAGGAGTATCCAATACATCTTTGTAAATCTCCTCTGCTTCACCCATTCGCTTCTTAAGACGTTGGTATACGATATTGAAAAACGTTATTTCAGTGTTCTTGATTTCGTCATCAATCATGAATCTATACTTCTCAAATTCCCTAACGTCACTTGCCAGGAAGTAACGCTTAGTAGGGTCAAGAATATCAATGAAATCATCAAAAACATTGGAAGAAAAGCTATCATTTAGGTTTTTGGGCTCATAATGACCCTTTTCCAGCACATAGGTGATTAGATCTAATAACAATTTATCCTTATCATCATTCTCAAACGATTTATTCGTAAAGCTACAGGAAGCCACAGCTACTAAAATCACTAAAAATGCCAGCGTGAAATTCTTTTTCATAAAAGTGGTATTTGTTGGGTGCAAATACGATGGGTTTACCTCACCAAATCCGCATTACATTAATCTTTTTTCTTTTTCTATGAATTCCCTAAGATACTGAAAAAACCATGCCAGAGAGGGAGGGCGCGTATAATTTTTTGTTAAACGAGCCCGTCTTCATATCCCTATGAAAACGTATTTTTGGACTGTTAATTATATAAAATGGATAAACCGCTCATTTTAGTTACCAATGATGATGGAATAACCGCACCTGGTCTGCGTTGCTTAATCCAGACCATGAAGGAAATTGGAGATGTCATCGTGGTAGCACCTGACAGTCCCCAAAGTGGAATGGGACATGCCATTACGATTGACAACACTTTATATTCTAAAAAGGTTGTGATAGATACCGAACAAGGTGCTCCCACCGAATACAGTTGTAGTGGAACCCCTGCCGATTGTGTAAAATTGGCCCTTCAAGAAATCTTGGACCGTAAACCTGATATTTGTGTGAGTGGAATCAACCATGGTTCCAATTCGTCAATTAATGTGATTTATTCCGGTACTATGAGCGCTGCTATTGAAGCAGGTATCGAGGGCGTTCCCGCCATTGGTTTTTCGCTATGCGATTATTCTTGGGAAGCCAACTTTGAACCTGCGTTGAAAGCGGTCAAAAAAATTGTATCCCAAGCCTTAACGTATGGAATTCCAAAGGGGACTGTACTGAATGTGAACATTCCTAAATCGGATATTGAGCCGAAAGGGATAAAAGTTTGCAGACAAGCACGAGCCAACTGGAAAGAGAAGTTTGATAAAAGAACAAGTCCTACTGGAAAGGATTATTACTGGCTTACCGGAGAGTTTGAACTATTGGATAAAGGTGAGGACACTGATGAATGGGCTTTGGCAAATGGATATGTTTCTGTTGTACCCACCCAATTTGACCTCACGGCACACCATATGATTCCTCAAATAAATAACTGGAGTTTAAATGAATCGTAAAAAAGAAATAATTGTCGGTTTTGTAGTAGGTATTATTGCAAATACCATGGGTACCCTCTTGTACATTTTGTTATTTTCTGACTTGGGCATTGTGGAAACCTTTAACGCTGCTGTGAAACAAGGTCATATTGGCAGTTTGTTGGCATTGGGAGCTATTTTAAATCTGATAGCATTTTTTGGTTTCCTACGTCTTAAAAGAGATTATAGAGCAAGAGGTGTAATGATAGCCACATTGCTGACAGCTTTAATAATTTTGTACTATAAAATAACTGGCTGATACTGAACAATCTTTGCAATGAAATATTATATAATTGCGGGTGAGGCCTCGGGAGATCTACACGGCTCCAACCTCATCAAAGCTCTTAAAGAGCAAGATATCTCCGCACAAATTCGTTGCTGGGGTGGAGATTTGATGCAGAGGGCCGGTGGTGAGCTGGCCAAGCATTATAAGGATATGGCCTTTATGGGGTTTTTGGAGGTAATCAAGAACATCCCGACTATTTTTAAAAACATCAAATTTTGTAAAGAGGACATACAAAGGTTCCAACCAGATTTAATAGTATTTATTGACTTTTCTGGGTTCAATCTCCGAATTGCCAAATGGGCCAAAGCGCAGGGCTTTTCTACCAATTATTATATTTCTCCGCAGATATGGGCTTCTCGAGAAAGTAGAATCAAAAAAATCAAAAGGGACATTGATCATATGTATGTTATCCTTCCTTTTGAAAAGGATTTTTACGAAAAGAAGCATGGATATACGGTCAATTTTGTCGGACACCCTTTGATTGATGCCATTGCAAACACTTCGATCGAAGATGAAACTACATTCAGAAGTCGCAATAATTTAGATGCCAATAAACCGATAGTTGCTTTACTACCGGGTAGTAGGAAACAGGAAGTCCAAAAAATGTTGGAAATCATGCTTTCGGTTCAAAAGGACTATCCTGACTATCAATTCGTAATTGCTGGAGCTCCTAGTTTATCAGATGAGTTCTATATTTCTTTTAAAGAAGGAAATGCCGTAGGATTTGTATCCAATCAAACCTATGCCCTTCTTACATATGCGCATGCGGCACTGGTAACCAGCGGCACGGCAACTTTGGAAACTGCTCTTTTTAATGTGCCTCAAGTGGTGTGCTACAAGGGAAATTGGATATCCTATCAGATTGCAAAACGCATCATTACCTTAGATTATATATCGTTGGTGAATCTGATTATGGACAAAGAAGTGGTTAAAGAATTAATTCAAGATGACTTAACTACCGCTAACCTCAAAAACGAACTCACCAAAATTCTGGATGGGCCAGAACGAGAAAGGATTTTAAAGGACTATGCACTTTTAAAACAGAAGTTAGGTGGACAAGGAGCCAGTCAAAAAGCGGCACAATTACTCATTAAAAATGCTTAGATTTACCTTCCAAGAAATAAATTGTATTCTTGGATGTTGCGAAAAACTATAGGTTTGCTTTGCATTCTTGCAGTAATGAGCTGCGGAACGAGCAAAAAACGAACGTACAGCAAGACCCGAACCGTAACGGTAGAGGGGTCATCCGAGGAGACTAACCTCACTCCAAAGATTTCCAAAAAGGAAAAAAAGAAGAACCAAAAGGCCAAGGATATTATTGCCACGGCCCTAACCTTTAACGGTACCCGCTACAAGTTTGGGGGAACCACACGAAAAGGTATGGATTGTTCTGGACTTGTTTATGTAAGTCTAAAAGAACATGAGATTGCTTTTCCAAGAACATCGTATCAGATGGCTGAAATGGGAAAGCGAGTTAAAGTTGGACAGGTTCAGAAAGGAGACCTGCTTTTTTTTAAGACCAGTAAAAGCGGAAAACGCATCAACCATGTTGGATTGGTAGTCGACGTAAAGGGAGACGATATCAAGTTCATACACTCCACAACCTCACGTGGCGTGATAGTCTCTTCCCTTAGGGAAGGGTTCTGGAACTACTCCTTTGTGAAGGCGACTCGAATCCTATAATGCGAATTTTTGACTTTGTATCGGTCAAACTGACCATACTTTTAATTTTTGGGATAATCTTGGGGTTCTATTGGGAACCTCCGTTACTCCCTATATTCTTTATTTTGATTCTGTCATTGGTCCTTTTGGCTTGGACATGGCGCATTCAGAAGCTATTTTTCTGGCCATTGGTATCTTCAATAGCATGCATTGGTATTTTGATAACCACAATTGCTCTTGGAAAAGCTTTGTCCAATCACTATTCCCATTTTCCTATTGAAAAAACGGGCGTTTGGCAATTAAAAATTACAGAAGTCCTTAAACCAAATCCTTATCAGCAGCGATATATTGCCAGGGTAAATGTTTTTGAAGAAAAACAATGCACTGGAAAGCTGATTTTGAACATTGCAAAGGAATCCTTATTAAAACCTTTTCAAGTGGATGATGAAGTGGTTCTTTTGGCTAAACTCGATGAGCTTCAATCTCCTTTGAACCCACATCAGTTTGATTACAAGGACTATCTGAAGAAACAGGGGATTCATCACAAAATCACAATTGCTCCCGAAGCTGTATTGCAGAGAAAAAAATCCAATCATTCCTTATATGGAATGGCCATGAAAACTAGGGAAACCATCATCAAGAACTTATCTCGAGAAAAGTTTGGCAAAAATGAATTTGGGGTCATTCAGGCACTTTTAGTGGGAAAAAGAGATGATATTTCTGAAGAAACCTACACTAACTATAAAGATGCAGGGGCGGTACATATTTTGGCAGTTTCCGGATTGCATGTAGGCATACTTCTATGGCTTTTTCAGTTTTTGTTTAGGCCATTGACATACCTCCCTAAAGGGGAAACTATTCGATTAGTTTGTGTTGTATTGTTACTCTGGGGGTATGCCTTTCTAGCTGGCTTGTCTCCCTCTGTGGTTCGGGCAGTGACCATGTTTTCTTTTTTAGCCTATGCACAATTCCTAAATAGACCAACAAACTCTTTTAACATCATTGCGCTTTCCATGTTCTTCATTTTATTAATGAATCCTTTGGTCTTGTTTCAGGTAGGTTTTCAAATGAGTTACGCCGCGGTGTTTGCCATTGTATGGATTTACCCCAAATTGCAAAGATTTTGGTTTCCAGACCATTTTCTAGTTCGAAAAACTTGGCAACTATTCTCGGTTAGTCTAGCAGCACAACTAGGCGTATTACCAATTAGTCTATTCTACTTTCATCAATTCCCTGTGTTGTTTTTTGTTTCCAATTTATTGATTATTCCCTTTTTGGGAGTCATTTTAGGAACAGGTATTTTAACCATGATTCTTTCATTGGCAAACCTTCTTCCAGAAACATTGGTAATTGGTTACAATTATAGTATTGGAATAATGAACGTTATCGTTTCTTGGGTGGCAGACCAGGAAAGTTTTGTCTTCAAAGAAATTCCATTGGATGGCTTTCAAATGATGCTATTGTATGTTTTATTTATCAGCTTGGTACTGGTTTTATCAAAACCTAAATTTAAATCTGTTTTGATCCTAAGTTCTGCCATAATCGGGTTGCAACTTTTAGGTTTGAGAAGAGCGATTCATCTTCAAAACAGCAGCAGATATCTTATCGCACATTCGTCAAAAGTATCCGTATTGCTTCATCAACAGGAAAGGCACCTCTCTTCGTATACTTCGGATAGTACTCTAGTAGAAAAGATGGCCATACACTATAAAATTGGAGAGCATTTGGAATCGTTGAAAAACAAATCCATAGGAAACGCTCTTCGTATCAATTCAAAACAGATATATCGGGTAGATAGTTTTGCCGTCTTTCCGACTAAAAAAGATGTGGACCTGCTATGGCTTTCCCAATCTCCAAAAATCAATTTGGAACGTTGGCTGGATTCTCTTAAACCCAAAAAAGTAATTATGGATGGCACCAATTACAGGGCCTATATAACACGATGGAAAAAAACTTGCGAGGATAAAAAAATCCCTTTCCACGATACCCGTGAAAAGGGAGCTTACATGTTCAAATAGTCCTAATACCTAAGAACTCATATCCACTTCTTGGTCCTCGGCGCCATGGGTCAGTCTTTTCAAGGGTTTTAGAAGAAGGAGCACCAAAATCCCGAACAAAACCGCAAAAATAAAAAGCCCTCCAAACACTTTCAACTCGCCTGCCTTTACCGAACTTTCACCAATTACTCCCGCAACTTTGTTTCCCAATCCAGTTGCGGCCCAATACACCCCCATCATAAGAGCCATATATCTTGCCGGGGCCAGCTTGGTAAAAAATGACATTGAAACTGGTGATAGGCATAATTCTCCCAGAGTATGGAACAAGTAGGCCAATACCAACCAATACATTGCCGAACTTCCTTGGCTTTCGTATTGAAGTGAAGCGAAGACCATATAGGCAAAACCGATACCCATGATAATAACCCCTATCGCCATTTTGAACAATGAAGTTGCTTCTTTGCCTTTTAACTTTCTTCGGGCCCAAAACCCCGCAACCGCAACGGAGAAGAGAATGATAAATCCGGGGTTTGCCGATTGGAACCAAGCTGCCGGCACTTCCCACCCCAATAACATTCTATTTGTTTTTTCTTGAGCATACAGGTTCATTAATCCCCCCATCTGCTCAAAAGAACCCCAGAACACGATTACCATTAACAAGGAAATAAGCAACACCAAATAACGGTCCTTCTCAACCTTCCCATTTAGATTTTTATAAATCATCATCATCATACCCGTAATCAGTGAGAGGAAAATAAATAGAATTCCAAATCCCCAACTATCTGGCCCTTGATAGGTAAACCCTGCGTAAACGGAATACGCCAAGAGCAACGCCACTATACCAAGTTGCAATGGAGATTTGAAGAGCTGTGAAAGAAGCTGTCCCAGACTGATGTCAGTGGATTTTTCTTCTGCCGTGGGTGGATTGCCCACATGACTCAAAAATCCTTGACCATATAGATAGACGACCAGCCCTAAAAGCATTCCTATTCCCGCCATACCAAATCCATAATGCCAACCATAAACTTGGGCCACTAATCCTACTGATAAGGAGGCCAAAAAGGAACCTAAATTAATCCCCACGTAGAAAATACTGAATCCCTTGTCCCTTCGGATATCGTTTTGCTTGTACAGTCCTCCAACCATGGTGGAGATATTGGGTTTTAGCATCCCAACACCTAAAATCACAAAACCTAAACCTGTATAATAGGCCCAAAGATCATCTATGGCCAAAACTCCATGACCTATGGTCAACAGTATTGCGCCTATGGTCACAGCCTTTTTCTGGCCTAAATATCTATCTGCCAAAAATCCACCTGGAATACTCATTACATAAACTAACATGGTATACCAACCGTAAAGCGCCAATGCTTCAGTAACTGTCCATCCCAAACCACTCTGGGGGTCATTTTCCAAGGTTTTGGCTGTCATGTAGAGGGTAAGCAACGCTCGCATTCCGTAGTAAGAAAAGCGTTCCCACATTTCGGTAAAGAAAAGTACATATAGGCCTACGGGATGTCCAAACAGTTCCCTTTGGTGTTTTGGTTTGATTTCTGACATATTGAGTTAGTTTGATTATAGATTTTCCTTGATGAAGTTGGTCATCTTGGTGAACAAATGTAAGCGGGTGTTCCCGCCATAAATACCATGATTCTTATCTGGGTAAATGGCCCATTCAAAATCTTTATTGGCCTGAACCAAAGCTTCTACCATTCGCATGGTGTTTTGAACATGAACGTTATCATCACCAGAACCGTGGACCAAAAGATATTTCCCTTTCAACAATTCTGGATAGTTAAATGGGGAGTTGTCATCATAACCGCTCGCATTCTCCTGGGGTGTTTGCATGTATCGTTCGGTATAAATGGTATCATAAAAACGCCATGAAGTTACGGGTGCTACGGCTATGGCCATTTCAAATACATCATTCCCTTTCAAAAGGCAGTTGGTGGACATAAAACCACCGTAGCTCCAGCCCCAAATCCCTGTTCTATTCTCATCAATGTAGGATAGTTTGCTTAATTCTTTTGCTGCTGCAATTTGGTCCTCAACTTCATATTTACCTAACTCTTTTTGAGTAACTTTTTTGAAATCACGTCCTTTTAATCCAGTTCCTCTGCCGTCCACGCAGGCAACAATATATCCATGGGATACCAGCATTTGATGCCAATAATCATTGGAACCAAACCACCTATTGGCCACTTGCTGAGAACCAGGTCCGCTATATTGGAACATGAGAAGCGGATACTCTTTATTCTCATCAAAATCAACTGGTTTGATCATGTACATATTCAAATCGTTCCCATTGATGGATATGGTGGAAAACTCTTTTGGACTCAACTCATAAGTTTCCAACTTACCATCCAAAACCGAATTATCTTTTATGACCTTAAGTTGTTTGCCGGTTGATGCTTGATGCAAAGTGAACTGATACGGTGTTGTAGCACTGGAAAACGTATTTATAAAATACGTGTAGTCTGCACTAAAATCCGCAGCGTTTGTCCCTTCTTGTTGAGTAAGTCGCTTTTTGGACTTACCGTTTGTTTTTATACTGTACACATCCCGGTTGATAGAACCATTTTCTGTGGACTGGTAATAAATCACTTTTCGCTTTCTATCGTATCCGTAGTAATCGGTTATTTCCCAATCACCTTGGGTCACCTGATTTTTCAATTTCCCATCGTTGCCATAGAGATAAATTTGGTTGTGACCATCCGCCTCACTTGTCCAGATAAAACTATCATCTGCCAAAAAAGTAAGATTGTCGGTCACATCCACATAAGCATCATCTTTTTCTTCCATAAGGGTGCGTACCGAATTGTCCTCCGCATTTATCGCTAGAAGTCTTAAATGGTCTTGATGACGATTCAAAGTCTGCACGCTTAAAAACTTTGGGTTGTTCATCCACTTGATTCTGGGAATGTAATATGCATCATTTAAATCCACATCATTAGTACTTCCCGAAGCAACATCGTACATATGTAGAGAAACCTTTGCATTCTCCTCTCCTGCCTTCGGATACTTAAATTCATATTGGAAAGGATATAACATTTCACCATAAACATCCATGGAGAAATGAGGAACCTTGGTTTCATCAAATCGAAGAAATGCAATCTTTGAGCCGTCACTGTTCCATGAAAAAGCCTTCACAAAAGCGAATTCTTCTTCGTAAACCCAATCGGTAACCCCATTTATAATGGTGCCATAACTTCCATCTTGGGTGATCTGATTTGTGGTTTTTGCGCCCACATCAAAAATGTAGAGATTATTGTCCAAAACGTAGGCAACCTTAGAGCCATCTGGGGAGAGTTCCGGTTCTTGGATTTTGTTGTCTGATATTTTCGTTACCCCTTTTGATGCAACATCGTACACATAATAGATTCCCAAACGAGATCGTCTAAAAATGGGTTCAACTTCTGTGGCCAATATGATTTTGGATTCATCCGCACTAAACTCATACGAGGTGAAATTGGGAACACTTGAACCTGAAGCCACTATAGTCTCCACTTTTTGTTGAGTGGCATAGTCATATTTATCCAAACTACTGGAACCATTTCCACGATTAAAGTTAAGGATGGTGTATTGCTTTCCATTTTTCATGGAGCGAAGCACATCGAGCTGTTCGGTTCTAAAATTTCCACCCCAAATTTCTTCGAGGGTTATTTTTTTCTTTTGGGCTGTTGTTTGGGATAAAAAACCTATGAAGCATAGGCAAAAGAGTATTTTTTTATACATGGAAGTAATTACGTTTAAAATCTACCAAGTTTACTAATATTTATCCGAAATATAAATTTTATTGTTGCTATTGCAACAGTTATTTCCGCTCGGTACAACAAAAGTGTACACAATGTTTATATTTTAGCAGCAGAACCAAACCTTATGAAGACACCTGTTGAAGGATTTTCCAAATTTTCCAAAGAAGAAAAAATCCGGTGGATTGCCCAAAATTTTACCAAACACCCCAAAGAAACCGAGGAGCTGCTAAAACGGTATTGGAACTCAGATGGTAAAGTACAGAAGGTTCATGATGAATTTATAGAGAACACCATCTCCAACTATTACCTGCCCTTTGCCATAGCACCCAATTTTCTCATCAATGGGGAATACTATGCCATTCCCATGGCCATAGAAGAAAGTTCAGTAGTTGCGGCCGCGAGCAAGGCAGCAAAATTCTGGCTTTCTCGAGGAGGATTCAAAACTGAAGTACTTGGAACGGAAAAAGTGGGTCAGGTCCATTTTATGTACCAAGGTGATTTTTCAAAACTCTCCCGGTTTTTTTCTGAAATTAAACCAAACCTCCTAAGCAGCACTTCGGACATTACCGAAAGTATGGAAAAAAGAGGGGGAGGTATTACAAATATTGAACTTCGGGATAAAACCGATGCCATTCCCAGCTATTATCAGTTGCATTGCACCTTTGAAACCTTGGATGCCATGGGTGCCAACTTTATCAATTCTTGTTTGGAACAATTTGCAAGAACCCTAAAGGATAAGGCCAAAGGGTATTCTGATTTTACTGAAGATGAAAAGTCCATTGAAATCGTGATGAGCATCCTTTCCAACTACGTGCCAAATTGTGTGGTAAAAGCTGAGGTAAGTTGCCCTATTGAGGCCTTAAACGAGGAAGGAATGCCCGCTAACGAATTTGCAAACAAAATGATACAAGCCGTTCAAATTGCAAAAGCAGAACCGTTTAGGGCAGTTACCCATAACAAAGGTATTATGAACGGTATTGATGCTGTGGTACTTGCCACAGGAAACGATTTTCGGGCCATTGAGGCAGGGATTCATGCCTATGCAGCCAAGGAAGGTTCATATTCTAGCTTGACCCATGCTTCCATTGAAGATGACATTTTTAAATTTTGGATTGAAATTCCTTTGGCCTTAGGTACAGTTGGAGGGCTCACTTCTTTACATCCCTTAGTGAAATTGGCATTGGAAATCCTTCAAAATCCAACAGCAAAACAATTGATGCAGATTATTGCAGTTGCTGGATTGGCTCAAAACTTTGCGGCCCTACGCTCTTTGGTGACCACAGGTATCCAGAAAGGACATATGAAAATGCACTTGCTCAACATATTGAATCAGATGGGGGCCAACGATACCGAGAAAAAAGAATTGGTCCAGTACTTTAAAGAACGTACCGTGACCAATGCATCCGTTAAAGAGGCACTACAAAATCTTAGGTCTTAGATGCAGCAAGAGTTTTACAGTAATGGAAAATTATTGCTGTCCGCAGAATATGCCATTTTGGATGGTGCCCAAGGTTTGGCCATTCCTACAAAATATGGACAATCTTTATCAATAAAATCTAGTGAAAAACCAGTCCTTCATTGGAAAAGTATAACCCATGATGGAACTGTCTGGTTTGAAGCTGAACTTTTAATTAACAATTTTTCAATTTATCATTCCACAGATAGCGAAGTGGCCAAAACACTTCAAGGATTGCTGACTGAGGCAAGGAAACAGAACCTTAATTTCCTTAAAGAAGGTAATGGCGTTGAAGCTATCTCCCGTTTAACTTTTCCTAGACATTGGGGATTGGGCAGTTCATCCACTCTTATAAATAACATTGCGCAATGGGCCAAAATAGATGCCTATCAACTGCTTTGGAATGCTTTTGGCGGAAGCGGATATGACATTGCTTGTGCGCAGTATAACACTCCTATTGTATACAGCGTGAGGAACAGACAGCCTATAGCTGAACCCGTTGCATTTGATCCATCCTTTAAGGACTCTTTATACTTTATATATCTCAACCAAAAACAGAGCAGTAAAAAAGCTATTGAAGCCTATCGCCAACAATCTTTTGATAAAGACCAATTGATAATGGAAATCAATGGCATTACCAAAAAGATGGTAGGCTGTGATACTCTGGATGAATTCAACATCCTTCTGGAAAAACATGAGACCCTGCTTTCAAAAATATTGGGTCTGGAACCCGTAAAATCTAGACTCTTTCCAGAGTATCCAGGAGCAATTAAGAGTTTAGGCGCTTGGGGAGGAGATTTTGTATTGGTAAGCGGTGATGAAAATTCGGTAGAATCTTTTAGAGAAAAAGGGTTTGGGACCATTCTTTCCTATAGTCAGATGACTCTTTCTTAGCATTGGTATCTACCAAGCTTTTTCCACAATTCATAAATTTAAACAGGTAGTTTATGAATTCATTAAATCCACAGTGCAACGGTTTCACTATATTTCCATAGAAAAAACTAACGCCTAATCCAACAAAACCCTTATTTAACACATGGGGTCGCTAGTTGACAATCTAATCAGAAAATGAGTGTTCTCAAAGATTTACAGGATTTAGTAGAGGCTAATGTCATTACAGAAGACATTGCCAATGACATTAAGGGGTATTATCAAACCAGAAATGAAAATCCATCCAATACCAATCGCCTTTTTATAGTCTTTGGCATATTGGGTGCCATTTTAGTAGGCCTGGGCATTATACTAATCATTGCACACAATTGGGACGAGCTTTCCAAACCCACAAAGACGTTTTTTGCGTTTTTGCCCCTGTTGATTGGGCAATTTCTCTGCGGATACACTTTGTTCAAGAAAAAAGAGAATATGACGTGGCGGGAAAGCACCTCCACTTTTCTTTTTTTCGCCGTAGGGGCGAGTATCTCCTTAGTCAGTCAGATTTATAATATTCCTGGGGATTTGAGTTCCTTTTTATTGACGTGGATGTTAATCATTCTACCCATCATTTATCTAATGAGGTCCGGCAGTCTATCTCTTTTAGTAATTGTTGGCCTTACTTACTATGCCTGCGAATCCAGTTACTGGTCCTACCCCTACGAGGATTTAAATTGGTATTGGCTGTTGTTAGTTGGAGTTTTACCGTTTTATTATTTGCTTTTGAAAAACAAGACCAAAAGTAATTTTACCATTTTCCACAATTGGATAATCCCTTTATCCTTAACCATAGTACTTGGGACTTTGGCAGAGAAGACAGATGAATTGATGTATGTGGCTTACTTTAGTCTCTTTGGGATATTTTACCTAATAGCCGACCTACACCTATTTCATCAAATTAAAGTAAGATTCAATGGGTATAAGGTTATTGGTTCTTTGGGTTCTTTGGTACTGTTGTTTATTCTGAGTTTTGATTGGTTTTGGGAAGATTTACAAAGAAGAGATTTATCATTTGAAAGAATACTTTCCTCACAAGAATTTTTTGTTGCCAGTATTCTAACCCTGGTGGCTGGTGGCTTACTCTATTTCAATTTAAAAAACAAACGGCTGAGCGACATCAAGCCTATGGCTCCCTTATTTTTGTTTTTTGTCCTCGCCTTTCTTTTAGGAATTTCTTTACCCTTTTCTGTTATTCTAATCAACATCTATGTTTTTGTAATCGGGATACTGACCATACGAGAAGGGAGTAAAAGAAATCATTTGGGAATTCTTAACTACGGCCTTATTATCATTACCATATTAGTGGCTTGCAGATTTTTTGATACCGATTTGAGCTTTGTCATAAGAGGAATTCTATTTGTTTCTGTTGGAGCTGGATTCTTCTTTGCAAATTACTTGATGCTTAAAAAAAGAAAAAATGAACAGTAAAAACATAGTCTTGTCCTTATTTGTGCTTGTCGCCCTGGCACAGCTTTATGTTCCTGCAAAGATGATATGGAACAACGAAGATGTATTAAGGACGGGGAAAGAGTTTAAATTCAAAACAGCTCCCATTGACCCCAACGACCCGTTTCGCGGGAAGTATATTGTACTGAATTTCAGCAATACCAGAGTTCAAATTCCCAAAGACCATAATTGGACACGAGGAGAAGATATTTATGTTTCCATTAAGGAGGACGAAGAGGGTTTTGTTTCCATTCATTCCATTGCCAAGGAAAAGCCCGAAGGAAAAACAGATTTTGTAAAGGCCAAAGTTGGTTTTATTACTTCACAAAATAATAGTCAGCTCAACGTTGACTATCCTTTTGACCGTTTTTATATGGAAGAATTCAAAGCACCTGAGGCAGAAATTACCTATCGAGAGTCCCGAAGGGATACTACAAAAACCGCATATGCATTGGTAAGTGTAAAGCAAGGGGATGCCGTGCTTAAAGATGTTTTGATAGATGGTGTCTCAATAAAGGAATTGGTAAATACGGTTCAAGAAAAGCCTAAGTAAATAAGGCTTATAAAAAAAGCCCCTTAAAAGGGACTTTTCTAAATAGTTATCCATTCTACTAGTAAAACGTAGCACGCTTATCTTCTATTTCAGCACCTTCTTTAAGCGCATTATATACATCTCCATTTACCCTAGTCGATGAACTTGTTTTTAAGTTCTGGGCATAGGTTGTAAAATTCTCCAACTCGGGAGCAGCTTCTTTTTTGGTCACCTTTATCATGTAAACTCCTGTTTCACCTTGGATAAGTCCAGAAGTTGCATCTTGACCGAGGGCAAAAGCCGTGCCCACAACCAATGGTTCTCTTCCAGCACCTGGTAATGTTGGTGACTTCATGGTCAAGGCTGTAGCCGTAGAGGCAACCACTCCATTATCGGACGCCAAAGCCTCCATGGATTTACCTTGGTTTGCACTCAAGATTTGTTCTGCCTTTCGCTCTTTTCTAATTTTGGGTAGGGCAGTGGCCGAAGCATCTTCAGGAGTCATTAGGCCTTCTTTGTACTTTTTGGTTAACTGCACCACCGCATATCCGTTGTTTACATTGAAACGTTTGATGTCGCCTACTTTTGTGTCATCATTAAAAGCCCACTGTACGATACCACGTTGATTTGACAAACCTGGCAAATTTTCATCCAATTCTTTCACTTTGTTTACTGGACGAACCGTGTAGTTACTTTCACTTGCAATGCTTGAAAAAGATTCAGCTTCAGCATCCAAAGTAGCCATTTCAAACTTTGTAGCATCAGTAAACAAGGTGTTTATGGTTTCTTCTGAAGGTTCTACTTCGCGGGTCAGTGTAGCTACTTGAATCACATCTTGCTTATCATCGACCTTAATAACATGGAAACCAAATTGGGTTTCAACCAAACCAATGGTCCCAACATCATTTCCAAAACAGAAATCATTGAACTCATCTGCCATAAGGCCTTCTTGGAAATATCCAAGGTCTCCACCTCTTGGTGCAGAAGGACCATCAGAATTATCACGAGCCAATGCCGTGAACTGGGCTCCTTCTTCCTTGGCATCCGCCAGAAGCTCGTTGGCTCTGGCCTCAGCTTCTTCTTTGGTTCTTGTTATGGATGGATTAGCTCGCTCAGCACCTTCGTAGGTTATAAGAATATGGCTCGCCTTTACTGAACCATTGGACTTTTTGTCCACCACCTTGCTCAATTTAAAAAAGTCACCATCCCGGTAGGGGCCATGGATTTCCCCTACGTTCATGGCCAATAAGGTGTCTGCAACAACAGCAGGTAAATCATTTTTAGCCTTATAAATAGTATCAAACTTGGTGTCAGAGTTCCTATCCAAGAAAGCTGCCAAATCCGTTGTATTTCTAAATCCTGGGATAGTATCTGTTGTATTGGTTTCTTGGATGTACTCCACAGAATCACTTAGCAAAGCAATAAGCTCATCCTCTTTTACCTTTTCATCAGCAGATGATGCTTTTTCCTCAAAGTATACAAAACGGATATCCCTTGCTTTCTCTTGTTTATACTCATCAGCATGTTCTTTTACGTAAGCTTCTATTTCACTCTTGGATACTTGTATGGTACTATCGGCAATTGAAGTAAACGGTACACGTACATATTGAATATCAACTTTATCGTTGGCCATCTTATAGTCAAATTCACCTTCGGAAAGCGTAGCTCCCACACCTCCTCTAATAAGATTGAAGTAAATCTGCTCTTTAGCAGACTGGATTATGATTTCTTCTATACCTAACCAATCTTCATAACGAGCGGGATTATTAATGCTCCAATCTGCGATGGCAGTTCTGAAAACCTCTTCATTGAACACTCCATTTTCATCCAAGAAATCAGGAATCTGTGCATAACCAGAAGTTCTCACAAATTCTACAATTTGGTCGCTTTCTACATTAATGCCCAAATCTTCGAACTGTTGTCCTAAAAGAGCTTTTCTAACCTGTTGGTCATAAACCGTGTTCACCAGTTGCGTTGAAGGAAAGTTTGGTCCAAATCTTCTGGAAGCGCTTTCCACTTCTCTTCGGAAGTCATCTATAGAAATGGTTTCCCCATTGATTTCCGCTACTGCAGAACCTACTTTTGCCCCTCCAAAATCATTACTGGTAAAAACTCCTGAGATTACAAATGCGAACAAGGCCAAACCAATAATTAAAATTAGTACGGTAGTCCGTTTTCTGATATTCTCCAATATTGCCATTCTGCGCTAGTTTTCTATATTTCAGTGGGCGAAAATACCATTTTCTTTTCAAATTAGAAAGCTGGAAAAGGAGGGTAAAGTGTTAATCTTCAACTAGCACCTGAACGGTGACCAAATCAATTTTTGTGTTGGACACTTCCAAAATGCGAAATATGAAATTATCCATCTTGATTTCTGAATCCTGTTCTGGAATCTCGGCAATGCCGTTCATGATAAGTCCGCCCAAGGTTTCATACTCCTCACTGTCCGGAAGCTCTAATTTATAGTTCTCATTAATGTAATCAACTTCCAACCTAGCGGAAAACTTATACACGTTTTCACTCAGTTGCTCTTCGTGTAAATCCGTAGAATCGTGTTCGTCTTCTATTTCGCCAAAAAGTTCTTCTATGATGTCTTCCACGGTCATAATTCCCGAAGTTCCCCCGTATTCATCCAAAACCACGGCCATACTTTTCCGTTTTTTGGTCAATACGTTTAAGATATCCTGTATGAGCATGGTCTCAGGAACAAATTCCACAGGCAATAGAATACTCTTGATGGTTTTTGGTTTTTTGAAAAGTTCATAAGAATGAACATAGCCAATGATTTCATCAATACTCTCTTTATACACCAAGATTTTGGAATATCCCGTGTCGGTGAAGAGTTTGGTCAGGTTCTTAGGAGTTTCATCCAAGTCTACTGCCGTTATCTCCGTTCTTGGTACCATCACTTCCCGTGCTTTAACCGTGGAAAACTCTAAAGCATTCTGAAAAATTTGAATCTCGGAATCTACCTCATCCTCTTCCTCAACGGATTCCATCTGTTCTGTGATATAATCTCCCAATTCCATTTTTGTAAAAGCTAATTGGACCTCGTCCCCTTCAGTCTTAAAAAATACCTTTAGAATAAAATCGGAAATTTTGATGACCATCCAAGAAAGCCCAGAGAACAGAAGATAAAAGAAGTATGCGGGTATGGCGAAAACCTTTAATAAAGTATTGGAATAGATTTGAAAAAAGACTTTGGGCAAAAACTCGGCGGTAATCAGAATAATAAATGTGGAAATCAAGGTTTGAGTGAGTAGGCTGAAATCTGTCAAAAGCGCATCCAAAAACTGGTTTTGCGTAGGCATTAAGGTTTGAAACCAATCCATAAGCAAATCGCCCATGAAAAACCCATAAATAACCAGGGCTATATTGTTACCAATTAGCATGGTAGCGATAAATTTGGAAGGTTTTTGCGTGAGCCAACCGAGTACCTTGGCAAAAAAGCCTTCCTGCATCTTCTCCAATTCAATATGGATTTTATTCGCCGAAACAAAAGCGATTTCCATTCCCGAGAAAAACGCTGAGAAAAGCAGGGATAAAACAATAATCAATATGGGAGAATCCATATTAGAAAGTTACGGGTATTATTTGTTGTTCTTTTTTCTTTCTTCGAACTTTTTATAATAATGCCTTCTGAAAAAAAACATGAAAGCGGTCACCACTGCCAAAAAGATAAAAATATAGGCGCGATTTCGGTCTGTTTCCCAAAAATTAACCGCCATATATGCTGATAGAATGGCGATTACTAGGTTGATGTATATAGTGTACTTTAAATATTTTTCCATTATTTATCTTCTTCTTTGATGGTCATTAGCCCATAGGTTTTGTGAGCCTTAAAAAAACTAAAATCCCGATTAAAATCCATTCCCTCCCCATCCATAATGGTTCCATCAGCGGGATTGGTATAAGTAAATTTCTCTTCTGTGAATACCCAATTGTTCTTGCGATCAAAATACATCTGAGGTGCTTCCAATTTCTTACCGTCGTGTGTTTCGATAACAACGTTTCCCTGAAGGTCAATTAAGTTGGTTTGTGTGTACACAATACCATAGTCTGCGACAACCACACTTTTTTGACCACTTTCATCAAAAAACTCAACCTGTAAGCCTTCTGGGAACGTCTTGTACTTGAAGAATTGATTGTCGTAGTCTTCAGATATGGGACTAGTAAGTATAGCAATAATTTTTGAGTTGGATTTATCCTCCGTGCCCACTTCTTCTTGGGTACCTGAATAGACAAGGGTAAAACCTTGGGCCACACCTTGGGGAAATACAGGTTTTATAGCTTCCTCACCTATGCGTTCATAGTCGTCACCACAGGACATAAAAAGGATTGCCACGGTAAAAACCGTGGCAAAACTCTTAAAAATATTTTTAGAAATGGATAACACCTTATAGGTTAGGAACTTTTACGCTTCCTCCCACCCAACAACTGAAAGTTACGGTCTTACCTGCCATACCAGAGTTGAAAATCATCTCCTTGGTTGGTGCTTTTGCTGAATAACTTGCAGCAGATTTATTAGCCCTTCCACTTAATGATGGGTCAACTCTTCCTGCTTTTCTAGCCATTTCGGCAGCCTTCCAATAGATTGCTCTTTTTTCAAAAGGAGTTGTACCACAAGCATTGGCACTAGTAGCATATAAGTTAGCTATCAAAAGATATGCTTTACCATTGGAGGCATTGGCATTGATTGCTTTTTGGGCATAGCTACGTGCCTGCGACTTGCTGCTTCTCCGTACTGTTGTTGCAATTTTGTACAGAATATTTGATTTTCTATATGGATCTGTTTCCAATTCTACAGCTTTGTTAAAGTCGGCAATGGCTGCTTTATTATCTCCGTTCTTAGCTTCTAAAGTACCTAAATAGACATAAACATCTGCGGATGGGTCCAGTTCGGCCTGAACTTTAACCATTTTACTAAATAATGGATCATCCGTACATTCTTTGGAGAACATTCTACCTACAGCTCTTTTTACCCAAGTAACGTCTGATTTCTTGGACTCAAAGCTCTTTTCGTATAGTGGAATCAAATTACCACAATCTGCAAGGGCACCTAATTTGGAATCAATACTTGTAGCAATTTTACCATAAGATTGAGAATTGGTAGTATACGCTTTTAAACGTCTTTTCTCCTTAGAAGTCAAAGGAGTTCCTGCATCTTCTTTGGCTAAAAGCTTTTGAAGAGAGGACGTCAACTTCTTGTTTTCCTCAGCAACTTTTTCAGTTACATCATCATAAACGTCAAAAACTTCTTGAAGCTCTTTCTTACCTTCACCGTGCAAATCCACTAAACTTGAAAAGTATAGGTAAAGTGCTTTAGGATTTTTGAAATTTTTTCTATCCTCTTTAAAGGCAGTACCCAATTCTGCGTAGATTTCCTCATCAGAAACCATTTTGTTATCAAACCTCAACAATACTTTGTCTATGACTACCTCAGCTTTGCTGTACTTATCTGGGAAGTATTTCAAACTGTTATCATACAGTTCAAGACAATCTTGAATGAAGCCATCTTTATCAGCTCCTGACGTATTCTTTATCTTGTGCTTAAGGATTCTTTCTCCATAGGAAAAATTGGCCTTGTTAATATCTGGGCAGCTTTCATACACCATTTTCCATGGTTCGTATGCTGCATCATAATTTTTGACTTTAGCGTGTTCTGCGTAAATGGAAAGATTGGTCATGCACTCTGGATTTTGTGCTTGAGCCATACTTAAACCCATCGCCATGAGACCCGCAAACATCGTTAAGTAGAGTTTCTTCTTCATCTTACTAATTTTAAAGCGGTTAATGTACTAATTTTTTTTATTAATTTATCCTTCTTTTCTGGAACCAACGCGCATTTAATGAAAGTCCTATGCTTATATTAAGGTAATTTTCTTCAATCAAATTTGCTACTGTAGTCCCTCTCCTACCCAACTCAAACCCTAGGTTTACATTAGAAAATGAATTAGGTAACGGAAAACCAAAGCCAAAATTTATGCCAAAGTCATTTATCTCGCTTCCATTTACCACTAAACCAGTTACATCATACTTTACACCCGCTCGATAATTAATTCTTTTAAAATAGCTTGAAAGTGATTTATAATCAGGAATATAATACCCTCCAAAAGCAAGTCTACTGGCATCTTGGTAGGTAACATTGTCCAATCCCAGAAAGTCGTTGCTAAAGGAGCTGAATTCCTGAAAACTATATTCGCCGCCCAAAAACCACTTTTTATCCTGCCCAAATCCAAGACCAAAAGTAAATCGGGTTGGTACCTTAAGCTCTGTGTTTCTCAAGTTGGCGGCGTCCAAATCCACATCAATAACCTCAATTTCCTGACCATTAGCCAAGGAAAAAGAACCCAAGGTTTCTGCATTTTGTGACACAAGATTCGCTTGAGTATTCACCAACACTGAAGTGTATAGCGTATACTTATCCTTTATACGTGGAGTGTAATTGAGGGCGTAGTTAATATCAAATCCATTTATCCTGGATTCCCTACGGTCAAGAGTTCCAAATTGAACTCCTTCCACACTCTGTATTCTTTGATATTCCAAAGTTCCAAAATTGAAGTTCACCGTGGCACCCAAGCTAACGTTTTTCACAACCTCTCCCCCTAAAGAGACAAATACCCTGTTCAATCCTCCTTCTCCTGCAAAAACATTGGTAACCTCTTCTCCGTTATTAGTTGTGGCAATATTCTCCAAATTATAACCCACAGAGGAAAACGGCATTAAACCAAAACCAAGTCCCATTTTAGGTGATAAAGGGAGTCCAATTGCTAAATATTCCAAATTGGTAACTGAACTGTTCTGCTCCTGCGTAAAATCTTCCAATCTAATTTCAGAATGGGATACTGCCGCAGTGTATGTTGTTAACTTAAGTTTAGAATATGCAGCGGGATTTTGAAGATTAATATGTATGCTATCGCCATACATACTAATACCCCCCATCATGCGATTGTCAATCGAACTATTGTTTCTAAGTTCCCCTATTCCAAAAGATGAATATGGTGATCTGGTTCCGTTTTGCGCAAAAAGACCATGCGCGACCATGCAGATACATGCAATCAAAAATTTCTTTACCATCTAGCTTTTGTTGTATTCCAGCAAGCAATTAAGCCCCTCCACGAGAAATTTAGAGTTCGCAAATATGGAATTTTTTAATCGTTTGACAAAAAATTGCGAGTCGCCACCTGTTAAAATAACTGTTAAATCTTGAAAACGAGCGCGGTACTGGCCAATTGTTCCATTCAGTTCATTTATCAAACCGTTGATTACCCCACTGTGCATGCAGGTTTCGGTAGAATTGCCCACAAAATCCAAAAGGTCTTCTGGAGCTAATAGGGGTAGTTTCTTCGTTTGGGCATTCATGGCTTTATACCGCATGTGAAGTCCTGGCGAAATGGCTCCCCCTATATACTCACCAGCATCGTTTATCATATCATAGGTAATACAGGTACCCATATCTATAATAAGAGCATTTCTTCTGGGGTATTGATAAAATGCGGCAGTGGCCAAAGCAATGCGGTCCATACCTAAGGTATGAGGAGTTGCATAGCTGTTCTTAAAGGGCACTTTGGAAGTATGTGAAAGCACATGCGCTTTACAAAAAAGAGCAAGAATCTCTTTTTCCTTGTTTTCCAACTTACCCACCGAAGAGATAATGGCATGCTCTATCTTAGGAAAGTTTTCAAAAACATCTTTGATTTTTGATAGGAATAGATTGGATTTCGAAGTTTCCAAATGCAACAGCCTACGATTTTCAAAAACTGCATACTTGGTAAGACTGTTTCCTATGTCAATAATAAGGTTCATACAACAAAACTAAAAAACCGTTTCCTTTTTTCGTGTTTTTGTTTGTATATCCTAATTTTGAAATTATATTTGCACCCGCCTTTGCAGAAGGCTGGAAAGGTACCTTAGCTCAGTTGGTAGAGCAACGGACTGAAAATCCGTGTGTCCCTGGTTCGATTCCTGGAGGTACCACATTAAACCCTTGAAACATCAATGTTATCAGGGGTTTTTTTGTTTAGTTGATAATTAAGTTGACAAATTGGATGTGAAGCCGTTTAACTAATTAGACTAACTTCACCTGAACTATTTTAGATTTCTTAACTGATTTTCCTTTTACGTCGCCATATACGGTAGTCCAGATTACTTCTTAAACCAAGTAACTAATAAGATTTTCCGAACTTATGGTTCTAACCTTAATTAATCCAATTTTCGTATATGGAAAGTAATATTTATATAAAAGCATTAGACATTGGCATGAAAAACCCAAACGGTATTAAGTACCAAAAAGTAGTGGAGGCAATCGCTGATGTAATTAATGAAAACTTAAACACCCAAGCTGAATATAATTTTATTGAATGGTTGGTTGATAATTTTCATAACTCTGAGCTCAAGAGCGATAACCTTAAGATTAAATTCCTTGGTAATGCAAGGGCTGTTCTTAGCGAACAAGAGGTAGCCAAGACCTATCATCAGGGTTATGATAATGTCATGAACCATCCTTGGTTACTCAAAGGCAAGGCTATTAAACAGTATTTAGATTATTTAGAACTGAAAGAATCAAGAGAGCAAGCTGCAAAAGCAAACAGGCGAGCGATGTATTCAATAGCTATCGCGTTGTTAAGTCTTGCTTTTTCAATTCTATTTTCTGTTCTTTCTCCAAAGCCTCCAATGCCACCTTACGATGTTAGGGTACTAGAAACGAATCAACCGAATAATACCGAGTCGAAATTAGTCATTGATTCTATAGTGAACGACCGAGTTAATAAAGAGGAAGAATCTATAAAGAAGGTTCCTACTAAAGTGAACACAACTATTGATTCGATGAAATTGGACAGTAACAAAATCATAAACCAAAAAAAGCATGAAAAAAAATCAAACTAAATCTTACTCATGGTATACTGCTAAAGGGTTTTTTGATTTTTAAGTTAACCAACGATTAACTGAGGTTTATTTTGTTTTTGACTTCCATGGGTTTGGGTGATGGGAAAACACACTGATATAGGTTCCATCATAAGTGTAAAAGAAATCGAGTATCTCCACTAGTGTTTCGTTTTTTACAACATGATATTTTTCATAGGCACCTTGTTTATCACCGTAGGGCTTATTTGCCATAACCTCTCTACAATAAATATCATTAATATCTATTTCATGGAAATCTGCTAGTGCCTTTTTCGCTTTGTCTAATTCAATATTCGCACTACGCCTAGCGATTCCTGGGTGAGCAGCTAATTTTTGATTTTCCTTTTCTTCATTATAATACAAGCACATGTCAAATTTGTTTGTCTAAAGGTAGAGATATTAACAAGTAAGTTAATAACTGTCAAGTGCAGGTTTTGTAAAAGCAAATAATAGTTTTCTACTTTTAACTTCATGAAAAAATTGTTTGTCCTTTTAATACTTCCTTTTCTTGTTCATTCACAGTCCCTGGGAAAGGAAAGAATTCGTTTATTAGATAATTCCATAGTTAGAATTTATATAGAAAACCAGGTTTCGGGAACAGGTTTTATGGTAAACAAAAACGGGTTAGTAGCTACTTGTCATCATGTTGTTTATCCTGCTTTTATCTGGAATGCAAAAAACAAGTATGCAGGGATGAAAAAAATCTTTGTTGAATTTGATGACGGTGAGAAAATAGAGGTGAAACCAACTAATCATTTCCTTAACAACCAAACTGGCTATTACGATGGAAAAGCTTTAGATGTCATGTTACTTAAACTCCAATCCACCCCCAATTTCGAATATGAAATCCTAAAAATGTCGAAATGGGATACCGTCAATGAAGGTGATGCAATATACACCTGTGGATTCCCTCTTAGTATCAACGTAAGATTCATTTCCAAGGGTGTTCTGTCTACCAAATGGATAAAAGACTATGATATGTTTTCTAACGGCAAGCTCTTTAAGAATTATGAGATAAGTGCTGCCTGGGCAGACATTACTTTAAATAGGGGTAATTCAGGCGGCCCAATAATCAAAATGGGCAAGAAACCGAAAGAGGATGTTGTTATAGGTTTGGCTTCTTTTTTACACAATCCAGGTGGTAATGATGCAGAAAAATTTAGTAAAGCTTATAGGGATGCGTTTAACAAAACCGACAATAAAGGCGCAAAAGGTTTATACAAGCAATGGGAGCTGGTTTTTAATTCAGTCTCTAATAACTCGTTAGGAATTAGCGGTATTATTTCAGTCGATTACCTTGTCGAACTTCTACAGAAGTAGAATCCCCAACTATAAAACCATCCAAGATTTGAGGTAACTTATTTTCGGTATAGGTAAGAGCTTCACTGCTGCTTGCAGTTGTTTTAACAGAAGCACATCCCACCATAAGGATAACAATTAAGACTGTTAATAAGTATCTCATAGTTAAGTTATTGTGTCCAACACGGCTAATATAAGATGCAAGAGAATTAAATTACAAAGAAATGTTGTGATTTTAGATCAATTACGTGTGAAATAGACCAATGACGCTATTTATTAACAATTTGCACTAAGAATACCGCCATTTCGACTAAGCGTCCAGTTCTTTAATCTTCTTCCATTTTGCTGAAACTATTAAATGCGAAGCTGCCATAATTTTGGTTGCCAATTCACTTGTTTTAATTTCCTCCCCTTCATATTGAACTTTGTCAAAACTCGATACTACCTTTAACAAATCCCCCATTTTAGTGGTCAAAAAAGCATCGTTATCGTCTTCGAAGGATAATAGCATCAATTCATTGGTCAAAGTAATCATTCTCGTTCTTACTACGTTATAGCTCTTTATTTCCTCAAGAAATTTGTAGTTTGCTTTCTCATCGCCTTCCTTGTCAAGACTTGTTTTTTTGTTTTGCAATATGCTGTCTTCAAATCTGCTCATCGTCAATAATGCAGTAAGTTCCGCAACCCTAGAGCGAAATTCCACCAACCATTCTTTACGCTTGTCCGCTAAATGAACAAGCCGGTTACGTTTATTATTATATACTGTCACTCCAACAACAACGATGGCCAAAGTAATGTTGCCTACCCCCAATAGGAATTCCCAATTGTTCAATAACATCAAATCGTAAAAAGTCTCCAATGATTTATTATTTAAGTTTTTTTCTTAACCACCTGTTTCTTTCTAGATTCCATCACCCAATCCAATTCTTTTAAGTATGCTGCTCATCAACTTACCAGCTTCAATCATTCTATTCGCCATTAAGCTTTTTTGTTCATGGGTCAGGTTAACAAAAGGTTTGTCTTTTATAAACGATGTAAGAAGTTCCTCAATGTCTTGAGAATGTCTTTTATACTCATCTGATTGTCTTAATAACCAATACTCGCCTTCCAGCTTATAGGATTCAAAGATTAGCCCTTGAATGCTCAGAAGTACCTCATCTTCTTCAGGCATTGATTCCTTAATATCCAATTTCCTAATTTCGGCAATCAAGTGCGGGTATTCTACAAACAATTCAAACACCTTATCGTAATCCTTCTGAAGTTCTTCAAAATCTAGGCTCATGTTAGTATATCCTTACATTAAACTATTGTTTTATGGGAATAGGGTTGTGTCCGCGTTAGCATCTTTGATGGGATTCTTAAGCTATCTCGATGAAGATAGTGCTTATAAAAATCACTTTCCAATTGAGATATGAGATTTCCCAAGGATTAAGCCTTGACAACAAGCAATTTTAGTAAGAGGGCTTCTTAAAATATCACAATCTTTTAGGAAAAACAAGATTGTATTTTAGGAAGATTTCCCTAAAATTTGAATAGAATATCTACCGAATTGAATTACGAAGAAAAATACCACAAGCTTTGCCAACAAGTCCTAAAAAGACACTACGAGCAATTTAGGGAAGACATCAAAGACGGTTTTTTCTATAATACCCCTGCCCAGGCTGAAAAGCGACTCTTGGACATGATACGTAATTTCCGTTCAGAAATGGAGCAACGTGTTCCCTATTCCAGAAACGATGTAAGCAATGAAGTGCTGAAGGAAACCATTCTTAACCAGTACATCCAAATTGCCCGTAAGTATGGAAACCGTGTGAAGAAAAAGCACCGCCTGGACTAACTAATTACACCTACTTTTCAACCTTTTTGTCAACCCATCCTGTAATTTAAGCTATTACTGGTCTTAATGGGTCAATCTTTGGTACCGTAGATTATTGAACTCTATAATTAATGCAAATTTCAATTAAGTTAGTTTTCTAAAAAATCTTTGACCCCTTTTGCATCCAGCAACATGTTTTGTTCCAAATTATCGTTCAAAACTATTCTTCTAGTAGCAACATCCTCATTCGCGATACGTCTTTCGAAAGCATTTTCATCCTCTTTAGTAATTTTAAAAAAGTATGAAGTTTTAATTGGTTTCGAGTCTTGAGAAGTTGTCACATACAAATCAAGAACATATGTTCCCTCAGTAATTCTTAAATTCGGTTTATTACCGGAATACCAGATATATTTTACTACTTTGGTTTCTTGAGACTTCCCAGCCACAGCGACTGGATTTGCTTCGGCTTCTTCCTCCCAATTTCCATCTCCAAGTTTAAGAAAATGAGTCCATCTTATAGCATGTCTTATATTCGGTAAATTTTGTTTGTAAATCACAAGTTGTGTTTCGCGAATCACACCTATAGAAGAAGATTTATTAACAAATGCCATAGGTATTATTACGCTTGTGCCATAACCATATTTATAAAAATCATAATAAAATACTTGTATCTCAGGATTGATATATGCTGATATTTCGGGAGATCTTAGCTCCGTCCGATATAACGTATAAAATGCTATCACGAAACTTAAAGCCGCAACAAAAAGACTAATCTTGTTTTCACTCAATTTTGTTTTAAATTTTAGTTTCGATTTTTTCATAACCAAAAATTTTCTCAGTTTTTAAGTATAGTCGGGCTTACATAATTCTTCAAGGTAAGTTAGCTGTTTGTTTCCAAAGGACCTAACAATAAAAACCGCCTCCCAAGTTTGAAAAAGGAGACGGTTCAGGCAAAAAACAAAAAAATCAAACTATCCTCTCATTAGAGCAATTTTTTTGACCGCAGGGGTGAATACTTGGTCTTCACGTCTCGCAGATGTAAGTTCTATGTATTTTGAAAAGGCATTTACCAATCGGGTACGGTCATCCATGTTGATAACTCCATTCTCGAAACCTACGTTCAAGGTTTTGCACAACCCCCTTGCCATTTCCAGGGCTTTAGACTGCTTTTGGTTTTTCACATAGTAAGAATGTCGGGCCTCAACCCTTTCTATGGTCTTAGAGCTTACCTCAACCCCGTTATCAGATATAGTAAAGCCAACTGCAGAATTTCGTTGTGGTACCTGGTCTAAGGCAGCAAAAGCGGCACTAGCATCTAAGCTTTGGCTCTGAAGCACAAATTGAACGGTTGCCTTGGGATATCCGTACTCGCTGCAAATAAGCCTTTCTAAGGCCGTTTTTCCTTGCTGAAGCAATATTTCCTTTTGTTCAACGCTTAGAGGCTCTGGGAGCAACTCCTGGGCTAAGTTTAAAGCGTTTGCAGCCTCATCGGCCCAGGCTTGATATTGTTGCATGGTCTTAGCTATGCCGTCCTTATTGACGTATAAAAGTTCTTTTTCCATTTTGATAGTTTCCATCACGATTTCTTGTTTTTAATGTTAATGTTTCTACGGTTTTTGATTGTGCGCTTTAATTTGGCAGTAACTTCTTCTTCAGCTTTTACTACATCAATTATTTCCCCTTCTTCAATAATCAATATGTCACCTTCAGCTAGCCAGTAGGTTCCAGTTATAAATTGTCCATCCAATAGCACCGTATCACCTACTTGAGGGCTTTCGCCAGGCTCCAAATCTGGAAATGATAGCAAGTTCCCAAGTATGTCAAAGAATTCCTGTAATGCCTTTGGCTTCCATAGTTGACGGGTAGCGTGCTCTTTAGTTTTTCTCATTGTTTTGAATTTAATTGTTTACAAATCTGTTCATACATCAGCATCTTCCTCTAAATGTCCGGTGGCATCGATGAAGATTGTTGGTTTGTTTTCATACTGCATGAATTCCACAGGCTGCTTTGGCTTACCTTCAAGGTGAGTGATTATCATTTCAATAGCCTTAAGGCTGTTGGAGGTTTTGCCATTGGCTATTTGCAGTAGTTTCGCCATTAAAGTCTCACGCTTGGGTAGATTGACCACTACACTTCCGTCTGGCTCAATACTCACCACGTTTTTTGAAGCGATTGTAAGCTTTCCATCATTATCAAGTAGCCTTTCCAGGTCTTTTCGAAGGCTGGGTTTACGTCCTCCCTTCCGGGGGTCGTTGTTGGGAAATCTGGTGTCTTTTCCTTGCTGTATTAAATTCTTGTTGTTCATGGTTCTAACCGTTTTTATGCCGTTTGTTTTTCTTTTTGTTGGTTTTTTCTTTTTCTCTTTCTAGTGGTTTAAGAAATGTTCACTCATGGTTTTTAATAATCTTATTTAATAACATAGTTTACTTACCTAGTTTAAATACCTAGTTTAAGTTGCATATTGAAATAAAAAGTGAAATCAAATCGAAATCAACACTCAACTCGAATTTTCCAGTTCGGAAATGACATCTTTCCTTAATTGCTGCTTGGTTTTCAATCTATGTTTTTCAACCCTGGACTTTCTGTTTTTCTCGACCTGGGCTATCAAAGACTTCATTGGTAAATCAATACTGACATAGAAACCCCTGGTGCGAAAGCCGTAGGTATTTATACCCCAATTGGCTTCCAGTTCATTCCGTAGCTTTTCAGATTGATACCTTCCCAGATACTTCCTAAGTTCCTTGGGTAATAAATCCACTTCAACGGTTTGAACATGTCCAGCCATTCGGGATACCAGAAAGCGGTTGTTCAGCTTGCAGTAAAGTTGCTTCCCAAGAATGCTTTTTACCGCCAAATAAGCCACCAAACAAGCTAACTGGAAGTCTGTGACTTGATTGTCGTAAAAGGCCCAGAAAACCGATTTGTGCAAACCAGCAATTGGCAATCTTTCATCAAGCGAATTGTCCAACTCCATACCTTGCATAAAATCATCAGCAACCCCGTTTTGGAAGCCTCCTAATTGCTCAAAAGCATCTTCATAGGCCTGTATCTCACATGGAATGAAATCCTTCTCAAGTGAGAATTTATATGTGCAGTATTGAAGGATTCGTTCCATCGTTTTTTGCTTGTTCTCCATCATCCCGTTTAAAAGTGGAATGGGTATGTTGAAATAAGTTTCCTTTTTCCTTTTGACAGGATATAATCCATCTCTTTTTGCTATCTTTATCATTGCAGAAACCGTTAAAAAAAACCCTCTTGGCGAATCAGGCTGTTGGAGGGTTTTTTGCTTTTATTGACGTTGGTATTTGATTGATTTGGCTTCGACACAAACACGGTCAAACTCTTCCGCTGTAATAAGATATTTTCTACCAAATTGTTCAGCATGGATTCTCCCGTCCTTTATAGCAGCACGTATGGTTTGTCCACTTAAAGGTGTATTTTCTTCCAGCTCTTGAATTGAATATCTGCGGATAGATTTTTCTACTGGAATTCTATTGCGTAATTCAACAACTTCTTTTTTAAGTTCTCGAATTTCCTGAAGTATTGGGGTGAAAGGGTTCGTGAATTCCATGACCTTGAATTTTGTTTTGTTGTTAATACAAGGCAAAAGAATATTTAAGTATACAGCGCAACTAGTTGCAACCGATTACTTTTTAAAAATTCAAGTCTAAATCAAACTTTCTTTTGAATTTGTCAAGGTATACCCTGGCTTGAGTAGCCTCTTTTGCAAATCCATCCTTTTCTAGAAGATTCGCTACTTTATTTAGTCTTTTACCAAAGTTCTTATTTTGGGTTTCTCCCCGGTTATTCAGTAAGTTGTGTCGATTGGGAATTTTCATTTTAAGGTTATAAAGTCCACTCCCCTTGCGACCATCCAGTAAATGTTCTATTTCAAAAATTTTGGTCGCATCAGTGTTTTTTTCAACAGGTATTTCTAAAAGGTAGCAGTATAACGCGATATCAGAAATAGTGTAGTCATATTTGATTTCCCTTTTATCAGAATCATGTTCAGGCGTAAAGGATTCTACGGATATTGAATTTTGTTTTGAGGCAATTGCCAAAAGGGCAATCTTATTTTCAAGAAATGCCTTTATCTTAATCAAATCATTTCTAAGACAGGCGAGTTGAGACGCTTTTTCATTAACAATCAATGGATGTTCCCATGTTCTTAGCGTGGGATCATAATTAAACGGAATGCGACTAACCTCAACTTTGTAGTGCTCTAAAATTTCTCTTACTACTTTCTCAAACTTTTTTATTTGTGCCAATTCCCTTTTAGCAAAAAACAAATTATCACTTTCATTTGCACGGTAAAGATCATGTGCATAGTAATCTGGGTAATTATCAACGTTAAGACAATCCTTATGATAATCCAAGAGCATCATAATTGGAAACTTCAGCTTATCTTCTGAAAAGTCTTTAATTACAGGTACACCAAGCATCTTAGTTTGCTACTTTTAGAGGATTAAGAATATCACCAAATACATCATCAACCGCTTCTTTTTTGGCCTCATCATCCACTTGGTAGTACTGGTTTAGAGTTTTGAGATCACTGTGTCCAGTGATCTTCGCTATAAGCTTATCGCTTTTGCCTTTGCGCTTCATCATGGTAATGAAAGTGCGCCTTGCAGTATGGGTCGAAATAAGCTCATATAACGGCACTTTCTCCCTTTCTACAGTCTTGCCCCGCGTTATCACTCGTTCAACTTCCTGGTCGTACCCTATCGCCTTAAATACATCCTTCAGATATTCATTCTGCTTCTGGTTGGCAATTAAGGGTAATTGATAATCATACTTCTTCAAAATCATCCTGGAAAGAGGGTTAAGAGGTATTTCCCTGGGCTTTTTGTTGGCACTCTTTTCTTCCTTCAATTCTATGTTCCCATCTACCACATTATGCTTTCCAATAAGTTTGAGTTCGCCGTATCTCATACCAGTACTGCAAGCGAAAACAAATACATCCCGGGCCCGTTCCAATTTTGGGCTCTTCAAGTCGTAACCCATCAGGTAAGAGAGATCTTCTGCTTTTAATGCCACTTTTTTAGTAAAAGCCTCTTTCATCTTTTTGAACTTTCTAAAATCGTCCTGGTAAGTGTAGCCATTTGCATAGGCCCAAATCATAAAGGTTTTGAAAAGTCCAAGGTTTCTACGAAAAGTATTGGTGGCATGATTGCGACCTCGCATACAATAGTCCGTAAATTCGATTAGGAATTTATTATTGATGGACTTGAAAGTAAGTTTGTACCTAGTTGATTGTTCAAATTCTTCCAAGATATTTCGGATGTTCTGATATCTCTTGATTGTATTCAAAGACCAATTTTGTTTCTTTATGTTGGCCTCCATGAACTCATCATAAGCTTTGAAAAAAAGATTTTTACCGGTCGGAGCCTTTTTAAACTCCCTATCAAATTCTTCCCTAAGAATCTTGCTTGTAAAGTCCTCGCCAAACGTCTTACAACGGGCCTGTATTTGTCCAAACATGTCAGAATAACGGTTTAGCTGTGTTTTAATAGAAGTGGCGTTAGAAGCCTTCTTTTTACCCTGAGTGATAGGATTACGAGTTTTAAAATCCCAATTAGCTGGTTTTATCTTTTCTCCGGTAGAATAGACGAACTTCTTTTCCTCGTACTTGAAATAACATGAAAACAGAATCAAGGATTCATTGTTAGAATCTTCTCCCTTGCCTTGAGGATATTTCAAAAAGAAAGTACTGGACATTGTGGCCATATCAAAATGTATTGGTTGACAGTCGAGTTGACAATAAAGTTGACAAGTTTTATAAAACTAAATACAACTTCTAACAATGTTTAAATATAGGAAAGACCAGTCAGGAGCGGGCTAACAAAGGAATATTAGTTGTTAACCATTTATTAAGAATTAAAACTTACAATAACTGGAGGTACCACAAAAAAACCGGCAACTTGCCGGTTTTTTTGTTTCCGCAGATGTAATTCACTAAATCTGGTAGGATTTTAAAAAGCCGTTTCCAAGAAAACCAAGCTTGTTGTAGATAGGTGACCCAAACTTGGAAGCCACCAAATGGACTTGCTCACTTTCATTTTTGATGGCATGATGCAATAAATGCGATGTCATCGCTTTGCCTAGACCTAAGCCCCTGTAGTCTTTTTTTAATCCAATCATGTGAAATCCAGAGTCTTTATTGGAATCTAAAAATAAGATACCACAACTTACGTAATCGTCTTTGTATCTGCCCATGAAAAGTTGTACCCTATTTGCCCCAAGGAGTCCAAAAAGAGAAGAAGGGTAAATGGTATACCCGAAAGCTTCTGAAGCAATATTGGCAAATACTTTAATTTCTTCACGATTACTGACTCTGTTAATACTTCTGGATGTTGAAAACGACATGGAAGGTTTCAATAACAGTGTCATCCCATCTACGACCGACCTCATTTGGAAACCATTATTTTCCAGCACTTTTCCCATTTCGTCTCCATCTTCCACAGCAACTGAATGAGGCATTCCCTTTAATTGGATTGTTTGCTTCAACAGTTTAACATTAGGGCGCGACAAATCAAATATTCTGCAGGGCCAAGTAAAGTCTTCCGCCGAAATAGTGGAATAACCACCATCCCGACGAAAGAAATTCCCAGCTTCACCAAGATATTCCCAAAATTCAAATTGGTGTGCTATTGCTTTTGATTTCATTGCTCGACAAGTTCAATATTTGAAGCTTCTAACAACGCTGCGGAATCCTCATAAAAACGATACTCCTTAATCATGCCGTCCTCGACCAAGCACCATTGCACCCAATTACTATTGAACAATTTTCCTGAGCTTTTTACCAGATGCGAAAATGCACCCTTAGAAACCACCACATTTCCTTCAGCTTCATATAAGGTATCTACGGTAAAGTCTTTCGTCTCAAATAGGTTTACAATGTTTTCCAAGAATTGCTTTGCTTCTTCACGTGTTCGGTAAATTCCGTGAAGTTGTTCAGTTGGACGTTCTTCTTCTTTTACACTGACAATGTAGCAGCTAGGGTGAAATAGGTTCAACACCCCCTCCAAATCACCGCTTTGAAATGCCTTAAAGTAGTTCTGCACAACTACTTTGTTGCTTTTTAATTCCGTACCCTCACCAATGAATGACTTAAATCTGTTATCGATCAATTTACGTTCTTCTTCTTTTAAGATGCTATTGGTAGAAGTGTCGAAGTTTTCATTAAAACTGCTCAACGAATAGGTCCCCTTTAGAATTCCACCCCACAGAGGAACCAATTTGGCCAGTATGCCTAAATGTGTTTTTGCACCCGTAGCACCAGGCGAGGTACTCAACAATAAAACTGGTTTGTTATTAAAGAAACGTTGGGTAATTACGGAAAGCCAATCAATTATATTTTTAAGAAACGCTGAAGGTAATCCATTATGCTCAGGTGATGCAATGATAAATCCTTCGCTCTCCTCAAATATCTGATATAGGTCTTGAATCTGCTTAGGAATTCCACTTGATTGAATCTCCTGAGAATATATCGGGGCATCAAACTTTTTAAGGTCTATGAATCGAATATCATACTCAGAATACCTGTTAATTAATGATTTTACTAGTTTTTCATTAATGGAATCTGGATTGTTACTTCCAGAAAAAGCTACTATTTTTTTCATGATTCTTATTTTATGTTTTTAGTTATTTTAATTCTTCTCCAAGTTTGTTGACCAGAAGAATCCATTTTTTTCGCTGTCCTATGGTCGAACTTTTCACAGGACCCAAGTACGTCGTCTTAACGGGTTGAATCCCGCAGAACTCCAAGACACCTTTTTTCATTTGATTGATTACAGGTTTCCCCATGAAAAGACTGTGATACCAACTCACCGTATCTGATGTGATTACCATTCTAGAAGTCTTACCTTTCAAAAGTTTATCAGGAAATAGCTTTCCTTCTTGATATTTGAACGTAATGTTGGGCAAGAAGGTTCTATCAATAAATCCCTTCAATAGTGCTGGTAAACCGTACCACCACATGGGGAAAAACCAAACGATATGGTCTGCTTCTTTTATTTTTTGGATGGCCTCCTGCAAATCAGGTTCCAATTCGTAAGGAATTCTGTACCCGTATTTCAAAATGGGGTCAAACTCCAATTCTATCAAATTGATGGTCTCAACTTGAGCTTCAACCATTTTAGCAGCTCTTCTATAGCTTTCGGCTAATGCCCAGTTAAAACTTTCTTTATCTGGGTGTCCATTGATTATTAATATATTTTTCATTGTCCTTCCTATTAAATTCTCTTGAACAGGTAAATCCAGATGGTTCTTGAAAGCCGCATGTTGAATGAAGAAAGTGCAATTAGAACCAGTGCTATCCAAATGACGATTCTTAAATCAAACATGGCATCGTAGAATAACCTCCCAATAGCGTAGGTCAACAGGGCTTCGATAATACCCAAGGCATAGCTCACATACATCGCTCCGAAGAAAAAACCTGGTTCTTTTTCAAAAGAATAACCACAATGATTACATTTTTTGTTCATCTCAGGTTTACCCAATTTGAAATGCCAACCTTTTCTATTGTAAATATGTCCTTGGTGACAGTTGGGACATTTGCTTTCAAGAATGTTTAGTATCATGATTTCTGATTTCAAAGTGTTCGTGCGGTTTCAAAATAAAAGTCCCTAAGATGACGCTCTCCAAATCGCATGGCGACGCTATCATCAGCCATTAATGTCAAGAAAAACTCCAGTGGACCATACGTGCTTAATGGAGTGAATTTTCGCAATACCCAAATGGTCAAACGTCTTATCCAATCAGGTAAATAGATAATCTGGGGAACCTTGCCAACCGCATCAAACGCCAGCTCGGCGATTTCCGTCTGGGTCAGTATATCTGGGCCACCCAAGCTTTTTTCCTGAGAAGGTTCGTTGATTAAGCTCAAGCACATTTTGGCCAAGTCTTCACCATGAATAGGGTTTAATAAGTGTTCTCCCTTTCCAAAAAGGAATACCTTGCCTTTTTTGGCCGTTGTCAAAAACTCCTTCATGTCTGAGAAGAAACCATTGGGACGAACAATCGTGTATTCCAATCCAGAAACTTTCAACTCATCAACAAAAGCCTCTTTTGCCTCAAGTATCTTTAGATTTCGATGTTTTTCACCATTGATGGCCGACACATAGATGAACTTTCTTACCCCTGCTCTTTTTGCCTCATTCAGCAGGTTCATATTGGCTTGAAAATCCACATCCATATAGGTCAAGCCATCTTTTTGCCTTGTAATCCCTACAGTGGAAATTACTGTGTCGATACCATTACATAGCTGAAACAGACTTTGAGGTTGGGTTATTTCGGCTTGGACTATCTCTATCTTTTCAGATTCATATTTCTCCAACTTTTTTGGATTTCGGGCGATTAACCTCGCGGAAAGACCTTTCTCAGCAATTGCCTCGGCAATGTATCCTCCGAGATATCCCGTGCTTCCTGCAAGTAGTATTTTTGGTGTTTTGCTTCCTTTCAACATGATGCTAATTTTTTTTAGTTCTTAATTGTTTGAAATAAATTCCTTTACTCCCAGAGAAATTTGTGTTTTCACGGCTTCCCATTTTGGGTCATTTTCAGAGAAGGTTCCGTCCATATTGGAAATGATAAAAAAACCTGAACTACCATCTGCCCTTACCTCTAAGTGACTGGAAACCCCTAAACTATTGCCTCCCTGCATCCAGCTTCCACCGTTGTTATACCAATAAATGCCGTGGTTCTCTGCAAATGCAGATGGAACCGTGCCTACTGACAATTGTTCCGTGAAAAGCAATTCGTAATACTCTTGACCGAAGAGTATATTAGATTGACCTTTAATTCCCATAGTCATATCCAACAGATATTGCCCTAAGTCGAGATTCGTGGTATGAATGCTACCCTCTGGATAACCATGATTGCCGTAAAATGGTAGCGGAGTGTTTTTGTCTAGATAGGGAACTGCTTGCTCTTGCTGATTTACTTCAAGAACGTCAAAGGTTGATGAGTTCATTTGGAGCGGACGCAATACATATTCATCTACGTAAGCAGCAAAATCGGTCTCTGTAGCGACTTCAATAACCAGCCCCATCAATGCTGTTGCAACGTTGGAGTATGACCATGTCTCACCAGGATTAACAGCTATAAAATTGGAGCTTCCGTATAGTTCACCATCTTCAATGAAGTATTCTGATAAGTAATTGTCCAAATCAATGGGTTCCGAAACTTCCAAACCAAGGCCATCAGTTAAAATACTGGCACCATTAGTGGTCATGTTTTGATTGGGAAGCACGAAATAATTGGCGACCAAATAGGTGTTTGGGTCATCAACAATTCCAGAGGTATGGGTCACTAGGTGCTTTACACGGATTATCGCATCAGTATTTTCCAAATTGATGATTTCTACTGGAAGAATATCATTAATGGGAGTGTCCAAGGTAAAATGGCCTTGCTCAATGGTCTTTGCCGTGGCCGCCGCAACAAAAGTTTTACTAACAGAAGCAATGTTGATTACTGTCTCATTGCTAAAAGCTTTTTGTGTTTGAAGATTTTCATATCCAAAAGCTTCTTGATAGATAAGACCATTGTTCTTCGCTATAGAGACTGCAAATCCGGGTACTTGTTCCGTTTCTATGATACTTTCAAAATAGCTAGCAAGTTCAGCAGTAGTTTTGATCCCTGTAGGTTCGGGTAATACTACCTGAGCATCATCATCACTTGAACATGAGGTCAAGAGAATAAAAAGCGTCAATAAAAGAAATCCGATAATTTTTGAAATGGTTGTCATAACTGTTCGTTTTTAGATTATTAAATTTTTGTTGGACAAAATTGAACCTAATAGGAAAGTCAATCGTTCGGGAATGAAAACTGGAACCAATTATGAAATTTGGAACTTTTAATAATAATTCAAATATCTGATTTATAGTAAGTTAAAAACAAGTCTCAGGAATAGATGCCTAAAGTCAGATTTGCCGAATATGGGATTCGGAACGTTTTTATTTACTGCAAGAATTGGATTTGGCTCCTTTTAGGTACAGCCCATGAAAACTAAGTCTGATACTATTGATTGCTTTTCAGCCACCGCCTCGGTGTGGTTCCTAAGGTCTTTTTGAAATAGGTGTTAAAGACAGTCTTTGAATTGAACCCGCTTTCAAAAGCGAGTCCCAATAATGTGAAATCTTTGTTCTTAGGGTCCAAAGTGATTTTTTGGAAATATTTCAACCTACGACTATTGATAAGTTCATTGAAATTGGTCTGCAATTGGTCGTTGATGTACTTGGACAATGTATTTGGATGTACATCTAGTTTCACAGCAAGTGACCTTAGTGATAAACCAGAATCCAAAAATGCCTTTTCTTTATCCAATAACCCCAGTAGCTTAGAACTCAACAAATCCAATTCAGTTTGGGAGAAACTTTCAGTCTGCTCGGATTTATCAGTTTTGACAGGATTAGTCAGCAATTGTACATCATCAAAAAGACGCTTCTTCAAAACCTGGAATTTTGAACTGCCCCTAATAGGTTTTAAAAAGGGGTCAAATTGAAAATTGATAAATTGCCCGACCCTATTAAGAATCATTTCCTCAAATTGGACCAGCGCACGTTCGGTTTGGTTTGTGTGAACTAGATAATAGAAATCCCATGCAAACATCATATTATAATCTTCACGATACTTGTTTGTATCGAAATCAAATTGAACACCATCGTTTATTGAGGAATAAATCGCCTGGATATAGGAAAGAACATTATCATCCAAAAAATTGGAAGCGAATTCAAAAAGGGTGTCTTTTTCCTTCAAGAACAATAAACATGCTATTTTGAGATGTCTGCTCAAATCAAAACTTGGGTCCCGTTCCAATGATTTTTCAAAATACACTAGAGCCTGTTCATAATTGCCCATCAAGTAATGAATATTCCCAGTTGTATAACAATGATTAGGAGATAGTGGGTTAATTTTAAGAATCTGCTCGGTTTCTATTAGAGCCTCGTTAAATAACCCAATGGCCGTATACAGTTCTGCCAATGCCTCACGACCTTCAGAGAAATATTGATTTTCTTCAAAGCACTCCATGAGTTGGGCATACCCTTTATCAAATTCCCAATTGCCCCAGAAACTAATAGTTGCTTCGGTAAAGTGCCCCAAGTAAGAATTGGGATTCATTTTCATACCCTTTTGCACATAATAATTGGCCTTTTTCAGGCCATCAGTCCTATCGATATGGGCCCAACTTGCTATAATAGCGTAACACCAACCTATTGAGACCAAAGGGTCGGCATAAGATGGGTCTTCCTCAGCACTACGTTCATAGTACCCAATGGCCTTTTCCATATTTACCAGATTCCAGGTAAGTTGATAGTACCTACCTTTTAAGTACCATTGATATGCGGAAAAGTTATTAGTTTGGATTTCAGACAAGGAATCTTCAATTTCCAAGTGTCCAAAATTTTCTCTGATTTTGTCAGCTATCAATAGACTTACTTCGTCCTGGAGCTCAAAAACATCATTTAATTTTCTATCAAATTTATCCGACCACAACAAAAAACCATTATCCGTTCTGGTCAACTGGGCGGTTATTCGAATACGTTCTTTGAAAATGCGTACGCTACCTTCTACGGCATTGGTCACTCCCAACTCGTTTCCAATCAAACGGATGTCGGTAGGCTTGCCTTTAAACGCAAATGCAGAGGTCCGGGCCGTGACCTTTAGCCCATCTATTTTGGAAAGCGCATTTATGATTTCTTCAGTGATACCATCTGAAAAATACTCGTAAGAGTCGTCACCACTTAGATTTTTAAATGGTAAAACCACTAAAGATTTTTCTGTTGTTAAAGAAGTTTGGTTGGACAATTTCAAAAACTTGGCTTTCGCTAAGATAAAAATTGGGTTGGTATTTGTAAAAGACAGCCCAAGTAAACAACTATAAAGGATTTTTATGCATTACCGTAACAATCTCCTTTAAACCTCATCTTTCTAACAAACCATCAGAAAATGAAAAACAAAATCACCTTCCTTCTTCTAGGGATCCTGGCTCAACTATCCTTGGCCCAAAACACACCGACAGAAAAAACAAAAGCAGACTTTTTCCCTCAAGAAAAGACCAAGGTACTTGTGGTAGGCATGTTCCATTTAAGCTACCCTGGGTTAGATAATCACAAAACCAAAGACGATAGTAAAATTGATGTATTGAAAGAACCCAAAAAAACCGAGGTTACGGAGCTTGTGGAATACATCAAAAAATTTAAGCCCACCAAAATAATGATAGAAGCCAAAACTGATTGGAACGAACGCTACAAAAAGTATAGAACTGGGGCCTATCGTGATAAAAGGGACGAACGTTACCAAGTGGCCCTGCGCGTAGCCCATGAAATGGACTTGGACAGTATATATAGTGTAGACGCCAAAACCTTGCAAAGTGAACTGTTTGAAAAAGACTCTGTTCTCGCCAAATCTTTCATAGAAAATATAGATTGGAAGGCCAGTGACCCCTATTTGGACAGTGCCTTTAAGTGGTATGATTACCGGGATTCACAGGTAAAGCAAAAACATATTCTGACCTATTTTAAGGAAATGAACACTCGAGAAGCGCACAACACCAATTTTGGACTATACCTTACTGGGCAAATGGCCACAGAGGATTACGATGGCGCCGATAACTTTACCATTTGGTGGTACAACCGAAACGTTCGCATATTTTCCAATATTCTAAGGCTTACTGAAGGCCCAGAAGATAGAATATTGGCAGTGTTTGGGAATGGGCATGCGGCCATATTGAGGCAATTGTTTGAAGCTTCGCCCCAGTACGAATTTATAGAATTTGGTAGTTTGGAGGACTAAGTTCAACCAAAATGGGCATACGCTCTGACCTAAACTAAAACGGGATAACAGCTATCAATCAATTACGGCCCAAATTACGTGATGGTCACTGGCCACGTGTACCTTTCTGGTCAAGGTTGGGTATACCGTCCATCTTTTGGGTCGGCTACCTGGCCAGGCCCCTTTTCTAAAAAGTCCGGAAGCAGTAACTCTGGCGAATAAATTAGGGGATAACAGCAAATAATCAATTTTATCTTTGTCATTCCCTAAACCATAGGTACCCGTACCCTTATCATTTGTGCCCGGTTTTCCCTTAAATTCACCCGTATCAAATGTAGGATGTTCGGATACGTCCTTTAAATCAGTTTCCTCCAACAAAGGTTTCAAAGGATCACTATCGGGCGTATCGTTTAAATCCCCTAAGACCACTATACTGGTTTCTCCTTTTGCTTTTAACTCATTGTAAATCTCGGCGGCTCGTTTAGCCTGCCCTTCGCGTCTTGCCTGGGAGCGCGGACTATCTCCACCATACTTGCTTTTGAAGTGGTTGGGAATCACCCAAACGGATTCACCGGAAGGCGTTATTACCTGATATTCCGGACAATCTCTGCTAAATATGGTTCTTCCCGAGGAGTTTAGATCATGGATGTGGCTCTTCATCAATGAAATTTGATACTCCTTTTTAGTCATCAAACCTACATCAATACCGCGTTCATCATTACCATCAATAACCATTACTTTGTCATAGGGCTGTCCATCTACTTGCTCAAGAATTATATCGCTAAACAATTTAAGGGACACTCTATCCTCAGCTTCCACTACGGCAAGGATATCTGCATCAACGTCCCGTATTACCATACCTGTGTGCTTAATGGCTCTTTCATTTACCGGCGCCAATTTGAGTTCAGCCCAACCTACCCAATCTTCTCTTCCGTTAGCGATTATTTCCATAGGTTTGTTTTTTCGGCGCTTTACCAATCTTTCCCGGATTTGTCTCAGAATCACATAGGGCCCTTTGTCCGATTTTGACAATCCAAGCTCTTTGAGCAATTCTATAAGCCTATCCTTTTTACCTGCATATGAATCTTGGTCAATGATGGAATTAAGTTCGGCTGTTTTGGTTAGAATTTCCTGGCTTTCGGATTCAGGTTGGTTGAATGCTTTGGCCCGATCAAAAAGATTTTCAACATTAAAAGCAGCTATTTTCATGACTATTTGTGTTTGATTAAAATTCGAAAAATGCACCAAAGAACCCTATATAAGGTTACCCTAAATAGTATACGAAGTAAATTAAAAAAAGGGGGGACTTTGGTAAGACTACGAAGCTCTTAAAGATATGGGTTTACGGGAAGTTTTCGTTGCATAAAAACCTTAAAAAATTATGGTTTTTCCTGATTTTCAGAGTTTAAGAATGCAGTGAGATGGTACGTTTATTTTTAAGAGACCCTTCTTGACACCAATTTTTGGAGTTTCATGGTTAGGACTCTTTCCTAAGGACCCACAAGTACCAGACCTATACATTATCCATACAAGTAAAAAAGAAAACTAGACCTGTTTTTGACATGATCTAGGGCCGAAAAAGTGAAAATTAGATGGAAAAACCTACTTTTCTTTTGTAGTCGATGGACTACTTTCTTAAGATTTTCATAAATCTATAAAATGAATAGTGCAATAGCTTTTTTATATCAAACTAAGGATTATATTTACCCAATCTGGATTAATTTTAAATAAACTGGATTAATTATAAACAAGATGACTGAACAGTTATTACTTCAAGCAGAAGAGTTCACCAATAGAACTCTTAGCCATATGTCCACCAGCGACCGCGTAAAAGCTTCTAGAGAAGCTAAACAACTTATTCTTTCCATTAACGAAATCTACAAGAAAACTAAAGATTCCAAACTTATGGATGTGATGAAAAGCGTCACCGAGAAGAAAAGAAAAATAGAAAAAAGACTGAAAGGAACTCCTTTAGTTTAATTGATGTTTTTACTTCTTCTTCGAAAAAGTTCCACCTAAAACCAAGGCAGCAGAAATAATCATAACATTTTTAATGATATACTGACCTTCTAAGGCGGGTAATAGGTAGTTTCCATCCTGGAACGTAACTTCGGGTAAAAACACCAGAGGCATAAACGTGCCTACCATTTGCATGAACAAAAGAGCGATGGCAATTCTTGTGGTCTGCCTAAAGAGGAAGGTAATACCAATGAGCACTTCCCACCAGCCTATGACCGCCAACCAAGTATCCGGCTCTCCAAAAGGGAGCCAAGCCACCGTGGCTTTCAATAAATCCGTTGCTGCAGAAAGCCCAAAGGGTTTTAATATTCCAAACCAGAAGAAAATAATGGCAAAGGAAATACGAACTGCGGGCATGCCCCATTTGCGCATACGCTGTGCAATAGCTTGGTCTATGTTTCTTAAATCGGTATCCATTTAGTACCATTGGTTGGAATTCCAATTATACGCCTTTTTTTACCATTTATGACTTTTCTCCTACTGGGAATAAAAAGGTGAAAAGATCTAGCTACATTTTTCAGTAATTTCGAGATGAAATCAAAATTCAACCTTTAAGAACCCATTTAAAAATGAACACTGTAGAAGAAAAAATAGGCTATGTATTTTGGTATTTGATGGTGGCCTGTTCTGTTTTTGCACTCATCAATAGCTTATACCACTACATGAACTAAAAGCCCTTCAAGAAGTCTCCATCCCAAAGGGATGTCTCATTCATTCAAATTAACAACCAACCAAAAAGAAGGGAAACATTTTGTTTCCCTTCTTTCTTTTATGATTTATCCTTTGATTTCCAGAATCTGTCTCACCATTTGATTGGTAAAACCCCATTCGTTGTCGTACCAGGTCATTACCTTGAGTAGGTCTCCGCCCACAACACGGGTCATGCCCAAATCTACGGTTGAAGCATACGGACTCATAATAATGTCCGAAGAAACAATAGGTTCGTCCGTAGTGGCTAAAACATCCTTGTAGCGGTCTGTTTGGGCTTCTTCTTCCAAAATTTGGTTCACCTCTTCGGGTGTTACCTCTTTTTCGGTTACAAAGGTCAGATCAGAAATAGAACCTATAGGTACAGGAACCCGAATGGCCACCCCATCAAACTTTCCTGCGTATTCTGGCAATGCTTTAGTAGTGGCAATTGCTGCTCCAGTAGTAGTGGGAATTAAATTTTGTGCACCGGCCCTACCCATTCTAAAATTCTTTTTGGAAGGAGCATCTACCATACCCTGAGAAGCAGTGTAGGCATGTACCGTGGTCATTATCGCCTTTTTAATGCCAATTCGTCTACCCAAAACCTCAACCACCGGGCTAATGTTATTCGTGGTACAGCTGGCACATGAGAATACATTAATATCCCCGTCAACAGAATTTACCCCATGCACTACAGTAGGTGTATCCACACTTTTAGTAGGTGCCGAGATAATCACGGTCTTTGCCCCAGCTTTCAAATGTCTTTCGGCGTCTTCACCTTTGGTGAACACCCCTGTACTTTCTATCACCAAATCCACTCCATTTTCTCCCCAAGGCAAATCTTCAGGGTTTCTGATAGATGTGAATTGGATTTTGTTTCCATCCACCGTCAAGGAATCTTCAGTATGGGTTACTTCTTTCCCATACACCCCGTATACCGTATCATATTTTAATAGATAGGCAATGTTCTCTGCGGGAACAATATCGTTTACCGCTACTACCTCCAACCCAGGAGTGTCGTTTATTACTTTTAATGCGGCCCTACCTATACGGCCCATTCCGTTTATTCCAATTTTCATATTGAATGTGTTCTTAAGTTACTACTTGTTTACTGTATACTTAGTCTAAAAACCAAGCTATAAATTACATATTGACACCCCTTTCATCAAAGGGCTTAACGCAATGAAATGGTTATCAAATTGGAAAGTTTACAAGCGTTCCATTTTTGGCCACATTCCCTCTTTTTTACTATGCAATTTTTCCATGCTTTGAAGCATTTTATCCAATAATGCAATGGCTTCATTGATATAGGGACCTTTGTTGAGCATTACGCATTCTGCACGTAGCGAAGAGGTGATATCGGTGATTTCTGAGCGTGAGGGAAGCCCTTTTTTGGCCAATCCCTCCAACACTTGAGTGGCCCATACCACTGGAACATGCGCTGCACTGCATATGGAAAGGATTTCCTCTTGCACTTGTCCCATATTTTCCCAACCTACTTCCAAGGCCAAATCCCCTCTGGCAATCATCACCCCAATAGGCTGGGTTTTCATGGCTTTTAAAAGCATTCTCATTAAGTTTCTGTAGGCAAACCGGGTTTCAATTTTTAGTATCACCCCTATTTTATCCCGCACTCCCAAATCCTCCAGGGCATCAAGAAGCTCTTCCACATCGGCTTCTGTATTCACAAAGGAAAAATTGACGATGTCCACATATTGGGCAATGAACTTTAAATCTTCCCTGTCCTTTTCCGTAAGGCCTGAAAACCCAAGGTCTAAAGTTGGGAAATTAATACCCTTTTCTGCTTTTAATTGTGTACCTCCCTCTTTGGCTTTCACGATTCTTACCTCAAAGCTATTCTCAAATACTTTTTCAATTATCCCCTCAATCTTTCCATCATCAAAAAGTATGGGTGCTCCCTCTTTTACTTTTGTGGCCAACGTGCTTGGTTCACATAAAATACTTCCGGGCTTTACCAAGTTCCCTTTCTCATCAAACTGGGGCAAACTGCCCAATGAGTCATCTCCTTTTACAAGCAGGGTATCGCCAATATGCACTTTGATAGCTCTTTCAACAGCAGGAATCTCTCCTAAAATTCCATCAGGCAGCTCGGGTTTTTTCGAGATTAGCTTCATTCCTGTTTTTAGGTAGACGGTTTTTTTGCAATGAAGCAGAATTCTGCTCTTATCCACATGGGCCACTAACAGCTTACGGGTTTTACCACGAGTGTCTCTAACCGTAAATTTATCTCCTGTTTGAACCTGTTCCATCCATTGCAAAGCAACTGGAATCACATCAGGATCGTTATGCTCCGTATTTTCAGGTACTAGAACAATATTGGCCGGACTTTCCACAATCCCTTCTTCGTTTCTATTGGGTCTAAATTTCTTTACCTGTAGCCCTTCACCCATAGAACCCGTTCGGATTTTAGGGCCTGCCAAATCCATCGCAATCTTCACCTGAGCACCACACGCCTGAGATGCCTTTCGTACATTATCCACAATGGCTTTCCAAACAACTGGTGAATCATGGGCGCAATTTATCCGGGCACAGTTCATCCCATTTTGCACCATTTCCAATACCAATTCATAATCTGTACTGGCCGCTGTTGGCATGGTCACCATGATTTGGACTCTTCTGTTAGTATTTGCTTTTGAAAAAAGGATATCCGCGTGCTGTTCCAGTTTTTTTTTGCCCATGCCTATTTGAAGTTCCCCGTTATGATCAAACTCCTCACTTTCATGGGTCATTAACTTTAAAAGATTGTGGGTATTGATAAGGCTTTCCAAAATATTGCCTTCTGCATTGGCCAGACGGGAAAGGCCCAACTCTTTCAATTGGGTTTGAATTTCCCGTAAATCATGATTTCTAACAGCGCTATAATGCAGCAAATTTTTGGCACTTGCCAAATATTGGGAGCATACCCCAGCGAGGAGCTTTGCATTATCTTGTTCTTGGTCGCGAACCATTTTTATTAAAGTTCCTATTTGATTTTTTATTGAAACGAGTTGGTCCGGAGCCACTTTATTTACAAGGAGTTAGATTCTACAAAATTTCTAAGAAAACAGTTTAAAAAGACTGATTTATATCAAGGTTTTTCAAGTTTCCATCATTTTGAACCTACCAAATTGACTCCATCCCTATTACGGATATCTGCTGTATGGCATGTTCTTGATCTCTGTTTTCTATCACAAGTTCGTTGAAAGGTTTCGTGGGAAAGATTTGGTCGGTCATTGCGTAAAGTCCGCCGTCCACAAAAACCTCTATGGACGACCAATCCAAAAATATACTCACATCATACATTTTGTCTTCAAGTTTATCCGTAGGTGCATGATGTTTTTTGTTTCCAAATTCCGACTGAAAACTCACTTGTCCCGATTTCATACGATTCAATATTAAAGATTCACTTTTGGAATCCATGCTTAAATCCACTACCTCTCCGGATGCATTTTTTATACTGATTTTAAAATCCTTGGACTGTGTTTTGAACCTAACCTGAGATTGATGCAATCCTTCCTGATAAATGGTTTCGGTCTTACCTGCCTTAATTTCATCTACACGGGCTAAAACCGATTTTGCCAAATCATCTACTACCTGTAATGGATAATTAACCAAGACTTGGTCGTCCCCTACTTTTCTCAATCCCAAATTCCTTGGAAGAGTCATGGCACTTCGCCACTTTTTGGTTGGCGTATCTCTTGCGTAGTCCCAATTGCTCATCCAACCTATGAAAATACGTTCATCATTTGGAGCATTGTTGTAGGTGACCCCGGCATAATTGTCTGTTCCATAATCCAACCATTTAGTCTCTTTTTGATTAGAAACAAAGCGTTTTCCATCAAATTCACCAATAAAGTATTGGGTCCCGCTACCACCATTGGGGGCACCGGGATTAATGCTAATAATCAAGACCCACTTCTGCTCTTCTGAGCCTTCCACTGGCAATGCAAACAGGTCTGGACATTCCCAAACCCCGCCATGGGCTCCTTGCCCTTTACCAAAATCACTTAGATATTTCCATTTTTTTAAGTCGGAAGAGCTGTAAAACTTAGCATGATCCCCAGCTACTAGAATCATAATCCATTGTTCGGTTTCTGCATGCCAAAAGACTTTTGGGTCTCTAAAATCCCGAATTCCAGAATTTTTTATCACAGGATTTCCGTCATACTTTTCCCAAGTATCCCCATTATCCAAACTAAAGGCGATGCCTTGGGTCTGAAAATCATTTCGTCCTGATTTCTCCCCCTCCATCAAATGATACGTGAATATGGCCACCAAAGGTGTTTCCCCATTTTTGGCAAATCCTGAAGTATTGTTTTTATCCACCACGGCACTCCCAGAAAAAATAAGACCATGTTCATCAGGATACAAAGCAATGGGTTTGTGTTGCCATTTCACCATATCTGTGCTTACCGCATGTCCCCAATGCATGGGTCCCCAGACAATATCCTCTGGATAATACTGATAAAAGAGGTGATAAATACCATCATGGTAAACCAGTCCGTTGGGGTCATTCATCCATTTTTCCTGTGGGCTAAAATGAAATTGAGGACGATACGCTTCGGTGTAGTCACGAGGTTTTTCAATACTCTCTTTTTCAACTTGTTTTTTAGGATTGCAGCTCAAAAACAAAAAAAACGCAAAAAAAACGAATGAAAATGGTTTCATCTTGGGTAGAAATAAAGTTAGGCTTAAGATAACCATAAATGTTTTCTTATAATTCAAAAATATCAGAGCGAGTCGTTAATTTTGAATTCATGTTCAAGTTCTATTTTTTCTTTCTTAGTTTCTGTATATCCTTTTGTGCAGTCGCGCAATCTTCAATCCATAAATCTCTAGATGCTTTGAATGTTGGAAGTGTAGAATACGTCCAGCCCAAAAACTTGTTCAACTATAAAGATGTAGTGATTCTGGATGCAAGAGAGAAAGAGGAATTTGAGGTCAGCCACCTAGAAAATGCTGTTTGGGCAGGGTATTCCAATTTTGATTTGGATACGATTCAATCTCATTTACCAAAAAAAGAAAGTACCATAGTAGTATATTGTTCTATTGGGGTTAGGTCCGAGGATATTGGCGAAAAGTTGATTCGAGCAGGATATACAGATGTCAAAAACCTATTTGGAGGCATTTTTCTTTGGAAAAATCTTGGGTATCCGGTATTTGATTTATCCGGAGAAGAAACCGAAAAAATACATGCCTACAGTAAGGAATGGGGACTGCTTTTGACCAACGGAACTAAAGTGTACACAACCAAAAAAGAATAGCTTGAGCACAGAAGAAACTAACCTACTACTTATTTTCACCCGAAATCCAGAACTTGGTAAATGCAAAACCCGATTAGCGGCCAAAACTGGTGACCGAGCTGCCCTTGATATCTATAAGTTCCTGTTGAATCACACCGTATCTTTTACCCATAGGCTTAGTGTAAGCAAATCTGTGTACTATTCGGAGGAAATCTGGGAAAATGATATATGGGACAACTCTATATACCAAAAAAGGTTACAAACGGGCAAAGATTTAGGAAAACGTATGGAGCAAGCTTTTGCCCATGGATTTGATTCTGGTTTTAAAAAAATCATTATCATTGGTAGTGATATGTACAACCTATCCAAAGCAGACTTGGAGGATGCTTTTTCCAGTCTTGATAAGCATGATTTTGTGATTGGTCCAGCTCAGGATGGGGGGTATTATCTTTTGGGTATGACCCTTCCGAATTCCAAGGTGTTCCAAAATAAAAACTGGGGCACTGAAACGGTTTTGGAGGACACGTTGAAAGACCTTGAAAAGGAAAACTTTTTTTTGCTTCCTGAAAAAAATGACGTAGACCATTACGAGGACATCAAAGATGTTCAGGCGTTTCAGCCCTTTTTAAAACATATGAAGAATGACTAAAAAACAAGTTGAAGAATCACTACAATACCTCAAAAAGAAAGGTTTTGAATCACCAGAAATAGGAATTGTTCTGGGTACCGGTTTAGGACAATTGGTAGATGAGATTGAAAATCCCATTGAGGCGCATTATAACCACATCCCCTATTTCCCTTTGGCCACGGTTGAATTCCACTCTGGCAAGTTAATTTATGGTACTATTGAGGGTAAAAAGGTAGTTGTGATGCAAGGACGTTTTCATCTCTACGAAGGCTATGATTTTTTGGATATCACCTATCCCATACGCGTTATGCATGGTTTAGGCATTAAGAAGTTATTTGTGTCCAATGCTGCAGGAGCCATTAATCTCAACTTCAAAAAAGGAGACATTATGCTTATTGAAGACCATATCAATATGCAAGGAAGTTCTCCTCTGGCATTCAAGAATGTTGTGGAATTTGGTGACCGTTTTGTGGACATGAGTGAACCTTATGACCTGAAAATGCGTAAGAAAATAGAAGAAATCGCTGAAAAGGAAAACATCTCATTGCAAAAGGGAGTATACGTTTCCGTAGTTGGACCTCAGCTCGAAACGAAAGCGGAATATCGGATGTTAAAATTATTGGGAGCTGATGCCGTGGGAATGAGTACGGTTCCAGAAGTAATTGTGGCCAATCATTTACGACTACCTATTGTAGCGGTTTCCGTATTGACCGATGAATGCGACCCTGATAATCTTCAACCTGTTAATATTCAGGAGATTATTGAAATCGCAGGAAAGACAGAACCAAAAATGATACAACTGTTTAAAGAATTAATTAAAGAAATATGAGTTATTTAGATGCAACCCAAGATTTGTATAAAGAAGCAGCCTTAACACCAGATGTTGGTTTATGCTGTACTACAAATCCCGTATGGCAGTTCCCAGGATTGTCCATCCCGAAAATCATGCAGGAAATGAACTATGGCTGTGGAAGCACTGTTTCCGCACAGGACTTGGTCAACGACCCGAAAGTACTGTATGTTGGTGTGGGAGGAGGAATGGAATTGCTTCAGTTCGCCTACTTTTCACGTCAAATTGGGGGCGTAACCGGGGTTGATTCCGTTGATGAAATGTTGGAAGCATCCAGAAGTAACTTTAAAATCGCAGAAGAAGAAAACGACTGGTTCAAAAGTGAATACGTAAACCTGGTAAAGGGTGATGCTTTAAACCTCCCAGTGGAAGACGAAAGTATTGATGTAGCCGCCCAAAACTGTCTTTTCAACATCTTCAAAATGGAAGATTTGAAAAAAGCGGTTTCAGAAATGTATCGCGTACTTAAGCCCCATGGAAGATTGGTAATGAGCGACCCTACCTGCGAGCAGCCCATGAATGACGAGCTTCGCAATGACGATAGACTACGCGCCCTTTGTTTAAGCGGTAGCATCCCTATAAAAGATTATGTAAAGGTTTTGACTGATGCCGGTTTCGGAACCATCGAAATTCGAGCCAGAAAATCATATAGAGTCTTGACACCCAATCACTATCCCACGGATGAGTTGATTCACATTGAATCTATTGAGATTGCGGCGATAAAAGACCCTATGCCCGCTGACGGTCCTTGCATGTTTACTGGAAAAACAGCCATCTACTATGGTGATGAAGAGTATTTTGATGATAAAAAAGGTCATGTTTTACTTCAAAACCAGCCTTTAGCAGTATGTGATAAGACTGCTGCGGCCCTAGCAGAGGCGTCAGACCAGATTCATATAAGTGAAAGTACGTGGCATTACGACGGCGGAGGTTGTTGCTAAAAATTTTAATACGGGCAAAATGAAAGTTTTGCCCTTTTTTTTAGACTTCCTTTATATAAAGCCATAAAATCTTTTGCTATGAATTTTTGGGGTTACACTTTACTTTTTACTTCGTTTTTTAATTGTCAGCCAGAACTTACCCATGAAACTGTCTTTGAATCCGATACTTTAGCGTATAATATTGATGTTGGAATTAAAAACCCGGACCATACTGCATGGAACGATTTATTGAAAAAGTATGTGGATAGAGATGGCAATGTAAACTACAAAGGTTTTAAAGCTGACATCCAATCGCTGGAGGCTTATATAAACATACTCTCCAATACCCCTCCGACCAGTTCTTGGACTAAAAATGAAAAGTTGGCCTACTACATCAATCTATATAATGCGGCAACCGTAAAACTGATTGTGGACAACTACCCCACCAAAAGCATAAAGGACATTCCCAACAGATGGAAAAAGGAATGGATTGCCGTAGGTGATATTACTACATCTTTAAATGACATTGAACACGAGGTGTTGCGCAAAATGGACGAACCTCGAATTCACTTTGCCATTAATTGTGCCTCCTATTCCTGTCCAAAGTTATTGAACACTGCTTTTACGGCTAAGAATATGGAAAGTCTTCTCTCGAAAACGGCTATTGACTTTATAAACGATACAAAAAGAAATCGTTTTAATGATGGGAAGGCGCAACTCTCCAGAATCTTTAAATGGTACAAAGGTGATTTTACAGAAAATGGTTCCCTATTAGAGTACATTAACCAATATTTAGACAACCCGATAAACGAAAAAGCGAGCATTAGTTATTTGGATTACGATTGGAGTTTGAATGAAGCGAAGTAATCAAAACATAAGCATCATAATTCCAGTGTTGAATGAAGAAAAAGGCTTGGGCACTATCCTAAAGCATCTACATTCAAGCATTGCCTCTTCGCAAATAGAGGAAATTACCTGTATTGATGGAGGAAGTACAGACCGTACCATTGAAATTGCAAAATCCTGTGGAGCAACCGTAATTTCTTCCAAAAGAGGCAGGGCCACGCAAATGAACGCGGGTGCCAAATATGCCAAAGGAAGTATTCTTTACTTTTTGCATGCAGATACACTCCCTCCCCATGGTTTTGATAATATTATACTTGAAGCTGTGGAAAAAGGAAGTCAATCTGGGTGTTTTCGCATGAAGTTTGATTCCAAAAACCCCATACTTCGTTTTTTTGCATGGCTTTCCCGAATTAATCATAGTCTTTGTCGGGGTGGAGACCAGTCCCTATTTATTGAAAAAGACCTTTTTGAACTAACCGACGGTTTTAACGAGGATTATTTCATTTATGAAGACACCGAGTTCATTCGTCGCTTATATGAACAAACAGAATTTAAAGTTCTTCCTGACTACGTAATCACTTCTGCCAGAAAATATCGGGACAAGGGTTGGGTCAAAGTCCAGTTTCACTTTGGTATGATTCATTTAAAAAGTTACATGGGAGCAAGTCCGCAAGAGCTGTATCGCTACTACCGAAAAAATCTGTTGACCTAGATAGTCAATTGAATTCCTGATTTTTACTCTTCTATCTTCAGGTCGGCATAGTCTTTTAAGATTCCATTGGCCAACCATTGGGCCAAAATTGTCTTATTGGACACTACTTCGATGCCTTTGGTTTTGGATTCGGTGGAAGTACCATCAATATCCAATAAACTTACGGCCGGCAATACATTTTTAGCAAGGTAAAGTGTATTGTCGTCATTAATGATTGCTTCGATACTCTTGTACGAACGATTTTTAACACTGTTCTTTTGAAAAACTTCCCGCAGGTTTTTTGCCAATCGTTTTCCTTCGTCACTTTTTTTATGATGATATACCGAGACATCCATTTTGCCCTTAATTTGTCCATTGGCACGAACAATTAACAGCCTTTGATATTTTCCAAAGTGTTTTAAATATCTTTTGTTGATGGCTTCAACGTAGGCTCCCATAAGTTCCAAACCTTCTTGTTCTTTGTTGGAATATTCCAATCCCTGTTGTTCGAGTACAAAAACATGCGCTCCATTTTCCAAGAGGGTCTTTGCCAAATTAAGCTCTACATCTTTGGCAAAACTATTTGAAGTCTTTTCCCTATTTTCCGTAATCAGATAGTACACCACATCCTGTAAAGCATCACTTTTTCTGGAAAGATTTTGGAGTTCTTTTTCAAAAATTGGCGCTTCGGTATCTGAAGCTAAAAATATTCTCACTCCAACATTTTTAAAAGACTCAGAGGCATAAGGAATGTAGTACTCTCGCCCCACATGCAGAAAACTACCATCTTTGATGTTCTCTTGATTGAGCTCTATAAATTCTTGATAGTGTTCTATGGGATCTAATCCCTGTTTTCGTAGAATGGAGTAAATGCCATCGCCAGGTTGGGCAACGACCTTATAGGCTTTTTCTTGGGCCAACAAAGTGCATACCAGAAAAACCCACAATACTAGTGCGAGTCTATATTTCATCGAAAGAAATTTTGCTGGGATGCTTTACAAATATCTAAAAAAAGAAGGAAAAAACGCATTAAAAATACTGCCCTATCCCAAAAACAATACCTCGAGAAGAATTTGTTGTGATTCCTTGGCCGTAATCAATTCTAAAAATGGCATTAAAAATTCGTTTGTGAATAAAGCGGAGACCTATGCCTGGATAAATTCTCAAGTTTTGATCATCTCCAAAATCGCTGAAATCACCCCCTGGATTTCTCCATGAACCACCATCCACAAAAACATTGCTTTGAAGTACAAACCAATCCTTGTCAATCAAGGTATGGCGGTATTCTGTATTCAATACAATAGCGGCAGTACCCCGGTCTATAACGTTTCCCACACCGCGTATGTTTAAGTTATTATCAACAGCAAAGGGCGCAAATGGTGTGTCTAAATTGCTAGAAATTCCCAATCGTAATCGACTTGCCCAATTTCCTTTTTTGCCTACCCGCATAAAGTAGGTGAAATCATTGAAGCCAATCCAAAATTCAGGAAGTTGCCCATCGTCACTTTGTACGTATTGTAGATTCAACGAACTTTTAAATCCGGATAGATATTGATAGTGAAATTTAATCGCATCATAATTGTACAGTAGTTTTAGCAAGTGCTTGTTCACCCTCAAAGCCAAAGGAACGCTTGGGTCGGTTTCCCCAGAAAGAAATTCATAGTCTTCGGTAAAGAAGTTTATTCCAAACTCAAATCTATTCTTGAAATTAAGTTGAAATAGCACCAAAGCTTCTACGGATTCATTATTGTAACGGTAATCAGCACTACCGTTTTCCAAAAAAACTGGCTCTTCTGTGGTTAAATCCTGATAGCTCAGAGCTAAACCCCATCTCCGGCCAAAGATATTGGGAGCCCGAACATGTGCCCCGAAAGAATCAAAAATATCGCGTTGGTAAAATCCTCCTAGAGTAATATTTCGACCTAATACATTGAACTCTTGCAACCCAATCCGGAATGCAAATTCATCATCATTTGAAGTAAAAATACTGGCAAAAGGAATCAATGTGAAGTTTTCTTCTATTCCGTACACCACTTCAACTTGATTTTCCTCAAAGGATTTCAAAACTTGGTAGTACGCATGGGAAACCGAAGGCAAACGTTTTAACCGATACATGTCTTCTTCCATCTTGGTAGTGTCCAACGAAGCACCTACTTCAAGCTTAATGATTTTTTGGAGGAAAGAGGTCTTGGTTTTTTCGTTGCCCTGAATTTTTAGGCTAGCTATGGTAGGTGTTTGACCGTGTCCAAAGAACATACTCAAGAAAACAGTTAAAGTAACCAAGCTCTTACGTATCACAACAATTCTTTTTCGATAAAACAGAAGCCTGTTTACTGAAAACCCAGAGCTCCATTGCAATACACTTTTTAATACTGAGCTTATTCAAATTCAAAGGGTATTTCGGAGAACAGATTCACCCAGTTATCTTCACTTACGGCAAGCAAGGTGACGTTATATGGTGTTTCCGGGGTTAATACTGGAGGGATTTCCCGAGTGATATTCAAAACCACATTGTCCAATTTGTAATATTGGAACCTTCTTTCAAAGGTATACGTTCCCGATAAAAAATCATTGTCGACATCGGTAACCACGTGAAAATAGATTCTAGAATCCGTGAACATACCATCTTCCCATGTAAACTCTGGCATATTTCCCATAGTAAGGTCGGTCATTATATTTTCGGACAGGTATTCGGTGGGTTTAGAAAGCTGTTTTAGTCGAATAGGATTTGAAATATGGACCAAACCTTCTTCCTCGAAACTGACAATGACCCACTTCTCATCTTCCTGTTCAACCTCATATCTTAACAAATAGCCATTAAAGACATCCAACAATGGAAGCTCTCTACCAGTGTACTGAGAAAAATCATTCTTATCCACATCTGCCGTAGCCGTTTCAAAATATCGGATGTTGCTCACGCCAGGCCTGGGATACAAAAAAACACTTACAACTTCAGTATTTCTATTGCTTGCCGCACAAGCGATGACATTATCCAAAACCACTTCTCTTCCTTCCAAAAAGGAGTCCAATCTCACCTCATTCAAAACAACGTCTTCTTCTCCATCTGAAGAACATGAAAGCAGCGTTAGAACAACTAGAGTAAAAATGGCTCTGTACTTATTCATTGGCTTTTGAAAAAAAATCGCGTATGGTTTTTTCCGCTGGTTTGTTCTGTGGTGTAAAACGGTTATCCTCAGTACCACCAGACCTATCATGATGTATGAACCATTTCCAGATAAAACCTCCAGCGAACCAATCCTCATTCCAGAATTCATCAAAAATAGCCTGGGTGGCATCTGACTGCGCTTGAAGGTTAACGTCCATTTGGTTTCTATCCACCAACCAAGGCTTTTTAGCCGTGTAATCCATACTTCTGTATCCAAATTCCGTGAAAAGAATTGGTTTATCGGTAGTATTGGACAAATTCACCAACTTGGTTTTCCAAGGTTGCCATCCTGATTTAAGCTCATCCATAGTGGGATAACGCTCTTCAGAAAGTGGAAAATAGGCATCTACCCCAATAAAATCCAGCTCCTTCCAGAACGGGGTTCTTGTGAACTCATCCCAATTTGCTGCGTATGTCAACTTTCCTGAATAAATCTTTTTTACTTTTTTAATTAGATTGCTCCAATACTCTGGTCTATACTTCACAAACTCCTCCAACTCGGTTCCTATGCAGAGTATTTCGGCTTTGGTTTCCTCGGCCAGCTTTGCGAAGGTGAGAATAAAGTCTTCGTACGTGCATTCCAAGGTTTTCCAATCTTCTTCAGACTCCATCATCATATCCCCTGTGAACTCCCCACGCCAAATCCAAATCTGGGGTTTCATCATCACCTTGACCCCATTTTTCTTTAACATTTCAATATATTGCTTCGCTCCTTTTTTGGTTTCCCCAAACCATTGTCTTTCCGTATCAAAGATTATTTTGGGGGAACTAAGGTTCCTTGCAAAACCAAAAGGCATTACCGCCGCATAGTTGGCATTGACCTGTAATACCGGTTCTATATGGTTTTGGTCGACTTTTTCCCGCGACCCTACAAAACTTACCCCATTTATTTTCTCTTTCTTTTGACTGGTACAAGAAAACTGGAGCATGCATAAAAAAAGAAGTCCTAATTTCTTCATGTTTTAAGAATTAAGACTTCTAATTTAGGCTTTTATGTAAGGTTTAGACTAGAAAACTGCTCGCAAACCTATGTTAAACGTCTCACCGAGGCCTGTATCCCTTCCTCTAACAAAATTGGTATAGAGGAATTCCACGTTCAATTCATCGGTCAACTGATATTTGGCACCACCACCGAGGGCGGTAAAGTTCTGACTGAAGTTGTTGCCCAAATCTATTAATTCGGTATGTTGTCCCAAGACCAACACGGTAAACTTGCTACTTGGAAAATAACTCAAGAATATCCCGGGGGTTAACCGAAGACTGTTGTTGGCAAAGCTCCCTTCAACCGTAATGCCATTCGCATCTTGAACCGCATCATCCCCAAAGTTGTATTCAGAATTTATCTCTGAAAATATTTGCCACTTTTTACCTGGAAAGGTGTAATCGTAAAAGAAACGATTTTGCCAAGTAAATCCATCCTGATCGAGGAACACGCCATTGTCATCCACTTCCTGACTAATCAATGGAATGGAAAAAGAACTTAAAATGGAAAAGTTACCCACTCTTTTAAATGGAACTATTTTGATGGATGGTGCAATTGAAGTCAGACCTGAAGTATTTCTTCGCTCGGTTGTACCATTTTCTAGGATGAAATCCCTGCCGTTAGCCCTATATTCTGCAATCACCCCAACATTAATTCGTTTGGAATCGGATACACCTGTAAACACTTCCAGGGTAGAGGTGAAAAAGTTTTGCCGAATACCATCTTCCTCTGCAAATGTACTCTCGTTTTGTGTGTACAGATTATTGAACAATTTAATATCCCATTGTCCTTTTCCAATAAGCTTGGAAGGTGTTAGATTTTGAATATTACTGCCCGATTGGTCATCATTCTGTGCAGAAATCAAGGTAGCACCTAAAAAGAATACGGTAAAAAAAGTGTTTTTAAATATTGTTTTCATAATGTTTTGAATAGTTGTTTTTTTTTATTTGGTTTCATTCAAGGCCCAATCATAGCTGTAATAGCCTACTTTGGCTTTTGGATCCAGTTTCTCTTTACGGTATTGGTTTACATACTCTATCAAGTTTTTACCGCCTTGTGTAAAATCTTTGGTATACCATTCGAATATTTGAGACAGATTCACCTTTTTCCCTTTAACCCGAATGAAGTTTGGATTGTTCAAGGCCAACTCTGTTTGCTTTTGCAGTTGAGATTCCAACTTTGCAGGAGTGTAGGCTTCATTTATGATGGGAGGACACCCAAGTCCAGCACAAACTAGCACGAAGTGAAAGCGTGATTCTTGCGGGAAAATAGCGCGCAATAATTTGTTCTCGATATCATTCAGCGTAGTCTTCTTCCCGCCGATGTCATATGTTTTCTTATCAAAAAAACCGGCTTTATCCAAAGGTGATTTTATTGGGTAGTTGTCTACAATTCCCTTTATAACGGACAGATTATATCCATTAATCCAAAAAGCTTGATAGGTCTTTGCATCATCTTTAGTAACCCGAATTTCCTTGGCTATGGCCAAAAGTTCATCCAATGAAGCAGGATTGCCTTTAATTTCACTATAAGCCACTCTGCCATTACTAACATAAGTACTGAAAAAAGCATCGGCTTTAGAGAAAAAATCAGAAGTTTTCTGACCAAACCCGAATTGAGTTAGAACCAGAAACATGAGTACGATTAGTGTTTTATTTGTTTTCATTTCAATTGCTTGTTGATTAAAACTGACCATTATGTCGAGGGTCATTTTAACACCATACAACACTGTTAATTTTTTATGATATATTTAAGATTTTAATAATCAGAGCGTTACATGTTCGCTATTTGAAAAGTAACCTTACGACAACAATTGATATTTAAATCGTTTCTAAATAATTCACTTTTGATAAGTTTCTATCTTTAAAAACGACACAACCAACAACCAATAATACCTCATGGAGAACATTGTTATTATCGGGAATGGTATTGCCGGCGTTTCAGCTGCCCGCCATATTCGAAAACTATCTGACAAAAGAATCATTATTGTTTCGGCCGAGACCGATTACTTTTTTTCAAGAACCGCTTTGATGTATGTGTATATGGGTCACATGAAGTTTGAGCATACCCAACCTTATGAAAATTGGTTTTGGGAGAAAAATAGAATTGAACTTGTAAACGCTTTTGTCAATAAAGTCGATACGGAAAACAAGGCACTCACTCTTGACGGTTCAAGAACACTGCATTATGATAAATTAATATTGGCCACGGGTTCCAAACCCAATAAATTTGGCTGGCCAGGGCAGGACCTTCATGGTGTTCAAGGACTGTATTCCAAACAAGACTTGGATATGTTAGAGGTCAACGCACCCAATAAAGAGGTTTGCAAAAGAGCCGTTATAGTTGGAGGGGGATTGATTGGCATTGAGCTTGCCGAGATGCTTCGGACCAGAGATATTCCAGTTACCTTTTTAGTTCGGGAAAATAGTTTTTGGAACGGAGTTCTACCTGAAGGAGAATCCCAAATGATCAATGAGCATATTCTAGAGCACCATATTGATTTGCGTTTGGCCACAAACCTTAAAGAAATCGTTTCGGATGAAAATGGCAAGGTAAAATCCATCATCATTGCAGAAACCGGTGAAGAATTACCTTGCGATATGGTTGGGTTGACCGCTGGTGTAACGCCCAATATGGATTTTCTAAAAGATTCAGGAATTGAGCTGGGAAGAGGAATCAAGGTGAACCGATATTTGGAAACCAACGTCCCCGATGTATATGCCATAGGTGACTGTGCCGAACAACACGAGGCCATTGGCAATCGAAGACCCATTGAAGCTGTTTGGTATACGGGACGAATGATGGGCGAAACTGTGGCGCAAACCATCTGCGGCAACCGCATTGAATATAAACCTGGACACTGGTTTAATTCCGCTAAATTTTTGGATATCGAATACCAAACCTATGGTTGGGTGTTTTCCGAAAGGGGGATGAAAGATTATGAAGCACATTTTCATTGGAGACATCCTTCAGAAAAACTTTGTATTACCGTAGCTTACAATAAGGAAACGGAACAGTTTCTAGGCATAAATACCTTCGGAATTCGAATGCGACATGAACTGTTTGATAGATGGCTGACTGAAGAACGCGATGTTAATTATGTAATACAGCATTTGCCAGATGCCAATTTCGATCCTGAATTCTATAAACATCATGAATCAGCAATTCTGACCAAATACAATTCTGACAGAGGCACTTCAATAAAGCCTAAAAAGAAAAGCATCAAAAGAATATTTCAACTGACATAAACACAACCCTAATATAATGAGCACTTACGATAGAAGTATGGCCCTTACCGGCCAGCCTCCAAAAGAAATCAATCTAAATCAAAAAATTGCATCCGTCGTGGGCATGCTTGGACTTGCCATCTTACTGCTGGCTACGTTCAATGTAAGTTTTCCCAATAAGACCCTTTGGCTTACCCTTTCGTTGGCTTCCATTTCGGGTGGAACTATATGGTTTGCCTGGGAACAGTACAAAGGAAAATATCCTGGAATCAAAAATGATGGGGTCTGGTTCAAATCGCTAACCAACCTTGGGTTTTGGGGCTGGATTGCAGGTCTTGCCATTACTACTTTCTATGTGATTCTCTATTTTTTTCCCGAATATCTTGGATTGGTAAATGGAGGGGACAATAAAGGAGTAATTGCTCTTTTTGACCCGTTGAGCAAAGCTCTTAGCGGTAATCCCGCGAGCCAATGGTTTGTATATGGTGCATTGTATACTGTAGCCATACTAGTGTTTGGGATAAAGTTTATGTGGAAGTACCGCCACAATCGCTATGAAAGGATACGAACCATGAGTGTCATGTTCTTTCAAACTTCCTTTGCCTTTTTGATTCCAGAATTTATGGCTCGCCTGAATGGAAGTTCTGTACTTCAAGGAGGAAGTCTTCCCTTTTTGGATTTGAAAAACATCTGGCCACTTAACTATTACAATTTTGAATCTTACAGAATAAAAGGCTTTCTAAGCTCTGGTGATATAGGCTTTGCCATGCTCGTTTTTGCCATCCTTTCTGTTTTTGTGATTACTCCTTTTTTGACCTATAAATTTGGAAAGCGCTGGTATTGCTCATGGGTTTGTGGATGTGGCGGTTTGGCCGAAACTATTGGTGACCCTTTCCGTCAATTGAGTGATAAATCCGTAAAAGCTTGGAGAATTGAACGCTGGGTCATTCATAGCGTTGTGGTTTTTGTTACCCTAATGACCACGGCAGTTATCTATTCCTATTTAGGAAATGATACTAGTAAATATTGGTTGACCAAGACTACCTTTCTTTTAGGAGTCGCTGCACTGTTGACCTTGGTGTTTGCTTGGGTTATGATTTTTAAGCGCGACCAACTACAAAAAGATGCTAAATATGGTGCTGTTGGATATTTTGTAATTATCATTTCATTGATTGCCATTCATTTTTTCAGTGGTGAAGGACATGTCTTTTTATTCAAATCTGGCGCCCTTAGAAAAAACTATTCCTTTCTTATTGGAAGCATCTTTTCCGGAGTTATAGGAACCGGATTTTATCCCATTTTCGGGAACCGTGCCTGGTGCCGGTTTGGATGTCCAATGGCCGCCATGATGGGCTTCCAACAACGACTCTTCTCAAAGTTTAGAATAACCACCAATGGAGGACAATGTATTTCCTGTGGAAACTGTTCCACCTACTGTGAAATGGGTATCGATGTACGTGCCTATGCCCAAAAGGGAGAGAACATTGTACGTTCCAGCTGTGTGGGATGCGGTATCTGTTCTGCTGTATGCCCAAGAGGCGTTCTCAAATTGGAAAATGGTCCTCTGCAAGGAAGAATTGACAGCAATCAGGTCCTGTTGGGGAATGATGTGGACTTAATGGAATTGGTGAACTCAAAGTAAGATGTTGCGGGTTTTACTGGTCTCCATTTTTTTTATTTTCCCCTTTTCCATAAAGAAGGAGTACCATCGAGAATACCATAATAATGGTGAGATCAAAGCTCAAGGTTGGAAAAAAGGGGATTCCAAAGAAGATTTTTGGAAGTTCTACTTCCCTAATGGAAAAATCAAAGAACAAGGTCATTTCAAAAACAATCTCAAAGTAGGTTATTGGTATTTTTACAACAAAGATGGCAAACTGGACATGGAAGGACATTATGTAAAGGGAAGTATGGTAAAATGGTGGTTGTTCTATGATGAAAATGGGAAAATCAATCATAAATGTCAATTGCACAAGGGAGTAAAAAATGGGTACTGTCTTAAATACAAAAACGAAAAACTGAAGTCCGCCCAAAAGTATAGCAATGGAAAAAAAATCAAGGAATGGTATGATTTCCGAAGCTTCAAGAAAGAAAATAAACTTTCCGATTTAAAATAAATGGCAAATATCAAAGTTATCATCCCTGCGGTGAACGAGGGGGATTCCATTGCCAAAGTCGTTACTGAAATTCCAGATTCTGTTTCTGAAATCATTGTAGTGAACAATGGCTCTACCGACAATACGGTCGAAAATGCAGAAAAAGCTGGGGCTACCGTGCTAACGGAAAACAGAAAAGGGTATGGATATGCTTGCCTAAAAGGAATGGAATATGTGGACCAACAATCCAAAAAGCCCGATATCATCGTATTTATTGACGGAGATTATTCAGACTATCCAGAAGAATTGGATAAGCTGGTGGCTCCTATTTTGGAAAATGACATTGATTTTGTGGTAGGTGCACGAAAAAAAGCACTTCGCGAACCAGGTTCCATGACTCCACAGCAGGTTTTTGGAAACCAATTGGCCACTTTTCTGATGCAACTGTTTTTCAGGGCAAAATTTACGGATTTAGGACCTTTTCGTGCTATTAAATACGAAAAGCTCAAAGCTTTGGAGATGGGGGACAAAACCTATGGCTGGACTGTAGAGATGCAGCTGAAAGTTTTACGCAAAAAAATGTCATATATCGAAGTACCAGTACGTTATAAACAAAGAATTGGTGTTTCAAAAGTTTCAGGTACCGTAAAAGGTACTATATTTGCTGGCGTAAAAATTTTGGGTTGGATCTTTAAATACAGTTTAAAATAATGGGACTAACAATTGCTTTTATCATCATTGCCATTTACAGTACCGCACTGATATTGATTTTTTTCTACAGCCTTGCACAGTTGAACCTTTTGATCAATTATCTTGGTCAAAAAAAGCAAAACGAAGAAGCCCCAAAATTTAATCTTCTAGACCCAAAAGAAATACCATTAGTTACCATTCAACTTCCCATTTACAATGAGGAATACGTGATGGAGCGGCTATTAGAAAATATTGCCCAGATTGAATATCCTAAGAGTAAACTGGAAATACAGGTTTTGGACGACTCCACAGATGATTCTGTAATTGAGACGGCGAAACGAATCGAAGAGCTACAACAATCCGGTCTAGACATCCAGCACATCCGAAGAGAAAATCGTCAAGGGTTCAAAGCAGGTGCACTCAAAGAAGGTTTGGAAATTGCCAAAGGAGAGTTCATTGCCATTTTTGATGCTGATTTTCTTCCAGAAAGTGATTGGTTAAAAAAGACGGTCCCTTATTTTAAAGATGAAGAAATCGGTGTGGTCCAGACCCGCTGGGGACATATTAACAGAGACTACTCTACTCTTACCCGAATTCAGGCTTTTGCTTTGGATGCGCACTTTACTTTAGAGCAAGTGGGTAGAAATGCCAAAGGACACTTCATCAATTTTAACGGGACTGCTGGAATTTGGAGAAAAGAATGCATCCTTGACGCAGGAAACTGGGAAGGTGATACGTTGACGGAAGATTTGGATTTAAGCTATCGTGCCCAGTTAAAGAATTGGAAATTCAAGTACTTGGAAGACGTTGAAACACCAGCAGAACTTCCTGTTGTTATCAGTGCTGCGCGTTCACAACAATTTCGTTGGAACAAAGGTGGCGCGGAGAACTTTAGAAAAACCGTTTGGAGCGTCATTACCGCAAAGAACATTCCATTCCGCACTAAGTTTCATGGCGTAATGCATTTGCTGAACAGTTCCATGTTCCTATGTGTTTTTACAGTGGCTTTGTTAAGTATACCTATGCTATACATCAAAAACACCTATGGGCATTTGGGTTGGATTTTTGAAGTAACTAGTTTCTTCATAATCAGCACAGTTATTTTGTTCATCTGCTATTGGTTTACGTATAAAAGTATTCAGGGCAGTAGCTTTGACAATTTTGTGGATTACATAAAACTGTTTTTCACCTTTTTCTCGGTAGCATTAGGATTTTCTCTTCACAACTCCATTGCGGTTTTGGAAGGCCATATGGGCAAACGCAGCGAATTTGTGAGAACTCCAAAATTCAATATCAATAGCCTTACGGATAGCTGGAAAGGAAATAAATACCTTGCTAAAAAATTATCTCCAAATATGGTCATTGAATTTGCTCTGATGGTCTATTTCCTCTTTGGAATGTATAGTGCTATTCCGTTGAATGATTTTGGGCTTTTCCCGTTCCACTTGATGTTGTTCCTAGGTTTTGGATTCGTGTTCTTTAAATCATTGACTGCAAAGGCGTAGACCTTTTTTGTTTACACCGGGTCTATTTCTGAATCTCATTGGGTTTTTTGACCGCATAAAATGGCTACTTTTATCCTATACCCTAGCCCATTTCAGGTAGCATGGAAGAAAAACCTAGACTCTCTCGGCTTACAGCCATATTGACTCAATTACAATCCTCTAGGATTGTTACCGCAAAGACTCTTGCTGAAAAGCACAATGTTAGCGTAAGGACCATATACCGGGATATACGCACTTTGGAAAAATCTGGGGTTCCCATTGTCACCGAAGAAGGAAAAGGGTATTCCATGATGGAAGGTTATCAGCTACCTCCAGTGATGTTTACTGAAGATGAGGCCAACGCATTGATTACTGCCGAACAACTTGTCTTGAAAAACAAGGATGCCTCCTTCGTTCAATATTACTCAGAAGCTATCCTAAAAATAAAAGCGCTCTTAAAAGGTTCGCAAAAAGACAAGGCAAGTCTACTCAAAGACCGAATCTATTTTACGGATAACTTTTCGCGCCAAACCACCAGTAGTTATCTCATGCAGATTCAATCGGCATTGACCAATTTTCAGGTTTTGAACATTGATTACCTCTCCCTTGAAAACAAATCAACCAACCGGGATATAGAACCCTTTGCTTTATACAGTACCCAAGAAAAGTGGTTGCTTATTGCCTATTGCCGTCTTCGAAAAGCATTCCGCGTGTTTCGAATTGACCATATTCAGAAAGTTGCCAATACCTACCAAGTATTTGAATCGCACAATATGACCTTGGAGGAGTATTACAAGTCATATGACAGACATAATGAAAATGATTCCGACTACAAGAATCAATAAACTTTTATAGCACTTATCGATTAAGATATGGCTCCGTTTTAATGAGCTATATCGTCCGATAAGTGAAGTTCGGGAATTTTTGTTGAAAATGCCATCTCAAATTGATAGATGTGGAATATGAATTCACACATCCCTGGAAACCCCTGACACACCCTTGTCATAATCCAGAATTAATTTTGGACAAATCTTAAAATTTATCATCATGACAAACACTAAAAAAGAAGAATTAACCATTGTTGGCATTGCAATCAGAACTTCAAACCAACCTGGAAAGGGAGACAGGGACATTCCGCAACTATGGGGAAGATTTATGGCAGAAAATGTGGTAAATCGTATCCCCAACAAAGTGGACAATACTATTTATGCTATATACACGGATTACGAAGGAGACCATACCCAGCCCTATACCATACTCATAGGTTGTAATGTTCACAGTTTGGATAACATTCCAGAGGATATGACCGTAAAGATGGTACCTGCATCCAATTACACTCAATTTACCGCAAAAGGAGATTTGACCAAAGATGCCGTTATCAATACCTGGATGGAGATATGGAATACAGACTTGAAACGAACTTTTACAACTGATATTGAAGTCTATGATGATAGAGCAGTAGACCCAACCAACGGTGTGGCAGAAATCTTAGTGGCTACCGCCTAGTATTCATATCATCAGAAAACGAACAGTCATGAAAAACAAAACCCGTAAAAATCAGCAGTTCGAGTTTTTTAGTCTGGCATACCGCACGTCTGTCGGACATAAACTTAGGAGCGGAACAAGCCAAAGTCCAGAAGAATATCGAGCAACTAGATTAAAGCAAAAAAGATGGTTCTCCATACACTTTATCCAAAAATCTTCTTGAAAACAAAGGAACTGATGGTTTCTCGATAAGACCATTATTATGATTGACTTGGTCCAAGCCGAATCTAAATGTCGTTTGAGAGAAAACAAATTTTAGTATTGGCTAAGGTTTCACCCTTTCTTTTTAGCCAAATCCAGCACATAATCTATGGTTCGTTGTAGAGCGTCACTGTCTCCGTCGTAAGTATAGTTCATTGCAATACTGCAATTGTATTCAGGAATATGTATAAAAACAGTACCCCAAAAACCCGTATGCAGGTATGCTGTTAAACCGGTTTTTTCTCCAACAACGCTAGTAAATCCCAATCGTTGATTCGGAAGTGTTTCTCCATTGTTCGAGTAGCCCTTTTTTAATAACATGATGTCCAATGTATCCTCTTTTTCGAATATCTTTCCGTTAAACAAGGCCTGAAGAAAAAGGGTCAAGTCTTCCGAGGTCGATACCAAGCCACCGCCACCATAAAGATCAACAGAATTATCCCAATTGGAAGCATCAAGTTCACCCATGTATCGTTTCACATTGCTCAAAAGTCCTTCTGGTCGCTCTTCAAGACTTTCCAAATACGTAGATGACATCCCCAATGCATCAAACTTTAAGAGTATTCGCAAACTTTCAGCGAGACCAGAATTGGTTTGTCGTTCCAAGATTTCACCCAAAAGAACGTATCCCGTGTCACTGTAATGTTCTTCCTGTCCTGGCAGCGCATGTGGCTTTCCATGATCCATGGCAAACTTGATTTGCTCAGTGCGTGTCCATCGCTTCTTTGGATTTTTTCTTGCCTCAGCGATATACTCTTCACCTCCTACCGCATAATCATAAAGTCCACTCGTATGATTCAAACAATGACGCACCGTAATGCTTTCTGGCATATAGCCACCGTCCTGCAACAATTTAATATGAGCATCAGAGATGTATTTAGTAATGGGGTCTTCGATTGAAATAATCTGCTGTTCGTGCAGACGCATAATTGCAGTAGCCACAAAAACTTTGGTCACACTTGCAATTCGGAAAGGTTGTTTCGCATGTAATGGCATTGTTTTTTCCTTGCTGTCAAAACCACTGCTACCAATAAAGTCAATTTGGAGTTCAGGCGACTTTACGCTCGAAGAAACTCCGATAATGGTATTTTTTTTCCTCTTGCAGGCCTTATCCAAAATCTTCTGCAAAGCTATATCATGATTTTTGACTTGGGCCGCACTATCTGAGGGCGCGAAGGTCATCGCAGCCAAGACCAAAACTAGTAAACCGTGTTTCATTGGTATCTTTTTCGCAAAGATTGATATTTGGAGTCAAGTTACATTGTAAAAATTCGTCAACTATAATTCGGACGAAGTTCTATGAAGTTAGGAATCTGCACCAAGGCCGATGGAGAATGCCCTGTAAATCTTTTCATTTCTTTGATGAAATGGCTCTGATCATAGTACCCATACTGTAAAACATAATGCTGCCAATCTTGGTTTTTTGTTGTTGAAAGTTCCCGGAGCACTTTTTTGAAACGTTGTAAGGTTTGAAAAGCCTTGGGAGTTAATCCAGTTTCTTTTTTGAAATACCGTTCCAAGGTTGAATAAGAATAGCCCGTAGCATGCATAATGGTGCTCAAATCACAATCTTTACTTACTTCTTGAGACATTTCGACTATAAATCCTTCATCTTCCTTTCGGTAACGTTGCTCAAACCAGTTATCCAATTCAGAAACCAATAATTCCGGGTCGCACGTTTTTAGATAATCGTTCAGTCTTTGCATTCCAAAACCAAAAATATCTTCCGTAAATGCAACCGAGTTCTTCATAATGGTATCAGCACCAACCCGAATAAATGGTTTTAATGAAGAAAGTGCCCTAGATTTGAACTTTACCACAATGCAACTTTTCAATGCTGAAAAATCAATATGTACCTTTTCATATATAAAACTAAACAGAAGACTTCGGTTTGACTTGAGCCTTTCGCCTCGATAGGAAATCGAATAATGCCCCTCAAGTACAATAATCATGTCAGGGGTAACACCAGGGTAAGCAAACATTTGGGTGCTGTTCAATGCCAAAAGGTCTGAAGCATTTAGAATCCAGTAGTGATCGATATGTTTTTGTACTTCAGAAAGTTGGGGTTCATAAACCATGAAACGATAAAATTGCTATGATAAAAGACGCCGACGTATGTAAATTGTTACGCAAAGCACTAAAATAATCAAATAGAAAAAGTTGTAGAAAAAATGCAGATTCTCTTGACAGTAAATGGATAATGATTCATTCCAAAATCATTTTAAAGGTCTATTTTAGTATGCTTTAAGCCTACCCATAAATGCCAAACCAACTGCTCCGGTATATCGCGTTGCACAAAATACCCTTGTTATTGGTAGTGACAAGCATTGCTTTTTATTGGGTATTCGGTTATGACCTAGACCGAACAGACTTTCTGAAACTACTTCTTCTTTTTATCGCGCTTTTCATCTGCCATCTTAAGCTTATTCAGTTTGAAAAATGGAATTTTAAGCTCTTGTTCGTGACAGGAGTATTATTCCGCTTGGTTTTTCTTTTTGCAGAACCAAACCTGTCACAAGATTTTTATCGTTTTATCTGGGATGGACAATTGATTAAGAATGGCATCAATCCCTATCTGTATACCCCAAACCAGATTTTAGAATGGTCGCAAATTCCGATAGCAAATTATGAAACCCTTTATACGGGCATGGGCGAGTTGAGTGCAAAACATTTTAGTAATTATCCTCCATTAAATCAAATTATGTTCACCATTGCTACTTTTTTTGGTGGAAAAAGCATACTAGGAAGCACAATAGCGCTACGTGTTCAAATTATTTTGGCGGATATAGGTATCCTTTACTTTGGAAGTAGACTGTTGAAATTGTTGAATAGCAATCCCAATAAGGTCTTTTGGTATTTTTTGAATCCCTTGGTTATTTTAGAACTCTCTGGCAATCTACATTTTGAAGGGGTTATGCTCTTTTTCTTTGTTTGGTCAATGTATTTGCTCAGTAAAGAACGATGGATATCTGCAGCACCCATCTACGCCCTTTCTATTTTGACCAAACTGGTGCCGATACTCTTTTTGCCATTGTTCCTAAGATATCTGGGTTTTAGAAAAAGTGCGGGATTTTATACCCTAGTTGTTCTTTCATGTGTTCTATTACTTAGTCCTTTCTTCACTCCAATCTTCATTGATAACTATTCTGAAACCGTTGGACTTTGGTTTTCCAATTTCGAATTCAATGCAGGAATATATAATGTGGTCAAATCCATAGGGGTTAACTTTTTTGAAGCCAAACCTTGGGAACTGATAAAAACCTATGGTAAGATTATGGCTCTTTCGGTAATTGGGATAGCCCTGATTCTTTCATTTTTCAGGAAGAATGAAAACTTCAAAATCTTAATCCAATCCATGCTCTGGCTTCTTTTTGCCTATTTGGCGTTGTCCAGTACCGTGCACCCGTGGTACATTATTTTCTTTTTAACCCTGAGTCTATTCACCGAATACAAGTTCCCCATCCTATGGACTTTGATGGCTATATTGAGCTATTGGGCCTATTCCAATCCTGATTTTACCGAAAACCTATGGCTTCTGGCTATTGAATATTTTGTGGTGTTTGCCTTTTTCATTTATGAATTGACCACTAAGTCTGCAAAAAAGTTAGATTTCTTCAAAAAACCATCCTCAAATTAGGGTGGTTGGAATTAATTTGTACATTTAACCCTGTAATGAACGGACAGAACTACATATTAACTTCATTGAGCACCATTGCTCCACTACGTCCTTTCACACCCCGTCGTCGCCCGTAAGGGTGCATACTAGATATGGAAATAGGTGAGTCCATTTCCGCAAAAACCATCAAATCCTTAGTTCAAATTTTAGTTTAAATCGAATTGGCAATGGAAATTATAATTGCTAACGAATCACATTTTAAATACGCCCAGATAATCAGTGACACCATCTCGGACTCAGCAAAAGTCCGAGGAACGGGAATTGCGCAAAGATCTCCAGAATATATCATTCAGCGACTTCAAAATGGCAACGCGGTCATAGCCTTGGAGGGTGAAAAATTTGCAGGTTTCTGCTACATAGAAGTTTGGGGCAACAAAAACTTTGTGGCCAACTCAGGCTTGATAGTACATCCAGATTTCAGGAATCAGGGGCTTGCCAAAAAGATTAAAAAAGCAGTCTTCGAGCTTTCCAAAAAGAAGTTTCCTGATGCTAAGATTTTTGGAATCACCACAGGACTAGCTGTCATGAAAATGAACTATGAGCTAGGATACAAGCCTGTTACTTTCTCTGAACTTACGGACGATCCGGAATTCTGGAAGGGTTGTCAAACCTGCAAGAATTTCGATATTCTCACCCGTACCGACCGTAAAATGTGTCTATGTACGGGAATGCTACATGACCCCAAAGCCAATAAATACAAATCACGAAAATTGAACGGGAAGGCATTCCAACGATTAAAAGAAATGAAACAAAGCCTTTTCCTTAAAAAGAAAAATAAATGAAAAAATTAGTACTGGCCTATAGTGGTGGCTTGGATACCTCCTACTGTGCCAAATACCTTTCCAAGGAAGAGAATTTCGACGTGCATGCCGTTAGTGTGAACACGGGAGGGTTCACAGAAACAGAAATTCAAGAAATCGAAGAAAAAGCGCTGCAATTGGGAGCAGCGTCCTATACTTCCATTGATGCCATAGCAACGTTTTATGAGAAAGTAGTCAAATACCTCATCTTCGGAAATGTTTTGCGAAACAACACCTACCCCCTCTCCGTGAGTGCCGAACGAATTGTACAAGCCATTGAAATTGTAAACCATGCTCGAAAGATTGGTGCGGAATACATCGCCCACGGAAGTACCGGAGCCGGAAATGACCAAGTTCGATTCGATATGATCTTTCAAATCATAGCACCAGAAATTGAAATCATCACCCCAATCAGGGACAACAAACTATCTAGAGAAGCTGAAATAGCCTACCTGAAAGAAAACGGGGTGGAGTATTCTTGGGAAAAAGCAAAATATTCCATCAATAAAGGGCTATGGGGAACATCCGTGGGAGGTGATGAAACACTGACTTCTCATTTATCCTTACCCTCTGAGGCCTATCCAAGTCAGTTGGAAAAAGAAATTTCCAAAGTTTTGAAGTTGACTTTTGACAAAGGAGAATTGGTTGCCGTAGATGGGGAAAAAGCAAGTCCTATTGAAAATATTGAGAAATTATCCGAAATCGCTTCCAAATATGCCATTGGAAGAGATATTCATGTGGGCGACACGATTATTGGAATAAAAGGTCGGGTTGGTTTTGAAGCTGCCGCTCCCCTGATCATCATCAAAGCACACCATTTACTTGAAAAACACACCTTGAGCAAATGGCAGCAATATCAAAAGGAACAGCTAGGGAACTTTTATGGTATGTTGTTGCATGAAGGCAATTACTTGGATGAAGTTATGCGAAACATTGAAGCCTTTTTGACGGACACCCAGAAAAATGTATCCGGTGATGTGCTGGTAACTTTGCATCCGTATCGATTTGAGCTAAATGGCATCAATTCAACACACGATTTGATGAATGCTTCTTTTGGTAGTTATGGTGAAATAAACAAGGATTGGACTGCAGATGATGCTAAAGGATTTATCAAAATTCTGTCTAATCCTGGAAAAATTGCGAACCACGTAAACAACAAAGAGTAAGGATTATGTCATATCGAAATCCTGAGCAAGGTCGAAGGTGAGATATCTAGATTTCTCGCCAAAAGGTTGGACTCGAAATGACAAAAAACGAAAAATATGATTAAAGCAGGAATAATAGGCGGTTCGGGATATACAGGTGGAGAGCTCATCAGAATATTGCTCAACCATCCTGAAGTTGAAATTGACTTCGTATTTAGCACAACACGAGCGGGAAAACCAATTTCAAGTGCACACCCAGACTTGTTGGGGGTAACCGAACTTGAATTTACCGGAAAATCCAACCCTAAGGTTGATGTTGTTTTTCTGTGCTTGGGTCATGGGAATTCTTCCAAATTTTTATCCGAAAATGAGTTTAGTGCCCAAACCAAAATCATAGACCTCAGCAACGAATTCCGATTGGAAAATCATGCCGAATTTCAGGGTAACAAATATGTTTACGGTCTCCCTGAGTTACAAAAAGAGGCTATTGTCAAAGCCAATCATATCGCCAATCCAGGCTGCTTTGCAACGGCCATTCAACTGGCTTTGCTTCCATTGGCCAAGGAAGGAGCTTTGTCTCAAGAGGTGCATATCAATGCAATGACAGGAAGTACAGGCGCCGGAGTAAGTTTATCTCCTACCTCCCATTTTAGCTGGAGAAACAACAATATCTCCTGGTACAAACCCTTTACCCATCAACATTTGGGAGAAATTGGGGAAAGCTTAAATTCTTTCGGGAATACTATTGGCAAATTACGGTTTTTGCCCAATCGCGGGAATTTCACACGAGGTATTTTGGCCACAGCTTATACAGCTTATGAAGGAAGCTTGGAAGAAGCAAAAGCTTTATATCATGAGTTTTATCAGGACGCTTTGTTCACGCATATCACTGATGAATCCATTCATTTAAAACAGGTGGTGAACACCAATCAGTGTCATATTCATTTGCACAAACATGAGGATGTTTTACTCATCACTTCAGCGATTGACAATTTACTGAAAGGCGCTTCGGGACAGGCGGTGCAGAATATGAATTTGATGTTTGGACTAAAAGAAGATTTGGGATTACAACTTAAGGCGGGAGTCTTTTAAAATAAAATTCAGGTCGAGCTGTCACCCTGAGCGGAGTCGAAGGGCGAGACTTTAACAAAATAACCATCTCTCGACTGCGCTCGAGATGACAAAAAGAAATTATGAAAATAGCAATAATCGGAGCAGGAAATTTAGGTCTATCCATAGCCAAAGGAGTGTTGCACAGCAATGGTGCCACAACCATGTACTTGACCAAAAGGAATCTGGATGACATCAAGAATTTTGAAAAATATGGAAATGTAACGGTTACTTCCGACAATCGTGAGGCAGTAAAACACTCGGACATATTGATTTTTGCCGTTCAACCAGGGCATTTTCAAGCTATACTGGAACAGGTAAAGGATTTGCTCACCGAAAAGCATGTGGTCATTAGTACGATTACGGGTTTTAGCATTTCCAAAATGGAAGAAACAATAGGTTCAGACAAATACATCATCCGAAGTATGCCGAATACGGCAATCTCGGTTAGTAATTCCATGACCTGCATATGCAGCAATGAGTTAGGCAAAAAACGAATCGATTTGGCCAAGGCCATTTTTAACAGAATGGGGCATTCCTTGGAAATACCAGAAGAACAAATGCAGGCCGCTACGGTTATTTGCGCTAGTGGAATCGCATTCTGGATGCGACTCATTCGAGCAACTACTCAAGGTGCTATTCAATTAGGGTTTGATGCAAAAGAGGCCCAAGAATTGGCCATGCACACCTGTAATGGAGCAGCCAATTTATTGATTGAATCAGGTACGCATCCAGAAGAAGAAATTGACCGGGTAACCACGCCAAAAGGATGTACCATTGAAGGTTTGAACGAAATGGAACATCAAGGACTCAGTTCATCATTGATTCGAGGAATTGTTACCTCGTTCGAAAAAATAAGTCAAATCAGAAAAGGATAATTGAAATGTCATATCGAACAAAAGTGAGATATCTTAAAATAGATTTCTCTCTGCTTGCAGCAGATTCGAAATGACAAAAAAAGAAGAAAATGAAACTATTCGACGTATATCCCTTATATGATGTTGCACCCATTTCCGCAAAGGGAATTGAGGTAAAAGACGAGCATGGAAAGACCTATCTAGATTTTTACGGAGGTCATGCTGTCATTTCCATTGGTCATTCTCATCCGCATTACGTGAATCGAATTAAAGTACAATTGGAAAAAATTGCTTTTTACAGTAATTCAGTGCAAAATCCCTTGCAGCAGGAACTAGTTGATCTTCTTGGAAAGCTTTCCGAGTGCCATGACTACAATCTGTTTTTATGCAATTCAGGGGCAGAAGCCAACGAAAATGCTCTGAAATTGGCTTCCTTTCACACTGGAAAATCCAAGGTCATTTCGTTTTCCAACGCGTTTCACGGTAGGACTTCGGCTGCAGTGGCCACTACGGACAATCCTGCCATCAATGCGCCTATAAACAAACAACAGCAGGTCACCTTTTTACCTCTGAATGATTTTGATGCTTTTGAAAAGACCATACAATCTGACGCCCATTGTGCCGTCATTTTGGAAGCCATTCAAGGCGTTGGTGGATTGGATGAACCCACCACAGAATTCTATCAGTTTGTAGCCAAAAAATCCAAAGAAAATGGTGTAGTTCTAATTGCTGACGAAGTACAATCCGGATTTGGACGTAGTGGTGCTTTTTTTGCTTTCCAACATCACGGAATCCAACCTGATATTATTTCCATCGCTAAGGGAATGGGTAATGGTTTTCCAGTGGGTGGCATTTTGATTCACGAGTCCATAAAGGCATCCTATGGTTTACTGGGCACCACTTTTGGTGGCAATCATTTAGCCTGTGCGGCAACCTTGGCCGTACTAGAGGTCCTGGAACAAGAAAACTTGATTGAAAATGCCAAAAGCTTGGGAGAATATTTTAAAGAGGAGGCAGCTAAAGTTCCACAAGTAAAAAAAATTAAGGGTAGAGGATTAATGCTGGGGTTGGAATTTGATTTTGAAGTTGCTGACCTACGTAAAAGACTAATTCATAATCAGCACTTTTTCACTGGAGGTTCAAAGAACAAGAAGTTGTTGCGCATCTTGCCAGCCTTGAACATTTCCAAAGACCATATCGACCAATTCTTTGAAGCCTTAAACAAAGAACTTACATGAAACATTTTCTTTCTCTACAAGATATCGATTCCCTTCCCAATTGGGTAGACGAAGCCATTACACTAAAAAAAGACCCGTATCAATTTAAAAACATGGGACAGGGCAAAACCATTTGTTTGCTGTTTTTCAATAATAGCTTGCGTACGCGTTTGAGCACACAAAAAGCGGCCATGCATTTAGGTATGGAAGTCATGGTCATGAATTTTGGAAATGAAGGTTGGGCGTTGGAATATGAAGACGGAACCATTATGGACCAAGGTACTTCGGAACATATTCGAGAGGCTGCTCAAGTGGTTTCACAATATGCTGACATCGTTGCTATTAGGGCATTTGCTGGATTAAAGGATAAAGCAAAGGATGAAGCCGAAGAAGTTCTGAATGGATTTGCCAAATTTGCTTCCATTCCCATTGTGAACATGGAAAGTTCTACAGCGCATCCCCTACAGGCCTTGGCAGACGCGATTACCTTAGCAGAAAATAAAACTAAGGACAAACCTAAGGTGGTTTTATCCTGGGCCCCACATCCGAAAGCTTTACCACATGCCGTGGCCAATTCGTTTGTGACCCTGATGAAAGGTCAAGAAGTGGAACTCATAATCACGCATCCAGAAGGCTACGAACTCAATCCAGAGATTACCGAAGGTTGTCAAATTGAAACCGATCAGGAAAAAGCCTTGAAAGATGCGGATTTTGTCTACGTTAAAAATTGGAGTAGCTACCAAGATTATGGTCAAGTGCTATCCAAAGATTCCAATTGGATGATGACTAAGGAAAAGCTAGCTAACGCTAAGTTCATGCACTGTCTTCCTGTACGCCGAAATGTGGTAGTGGAAGATGCCGTATTGGATGGTAACCAAAGTTTGGTGATTCAACAAGCTAATAACCGGACCTATTCGGCGCAAATTGTATTAAAAAAGATATTGGAGAATTTGAAATAGTCATTTCGACAGAGTCCCAAAGAAATTTGGGGCGACGAGAAATCTAGATTTCTCACCTTTGCTTTCTCTCTGGATTCGAAATGACAAAATAATAAAGATGAAACAAAAACTATCCATAGTAAAGATTGGAGGGAATGTCATTGGAAATTCAAGTTCATTATCCCAGGTTTTGGAGTTGTTTTCCAAAATGGAAAACCATACCATCTTGGTCCATGGAGGTGGAAAGAAAGCGACAGAACTAGGCAACCGCCTAGGGATTAAAGCTCAAATAACCAATGGAAGACGTATTACCGATGAGGCCAGTTTGGATGTTGCGGTGATGGTCTATGGGGGCTTGGTCAATAAAAATATTGTTGCAGAGCTTCAAGGCATGGGCACCAACGCCATTGGGATGAGCGGTGCTGATGGCAATGCCATCCATGCACATAAAAGACCTATAAAAGATATCGATTTTGGTTTTGTGGGTGATGTCGATAGCGTACATGGAGAAAATATCAAAAAGCTTTTGGTAGCTGGTTTCACACCCATTTTTTGTGCCTTAACGCACGATGGAAACGGCCAATTGTTCAATACCAATGCAGACACCATTGCAGCTGAGTTGGCAGTGGGTCTCTCTTCAAATTATGAGACTACCTTGTACTATTGTTTCGAAAAAAAAGGAGTCTTGCGCAAAGTATCCGACGAAGATTCTGTAATTGAACATATCAACTCAGAGAGTTATAAAAACTTACTCGAACAAGGTATCATTGCCGATGGCATGTTGCCCAAAATGCACAATTGTTTTTATGCCCTAAAAAATAACGTTCATCAAGTATGTATTGGCAACGAAAGTATGTTGTCCAATACCACATCAAAATATACACGCTTGACATTATGAGTCACAATCAAAAAACATTGACCGAGAAAGCTATTGCCCTATTGAAGGAGCTGATTTCCACCCAATCTTTTTCTGGTGAGGAGGATAAAACGGCAGATACCATTCAAAATTGGTTGCAAGATTTTGGAATCGAAACCCAAAGGCAAATCAACAATGTATTTGCTTTCAATCAACATTTTGATGCCTCCAAACCGACCCTTTTACTGAATTCCCATCACGATACGGTAAAGCCAAATACCGCCTACACCAAAGACCCCTTTCACCCCCATGTGGAAGATGGAAGGCTTTATGGATTGGGCAGTAATGACGCGGGTGGATGTTTGGTTTCGCTTTTGGCCACCTTTGCGCACTTTTACCATCGGGATGATTTAAATCATAACATCATAATGGCAGCAACTGCGGAAGAAGAAAGTGCGGGTCCAAACAGCCTGCTTTCCCTTTTACCAAATCTGCCAAAAATTGATGTGGCCATAGTGGGAGAACCTACCTTAATGGACTTGGCGATTGCAGAAAAGGGGCTTATTGTTTTTGATGCCGTAGTGGAAGGAACACCTTCCCATGCTGCCCATCCGAACAACAACAATTCTATCTATAACACCATCGATGTATTGGAGTGGTTTAAGAACTATCGTTTTGAAAAGACTTCGGAGGCTTTGGGAGAGGTAAAAATGACTGTTACCCAAATCAATGCGGGCAAACAGCATAATGTGGTCCCAGCGCATGTGGATATGGTAGTGGACGTTCGTGTAAACGACTGTTATTCCAATGCCGAAATTGCAGAACTATTGCAAGCGGAAGCACCATGCCAAATGACGCCGCGCTCCTTGCGACTAAATTCCTCGGCCATTGATCCCAATCACGATTTGGTAAAAAGTGGGCTGGCCCTAGGTAGAAAAACCTATGGTTCGCCTACCCTTTCGGACCAAGCGGCCCTAAGTTGTCAATCCCTTAAATTGGGACCTGGCGACAGCACACGTTCCCACTCGGCCGATGAATATATTTTCGTGCATGAAATTGAGGAGGGCATTGACTTGTACATTAAAATAGTAAACGGATTTATCACCGTATAGCAAGAGAAAGATGTCAGGAAAAACAGAGTTAATACAATTGCTTAATGAAATTCAGCCCATACTTCATCCGGGCGAATACGTGTTCGTTTCTTCAGAATATTCCTTGCCGTTGGATTTCAGGGAAATCATTGCCAGTTTTAAGGAAGAAGAGGGCACTACGCTGATTCTAAAGAAAGAAAAAGCAGATGCGCTACATTTAGACTATGACTACGTGGCTTCCTGGATTACACTGAACGTACACTCTTCTTTAGAAGCTGTCGGGCTAACAGCAGCTGTTTCCAATGCCCTAGCTCAAGAAGGAATATCTTGCAATGTGGTGGCAGCCTACTACCACGACCATATTTTTGTAGCTCAAACAGAAGCTAAAGCTGCTATGCAAGTTTTAACCACTTTAATGAATACTAAAAGAGAAACACCATGAAGCTTTGGGATAAAGGATTCAGTACCGAAAAGAAAATAGATCACTTTACCGTAGGCAACGACCGCCAATTGGATTTGGTCCTTGCTAAATACGATGTGATTGCCTCCAAGGCGCATGCGCAAATGTTAGGAAAAGTGGGGCTCATTGGTGAAGAGGAGGCTAAAAGTTTGGTAAAAGAGTTGGAAGTCATCGGTAAATCCATTGAAAAAGGAACCTTTACCATAGAAGACGATTTTGAGGATATGCACTCTAAAATTGAATATCTGTTGATTGAAAAGTTGGGAGATGTGGGCAAAAAAATCCATACTGCACGTTCCAGAAACGACCAGGTTTTGGTGGCAACCCAGCTCTACCTTAAAGACGAACTCATTGAAATCAAGAACCACGTAAAAACCCTCTTCGACCTCTTATTAAAATTGGCAGACAAGCACCAAAAGACTTTACTTCCAGGATACACCCATTTACAGATTGCCATGCCTTCTTCTTTTGGGTTGTGGTTTTCCGCATACGCTGAAAGTTTGGTGGACGACCTCTACTTTATCCAAGCGGCCTATAAGGTAGCTGACCAGAATCCGTTGGGCAGTGCAGCAGGCTATGGAAGCTCTTTCCCCATAGACCGAAGTTTTACGACTCAAGCTTTGGATTTCGAAACCCTTAAATATAATGTAGTAGCCGCCCAAATGGGAAGAGGAAAAGCGGAGCGGGCCACGGCATTTGGAATCGCAAGCGTCGCCTCTACTTTGGGGAAACTGGCCATGGATATCTGTTTGTATATGAGTCAGAATTTTGATTTTATCTCCTTTCCCAATGAGCTGACTACCGGAAGTAGTATCATGCCCCACAAAAAAAATCCGGATGTGTTTGAGTTGATTCGAGGTAAATGCAATAAACTGCAGTCCATCCCCAACCAGTTGAGTATGATTATGACGAATCTACCAAGCGGCTACCACAGAGATTTACAATTGGTGAAAGAAGTCATTGTACCTGCAATTCAAGATATGAAAGCCTGTTTGGAAATGATGTCCTTTAGCCTCAAGGAAATCCAGGTAAAACCCAACATTTTGGACGACTCCAAATACGATTATCTCTTCAGCGTGGATACCCTAAACGAGATGGTAAAGAATGGGGTTCCCTTTAGGGATGCCTATAAAAGCATGGGTATGGCCATAGAAAATGGCAATTTTAAACCCAAAAAGGACATAGAACATACCCATGAAGGCAGTTTAGGCAATCTATGTTTGGAAGAAATCAAGGCCAAAATGACCCAGGTTTTGAGCTGATTCTCTCTTTACTAGTCCCATACATTTTAACACACCTAACCATAACCAACCCATTTAGAGGTTATTGGTTTATAAAACTGTGTTTTCGTTTCATGTATCTTTATCCAAACGTTAGCTGTAATTTTGAAAAAGCAATTCATATTAGTATTTGGTTCATTTATTATTTGGCATAGTGCTATTGCCCAAATCGTTGGTGGACAAATTGTGGAAATGTTAGAAAGTAAAGATGCCATCAAAATACCACGCTTTGCCAACGCTTCATTTTTAATAGAATGGGAATCGGAAAAAATAAAAACTGAAAATGGCAAAACTGTTGCGCCTTATGAGGTTGAAATTGGCACATCCGGAAAATTCGAAGTGGACACCGGAAAAATCAATGGGTCTTCTCTATCACTTTACCTGAAGTCCCAAAACTATGCCCCCATAATTCTAAGAAATATTCCAAAGGAAAAATTGGTGGAATTTGTCCGAATTATCCCAATAACCAGAATTATGCATAAAGCAGCCGGAAGTTTTGATTCCCTTTGGTTGGAAATGGACGAAAAAAAGACTTTTAAAAGAAAACAACTGATTTTAGTGGACGAGAGTGGGAAAAGGAAAATAACTCTTAGAAAGATGGAAAATTCATTTACCGCACCAAGCTTGGAAAGGCATGAGCCAATATTCGATTCTGGATTTTTCTATGAATTCGTGTATGAATAAAAACTACAGCTAACAAGGGCTATAATTCATTTCGGCTCGCTGGATAATCGTACCGGCCCACTCTGTCGCCCACCAACCGCCAACCGCAACGAAACTATAACCGATACCGTTGTGCATAATACTCTCAACATTTATAAACTAAATGACAGAATTTTTAAAACATATAAAATCCTTTGCAAAGCTGAATGATCATGAATTATCAGAATTAAGCAATATCACAGAAGTTAATTCCTATGAGAAGGGAGATATTATACTTAATACCCATAAGATTAGGCGAAAGTTATATTTCATAAATAAGGGTTTAGTTAAGGTCTCTTTCTTTGCTGAAGACAAAGAGTTTGTTATGAAGTTTTTTTACGAAAATGAGTTTTGTGCCGTTCTTGACAGTTTATTAACCAAAAAACCATCAAATTATAGAATCACAGCACTTACAAAGGCTAACCTAATTGAAATTGATTTTAACGAACTAAAAATTCTAGCATCAAAATACCCATCAATGGAAAAAATAATATCTGGAATTCCATCAATGGCATCGCAAAAAATGATGAATAGAATACGTGAATTACTTGAAACAGATGCAAAAGAGAGATATTTGAATTTTTTAAATAGCAATGGGCATTTAATGAAATTTGTTAGTTTAAAAGACTTATCTGCATATCTTGGAATCTCTCAAGTTACTTTAAGTAGGATTAGAGCAGAGATTTAATTTTTTAACAAATGTAAAATTCATTGTCATTGCTTCACCCTTCCTTTGTGATATAAACAACTTTGTTATGAATTCACTTGATGGGAAACAAATGGGATGTTAAGCAATGTTTCTATTAATGATACTTTCTGCATCATTTAAAATTCTTCATTATGGACCTTCAGTTCATTTCTACATTTACCCTTTGCCAGACCTAATGCTAAATTCAATTGGTTACATTGAATTGATTTGTGGAATTCTATATCTAATTGCTGTGAAAAGGGGCGCATTTAGGGTTTATGGAGGCTTACTGGTAATACCGCTATTAATTGGAGCAGTTGGTTCGCACATTGCATTTGGATGGTTCAATTTCATGGATGGAATAAGTGAACCCTTTCACTTTACACTACCGTCTTTCATAATTCTTTGTCTTGCGATTTGGATATCATATAAGCCCATTGCGAAATGTATTAAGTCAGGTTTTAAAATGGTCGGATAGGAAGAGAAAATTAACCCATTTAGTATTTGAGTTCAACCAATATAATGGTGCTATGCACAACATTGGCTTTAATTCATTGCCAATGCCGAGCAAAAAATAAAAATCCCTAACTTCAAACGAACTAAAAACAAACCGGAATTGTTTCTACATATGCCTTTGGCTAACTAGAAAACCGCAGTGTCCAACGTGCAACGTTGTCTAGTAGCTAAACTGCAACAAGATCATAACCGAGACCATTTCAAGCAATTTGTTTGGTCTTATGGGAAAGCAAGCACGAATAGACGAAATACCTGCGCAATACAAGCAGTATGGATAAGTATAGGTGACATGGGGGAAAACTCCACAACACTACCGACTTGGAAGGGCTATCATAAAATTGGATTCCGTTATGCCCTGATATTCTTTGTCCTGTTCATCATTTTTATGGATTGGTCAGTAAACCCCATTTTAACTCAACTATATTATTATGGGCCGCTCTCGACTTTATTGGATAACGTAGTTTCCTGGGTTGGAAAAGACCTATTTAATATTCAATACCTTATCATATCTCCATATGATGGGGAACACAATGATAGAACTTACGTCTATTTACTTTATTTCACGATAGCGGTTGTGGCCGCTTTGGGAACTATCCTATGGAGTTTACTCGATAGAAAACGCCAAAACTATCAAGTGCTTTATTATTGGCTCACCACTATCATACGCTACTATTTGGCGTTTACACTATTTCTGTTTGCGCTATATAAATTTTTTAAAGTCCAATTTCCCAACCTTGGATACTATACGTTGACAGAGCAGGTGGGAGACATGTCATCCATGCATTTGGCTTGGGCTTTTTTTGGTCATTCTTATGAATACAATGTTTTCATGGGCTTAGCAGAAGGAGCGGCGCTGCTACTGTTTTTTCGAAGAACAACTGCCCTCGGAGCAATCCTAATTATGGTAGCTCTTCTCAACGTAATGGCCGTAAACTATAGTTATGACGTTCATGCTAAAATGTATCCCACGGCTTTGTTTGTCATGGCTCCTTTTCTATTTCTTAAAGATGCTAAAAGTATCATTCGGTTTTTCTTGACTGGCCAAGCCATTTCTCTTTCGGTTATTCAAGCACCTGTATATAAAAAAAGATGGGTGCGTATTTCAAAAACGGTATTGAAAATTGGTGTAATCGGCTATTTCTTAATTGTCTCAGTTAAAGAGAATATGAGCTACAAGAAGAGCTCTGAAGAAAGTTTACAGGCTAAATCTGAATATGCTGGGCTTTATGACATTGAGTTATTCACCTTGAATAAAGATACCTTATCGCTAGAGAATCCCCAGCGTTGGCAGCAGCTCATTATTCGAGATAGAATACTTGAAGCAGTACGCTTTAGGGGAGATAGCGTCGCATTCATAAATGTTGACGTCGATAAAAAAGAACTCGTGTTGTATGGAGACCCAAAGGATCTATCTGAAAAAACGCAAGAGGTTTATAATGAACTAGGCATCGCTTATAGCATTTACTATGGGATGGATTCCATATTGATCGCTCGGAAAAAGATCAGTAGGCTTTATTTTGAAAAACTTGATTCAACTACGCTAGTATTAAAGGGAATGATCAAAAACGATTCTGTCATTATAACTGCTAAGCGAAGACCTCTAGACATAAATGATTTTAGGTTAATGAAAAGACGTTTTCATTGGATAAACGAATCAAGTTATTTTTATTAATGATTTATGTTTAATTGGAATCTACTACGAACTCTACTTAACCACTAAACCGAATCAAGATAAAACTGCTAAAAGCAAAGGCTATAATTTATAGCTGCAATTCGTTAACTTCAAACAGGATTTGCAATTCTGGTACAATAAGAATAAGGGCCATCAAATCATAGGTAAACCGATAGGAAGAAAACCTATTAAACAAAACTAGAAAATGAAAAAAAATAGACGCGAGTTTTTGGGAATGGGGCTTGCTTTAGGAGTAACATCAATCGTAGATGCTAGCCCGGTAAAAAGCCTAATCGATTATAAATGGAATGACAAAAAACTAAAAATCCTCATTCTTGGAGGAACCAGTTTTTTAGGTCCACATCAGATTGCATACGCTCTAGATCGAGGGCATAAAGTAACAACCTTTACTAGGGGAAAAACCATTCCCAGTGTTCACCAAAAGCTTTTTTCGAAAGTTGAACAACTCGTTGGGGATAGAGAGGATAATCTGGAAGCACTTAAAAACAGAACATGGGATGTGGTCATAGACAACTCTGGACGTAAAACGAAATGGACAGAAGATACAGCTCAATTACTAAAGGACCACGTCGGATATTACATGTACACTTCTTCCATCAGTGTTTATTATCCCTATTATGGAGAAGATTTTTCGGAAAATCGCTCGGTTGTATTGGAAGTGCCCAAAGAAGCAGAGGGAGATGCAAAATATACCTACGAATATGGCGTGATGAAGGCCAACTCAGAACTGGCGACCATAAACCATTTCGGAGCTGATAGATCTATTATCGTAAGACCAACATTGATCGTTGGCCCTGGAGATCGTACAGATCGTTTTCCATATTGGTTGGCCAGACTTGAAAAAGGAGGGGATATAATCATTCCAGGAGACAGAAATGAGGTGGTCCAGTATATTGATGTAAGGGACTTGGCAGAATGGATGATACGCTTGCTTGAAAATAAGTCAGCAGGTACTTACAATGCTTCGGGTCCCGGTTTTCCTATGACAACCAATGCTTTTGTCCACGGAGTTCATGCCTGCTATAATTCTCCAGTGAACTACATACAAATTGATGACCTGAATTTTCTTAAAGACAATGAAATCATCGGAATTCAGCCATGGGTTATCCAATTGCCGGAATATGCGGGTATGTCCCAAAGTGATAATAGTAAAGCCATTGGGGCTGGCCTCCAATTTAGACCACTAGCAGACACCGTTATGGCCACTAAAGATTGGTGGTATTCCGATGCCATTACACAAGAACGTAGAAATAACATATTGAATGGTGAGCGCTCCTTTATGAATAGAGAAAAGGATATATTAACCAAATGGAAAGCCAGGAAATAGTTTATAAATACTAAGAAAACACTACTACAAATTCTGGCAATAATTCATAGCTTGACCGTTGAATACTACCCTATAAATATGGTTTAAAAAAACAACAGATATACCTCATGCAAAAACCTTTCATTTTTTTGATTGTATTGTGCTTTACAATCAACCTAAGCGCACAAAAAAGAGCCATGACAACTGACGACGGCCTTAATATGATTCGATTACAAGGTTCTTATATTTCCCCTGATGGCGGTCAGATTCTTTACGGTAAATCCGAATTGGATTGGGCAAAAAATAAACGTAATACCAAATACCATAGCATTCGTCCTGATGGGTCTGATGATTATCAATTTCTAGGTAAAGACGGTGGAAGTAACATCCAGTTTTCACCCAATGGAAAATATATCAGCTTAACACGTACGGTAGAAAAAAAATCACAGTTGTTCTTACTCCGAGCCAATGGTGGTGAAGCCGTCCAGTTAAGCAAACACAGCGAAAGCATTCGGTCGTATCAGTGGTCTCCAGATGGTAAAAAAATCTATTTTTTAGCGAACCAAACGCTATCCAAAGAAGCTAAAAAAGATAAGAAAGATGGGTATGACCATGTGGTTGTGGACGAAGGTCCCAACGGACAGCGAGAATCCGAATGGAGACATCTCTTTGTGATTGATATAGAGGATAAAAAGATTCAACCGCTTCTAAAGAAAGAATTGCTTATTGGCAATATGAAAGTGAGCCCTGATGGAAAACATATCGCCTATACGGCACGAACGGAAAATCGCAGAAATCAGGGAAATCTATCAGAAATTTTCTTGTATCATGTGGCAGATAGCTCTACCATCCAGCTTACCGATAATAGTGCCCCAGAAGGAGGATTAGCTTGGTCTCCAGATAGTAAAATGCTCAGTTTCACAGCAGCTGATGATAAGTCATGGGAGCTAAAAAACGCGAAGATTTGGACAGTGGATGTGAACACAAAAAGTATCCAGATTCGTTCAGGAAAGTTTGAAGGAAACATACGCGGCCATTATTGGGCACCCGATGGAAAATCCATCTTCTTTAATGGACAGCAAGGTGTAAACTCCAACGTCTATCGCTTAAATCTGGAATCAGGGGATTACACGAATATTAGCAACGTAACAGGGACTTGGAGAATTCTCGGAATGGACAAAAGCCGAAGTAAAATGGTTTTAAGCTTCAGTGACTTTGATACGCCTACCGATCTTTACTTCTCGACCGTCGCTCCCTTCCAACCCAAAAAACTGACCAACCTCAACCCTTGGATTGAAAAAGATATCGAACTGGCCAAAATGGAACCCGTTCAATGGGAGTCAACCGATGGATTAGCAATTGAAGGATTGTTATTTCAACCCGCGAAATCCAATTCCAAAAAATCTCCTTTTCTACTTCATATCCACGGCGGTCCTGCTGGCGTGTTTTCCAATTCATTTAGTTATCGCTATCACGTATGGGCAGGTCTGGGTTATGTACAACTGGCCCCCAACGTTCGCGGAAGTAGTGGGTATACCGACACGCTCTTGCGTGGCAATATGAAAGATATTGGTGGAGGAGATTATAATGACCTCATGAGTGGAGTGGATTTTGTAATTGACAAGGGCTTAATTGACTCCAACAAAATGGCCGTACGTGGATGGAGTTATGGAGGAATTCTAGGAGGTACGGTGATTGGTAAAACCAATCGCTTCAAAGCTGCTTCTTTGGGTGCTATGGTATCGGATTGGCGCTCAGAATATGGTATCGGCTTTAACTTTGATGTTAGGCTATGGTACATTGGTGGAACGTTTTGGGAGAATCCGGAAGGATATCGCCAAAAGTCTGCCTTAACCCATGTTGAAAAGGTAGAAACGCCACTCCTACTCCTTCATGGAGACAAAGACATCACGGATACCGAAGCACAGAGCATGATGTATTTTGCCGCACTCAAAGATCTTGGAAAAACGGTACGATATCTAAAGTTTCCCCGTGAACCTCATGGTTTTAGGGAACCGCGCCATATTCGTACCAGGGATATCGAAGAGATAAAGTGGGTTCAAAAGTATACCCTTGGAAAAGATTGGAAGCCTTGGGAACGCAAGAAGGATAAAGAAGAAAAGAAAGAGGAAAACGAAAAGGATAGCAATTAGCAGATACCTCCTTGATCAAATTGTTCAATATAAAGCAGAGACAATGATTCAGCACGACCTCTCTACTCATAAATAATTTGATTTCTTGGCCTTAAAAAAATCAAAGAATTTTCCTGACTAAAATAATATGTGAGACCTTTTAGGTCAATTTACCCATGGTAAGCCCATGTCAACACATTGTCCTAAAGCAATATTCCCGTTCTAGTGGAAATGGACCTAAAAGTTCAAGTTTGCACTGCATAAATCGCATTGGTCATGTTTAATAGAAAATCCGGGCAACCATTTAATTAGTCTTTTCGTCTTGTATAAACAACTAGAAATTGAAACAACATATTATGACTTCCACTAAAAGTACCATTCATAAAATAGAAATAATTGGAGCGATATCTGGTATACTATCAATCCTTTTTTATTTTAGTGTGGCTGCATTCTCATTTTTACCCGAGCCACTTGTCAGATTGTTTGGGTTTTCATTTCCCCTCCTTTGGATAGTTTCTTTTATGGGGTTATATAGCTTTTTAAGAAAAGAAGCCCATACCGCAACCCTTGAAATTGCTTATATATTTGGCATAATAGGAGGAGTCCTTGTTTTATCTTTAATAGTAATTCAGCTAGCGAACAATATCTGGCATAGTGAAGCTATGGAAGCTGCAAATTCAGAAGAAACCAAAAATTTACTAAAAGCAACTTTTAGAGGGACAAATAGGGTTCAATTGGGTTTAGATATTGCTTTTGATATTTTTATAACTATTTCCTGGTTTCTATTTGGTGTTAATATCATGAAAAGTCCGAGTTTCAATAAAATATTGGGAGGTGTAGGGTCTTTGCTTTCAGCTGGATTATTGGTGTTAAATATGACCACTTTCCCTATACCCCCTGCTGAATCCGGGTGGTTTGATTTAGGGCCTTTTTTAGGTATTTGGGCACTTGTGTTTTATATTTGGTTTACTGCAGTCTTGTATAAAAGAAGAAATTCCATTGATTGAAACTAGATGTAATAATCTCTCAGCCATATCCGAGATAATAGAAAACTAATGGCTGTAGTCCTCTTGAATTTTCTTGTAAGAAGTGGTTACAGCCTACAATTGCCTAGTATTCTTTCACCTACTTTTAAGCAGGATCAACAAAAAAATTTATATGCCCGTACCTAGATTTTTATTGGTGATTTTAATACTTAATAGTTTGTTTTCCTTTTCCCAAAACAAAAGGCTAAGGGACTATGGTGTTCAGATTGGTGTTCTAAAAACCGGGAAGTACAATGCCATCACGGATGTTGATGGCGTTAAAGTGGGTCATACCACATTGATTAGTGGTGATAGTGTACGAACGGGTGTAACAGCAATTCTGCCTCATTCTGAGAACATTTTTCAATTTAAAGTTCCCGCGGCTATTTATATTGGAAATGGTTTTGGGAAGTTGGCAGGTTATAGCCAAGTCAAAGAATTGGGAAATATTGAAACACCCATTATCCTAACCAATACGTTGAGCGTTCCGGTCGCTTCGGATGCGCTGATTACCTATACCTTGGAGGCTAATGAAAATGTACGCTCAGTAAATTCAGTAGTTGGAGAAACAAACGATGGTTGGTTAAATGATATCAGAGGGAGGCACATTAAATCCGAACATGTGTTAAGTGCCATACAAAGCGCTCAAGGGGGAATTGTAGAAGAGGGCAATGTGGGAGCAGGAACAGGAACCATTTGTTTTCAATACAAAGGGGGCATTGGGACTTCTTCCCGTATTATTCCCAAAGAATTTGGCGGATATACCGTTGGTGTTTTGGTCCAATCCAATTTTGGTGGGGTGCTGGAGATTAATGGAGCTCCCATAGCCAAAGAACTGGACAACTACCCCTCCCAATTCAAATATGATGTGGATGGTTCGTGTATGATGGTGGTGATGACCGATGCCCCACTGGACTCAAGAAACCTTGAAAGATTGGCAAAAAGGGCCATCATGGGATTGGCAAAAACCGGTGGAATCGCATCCAATGGAAGTGGGGATTATGTGATAGCAGTATCAACCGCAAAAGAGAACCGCATTCCCCATTTAAGTGATTCATTATTTAACGAGACCAAGGTATTACGCAATGGAGTAATAACACCCTTATTTTTAGCAACTATTGAAGCCACCGAGGAGGCCATTTTAAACTCCTTATTTGCCGCAGAAACAATGACTGGAAGGGATGGTCATACGATAAACTCCATTCCTAAGGATAAGATTCTTGACATTTTGAAGAAATACAATAAAATTAGTGAGGATTGACATCATCAGTGTCTATATGGAATAAACAGCATTACTATAACCATCCATTGGGTTCATGGTGAGTCAAAAAAATGAGATAAATGATTTTTGAACTTGACAAAGCGATTGAAATTCTTGAGAGAACACCGTCAACAATCGAGACTTTATTGGATGGAATCTCCAAAGAATGGCTAAAGCACAATGAAGGTGATAATACATGGAGTCCTTATGAAATTGTGGGACACTTAATTCATGGCGAAAAAACGGATTGGATACCAAGAGCCAAAATAATTCTCTCGGAATCACAAAACAAAACCTTTGAACCTTTTGACAGATTTGCGCAAAACAAGCAAGGTCAAAAAAAGACCATCTCAGAATTACTGAAAGAGTTTAAAAAATTAAGGACTGAAAATATAAAGGAACTACAATCATTGAACATCGACGAGCAAGCTCTAAAAAAAAGGGGTGTTCATCCGGAACTAGGTGAGGTGAACTTAAAAGAACTTCTATCTACATGGGTAGTACATGATTTAGGGCATATCTCCCAGATTTCAAGAGTCATGGCAAAACAGTACAAAGAAGAAGTGGGAGCATGGAAAGCGTATTTGGGAATCTTAAAAAGATGACGAACACGGAAAACAAGAATGCGGAAGCTACAATTTGAGCAATGAATACACAGACTATATATTTATTGAATAAGATCTATAGTCATAAAGGTTATAATGCTATTAAGCTTTATCTTTAAGATTGTTGGGGTTTAACGCTGAAAAACCTTCGTGAATTTCCCAAGTAAGAACCATAACCAAGACCGTTACATATCATTAAAATCAACCCGGATAATTACCTTGCACAACAGTAATAGTTACTAGTTGAACAGAACCAATGAAAAAGTATTTGCCAATAATCTTTAGCCTGTCATTTCTAAAGCTACTAATTCAATGGTTTGGCAACAAGAACTATGGGTTTCATCGTGATGAGCTACTTCATCTATCGGTAAGTGAACACCTAGATTGGGGATTTATGGAATTTCCGCCACTTATAGGAGCAATTGGAAAAGTATCCTATTGGCTTTTTGATTATTCACTTTTAGGAGTTAGGCTTTTTCCGACCCTAGCCGGTATCGCCATTTTGATTTTATGCTGTTTGATAGCAAAAGAACTTGGAGGAAAGTCCAGGGCTATATTGCTAGCTGGAATTTGTGTCCTGGCTTTCCTACCGTTTTATAGAAACCACACCTTATTTCAACCTGTTGCATTTGACCAACTTTTTTGGACACTAGGGTTTTACTTTTTTATAAAGTATATTAATTCAGAGCACAAAAAATTCTTGATTCTATTGGGAATAACTCTGGGGTTAGGGTTAATGAACAAATACACCATATTGGTTTGGGCGTTTGGCCTTTTTGTTGGTCTATTTTTCTACAAAAAAGGTAATCTATTTAAAAGCAAATGGCTCTACCTCTCTGCATTGATTTCATTGTTAATTTTCTTGCCCAATATTGTGTGGCAAACCCAAAATAAGTTTCCTCTTTTAAAACATTTACAAGCTTTAAATCAAAATCAACTTCATGAAATAAACCCATTTGAGTTTGGGCTTGAACAATTAAATTTCCCATTTACTTTAATAATCAGCCTTTTTGGTCTTTTTGCCCTATTAATAGATAATTACTTAAGGAAATACAGAGCGGTTGGAGTTGCAGTCATAGTAATCTTTTCTGCTATGTGGCTCCTCAATTCAAAGGCATACTATGTATTTGCAATTTATCCGGCTCTTTTTGCAAGTGGAGCAGTCAAGATAGAAAGCTTATTATCCAAAAAGCCTGTTTGGACTTATGTAATTACATTTATCACCTTAACAGCTTCCATATATTTTATCCCAGAAGCTACGCCTATACTACCAATTGAAAAGTATGTTGAATACAAAAATCTTGAAGAAAAGAATGGACGCGTAGAGTTAACCGGAGATTACGCAGACATGTTTGGCTGGGAAGAACAAGTCAAACTAGTTGATAGTGTTTATCAGTCCCTAAGTTCAAAAGAGAAAAAAAATTGTGTCTTATGGGCTGAAAACTATGGAGAAGCCGGAGCACTTAAAATCTTGGGTAAACCCTACGGTTTACCTGATCCTATAAGCAGACATGGTAGTTTTTGGGCTTGGGGACCTGGAAATAAAGATGCTGATGTTTGGATCAGTTTAGGTAACGAAAAACCATCTGTTGAATATGTTTTTGAAAAAGTTGAATTAGTAAAAATGATTACTCACAAATACGCAATTGGAGAAGAGAACGGAATTCCGCTATATATATGCAGAAAACCAAAAATTGATATAGAAGCATGGTGGAAAGATTATGAGGAACACATATTTGACTAGAAAAAGGTAAGAACCAAAAGTGTATAAATATGAAGAACCCTAAAATATCCATTGTTGCTGTATTGCTCTTTTGGAATACCTTGTCCTTCGCCCAAAACCGTAGTCCATCAGAATATTTGGTGCTCAATACAGGTGACACCATATTTGGTAAGGTGCAATATTTCAAAGAAGGAAAGGTAATAAGCAACTTCTACAAAAAAGTTAGAATTATAGATGCCGAGGGTAAAAGAAAAAAATATGGAAGAAAAAAAGTCTCATCCTTCAAAGTAGATGGTTCTAGTTATGAAAGCTTTTGGTTAAGTCAACATTCGTACACCGCTCCAAGACTCTCTTTGGGCAATTCTAGGTATGATATTGATGTTAAAAAAGGAGAGCGGCACTTTTTAAAAGTACTCAGCAAAGGTGAGGTGAGCCACTATGAATTAGAGTGGATAGATTATGACAACAACGATTTACGGTCAATGGACTTGCTCAAAAAGGAAGGAGATTCTTTTTTCATAAGGGCGGATAAGGGTCTTTTTGGATTAAGAAGGAACGTTTTGATTAATTATTTCTCTAACTGCCCCTTAATCAAAGAAGCTATTAAAGAGAAAAAAATAAGAACAGTTGGACAAGTGGTTGGATATTACGGTAATCATTGCGTAGATTGAAGGTTGTTTAAAAAACAGTAACAAAACCAAAGCTGAAATCGTAAGGAAAAATATGAAAATCAGAAATCTATTAGTACTACTAACATTGGCAGCAATAAGCGTAATAAGTTGTAAAGAAAAAGAGGAAGTCAACCCTAAAGAAGAGATTGCACAAGAACCAAATCTTGAAGTGGAAAAACGGGCTATTTTAGAAAGGTTAAACAATGAAACAAAAGATGCTTTCCAAAGAGATTATGAGGCTTGGATAGAGAATTGGGTACACGATTCCACGATTTCAAAAATCTACGTAAACTTTGCGGACAGTACTTTTTCTGAATCAATAGGGTGGAAGAAAATAAGCCAGTTTGTCAAGACATACATTGAAGAACATCCTGAACCTGAACCCGTTCCAGAATTATTGAATGACATTAATGTTCGTCTATACGGAAATGGAGCTTGGGTTACCTATGAACAACAAGATTCACTGCGAGGACTAAAACGCGAAACAAGGCTTATGGAGAAGGTAAATGGTGAATGGAAAATAGCTGGGATGCAAACTACTATCTACGGATTCAATACCAACGAAAAGTAAAAAACAATTGCCCACCTGTTATATAAACCATTAGGCTTTCTTGTTAACTTTATATGGCAACCATAAACCAGGCTGAATTTCCAAAGACTATAACCATGAAGAAAATAAATATACTCCTTGTATTTATAGCAATAGCATTCTTCTTTCAATGCAAGCAAAACACCTCTCAACAACTAAAAACGGTTACTTTAAAAAAACTACCTAACGAGGGGGTTGTTGCTGCAAATGGTATGGTGGTCACAGCACATCCTGTCGCTACAAAAATAGGGTTGGACGTTTTAAAAAAAGGGGGCAACGCTTTTGATGCAGCGGTAGCCGTAAAATATGCATTATCGGTTGTTTTACCCAAAGCTGGGAATTTAGGTGGTGGGGGTTACATGATCTATAGAACTGCCGATGGCAAAAAGGGAGCACTTGATTTCCGAGAAACTGCTCCCTCTGCAGCTAGTCTAGATATGTTTATTGATGTCGAAACCGATTCTGTGATGAAACAAAAAGCCCTTTTGGGACATTTGGCAGCTTGCACTCCTGGGACCGTGGACGGCATGGACAAAATCTATAAAAAATTCTGTGTCCTCCCATTTGATTCTTTAATCCAACCCGCCATAGAGGTAGCGAAAAATGGTTTCGTTATTTCAGAATATGATGCATGGACTTTTAACCGAGCGCAAAAGGATTTTCGTGCAGTTAATGATTCAACTATGCTGTTTATCAAAGATAAACGATGGATTCAAGGGGATTCCTTGATTCAAAAAAATCTGGCTAAAACCCTTGAACGAATTAGAGATTATGGTCGGGACGGTTTTTATAAAGGAGAAACGGCTCAATTTCTTATTGATGAAATAAATTCTGGAGGCGGTATTTTGAGTAAGGAGGATTTAGAAAATTACACCTCTGTGTGGCGAGAACCCATTGAAGGCGTTTATAGAGACTCTTTTAACATTATTTCAATGCCTCCTTCATCAAGCGGCGGCATTATCATCGTGCAACTCTTAAAAGGTTCCAATGCATATGACATCAAAAAAATGGGACATAACACTCCTGAAACCGTTCATGTAATGACAGAGCTGCAACGCCGTGCATATGCGGATAGGGCTGAACACATGGGAGACCTGGATTTTTATGATGTGCCCATTGAAATGCTTTTGGATGAGGACTATATCACGGCAAGAAACGCTTCGATACATATGGAAAAGGCTACCCCCTCAGCAGAAATTAAAGCAGGAAAAGTAGATAAAATCGAAAGCCTTGAAACGACCCATTTTTCTATTGTAGATAAGGAAGGAAATGCAGTTTCCATTACCACGACTTTAGTGGGTTATTTTGGTTGTAAGGTATTAGTAGATAATGCCGGATTCTTTCTAAATAATGAAATGAACAATTTTAGTCTAAAACCCGGTTTCCCAAATATTTTTGGCCTTGTAGGTGGAGAGGCCAATGCCATAGCTCCTGGAAAACGGATGTTGAGTAGTATGAGTCCAACCATTGTAGAGAAAAATGGAGATTTATTTATGGTTTTGGGTACACCTGGGGGCTCAACCATTATAAATGTCAATTACCAAAACATAATCAATGTGATTGACCATGGCATGACCATGCAAGAAGCCGTTGATGCCAAAAAACACCATTCACAATGGTTACCTGATACTATTGTAATGGAAGAAGAAGCATTGGATAGTTTGACTGTTGCTAGACTAAAAGAATTGGGACATGCCTCTTTTAGAGTAGTGGAACAATTAGGTCGTACAGAGGCTATTTTGGTAAGACCTGACGGCTCCTATGAAGGTGCAGCAGATAACACTCGAACCGGTGATGCTGTAGCTGAAGGGTATTAATTTGGATTCTGACAGGCTCCTAAACCAGTTTCTGTTCTCTTAAAAAATCCATGGCTAAAATGGTCGGATTATAGTATCTTTAAGGTGTTTGCCTTTGATGGAAAGGCTACAAAACGACTAACGAAAACACCTTCCAAATGAAAAAAGCCTTCCCTAGCGCATTCGTATGCGTGCTACTCGCTTGTTTTTTCAACTCATCTGCTCAAGAATCAACGCAAAATGTTGAGATTGATACCAGTTTTTACAGTGGTCTAAAATGGCGAAATATTGGTCCCAAACGTGGAGGGCGCTCCCTAGGTTGTGCAGGTAGCCCAAGCCGCACCAATGAATATTATTTTGGAGCCACAGGCGGCGGATTGTGGAAAACCATAGATGGTGGCAATGAATGGAAACCTGTGACTGACGGGCAAGTAACAAGCTCTTCGGTTGGTGCTGTCGCCGTAGCTGAAACCAATCCGGACATCGTTTACATCGGTATGGGCGAGGTACAACTACGCGGTAGCATAACCCAAGGTGATGGGGTTTATAAATCTGAAGATGCAGGGAAAACCTGGAAACATTTAGGGCTAAAAGAAACCCAAGCTGTGTCCCGAATTAGAATTCATCCTACAAATCCTGATCTGGTCTATGTGGCCGCATTGGGCCATCCCTATGGTGATAATGAAGAACGGGGCGTGTTCCGAAGCAAAGATGGAGGTGAAAATTGGGAAAAAGTATTGTACGTAGGACCAAAAGCAGGTGCTGTGGATTTAATTATTGATAGAAATAATCCTGATGTTTTATATGCTACCACTTGGCAAGTGTATCGCAAGGCCTGGAAGATGTGGGGCGGTGGAGGCCAAAGCAAGCTTTGGAAATCTACAGACGGTGGTGACACTTGGACTGACCTCACCCAAAATTCTGGGATGCCTAAAGGCCCCATTGGAAAAATCGGGGTTACGGTTTCTCCCGCAGATTCTAATCGGGTGTGGGCCATTGTCGAGGCCAATGAAGGGGGTGTATTTCGTTCCGATGATGCAGGTAAAACCTGGGAAAAGACCAACGATGAACGTAAACTGAGACAGCGGGCCTTTTACTATTCGAGAATTTATGCAGACCCTCTGGACAAAGAAACTGTGTATGGATTGAATACACGAATGTACATGTCCACAGATGGAGGTAAAACATTTGATTCTATCATTCAAACCCCACATGGAGATAATCATGATTTGTGGATTGACCCAAATAACCCAAAACGCATGATTAATTCTAATGACGGAGGGGGCAATGTGACCATCAACGGGGGTAAAACATGGACAGAGCAAGATTTTGTAACCACGCAGTTCTATCACGTGATGACCACTAATGATGTACCATACCATGTTGCTGGAGCACAACAAGATAACAGTACCTTGGCCATGCCGAGCGATGGTTGGAGCCACATGCAAGCCAGAGGCCATAACAAAGGTTGGTATTATGCTGTTGGGGGTGGCGAAAGTGGATGGATTACCCAACATCCTGAAAATTTGGATATTTTCTATGCGGGGAGTCAAGGAGCCCTACTAACGAGATATGACCGAAGTAATGGTCAAATTCGAGATATTCAAGTATATCCCCGATTCTTCTCTGGGGAACCTGCTGAGGCCCTTCCAGAAAGATGGCAGTGGACCTTCCCTATTATGTTCGCACCTCAAGACAGTAAGGTAATGTACACCTGTTCCCAACACGTTTGGAAAACCACAAATGATGGACAGACTTGGGAAAAGATAAGTCCGGATTTAACCTATTCCGACCCAAGCACTTTAGGAAAAACTGGTGGGGTAATCACAATGGATATGAATGGTCCAGAGATTTATGCCACCGTCTTTGCATTGGCACCTTCTTTCCATGATATCAACACCATTTGGGCAGGTTCAGATGATGGGAAAATTCATATTACCCAGGATGGAGGTAAAACTTGGGAAGATATTACCCCTTCGGATTTACCGAAATTCTCGAGGGTAAGTATTATTGACGAATCAAAACATCGACCAGGTACTTTGTTTGTAGCAGCAAATCGGTATCAAGTGGATGATAGGCAACCGTATGTGTTCAAGACCCATGACTATGGTAAGACGTGGACCAAAATCATCAATGGAATTGAAGATGGACATTTTGCCAGAGCTATCCGCGAAGATCACGTACGGGAGGGACTCCTGTTTTTAGCAACGGAACACGGGGTGTATTTCTCCATGAATGACGGCGCACAGTGGCAAAATCTGCAATTGAACCTTCCGGATACACCCATTCGTGATTTAGTCATTAAGGATAACGATGTGGTTCTGGGTTCGCATGGCCGTGGGTTCTGGATATTGGATGATATTCTTCCGTTACGTCAATTCAAGCCTGAAATGTTGAACCAGTCGGTAGTCCTTTTTGAACCCAGAGATGCTATTCGTGGTATTTCGGAAGCTTCGGTGCAATATTACCTGAAAGAACAACTAGACACCATTACTTTTGAAGTTCTGGATGTTAATGACAATCTTATAGACACCTTCACAGGCAGCAAACCCAAATATAAAGTGGATAAAAACATTCCATGGTGGCGACGGGGCGGCTCTTCCAAACCAACGACCGCCAAAGGACTGAATACCTTCACTTGGGATTTGCGTTATAAAGGTGCCACGGATTTTGAGGGGATGATCATTTGGAGTGCACGACCTACAAGAGGTCCAAAAGCGCCCATTGGAGATTACAAAGTGAGAATCAAATCGGGAGACTACGAAAAGACCTATCCTTTTTCTATTCATATGAATCCTAATTTGAAAGGAATCACCAAGGAAGATTTGGACGAACAGTTTCAATTGGCGAATAATATTATGCAGAAAACAAGTGAAGCCAATGAAGCAGTTATTCATATTAGAGAAATAAAGAAACAACTGAAGGAACATGAAAGCAAGCTTTCAGGTAGCACAATGAAAAGGACCATCTCCCCTTTCTTAAGTAAAATCAGTGCTATTGAAGAAAACTTATATCAAGTTAAAAATCAATCAGGACAAGACCCATTGAACTTCCCTATTAAGTTGAACAATAGATTGGCTTCATTGCGACGCAGTGTCGAAAACGGGGATGCCAAGCCAACGGATGGCGCCTATAAAGTATTTCAAGAGCTTTCTGCCGAACTGGAAACTGAACTCAGCAACCTGAACACTATTTTGAAAAAAGATGGAGCAAAGGTGAACAAAGCTCTTCAGGGTATAGGAGCAGACAGTATAGAAATCACGGAATAGGAAGCTTAATATGGTTTGATTTCTAGATTCAAAAACCTTAGGCAATTTCCATTTAGAAATCATTGCTATAATACTGAAGAACTCTATGAAATATCTAATACTGATTTTATGTTTGGTTCTTACAGGCTGTAAAACTGAAAAGAAACCTCAACCGAAAATTATTGCGGAAAAGCAAAAGAATGATCAAATTGAAATTGGTATTTCTCCTTCTGCAATGTGGAAAGATTATACTGAATCAAATCCTAGAGCAGAAAACGAGCAAATTCCCGAATCTGATTTTTTTCATAATAATCGAGAAGATGCAAATCGTCTAGCAGAATTAACTTTGAAGGGCAAAAAGAAGGCTTCTTCCGGGCTTTATCGCTTGTACAAATAATACAATGCGGACTTACCCACTGTTGGGGCAAAACAGATAATCACAGATTTTGACGGGAAAGCAAAAGCCATAATAAAGAATGTAAGTGTTGATACAATTCCGTTCAATAAGATTTCCAAAGAATACGCGGAACTGGATATGGGAACAGATATTGAGCCTCTTAAAAAATGGAAAAAAGCACACTGGGACTTTTTTGAAAACTTTTTAAAGGAAAGTGACGAGAAGCCAACCGAAGAAATGCTGATAGTCTGCGTAAGATTTGAAAAAATATGGCCCAAGTAACATACTAAAAGTATCATCATTTGTGATTGATTACTGACCTCTGCAACGACCAAATTTCCTTAAATTTATAGTACAGAGAAATCAAGGTCTAATCTAGGCCCTTAGGCTACATTCAAACAGCAAAAAGTGAAAAACTTCATTGAATTAAACCCCGAAAATATCGCTTCGGAGCACATCTGTTGCGCCATATCAGACAAGAAATGTGCAGATAGCTATCAGGCAAAAAAAGATTGGTTGAAGAAAGAGTTTGCCAATGGATATGTTTTCAGAAGACTCGATGAGAGGGCAAAAGTATTCATAGAATACGGCCCTGCAGAAAATGCCTGGATTCCTATAACAGCACCCAATTACCTTAATGTCAATTGTTTTTGGGTTTCTGGAAAATATAAGAAGAATGGTTATGGAAAAGCCCTTTTGCAATCGGCAGTTGAAGATGCAAAAGCGCAAAACAAAAATGGCCTCGTAACCGTGGTAGGTACAAAAAAGTTTCATTTTATGAGTGATACCAAATGGTTATTAAGGCAGGGATTTGAAGAAGTAGAAAATATTTCAAGCGGTTTCAGTTTATTAGCCCTAAAATTTAATAAAAGTTCTGAAAATCCCAAGTTCAATGAATCGGTATTGAGCGGGGAATGCCCTGACAAAAAAGGGATTGTAGTTTATTACTCCAACCGATGTCCTTTTGCCGAATTTCACGCATTGAACTCCTTAGTTGAAACGGTAGAAAAAAGAAATCTTCCTTTAAAAGTAATAAAGCTTAAAACAATGGATGATGCTCAAAATTGCCCAAGTCCTGCAACCATTTTCAGCTTGTTTTTAGATGGTAAGTTTATGACAACCGACCTCAGTGTTTGTATGGACAGTAGGTATGATAAAGTCATTGAGAAGGCAAAAAAATAAAAAAGCTCAAAAAGTGGAGTACTATACTCTAAAATTTTAGTTAAAAGAGATTAGCAGGGGGCATTTTTATGCTTTACCACGTGTGCCCAAAGTATGTTTAAATTGTATTTTTAAGATTTTAAATCTAATCCATGCGTAAATTATTTTTCTTACTCTTAGCCATTTTACTCCTGTGCAGTCACAATCTGTATGTAAAAATGGAAACCTATTTTTTGCAGCCTAATCAAGAAGCTATTTTGAGCTTGTACAACGGGACTTTTGAACAGAGTGAAAACATCATCACGCGAGACCGCATGTTGGATGCTTCTCTCATAGCGCAGGGCAAAAGAACAGCCATACACACTAGTCAATGGAAGGACCAAGACAGTACTATAACGCAATTAGCATTTAATACCAGTGAAGCGGGAACTTATGTAGTAGGCGTTGCCACCAAAGCAAGAAACATAGAACTCAGTGCAGAAAAGTTTAATGATTATCTGGAACATGATGGCGTTCTGGATATGCTTGAACAGCGTACCAACGATAGCCTTTTGGACCAAGATGCGGTAGAGAGTTATGAAAAACATATAAAAGCCATCTATCAGGTAGGCGACATTAAAACAAACGATTGGGGTACGGTTCTAGGCTATCCAATTGAGTTTGTTCCGAGAGCAAATCCTTATGAAAAATATAGCGGTGAAAAATTAGAAATACAGTTGTTATTGCACAGTGAGCCATTATCCAACCAGTTGGTCTTTGCAGACTATATTAAAGGCTCTCATTCCCATGCACATGAAAACCACAGCCATGAACATGAGCATGACGGGGAAAAGCACTCACATAATCACGCAAACTCTGATAGTGAACACAGTCACTCCCATGAATCACATGGAGAAGAAACACATACGCATACCAGTGGTCAACAATTACGCACCAATGACCAAGGTATAATTATGGTCGACCTACCTGAGGACGGAATCTATTATCTAAGGACCATTCATATGACCAGAGTCACTGATAGTGACGAACTGACACATCAATCTAAATGGGCAACACTCACTTTTGAGGTGAGTCACAAACATGGAGCTGATACGCATACACATGATCATGAACATGATCACGAACACAGTCTTCCTACTTGGGTGTTCGTATTGGGCAGTTTGCTCCTCATTGGATTGCTATTCTTAATTTTTAGAAAAAAGAACTAGCAATGCATTTAAGGTTAAGACAGGTACTGCTGTTATTCGTATTGTTCGTTCCTCTTTTAGGATTGGCACATGACGTAACAAGTGCTGATCAAGAGATTTTACGCAACGGAGGTTTATGGGCCTATATTCGAGTAGGTGCCACACACATGCTCACGGGCTATGACCACCTGCTTTTTCTTACCGGTGTTATATTCTTCCTAAAAGGGTTTAAAGACATCTTGATGTTCATTACCGTGTTTACTATTGGGCATTGTATAACCCTTATAGGTGCCACTTATACGGGAATTACGGCAAATGAACATTTGGTAGATGCAGTTATTGCCTTAAGCGTTTTGTATAAAGGGTTCGAGAATTTGGGCGGCTTTGAAAAATTAAAGGTAAAGTCCCCCAATTTGCTCCTCATGGTAGGTCTTTTTGGATTGATTCATGGTTTTGGACTTTCCACACGGTTACAGTCCTTTGATATGGGGGAAGAACAGTTTTTAGCAAAAATCTTGTGCTTTAATCTAGGTGTTGAAGTAGGACAGATACTCGCATTGATTCCAATCGTTTTTATAATTACGCTTTCGCGAAAGCATAAACAGTTTCCCGCTTTTTACCAAGCAGTGAATTGGTATCTGGTGTTGGCAGGAATAGGTTTGTTTGCATATCAAATGTATGGCTATTTTACTGGGCATTGATTCTATGGTCTGGGAGGTATTCTCGTGTTCAAAAGATACTTCAATCCAGAAATGGTGAAAAGACTGATGTTGGCATTTGGCTATTAAATTCAAACAAATACGTAAATGAAAAAAATTGTTCTTATTCTAATGTTATGTCTAAGCGTTGGATGCAAAAAAGACCGTAAAGATGCACCTACAAAAGACGCAAAGACACATAGCGAAGAACATACGCATGAAAAGCATTCAGGACACCATTCAGCCAATGAATTTATGCACAAATCTTCCTTTGAAGAACTTATAACGCGATTCGAGTCTCCTGAAAGAGATGCTTATCAGCATCCCGATAAAGTATTAGAACACGTAGGAGATATACAAGGACGAACCGTTATGGATATTGGAGCTGGTTCAGGGTATTTTTCTGTAAAGCTTGTGGAAAGGGGAGCTAAGGTGATAGCAGCAGATGTGGACGATAGTTTTCTTGAATTCATTCAAAACCGAATTGAAGAAAACTCGTTAGAAAATATTGAAACCCGAAAAATCCCCTATGATTCGCCCAACTTAAAGGAAGATGAGGTAGATTTAGTATTAGTGGTCAATACGTACCATCATATTGAAAATAGGCCAGAATATTTTGCACAGGTAAAGAAGGGAACGAAAGTCAATGGAGATTTGGTCATTATTGATTTCTTTAAAACCGATACTCCTGTAGGGCCTCCTTCAGATCATAAACTATCTATGGATGTGGTGGTTGACGAACTTAAAAAAGCAGGGGATTCTTCCTTTGATGTAAATGTTGATTTACTACCTTATCAATATATTGTTACCGCAAAATAAAATGAAGCCCAATCCACAACTCAAAAAGTTCTTGGAGCCTTATGATGATAGCATCCAGAAATTGGCTTTGGATTTACGCAGCTTCATATTGGACATAGTGCCAGAGACCAACGAATTAATTTGGGACAATTACAATGCTGTTGCCATCGCATACTCTAAATCGGAAAAACTTAAAGATGCATTTTGTCATATTGCAGTGTATGAAAAACATGTGAATTTTGGATTTAACCGTGGAGCAGAACTGACAAAAACAAACGTAAAACTGAACGGTAAGGGTAAATTAATACGTCATATTTCGGTAAAGGACTTTAACTCCTTCCCGTCTGAAGAAATAAAGCCTATGATTTGGGAAGCTGTTGGAATTTCTGAACTCATGAACAGTTCAATACTTGATGGAAACAGCAGTCCAAAAAGTATTGTGATGTCCATCTCTGAAAAGAAAATACGACCAAAATCATGAAGAAACGCATTTTTGGTCTTAGCATGCTATTTGTGACCCTTGGTCATGGTCAAACTGAATTTGCCATTACAACGGACGGAATATACCCAAAAGCCATAACGTCTGAGATAGGTGCTATCACAACCTCGCAATTGTATAAAAAAGTAATGGACTGGATTGAGGAAAATTCAGAGACCTATAACCTCACAATAGATCGTGCTACAGAAGATGTTTCCATTCATATTTCTTCCCTAAAAAGCAATGTGGCAACCCTGGAGAAGCAATATTACAACGCAAACTATAGGGTAAATATCCGCTTTGAATCCAAAAAATACACTTTTGAGCCTACCCAAATTCAGTTAAAGCTAAATAGTAAGTACGATATGGGTTGGAAGGATTTTGACCTCAACAATGGGTCGCTATATTTCAAAAAAGGAAAACCAGTGCGGAAGTATAGGGGCTATTTAGAAAATATCCCCAAGGTATTGAATGAGCTTCATAGGGAACTTGATATTCATTTAAAAGTAAAGGAAAACTAGTTTACCTTGAGACCCAGAATTGAAACCTTACCGGAAAAGAAGCTAGTAGGAAATACAATGTCCATGAGTATTTCCCAAAATAAAACAGGCCAGCTTTGGGGACAGTTTGGTCCAAAAATCCACGAAATAAATAATCGTACATCTCAAGATAAGATTTCAATGCAGGTTTATCCCTCATCCTACTTCGAATCCTTTAATCCTATGACCGAGTTCCAAAAGTGGGCTACTGTAGAAGTTGAAGATTTTACAAATGTTCCGCAAGGGCTGGAGACCTTTGTTTTGGAAAAAGGGCTTTATGCCGTTTTTGATTACAAAGGGTTAAGTTCTAACAACTCTATATTCCAGTACATATTTACTGAGTGGTTGCCTAATTCAAAATACATTTTAGCCAATAGACCTCATTTTGAAGTATTGGGTCCCAATTATAAGAACAACCACCCCGAATCTGAAGAAGAAATCTGGATTCCGATAAAGCCCGTATCCAAAACTTAATCATGTAGTTACAAACCATTGCTTATTTTTACGAAAAAACCATGCTTTCCAAAATTTACAACATCAAGAATCTAAGAGGTGACTTTACAGGAGGCCTAGTGGCCGGTGTTGTTGCTTTGCCCTTAGCACTAGCGTTTGGGGTTCAATCCGGAATGGGAGCCACAGCGGGTCTTTATGGTGCCATTGCCGTAGGAATCTTTGCCGCTATGTTTGGTGGAACAGAGACTCAGGCCAGTGGTCCAACAGGTCCAATGACCGTGGTCTCTGCCGCTTTGGTTGCAGCTGCCATAGAAATGAACGGAAGCTTGGAGAATGCGCTTCCTATTATTCTTGCCACTTTTTTGGCAGGAGGACTTTTTCAAGTGATTTTTGGATTCATGAATATTGCGAGCTACGTAAAATACTTTCCATATCCTGTGGTTTCGGGTTTTATGAGTGGTGTGGGGTTGATTATTGTCATTTTACAACTTTTCCCTTTTGCCGGGCTGGATTCAGCTAAATCTACCGTGACGGTCATACAAAATTTTCCCAGCCTTTTTACGGAAGCAAACATCTACGCATTACTATTAGGAGGAGTAACCATTGCCATCTATTTTCTCTTTCCAAAACTCACAAAGGCTATTCCCAGTGCATTGGTTGCCATGATTGTAGCTACTCTAATTGCGTATTTCACTAAAATGGATGTTCCGGTCATTGGAGAAATACCCTCAGGACTCCCCTCTTTTCAACTTGGAGGAATTCTAACTATTGATTCTGGTGCGTACTCCACTATTTTGGAGTACGGATTGGTACTTGCGGTACTGGGCAGTATTGACTCTTTGTTGACTTCCGTTATTGCAGACAACATTACCAAGACCAAACATAACAGTAATAGGGAACTTATAGGCCAGGGTATTGGAAACATGTTAGCTGCGGCCATTGGAGGGATTCCAGGAGCTGGAGCAACCAAAGGAACCGTGGTAAACATCAATGCAGGAGGTAGAACACGACTATCTGGAATTCTACATGGTGTTTTTCTTCTTGCTGTCCTTTTGGGTCTTGGTCAACTTGCGGCTCATATTCCGCTATGTGTGTTGGCAGGTTTGTTGATTCCCATTGGTTTCAAAATCGTAGACTTTAAAGGTTTAAAGCACTTGACAAAAGTACCAAGGGCGGATGCCATCGTCCTCATAATTGTTTTGCTCATCACTACCTTTGGCAGCTTAATCTATGCTGTAGGTATCGGTGTGACACTTGCCTGCCTATTGTTCATGAAAAAATCAGGTGATATTAGTGAAAATGGTATGGAAGTAGGTAGCATTTCGGATATGGACGGCTCTAAACCTTGGCAGGATGAGCAGGAATTTTATGAAGAATACAAGGATAAAGTCATTATCAAACATCTGTATGGCCCATTGTTTTTTGGTTTTACTTCATACTTTAAAGATCAAATAAGTAACCTTCCCAAAGACATTACCGCAATTATTTTGAGAATGGACAGGGTTCCCTACATTGACCAGTCCGGTTTGTATACTTTGGAGGGAATTATCTTTGATTTACGTAGGCAAGACATCGAAGTTATACTTATAGGCCTTAAAGAACAGCCTCTAGATATGCTAAAAGCAGTTGATATTATTCCAGATCTTGTTCCAGAGGAAGATATCTTCCAGAATATTGAAAACAGTTTTATCTATTTGCGCGAAAAACTAAAAGAAGAAAATACTACTTCATAAAACAAGAATAGCATTATCCTCAACTGAACTTTTTTCTTTTTCAAATTGCACTATGAATTCCACAAAGGTTTGTTGCGTTTACAGCAATCCATTACCTTGTAGTACTTACAACTTTTTTCCGCATGAAACGATTGCAACTTTTTGAATTTGAAGATTTTGATTGGTTACCCCATGACCTACGTTCAGGAGCTACAAACCTCATCAAAGTTCTTCATAGAGTCGTAGGCACTTCAGAGGTTTTGTCCAACCTGATCCTAAGTGTACGGGAGAAAGTTGATTTTAATCAAATTGTGGATTTAGGTTCTGGTTCTGGAGGTCCTATGATTGAAACCATGCAGAAAATCAACGAGGAAAGTCAAGATTCCCAAATTACGCTGTTACTAACCGACCTATATCCCAATACAAAAACTATTGCAGATATTGAAACCTTAAAACTTTCCAATGTTTCTTATCATCCTGAATCTCTGAATGCCCTAAAATTGGATAAGGCTCCAAAAGGACTTAAAACCATGGTTGCTAGTTTTCATCACATGAAACCATCCGTCGCTAAACAAATTTTGGATAAGGCCGAAGATAGCGGGGAACCGCTGTTGATTTACGAAATTGCCAAAAACAATGTTCCCATATTAATTTGGTGGATTCTTCTTCCGATTTCACTTATAATCTTGGTGATTATGTCATTGTTCATGACCCCTTTTTTAAAACCATTAAGAGCGAAGCAACTCGTTTTCACCTATCTAATTCCATTGATTCCCATAATTTATGCATGGGACGGGCAAGCATCACTAATGAGAACCTATACTTTCAAGGACGTTGAGGAATTATTGGGAGAACGAAAAAACGAAAAATATGTATGGGAGATATGTGATGCTAAGAAAAGAAACGGTAAAAATGCAGGGTACTACATTTTAGGATATCCAGTTAAATAATAGCCTCCCAGTATTACTTAATCATCTTCAAATTGATTACCTCTTGCTCAGTAAGATGTCTCCAGTGCCCACGGGGCAAATCTTTTTTAGTTAGACCCGCAAAGACCACACGGTCCAATTTGATGACATTGTAGTCTAGATGTTCAAAAATCCGTCGAACAATTCGGTTACGTCCACTATGTATGATTACTCCAATCTCTTTTTTAGGAGCACCTTGAATGTAGCTCACATCGTCCACATGCACAGGTCCGTCTTCCAGTTCCAGACCCTCTTGAATTTTGTGCAAGTCTGCCATGCTCAGATTATTGTCCAAGGTTACCTGGTACATCTTCCGGACCCCATGTCGAGGATGGGTAAGTTTAGTTGTCAAATCACCATCGTTGGTGAACAATAGGAGACCTGTGGTGTTTCTGTCCAAACGACCCACAGGCAATAAACGGGACTTGGAGGCACTGGAAACCAATTCCATTACCGTGCGCCTACCCTTTTCATCATTGGTGGTTGTAATAAAGTTTTTGGGCTTGTTCAAAAGCACATATTCCTTTTTCTCAGGATTTAGCTTTCTTCCATCAAAACGAACATCATCAGAACGTTTTACTTTGTAACCCATTTCTGTGATTACTTTTCCATTCACGGTTACATTCCCCGCTGCGATATAGGTATCCGCTTCCCTACGAGAACAAATCCCCGCATTAGCAATATATCGGTTCAATCGAATTTCATCCGGGTTGGAAGGACGATTGGTTTTTTGTGGTCTGCTTGAAGGTTTCGATTTTTTCGAGAACGGTTTTCTCTGGAATCCTTTCTGTGAAGTTCGAGATGGTCTTTTGCCACCTTTGTTAAAGTCTGATTTCGCCATCAGTCATAATTTTTGGCAAATGTAGATAATCCCTTTTAATAACTCTAGTAAATACGTTGTTGAAATCCAAAGAACAAGGATTTTACTCAAGAAGGAAATGAAAGGTATCAACTATATTTACAAGGCAAATCAAAACAACCATGTTCAAAAAAATTCTCGTATTCCTGTTTTTGGCCGTTCCGGCTATTTCCTTTACCCAAAAGAAAGTATTAGATCATGCTGATTACGACATTTGGAACACAGTCCAAGACGAAGTTATAGCTCCAGATGGCTCTCATATCCTATATAGTTTATGGAAAGGAGAAAAAGATCATTTTTTCAAAATTCAGGATGCCTCGGGCAAGTTTGTTCTTGAATACGACCGTGGCAAAGAAGGCCATTTCACGTATGATTCAAATTATGTGGTTTTTACCATCAATGCATGGAAAGACAGTATTATGGACATGCAAAGAAGAAGGGTTAAAAAAGATAAGCTTCCTAAAGATTCCCTAGGAATTTTCAATCTAAAGACCAAAAGCCTACAAAAGATTGGACATATCAAGTCTTTTAAGATTCCCGAGAAATGGTCCGGTTATCTAGCCTACCAATTTGAGGAAATCAAAAAAGAGCAAGAAAAGGAAGAGAAGCAAGAAAAGGATTCGGTAACCGAATCAAAAGAGAAAAAGGATAAACCTAAAAAAGTTGGAAAGAAAACCGGATACCATCTTGTAGTTCTGAATCTAGAAACCAAGACCCAAGACACTTTGAAGTTTGTTACGGACTATGTGTTCGCCAAAAAAGGCAAATGGTTGGCCTATGCCACCACGGGAGAAAAAAAGGATAGCGATGCAGGTGTTTTTGTCCGCAACCTAGAAACCAATGAAACCTTAAACTTGCACAAAGCTCCAAAGGCCAAGTATTTCAAACTTGGATTTAGCGAATCCGGTAAAAATTTCGGTTTTATTGCGGATACGGACACCACCAAAGTGCAGCTAAGACCCAACGAACTCCACGTATGGCAAGAAGGGAATTCCAAAGCACAAAAAGTGATGGATAACGCCATGAGTCCAAAAGGTTATGTGGTCTCTAAATATGGAGAAATTCATTTTTCCAAAGATGAGTCCAAAATGTATTTTGGATTGGCAAGACCTCCTATTGAAAAAGATACTTCTTTATTGGATGAAGAAATTGTGAACGTGGAAGTTTGGACCTATGATGAACCGCGATTATATACGGTTCAAGAGTTGCAGTTAAAAAATGATTCTATCCAATCCTTTTCAACGGTTTATCACCTTAGTGACAAAAAAACAATCCCGCTGGCCAATGGCACTTATGAAGATATTGATTTAGGAGATAAGGGAAATGCTGGATTAGCTTTGATTCGAAACTCCAAACCATATGATTTATCCAGCCAATGGACAGCTCGCAGACACTATGATTACAAAGTAATCAATACCAATTCTGGAGAAACAGAACATGAATTTAAAAAAGTACCAAGACTTCAATTAAGTCCGAAGGGAAAGTATGGATACACCTATAACAGAGTGGACAGTACATGGGTTAGCTATAACCTTATGTCAGGAAAACAAGCTGCTTTGACCAAAGACTTGGTTTCCTACAGTGAAGAAAACGATTATCCCAACTACCCATTCCCCTATGGATTTGCAGGCTGGACTCAAGATGACGAACACTTTTTGGTCTACGACCGATATGACATTTGGAAGATACATCCAGATACTGGTGCTAAAGAAAAGCTAACGGACGGAAGAGATACCAAAACAGTATTTCGCTATTTGGATTTGGATGAAGAAGAGGAAGCTATTGATTTCAGCCAACCTTTGCTTCTTAGTACTTTCAACGAAACAACCAAAAATGGCGGTTATGCCAAATTCAATCCCAAAAACAATAAGGTTACTTCTCTAATTTCGGGACCTTACCGCTACTCTTCTCCTAAGAAAGCCTTGTTAGATAATGCTTTGATATTTACCCGTCAGTCGTTTGAAGAATTTCCAGATTTACGAATTACGGACCTAAGATTCAAAAAACAAATCAAGCTGAGCGATGCCAATCCGCAGCAAAAAGAATACAATTGGGGTACTATTGAGTTAATGGATTGGATTTCTTTGGATGGAAAAAAGCTTAGAGGCATGTTGGTAAAACCTGAAGGGTTTGACCCCAATAAAAAATATCCTCTCTTAGTAAACTTTTATGAAAAGAGTTCCGATGGTATCCACCGACACCGATATCCGAAAGCTGAGCGTTCTTCAATCAACTATAGTTTTTATACCAGTAGAGGCTATGTCATTTTTAATCCTGATGTAGAATATCGTATCGGCTATCCCGGTGAAAGTGCATACAACTGTGTCATTCCTGGAGTCACTTCTTTGTTGGAAAAAGGCTTTATCGATAAGGACAACATTGGTGTTCAAGGGCATAGTTGGGGAGGCTATCAGATAGCCTATTTAGTTACCAAAACTGATATTTTTAAAGCAGCTGAAGCGGGAGCCCCAGTTCCCAATATGATTAGTGCCTATGGTGGAATTCGATGGTGGACTGGTTTAAGTAGACAATTCCAATATGAACATACCCAAAGCAGAATAGGCGGCACCCCTTGGGAATACCCGTCACGATACATCGAGAACTCGCCTATATTTAATGTGGACAAAATAAACACACCTTTGTTGGTCATGCACAATGATGCAGATGGTCATGTGCCCTGGTACCAAGGTATTGAATTCTTTGTGAGTCTACGTCGTTTGGGCAAGCCTTCTTGGTTCCTCAATTACAATGGAGAGCCCCATTGGCCTTTAAAAATGCAAAACCGAAAGGATTTCAGCATTCGAATGGCCCAGTATTTTGACTATTACCTGAAAGGAGATGGAAAACCCTCATGGATGGACAGGGGGGTTCCACCTATTGAAAAAGGAATCCGTCAAGGGTATGAATTATTGGACAAAGGTTCCCGTTAAATACCCTTTCATATAGTTTTAGGATGGACAATAAAGATTACTTCGCTCATTTGTATGATATCGCCAGTCATTTAAACAAGGAGTACTCTTTACATTCAGCGCTTAGTAAATCCCTTGAAAAAACAGCTGAAATATTGAATTTGGAAACAGGATGGATTTGGCTTACTGAACCGGACAACAAGTCTGTTTATCTGGCAGTTTCCCATAATCTACCACCTGCTCTTGGCAACTATCCTGAACGCCTGTCGGGCTGGTGCTACTGCATAAAACAGTATTTGTCGGATGATATGGAAGAAGCGGTAAATATCTCAGAAATCGCTTGCTCCAGATTAAAAGATATCAATTCTGGCACCAACGACTTGAGATTTCATGCCACAATCCCGATAACCATTGAAGGCCAAAAAGTAGGATTAATAAATCTGCTGAGCAAGGAGTCTAGAAAATTGAATGAACAAGAGCTCACCATTTTGAATACTATTGGTGAGTTGGTTGGCACCTGCATCCAGAGAGCTCGACTACAAACATCGTTTGGAAGAAAAGAAATCAACCCAATATCCGACCTAAAGCGGGTGTCCGAAGGAATAATTCTTCCCAGGTTAGAATCAATAATTACTTCATTACAAAGTGGAATGGGTGATAACCTCAAAGTAAAAACCGCTTTGCAGGAATTGATTCATCTTCAAAAAGATTTAAATCAGCTTTTGTTTGAATCCAATACATTGAAGGATAACAGGAATCCATCCAATGCGTTCAGCTATCCTAAAAACCCAATTACGAAACGTGAGCTTCAAGTGCTATCATTAATCAAAGATGGTCTTACCAATGAAGCTATTGGCAACAGATTGTACATTACCGAAAGAACTGTGAAGTTTCATATTACCTCAATTCTATCCAAACTAAATGCCAAAAATAGAACCGAAGCTGTAGATATCGCTCTAAAAAGAGGTCTCTTTAGTATCTAAGCAGATTTTGTGTTTGAATTAACTGTACTAAAGTACAGGTCGTTTTCTGTACGGAGGTTCATTTTCAGTATTCCGCTCTATTTGGAAATTTGCTCTGAACAAAAAAACATATCATGAAGCAGCAGATATACTTGGAACATGCCAACATCACAGTCAATAATATTCAAGAAGCAATAAAATTCTTTCAGGTTGCCTTTCCTCATTTTAAGATACGAGGAGCTGGAAATGACCTTCGGGAATGGGTCCATCTAGGTGATGATTACACCTATGTTGCAATCAATCAAGCCATAAACAAACATGCAAAGGTGGAGAAGAACTATGACAAAGCGGGTATTAACCATATTGGTTTTGTAGTCCCCAATGTTGAAGAAATAGCGAAAAACCTATTAGAGCACGGGTACAAACGTGACTATCCTAAACAAGTGGAGCAATTTAGAATACGGGATTACTTTGCGGATGCAGATGGAAACCAATATGAGTTTGTGCAGTACCTCAGTGAACTCCATGAAGAGAGAAACAGTTATATCAATTAAAATTCGAAACAATCAAAAACGATGGAAAGGGGCACCAAAACATTATGTTTTGATGTCCTTTTTTTAAAAAAGAAATAATCAGAATAACTAATCTTTTATTTTGACGGTGGATTGCCGTTCCCGGTTTACGGTAAGTTGGGTGACATCCGGTCTAGAATAGTGACCTACGGGGTCAAAATTTTGATGTTCTTGGTACACTCGATTAATATCCAAGGTATGATAAATCAACCCTTCCTGATCCACAATGGGTTCTATTTCCCATTCCCCATCAGGTCCAGCAATACAAGAACCCCCATTAGCCAATACTTTTGGCGCTTTTTCCAAAATAGCCTCTAGATGTGGAGTGTCCTTCGGAAAGTCATCCACATGCATCAATGAGGAAACCGAAATGACATAGCCACGGGATTCCCGAGCAATAAATCTTGTTATGTCTTTTGTGTTATGCAGTCCTCCGGGCCAAACGGCAATATGTAAATTCTCGCCTTGAGCATAGAGCGCTGTACGTGGCAAGGGCATCCAATTTTCCCAACAATTCAAACCTCCCACAGTGAACTTTTTTAATGAATGAACCTTAAGTCCGTTTCCATCACCTGGCGCCCATGTGAGGCGCTCATCGTAAGTGGGTTGCAGTTTACGATGTACCGATTGAATTTCGCCATTGGAATCAATATAGACCAAAGAACAATATAGACTATGCCCACCTCTATCCTTGGCACGTTCCATCATGCCTAAGTAAATTGCAACACCTTTTTCCTTGGCCAATTGGCACAATGTATCCAATTCCCCTGCCTCGATTTGAATGGAATTTCGGGTATAATGCGCGTGCAATTCCTTGTTGACTTTTAAATCCCAAGCGGCTCCATTGGTATGGGCCAACCAAAATGGGTAACCCGGTAAAAAGGCTTCTCCAAACACCACTAACTCCGCTTCGTTAGCAGCAGCTTCAGTTACCGTTTGCATAACTTTTTCAAGTGTAGCCGATTTATTCAGCCATACCGGTGCAATTTGAGCCAAGGCCACTTTGAGTTTGTCTTCCATCATAAAATTCGATTTAACACCAGGTCTACATCAATAAGTAGGATACTAAAAACTCCTGCGACAATGATGAATTTTAAAATATTGTGAAGCCAAACATAATGCTTTTTGCCACTGGCCTTAGCCAACAAAATGATAAAAAGTGCCAAGAGCCCAACGCAGATCCAGAAGTACAGGTACATATAGCCTACATCAAAAACTTGTATTAAAAGCAGTGCGGGAATCAAGGTCAAAAAAATCAAAAATCCGATGATTCCTTTGGAAACTTTCGTTCCGTATAATATGGGAATGGTCTTATAGTTCTGGGCCATATCACCCGCCATATTTTCCAAATCCTTTATCAGCTCCCTGGCCAGGATAAGTAGAAAGAGAAATAGGGCATGAACGAAAATTACGGTTTCAAAGTTTTTATAGTACACAAACACTACAAAAAATGGAGTTATGGCCAAAGTAGCCGAAACCAGATTGCCCAAAAACGGAATACGCTTAAGTTTATGCGAGTATATCCAAATCCCAAAAATATAGGCTGAAAAAAAGAATACCGCTCGAAACGAAATGTAACTAGCTGCAAAAACCGCTAAAAAGTTAAGGATGAAGTAGGTAGTCAGTTTAAACCGTTGACTTACCAACCTATCCAACATACTCTTGGTTGGTTTATTTATCAAATCTTTTTCCGCATCATAAAAATTGTTGATGATATAGCCACTGGCTATCGCCAAGGCCGATGCTGTAACAATCAAAAAAAGATTAAAATCAAAAACCACATCCCTCAAAGGAAGGTCTGGCGAAAGAATGTAAATGGAAGTGAGATATTGCGCTAAGGTGATTATCAGAATATTATAACCGCGAACCACAGAAAACAAACTCAATAGCTTGAAAAGCAAGAGTTTATTTTTTCTACTAAGCATGGGATGGGATTAGAAGTTGTATACCACTTCCAATTTATGGCCGTTCAACGCTTTTTTGGCCTGTTCTAAATCCTGGGTGAACCCAAGAATGTATCCACCACCACCGGAACCGCAAAGTTTGAGATAATACTCGTTGCTCTCAATTCCTTTTTGCCATAAATCATGGAACTTGGAAGGAATCATAGGCTTGAAGTTATCCAAGACCACATGGGAAAGCTCTTTCAGATTTCCAAATAGCGATTTTACATTACCGCTAAGAAAATCTTCAACGCAAGCATCGGTATGTTTTATGAATTGGTCCTTGAGCATATTTCTGAAACCTTCCTGCTTCATTTTCTCCATGAAAATCTGAACCATAGGAGCGGTTTCACCAGTAATTCCACTATCCAATAAAAAGACTGCACCCTTACCTTCTTTGTTTTGGGAAGGAATACTGGTGGACTCAATATTGTCCTTGGAATTTATTAAAATCGGCAAACTCAAGTAACTGTTCAAAGGATCAAGACCAGATGATTTTCCATGAAAAAAGGATTCCATCTTGGAAAAGATAGACTTTAATTTCAGCAATTTTTCCCGGGTCAAGTTCTCTAAAACTGTGATTTTATCAGTTGCATATTTATCATAAATCGCAGCTACCAATGCGCCACTACTTCCAATTCCGTAGCCTTGTGGAATAGAACTGTCAAAGTACATACCTCCATCAACATCTGCCTCTATTTTCGAAAAATCGAAAGAAACCAATGCAGGTTCTTGGGATTCCATTTCCTTGAGGTAAACAACGAATTGCTTAAGACTTTCATTGGATGCTTTGGCTGATTCGGAAGGATTATCATCCGTTTTCAAAGCTCCTTTAAAAAAGTTGTAGGGAATGGAAAGTCCTTTGGAATCCTTGATGATTCCGTACTCACCAAAAAGCAAAATTTTAGAGTAAAAAAGTGGTCCTTTCATATGACAAAAAGATTTTGTTTAATCTTTTTCAAAATAAAGATAAACAAAAAAGTCGGTTTTACTTCAATCAATCCTAGTTTAGACTAATAACAACGTTTCAAAAACCAAGAGATTATTCTATTCTTCAAATAATTGCTTGGCACCCGTTCCTATTCGGTCGCAAATATAGTGTCCATTCTCGCAATGCGCAACCAGTTCATCCTGAATAAATTGAATGGCTTTTTCCTTTACCGATTCTGGATACAATACATGCACATTGGCTCCCGCATCCAAAGTAAAGCATATCGGCACTTTAGTCTCTTTGCGAAACCTCCAAAGTTTATTGATGATTTCCAAGGTGTCCGGCATCATTAGAATAAAATAGGGCATACTGGTCATCATCATTGCATGAAGGGTCAATGCCTCACTTTCTACAAGTTCCATAAAGGCTTCAAGATTTCCTTCACCCAAAATCGGTTTTAATTTATCCAAGTTTGAGTGCGCTTGTTCAAATCGCTTTTCTGCATAAGGATGATCATGCATTAAGTTATGACCCACAGAGCTGCTCACCTGTTTTTGTCCCTTGTGTACAAGCAAAATAGTATCGTGATAATTTTTGAATATTGGATTTACATCAAATGGATATTTCACCCCATACAACTCTGAGCTTGTTTCAATTCCTTCGTGCTTGCCCCATTGAACCAAATCACCTTCAATGCTTCTGCAAGCACTTCCCGACCCCAATCTGGCCAAAAAAGAGGCTTTCTTGTTGAAAAAATCAGGTGCCATAGGCTGGATTTTGTTTTCAACACTCAACAAACACAAAGCCAAAGCTGACATACCACTGGCAGAAGAAGCAATACCGCTACTATGAGGAAATGAGTTGGAAGTTTCAATCACGAAGTGATACTTTTTCAGAAAAGGTAGATAGGGTTCTATTCGCTCCAAAAAGGTCTTAATCTTTGGCTTAAAATCTTCTTTGGGCTTACCTTCAAAAAGCAAGTCAAACGAAAAATCTTTTGAATCCTCTTTTTTGGTAAACGTAACCTGTGTTTGTGTAGCGCAGGCATCTAAGGTGAAGCTTATGGATGGATTAGCCGGAATCTGATTGGTTTTCTTGCCCCAATACTTGACCAAGGCAATATTGCTCGGTGCCTTCCAGCCCACTTTGCCCTTTTCAGGAAGGTGGGTATATGCTTTTGGTATGAAGTCATTCTCCGTCATCCAACAAAAATTTGAGCAAATATAGCTATGCTTTGGCAGCTCGAATGGAAGAATGAAATAAATTGTTATTTTAGGGAGCCAACACCAATCATGAAAAAGAAAGTTACATACATCGCTATTGCCGTTATTGTTTGCTTGTTAATTGGCTTTCTTTCCAGCTTCGCCACGCAAAGCTCCGTGAATACTTGGTACACTACGTTGAACAAACCCAGTTTTAATCCTCCAAATTCCATTTTTGCGCCAGTTTGGACCGTACTATACGTTCTAATGGGAGTAGCAGCTGGCATTGTTTGGTCGAAAGGATTTCATCATATATGGGTAAAAACGGCATTATATCATTTTGGATTTCAACTCTTATTCAATGCCCTTTGGAGCATTGTTTTTTTTGGGTTCAAAAATCCCTTTTGGGCCTTGATTGTAATTCTTGTTCTTTTAACCCTTATCATACTCACCATTCGATGGTTTAGGGTGGTGAGCAAGGTAGCTGCATTTTTACTCATCCCCTATTTACTTTGGGTTAGCTTTGCCACCATACTTAATTTTTCCATTTGGCAACTTAACTAGTTCTCTGAAAGCTCCAATAATTTTTTCATGGTTTTTAGATTTCGGGTAGTCGCCTCTACTTTTAGCTTATTCTCGATAAAGTTGTTATTGAGTTTTGCGTTTCTATAACTTCCAGTAAAACTTAGATACACGCAATTCCGGGTAATGTAAAAATCCTCGTTCTCAAACTGATAATTTTTAAATTCATAGACCTTGTCTTGCAAAGGGGGAGTCTTAAGCAAAGTAAAAAACAATTGGTTTTCCTCAGGTTTTTTATCGAAAGGGTTATTGTCCAAAATGTTTTTCAGCTCTTCAATAGTGATTACCAAAACAGGAACTTGAAAGCCAAATCTGGCTTCTATAAGACGGTGAATTTTTTCAGCAAGTTCCAGTGACGTTTGTCTTTCTGCTTTAAAGAGTAAGTTACCGCTCTGAATATAGGTTTGCACTTCTTGAAACCCGTTGGCAGCTAATACCTTTTTGAGTTCAACCATCTTTATTTTTTTATGCCCTCCTACGTTGATTCCCCTTAAAAGGGCTATGTATTTTTTCATGGATTGAATTTTAAGTTTTGGCTCAACAACTCCGATTAATTTTAGTAAATTCAGCGATGTTAAATTAACCAAAATGAGTCAGTATATACTTGCCTTGGACCAAGGCACTACCAGTTCAAGAGCAGTTGTGGTAGACAAACAAGGAACTATTGTTTCCGTTTCTCAAAAAGAGTTTACACAGATTTTTCCAAAACCAGGATGGGTAGAGCATGATGCTACTGAAATATGGGCCACCCAAGCTGGAATGGCAGCAGAAGCCGTAAGCAAAAAGGGGATTAAAGGTGACCAAATCGCCGCGATTGGCATAACCAATCAAAGAGAAACCGTAGTGGTTTGGGACAGAAATACAGGGGAGCCGGTCTACAATGCCATTGTTTGGCAAGACAAGCGTACCTCAGCGTACTGTGATGAGTTGAAGAAGCAAGGTAAATCTGAAATGATTCGCGAAAAAACAGGTCTGGTCATCGATTCTTATTTTTCAGGAACCAAGGTAAAATGGATACTGGACAATGTAGAAGGGGCAAGAGAAAAAGCAGAAGCTGGGGATTTGGTCCTTGGAACAATTGACACTTGGCTTATTTGGAAAATGACAGAAGGAAATTTGCATGTCACCGATGTCACCAACGCTTCACGTTCCCTTATTTTCAACATCAATACCATGGAATGGGATGATGAACTACTGGAATTATTAACTATCCCAAAAAGCATGCTTCCAGAAGTAAAACAATCTAGTGAAGTTTATGGGCACACAGGACCTAATTTCTTCGCTGCCAAAATTCCAATCGCTGGAATTGCCGGAGATCAACAAGCCGCATTGTTTGGCCAAATGTGCACCAAGCAAGGCATGGTGAAAAACACGTATGGAACAGGCTGTTTTATGTTGATGAATATTGGGGAGAAGCCTATCGTATCCAAAAACAATTTGCTCACGACCGTGGCTTGGAAAATTAATGGAAAAACTGAATATGCTCTTGAGGGAAGTATTTTTATTGCTGGCGCCGTTGTACAATGGCTAAGAGATAGTTTAAAAGTTATTAAAAATTCTTCTGATGTGGAAGGTTTGGCTGGCTCCATTGACTCTTCCGAAGGGGTGTATTTTGTTCCAGCCTTTGCAGGGTTGGGTGCCCCGCACTGGAACCAATATGCCCAAGGAACCATTTTTGGCTTGACCCGTGGAAGTACAGATGCCCATATAGCCAGAGCGGCTTTGGAATCTATCGCATATCAAACCATGGATATTCTAAAAGCAATGGAAGCAGATTCCGGTATCTCCATTAAAGAACTTCGGGTAGATGGAGGTGCAACGGTAAACAATATGCTTATGCAGTTTCAAGCCGACGTTTTGAACACGGTTGCTGTACGTCCAAAAATAGTGGAAACCACAGTGATGGGAGCAGCTTACTTAGCAGGTTTAGCAGTAGGTTTTTGGGAGAGTGCGGAGGAAATTCAAAAAATATGGGAAACCGATGTACGCTTTAATCCAACTGCTGAAAGGGAAACTATTGAAGAAGGAATCAAAGGTTGGTATCGTGCCATTGAAGCTTTGGAACATTGGACCAAAACCAGCTGATTGAATTATGACTCCCTTTGTTGCTGAAGTTATAGGTACTTTCTTATTGATTCTTTTGGGATGCGGAGTTAACGCAAACGTTTCCCTAAAAGGAACATTTGGCAGTCAATCTGGATGGATTGTAATTACCACAGGTTGGGCATTTGCAGTATATACTGGGGTTGTAGTTGCCGGTCCTTACAGTGGAGCACATATGAATCCTGCGGTGACGATTGGACTGGCACTTTCAGGTGATTTTTCAATCTATGATGTTCCCAATTATATTATTGCCCAGTTTATTGGAGCTATGCTGGGTGCTTTTTTCGTTTGGTTAATCCACAAAGACCATTTTGACGCAACAGAAGATGGAAATAGCAAGCGAGCCGTATTCTGCAATGCTCCAGCTATTCCCAACACGTTTCTAAACATTTTGACAGAAACAGTGGGAACGTTTGTTTTGGTTTTTGCAGTCTTATATTTCACGGATGCCACCATGATGAAGGACAATAGTATTATTGGATTGGGTTCCTTAGGTGCTCTTCCAGTTGCTCTTATAGTTTGGGGAATTGGTCTATCCCTTGGTGGAACCACCGGTTATGCCATTAACCCCGCACGTGATTTAGGACCCAGAATAGTACACGCACTGGTTCCTATTAAAAATAAAGGTTCAAATGGATGGGGATATTCGTGGATTCCAGTAATTGGACCCATCATTGGTGCTGCTTTGGCTGCTTTTTTATCTATGTGGTTACAGTAAGTGCTCTGGATGCGATTTCCTGAGCGGCCAAATAGGCCCCAGTCCAAGCATTTTGAAAATTATAGCCTCCAGTGATGCCATCAACATCAATTATTTCTCCGGCAAAAAACAGATTGGAGAATAACTTGCTTTCAAAAGTTTTAAAATTGATTTCTTTCAAATCCACTCCGCCTGCGGTTACAAACTCTTCTTTAAACGTACTTTTTCCTTCTACTTTGAACGAGCAAGCCGTAAGCTGTTTCGATAAATTTTTTAATTGTTCTTTGGTGACCTCCCCCCATCTAAGTTCTTTTGATATTCCTGAGGCAGCAACCAAACGCATCCACAATCTTTTTGGTATCGATATGGCTTGAGTTCGAAAAACTGTTTTCTTAGCTTCCACTTCTTTCACCTCTTTTAAATATCCCTCCATAGATGAAGTAGAATACTCTGGTGTCCAATTGACAACAGCCCGAAAGTTGTATTTGTAATTTTCCAAAATTCTTGCACCCCAAGCAGATAACTTTAGGATAGCGGGGCCACTTAAGCCCCAATGGGTGATTAGAACGGGACCTTCAGATTCTAAAACGGGATGCTGCTTGGGAGCACTTTTTAATTCAACACTGATGTTTGAGGCAAATATTTTTTTTGGAGGAATTTCCACAGAAGCATTAACACTAATTCCAGGAATTCCTTTAATTCGCTCATCATTAATGTTGAACGTGAACAAAGAGGGTACAGGAGGGACAATGGAGTGCCCCATATCTTGTAACATATTCCATATTCTAGCATTACTTCCGGTGGCCAAAAGTAATATCCGCGCCTTATAATCCTTATTCATGGTGGTCACTTGCCAATGACCATTTTCCAATCTACTAAAATCTTTTACGGAGCTATTTTTTAAAACTTGTATTCCGTGTTTTTCTATCTCTTTTAGAAAACAATCTATGATGCTTTGCGAGGAATCACTTTTTGGAAAAATACGACCATCTTCCTCTATCTTAAGTGGCACTCCCCTTTCTTCAAAAAAGGCAATAACGTCTTCGGGAGCATGTGAATGAAAGGGGCCTAGAAGTTCCTTTTGCCCTCTAGGATAGCCATCGACCAGTTCTTTGGCATAAAACTTTGCCTGTGTGACATTACACCTACCGCCTCCGGAAATTCTTACTTTGGAAAGTACTGTTTTTCCTCTTTCCAGAATGGCAATTTTGAGATTAGAATTCTGCTCTGCGATTTGAATAGCGGCATAGAAACCGGCAGCTCCACCTCCTGCCACAATTACATCGAACATTAATTCACACGTTCTGGGTAATTCGTAATAATTCCATCCACCCCGAAATCAATCATTCGTTGAATATCATCAGGCTCATTTACGGTCCAAGTATATATCCCGAAGCCTTCCTTCTTTATTTGAGCAGTATTCACAGCAGTCAGCGTCTTAAAATTAGGATTGATGGCTACTGCATTCAGTTCCTTTGCTACATCCAGAGCTTTTAGGGGATCTTCTTCGGTTAAGACAGCTATTTTAATAGACGGTTTAAGCTCTCGCATTTTTCGCAGTTCGTCCCACTTAAAACTAGAAATGACAAAATTGTCCAATGACCATCCTCTTTCTCTCACATAATAGTCAATTATAAAATTCACTCTATCCGTTGTATTGGCCCCTTTCAATTCTATGTTTAGTGCCACTTTATTGTCGATTAGATCCAGTACTTCCTGAAGCATTGGAATCTTATGGTTTCCATCCAAAATCAATTGCTTCACATCAAAAATGTTGTATTCCTCAATTCTACCGCCACTGTTGGCCAAGCGGTCCACTCGCTCATCATGAAAAACAACAATCTCTCCGCTTTCAATTATGAATACATCAATTTCAATCATGTCCACACCCAGGTCTAAAGCTTTTTGAACCGAAGCGAGTGTATTCTCCGTTTCATGTCCCATGGCGCCACGGTGACCAATTACCAAAGGTTTTGAATTCATCATGTTACATGCGTTGAAGAGAAAGACAATTCCTAGAAATAATAAGGCTTTTTTCATTCCATTTTTATTTGAGCTTAAAAATACAATTTGACGGGAACATGACTAGTAAAAGATTGGCCAAATCCAATTCTTTAAAAGAGAGAGGGAAAAACAGTTATTTAGCCTTTTCGTCTTTTCCAAAAATCAAACAATGACGAACTCTATGGTTCTACTTGAAGGATTAGAGATTCCAAAGGTTGGATTTCAACATTAATTCTGCCCATACCCTTTTGGACCATTAATTGAAGGGGCTCTTTTCCATACAGCTTTTCACTCAAAATGTAGTTCCCATCTTTCAAATTCCATGTTTGAATAAGGCGTTCTGGAACTTTAAGCTCGAAATTATATGTTTTGCCTTCTTCGAAATTGGATAGGATGATTAGCTTCTGGTTAGGAGACCATCGAACGTAAGACAGCACCCTATGGTCATAGTTTTCACTATTGTCCTTATTGAAGAAATGAATTTCTTCATATTCTCCCATCAAGGCTTCGCTCGAAATGGTAAAATTCAATAATCGCTTATAGAAATCCCGAAGCTCCTTTTCCTTTTCTGAAAGTAGGGCCCCATCAAACTTTTTATTATTCATCCAACGCTGATGATGCGGCACTCCAATGTAATCAAAAATAGAGGTACGGGTAGGACTTCCAAAACCAGCATCTTCGGCACCAGGCTCACCCACTTCTTGACCAAAGTAAATCATGGTTGGTGAAGTACTGATAGTAGCTGATACCACCATGGCCGGTTTGGCCAATTCTGCTTTTCCTGCAAAATCTGGGCTGGTAATACGCTGCTCATCATGGTTCTCCAAGAAATGGAGCATATTATGCTCAATATCCGCCATGCCTTTTTGCACCACGGGAATATGGTCGGTCCAACCATAGCCTTTCATTATATGCTTGATGCTATCGTAAAGCTCTACCTTATCGTAGAGGTAATCCATCTTTCCTTTATGGATATAATCACGATACAACTCTGGATTGTATACTTCGGCCAAAAGAAAAGCATCTGGATTATTCATCTTAATACTGGAATTCATGTAGCTCCAAAATTCCACAGGAACCATTTCGGCCATATCAAAACGAAATCCATCTACACCAAAATCCAACCAATACAGCGCGATGTCCCTGAATTTTATCCAAGAGTCTGGAATCTTCTTATCCTGCCAAAAGACATAATGTTCTTGATAACTCTTCTCTGCATATTCATTTGGTAACTCCTTGAAGTCTTTTGTGCCATCAGGCCGAACCCCATAGTTTACCTTGACCGTTTCATACCAATCGTTGAAATCGGGTTGGGCCAATCTGGAGCCGTTGCCCGTCCATTTAGCTGGAATTTCTTCAAATTTCCCATCAGACAATACATGGGTGTTTCCTCCCAAGGGTTGATAACCATCCTTCCAATGGGGCACTTTGAATTCTTCTCCCATTACGTAATAGAAATTGTTGTTTACATGATACTCCAAAGAAGTGTCATCTTGTGCTCCAAAGTCCAAAACCCCTTCAGGATTGGTTAGGCCCTTATAGTTTCGTGCAACGTGATTTGGCACAATATCTATCAAAACCTTCATACCGGTTTTATGGGTTCTCTCTACCAAATCCTTGAACTCCTGTAACCTGTTCGCGGGATTGTCTGCAAGGTCTGGATTTACATTGTAATAATCCTTTACTGCATACGGTGACCCTGCACGTCCCTTTACCACATCGGGGTCGTCATTGGAAATGCCAAATTCGGTGTAGTCATTGATAACAGCATGATGCGGTATTCCTGTATACCAAATATGTGTGACTCCCAAGTTCTTTATTTCGGAAAGGGCGGTTTCCGTAAAGTCTGAAAACTTTCCAACTCCATTTTCCTCAATAGTGCCCCACGGTTTATTTGTAGTGTTCGTATTGCCAAAAAGTCTTGTAAAAACTTGATAGACTACTGCCTTTCTTCCTGTAATTGACTCCACTTCCTTGGTTTTGATTTTTGATTCACATGCCAAAAAGCCCCCCAGCATCAGAAAAAAACAACCGAAGGCCCAATTTCTCATGCCTGAACTATTTTTCCTGGAACTAGGGTTACCACTTTGCCATTTACTAGAATGTCCAAATCTGCTTCCCCTTTGATTTCAAAACTGGAAGCATCTTTTTTGACAGTAATGGTTATAATTTGATTTCTAAAATTCACTTTAAAAGCATAGGAGCTCCATTGAGATGGAATCTGGGGTTCGAAGCACAATTGATTATCCTGAACCCGCATTCCTCCAAAACCTTCCACAATGCTCATCCATGTTCCAGCCATGGAAGTAATGTGCAAACCTTCTTCCACTTCTTTATTATAGTCGTCCAAATCCAATCTTGAAGTTCTTAAGTAGAAGGTATAGGCTTGCTCCATTCGACCTAGCTTAGCCGCTTGGATACTGTGCACGCATGGAGACAGAGAAGATTCATGAACCGTGAAAGGTTCGTAAAAATCAAAATGTTTTTCAAGTTGCTCTTGAGAGAAATGGTCTTCAAAAAAATAAAAACCTTGTAGCACATCTGCTTGTTTGATGTAAGGAGACCTCAAAATTCTATCCCAACTCCACTTTTGATTAATAGGCCGTTGCGATTTTTCTAAATCGCTGACACGAATCATTTCCTTATCTAAAAAACCGTCTTGTTGGAGATAGACACCATGTTTTTCGGAAAATGGAAAATAAACGTTGGACACCAATTCATCCCAAGCGTTGGTTTCCTCTGGGGACAATTGGGTTTTCCGGATAACCCTAGCATAATCTTCTGGGTATTCCTTTTCCACTTTTTGGAGTTGTTCAGCCGCATATTCAATGCACCATTTTGCCAAATAGTTGGTATACCAATTGTTGTTTATGTTGTTCTCATATTCATTGGGTCCTGTTACCCCTAGCATTACATAACTTTGCTTGTCCTCTGAATAGTTGAAACGTTGTTGCCAAAAACGAGCTATACCTATTAGTACTTCCAGTCCCATTTTTGGAACATAGCTGTAATCCCCCGTAAAGCGATGATAATTGTAGATGGCAAAAGCAATAGCCCCATTTCTGTGGATCTCTTGAAAAGTGATTTCCCATTCGTTATGGCACTCCTCCCCGTTCATGGTTACCATTGGGTAAAGTGCAGCCCCATTCTTAAAACCTAGTTTTTCTGCATTCTCGATGGCTTTCCCCAAATGGTTAAATCGATATTCTAGAAGACTCCATGCTACCTCTTGATTTTTTGTGGCCATATAGAAAGGAAGACAATAGGCCTCGGTATCCCAATAGGTACTTCCCCCATATTTTTCGCCAGTGAATCCTTTGGGACCAATGTTTAATCTGGAATCTTTACCCAAATAGGTTTGATTCAGCTGAAAAATATTGAAACGAATACCTTGCTGTGCCTTGACATCGCCTTCTATTTCAATATCACTCATTTCCCAAATGTGAGCCCAATCTCTTTTCTGCTGTTCCAAAAGTCCATCAAAGCCAAGCTGTGAAGCTTTATCCAAAACTTCATTGGCTGCATTAATCAATTCTGAAGACTTGTGATTTCTTGAAACAGTATAACCCCCCAATTTATGCAGTGCCACTTTTTGGCCTTTTTTAACATCGACCACAAAACTCAGCCTTGTTGCCAATTCATCCTTTTTATGAATTGGATCCGTTTCATGTTTATTGCCATCAATATAAAGAGAAGCGTCCATAAAGGTGCACGTCTCAAAGTTGGTTTTGAGGGTATGAGCTTCTATAAAGGCGCGATTTCCATCGGATTCCACCTTGGTCGTTTTCCAAAATTGATCATCCCAATTACTGTCCATATTTTTAATACCACTATCTAAATAGGGTAAAATGATAATCTCTGCATCCTTATTCAAAACTTCTATTTCGTACTGAATAGCGCCCAATTCGTCCAAATGAAGACTTAAAAAACGGGTAGATGAAACGGAGACTTCAATTCCATTAGACAGTATTGCAATAAAGGAACGCTGGTACCATCCTTCCTTCATATTCAATTCACGAACAAAGTCTTTGACTTCCTTGCAAGTATTCAGGTCTAACGGCACCCCATCAATGGATACATTGATTCCTATCCAATTTGGAGCATTTAATACCTTGGCAAAATATTCTGGATACCCGTTTTTCCACCAACCTACTCTTGTTTTGTCCGGATAGTAAACCCCAGCAATATAGCTTCCTTGAAAAGTACCGCCAGAGTAGGTCTCCTCAAAATTGGCACGCTGGCCCATAGCACCGTTTCCAATACTAAAAAGACTTTCAGAAGATTTTACGAATTCTTTGTCAAATCCTTCTTCAATTATGGACCATGGGTCTGGCTTTATATAATCTTGATTCATTTATTAAAAATATGGTAGAAGTTAAGATTGTAGATTTAATTCCAACAAGACAAACTTAGTTAATTGTTGAATCCCGTACCACCAATGTTGGTTCTAAAATTTTGGTCTGAAAAGTTTCTTCTTCTTTTTCACTTTCGACCTTTTCAATTAGCATTTGAGCAGAGATTTCCCCCATTTTCTCACCATGTTGAGCTACAACCGTTAAACTAGGATTGGCGTACTTAGACAACAGTCCGTTGGTGAACCCGATAACGGCCACATCCTTTGGAATCTTAAGGCCTTTTTCCAGAGCTACTCGCATACTAAAAACAGCAAAAATTTCATTTACGCAAAGCACAGCATCAAATTCAATGCTATCAAAGAAATTGCGTATGCGTTCCTCGTCCATTTCCATCGTAGGGAGTTTTAGGATTCGGGATTCATCGAGTTCAATGTTACTATCCAATAATGCTTTTCTGTAACCATCTCCTCTTGCCTTGCTCACACTTAAATAATCATCCGTTGTAATAAGAGCAATTTTTTGTTTTCCTTGCTCGATGAGTTTTTTCGTTGCTAGGTAGCCCCCCATCCTATCATCAATGATAACCTTGTCGCAATCAATCTCATTGGTAATACGATCAAATAAAACCACGGGAATCCCCTGCTCTGTAACTTCCTTAAGATGATTGTAGTCATTTTTGGCCTGTGTCTCAGATGAAAGCGACATGATAAAACCATCAATACTTCCATTGGCCAACATCTCCATATTGATTACTTCTTTGTCAAAAGATTCTTCAGAAAGACAAACAATTACGTTATATCCCTTAGCATTGGCATATTTTTCAATACCTCTGATTACCGTCGTAAAAAAATGATGTACGATATCCGGAATTACCACCCCAATGTTTTTGGTGCGCTTGTTTTTTAAACTAATTGCGATATTGTTGGGCTTGTAATTATAAAGACGTGCAAATGCCTGAACCTTTTCTTTGGTATCCCTACTAATTTCCTCACTGTTCTTTAACGCTTTTGAAACAGTGGAAATCGAAACCTCAAGTTCTCTTGCAATATCCTTTAATGTGATCTTTGATTTCAACCTGGTATATTAAAAAGTACTATGGAAATGGGAAAATAACCAAAACTGAGTATTAACAGTTCGTTTGGATAAACTTTTAACAAAACACTAAGAAGAAACTATTTTCATCAAAAAATGGTGTCTAAAAACATGCTTCAAATAAAATAGTATATTCTTAGGGTATTATTAATTTCGTTAAAAAGCCCCATTATTATTAAGATTTGATTAAATTACGGCTTAAAGATTTATCAAACTAGTATTTTCTCAAACTTATTAACACGAAACCGTTTTCGTTAAACACTGAATAATGCTTAAATTTTGATTAACCTTTTTTTTATATATGTTTAACACTTGAATTGAAATTAACTAAACTTAAAATTAATTATTTATGAAGATTACGCTACTTAGAGGCTTTCTTTTTATTGGGGCATTATTGTGTTTCGGTATGGTCAAGGCCCAAACAGTAACCGGTACGGTCTCAGATGCCAGCGGACCCTTACCGGGAGCCAGCGTTGTAGTTAAAGGTACAACCAATGGTACGCAAACTGATTTTGATGGTAATTATACACTTAATGATGTTGCAGCCGACGCAGTCATCGTTTTCAGTTACATCGGTTTTGCATCACAGGAGATTCCTGTAAATGGACAAACTACGATAAATGTGACACTTCAAGAAGATGCAAGTCAATTGGATGAAGTGGTTGTTGTAGGTTATGGTACTACAACTAGACGAAGTACTGTTGGTGCTGTGGAAAGTGTAAAGGCTGAAGAATTTAACAAGGGTGTAATTGTAAACCCACAACAGCTGATACAAGGTAAAACTGCAGGTGTTCAGATTGCCACTACCAGTGGTGAACCTGGTGCAGCAGTAAACGTTAGAGTAAGGGGTACCGCTTCGGTACGATCCCAGAACAATCCACTATTTGTTGTTGATGGTGTTCCGCTAAACGGAGCAAATACTACTGCTTCCACAGGTGGAGGTTCTGTTGACGGAGGTTCTGACATTGGAAGTTCTGGCTCTTTAGACCCTTTGAGTTTTTTGAACCCAAATGATATTGCAAGCATCGACATCTTACAGGATGCAGCTTCTACGGCCATTTATGGGTCAAGGGGTGCTAATGGGGTAGTTTTGATTACTACTAAGTCAGGTACAGCTGGGAGAAGCACATTGGACTTTTCTTCTACGTTCTCTGTAGGTTATATCGCAAATAATCCTGAAGTGTTATCCCGAGATCAGTTTTTAAACGCTCAGAATATTATTTCTGGTGGAACCTTTGTTGATGGTGGGGCCAATACAGATACTTTCGATACAATCTTTCGTACGTCTTTTACCCAAAATTACAATGTCGCCTATGGCGGAGGTAACGAAACCGGTAATTATAGATTATCTTTTGGATATCAAGACCAAGAGGGTGAGGTTGAGGACAGTACTTTTGACAGGTTAACCGCTAGATTCAATGCAACACAGCGTTTTTTTGATGACAAATTAAAATTGAGTACCCAAGCAACTATTTCCAATGTTGAAACTCAAAGACCTCCTATCACAAACAATCCAAACGCTAGGGGTGATTTACTCTCCGCATCCATTGGTTGGGACCCTACGCAACCTTTAACAGGAGATGGTACCAGAGACCAAGGTTTTATCGCTGGTTTCAACCAGCCATCTAATGAAAGAAGGAATCCATTGGCACTTTTAGAGTTGACTCGCGCAACCTCCAGTACATTTCGGGCTCTAGTAAATGTGTCAGCACAATATAAGATAACAGATAATTTGACCATCAATACCCTTGTTGGTTTGGATAAATCCACCTCCTCTGCCGCTTCTGCAGAATCAAGGAATTTTGCTGCTAATGGGACATTGGATAATGGTAGAGCCAACTTAGACGAAATTGATTTGACCAATACCACTTGGGAATCCTATTTAAATTACAACAAAGAATTTGGGGATGACGTGTTGGATGTTGTGCTAGGACATTCTTACCAAGAGTTTGTAAACGAAACTATTACTCTCCGAGCTTTTAATTTTGAAACCCCTGATTTATTTCAAATGATTAATAACATCGCCATAGCAAGAGACTTTGCTGCAAACACTGGTTTAGAGCGCGATGAGTTACAGTCCTTCTTCTTAAGAACTAATTATTCTTTGAATAATAAATTCAATTTCTCGGGTACCGTAAGAATCGATGGTTCATCTCGATTTGGTGGAAACAATCAATATGGTACTTTTGGTGCTATTGGGGCATCTTGGGCTCTTGACCAAGAAGAATGGTTCCCAGAATTTTTTGATACTTTCAAACTACGTGCAAACTGGGGGGTTACCGGTAACCAAGAAGGTTTAGGTTCAAACCAATTTTCTGCAAGACAGCGTTTTAACGTTGGTAACCAGAACAATGCCGGTGCTTTAAGTGATGTAGCTTTCGATAACCCTGACTTACAGTGGGAAGAAAATGAGCAATTAAGTATTGGAGTGGACTACGGCTTTTTAGATAATCGAATCACAGGATCTGTGAACTACTTTAAAAGAACAACATCACAATTCTTATTACAGGTAAATAGTGCACAACCAGCTCCTCAACCTTTTGTTTTTGCTAACGTAGATGGAGATATTGTTAACGAAGGGGTAGAGTTCACTATTAACGCTATTCCTGTGCAGACTGAAGATTTTTCATGGGATTTGAATTTCAACATCACCTATACGGATAACGTCTTGGAAAACTACGATGGTCCGGAAATTGACGCAGGGCAAATTAATGGTCCTGGTCTATCTAGAGCTTTTGCACAAAGATTGTCCAACAACCAGCCTTTGTTCAGCTTCTTTACCAGGGATTTCCAAGGGTTGGACGAAAACGGAGGTAACATTTTTGGAAGCAACGGAGCTCAAGTCTTTATAGGAGAAAGTGCGTTACCTGACTTTTCAATGGGTTTCACCAATAATTTCAATTATAAAAATTGGGATTTGAGTTTGTTCTTTAACGGTCAATTTGGTCAATCCATTTATAATAATACCAGAAATGCATTTTCAACCATTCCTAACTTATCACAGGGTAGAAACGTATATGCAGATGTACTCCCATTGGTAGGTGTAGAAAATCCTTTCAACCCACAGTCCGTTTCCTCAAGATTTGTTGAAGATGGCTCCTTTTTAAGATTACAAAACGTGACTTTAGGCCACAACTTTAATGTGGGAGAAGATAGTGTATTTAGTAATTTAAGATTGTTCCTTAATGCTCAGAATTTATTTGTTATTACCGATTATACCGGACAAGATCCTGAAATATCAACGGACCGAAACTTAAATAACTTACCTTCATTAGGAATCGATTTGACTTCCTATCCAAGACCTACTACCTTTTCGCTAGGTGTTAATGCAAGTTTTTAAAAAAAAAATGATGAAGAAAAAAGATTTATTACAAAACAAATTGATGAAAACGCTTGGAGTTAGTGTACTGCTAATCGCTTCCCAAGCATGTACCGATCTGGAACCCAATTTTCAGGATTCCATATCCGTTGAATCAGACGCTGGTAGCTTCAGTGGAGTATCAAGTACCTCTGCAAGTCTTGAAGCACTCTATACCAGTGGTGATAGTGACGGAATAGGGCTTTTCCGCCAAGATTCTCAAGAAGCCTCATATGCACTTATGGAGGTATCAGCGGATAACATTGCTGTATTAACAAGGGGTGCCGATTGGGGTGACAATGGAGTTTGGCGTGCCTTACACAATCATACTTGGGATGCCAATCACGTTTATGTACTACAGGCATGGAACAGGCATAATGCCGCAACATTTCGTGCAAGTCAATTACTGGATTCAAGATCCAATGCGAATCCTAGTCAAACTGCCCAAGCTCAAGTTATACGTGCATTTCATGTATATACTGTTTTAGATTTCTTCGGCCAAGTACCCATCAGAGGAGTGGATGATGGACCTGATGTTGATCCAACAGTGTTAACAGCCCAAGAAGCGTTTGCTTTGATTCTTGATGATTTGAACACCGCAATATCTAGTGGCAACCTTTCTGCTAATGGTCCTAATGTACCTTTAGCCCCTGCTAACGAAGGAGATGATAGGGCAGGTACTTTAACAGGAGTTGGAGAAGCATTTGCTCGTTTCTTGAGAGCTAGGGTGCAATTAAATGCTATTCATCTTGTAGGAACGGAAGGAGACATGAATCAGGTCGTAGCAGATGTCAATGCCATAGAAAATCTAGGTTTTCAGTTAGACGGTATTGGTGCTGATGATCCAGACGGTGATGAAAGCTATTTTGATATTTGGGATCCTGCTAATAACACCAACCAAGAAGTAATTTTTATGTTGGATGGTGACATTAGAACTCGTATTTACAATCAACTACATCCCAATCAAGGAGGATGGAATGGTTTTGTTACACTTACAGAAACCTTTAGACTGTTTGGAACAGATGATGTAAATCAGGATGCACGACTTGGACTTCCAGGTGAAGAAGTGGACGGAGTATCGACTGGATACATTCGTGGACAACAACGAAGCCCTGCTGGTACTAATCTTACGGATAGACAAGAGAATCCGTTGATTTATGAGGATGCAATCCTAACCAGTTTAGAAGTTAATAATGAAAGAACTGGAATTCGAATTGTTAAAAACCCACAAAGGAATGCAGATGGCAATCTACCCGGAGATACTGCTAGGGATTTTGCTTGGATGCGTTTTAGCGATGCCGTATTAATGCGTGCGGAAGCCACTCTACGAGGTGGTGGCGGTGGACCTTCGGCTCTTGACGATGTAAACTCCATTAGAGAGCGAGCAGGTGCCGCACCCTTAGGAAGTGTTACTTTGGATGATATGCCAGCTATTATCACAAGGGAAACAAACGGTGAAGGCGTAATGGGTGGAAAAAGAGCGGTACAGTTGCGTTTTGGCACCTTTGCTTCAGGCACCTGGGAATTGAAAACTGTTACAGATGCATTTAGGATTAAATTCCCTATTCCAGCACCAGCGTTGGCAACCAACCCGAATTTAACTCAAAACGAAGGTTATTAATAATTGTTTATCAAACATATTCAAAAAGAGGGCATTCTTGCCCTCTTTTTTTTATTCCTAACATTAGAACAAATACTTATTATCTATGTTAATCTGCGTTGGTATTTATGATAATTAAGTCAAAATTTATAGCTTTCCAGATTACAGAATTTCATAAAATGTCGTACAAATCAATCTTCCCCATCCTATTTACAATAATAACTTTGATGTTTTCCTGCAATACTAAAATGGAGAAAAAGGACACCACAGAAAATACCTCCAGACTTTTCTCTTTACTAGACAGTACCCAAACAGGTATTTCCTTTGAAAATACGATAGAAAACGAGGAGAACTTCAATATATTCCTGTATCGCAACTTTTATAATGGAGGCGGAGTAGCTATTGGAGATATCAATAACGATGGCCTAGCAGATATTTATCTGACTTCAAATAGAGGAAGAAACAAACTCTTTCTCAATAAAGGTGATTTTTCTTTCGAAGATATCTCTAATTCCTCGGGTGTTGAAGGGGAAAAAGCGTGGTCCACGGGTGTGGTGTTTGTAGATATCAATTCAGATGGTTTACTAGACATTTACGTCTGCAACGCCGGAAATATTAAAGGAGATGACCAAAAAAATGAGCTCTTTATCAATAACGGCGACCTCACCTTCACTGAAAAAGCTGAAGAGTATAACTTAGCAGATAGCGGATTTACCACACATGCCGCTTTTTTTGATTATGACAAGGATGGTGATCTAGATGTATACATGCTCAACAATAGCTTTATTCCAGTTGCCAGTTTAGGCTACGAAAACAAAAGGGACATTAGAGCAGAGGATTGGAACGTTGTTGATGAAATAAAAGGAGGTGGAGACAAATTGCTACGAAATGACAATGGAGTTTTCACCGATGTAAGTGAAGAAGCCAATATTTATGGGAGCTTAGTAGGGTTTGGTCTTGGCGTAACCGTAGGGGATATCAATGAAGACCTTTACCCAGATATTTACGTATCTAATGATTTCTTTGAACATGACTACCTCTACATTAACAATCAAGATGGCACTTTTACAGAGAGTATAAAAGAATGGAGCAACCATTTGAGCTTGTTTTCTATGGGCGCAGATATGGCGGATATAAATAATGATGGAAAGTCAGACATATTTGTGACCGATATGCTTCCTGAAGGTGATGAACGCTTAAAAACAACAACTACTTTTGAGACCTTCGATACACATCAACGCAAACTTTTAAATGATTACTACTATCAGTTTATGCAAAACACCCTACAATTGAATTTGGGTGGTGCCTTTTCCGAAATAGCGCATTATGGCGGTATTTCAAAAACTGATTGGAGCTGGGGCGCCCTATTATTCGATATGGATAACGATGGGTATCGTGATGTGTTTGTTTGTAACGGAATTTATCATGATCTCACCAACCAAGATTTTATTGACTTTTTTGAAGACGTAACTAGACAACAAACCGCTGTTTATGGAAATAAAGAACAAAAAGAAGCGGTAATCAATGCAATGCCTTCACAACCTATTCCGAATTACGCATTTAAAAATAACCAAGACCTTACGTTTACTAACCATTCAGAAAGTTGGGGGTTGGCAACACCTAGTTTTTCAAATGGTGCGGCTTACGGTGACCTCGACAACGATGGCGATTTAGACCTTGTTGTTAATAATGTAAATCAGCAACTTTTCGTTTACAGAAATAATAGTGAAACTCTAGGAAATAATTATTTAAGAATTGAATTAAAAGGAGAAAAACCAAATACCAGAGGGATAGGAAGTCTTGTTGAAATCTATTCAAATGAAGAAATAATTCAACAAGAGATGATTCCTTCAAGAGGATTTCAATCCTCAATTGACTATATAATGACCATCGGGCTAGGCAAAAGTGCTCCAGACTCACTGAGAATTATTTGGCCTAATGGAATGTACCAGAATCTAAAAGACATTAAACCCAATACTCAGATAAAACTGAATCAAACTGATGCTTCTGAAAAGTATTCCTTTCCCGCCGAAGAAAGAGGTACATTACTTGCAGAAGTGTCTTCAAATCTACCTCAGCATGCAGAGGATAAACACATTGATTATGACTATGAAGGACTGATAACTCAAATGTTATCCCAAGAAGGACCTACAGTTTCTATAGCTGACTTAGACAATGATGGAGATGAAGACATTTTCATGGGAGGTTCAAGAGGTGAAGCTGCTAAAATTCTACTTCATCAAAAAAGCGGAGTCTTAAAACTCGCCTTTTCGCAAGATGTATTTCGAGAAGATAGGGAGTTTGAAGATACAGCCTCAGCTTTTGTAGATATAGATGGAGACGGTGATATGGATTTGGTAGTAGCTTCTGGGGGGAATATTCCAAATAATCGTATTTCCCCTAAAAACCGAATTTATTTAAACGATGGCAATGGGAACTTCACAGCTGGAAACAAGACTATTCCCAGTTTAGATAATAATGTATCCGTAATTGCACCTTATGATTATGATGACGATGGTGATCAAGACCTTTTTATAGGGAGCAGAAGTGTTCCTGGAATTTATGGTGTAAATCCAGAACATTTGTTTCTAGAGAATGACGGAAACGGAAACTTTTCTAACGTAACAGAAAACAAAGCTTTTCACCTAAAAAATATAGGAATGGTGACCGATGCCATTTGGACGGACTATGATGGTGATTCCAAAAAGGACCTCATCATCACCACAGATTGGGGCTCTGTAAAGATTTTCAAAAATAATGGAAGGAGATTAAGTCCAAAAGAAACCAATTTGGATAGTGTGTCCGGTTGGTGGAATACAGTTTATGCAGAAGATCTGGATGGTGATGGGGATATGGACTTTGTTCTAGGAAACCAAGGAAGCAATTTTAGCTATAAGGCCAGTTCTGCTGCTCCTTTAAAAATGTTTGTAAACGATTTTGATGATAATGGAACCATTGAGCAATTATTCACAAAAAGTAGTAATGGCAAAGATGTTCCAATAACTCTAAAAAGAGAACTTACCGCCCAGCTAAACTCGCTTAAAAAAGAGAATCTTAAGTTTTCAGATTTTGCAATAAAAAGTGTGGACCAATTGATAGATACCACCATTCTCAACAAATCAATCATTAAACAGGTTAATGCCACACAAAGTATTGTAGCACTTAATCAAGGAAATGGTCAGTTTAAGATTGTAAACTTGCCAAAGGAGACACAATTCTCTTGTGTTTGCGATATAAATTGTGTCGATATTAACGGGGATGGAAACCTTGATTTGATTCTTGGAGGGAATAATTATGATTTCAAGCCCCAGTTCAGTCGGTTGGATGCCAATTACGGCAGTATTCTTTTAGGTTCAGGGGATGGAAACTTTGAATGGACTCCCTATGATGAATCCGGATTCTTCATACGAGGTGAAATCAAACATTTGTCAAGGTTTAAAGACAAGAATAGCAAAGAATACTTATTTGTTGCCATTAACAACGAAGCGCCCAGAGTGTTTGAATTTAATAAGAACTGATGGGACAAAAATAAAAATGTAAACGTTTACATTTTTATTTGTAGTTTTACATCCGTTCAGAAATGCTCTCAAAAATAAGTACTTACATACTATGTGCCGCTGTGCTGTTGGGAACCCTCTTGGGTTACATTACCCCTGCCCTAGCTTTGGCCGTGGGTATGGTTACAGGAATTTTTAAAATTGCCAATATAGATTTTGTTCAGAAGAGCAAAAAATTCCAAAAAACACTGTTACAGCTATCTGTAGTTGGGCTTGGTTTTGGAATACATATGCAGCAGGCCGTAGAAGTTGGTTCCAATAGTTTTTTCATCACATTGATTACCATTGTCTGTACGTTCATTATTGCATTTGCAGTTGGAAAAATCCTCAAATCTGAGCGTATAACCACCATTTTGGTAGCTTCTGGAACAGCAATATGCGGTGGTAGTGCGATTGCAGCGGTTAGCCCAAGTTTGAAGGCCGATTCGTCACAAACCTCAATTTCATTGGCCATTGTGTTTCTTCTCAACGCCATTGCTCTTTTTATTTTTCCGTACATAGGATATTATTTTGGACTGGACCAAAGTCAGTTTGGAACCTGGAGTGCAATTGCTATCCATGATACCAGTTCTGTTGTGGGAGCCGCAGAAGTTTATGGCAATGAAGCCTTGAACATCGCCACTACAACTAAACTCGTCAGGACGCTTTGGATTATTCCATTGGTTTTGATTATTTCATTTGGTTCCAATTCCAAGGAAAGATTTGCCTTCCCTTGGTTCATCTTCGGATTTATTGGCGCCATGTTGATTAATTCGTATGTTCAAGAAGCTGGTCAGCTAAGTGAAACTGTTGTCTGGATTGCAAGAAAAGCCCTTATTTTCACCTTGTTTTTAATAGGTATGCAGATCAACCTTGATCAACTAAAAAAGTTAGGTTTCAATATTCTTATTGTAGGCGTGGTAACTTGGGTCGTGCTCGGTGTAATTTCTCTTTTTTATGTTCTAAATTATTTGTAAAAATATGCAATGGCAGGTATAAAGGAAATAGCGAAAATAACAGGGGTCTCCCTAGCCACTGTATCCCGCGTTTTCAATGACAGCCCTTTGGTTTCCCCAAAAACACGTGAAAAAGTCCTGAAAGCGGCAAAAGATATTGATTATCGTCCTAATATGATGGCCGCTGCCCTACGCAGTGGAAAAAGTAAAATCATTGGGGTTATTGTTCCCGAGGTAAACAATTCTTTTTTCAGTGATATCATCAACGGTATTGAGCAAGTGGTGAGTGATTCTGGTTTTAATATCATCATTTCACAAACACATGAACAGCAGGAAAGGGAAAATACCGCTCTAAACTCTTTTTTGGAACTCAATGTGGATGGAGTTTTAATGTCCATTTCAAAGGAAACAAAAGACCATAGCCATATTAAGAAAATAATGGACAGCAAAACACCCATCGTTTTCTTTGATAGACGCCCTACCCTCAAAATTACCCATTCCGTTACACTCGATAACCATTTGGGGGCGTACATTGCTACAGAACATCTAATAAATATGGGCTGCACAAACCTTCTACACATTGCTGGCAATGCCAACGTTGGTATTTTCGAAGAAAGAAAAAGGGGGTTTATGGACGCAGTTCAAAAACATAATATTCCCTCTCAGGTACATTATTTATCTGATTTTAAATCGAATACCAAAGAAGATTTAAAAAATTTAAAAAGCATATTTGACCAACACCCCAATATAGATGGTGTTTTTGCTTATGGTGACGAAATGGCAATGCACATACTTAACTTACTCGGTACTTTAAAAATTGACGTTCCGGGAAAAGTAAAGCTGATAGGTTTTGGAAATGCCAACTTTAGCGCCTTAACACAACCAAGTCTTAGCTCCATTGATCAAGAAAGCTCACTTATGGGTGAACTATCTGCAAACCTACTACTCCAAAATCTGAAAGGAGTAACCCGACCCACTACAAGAGTATTATCACCGAAACTAGTTCAAAGAGAATCCACTCAAAACGATGATCAATAGCTCAGAAACTGTTGAATTTGTTTCTGAAGTGTTTCTACAGCATCCTCATTTACTGAGTTATCCTCAGAATTGAGCATTTTGTAAATGGATGAAATTGGATTTTTATTTGGGTGTACATGAATGCCCAAATGATTCAATACCTCTGCCAAGTGATCCATACCTCTAAGGTTTCCTGCACGACCAGAAGCTATGCCAGTTATACATGCTTTCTTATCCGCAAAACTTTCCTTATACGCTCTCACCGACATTGAATCCAAGAGAAGTTTAACAATGCCCGGATAACTTCCATTATATTCAGGAATAAAGAACCAAAACTTCCCAGCAGGAATAAAATATTCGTCTTGAATATGTTGAACAACTTGAGGTTGTTCAGAATCTTTATACATGGTTACATTGACCACATCTCCTGCAAAATCAGAGATATCAAGAAACTTTACCTCCTCATCTGCTGCTTTGCTCAACTCTTCAAATACATATTTGGCAAAATGTATAGTCTTATTGTTCTTTCGATTTGATCCCGAAATGACCGTTATCATTTTTAGTATGATTTTATTGAATACAATTTATGTGCAATATTATGAAATTTTATAATGTAAACGTTTACATTTTTAGTTTATTTGGTTAAATTTGGCTCCAATTGAGAATAATGTAATCAGTATGGCCTTGACCAAAGAAAGTATTTCTCCCCTAGTAATCGGCACTATGCGATTAGGCACTTGGGGAAGTCAATTATCAACTTCTAAATACGAAGAATTCATTGAAGGGTGCCTTGAACTAGGCTTAAAGGATTTTGACCATGCGGACATTTATGGACATTATACCACAGAAGAAGATTTTGGTAATGTTCTCAAATCTAGAAAAAATCTTAGAGAGAAAATGCGCATTACCACCAAATGTGGCATTAAGCTGATTTCGGAAAACAGACCCAACCACAAGATAAAATCCTACGACCTTTCCGTCAATCATATTATGGAATCCGTGGACTTGTCGTTAGAAAACTTGAAAACTGATTACATTGACGTGCTGCTATTGCACAGGCCCGATTATTTGTTTAATCCCTATGAGATAGCAGAAGCTTTTGTAAAGCTCAAAGAATCTGGAAAGGTATTGGAGTTTGGTGTATCCAATTTTTCTCCATCCCAGTTTGATTTATTGCATGCCATAAGCCCTTTGGTTACCAATCAAGTGGAGATTTCAATTCTACATAGAAATGCATTTGAAGATGGAACTCTAGACCAATGTCAAAAACACAATATAATACCAACAGCATGGTCTCCCTTAGGAGGGGGCAGCCTATTTGGCAAAACCTCTTCTCCTGAAATGGTCGCAATAAAAAACGTGCTAAATATTCTGGGAGAAAAGCACAATGCGTCTCATGATCAGATTTTGTACGCTTGGCTCAAAAAACATCCCGCAGGAATTATTCCTGTTTTGGGGACTTCAAAATTAGAACGAATTCAAACGGCATATAAGGCTCTTAATATTACCCTTTCTCATGAAGAGTGGTACATGCTTTGGGAGGCCGCATTAGGAAGAGAAATTGATTAAAAAGAAAAAACAATGGATAATTCAAAAATAACTATTCGATCACCACACCTAGAAGGAGCTGAAGTTTCTTGGTTTGCTCCTATTTGCAACGGTGATGACCGATACTTGGGCGAAAGAAACATGAACTATAAAAGTACATTCGAAAATGCTTCTGAAATCTTGTTGACCGCAGATAAAAATGGTTTTAGAAACATTCTATGTCCATCATCCTATCAAGTAGGTCAGGATACATTGCCTTTTGTTTCCGCAGTTGCGCCAATGACCCAACAAATCAACATGTTAGCAGCCGTTCGCTGTGGAGAAATTCACCCAGCGATGCTAGGTAAAACGCTTTCTACCATCGACCATATTCTAAAAGGTCGATTTACAATAAATATCATTTCATCTCCACTACCTGGTGAAGAGAGCATGTCTTCAGAAGACCGATACCAAAGGTCTAGAGAGGTTATTGAAATTCTAAAACAAGGATGGACGCAAGATGAAATTGATTATCAAGGTAAATTTTATAGCATGAAGGTCTCTTCATTACCTATTAAATCATATCAAAATGGTGGTCCACTCCTATACTTTGGAGGTTACTCACCTGCAGCAGTTGAGCTTTGTGCAGAACACTGTGATGTATATTTAATGTGGCCTGAGACCGAAGAAAACCTTAGAAAACTTATGGAAAACATGAGCGCCAAAGCAGCGACTTATGGAAGAAAAGTAGATTTTGGCCTTCGCGTTCATGTGGTTGTTAGGGAAACTGAAGAAGAGGCAAGGGAATATGCTGACAGTATCGTTTCCAAACTTGGGGTAGAACAAGGAAAAGAGATGCGGGAAAGAGCGTTGGATGCAAAATCCTACGGGGTAAGCAGGCAAGCGCAAATGCGTGAAATTTCTGAGGATGACGGTTATGTGGAACCTCATATGTGGACAGGTATAGGACGAGGTCGTTCCGGTTGCGGTGCCGCATTGGTAGGAAACCCCGACCAAATTGTTGAAAAACTTAACAGATATATGGATATGGGCATCCGTGCTTTTATCTTTTCCGGATATCCGCACAAAGAAGAATGCGAACGCTTTGCCAAATTGGTCCTACCCAAGCTTAAAACTTTTTCTATGCCAATAGCCCAAGGAAAAGTAAGCGCTGAAGAACCTTCAACTCCACTAGCTGCTGGAGTGAGAATATAGCAGATTTGGAGTGCTTTTATTGAAAACAAAATAGTATATTGGGTAGTTAAATAACTTTTCCATAACCAACCATTATCCTAAACCTATGATTGAACATATTTATCATTTGGATTCATGTGCTATGGAACTAATTCCTCTAACTACCTAGTATATGATTGATTTACTTATTGTAAGTGCCTATTTTATTATCGTTTTTGTAACCGCAATTACGGGCAGAACCTCCAAAGAAGCGACTACCGAAGAATATTTTTTAAGTGGTAGAAATTTGAGATGGCCCTCCATAGCATTCTCAACTATCGCCACCAACGTTCAAGGGTATCAATTTCTAGGATTTATGGGTTCCGCATATCTGTATGGACTGGCTCAGGCCAATTTCGAAATAAATGCGATTCAAGGTCTTCTGTTGGCTGCGTTCATCTTTGTTCCCATGTATTTACGGGAAAAAATCATCACGATTACGCAGTTTATCAAAACCAGACTAGGTAGTACGGTGGCACTTTTATATTCCGGTTCGAACATATTACTATTCTCGACAATTACTTTGGGAGCGGCATTATTTTGGGGAGCCTATTCAGTTGATTTGGTTTTCGGGGATTATTTATCATTCATTCATCAGGATAGATTGATACGGATAGCAATTCTCATTGTTTTCCTAGGACTCTTCTCTGCCACCTACACCTATTTTGGCGGCTTGGCGGCAGTAGTAAGAACAGACGTCATTCAGTTTGCAATTTTATTGACTGGGGGCGTAGTGGTAATGTTTATCGCTATATATCACCTTGGGGGATGGGACCAACTTTATGAAAAAACAGGCCATTTGATGCACCTGCATTTACCTGCGGACCATGATACCCTACCCTGGATACATATATTTGGAGCTTTTCTACTGAATATTAACTACTGGTGTGCAAATCAATCTGTTGTTCAGCGTTCGTTGGCTGCCAAAAGCTTGAAAGATGTTCAAATCGGACTTATGGTAGGTGGACTTATGAAATATTTTATGGCGGCCATCATTATCCTTCCCGGTATCGCTTTGGTTGGAATTTTAGGAGATAACGGCCTTCCAGAACCAGATGCAGCTTTTCCTTATCTGGTAAATACCTATCTACCTGTAGGTGTAAAAGGACTTATACTTTGTGCATTGTTCGCTTCTTTGATGAGTACCGTTGACTCTACCTTTAACTCTTTGGCTACTTTATGGTCCATCGATATTTACAAAGTATACATTAATAAAGATGCCTCGGACCAGCAAATAGTACGTTCGGGAAAAAGGGCCATTTTAATTTCATTCATATCAGGAGTTATCATCGGTGTAGTATTACTGTATCTGAAGTTTCAAGACCCTGGTGCGGCCTTTACCCATACATTGAATCAGCTTAGATATTTCATAAACTGCGGAATTGTAGTGTTGATTTGTGCTGCGGCCTTCTTGGCATTTCCTAAACATAGGGTTGCACTTTTCGGTTTCTTGGCCACGGTTCCTTTGCAGTTTTTCTTCTTGGAGTTTTTCCCGGACATGAACTACTTTATAAGGGCCATGTGGGTAATATTAATTGGATTTGTAATTATTTGGATAGGGTCCAGAACAGGTTTTGTCAAAGACAAACTTAAGGCTGAACCTGCCTCTCCCATGTTGGCTAAAGCAGGTATTGGTATGTTGTTATCCCTCATAGCATTGCACATAATATTCCATTAAATTTAGATGAACAGACGGCGTTTTATATCCCAAACCTCATTAACCTCCTTGGCAACTCTATTGGGCGCCGACATTGTTTTTGGACATAAAATTCCGGAGGGATATACGCCAATAGCGCTGCAGGACCCCGACCCGTTCAAACTTTTTAATAAGGATACGGAAATGTCCATCCTCAACAATAAGCCGTGGAATATTGAAGCTAAGGCACATTTGTTGGACGAAAAAATAACTTCGAACAAATATATGTTCGTAAGGAACAATGGTCTAATTCCTGAAAACATTGATGCGAAGAATTGGACATTGACCATTGATGGGGAATCGGTTTCAAAATCAAAAACCTATACGCTTGAGGAGCTAAAATCCAAATTCCAACACTATACTTATCAACTGACTTTGGAATGTGGAGGTAATGGCAGGAGTGAATTCAATCCGCCTGCCAAAGGAAATCAATGGACAGTGGGAGCCGTATCCTGCGCCAATTGGACTGGGGTCCGATTAAAGGACGTGTTGCAAGATTTGGGCTTCAAATCAAATGCAGTTTATATTGGATATCATGCTGCGGACATACATCTTAGCCGGAATCCTGAAAAAGAACCTATTTCCCGAGGAGTCCCTATGGAAAAAGCTCTACAGGATGAGACCCTCTTAGCGTTTCAAATGAACGGTAAAGATATCCCCTTGGCTCATGGTTACCCACTCCGCTTGATTGCAGGAGGCTGGCCTGCCTCTGCTTCAGGAAAATGGGTGAATCGAATTAGCATTCGGGACAAGGTCCATGATGGAGCAAAAATGACAGGAACTTCATATAGGGTTCCTTGTGAACCAGTAGCTCCTGGAGAAAAAGTGGTTGATGAAGATATGTGCATTATCGAATCAATGCCCGTTAAGTCTTTAATTACCTATCCCAAATCAGGTGCAATCATTAAAAAAGGAAAAGCACTGAATATCAGAGGACATGCTTGGGCAGGAGAACTTGAGGTACAAAATATGGAGTATTCCATAGATTTTGGCTCAACTTGGCATTCATGTGCATTACAAAAACCTGTAAATCGATTGGCCTGGCAGCACTTTAGTGCTTCCATTGATCATTTTCCAAAAAAGGGATATTATGAAGTTTGGGCCAGAGCCAAGGATTCCAGAGGAAAGAGTCAACCAATGCTTTTACCAGGATGGAACCCGAAAGGCTACTTGAACAATGCTTGCCATCGAATTGCGATAAAAGTTACCTAGTATGTCTTTTGAAAATAAATTCAAAACGCAGGTTCAAAAATTATATCAAAGGCTGATTTTGGGATTCGGCATCATTGTTCTATCCGTCTTTGCCTTGATTTATATTGTTTTGAACCCATACAGTCTGCAAAAAAGTCCAGATGAATCTGAAATAGTTGACATTACAACGGAACAAGAAGACCTTATTGAAAATGGTATTCATATTGCCACGGGCTTCGTCGACGCCAATGGCTTAACAGAGGTGATTCAAAACTGCACCAACTGCCATTCCGCCAAATTGGTAACCCAAAACAGGATGACCAAGGAGGGTTGGGTGGCCACCATTCGCTGGATGCAGGAGACCCAAAACTTATGGGATTTGGGCAAAAACGAAGAGATTATTGTAAACTATCTCGCCACAAATTATGCTCCAGACAAGAAAGGGCGTCGAGACATCTTGACCGATATTGATTGGTATACCTTGGAAGAATGATTTTCTGCTTAACGAATTTGATATAGATTCTGATTAAAATCAAACATTAACGATTCCCTTTTTTCTGTTCTTAGGGGAATGTCTATATTTCACCCTATTTTGTTTTCATGAGAAGATTTTGTTGTTTTTTATGCCTAATGGGGATTTTGTTTTCGGGGTGCAAACAAAAACAGGAAAACGAAAAACTCTTCAAAAAAAGAAGTGCATCGGAAACTGGTGTTTATTTTAAAAACCAATTGACCGATACTCCCGAACTCAATATCCTCACCTATTTATACTATTACAACGGTGCAGGAGTTGTAGCAGGAGATTTTAACAACGATGGTCTTCCGGATTTATACTTTACTTCGAACCAAGAGGCTGACCAATTATATCTGAATGAAGGAAACCTGAAGTTCCGGAATGTTACAGAAGTATCCAAAATTGACAATTCAGATGGATGGACTACCGGTGTGACCCACGTTGACATAAACAATGACGGCTGGTTGGACCTCTATGTCTGTAAAGTAGGGAACTATCAAAATTTGACAGGAAGGAATTTGCTCTATGTGAATCAAGGTGTTGATGAAAATGGAATTCCTAGCTTCAAAGAAGAGGCGGAAAAATACAATTTGGATTTTTCAGGATTCTCTACCCAAGCTGCTTTTTTCGATTACGACTTGGATGGCGATTTGGACATGTATCTCCTCAATCATTCCGTTAAACCCAACCGTACTTACGGAAAAGGAAATAAGCGCAAGCAAATCGATTCTTTATCTGGAGATATCCTTTTCAGAAATAACTCTGGAACATTTATAGATGTATCTCAAGAAGCAGGTATTTTTCAAGGATCTATTGGATATGGTTTAGGTATTGGCATTAGTGACGTAAACAATAACGGATATCCAGATGTTTATGTTGGTAATGATTTTTTTGAAAACGACTACTTCTATATCAATCAAGGTGATGGCACTTTCAAAGAAGTTATCTCTGCAGATGAAAAAGTGCTGGGGCATACCTCTCATTTTTCCATGGGCAATGCGATAGCGGATATCAACAATGATGGGTGGATGGACATCATTTCCCTGGATATGCTTCCAGAAAACCTGGAAACCTATAAAACTTCGGGTTTGGAATATGCTTTTCCAACCTATAATCAATATTTAAAGAACGGTTTTGCCCCTCAATACATGCAAAACACACTGCATTTGAATAGAAATGGGCAAGCTTTCAATGAAATTGCGCATATGAGCGGAGTGGCCGCAACTGAGTGGTCCTGGGGTGCCTTACTAGCAGATTTTGATAATGATGGACATAGGGACCTCTTTGTTTCAAATGGAATTAAAGGAGCTACCAACGATATGGATTTCATCAGTTTTATTGCTAATGAAAAAATCCAAAAGGCCATAGAGAGTGGTATGACACAAAAGGAAATGAGTTTTATCAGCGAAATTCCTGAAAAGAGAGTACCTAACTATTTCTTTAAAAATAATGGGGATTTAACCTTTAGTAATGTGACCAACACCTGGAGCAAAAGCGAAGATTCCTTTAGCCATGGTTCCGCCTATGTTGATTTGGACAATGATGGGGATTTGGACATTGTGGTGAACAATGTGAACGAAGAAGCTTTTATCTTGGAAAACACCCAAAAAGACAAAAACAACGCCCTGTCTTTATCATTTGAAGGAAGTCCGCATAACAGATTAGGGGTTGGCGCAAAGGTTGAAGCCTATACGAACGGCACAATGATAACCGCGGAAAACTTTCCAACAAAAGGCTATTTGTCCGCAACGACTAACACTGTTCATTTAGGTCTGGGTAAAGATTCCATTATTGATTCATTAAGAGTCGTTTGGCCTTCAAAAAGGTTTCAAACCTTGAAAGAAGTCTCTGCAGGAAAGCTTGCTCTTCAATACGAAAATGCCATTGACTCGCTTGTTTCTAAGGACAATCAGTCTCTTAAAATTTTAAACCCAATAGAAGATTTGATTCCTTTCGTTCATGATGAAAACCCAACTGTTGAGTTTAATGCAGACCCTTTAATCCCTTTTGCCAATACAAACAATGGCCCTAATATCTCCGTCACAGATGTAAACCAAGACGGATTGGAAGATATTTTCTTATCTGGTGCCAAAGCCCAGGCTTCAGCACTTTTTATTCAAAATAAAAGTGGCGGATTTAGCCAGCAACAAAAGGAGTTATTTGCAAAAGATGCCTTCAATGAAGATGTGGCACATGTCTTTTTCGATGCCAATGGTGATGGTTTTGAAGATTTAGTGGTTGTCAGTGCAGGAAATGAGTTTAAATCCTCAAGCAAAATTCAGCCAAGACTCTATTTGAATCAAAATGGAATATTTGTTAAAGATTCTCTGGCATTTAAAGGAATTGAACTGAATGCATCCAAAGTATTGGCAGTTGATTTTGACAATGATGGAGATATGGACCTGATGATTACCTCTGATCAAAAACCGCGAAAATTTGGAATGGAAGACCGTCAATATCTATTTCAAAACAATGGTAAGGGCATATTTAAAGATATAACTTCCGTTTTTTCAAGGGAGTTTGAACAGATCGGAAATATAAAAGATGCTGCATGGATTGATTTAGATGGTAATGGGTATAAGGATTTAATCGTGGTTGGACATTGGATGTCAGTCACTGTTTTCTTTAATGATGGCCAGAAATTGACCCTTGCCTCAGGAAACAATTTGGAAAACACCCATGGTCTTTGGAACTCTCTGGTTGTTGATGATTTTGATGGAGATGGTGATATGGACTTGGTAGTTGGCAATTGGGGATTGAATAGTAAGTTAAAGGCTTCTTTTGATAAACCGTTGACCTTGTACAGCAAAGATTTTGACAACAATGGATCGGTTGAACCCTTGGTCACCTATTATCATGGGGCCAAAGAAACACCTTTTGCTTCAAAAGATGAGTTGGCAAAACAAATGCCATTTCTTAATAAAGATTTCCTTTCTTATTCAAGCTTTGCCAAAGCCTCTTTAAAAGATCTCTTTGGAGAACAAAACCTAAAGACAGCGATTAAGAAAGAGGTCTATGAACTTGCCAGTTGTTATTTTGAAAATACGGGAAATCTTCAATTTGTAAAGAGACCACTTCCCAACATTACCCAAATATCAACCGTGAATGATATGTTAGTAGATGACTTTGACAATGACGGGATTATGGACCTGCTCTTAGTGGGAAACAACTACGAGATAAGCACACAATTGGGCAGAATGGATGCATCTCATGGTATTCTGTTAAGTTTTAAGGATAGTGGTCTTGTATGGAGTAAAAACATTTCAATTGATATTTCGGGACCGGCAAGAAGTATTCAAAAAGCAACCATTAATAACAAAGAGCATTATGTTATAGGCATTAACAATTCCAAGCCTTTGTTTTTAGAGAAAATTATAAATGAATAAGATTTGTTTTAGCATAATAGTTGGATTACTCGTTGTAAGCTGCGGCAAAAAAGAAGGAGAACTCTTTAAGAATCCTTCTTCCAAACAAACTGGAGTTACGTTCACCAATTCACTTGAAGAATCTGATGCCCTGAATATTTTGGACTACCTCTATTTTTATAATGGTGGAGGCGTAGCCATAGGGGATATTAATAATGATGGTTTACCCGATATCTTCTTTTCGGGAAACAGGGTAAAAAACAAGTTGTATTTGAACAAGGGCAATTTGACTTTTGAAGACATTTCTGAAACTGCAGGAGTAAAGGGAAAAAGCGATTGGAATACAGGAACGGTTATGGCAGACGTGAACGGAGATGGTCTCTTGGATATTTATATTTGCGCCGTTGTTGGCATAAATGGTTTTGAAGGGCATAATGAATTGTTCATTAATAATGGCGACAACACCTTTACTGAAAGTTCCGCCAAGTATGGCCTTGATTTTGATTCCTACAGTTCTTCTGCTGCTTTTTTCGATTATGACTTGGATGGGGATTTGGACATGTACCTTCTAAACCATGCCGTTCACACGCAAGAATCATTTGGAAGAGTAGACCTTCGGTTTGAAAGGAATTTCGAAACTGGGGATAAGCTCATGCGAAATGACGGTGATACTTTTACAGAAGTCAGTGAGGATGCAGGAATCTTTGGAGGAATTAATGGGTATGGTCTAGGTATTTCGGTATCAGATTTTAATCAGGATGGGTATCCCGACCTTTACATTGGAAATGATTTTCATGAGGATGACTACTACTACATCAATAATGGAGATGGAACCTTCACAGAAAGCCTCAGAAAATATTTTGGACATACCAGCCGATTCTCAATGGGCAGTGATGCAGCAGATATCAATCACGATGGTCTTCCAGATCTATTATCCCTTGACATGTTACCAGAAGATGAAATTCCACTAAAATCTTCGGAAGGTGATGATAACATCCAAGTGCAGCGATTGAGAATAGAACGGTTTGGCTACCACTATCAGTTCACAAGGAATATGCTCTACGTTAATCAGCCTTCCGGAAACTATCTAGAAACTGCGCTGTTAAGCGGAATTGCCGCTACGGATTGGAGTTGGAGTGCCCTTTTTGGAGATTATGACCAAGATGGGGAGCAAGACGTGTTTGTTTCAAATGGCATACCAAAACGACCCAATGATTTGGACTACATCCGATTTGTTTCCAATGAGCAAATCCAAAAAAAGATAGACAATACTAAATTGGTAGACCAACAAGCTTTGAACCTTATGCCATCGGGTGCTGTCAACAACGCTGTCTTTAGAGGAAAAAAAGGGTTGAAATTCGAGAATAAATCCAAAGCATGGATAGCGCAAGATACCTTGGTTTCTGGTGCTACTGCTTACGCCGATTTAGATAATGATGGCGATCTTGATTTAGTAACCAACAACATCAACACAGAAGCGACCCTTTACATCAACAAAACAGACTCTAAATCCAATTACCTAAAACTAAAATTAGAATTTGAAGGAAAGAATCCCTTCGGTATTGGTTCTAAGGTCTTTTCTTATCATAATGGTGTATTGCAATTCAAGGAGCTTTTTCCAAATCGTGGATTTCAATCCAGCTCACAGCCCATTGTTCATTTTGGTTATGGTCAAATCAAAAAAGTAGATTCCATTAAAATCGTTTGGCCGGATAAAACCTATCAAGTAATTCAAGCGGTTGACGTAAATCAGACGCTTAACGTGGTAAAAAAAGATGCTCAATCTTATGACTACGGTAAAAAGTCAAAAACAAAACCCTTGTTTAGGGAAATGGATTCCAATCTAGGCATCGATTTTAAACATAAAGAAGATAATCATATAGATTTCAATAGAGAAAAATTAATTCCATATCGGGTCTCGGATAGAGGTCCAGCTGTAGCGTTGGGCGACCTAAACAATGATAATAAAACCGATATTTTCTTGGGCAGTTCAAAGTTCTTGTCTTCTAGGGTTTATTTACAGTCCGATAGTAGTTTTGTTGAGAAAAAATTTGCTGAAATACGGAAAGATTCAGTTCGTGAAGATGTTACCGCATTGATTAATGATTTTGATGGAAATGGAAAAAACGACCTGATGATAGGTACTGGAGGTGCAGATTTTTCAGGCAACGTGGAACCGTTAATGAATGTATTGTTCCTTCAAAAGGATTCCCTTTTTACTTCTGCTGACTTACCTGAATCTTTCGATAATACTTCGGTAATCAAAGCGAATGATTTTGATAACGATGGGGATTTGGACTTATTCGTTGGCAACCACGTAATAACTTCAAAATTCGGTGAAATCCCAGAATCCTATCTCTTGGAGAACACAGCAAATAGTTTTGTTGTTTCTGAAAAAAACCCATTTAAAAAAGTTGGAATGGTAACCGATGCTTTGTGGAGCGATTTTGATGCTGATGGAAAAGATGATTTGATAATCGTTGGGGAATGGATGTACCCTAAATTCTTCAAAAACACCCCCACTGGCCTTCAAGAAATATCGGTGCTTGAAGAGGAAAAAGCCTTAAAAGGCCTATGGAGAAACATACATCCTTTTGATATTGACAAGGATGGTGATGTAGATTATTTATTGGGTAACTGGGGGACTAACTCGAAGTTTAAGGCAGGTGCAAATGCTCCCATGCAAATGTACTTTTCAGATTTTGACGAGAACGGTAGAACCGAAACCATTGTAACCACTCAAAAAAATGGGAAACAATACCCACTTCTTGGTCTTGATGAGCTGTCCAGCCAAATAGTATCACTCAGAAAAAGATTTGTAAACTATAAGGATTTTGCTGGAAAACCAATAGATGCCCTTTTCGAAAAGTCTGTTTTGAAACAAGCAACCATTTTGGAGGTGACGGAACTAAGATCTGGGTATTTAGAGAATAAGGAAGGTAGATTTTACTTTACTCCTTTTCAAGATGAGCTTCAAGTATCTCCAATAACCTCATTTGTATCCCACGATTTTGATGGAGATGGTTCGGAAGAGGTATTGGTTGGAGGAAATTACTTTGGAACCACACCGTTCCATGGAAGGTTTGATTCCTTCCCAGGAGCATTGATTTCTTCCAAAAATGATATAATTTTGGCAGATGATTTGGGATTGGACCTAACCAAAAAATCAGTAAGGCACCTGCATGTCCTTACCGTTGCTAAAAGTGATTATCTAGTGGTCATTTTCAACAATGAAAAAGCAAAGATGTATAAACTACTCAACTAAAATGATTAAAATGATACGAAGAATTGGGCTGTTGCTGTTTTTGGCCGTTTTAGTAATTTCTTGCTCTCAAAAAAAAGAGGATATCGTAATTTCTCCGGAGGATTTCCACGAATCTGTAGATAGAGTTACACAGGTAATGATTCATGATATTTTCTCACCTCCTGTTGCTAGTCGAATTTTTGTTTACCCAAATATTGCAGCTTATGAAATTCTAGCCTCTCAGGACAACGAATATCTTTCTTTAGCCAATCAAGTAAGGGAGTTGAGTCCTATTCCGGCTCCTTCAGATACTACTTCCCTTAACTACGAGTTGGCGGCTCTTGTTGCCCACATAGATTTGAATAAAAGACTGATTTTTTCTGAAGAACGGATTGAAACCTATCGAGATAGTTTATACACGTTATGGGAAAACAAAAACCAAAATCAATTTGAAGTATCCAAAAAATATGGTCTCGAAGTGGCAGAGCATATTGCGGAGTGGATGAATGGTGACAATTATGCCCAGACCCGAACTATGCCCAAGTTTACGGTAGACACAGACAATCCTTCACGTTGGCAACCTACACCCCCTGCCTATATGGCGGGTATAGAGCCACATTGGAGTAAAATCCGTCCTTTCGTGATTGATTCCGCGAGTCAGTTTAAACCCACTCCACCCCCTCCATTTTCCATGGATAAGAATTCCGATTTCTATAAGGAAGTGCAAGAAGTCTATGACATTAGCAACAATATTACTTCTAAAGGTGATGCTTCAGAAGAGGTACAAATAGCCCAGTTTTGGGATTGTAATCCGTATGTCTCTGTTACCCGAGGACACTTGATGTTCGCTACTAAAAAAATAACTCCTGGTGCGCATTGGATTGGAATCACCAAAATAGCCAGCAGAAAAAGTAACGCTGACGTGAACAAAACGGTTTACGCGTATACCAAAGCCTCCATTGCCATGGCGGATGCTTTTATTAGTTGTTGGGACGAAAAGTACAGGAGCAACTTGATTAGACCAGAGACACTTATCAACGAACACATTGATGAAAATTGGGAACCCATACTACAGACTCCACCTTTTCCCGAATACACAAGTGGGCACAGCGTTGTTTCAGGTGCAGCGGCGGTAGCGCTTACCGACATATATGGAAATAATTTTGCTTTTGATGACGACACCGAAGTACCGTACGGATTACCTGTACGTTCTTTTCCCTCATTTAAAGCCGCAGCCGATGAAGCGGCCATTAGTAGAATGTACGGTGGAATCCATTATAGAGCAGCAGTTGAAATAGGGGTAAATCAAGGTAGAAGTCTTGGTAAGTTTGTTATTGAAAATCTTCAAATGACACAGTAATTCCTTTCCCTGTTTACAATGAAGAAAAAAGCTTTTATTGGATTTACTATAGCTTTGGTTTTCCTTTCGGGTTGGTATTTATTTCTTAAACCAAGTGATTACATTGTTACTTTTAATACCAATACTTTTCCTGGTGCAATTAACCAGACCTTGAAAGTTTGGGGCAAAAAGAATTTTTCTGGAAAAATTACCGAACAAAAGGATTTACTGCATGTGAATCAAAGATTGCAATTTGGAGATTCACTTGTGGACTATAATTGGACCATTGTACCCATATCAGATTCCACATCAAAAGTAAAAGTTCGGATTACTGATAAAAAAAATAGTCTGAAAAATAGAATTCTCATTCCTTTCACAAATTCAGTAATCGAAAAACGCTCAAAGAAAAGTTTATTGAATTACAATACTTTCTTGAATAATCATATACAAAAATTTAAAGTCAAAGTTGAGGGTGAAGCTGAACTCTTTTCTAGTTTTTGTGCTTATCTTCCTGCAAAAGGAGTTCAATCCGAAAAAGCTTTTGGGATGATGCGAGATTTCCCTTATTTGAGCAGTTTTGTAAAAGAAAACAATTTAAAACCAACAGGAACACCGTTTGTTGAAATTACTGATTGGAATATGGCAACGGATAGTATCTCATTCAACTTTTGTTATCCAATACAAAAAACCGATTCACTCCCTAATCACCATGAAATAAAATTTAGGGAATACCCTAGAAGAAAAGCAATCAAAGCCATTTATTATGGCAATTATATGACATCTGACCGTGCTTGGTATCGTATTTTGACCTATGCCGAGAAGAATGGAATCACAGTAGATTCCAATCCCATTGAAGTTTTTCTGAATAATCCTTCCCAAGGAGGCAATGAATTGGAATGGAAAGCCGAGATTTATATCCCGTTAAAGAATTCTGATGAATAGATTCATTCTACTTCTTGGTCTAATAGTTTGTCAAGCATGTGCGCAAAAACCTTGGCATGGTGATTTGGAATATTTGGGAAAACTTCCCTCTAAGCTCAGCGAAGTTTCAGGTATAATCGCTTTGAAAGACAAAAGCCTTTGGGTAATTGAGGATAATGGCAATAAAGATGAACTTTATGAGATAAGTCTAGAAGGTAAACTGATACGGGAATCCAAAGTTAAAAATGGTAAAAACCACGATTGGGAAGATTTAACCAAGGATGAGCATGGCAATATCTATATTGGGGATTTTGGAAACAATGCAAATGACAGGAAAAATCTCTCAATCCTCAAAATAGATGAGGAGGAGGGTTTTGGAAACGAAAAGATAACTGCAAAAAAAATTAAGTTCGAATATCCACAACAAGATAAATTCCCTCCCAAAAAGAAGAATCTACATTTTGATTGTGAAGCTTTCTTCCATCACGGAAACTCCTTGTATCTAATCACTAAAAACAGAGCCAGACCTTATACGGGCAAAGCATTTATATATAAAATCCCCGACGCACCTGGTTCATATAAAGCAAAATTAGTTGGGGAGTTCAAAACCTGTACAGATAGTCAATTTTGTTCAATTACTGGAGCGGACATTTCACCTGATGGAAAGAAAATTGCGCTCTTGGGCTCTGGATATATTTGGCTTTATACTGATTTTTCCTTTGATGATTTTACACAAGGAAAACTTGAAGTAATTGATGTGGAATATAGAACCCAACAGGAGTCCATTTGTTTTTTGGACAACCACACCCTACTGATTGCAGATGAGCAATCCAAAACCAAAGGGCGTAATTTATATCGTTACAAACTTCCTTAGAGTTTTGGCGCGCCCTTCAATGGGTCTCAGCGTACACAATCGGTCGATTAGCATCTAGTTTTCAAAATAGATTGCCGCTCATTTAACACCATAGTTAGATAAGACAATCATGAAAAAAATAAGCTCACTACTTTTTCCTTGTTTTCTATTAACATTAGGTTCTGTTTTTTCTCAAGATACTTCGGTGGAAGTAAAAACACTTCTAAAAGATTTCACGGGAAATGGCTCAATCGCTATTGATGCTGAAGGAAAAATCTACATCAATGAATATGGCACCGCCAATTCGGACATTTCCGGAACTGGAAAACATGTTTTTATGGTATCGCCAGATGGGGAATCCACTATTTTATCAAAAAATGTAAGTGGTGCTGTCGGGAACACATTAGGTTCTGATGGTACATACTACTTCAATAATGGCAACTCCTTTTACAACAGCGACCTGATGTCGTATAAAGACGGCAAAATGAAGAAGATCGCTACCCTGGAAGGATTTTCAGGTGATCTTCTATTAGATGCTCAAAATAATTTCTTTTTGATACCCAGTTATACGCATCCTGTTATACGCAAAGTGAGCATGGATGGAACGGTGGAAGATTATATTGAGGACGAAAGACTCAAAGGTATCACTGGGATTACCTATGGTGAAAACAACGACCTCTTAGTAAGCAACTTTACTACGGGAAAGATTTATAAAATTGACAACAAAAAATCCATTACTGTATTGGCTACGTTGCCTGTCGTTTATCCTGGATATGTAATTGGTTATATCACTTATTTTGAAGGACATATCTATGCTACTGGGTATGGTTCAAACAAAATCTACAAGGTTGATATGGATGGTAAAGTAGAAGTTCTGGCCGGTTCGGGGGAGTACATTGAAAAAGACGGAACAGCCCTAGAAGCTGGATTTGTGACCCCCAATGGAATCGAAGTTGATGCCCAACGAAGAAGGCTGTATATTACACAAAATGGTAATGGGCGCCCCGCCTCTCTTAGATACATAGATTTACCCCAATCGTAGTTACATAACTCCTGTTTGTCAAAAGCAACTAAAACCCAAAACCAAATCCGAACGCAAAACGTATTCCATCTGCACTATTGAAGAGTCCCACATTGGCTGACAAAATATCTGCGCCGTTTATGAAAAACCCTCCTCCGTAGGAATTATGCCATTTATCCGACGAATCTCCTGGAAACCATACCCTTCCATAATCAAACCCTCCATAAATTCCTGGGGTTACTGGCAATAGACCGGTTCTGGAACGACGAAAGCTATAACGTAAATCTGTATTTTGGAAAAAAGCTGACTTGCCAGTAAAGCGCTGAAACCTAAAACCCCTCAGACCATTGTTGGCTCCTATACTGGCGCCTTGATAAAACTCAAAGTCATCACCAAAGTTCACGTGCCCTTTTAGGTTAGTGGCCAAGACGAGTCGCCCATCGGAGATAAGCTTGTGTACAAATGCCAAACTTGGAATTATATAGGCAAAAGCCCTATCTGTATCCGTGGCATTCATGGTATACCCCCCTTGCAGGGTAAAGCTCATTCCCAAGGTGGGGAAAGCTTCATTGTCGGCATTGGAAAAGCTATACTCTGCATCAACCCCTAAAAAATCCTGTTGGCTATCTCTACCTGCATCGGTAAAAAAGCCTTCTATAAAACGTCCTTCCGTTTCTTCTACGTCATAGTTTTCGTAAGATACCCCTACGCGTACTTTTGAACCCAGTCTACCACGCCAAACCAAAGAGGGCTTGAACTTAATGGTTTGTATCCTTACCCGATTAAAATCCAACTCAAGCTCTTCGGTATCGTCGTTGTTCTCTGTTTCATTTCCAAAACCGAAGAAGTTAATGGCAAAGTTGGGGCTTGTAAATCTTGCATCAAGCTCAAAGTTGACATTTTCGAAAACATGGGCAAACTCGCCATTGTATCCCAAATCAAATCCGCTTGTTGCAAAATAAAATCCTGCATTGACCGTATGTCTCTGGGTAAAAGGATTCTGCCTAAAACCATTAAACGTATAGGTATTGGTTAAACCAAGAATAACTCCATCATCCGGGTTAAACCCAAAAGCAGGTAATAGCTGATTATTACTAGCCTTTACTTTCTCAAAAACATAGTTGTTGGTGTCATAATCATCCAACTCATGGATTTTGCCTGAATAGGCTTGGTCATAGGTGTTTTTCTTGGACTTGAAGTCATAGGTATGCACTTTTTTAGACTTTTCAGCTATTTTGTAGACATCGTTATTTTGTCCTCCCACTATCCTTATCTTGATTTTGGATTCTGGGGTATTGATATCGAAAACATCCTTGTCATCGAGTCCATAAACCCACACTTCTTTCGTTTGTTTTGTGCTAAACACTTTATTAAAGAATAAATCTTTTTTCTCACCTCCCTTTATGCGATATACCATCACCTCCAAGTCTCCATTGGGCAGGGAGCGAATACTGAAGTAATCGTCCTTATCTGTTCCAGTAACCACAGTAAATTTGTTCAAAATGCTATAATATTCCTCTGCGACTTCCACTAGCCTTTTTTTGCGGGATAAAAGATTGTCTTTAATTTTCTGAATGGTCTCATCCCTTACTTCTTCAGGAAAATTTTGTAAGGCCTTATCAATCACCTCTTCATCAATTTGTGCTTGGATGTACTTAGCTTGTTTAACCCACATATCCAAATCGGTTTCTGAAAGAATGGCCATATCCAAGGCAAATGTTCTTGGCGAGGAGGTAAAACCTTTTACATTTCGGACCTCTTCCCCAAAACCTTCAAAAATTTTCAATCCAGGAACCGTCCTGGTTCCAATTCCTAAAATCAATCCGTCCCCCCAACGTGAAAACGCCTGATCTCTATCTCTCGGAATAGGTTTAAAAATCTTGCCTCCATTTGGGTCATCAACTTGCGCCCAACGCCATTGGTCTATATGTCTGTCCCAATCGCCAATAAGAATATCAAACAATCTTGCTTTCACATATTCAATTTCGTCAAGCTTATATTTTTCATCCTTGCGCAATTTTTTCATCAGGTCATATGTACTTTCAATCTTATTGGCATTTCCAAAACTTGATAGGTTTCCATGCCCGTCGGAAACATGTTCTTCAATCATGTACAAACCATTACCGAATTCATTGTTGAAATCGCCCAAAGTAGATTGTTTGGGAATGTAAAAGAGTTTGGGATTGGTGTGATAGATGCCTACTGCATCAGATAGGTCCCCAATGGTAAATGGAGCATACGGATGTGCTGCGGTATATAAATCCAGAAGCAATTCTTCAGTATAGGATTCATCAAACTGACCGATAATATATTGCTCTTGGAACGCTATTGCCTGTAAGTATCGCTCCGCACTTTTGCGCAAATCGCGCATAACAAACTGTCGCCCATCTGCATGCTCCAATCGTAAAGAGTTGGATTGATTACCGCCCCCTTTTCGGACCACCTTCAGACCACCATATAAGGTATCCAGTAAAACTGTTGGAGCCTTTACCTTGGTTCCATAGTACTTTCTGTACCTTTCCCCCCATAACCATTTATGAAATCCTGTTTTTTTTATTTCTTCTGCCGAATACACCGAAGCTACTTTGTAAGGAGGAAAATCTCTACTGTATTGTTTGGTATTCCCTTTTAGGTCCGGGGGCAAAACCTCTGAGCTAAACAAAAACTCTTCGGTACCGTTTTCCCTTGGTCCAAAAAAGTCCACTGCTGATGAGCCATCCGTAAAAACTTTTAACACTGCATATCCCATTCTCCCAGTGGAGAATTTACTGCCATTTCTTAGCTTAGTAGCACCTGTTTTGGCTCCTGCCCCACTCACGATTTGTGGAATGCTTTCCTCCACAATATATTGAAGGGTATGTTCATGGCCAGAGACGAAAACTACTTTATTGGAATACTGCGATAAGGTTACCATTCGCTTTTTTAAGCGATTGTACATTTGGTTTTGCTGATCTTCGATTGAAGCTCCCGTAGTCTTTCGAAGTAGATTGATTAAACTACCCAAAAATGGCAGGGGTACTTTTCCATTATTCGGAAAAATATGCTTTTTGAAATCAAAATGTCCACCATGCGAGCCATAGGTAAACATAGGGTGGTGCAAGGCCACAATAATGGTCTTGTCCAAATTCTTTTTAATCAAACTTTCATATTCTTCAAAAAATCTGCCCCTATCCTTGATCTCGCAGTCATCGTTAATGGTGGGATGTTTGTCCCAATTCACAAGAAACCATTCTGTATCCAAAGCAATTAAAACAATCTCATCGCTGATTTCTATTTTTTTGATGGGGCAGCCGTTTTCAGGCTGAAATGCATCCTTGTCATTCAATACCTTTTCAATATAATTCTCTTGCCGCTTCAGCCCAATCAATCCCTCATTATACCAATCATGATTACCTGGGATAAAAATTGGGCGTCCCTTAAAATCTTCCAAAGTCTTTAGTTGGGCATCCAAATCATTCTTGGCGTTTATATAGGCTTTAGTCGAATCTTTTTTATCAGGTAAACCAGCTGGGTAAATATTATCCCCCAGAAACAAAGCCGTGCTTTTTTCGGGTGCATCTTTAAGTTTGGACTTAAATATTTGAAGTGCTGGATTCAATCCACCCATCGGGGATTTACCCGCATCTCCTATTAAATAGAACGTATGTTCAACTGTTTTCTCTTGAGGAACTATACTTTTTTGAAATGGTTCCGCATATTTTTCTTTATAGGTGGCACATCCAGCAATCAGAGATAGCAGAATTAACGATAATGCACGTAGTTTCATAATGATAAGGTTGATACCAAAATTTTGTATTTTGGATTTTTAAACGAAAACTATGTCGGAAATTATAGGAAAGGCTGAAACTTATGTAACCGAACTTCTGGAAAAAGAACTCGACCCAAATTTCCTATACCACAATTTACGACATACCCAGCGTGTAGTTAAAAGTACTAAAGAATTACTCAACAATTGTGATTTACCCGAATCGGAAAAGGAAAAGCTTATTTTGGCCGCTTGGTTCCATGATACAGGTTACACAAAAGGGGTGAACGAACATGAGGAGAACAGTTGTTCCATTGCCAAACAGTTTCTTTCAGAAAATCAATACTCGACTTCCGATATTCAGTCCGTTTGTGATGATATAATGGCGACCAAACGCTTTTACGAACCAAAAAAACTATCCGAAAAAATTATTCGTGATGCAGATTCCTCCCATTTTGCACAAAGAAGCTATTGGGAAACCACGGATTATCTTAAAGAGGAACTGGAAAAGCTGGATATTGCTCGATATACTCCCAAAGAATGGCGGGATGAAAACATAAAAATGTTCCGAAATGAACATCAATTCTACACAGATTACGCTCTAGAAAACTGGCAGGAAGGAAAAGAAAGGAACTTAAAGCAATTGGTGAAAGAGAAAAAAACCGAAAAGGAAATTGCCAAAAAAGAAGCTCTAAAGGCGAAATATAAAAGTGAAAGCCCTGATAGAAGTGTGCAAACCCTATATCGGGTTACTCTAAAAAACCACCTAAAACTAAGTGATATTGCGGATACCAAGGCAAATATTTTATTGTCGGTGAATGCCATTATCATCTCATTGGTATTGGCCAACCTTATCCCAAAATTGGACAATCCTTCCAATACCTATTTAATTTATCCAACACTTATATTCATAGTGTTTAGTGTTGTTTCTATGGTATTATCCATACTGGCAACAAGACCCAATGTTACTAGCGGAAAGTTTACCAAGCAAGATGTAGAGGACAAGAAAGTAAATCTGCTCTTTTTTGGAAACTTTCATAAAATGGATTTGGATGAGTACGAATGGGCACTGCAAGAGCTGGTAAAGGACAAAGATTATGTGTACTCATCCTTAACCAAGGACCTTTACTTTTTAGGACTTGTTTTAGATAAAAAATATAAGATTTTAAGACTCACCTACAACATATTCATGGTGGGCATGATAGTCTCAGTGATTGCCTTCGGTATTGCTTTCCGCTTTTTTGGACCGGACAGAATGACTTTCTAGACTATATCTTCAACTCTTCCATCAAATCATCATACGTATAGGTGCGTTCCGATTTTTTATCCTTGGTATACAATATTTCAGCTCGAATGGCCTTTAGACCAGTAACTCCTTGAAGGCCTTCTAGCTCAACAATTTCAATGTTATTGGTAAAATATCCTTTCGACTTCAGAAAAGTGATATACCGCATATATTCTTTTTCATCTTTACGCTGAGAGTATACTATAGAAAGTTTCCCCTTCTGTGTTAAACGCTCATTAGTGCCTTTGATGTAAGATTTGTCAATACGCTTTTTGATAATCTCATAACGTGCATTATACGTACCATCAACATCAAACCGCTTTTCATCCATCCTAAAGCGAATAGCGAGCGGCGTGCTATATACCAAAACCAGAGAAGCTACATCAAGCTTAACAGGCAACTCTGGCTTAAGTGCATAGTATTTGTTCTCCATATCGCACATAACCTGAAGTTGCCATAACCTTAGGTTGCTTAAGTAAAGCTCATCAAAAATACGGTCGTTAGCGATAGAGCTGCCAATGTACATATTGTGTTCAACCCCATCGGTCTTGTATCGTTCAAAATAATGCGGAAACATTTCTTGAGCCTCAACCTGTTTCTTATCCAACAACGCTGCCAACTGCATATTGGCCTCCATCACACTATTATCATAATTACGCCTGTGGTCATAATATGATTCAGTAGTTGGATCTATCTCGGATTCATACTTTTCAACCAGTACGGCAAGATTCTTATCCATCTTTTTCAGGTGACTGAAAACTGGATTTACTTCTTCTTTCACAAAATCGAAGATAGCTTGTTCGGTATGGGTATAGAGCGCTTCCTTCACCTCGTTCAGATAGGTATCCACCCGAAACATTAATTCCTCGTATATGGGCAGTTTATATTTTTTTACAGCCACATGAAGGACACTATTGATTTCGGAAAGTTGAATCATCAAATCGCGCTGAATAGAGATATTCCGCTGCTTGGACGACTCTTTGATATCCACTTGACCATATAGCGGATATACATTCTTGAAGGCAATCTCCCTGAATAAAGGTTGGTTTCCTATGAGCTCATCGGCCATAAACTTCTTGGCCTCTTCTTGAAACTTCCAATATACTGATGAATGAACTGTGGTACACTCATGTTGAATAATGGCGTCCACCAAATTCTCTTCTTCTTCTATGGAGCGCAATACAGCTGAAACTATAAAAGGCATGACATCATCCAACTTGTTGGCGTTCACGCTATTTAGTTCGTTAACGGTATCAGAAACCAATTCCAATACTCCTAAAAGATTCCCATTATCCGCAATTGGAGCTAGAATGGCACTCCGTATACCCTGTTCATAAAGACCTTTATAGGGTTGTTGGCCTTTCGATTTCTTGAAATAATTTTCAACATTGGAAATGGTGAAATACGTATTTTCATCCAACAACTTTCCATAAGAACCCTCACAAAGCATATCGGTACAAACTCCAGTCTCCTTTCCATTCAGTAGAAAACTCTCAATACCCTTTCCATATATTTTAAGGAAACGATTGGTGCCAGAATCATACCCGGCAAAGCCAACTCGAATGTTGTTTAGGTTGAAAAGCGAACGGAATGTATCCTGAAAACTCTCCATGAAGTTTTCGCTTCCTCTTTTATTGCTCCCTATTAGGGTTGATTTTATCCCAGATATGGAATGCTCGGCGGTTACATCGAACATATTGGCAATCACAAATCCTTTTGAAACAAAACTATTTGGTGGAATTTTTTCCTTCCAAAGGTCTATGTTGTCAAAATTCTCAAGAAGCTCATCAACATCCTCCTTAGTCAGTTCTCGTGACTCTTCCGTTGGATGGATTTCCATAAAATCCGCGTTGTACAATACGCGATAATGTTTCATTAACCCGTTCTTATCCGGAATATCGTAGAACAAGGGGCGCTTAAAATCCATCTTATACCCATAATGGAAATTGAGCACTATGATACATTTTAAAATATAGTTGATATCCTTAGGAAGGTTTCTAATCTCCAATTCATAATCCTCGCCTGCATCCCTCAGGATGTTTTTAAAACGTTCCGATGAATTGAACACAAAATTTTCAAAGGGGGAAGATATGGTCTTGATTTCGTTTTTGCCCAGTACAGGGGAACAAGTGTCCGCCAAAATAATGCGGATTACATCCTCGTACTTCGTCAAAAGACTCAAATCACTAAAACCTTCGCGAAGTTCGGGATAAGGTGCTTGTGCATCCAATACGAACTTGGCGCGGTCCACCAAATATTTGTCCTTGCTGTTTAGTTGTTCTTCGTAGTGTTCCAACAACTTGTTGAAACTTACCAACTGAAGCATGGGACTCTCCATATTGTAGTCGTTCTGCATACAGTATTTAGTCGTGGTTTAATTGGTAAAGTTACAAAATCAAGAAATGCGGATGTGTTAAGGGAATCTTTATGGGTTTAAATGCTTTTTTTTAGGGATATTTAGAAAAAAAACCGGTAATGTCTTCCTTTAAACGACTCGATAAAGCCTATGCGAAGGCCAAAATTATCCCTTTTGATGATGACTCAAAATTCATCATTTTTAGTGATTGCCATAGGGGGGACAACAGTTTTGCTGACGATTTTGCCAATAATCGAAATATCTATTTCCATGCCTTGAGCCATTATTACCGAGAAGGTTTTCAGTATTGCGAGTTGGGTGATGGTGACGAGCTATGGGAAAACATAAGTTTTGAATCCATTTTTGAAGCCCACAAAAATGTGTTTCAGTTGCTGAAGCAATTTCATAATGAAAAAAGACTAAACATGGTTTGGGGAAACCATGACATGGTCTATCAGAACGCCAACTATGTTGAAAAACATCTTAGTCATTATTTTGAGCCCATTGATGGTTCTGACAAATCCTTGTTCGAAGGAATAAAATATCACGAAGCCCTTCTTCTAAAGCATAAGGAAACTGGGCAAGAGTTGTTCTGCACTCACGGACACCAAGCCGATTGGTGGAACTATGTTTGCTGGCGTATAGGACGTTTTTTAGTTCGAATTCTTTGGAAACCGCTCCAAGTAGTGGGTATAGCAGACCCAACCAGTCCAGCTAAAAATTACAAAGAACTAATCCGAATAGAAAAACGAATAAAACGGTGGATTTTAAAACATAATTTGCGAATTACGATTGCAGGACATACTCACAGGCCCCGATTTCCTGAACCAGGGCAAATCCCATTTTTTAACGATGGTAGTTGTGTACACCCTAGAAGTATAACTGGGATAGAAATAGAAAAGGGAGAAATATCATTGATTAAATGGCAAATTGCTACCAAAACTGACGGTACGCTTCAAATTGTACGTTTACTTTTGGAGGGACCTGAAAAATTACTGGACTATACCCCAGATTGAGGAGATCCTCTTGTTAATCATCGGATTTAACTCCAATTTATCAGCTCCGTGGCAAGGTATTTGTTAACTTTATCAATGGTTAACGACCAAATTGCTATGCGAAAGTCCATAATCTTATTGTTCTTCCTTGTTATTGGACTCCCTTCCATACAGGCGCAAGGGGATATTCCAACAACTAGACCTTTGAAAATTGGTGAGAGAAACAACTTGGATATTAAGAGTAGTAACCAAGGTACATCTCTTCGTATGCCTTCCGTGATTGATAATAACCTGACTTCTAAAAGCAATAATCCAGGAGTTAAGATGTTGCCAGACAAAGAGTTGTTACAAGCCGGGCATGATTTGGTAATTGATTCCAAAGTCGGAGAAAAAGAAAAGAAAGGGTCCAAAAAGCATTATGGTGACCAATACTTAGGTGATATCAAAACCAATGCAAAATTTGTTGGTATTGTCTGTAGGGATCATGAGTATGTGGATGGTGATCGCGTAAAAATTTATTTGAACGGAGAGGTTGTAGAGGCCAACATTCTATTATCCGGAAGTTTTAAAGGCGTTAATATTGATTTGGTAAAGGGTTTTAATAGAATAGATTTTGAGGCTCTCAACCAAGGTAGCTCAGGCCCAAACACTGCTCAAGTGGTGGTTGCCGATGAAAAAGGCGTGGTCATCCACAACAATAAATGGAATCTTTCGACAGGTTCCAAAGCGAGTTTAATAATCGTTAAGGAAGAAGAATAAAAACTACTCTCCGGGGCGATAGGTTTTTTTCGCTCGCTTCAATACATCCTCTTTGTAATAAGCAGCATCCTTCCAATCCTCATTGGCATACATTTCAATTTGATCATTAAAATGAGTAGAATTGGGATTGCCACTCTGCCCACCTGCCAAAATAGTTTTGGCTTTCAATTTATCTCCAAATTCAACTACGGCCACAAAGCTGTTTCCTCGTGTACCATATATCTTTTTGGTATTGTTATCGTATCTAGCGCCATACGCCGCCAGCGCACCCCATCTACCACTGGCAAATCCAATCGGAATACTAGGTTTGTTATCATCAAAGGCCTGACGGATATCCCCATTTAACCGTTGATAGCGATTTACCTCCCCCCAAGGCATTTCCCATGTGCCAAAATCTTCCTTAAGTTGATTTACTGTTTCTTGAAACAATGCCAGCTTCTCTTGGTCAGGGGATTCACTTCCCCAATACTCCACTAACTGCATGGAGTACATCCCTTTCGGTCGTTTCGCTTGCATATAACTTTTCGTTCCATAATAATGTGCCAAAGTCATAGCTACAGATTCGTTTGAAGTGGTAAAATCCCAGTTTCTTAGCAGCTCTATGGGTCCTTTCAATTCTAAAGTTGGGGTCATATCATACGCCTTTATCAATCCTGGAATCAAAGCTTTGAATGCAGGCAAATAAGGGTCATGAGCCAATGTAATCAAGCTATCCAAAGTATATTCACCTTTATCAGTCAACAATTCTATGGCGTGAACTCCTCTAAAGTTTTCTTGATTTCTTGACATGTATTTCGGGTAATCCTCTCGCCTAGGACTATATTCCAAAGCCGATGTGTAGGGTGTGGAGTTGCAATTCTGAATCCATCCATTTTTTGGATTCAACACCAATATATTTTCGTCTACCGCATGCAATCCCTTCCAATCCGTGGCAGGGTTACTTCCATCAACAGCTTGCGTAAAATCGAAAATGGTATCTCTTTTAGGAATGAAATTACCATGGAAATAGGCAATGTTTCCTTCCGCGTCGGCGTAAACTGTATTATTCGATGAATTGGTTCGAATATCCATCATTTTTCGGAATCCATCGTATCCATCTTGTTTTGTTCTGATATAGGATTGCTCCAACGCTTTTACAGGCTCCCACATCATGGCAGAAGCCGTCCATTGCCCATCTACCAAGTGGGTTATTGGGCCGTGATGCGTATGATACATGGGGAAGGTTTTTTCTTTAAGTTCATCTCCATCTTTATATTTTAAGATAACCTCGCTGGCTTCAACCGTTCTTAGCTCTTCTCCATATTGATACATAAGTGTTCCATCTTGGTTCATTACCTTTTCCTTAAACTCATCCATCACATCCGTATACGTGGAGGTATGCATCCAACCCGTTTTTTCGTTAAACCCTTGGTATACAAAAAATTGCCCCCAGGTAACCGCACCATAGGCATTCAGGCCTTCTTCGCTAACTACATGAACTTCTCCCCTAAAGTAAAAAGACGTATGTGGATTAATCAACAACATGGCATTTCCAGATTGCGTTAATTCCCCAGAAATAGCAATTCCATTGGACCCTTGGGGTTCGGCCATCTCCTTTTTCTTCTTTATTTCCAATTTCTCCATTTCGGGAATCTCCATATTACCTTCATAAAAAGCTTGTATTTTCCGAGTGGAAATTCGTTCAATGTCACCACCAATACTTCCTTCACTAAAATAAAAAGGCATCCAGGGTTCAAAACGGGTTAAAAGTTTGGGTGTTACCTCTGGATGTGTGTGTAGATAGTAATTGATGCCATCGGCAAAAGCATCACATAATCTCTTCAACCAGTCCGGACTTTTCTCATAATTGGCCATAGCTTCTTCCTTGGTCATAAAAAGTCTGGCCCGCAAATCGCTGTAGATAGCCTCTTCTCCTTCTACCTCAGCCAACCGACCAATGGCCCAAATATAGTTTTGCTCCACACGATTAAAATCATCCTCACACTGTGCATAAAGCAATCCAAAAACAGCATCGGCATCGGTTTTTCCGTAAATATGAGGGACTCCAAAATCGTCTCGAATTATGGTGATGTTTTCTGCCTGTGCCTCCCATTTTTCAACTTCTGTAAGCGGCTCTTTCTTGGCACATGAAGAAAAAATCAACAAGACAATTAAACTAAGGATTCTCATTTGGAAGTATTTAAAAATTGTTGAGTGAAGATAAAAAGAAAACTACCAACTCCCGCTTGCTCCACCGCCACCGGAACTTCCTCCACCACCGGAAAAACTACTGGAGCTCCCACCACTAGAGCTTGAACCAAAAGAATGTGTACCTCCTGAAGAAAAGGTTTTGGACAAGTATTTCTTATTACTCTTAAAAAATGAAAGCTTGAAATCTTCTTTTCCTTTGATTCGGATTTTGACCACTGCCAAGAGCATGGCCAACCCTAAAATGCACCCGAAAAGATATAAAATCCGACTTGGCTGGTCCAAGAGGTACTCATAATTCGAAACATCAACTTCCCAAATCAGGACAACAAATACAAGAGGCATAATCACAAAAACCAGGGATAAGCCCAATGGTAGTAAACTAAAAACCGCCATGAACATTCCGGGCAACATACCCAGTTTGCCGATAAATATGCCCCTGAAAACTTCAATAATATTTCGATAGACCTTTATAAAAATAAAACCTCCTGCCGCTATAAAAATGGACAGAAAAAGCATTATAAAAATCTTGAATCCCAAGCCCATATCAGATTCGTCGTCTATCTCATTCTTGAATTCCTCCAAAGCTTCAGGGTCATTCAAAAATTGAATAATCTGATTGGTAGCCATGTCCAGTCCTTCAAAATAGTTTTCCTGCTTAAACTCTGGAATCATGGTATTCCTAATAATTCTAGAGGCCACTGCATCTGTAATGAACGGCTCCAAACCATAACCTACTTCTATCCGTACCTCCCGGTCCTCTTTGGCAAAAAGGATTAATATCCCATTGTCCTTTTCTACTTGGCCTAATTTGTTTTGGTTAAAAGTTCCGTTGGCATATTGTTCTATTGTCTCGCTTCCCAAACGTTGAATAGTGAGCACAACCAATTGGTTCGTGGTTTCGGTTTCAAACTGACTGAGCTTTGCCCGCATGCCCATCAATTGTTCTTGATTGAAGATATGGGCGTTATCCGTAACAATTTCTTGAAGCTGTGGATAGTTTTCCTGCGATAATCCTATCGCTATAAAAAGCATTTGAAAAAAAAGAATCGGTGTTTTCAACATTTTTCTAATGTTCCGTCCCAAAGATAGGATATGTAGGCATTGTTAAAGTATTTGAGTTTATGAACACCTATTTTGGTTTTACGAGCTTAAAATTTGAACTAACTTGCACATTCTTTCCCAAAAGCTATGTCAGAAAAAAAAGTAAGCATCCTTAAGGCTTTTAAAACTATTATTTGGCCAAGAAGAAAATTGGTACTCATTGGCTTGCTTCTAATTGCTATAAGCAAAGCTGCAAGTTTTGTTGCTCCCATTGCTTCAAAATATCTTATTGATGATGTTATCGTAAAAAAGGATTATACCATGCTCAAGTATCTGGTTGCCGGGGTTATGTTGGCCATTTTGGTACAGGCCATAACTTCGTTTCTCCTTACCAGAATAGTGAGTGTACAGGCCCAATATTTAATATCGGAGCTACGTGCTCAAGTACAAAAAAAAGTATTGGCCCTACCCATCAGTTTTTTTGACAATACAAAATCGGGGGCCTTGGTATCCCGAATCATGTCAGATGTGGAAGGTGTTCGGAATCTTATCGGAACTGGATTGGTGCAACTGGTAGGAGGAACAATAACAGCTGTAGTTTCATTGATTCTGTTATTGGATATAAGTGTTCCCATGACCCTGATTACTTTTATTCCATTGATTGTTTTTTCTGTTATTGCTCTGAAAGCTTTCAAGATTATTCGTCCCATTTTCCGAAATAGGGGAAAAATCAATGCAGAAGTAAAAGGAAGACTTACGGAAACCCTCGGGGGAATACGTGTGATTAAGGGTTTTAATGCCGAAAAACAGGAGGAAGCGGTTTTTGAGGTAGGCGTAGACCGTTTGTATCAAAATGTAAAAAAGAGTTTGACCACTACAGCATTTATGTCGAGCTCCTCAACCTTTTTACTTGGTGTTGCTACTACAAGTGTCATGGGCTATGGTGGATATCAAATTATTGAAGGCAGTTTGACGATTGGTGAATTTGTGCAGTTCACTATTTTGTTGGGGCTTATGATTGCTCCGATTGTTCAAATGAGCAATGTGGGTAGTCAGTTGACTGAAGCGTTGGCCGGATTGGATAGAACAGAAGAATTGATGAACACTCCCGAAGAAGCTGAAGAAGGTGAGCGTACTCTTCAATTGGATTCAATTTTGGGCAACATGAATTTTATCAACGTTTCCTTTTCCTATGAAGAAGAAAAAGAGGTCTTACACAATATTAGCTTCAAAGTGAAATCAGGACAAGTTGTCGCCTTGGTAGGTAGTTCAGGTTCTGGAAAATCAACTATTGCAGGTTTGGCTGCTAGTTTTTTAAAGCCTGATACCGGAACCATTACCATTGATGGGCAAGATTTGTCCAAAATAGACCTCAATAGTTTTAGGCAATATTTAGGTGTGGTGCTTCAGGATGATTTTTTGTTTGAAGGTACGATTCGAGAAAACATTCTCTTCCCTAGGCCGAATGCATCCGAAGAGCAATTACAACGAGCTGTTAAAGCGGCTTACGTCGATGAATTTACCGACCGGTTTGATGAAGGCTTGGATACCTTGATAGGTGAACGAGGAGTAAAGCTCTCAGGTGGTCAGCGACAACGTATCGCCATTGCTAGAGCTGTTTTGGCGGATCCTAAAATTCTTATTTTGGATGAAGCTACGTCTAACTTGGATACCGAGTCTGAAGCGCTAATTCAAAAAAGTTTGGCGGAATTGACTAAGGGACGAACCACTTTTGTGATTGCACACCGTTTGAGCACCATCCGCAAAGCAGACCAAATATTGGTCATTGAGAATGGGAGAATTACGGAACAAGGTACCCACGAAGAATTAATTGCTTCTGAAGGGAGGTATTACAATCTGTTTACTTATCAAGCGAGAATCTAAAGTTCTTCTGGTGCTAGTTTTACTTCCAGACCTTCAAGTTGTGGAGTAATATGGATTTGACAACCCAGTCTGGAATTGTCCTCAACGTTAAAGGCTTCAGATAGCATTGCCTCTTCATCATCTGATTTTTCAGGAAGGTCATGGTCTGAATTCACATAGCATTGGCACGAAGCACACATGGCCATTCCGCCGCAAATACCGATTGTACCCTCCGGAGCAAGCTCGTAGGAACGCACTACCTCCATCAAGTTCATGTTCATATCCGTTGGTGCATCGACTTCATGCAATACACCTTCTCTATCTGTGATTTTGATTTTAATGTCGCTCATTTAGGTACTTTTGACGCCATAAAAGTCAGCAAGAAACAAAATTCCTTACTAATCTATTGCTTTGACCACTGCTTTTGGAGCTTCTTTTTTACTACCATCAAATCCTGTCACCCCTCCAACAGTAGTATATTTCATGACGTACTTTTTATCCGGGTGGATATGTTGGTAGGCACTTTGGCACATCAAAGTAGCTTCATGAAAACCGCACAAAATCAACTTTAGTTTTCCAGGGTAGGTATTCACATCGCCAATGGCATAGATTCCAGGAACGTTGGTTTGATAATCCAGAGTGTTATCCACTTTAATGGCGTTCTTTTCAATTTCAAGACCCCAATCCGCAATAGGGCCTAATTTTGGGGACAGACCGAACAAGGGAATAAAATCATCTACTTCTAAGTCTATTTTTTCTCCTGAATCTGTTTTTTCAATACTAACTTTCTCCAACTTTTCTGCACCTTCCAATCCTCTAACCTCAGCAGGGGTAATCAAGGTTATTCTTCCCTGATTTTTGAGTTGTTGTACTTTCTCCACTGAATCTAGGGCTCCGCGAAACTCATTTCGTCGGTGCACCAGTGTCACTTCTGAAGCTACATCTGCCAAGAATATAGACCAATCCAAGGCTGAATCACCGCCTCCGGCTATCAACACCTTTCTATCCCGAAAAACTTCAGGTTCTTTTATCATGTAGACTATGCCCTTGTCTTCATAATCGGAAAGGTTGGACAATTGAGGTTTTCTAGGCTCAAAACTCCCTAATCCTCCTGCAATGGCCACAATAGGTGCTTTGTGTTGAGTTCCCCTGTTGGTAGTAACAACAAACGAACCGTCCTCTTGTTTTTCAATGGTTTCTGCACGTTCTCCTAAAGTAAATCCCGGCTGAAATGGCTTAATCTGCTCCATGAGATTATCGACTAACTCTCCCGCCAATACCTCTGGAAAACCAGGAATATCGTAGATAGGTTTTTTTGGATATATCTCGGCACATTGTCCACCAGGCTGTGGAAGTGCATCGATAATATGACATTTTAATTGTAGCAAACCTGCCTCAAAAACAGCAAAAAGACCCGTAGGTCCCGCTCCAATAATCAAAATATCGGTTGTAATCATGTAAAGTGTTTTGAAGGGTGCAACTTACATTTTGCCCAATGAAGTAATTATGATATCGGTCATACTAACTTAAGTTGACCACTTCTTCAATTTGTGGTGCGTATTTTTTAATGGTCATTTCAACACCACTTTTAAGTGTCATCTGATTGACACTGCACCCGATACAATTTCCTTCCAACTTCACTTTCACGGAATTCTCATTATCTATTGAAATCAATGAGATATCTCCTCCATCGCTTTGAAGAAAAGGTCTTATCTCTTCCAAAGCTTTCTCTACATTGCTACGTAATTCTTCTGCTGTCATACTCATTTCTTTTTGACGGCTGAACAACCCGCCATCGTTGTAATTTTAATTGCTTCAGTAGGAGGTAAATCGGTATTTCTTCTCACCAATTCACTTACTACATTTTTTGTGAGCTCCTCAAAAGCCTCCTCGGTGGCGGTAGCCGTTTGAAGCGCAGCCGGTCTTCCTACATCTCCAGCTTCTCGAATGCTCTGTACCAAAGGTATTTCACCTAAAAAAGGAACACTCAAGTCTTCAGCAAGGTTTTTGGCCCCATCTTTTCCAAAGATATGATATTTGTTATCAGGCAACTCCTCTGGAGTAAAATAGGCCATATTTTCTATTATCCCCAATACAGGGACATTAATCGCTTCTTGTTGGAACATAGCCACTCCTTTTCTAGCATCTGCCAAAGCAATTTCTTGCGGAGTACTGACCACAACAGCTCCAGTAACTGGTAAAGATTGCATGATGCTCAAATGGATATCCCCAGTTCCCGGTGGTAAATCCAAGAGCAAAAAGTCGAGTTCATCCCAATGCGCATCAAAAATCATTTGGTTCAAGGCTTTGGATGCCATGGGTCCACGCCAAATAACAGCTTGGTTCGGTTGAGTGAAAAAGCCTATGGAAAGTAATTTGACACCATAATTTTCAACCGGTTTCATCTTTGCCTTGCCATCCACATTTATGGAAAGGGGTTTTTCTAGAGCCACATCAAACATGATGGGCATGGATGGTCCGTAAATATCCGTGTCCAAAAGGCCAACTTTAAAACCCATTTTTGCCAAAGTAACCGCTAGATTGGCAGTAACCGTAGACTTACCCACACCTCCTTTACCAGAAGCAACTGCAATGATGTTTTGGATACCTGGAATGGGTTTCCCCTTGATTTGATTCACCTTAGGTTTAGCGGGAGCATCCACCTTAAGATTTATCTTTATTTTGGCTTTTTGATAGACATCTTGGTGAATTATCTTCAAGATTTCCACTTCAGTCTTCTTTCTAGCTTGAAGACTTGGGTTTTTAATAGTTACATCCACTTCAACTTCATCACCAAAAACCTGAACATTGGTCACCGCTCCGCTCTCTACCAAATTCTGTCCTTCCCCTGGTGCAGAGATTTTTTCCAATGCTTTAAGAATGTCTGCTTTGTTGAATTTCATCAATTGTTTTGTTTGCAGTCGTTTAAACTGATTCTAAATTACAAAGATACGGCAATGGCTTCATTTTGTGAAGTCTGGCCATTGAAAATGAAGATGGTGGGATAGGGTTGGGTTATTGCAGTTCTTTCCCTGGATCCCAAAAGTATTTTTGAAAATCCACAATTTGATTATCAACCACTTTGATTCCCTCATTCTCCAAAAGTTGCTGCATCAAATTTGTGCCATCAAAATGGTGTTTCCCTGTCAATACTCCTACTCTATTTACCACACGATGTGCTGGTACATCTTTTGATAACGAATTGTTCATGGCCCAACCTACCATTCTTGCACTGCGAGCGGCACCCAAATATTTAGCAATAGCTCCATATGAGGTGACCCTTCCGTAAGGGATCAACTTGGCCACTTCATATACCTTATCAAAAAAATTGGGTTCTTCCATTATTCAATAATACATTTTCATCAGGGTAATCATCAATAAGACAAGCATTAAGGCACTAAGAATATAGTTTGAATTTTTTGAGAAACGATTGGTTTTTTGTTCCATTTTATTAAAATAAAAAGCATAGAGGTACATAACCAAAAAAGTCCCCATGCCAGCAGCCAAAATAAAGATAACTTCATCAATCACCTGGTAATCCATAAATCCTTGGCTATGAAACAAGGTATTTAAACCACTGTAGTAGGGAATGGTCAACACATTAATTGCCGCAAGAAAAAGGCCCTTGGTAAAACTACTGCGCTTTTTTACCTCGACGAATTCTTTTGAGGTATTACTCTGTTTTTTCCCTTTTACAAAGAAAAAAATAGCCAGTATCGCAAAAACCACCACGGCAGTCTTCAAAAGCATACCTATTATCTCTGGGTTCCTTGATAGATATTTGGCAATTCGAACTGAAATATAGGTTTGGCACATGACCATGAACGCGACACCCAGACCAAAAATCACCCCATTGGCTTTTCCTTTCTCAACACTTGTCTTAGCTGCATTGACATTCAAAAGCCCAGGTGGGGCAGATGCCACGAAAGCTGCCAAGAAAGTAATCAAAAAAAGGACAAATAAGTGTGTCATAAGTCAGCAAACCTAAACTGAAGATAGGTTATGGGTTTTCCTTTCTCAAGATATTGATTTTCATAGAATGTTTGTATTTCCATTACCTCACTTGGGCTACCTTCATTTTTATATACATCATGGTTGGCATAGCTTACTTCATGACCTAAACCGTGCAAAAGTCCCAAGGTATAGCCATGTAGAAATTCGCTATCTGTTTTCAAGTGAACACATCCCCCCGGCTTTAATATCTGCTCATATTTCTTAAAGAAAATAGAATTTGTCAAACGATGTTTGGTACGTTTGTACTTAATCTGAGGGTCAGGAAATGTTATCCAAATTTCATCGACCTCATTCTCAGCAAAAAGTGAGTCGACCAATTCAATTTGAGTGCGCAAAAAGGCAACATTGGATAAATCCATCTCCAAGGCGGATTTCGCCCCACGCCAAAATCGAGCTCCCTTAATATCTATCCCCAAGTAGTTTTTATTTGGATTTCTTTTCGCCAATCCAACGGAATATTCCCCTTTGCCACAGCCCAGTTCCAAAACAATGGGATTGTCATTTTTGAAGAAATCACGCCATTTTCCTCTCCATTCAAAATCATTCAAAGCTTCATCCCTAGAGGGTTGAACAACATTGGGAAAGGACTCGTTATCCTTAAATCGCTTTAATTTATTTTTACTTCCCAAGGCAATCATTTAACATTTTGTAAAACTACGGATTTCAAGAATGATTTGATGTTTTTGTTTCTTTGTCCTATGCAAAATTCCAAACGCATCCTGGTGGCTCCTCTCAACTGGGGACTTGGACATTCTACGCGTTGCATCCCTATTATTAATGCATTATTGGCGCAAGGCCATCAACCTTATATAGCTTCAGACGGAGTAGCGCTGTCTTTGTTACAAAAGGAGTTTCCGAACCTGCCTTCTTTTGAGTTGCCCTCCTATAAAATCAGCTATGCTGAAAAAGGCCGTAATTTTAAAATTAAGATGCTATGGGACTCCCCAAAAGTTCTAAAAGCCATAGCCAAAGAGAAGAAAGCGGTTAAAAAATTGATAAAAGAGCATCAGTTGGACGGCATTATCTCTGACAATCGCTTAGGTGTATATTATAAAAAAGTGCCCTGCGTTTTCATTACCCATCAGTTGAATGTGCTTTCTGGAAATACCACTTGGATGAGTTCTAAAGTGCATCAAAATATTATAAAGAAGTTTAACGCTTGTTGGGTGCCCGATGTTGAAGGGAAACCTAATTTGACAGGAAAACTGGGCCATTTAAAAAAGAAGAAGATAAATGTCAAGTATCTAGGGCCATTAAGCAGGTTTGAAAAGCATCAAAATGAAACTTCCTTCGATTTAATGGTTTTATTATCTGGACCGGAGCCGCAGCGCACCTTGCTGGAAGAAAAGCTATTACTTGAACTGAATAGTTTTGCGGGAAAAATTCTATTCGTTAGGGGCAAAATAGAGAAGGAACAAACCCATAGGACCATAAAGCATAAGACATATACCTTGGACCTTTATAATTTCATGAAATCCAAAGCACTTGAGAGTTCCATAAATCAGAGTGAATTAATCCTTTGTCGTTCCGGATACACCACAGTAATGGATTTGGCTAAGTTGGAAAAGAAGGCGTTTTTTATCCCAACCCCGGGTCAATATGAGCAGGAGTATTTGGCGAAACGAATGCAAAAACAAGGGCTAGTGCCCTATTGTAAGCAGGATGATTTTACTATGGAACAGTTGGATAGCACCGACTCCTTTAAAGGGTTGACCCAATTTGAATCGGATATTGATTATCCGGAATTGTTCGAGGTCTTTTCTAAAGTAAAAGAAAATTCCGAGCCCACACCTTCCTCACTTTCTACGTAGATTTTTTCGTCGTGGGCTTCAATAATATGCTTTACAATGGAAAGCCCCAAACCGGAACCTCCTTCTTTACGGCTTCCACTTTGGTCCACGCGATAAAAGCGTTCAAATAGGCGGGGAACATGTTTTTTGGGAATTCCTTCGCCATTATCGGTTACACGAACAATAACTTTGTTTTTAATAAGGTTTTCAACACTTACTTCAGTGGTACCCTTTGGATGACCGTATTTGATGGAATTAACCAATAGGTTACTAATCACCTGTTGGATTTTTTCACGATCCGCCTTTACGTAAATGGGTTCCGGATATTCCATGTCGAAAGTGAGGGTAATTTCTTTATCCGCTGCCTTCATTTCCAATAAGTCAAACACATTTTGAATAAGTTCAATAATGTCAAAATCTTCCTTCTCAAGCTTAAGTCCCCCAACTTCAAGCTTGGTAATTAAATCAAGGTCACGAACTATATAAATCAATCGTTCTACTCCTTTATTTGCCCTAGCCAAATACTTTTCGCGAACTTTTTTATCATTGATTGCCCCATCTAGCAGGGTAAGTATATAACCTTGTACCGTAAATAGAGGAGTTTTCAGTTCGTGTGATACGTTCCCCAGAAAGTCTTTTCGATATTCTTCTTGAATTTTCAGTGTATCAATCTCAATCTTTTTGTCCTCCGCAAATTTTTCAATTTCTTCGGTCAGGGTCTTCATGTCTGTGGTGACAGGTTTGGAAGAAAACGTAGAGGATTCCAAAAGAGAAACATCGTCGTATATCTTTTTGATTCTTCTATAAATGAAGCGTTCCACCCGAACTTGCAATACAATAAATGAAACAACGAACGAACCTACAAACAGTAACGCAAGTAGAAATAGGTTCAATTCTTCCATAAAAGCCATTGTAACCGCAAAAAATAAGGTAGTAATCAGAGTGATTACCAAGGAAGAACGTAAAGCAAACTTATAGGATTTCCTAGTTTGGATGGCCATTACAAGACAAACTTATAGCCTACACCCTTTACCGTTTTAAAGTGATGGTCTCCAATCTTCTCGCGCAATTTTCTGATGTGTACATCTATGGTTCTTCCTCCAACCACCACTTCATTGCCCCATACTTTGTCAAGGATAACCTCTCGTTTAAAAACCTTACTGGGTTTTGATGTTAGCAAGGAAAGGAGTTCAAATTCTTTTCGGGGCAGGACTATTTCCTTACCATCGTTTACAATTTTATATTCTTCCCTGTTGATTACAATGTTACCCACTTTGACGATGTCTTCAATCTCTTGTTTTTCGTCCTTTAGTCTTCGTAACAGGGCTTTCACTTTACTTACCAACACTTTTGGTTTGATTGGCTTGGTTATATAATCGTCCGCTCCTGCATCAAAGCCGGCAACTTGGGAATAGTCTTCCCCTCTTGCAGTTAAAAAAGTGATTATGGTATTCTCCAAGCCCGGAGTATTCCTAAGAACTTCACAAGCTTCAATCCCATCCATCTCGGGCATCATAACATCTAAAATAATAAGGTGCGGATTTTTCTTTTTTGCCTTGGCAACACCTTCAGCACCGTTCTTGGCCGTGAAGACTTCGTACCCCTCGGCAGATAAGTTGTAACTCACAATTTCCAAGATATCCGGTTCATCGTCCACTAATAGTATTTTGATATCCTTTGTTTTCATGGGATGGCATAATTAGTTAGTAACACCCAAATGTAAATATAATACGACAACTCGATAAATGCTTAACATTCATTTAATGTCATAACCTTATTGTAACATTTTTTCAATAAACACTTAACAGGTGACTAACATAGCTTTTACAGCACGTCGCGTTCTTTGCCCCGAATTATAATCCAAGCAAAACTACTGATGAGAACATATCTGATACTGTTGTTTACCTTTTTGTGTTATGGCCTGCATTCCCAAGACTCAGGAACAATTGTCGGAAAATTAACTGACAAAGAGTTGAATAACGAGCCTCTGGCATTTGCCAATGTATTAATAAAAGGAACAACTCAAGGGACTACTTCGGATTTTGACGGACTTTTTGCTATTGAAGGGGTGGACACTGGGAATTACATTTTGGTGATAAGTTTTTTAGGATATGAAACGCTAGAAATCCCCAATGTTGTTGTAGAGTCAGGAAAAGTAACTGAAATCAATGCAAGTTTGGGTGCAAGTAGTTTTGGATTGGATGAAGTAGTAGTTACAACATCGGCTCAAAAGGACTCCGAAGTAGCACTTTTACTTCAGCAAAAAAATGCCTTGGTCATGCAAGAGGCCATAAGTGCAGAAGCACTTACATTAAAAGGTATAGATGATGCTGCCGCAGCCGTAGCCCAAATCTCCGGTATTTCCAAGCAACAAGGTTCTAGTAACGTCTACGTCAGAGGGTTGGGAGATCGTTATCAAAACACTACAATGAATGGTCTTTCCCTTCCGTCCAATGATGTAAATAAAAAGAATATTAACCTAGATCTTTTTGCTTCTAGCATAATAGAAAATGTATCGGTAAGTAAAGCTTATAGTGCAAAATTTTATGGGGACTTTTCTGCAGGAAATGTCAACATAGATTCCAAAGAGTACACTGGTGATGGGTACTTAGAAATTTCACTAGGCTCAGGAATAAATACTAATGCCACTGGAGAAGATTTTGTGCGTAGTGAAGGACCAAGCAACTTTGGATTCTATAATCGCTATGATAACGACCCATTTGCCATAATTCTATCACATGGAGTTGATCCTCAAGATGCTTGGAGTCCCATCAATTTTTCTGGGGCAATTGAAGGTGGCTATTCGTTCAATTTCAATGAAGACAAATCAAGATTAAGCTTTTTTGGCGCGGCTAGTTTCAATAATGGTTATGAGCTCTGGGAAGGTCCTGCAAGGGATTTTACCAACGTTTTAAAATTTGATTTCCCCAACGTCCGAGAGTTTGCCTACAAGACGGCCACAACCATTTTAGGAAATATAACCTATCGTATAGACAACGACCACAAGGTAAAGTTCAGTTCCCTTTTTGTAAACAATTCTACAGATGCTGTTGGATTCTATGGTGTTGATGGAAATGGTTTCAATCGAGATGGTATAACCTCAGATGATGGATTCTTCATTCAGAACACACAATTTAATCAAGATATGATTTTTGTGAATCAATTGACCGGTCAACATGTTTTTGAAGAAAAATGGTCCTTGGATTGGGGAATAGGTTTTAACAAGGTATTCTCAGATGAGCCCGATAGAAAGCGATTCACTATAGAGAATTATCAATTGAGTTTGGATGATGATCCCGATACCAACCCAGTATTCTTCACAAATACAGCTTTTGAAAATCAAAGATTCTTTCAAAGTATAGAGGATGATGAATTGAACAGCTACGTAAATTTATCCCACAAACTTTCCGAGAAGGTCAATATCAATTTTGGTTATAACGGCAGAAGAAAAGAAAGAAGGTTCAATAGTATTCGATATGGATATCGCATATTCGACAGGACAACCCCTATACCGGATGTGAATAACCTAGATTCCTTTTTTACAATTGAAAACAGCAGTTTAACAGGTAGAGAAGGAGCACTGTTCGAAATAAGAAACCTTAACCCAATCAACAATGAAATTGGCTCTGTCAACAGACCAGGACTACCGGACAATACATATAAAGGAAATCTAGATATTCATGCCGGTTATGTGGCGTTGGATTTAAAACTAAGTGATAAAATCACAATTATACCGGGGCTAAGAGCAGAATCCGTTAGTCAAGAAATCGTTTATGACGTAATCAATCTTCCACCGGACGACCCAGGTTTCAGAGATGTCTATGAAAATCTTTTTCTCCCAAGTTTAAATATGCGCTATGCGCTTACTGAGAATTCGAACTTAAGAGCATCTTTTAGTAATACCGTTTCTTTTCCGGAATTTAAAGAAACAGCACCTTTTGTTTATGAAGGTGTTACCCAAAGGGTTGGAGGTAATCCTGATTTATTTGGTGGAAAAGATGGTTCGGGTGTTAACTTTTCGGACATCTACAACTTTGATGTCAAATATGAGTGGTTCTTGGAACGAGGTGAAATTATTTCCCTAGCGGCCTTTGGAAAATTAATTCAGGATCCTGTAAACCGGGTAATAGCAGCAGACGCAACCGGAACCCAACGCTTCTTTAGAACGGGAGACAGAGCAGAAGCTTATGGGGTTGAACTTGAACTAAGAAAAAACCTCATCACTGATGCGGAGGAAAACGCATTGCTTTCATTTGGTTTGAATGCAGCATACACCTATACCAATCAGGATTTGAAGGCCATCCCTGCTGGACCAGACACAAATAATACGTTTGGCACCTCTTTTGACCGAGATTCTGACCAATTGGAAGGCGCATCACCATTCATCATTAATGCAGATATAAACTACAGTCCAGTTTTTGAAAATTATGCGCCAAAAGCCACTTTAGTCTTCTCCTATTTTTCAGATAGGATTTTCGCTCTAGGAGCCGGATCATTGGGTAACATTGTAGAAAACGCTGTTCCTACATTAAATTTTGTGTGGAGAAATCCCATTGGCGAACATTTTGAAGCCAATTTAAGTGCCAGAAACTTATTGAATCCAGATATCACATTGACCCGAGAAGGAACCGGAAGTGGGGATATTGTTATTAGAGAGTATAACCTTGGGGTTAACGTTGGGCTAACCCTCAAATATAAATTTTAATTCTTTTTTTAAACTCGAACAAATGAAAAACAATTTTTTATTTTTAGGTATAGCCGCAGCTTTGTTCATTGCTTGTGAAAGCGACGATACCGCTGATATCATTATAAATGATAACAGTATTACGAATAACACAACTAACCCTTCTGTAGATCCAGATACTGAGGTACGTCTCAGCGGTGTATATACAGAAGATTTAACTCTGGATCCAGATTTGGACTATATCCTTTCTGGTGCTACCATTATGGCAAGCGGTACAACAATTACTATTCCAGCAGGAACTACGATAAGAGCCCAGGCGGCAGGAACTAGTGTTTACTTGGCGATTTCTCAAGGAGCACAAATCATTGCTGATGGAACATCTGCAAACCCAATTGTTTTTACTTCTGGTTCTAGCAATCCTTCAGCAGGTGATTGGGGAGGCCTTATCCTTTTGGGAAGAGCTCCATTAAACTCCGTTACTGGCACAGCAACTTCCACTTCTGAAATTGGAAATCTACCATATGGCGGAAATGTTGCAGATGACAATTCCGGTATTCTCCGTTACGTACGTGTAGAATACTCAGGGGGAGCAGCTGATGGACAGTCAGAGAATAACGGTTTCTCTTTTTATGGTGTAGGTAACGGAACAACGGTTGACTTCATTCAAGCTTTTGAAGGAGCTGATGATGGGGTTGAATTTTTTGGCGGTACAGTAAATGCAAGTCATATAGCAGTGGTAAATGCTCAAGATGATTCCATAGATTGGACTGAGGGTTACTCTGGAACAATAACTGATGCTTATGTGCTTCAAGGTGATGGTATTGGAGACGAATCTTTTGAATGCGATGGTTTCAATACAGATTTTACTAACGCCACAGGTACTTTTTCAAATCCAACGGTTAGCAATGTAACGATTGAAAGCTTAAGTGCTGGAGACAGCACTAGAGGGTTTTTATTACGAGCTGGAACTCAAGGAACTTTTTCGAATGTTGAAGTTATAGGAAAAGATACGGGTATTTCTGTCGATGATGATGAAGCAGCTACTCCTACTTCTCAAAATATTACGGATGATACGCTTACTTTTACAGATGTGACTTTTACCAATGTTAACAGTAATACCTCTATTGATGGAGGTGTTGCCGAAGGAGATTTGGTAACTGGTATTGGAAACGGTACGGGTACTGATGTCGTTACTTGGGGTTCAGGGTGGACCGTAGGTATTAACTAAAAACATAAAAGACATAAATAGTTTTAAAGCCCCGTAATTCGGGGCTTTTTTCATGCACTTCATCGAAAAAGTCAGCCCTTTTTCGACAAAATGCTCAATTTCAGGGATGTAATTGGCTATATTTGTGGCATAGCCTTTGTAACCTACTTTATATGAAGCACCTTTACGCGGTACTTTTATTTTTTATTTGTGCTATTGGATTCTCTCAAGAGAATGTAGAGTCCAATGCAGATATTGATGGCTTAAAACTATATCCTAACCCTTGTACCCAAAACAAGGTTTTTATCGAAACCCTTTCCAATAATCCCAAACAGATTGCAATTTTTGATGTATTGGGCACCCAAGTACTTCAAACCACCATCTTGGGTAAGGAGTTAAATCTTTCTCGATTGGATAAAGGCATGTACATTATCCGAATTCTGGAAAACAATAAAGTTGCTACCAGAAAACTGATAATCAAGTAGTTCGTCGATATTTTTGACCTTTTTTCCCTTTAAACTTCTGGGTTTTTTCGCTTAACCTACATAATTTCCTGTTTCACAACATTTTATAGGTATCATCTTAGGCTTTAACTACTTTTATTATGCATAGACCCCAAATCAGCATATATGAAGAACCTCTACTTAGTTATTCTTATGGCATTACCACTATTTAGCTTCGGTCAAGAACTGGTCACTGTAAACACACAACAGGTGAGCGAACTACAAGGGTTCAAAATGTATCCGAACCCAGCATACGGAGATGAAATCTATATCACAACTTCATCAAACGGAACAAAAAATGTAAAGGTTTTTGATGTATTTGGAGATGTTGTCCTCACGGATAGAATATCCACAAATACATTGAACATATCACGTTTGTTACCTGGAGTCTATGTACTTCAAGTAACGATACAAGAAAAAACAATGACCCGGAAATTGGTCATCAAATAACCCCCATATCTTAAGCCCTTTTAAGGGCTTTTTTCTTTTTTGGCCTATTTTTGTTGGCCATGGAACTCAATAACATCCAATCTATTTTCTCCATTTCAAATTCGGATGAGTTTGAGGCCCAGTGCCTGAAAATTTTTAGTTTTCAATTTGCGCATAACTCTGTTTACAAATCTTATTGTGAGCTATTGAGCAAAACTCCAAGAAACGTTTCGCATAGTTCTGAAATTCCTTTTCTCCCTATTGAATTCTTTAAATCGAAAAAAATAGTGTCCTCTTCAAAACAGGTTGAGGCTATTTTTGAAAGTAGTGGCACCACTGGGAGTACAACCAGTAAACATTATATCACAGATTTAAATGTTTATAAAGAAAGCTACACAAGGGGGTTTACACATTTTTTTGGTTCGATTAAAGAATATTGTATTCTCGCCTTACTTCCTTCATATCTGGAAAGAAAAGGGTCTTCTTTGGTTTTTATGGTAGACGATTTGGTCAATCAATCCCAACATCCGGATAGTGGTTTTTACCTATATGATTTAAAGCAACTCCATGAAAAACTCATTCAATTGGAGGAGAAAGGGACCAAAACTCTGTTGATTGGTGTCTCTTTTGCCTTATTGGATTTGGTCGAGCAATACCCAACAAAATTGGAGCACACCAAGATTATGGAAACTGGGGGGATGAAAGGAAGAAGAAAAGAGTTGATTCGTGAAGAATTGCACCAAAAGTTACTCGAAGGGTTTAGCGTGGATAGAATTTATTCGGAATATGGCATGACCGAGCTATTGTCTCAGGCATATTCCTTAGGGAACGGAATATTTAATTGTCCTCCGTGGATGAGAGTTATGACCAGAGATACCGAAGACCCCCTTTCTCCGCAGGAGTATGGAAAAACGGGAGGAATCAATATAATTGATTTGGCCAATATCCATTCATGCTCTTTTATTGCTACCCAAGATTTAGGGAAAGTAAATAAAGACGGCTCTTTTGAGGTTTTGGGAAGGTTTGACCATTCTGATGTTAGAGGATGTAATTTGATGGCCCTCTGAAAGGTAAGTTCTAATTTCTAATGAATGTATAAAGAATTTCATCATCTGCAATAGTAGGTTCATCAACAAACCTGAGAAACAAGGTGTTTTCTGAAATGTCAAATTCATAGGACCTTCCATCCATCATTCTTATCTCACTACCCGAAACAGAATAAGAGTATGTGCCATTGGGCCTAAAATATTCAAAACTTCCCGTATGTGAGACCGTAATTTCATCGGATTCCACATCAAAGAGAACTGTAGTAGACTCGAACTCTGGAAGGTCAGGAAACCCACAAAAACAGCTAACATTAGTCAAAGTCCATTCCCCATCTAGAGTAGCGTTTTCAGGGTTGGAATCATCATCAGAGCAAGAAACTGTCCAAAAAATCAGTAGTAATAAAAAACACTTTTTCATTTCTTTGGCTTTATACTTAAGATGTATACGAACGAAACAGTTGCTTTACGCTACTTTTAAAACAAAATAATTTTTCTTGCCTCTTTGAAGCAACACAAATTTATTGTTGATTAAATCGGAATTGGTAATAACGTAGTTTTCTTTCACCTTTTCCTTGTTTACCGAAATCGAATTCTGCTTCAATTCCCTTCGTGCCTCTCCATTGGAAGCTAGAAACCCGGTTTTAGCAGCCAAAGCTCCAATCATATCGAGACCATTTTCCAGTTCTGCCTTAGGGAGTTCAGCTTGTGGAACTCCTTCAAAAACATCTAAAAATGTTTGCTCGTCCAGTTGTTTTAGGTCTTCAGAAGTAGATTTGCCAAAAAGAATATTACTAGCCTGTACAGCTCTGTCCAAATCAGCTTCGGAATGTACCATTGTCGTTACTTCTTCAGCTAGCTTTTTTTGAAGCAATCGCAAATGTGGTGCTTCACTATGTTCTTGAATCAGTTTTTCAATAGCTTCCTGATTCAAAAAGGTGAATATTTTAATATATTTTTCTGCGTCTGTATCCGAAGTATTCAACCAATATTGATAAAAGCGATAAGGCGAGGTTCTGTGAGCATCCAACCAAACGTTTCCGCCTTCGGTCTTTCCGAATTTGGTACCATCAGCCTTTGTAATCAAAGGACAGGTTAGGGCATACCCTTTACCACCACCAATTCTTCGAATGAGTTCAGTTCCGGAAGTAATATTGCCCCATTGATCGCTTCCTCCCATTTGAAGGGTACAATCATGGTTCTGATATAGGTACAAAAAGTCATACCCTTGCACCAACTGATATGTGAACTCAGTGAATGACATACCTTCCTTTGCATCTGATGATAATCTCTTTTTTACCGAATCTTTTGCCATCATATAATTGACAGTGATATGCTTGCCTACATCACGGATAAAGTCCAAAAAAGAAAAATCCTTCATCCAATCATAATTGTTTACAAGGATTGCCGCATTGGGTTCGGTGCCATCAAAGTCCAAAAAGCGGGACAATTGTGCCTTTAAAGCTTCTTGATTTCTTCGTAAGGTGTTTTCATCCAAAAGATTACGTTCAGCTGATTTTCCTGATGGATCTCCTATCATTCCTGTTGCACCACCCACAAGGGCGATGGGTTTATGTCCTGCCAACTGAAAATGCTTCAACATCATTACCCCAACCAAATGTCCAATATGCAATGAATCTGCAGTGGGGTCTATCCCAACATAGGCAGCCTGCATCTCTTCCATCAAATGTTCTTCCGTTCCTGGCATAACATCATGAATCATTCCCCGCCATTTCAGCTCTTGAACAAAGTTTGTTTTCATCCCTAGTAGTTTAAATCGGTGCAAATATAAAATGAAGTTCTTAGATCGTTACCGAAATACGAAGCAAAGAACTACTTTAGTTATATGATTCTAGTGACCGGAGGAACTGGCCTATTGGGTTCGCACCTACTTTATCAACTTATACTTAATGGTGAGGCAGTAAAGGCCTTGTATAGAAATGACAAAAAAAAGGCAAAGGTCCTCGAGGTTTTCGGCTTTTACTCTTCGGAAGCTCATGCATTGTTCAATAAGATTCAGTGGGTGAAGGCAGATGTTACCGATTTAGGTTCTCTGGAGACTCATTTTGAAAATGTTAAACAAGTATATCACTGTGCTGCTTTGATATCATTTGACCCCAAAGACCTTAATAATCTGCTTAAAACAAACGTGGATGGCACAGCCAACATGATCAACCTTAGCGTAAAACATAAAATCAACAAGTTTTGTCATGTAAGTTCAATTGCCGCTCTAGGGTCTGGCAAAAAAGGGCAGACGATATATGATGAAAATGTAGAATGGAACGATAACCGGGTATCTGTCTATGGTATATCTAAATTTGAGTCAGAGTTAGAGGTTTGGCGTGGTTCCCAAGAGGGACTTCCTGTGGTAATTGTAAATCCTGGGATTGTATTGGGGCCTGGGTTTTGGCGTTCGGGCAGTGGCCTTTTGTTCCGAAGGGCTTCAAAAGGGGGGCGCTATTCATTTCCGGCCGGTACTGGCTTTGCCAGCGTGAATGATGTAGTGAACTCTATGGTGCTTTTAATGAAATCGGACATAGCAAATGAGCGTTATATCTTGGTCAATCAAAATTTAACGTATCATGAGGTTTTTTGTGATATGGCCACCACTTTAGGTGTGGAACCTCCATCTAAAATAGTTTCTCTTGGGCTATTAGAAATCTTCTGGCGTATTGATTTCTTAAAAAGTGCTCTTTTCGGAAGGCGCAGAAGACTCACAAAAAACATTGTCAAAGGGTTGTATCAGCAAGATAAATACGATAATTCTAAATCTAAGACCATTCCGGGTTTCACATATGAATCACTTCCAGACGTCATCAAATTTTGCTGCGAACAACTAAAAGCTACGAAGAAGGTTTAGCTTCCTTTTTTACTTTATTTAAAGAATCAGCTCTTTTTTGCTGTGCTGCTCTGGTACTATCGTTCCTTTTTTGATTGCTTTCCTCCAATTCTTTTCTCTTTTTCTCCAACCTAGCTTCCACCTTCTCATAAATCATTTGGTATCGTAACGGAACGGAAGCATAGTACTTATCGCTTTGGACAAATTGCGTACTGTCAATCTGATATTTTTGGTAAAGAAAATCCATGATTTCTACATTGCTGTCCTCCAAATGGTAGCTAAAAGAAGTTTTAGCAGCTCTAAGCAGGGCAAGATCATGAAGAATATCAGTCATTTTTTCTTCTGAAATCAAGTCTTCCGGTGGTTCTACCACTTTTTCAGCGCAGCTCCAAACAACAAATATCATAACAAAAGTAACTACTGTTCTCATCGTCATCTCCTAAAGGTGAGTCTTTTGGCATTTCGTTTCTCAGAAAAAACACCATTGTCATAGGCCAAATGACCATTTATAAATGTCCTCGCTACTTTTGAGTTGAAAGTAGTCCCTTCAAAAGGGGACCAACCACATTTGTATAGCACATTGGATTTTTCAACCGTTTGGGAGACGCCTTCTTGTATCTGAACCAAGTCAGCGTAGTATCCTTCGCGGATATATCCTCTTCTGTCCAAATCAAAAAGTTTAGCGGGATTATGGCACATTTTTTCCACAATCTTTGGTTTGCTTATTATCCCTTCTTCTTCTTTTTGTAGCATGGCAAGCAATGCATGTTGCACCAAAGGTCCCCCAGATGGGCATTGTGTGTACGGATTGTCTTTTTCTTCTAAAGTATGTGGGGCATGGTCAGTGGCCACAACGTCAATTCTGTCATCCAAAAGGGCTTCCCACAATTGCTCTCTATCTTTTTTTGTCTTTACCGCTGGATTCCATTTGATAAAAGCACCCTTATCCTGATAATCTTCGTCTGAAAACCATAAATGATGTATGCAGACCTCAGCCGTTATCTTTTTTTCTTCCAGCGGGATTGCATTCGTAAACAAGTCCGTTTCTATTCCAGTGGATAAATGAAAAACATGTAACCTGGCACCCGTTTGCTTTGCAAGCGCTATAGCTTTTGATGAAGATAAATAGCAGGCCTCTTCACTTCGGATAATGGGGTGGAAATGAATAGGAATATTATCCCCATATTCATTTTTATATTTCTCAAGATTGGCCCTAATGGTACCTTCATCTTCACAGTGTGCAGAAATCACCATTTCAGTGCTGCTGAAAATACGTTCTAAAATAACCTCATTATCCACAAGCATGTTTCCCGTAGACGAACCCAAAAAAAGTTTGACTCCGGAGCATGCATTTCTGTCCAACCGTTTCAACTCTTCCAAATTGTCATTGGTACCCCCAAAAAGAAACGAATAATTGGCCCACGCACTTTTGGAAGCCATTCCAAATTTCTCCTCTAATTTTTCAATGGTTGTGGTTTGCGGATTTGTATTGGGTTGTTCCATAAAAGTTGTGATTCCGCCAGCCAGTGCCGCACGACTTTCCGTATCAATATTTCCTTTATGGGTCAAACCTGGCTCCCTAAAATGAACCTGATCATCTATGATTCCTGGGAAAAGATAGTCTCCCTCCAAATCCATTACAGTTGCCATAGGTTCGGAGATATCCTTGTCTATTCTTTCAATAAAATCTGAGTCAAGGAGAATGTCCGTCTCGGTGCATTCACCTTCATTAACCATTTTGGCGTTCTTTAGTAGAATCTTCGACATTGTTAAAAGCTTTTTCTGAAAAAAGTACTCCGCAGTTTCATGGTAATAACTCCAAAAATGGCTTCTTTGACAATTTTTGAATTCATTTTCGACTTACCATGAATCCTATCGGTGAAGATAATGGATACTTCTTCTATTTTAAAGCCCTTTAAGTAGGCTCTGTATTTCATTTCAATTTGAAAAGCGTAACCAATAAAACGTACTCTATCCAAATCAATCTCTTCCAAAACTTTTCTTCTATAGCATACGAACCCGGCAGTTGGGTCGTGCACCTTCATTCCTGTAATCAGTTTTACATAAAACGAGGCCCCAAAAGAAAGTAGAATACGGAACAAAGGCCAGTTCACTACGTTGACCCCTTTTTTGTATCGAGATCCCACGGCAACGTCTGCTTCATTCAAACACGCTCTATGTAAACGCAAAAGGTCAGCAGGGCGATGGGAAAAATCGGCGTCCATTTCAAATATATAGTTGTATTCCCTGTCCAAAGCCCATTTGAAACCATGGATATAGGCCGTTCCCAAGCCCGATTTCTCCGTTCTTACTTCCAGGAAAAGTCGATTCGGAAATTCTTCTTGAAGCATCCGGACATTTTCTGCTGTTCCATCGGGCGAATTATCGTCCACAACAAGAACATGGAAATCTTTCTTTAAATCGAAAACCGTTTTTATTATAGCCTCAATGTTCTCGATTTCGTTGAAAGTAGGTATAATGACCAGTCCGTCTGCCATTGATGAATACGTTAGAGGGCAAAAATAACACTTTGTCTTTTGATTTAGCCTCTGATATTTTTGGTCTCCCCAGTTTATCAATATTTGTACCTTTATCCCATCAAAACAACAATTGATGACCCAAAGGTTTCCCGCGATTTTTCTTATTCTACTCGCGTCACTTTTCATCCTAAACCTAGTTCAAAGCAGTCTTACCGAGCTCATTTATGATGAAGCTTATTATTGGTACTATGCCCAAAATATGGATTGGGGTTTTTTTGATCACCCGCCTATGGTGGCTTTTCTTATCAAAATCAGTAGTTTTTTGTTTGATGGAGAATTGGGGGTGCGTTTTATGAGCTGTATTCTAGCAGTGGGGACTTATATTGTTTTATGGCTAACTATTGATAATCCCAAAAAAAATGAACATGTAGTGGCCTTTTTTCTTTTGCTGTTCTCCACCACACTATTAAACGCATATGGGTTCTTGACACTACCGGACACACCTTTACTATTTTTTACTGCCCTTTTTCTTTGGTTATACAAACTCTTCCTAGAAAAACCATCATATATGCTTGCCTTGGCCATTGGAGTAGTAATGGCAGCTTTAATGTACAGCAAATACCATGCAGCTCTTGTCATTGTTTTTGTGTTGCTTTCCAATTTGAAGCTATTGCGAGATTCTAGGGCGTGGTTTGCCGTTATAATTGCATTGCTCTGCTATACTCCTCACTTTTTATGGCTTTTTGAGCATGATTTTATTTCGATAAAATACCACATTTATGAACGCCCCAACCAAGCCTACTCCTTTTCCAAGTTCACCTTGGGGTATATAGTTAACTTGGTGGCTATTTTTGGACTACTTTTTTTCTGGGCCTACAAAGCTTTACTGAAGACTCAAACCACTAATCTTTTTATAAAGGCCTTAAAATATCTTTCGTTTGGAGTCATTGTTTTCTTTTTTATTTCAAGTTTCAATAGGCGGGTTCAAACACAATGGGTAGTGGTCATTTCAATTCCCATGGCCATCTTAACATTTAACTATATCCTAGAAAATGCAAACTCCAGAAAGTGGGTGTATCGATTGGGACTTGTAAGTATGGTCATCATGCTATATGCGCGAGCCTGGTTGGCGTACAAACCTCTTTTTCCCCTAAGGTTTGAAACCCATGGCAATACCGTTTGGGTAAATGAGCTCAAAGAAAAGTCAGAAGGGGTTCCTGTGGTTTTTGAAAATTCTTATCGTCGCCCATCCATGTATACCTTCTACTCTGGAAATCCTAGCTTTTCGCTAAACAATCATATGTACCGAAAAAGTCAATACTCCATTGATCAATCAGAAGAAAATGTACAAGGCAAAAGAGTAGTATACGTGACAAAGTATGCTAAAAGTGGAGATATTCAGTTTTTGCACTCCGATAATAAAACGGTGTATTATGGAACATTTATAGATAATTTCGAGTCTTTCCGAAAACTAGAATGCATTGTGGAACCCGCCTCGGTAGATGATAAATACACTTTAAAGGTTTACAACCCTTACTCTTTTGAAGTTCCGCTGTCTAAACTTTCATTTTCTGCTGCATTTTCAAATGCCTATAAACAAGTAAAGGATTTACAGGCAATGGAGGTACAAGCAGTAGAAAAAGAAAGGCAAGTAATCCCTGCTAGAGATACTCTTGAGTTTAAATTCGAATTGCCTAAATCCAAATTCGAAAATCCAACGTACTTTAGAGTCGGCATCTCCGAAAACGGATTACTTCCCGGACTCAATGGGATCCCTGTTAAAATTGAACAATGACCCCTATAATCAGAATCATAGAATCCCTGGATTGGATGACCTTAGTTTTGGTCTTTAGTATGTTGGTAATGACATTGGGAAAATATCTCTTTCAAACTAAGTTTCTCAACTTTTTGATTCTGCCTTTTAACAATAAGTATATCATGCTTTCCAATAAGAAAGGGCGTCTTCTAAATTGGTTCCATATTTTCATGACCATTTTCCAGTTCATTAACCTTTCGTTATTCATTTTTTTGATGAATCGGACATGGAATGGTCCATCTAGCCAGAACACTTTTGAAATATTCTTGATTACTGTCGCATTGATAGCAGCCTTCCAAGTTGTTAAAATCGTTCTTCAACTTTTTAAAGGTTTTGCATTTAATACCCAAGAGCTGGTTTTGGATGTGATTTATAACAAAAGCACGTATTTTAACTACAGCAGTTTGGTTATGTTCCTGAGCAATATTATTCTGATTTACGTACTAAACAATTCAAAAACTGTCATTTACGTAGCCATTGGGCTTATTCTTTTAATAAATGCCATTGGACTGATAAAGCTGATGAAGAACTATCAAAAAGTCATACTCCCTTACTTGTTTTATTTTATTTTGTACCTTTGCGCACTCGAAATTGCACCCTTGGTTGTAATTGGAAGCTATCTAAAAGGTTGATTATCTTATGAAAGTAAAAACAATTTTGGTTTCCCAGCCAGAACCCAAAATCGAAAATTCCCCTTATTCTCGATTAATAGAAAAAGAAAAAGTAAAGGTAGATTTTAGACCCTTTATTCATGTTGAAGGAGTACAGGCCAAAACTGTAAGACAGCAGAAAATTGACCTCAATAATTTTACTGCTATCATTCTTACCAGCAGAAATTCAGTAGATCATTTCTTTAGAATTGCGGAGGAAATGCGCTTTAAAGTACCTGATAGCATGAAGTATTTCTGCCAATCTGAAGCTGTTGCCTACTACTTGCAGAAGTATGTAGTATATCGAAAGCGTAAAATATATGTTGGCAAACGTACTTTTAGTGAATTAGTACCTCTAATCAAAAAGTACAAGGATGAGAAGTTTTTACTCCCATCCTCTGACACATTGAAAGCTGCAGTTCCTGAAGCTTTGAATGAACTGAAAGTAGATTGGACAAGAGGAATTTTCTATAAGACAGTAATCAGTGATCTGTCCGATTTGAGAAATGTGTATTATGATGTATTGGTATTCTTCAGTCCTTCAGGAATAGAATCTCTTTTAAAGAATTTTCCTGATTTTGAACAGAACGACACCAGAATAGCTGTTTTTGGCAATAGCACGGTAAATGCTGCTACAGATGCTGGGCTTCGTATTGATATTAAGGCTCCTACTCCTGAAACTCCTTCGATGACCATGGCCCTTCAGAAGTACATTACCAGTGTAAATAAGTAATTAAAGCTTTAGCTTAAAATAAAAAGGCCGCTCTAAAGAGCGGCCTTTTCTATTAGAATGCATAACGTTGTGGACCTCCACGTCTTATCTCCTCATTGGCATAGGATTCAAACTTTTTAAAGTTTTCCCTAAATGCATTTGTGAGTTTAAAGGCAGTTTTATAATAGGCATCATCGTCATTCCAAGTGGCCCTAGGGCTCAACACTTGAGTAGGGACTCCTGGGCACTCTCTAGGCTGTGCTACTCCAAAAACAGAGTGAATATGGTACCTGTCATAAGAGTAAAGCCCTAGTTCACCACTTAAAGCAGCGCTAATCATGGCTCGTGTATATTTAAGTTCCATTCGCTTACCAACGCCGTAGGGACCTCCCGTCCATCCAGTATTAATCAGCCAAACATCCACTCCGGATTCTACCATTTTTTTACTGAGCATCTCTGCGTACTTAGCTGGGTGCAAAGGCATAAATGGTGCTCCAAAGCATGCAGAAAAAGAAGGTTGCGGTTCAACCACTCCAGCCTCAGTCCCCGCTACCTTTGCGGTATACCCAGAAATAAAATGATAAGCAGCCTGTGCAGGTGTTAATTTTGAAATTGGCGGAATAACTCCAAAAGCATCAGCAGTTAAAAAGAAAATATTCTTTACGTTTTTCCCAATTGAAGGTTGTTGGATATTCTCAATATGGTGAATTGGATAACTTACCCGAGTGTTTTGAGTAATGGTAGTATCTGAATAATCAACTACACCATTGTCATCCATAATGACATTCTCCAGAATAGCTCCTTTTTTGATGGCACCATATATCTCAGGTTCCTTTTCTTGCGATAGATCTATCACTTTTGCATAGCAACCTCCTTCAAAATTAAAGACTGTGTTTTCCGGTGTCCACCCATGTTCATCATCGCCAATCAGCTTTCTATTAGGGTCAGTGGAGAGAGTTGTCTTTCCAGTACCTGATAATCCAAAGAAAAGTGCTGTATCTCCTTCAGGACCAACATTGGCCGAGCAGTGCATGGGCAATGTGTTCTTTTGGACTGGTAGAATAAAGTTCAAAGCTGAGAATATGCCTTTTTTGATTTCTCCAGTATATCCAGTACCCCCTACAATAGCCACTTTCCGTGTGAAGTTCAAAATGGCGAAATTGTGTTGACGGGTACCATCAATTTTAGCATCGGCGGTAAAGCCAGGGGCATTGAGCACCACCCATTCAGGGTCAAAAGACTTTAACTCTTCTTCATTGGGCCTTAGGAACATATTATAGACAAACATATTGGACCAAGGATACTCGTTAATCACCCGTATGTTCAATCGGAAAGAGTCTTCTGCACACGCATAACAGTCCCGAACAAAAACTTCACGCTCATTCAAATAATCCACCACCTTATCGTACAGTTTATCAAACTTTCCAGCATCAAATGGAATGTTTATATCTCCCCACCAAATTTTATCCTTGGTGATTTCATCTTCAACAATAAACCGGTCCATGGGGGATCTCCCTGTAAATTCACCTGTGTTAACTGCCAAAGCTCCAGAGGAAGCCTGTTGCCCCATTTTCATATCAATGGTTGTTGCATGCAAAGTATCCGGAGAAAGTTGATAGTGAATCCTATCGTGATGGATTCCATAATCCTTCAACGAAATCGATTTCGTAGATGGGCTGTACGATGTCATTTTTTTGTTTTTAACGTTGTGACAAAGCTAGAAAATAATATAGTTAAAGTGTCTTTTGACTTGCTGAAAATTACAATACTCATCCTAGATTTTATTCCATCAATTGAAACCGTGTATTCGTCAAATGAATCTCAAATAATTTCATCATTTAGATTACTATTATCTAAAATTTTAAGACTACCCGTATGAAAAATACATCAGCGCTAATTTTGATAACACTTCTAACGCTATTAACCGGTTGCGGGAACAAATCAAAATCAGAGATAAACAAAGATGAGCAATCCAATACGTCCCCAAATACATCAAGGGATAATACCAAAGAAGAGGAGGAAATGGTCAATGCAATTTGTTTGTGGCCCAAAGTGGGATTGCGTGACAAACCTGGAAGAAAGAACGCCAAATACCTCACCACTATTTATTTTGGTGAAACTGTTGAGTTTCTTAATCAAAAGAAACAAGCTGAAGACAGTAAAGAATACATAAAAATCAAATTATCTGATGGAACTGAAGGCTGGGCATATGAGTACTTATTCTCAATTGGCGGTAAGTTGGGCGTTGTGAAAAAGCCTTTTGAAATATATAAAAGACCTGATATCATGACTTTTGAAGGGAAAAAGCTCAATCCTATGGATATGGTGGTACTGTCAGAAACAACACAAAAGGATTGGTTCAATGTGGTAGGATTTAAGAAAGAAAAAAAAGGATGGATTCAGAACATGGATAACCTTTTAATGGACGACAATACCATTAAAATGGGAATTCTTTATAGGAGAGCTCTTGACGAAACGGAAACAAAAAAGTATGATTTATTAGAAAACATTGTCAATAACCCCAACTTCAAGAACAATGAGTTGATACGTTATGTCACCGAAGCACTTTATGAGGATTCTCAAATGGACTTTGACAGTCTTTATGAAAAGTTTGAAAATCTTCCTTCCAATAAACTTGGAATAACAGCCGTCGCCTCAAATGTTAGGAGTGAACCTAAAATTGACTCAGACAATGTGGTATTCCAAATTAAACAAGGTAGCATCTGCAATATAGTTGCCCAAAGTGAATCCTTAGAGGAAATAAATGATAATACTGACCGGTGGTACAAAATAAATTACGAAGGGAAAGAAGGCTGGGTTTTTGGTTACAATACCACCAAAAGAAGAAATTAACTGCTCATTGTTTTCTTGTTAAGTATACAATACAATAGCAAAATCCAAGAAGTGATTAGGAGGACCCCACCAACCGGGGTGACTGGGCCTAAATATTTTAAATCAAATGACAGTGCTTTTCCAATAACCAAAACATAAATTGAACCGGAGAAAAGAATCACTCCCGTCAAAGTTAATCTATATAGTATGACTGCTGATTTTCCACTCAACCCATCCCAAATCCCCAAAAAGAGGAAGAAAAAAGCGTGGTACATTTGGTATCTAACACCGGTTTCAAAAGAATCCAAACCTTCATAATCCGTAATTCGTTCCAAACCATGGGCACCAAATGCTCCAAGGAGAATTCCAATCAACCCCAATATTACACCTGTTATTAAAAATGTTCTTTTCATAACTTTTTTTGCCTGTTATTTTACAAATACAACAATTTGATACCTTAGTCTATGTTTTAAGCAAAAGTAATTAAAAGCTATGTCCCGAACTGTTTTGGTTTTTGGAGCCGGGAAATCCACAGCCTATTTATTGGATTATATTTTGGAAAAATCAGTAAGTGAAGAGCTCAAGCTGGTCATTGCCGACATCAACCCAGATTCGGTTGATTCAAAAATTGCTTCTCATCCAAATTGCAGCGTTCTTCAACTGGATATTTTTGAAGATGAAAAAAGAGAAAACACGGTCAAAGATGCTGCTGTAGTAATCTCCATGTTACCTCCAAAATTACATATCAAAGTTGCCATGGACTGCCTAAAGCACAAAAAGGATTTGGTTACTGCTTCCTACATAAGCGATGCCATTCAGCAACTGGATACGGATGTAAAAAAGAATGGACTGGTTTTTATGAACGAAATCGGCCTTGACCCTGGCATAGATCACATGAGCGCCATGCAAATCATTGACCGTATTCGAGATAATGGCGGAAAAATGTTACTTTTTGAATCCTTTACTGGAGGCTTGGTGGCACCTGAACACGATTCCAACCTCTGGAACTATAAGTTTACCTGGAATCCCAGAAATGTGGTCGTTGCAGGCCAAGGGGGCGCCGCAAAATTCATTCAAGAAGGCACCTACAAATACATTCCCTATCAAAAGCTTTTTCGAAGAACGGAATTCTTGGAGGTAGCAGATTATGGAACCTTTGAAGTGTATGCCAATAGGGATTCTTTAAAATACAGGCAAGCTTATGGGCTTGAAAAAGCCCTTACACTCTATCGGGGCACTATGAGAAGAGTAGGTTTTTCTAAGGCCTGGCAGATGTTTGTGATGCTCGGAATGACAGATGACAGCTATGTTATTGAAAACTCCCAAGGCATGTCCTATAGAGAATTTGTGAATCTGTTTTTACCCTATTCCCCTACAGATTCTGTAGAATTGAAACTTCGACACTACCTAAAAATTGATCAAGACGATATTAGATGGGGCAAACTTTTAGAGCTCAATCTTTTTGATGATACTAAGAAGATTCCGCTTGCACAAGCTTCACCGGCACGAATGCTTCAGTATATTTTGGAAGACAGTTGGACGCTCGAAGCCCATGAGAGGGATATGATTGTGATGTACCATAAATTTGGCTACGAGTTGAACGGAATAAAAAAGCAGATTGATGCCAATATGGTGGTCCTAGGAGAAAATAAAAGCCATACCGCAATGGCCAAAACCGTGGGTCTACCCGTGGCCATGGCCGCATTACAGATTCTAAATCGTAAAATCGAAAGCCCAGGTGTGCAGATTCCCATCAAAAAGGAAGTTTACGAACCTATATTAAAAGAGCTGGAATCTTATAAAATTCATTTTAAAGAATATGAAGTGCCCTATCTGGGTTATAACCCTGACTCCGTAGCTATTTAAAGATTGTTGTTTTTTAGATATCTTTAGCTTCAATTTTTAAGACAAAAGATGAAATCCAATAACAATTCTGTCAAAATTGATGGTATAGACAAAAAAATCTTAAGATATCTAATGGAGGATGCGCGAAGACCCATTCTTGAGATTGCAAGAAATATTGGTATTTCTGGCGCAGCCATTCACCAACGACTTCGCAAACTGGAAAATGCGAAACTCCTTGCCGGTTCAAAATTTATTATCAACCCGAAAGTACTGGGCTACACTACTATGGCCTATATTGGCATTTTCTTGGACAAGGCCATGGCCAATCCAAGAGCTGTAAAGGACCTCGAGAAAATTCCAGAAGTTTTGGAATGCCATTATACCACTGGGAACTGGTCCATATTGATTAAGGTGCTTTGTAAGGATAATGAACATCTGATGATGGTGCTCAATAAAAAAATCCAACAGATTGAAGGTGTCTCCAGAACAGAGACCTTTATCTCTCTTGATCAACAGATAGATAGACAGATTTCAATATAAAAGACCTGTCTGGAGTGCTCCAAACAGGTCTTGATTATATCTATTTAAAAAGATTTAGTCTCTTCCTCCAAAAACGGCCCATGCCCAATATAAAAGGGAAGCTAAAGCTCCGAGCGCAGCTACCAGATAAGTTCGTGCCGCCCATTTTAAAGCATCTTCAGCCCCAGCATATTCCTGTTGGCTTACCATATTTTTCTGCTTTAGCCACACCAATGCTCGCTTACTGGCATCGTATTCCACAGGCAGGGTTACAAAACTGAACAACGTGGCAAAGCCCATCATGACCAATCCTGCAACGGCTACGTAAAAACCTATGCCTCCCAGTGCATTTGTAGCCATTAAGGCGATTCCCCCGAAGACAATCCATGTAGACATTCCTGAGGTTACGCTAACCACAGGAACCAACTTGGAACGCATGGTCAACCACTCATAGGCCTGTGCGTGCTGAACGGCATGCCCCACTTCGTGTGCTGCGACGGCAGCCGAGGCTGCATTTCTTTGGCTGTACACAGCTTCACTTAGGTTTACGGTTTTTTTCTTGGGATTGTAATGATCTGTCAACATTCCAGGTGTAGAAATCACTTTTACATCGCGAATTCCATGGTCATCCAACATTTTTTGGGCAATTTCCGCCCCACTCATCCCATTTCGTAAATGAACCTTGGAATATTTTTTGAACTTGCTTTTAAGTTGGTTGCTAACCAGCCAGCTAACAAGCGCAATGCCCCCAATCAATATATAATATGTCATCATAGCTTTTGTGTTTTAATACATCTAAAGATACCAACAAAAATGCAAAAACCCCGCCAACTTGTGACAGGGTCTTTTTTACTGACAAAATGTAAACTAAACTAAAACGGGTTCTAAATTGAAAGCTTCTGTAATCTCTTTGTATACTATTTCCCCTTCCACAATGTTCAGCCCTTTGGACAGGGATTTATCCAAATTACATGCGCTGCGCCATCCCATATTGGCCAATTTTAGCACATAGGGCAGTGTTACATTAGTCAAGGCTACGGTAGAAGTGTAAGGGACTGCCCCTGGCATATTGGCTACACAGTAATGGACTACATCATTTATAATGTATGTGGGGTCCTCATGGGTGGTGGGCTTAGTGGTCTCAATGCATCCGCCTTGGTCAACCGCCACATCTACAATAACGGTTCCCGGACGCATATGGCTAAGCATATCCTTATTTATCAATTTTGGAGCTTTGGCCCCTTTGATCAATACACCCCCTATTATGAGGTCGTGGTTTTTTATATGTTTTCTAATATTGAATTCATTTGAAAATTCGGTAACCACGTGACTTGGCATTACATCATTTACATAGCGAAGTCGTTTCATGTTCACATCCAAAATGGTTACATGCGCTCCAAGACCAGCTGCCATTTTTGCAGCTTGAATACCCACAGTACCAGCACCCAGCACTAATACTTTGCCTGGAGCCACACCAGGAACACCACCAAGAAGCACACCGCGCCCTTTTTTAGGCTTTTCCAGATATTTGGCTCCCTGTTGAATGGCCATTCTACCAGCTACCTCGGACATAGGGGTTAATAAAGGCAGCGTTCCATCTTCATCCTCAACCGTCTCATATGCAATACAAGTAGCGCCGCTGTTAATCATAGCTTTAGTGAGTGCTTCGCTTGAAGCAAAGTGAAAGTAGGTGAACACAATTTGTCCTTTTTGTACCAAAGGATATTCTTCTGCAATTGGCTCCTTTACCTTAACTATCATTTCACTGATAGCATAAATTTCTTGAATGGTATTTAAAATAGTAGCCCCCACCTGTTGGTAGTCTTTATCAAAAAAACCGCTACCCTCTCCAGCTCCAGATTGCACATAAACGGTATGGTTGTTCTTTACCAGCTCGAAAACACCTGCGGGAGTCATCCCAACACGGCTTTCGTTGTTCTTGATTTCCTTAGGTACACCAACAATCATTTCTATGTTTTTTTGATTACGATTCAAAGGTGTCATAAAAAACACAATAAAAAAAGAAAATATCGATAAAATGTAGGGGTGAGTCGATAAAAAATATAAATTCTAAAAAATATACCCCTAAAAAATAGGGGGTGTTATTCAAATAAAATAAAATTATATTTGAATACCCTTTAATTTAGCAGGGTCATTTGTATTTTAATTTCAAAACAAGCATAAGAATTGCCAATAAGGATGTTATGCCATTGGCCAATATAACGGACGGACTTTGAATTTTGATGCCATAGACCAACCAAAGTATGGTTCCCGCCAAGAAAACCGTGTACATGGTCAAGGAAACATCTTTAGTAGACTTGTTTTTGTAAGCCTTGTATACTTGTGGCACAAATGCAGATGTGGTCAGGGTAGCCGCAACCAACCCGATGATTTCAATATTTTCCATTGAGTGGATTTTTAAATGTCTAAAAGGTTTGTATCCTTTGGACGGAACAACCAATACTATGTTATCCCAAGCGGAGCTAGCCTACGATATTGACAATCTTTCCTGGAACCACAATTATTTTTTTGGGTTCGCGCCCTTGTAATTGTTCCTTAGTTTTGTCATGGGCCATCACAACTGCTTCAATTTCATCTTTGCCCATATCCAAAGGTAGCTCTAATTTAAAGCGAAGTTTACCATTAAAGGAAATCGGGTATTCCTTTGTGCTCTCTACCAAATACTTTTCTTCAAAGTTTGGGAATGGCGCATTTGCAATGGATTCCGAATGGCCCAAACGCTCCCAAAGCTCTTCGGCAATATGCGGTGCATAGGGCGAAACCAGAATCGCCAAGGGTTCCAAAATGGATTTACTCGTACATTTTTGTGCTGTCAATTCATTCACACAGATCATAAAAGTGGAAACAGAGGTGTTGAACGAAAAGTTCTCAATATCCTCTTCTACTTTTTTGATGGTTTTATGAAGCGTTTTTAAGTTTTCCGCGGAGGGTTCTGAATCCCCTAAGGTGCCGTAAAGCTTCCATAGTTTTTTTAAGAAAGAATGCACTCCGGTTATCCCTGCTGTATTCCAGGGTTTGGATTGCTCCAAAGGCCCAAGGAACATTTCGTACAAACGAAGAGAATCTGCCCCGTACTCCTCACAAATGGCATCCGGGTTGACGACATTTAGCCATCTCTTTGACATTTTTTCCACCTCTCTTCTCACAATATATTTGCCATCTTCTAATAAAAACTCTGCTCCTTTATGTTCATTCCAAAAGGTCATCTTATCAAAACTGATTATTTCATCAGAGGAGTTTACGTTATTAACATCCAACCGAATTGGAGTAACATTATATGTGAGGACTAATTTTTCGCTCATAATACCGTCTACTTCTTCATTTGAGATACCGTATAATTGGACTACTTTTTCAAATAGCTCATTCAAAAATTCAATATCTTGAATCTCATCAAATCCCCAGTGAGGTGGATTTTCCGATTTAAGATTGATAGCTCTGCTCAAAATCCCCTTTGACACATACAAATTATTATTTGTTGAAGTTTTTATTGCGTCACCTAATTGAATTGTTTTCTTGCCATTAACGTCACCTTCACCAACTTTATGTTGAATAGTTATTCCAACCCTATAAACTATCGCACTAGTTCCTAAAATCATTCCCTGATTAATCAACTTCTGGGCAAACTCTTCTTTGGGCGCAATCCCAATATCAAACAAGAATTTTTGCCAAAAACGAGAATACAGCAAGTGTCCTGTAGCATGTTCACTGCCTCCTATATATAGGTCTACATCTTGCCAATAGCCAATAGCTTCTTTGGAATAGATGGCCTCATCATTGTGTGGGTCCATATACCTATTGAAGTATTGGGAGCTCCCTGCCCAACCAGGCATGGTGTTCAACTCCAATGGAAAAACAGTGGAATCATTGATTAATTGATTACTGACCACAGTACATTGTTCCGTATCCCAAGCCCAATCTGTTGCATTGCCCAGAGGTGGCTCTCCTGTCTCTGTTGGCAGATACTTTTCAACTTCAGGAAGTTCCAAAGGCAAATGCTCCAAAGCAATCATTTGAGGCATATCGTCTACATAATACACCGGAAAAGGCTCTCCCCAATACCGCTGTCTGCTAAAAACAGCATCGCGAAGACGGTAATTTATTTTTCCCTGACCTTGGCCTAGCTTTTCTAATTCAACAATCGCTTTGGAAGTGGCCTCTTTATAGGACAGACCGTTCAAAAAATCAGAATTACCAATAATTGTATTGGCTTTATCGGCAAAAGCCTCTTCAGAAATATCAATCCCTTTAAAAATGTTGGGTATAGGAATATTGTAATGCTTCGCAAAATCATAATCCCTTTGGTCACCACAAGGAACCGCCATTACGGCACCAGTACCATAACTGGCCAGTACGTAGTCCCCAATCCAAATAGGAACCGGTTCTTTGGTAAATGGATGTTCTGCATAGGCACCTGTAAACACCCCAGAAATAGTCTTCACATCTGCCATTCTATCGCGTTCGGAACGTTTGGCTGTAGCTTCCACATAAGCTTCCACCTCATCTTTTTGCTCAGGTGTGGTAATCTTGGCCACCAATTCATGTTCTGGGGCCAAGGTCATAAAACTCACCCCAAAAATGGTATCAGGTCGGGTGGTGAAGACTTCGATTTTATGAGATTCCTCGTCGCTCCGCTCGGTTGGAATGACATTGAAGGTCACAGAAGCTCCTTCCGAACGCCCAATCCAATTGGTTTGGGAATCTTTAAGCGGTTGTGGCCAATCTATGGTATCCAAACCATCCAAAAGACGTTGAGCATAGGCTGTAATACGCATGCTCCATTGGGTCATCTTTTTTCGGATAACGGGATGCCCTCCCCTTTCGGAAACGCCATTAACAATTTCATCATTTGCCAATACAGTACCCAAAGCTGGACACCAGTTTACCTCAGTATCCGCCAAATAGGTCAATCTATACTTTAAAAGAATCTGTTGTTGGGTCTTTTCAGAAAACCCTGACCAATCTTCAGCATCAAACACTGGAGTGTCATCATCACAAGCGGCATTAACTTTTGTATTTCCATCTTGTTCAAAAAGGGAAATCAATGTTGAAATATCCTCTGCCTTATCTGAAGTTTTATTGTACCATGAATTGAACAATTGAATGAATACCCACTGTGTCCACTTATAGTATTTTGGGTCCGAAGTTCTCACTTCCCGACTCCAATCAAAGGAGAATCCCAACTGATCCAATTGCTCCCGATACCTATTTATGTTGGTTTCCGTAGTTATGGCTGGATGTTGTCCGGTTTGAATAGCATACTGTTCCGCAGGAAGCCCAAAGGAATCATAACCCATAGGGTGAAGCACATTGAACCCTTTGTGTCGTTTAAAACGAGCATAGATGTCTCCGGCAATATACCCTAAAGGGTGCCCCACATGAAGTCCTGCACCTGAAGGGTAGGGAAACATGGAAAGCGCATAGAATTTCGGTTTATCCGATTGATTGCTCGCCTTAAAGGTTTCGTTTTCAGCCCAATATTTTTGCCATTTGGCCTCAATTTCTCTGAAATTGTAGTTCATTTTATATATTTCTCCTATGGTTGGCAAAAATAGGTTTAATCCCCCAAATCGAAAAAGATAAAGTACCCTCTATGTCACCGCTTTAAAAAATTGAAATTGCTGAAAATCAGATATCTCTTCTTCCTAGTGCTATTGTGTCTTTTTGCACATACTTCCCATGCACAATTAGGCTTTTGCGGAGGTAACTCTGGCGACCCCATCTTTACCGAAACTTTTGGCACTGGAATTCTGGATGGCCCTCCTCTACCACCAGGTACCACCACCTATAATTATGTGGAAGGAGGCCCTTTAGAGCCCAATGATGGAAACTATACCATATCCAGCAGAACCAATTACTTTGATTGGTTTGATACCACGGACCATACTCCTGGGGATGTAAATGGAAAGTCTTTTATTGTAAACGCCAGTTTTACTGCGGATACTTTTTTCAATCGAAGTATCACCGGTCTTTGTGAAAACACCTCCTACGAATTTTCTGCATGGCTATTAAATCTACTACCTAGAGTTTCCCAATGTCCTGGAACACCAATACCCATAAATGTGAAATTTGAAATTCTTGATAGTACCGGAACGCAAGTTCTAGCTTCGGGAAGTACTGGTGAAATCAATTCTACAAATACCCCGGTATGGAATCAATTTGGACTTGTATTTACTACCCAAGTTGGACAGACTTCAGTTATTTTACGAATGTCAAATAATGGCAATGGAGGGTGTGGAAATGATTTGGCCATAGACGATATTGTTTTCAGAACTTGTGGTGATACCATATCTGTTGCGAATTCAACCAACGATACTTTTATTGATATTTGCGAAGATGAAATTCCGGTTTCCACAACACTGGTCGCCACCCCCGATTTTTCAGTTTTTCAAAGCCATGTGTATCAATGGCAGGTGAGCTCGGATGGAGAAAATTGGACGGATATCCCGGGTGAGAACAATTCCACTTATACAACCCCTTCTTTAAACACCACAACATTTTATCGAGTACAGGTCGCGGAAGACCCTATTAATTTAGCAAATTCAAGTTGTAATATAGTTTCCGACACTTTCGAAGTTTCAGTTATTCCGAGGCCAGATGCCCCAGTTAGTTTGGGCGACGTAACCGTTTGTGGTGCTACTTTTGATAGTGTTTCGGTATCTGTTCCAGAGGGGGTACTGGTAAATTGGTACGATTCACCTGTTGGCGGAACGCTTTTGACCTCCAACACTACGGACTACGAAACTTCTGTAGACGGAACCTTCTATGCGGAAGCGTTGACCAGCAGGGCGGGATGTATTTCAAATGAAAGAACAGCAGTTTCCATTGCTTTTTTTGACTTACCTGTTTTAACAGATGAGCAGTTTAGCTTTTGCGAAGGAGAATCTATTATGCTTTCTGCCAGTTTCCCAAATGCTACATATTTATGGGATGCCGGTCAAACCACAGAGGAAATTAATGTAAGTAGCCCAGGTGTTTATCAAGTTACGGTCACAGATGTAAATGGATGTTCCAACACAAAAAAAATAGACCTTATCCAAATTGACAGACCAATCATTGAAAAAGTGAATTCAGACCATAGAGATATTGTTGTTACTGTAGCAAACGAGGGTGGTTTTGAATATTCCTTAAATGGCTTTGTATACCAACAACAACCTGTTTTTGAAAATCTTCTGGGTGGCAACTATACTATTTTTGTGCGAAGTGAAGACGTATGCGACCCTGTTGCTTTTCAATTCATACATATTGTAATTCCAAGATTTTTTACTCCAAATGGTGATGGCATAAATGACAGTTTCTCACCAGAAGGAGTCCAACCTTTCGATACATTCTCAATTCGCATTTTTGACCGAACTTCTAAACTACTTTTCCAATCTTCCAGCTTTGATTTTTCATGGAATGGAACCTTTAACGGCCGTCCTTTGCCAGAAAGTGATTACTGGTACCGAATTCAGGTGGGAGAAAATCAATTTACGGGGCATTTTACACTAAAACGATAAAAAAACACATGTATTGAACATCAAAAAGTAGATCTCTTTAGGTCTTACTGATTACTTTCCTATTTTTACGTATTCATTTTGCCCTATGAGCCAATATATTGAACGCTATCAAAGAAGACGTCTGATTTCATCCTACTTTTCCGTAGTACTAAGTATTGCTTTGGTTCTTTTTTTATTGGGTGTATTGGGTCTTCTGGTATTGAATACCAAAAAGTTGGCAGACCACTTCAAAGAGCAAATAACTGTTTCCATCTTTTTAAAAGATAACGCCAAACCCGTGGAAATTGAACAGCTTCAAAAAAGTTTGGCTCTGGCAGATTATACCAAGTCTGCAAATTACGTTTCAAAAGAGGATGCCGCAGAGCAATATAGTGAGGACATTGGCGAAAATTTTGTGGAGTTTTTAGGATATAATCCCCTCAAAAATTCCATTGATGTAAATCTCAAGGCTGATTTTGTGTCTCCTACGCAAATTTCAGAGATAGCCGATGAAATTGCCTCAAAAACCTATGTGGATGAGGTGAGCTATGATCAACCCCTCATCTCTTTGCTTAGCGATAATGTGCAGCGAATTAGTTTTTGGATATTGATTGCAAGCGGAGTTTTTACTTTTATATCGGTATTATTGATAAACAGCTCTATTCGCCTCTCCATCTATTCAAAGAGATTTATCATCAAGACAATGCAGATGGTGGGTGCTACAAAAACATTTATCAGAAAACCTTTCATCTGGACAAATATTCAACTGGGCATGCTGGGGGCCTTAATTGCTTTAATTGCGCTCGCCGTTGTGGTATATTATGTAAACCTCAACTTCCCCGAGCTAAGGCTATTTCAAGAGTTGGTAAGCCTTATCGGGCTGTTTGTTTCTGTTTTTGCTCTTGGGGTCTTGATATCTTGGCTGAGCACTCACGTAGCAACACAACGTTTTTTGAATTTAAGGACTGATGATCTTTATTATTAACTTTACAACATGAGTAAGAAAAATAAGAAGGAAAAAGAACCGTCAAAAGAGTTTGTTTTTCGAAGAAAAAACTATCTATTTCTTTTCATCGGACTCGCCTTCATAGCATTGGGCTTTATTTTGATGAGCGGAGGCGGAAGCGACGACCCCAATGTCTTCAATCCGGATATCTATAATTTTAGAAGAATACGTTTGGCACCGACTCTGGTTCTTATTGGACTGGGCATTCAAGTATATGCCATATTGTTGAATCCTCACAAAAAGAAAAAGTAATTTGGACGTTATTGACGCGATAATCCTTGGTATTATCCAAGGTTTAACTGAGTTTTTACCAGTATCCTCAAGTGGTCATTTAGAATTGGGAAAAGCTATTCTTGGAGCTGATGCAATACCAGAAGAAAGCCTCTTATTTACAGTTATTTTGCACTTTGCAACTGCATTGAGCACCATTATTGTATTTCGAAAGGATGTTATTGAGATTTTTAAAGGATTGTTTCAATTTAAGTGGAATGAAGAAACCCAATTCTCCTTAAAAATTATAATCTCAATGATTCCTGCCGCTTTGGTCGGTTTCTTTCTTGAAGATTTTTTAGAGGTCTTTTTTGATGGAGCCATTATCATAGTAGGCATAATGTTGCTTATTACAGGATTTCTTCTATATCTGGCAGATATGGCCAAAACAACGGATAAGGGAGTCTCTTATCGCAGTGCATTTGTCATAGGCATAGCACAAGCTGTTGCCATTTTACCTGGAATTTCTAGAAGTGGAGCTACTATTTCGGCGGCAGTTTTATTGGGTGTGGACAAATCAAAGTCAGCGCGTTTCTCATTTTTGATGGTGGTCCCATTAATTTTCGGAAAAATGGCCAAGGACCTCTTAAGTGGCGACATTCATTTTGCTGGAGACCAGACCGTTGCCATTAGCGCAGGTTTTATAGCAGCATTCGTTGCCGGTTTGGCCGCGTGTACCTGGATGATTAAATTGGTTCGCCAAAGCAAACTCTCCTATTTTGCCATCTATTGCTTCATCGTAGGCCTTATTGCGATTGCCTGGAGCATTTGGGGGTAGTCTAAAATCCTCTATTTTTGCTCGTGATTTCAGCACAACATTATTTAGAAGGACAAATTTTATTGATTGACAAACCTTATGAATGGAGTTCTTTCCAAGCATTGAATGCTGTAAAGTGGGCCATTCGAAAAAAGTTTGACCTCAACAAAAAGTTCAAGATTGGTCATGCAGGTACACTTGACCCTCTAGCTACTGGACTTTTAGTTATTTGCACTGGCAAATTCACCAAAAAAATTCCCGAACTCCAAGGGCAAATCAAAGAATATACTGGGACTGTAACCCTAGGTGCGACCACACCATCCTATGACTTGGAAACCGAAGTGGACCATACGTATCCAACTTCACATATTAAGGAGCAGGATATACAAGAAATTCTGCCAAATTTCATTGGGAAAATTGAGCAGCAGCCTCCTTTGTTCTCGGCATTAAAAAAAGATGGGAAAAGGCTTTATGAATATGCTCGGGAAGGAAAGCAAGTAGAAATAAAATCGAGAGTTATAGAAATACACACTTTTGAAATCACCCGTTTTGACATGCCAGAGATAGACTTTCGGGTAGTTTGCAGCAAAGGCACCTACATACGTTCATTAGCACATGATTTTGGAAAAGCCCTAAATTCTGGTGCTCATTTGACTATGCTCAGAAGAACCAAAATAGGCGATTTCAACGTATCTAAAGCTGTTACCCCTGAGGTTTTTAGGCAAAATCTTGAAGGTAATGGTTAAAATCATTAGAAAAAGGAGTTAGGGAAAAGCTAATAGTAAAATATTTTAAAAAAAAAGAGGTTATTATAGCACCATGAATCTTAACCGTCAACAGTTATCTTTCTTAATCACCTTCTTCTCCATGGCGTTGATCATTTTGTTGATGTACAACATCCATTTAGGAGGAATGAAGGAGGAAGAGTATGTGATTGAGCTAAGTTTGGCCGACGAGGATATTGAGAAGTTATTGGAAGAAGAGGAAAAAAGACTCGAAGAACTTGCCAATAATGATCCCATTAAAAGTCATATGGCCCTAAACGAAACTGCCAAACCTACAGTTGGTAATCCTGAACCTCTAAAAACTTTGGAAGAGCTCATGGAAGAACGGGCTTTAACGAGTGATGCTGGAGAGTTATCTGCTTCCGATGAAGCGTATGCCGAGAATTTAAAAAAGTTGGCCGAACAAAGACAGGAAAAGAAACAACAACTCTCCGAACGCGAAGAGCAAAAAGAAACCTTTACAAACGCCTTAAAAGACAAAAGGACCTCCATTTCCTATTCCTTGATAGACCGAAACGCCTATTCGCTACCTCCTCCTATTTACACCTGTATTGAAGGGGGAAAAGTAGTTATAAACATTAAAGTGGATCAAAACGGTTATGTTACCGAAGCTAATTTTAATGACCAAAGTTCCAGCACAAGTAATGGGTGTTTGGTAGACAATGCCATTCAATACGCACTTAAAGCACGTTTCAATCGAGGTTCAAAAAACTCGCAGATAGGCACTATTACCTATTTATATCAAAGTAAGTAGTTGTGTCAAATTTTCAAGGGTATTCTGTCCCTTGTCCTTGTTATACCATACTTGTAGGTCCTGTTTGAACTCTGAGGTCAATTTTCCATGCTTTTTTTTATAATCCTCAACCATTTGCGCAGCAATATTTGGCCTTGGACCCCAATCACCAACAACTTCTTCTTTATCCTTATCCCATACAATCAACTTCGGAATAGAACGGGAACCTTTGGTTAAAAACTTATCCATTAATGGTAGATTTTCATCCCGCAATACAATTTTGAGGTCAATATTTTCATTCAGCTCTGCAACTTTATTGATTACAGGCAAGCTTGGCGATGCATCTCCACACCAGCTTTCGCTCAACACCAAAAACACCAAGTTTGAATCTAGATTAGCGATTGTTTGCTTTGTTTCTTCAGAAATCTTCAAAGTTTTGTCCCAACGCGCCATTCTTCGGTCGTTCAATTCTGTATAATTGATAAGAGACTCCAGTTGTTCAGGTCCTGTGGTGGCACGCTTTTTTGCTAAATCCCGTACCAATTCTCTATACGTTTGGTAAGACATGCCTTTTTCTATTCCTGAAAGCACTAAATCCAAAACTTCTCCCTTTTGGTTCTCCACAACTGTATCCATATGTATATTTTTTCAAATGTAGCTCTTACAAACAGCTCATTTATTGATTTTTATCATTTGTTGGATTATTTGAGAAAAACTTACAGGTGGGTTCAATTTGAAGAAACTACCAGTATCCCTACACATCATTTTACCGAGATGATTTGCTCAATGGTCTAGAAATCTTTTCTTTACCATTCCACCTTTGGTGTCATTAATGCTGTTCATTATCACAAAGGCTTTTTCGTCAATTTTTTCGATTTCAAGATATAGTTTACGAATCTCCAGTCGGGTAATAACGGTGTAAATAACCTCATACTTCATTTGTTCCCCCTTGTTTCCATATCCTCCTCTCGCATCATAAATGGTCAATCCTCTGCCCATCGTCTCAATAATCATTTCACGCAACTCCTCACTCTTTTGTGAAATGATGGTAACTCCAGTGTATTCCTCAATTCCTTCAACCACAAAGTCCAACGTTTTTGATGCAGCCAAATAGGTTAGCATGGAATATAACGCCGCTTCTATAGATAGAAGATAAGCGGCTGCTAAGAAAATGACAAGGTTAACTAGAATGATGACGTCGCCAATCTTTACACCCCATTTTTTGCTGAGAAAAATAGCGAGAACCTCTGTCCCATCAAGTACGCTTCCACCTCTAATGGAAAGTCCGATACCTGCCCCTAAAAAGAACCCCCCGAAAACCGCCACCAATAACTTATCTTGGGTAACTTCGGGAAAAGTGACCAATACAAGAGTTAAAGCCAGACCCAAAATAGCGATTACCGCCTTTATGGCAAATTGTTTTCCAATGACTCTATAACCCATTATCAAGAATGGAATGTTAACCAAAATTATGAGTGCCCAAAGAGGTACATCGGCAACCTCGGAAATCAATAAAGAAATACCAGTGGCTCCACCATCAATAAATCGATTGGGCAAAAGAAAACTCTCCAGACCGAAAGCAGCGGAAAATATCCCAGAAACAATAAAGAAGGTATCCTTGACGCCAGAAGAAATTGATAGCTTAAAGTTTTTATTCCTTTGCTTGCTGCTTTTTTCCAGTACTGTTTTCTTTTGAGTCATGCTTCACCATCTATAAGTCCACTGGGTTTATGGCCAAGCTCTTGAACAACATGGCTTTGGTGAGGAAGAACTTATTCTGAACCTCATTTTGTTTTAAAAAGGCATCAATGAGACTGCTCTCTCGAGAGTTAATCAAAAACAGAGAGCTCTCACCAAAACTGAATTTTCGTTCTTCAGCAGATAGCAGCGTGCCATAATCCCTCACAATATCTGCAATCAATTGGTTTTGTGTAGTGTATGAATCAAGTTCCCTATAAATAGCAATTACCTTATTCTGAATCTCCACCAAGGCATTATCCCTCTCAAATTCAGCATCTCGTAACTTGAACTTCGCCAATTTTAAATCTCCCCGTTCTTTTCTTAAAAATATAGGTACGCTAAACACCACGCCCCCCTTGAATTCATTGGTTTCCAAGGAACCAATATTCCCCGGAGTCTCAGTTAAAAAATTATACTCTACATCTAAGGTGGGCAATAATTTGTTCGCTTTCAGTCTTTTGTCAACCACAAGACCATCAATCTTATATTCCAGCGATTGTATTTTTGGGTGATTCTCCAGCGTAAAACTATCCAAAGGTCTACCCATAATTTCTAAGGTTTCATCAATGTCCTCTTCAACACCGTCATCTGGGACCACATTAGCCTGTAATTCAACTGGCAAATCATTGAGCCATAAAAAATTGGATAGCTCCAAAGAGCGTTTCATAAGTTTTACCCTTGCTTGCTCCAAACTCAAAGCTCTATTCTGAACAGCAATTTTAGCCTCAACCGTATCGATTACAGCAATATCGCCGGCCAATGCACTTTTTTTGATTCCTTGAAATCGTCTATCGGCATTTTGTAAAAAGTCCTGGAAAATCCTTGCATCCTGATATGCCCTTAACCAATCAAAATAGGCCAATGATGCCTTATACAAAATTTCATTGACTAATAAATCCTGGTCAGCTTTGCTTTGCTCCCTAAAGAACTTGGCTTTCCTTAGGGTAGCCATACGCTCGTTAATCCAAAAACCATCCGCCAAAGAGAAAGAAACTCCAAGACTGTACAGCCCGTCATCTGGCAAGAATTCGTCCGGATTGGTAAATTCCCCTTGAATCTGCTCAAAATTACCTTTAAGCTCTATTCCATACCAAGTGGGTATTTTAAAAGTTGCATTCAAGCGGTCCCAATATTCAGTCCCTGAAAACTCCTTCCGATTATAATCCACCTCAATTTTTGGGTCAAAACCTCCACGAGCCTTCATCAGATTAGCCTGACCTATGGAAATGGTCAACTGTGCCTGTTTAGCCACCGGATGGTACTTCTTGACATAGCCTAAGAACTCCTTAAACTTAAGGACTACCGTATCTTGCTGGCCATATAATCCTGAGCTCATTGCAAGGAACGAGAACAGGATGAAAAAGTAGTTCCTATTTTTTTGCCACATCGGACTTGCCGTTTACAGGTTGATAATAATTTGGTGGGAATCCGTTGATCTGTCGCCATAACTCAAACCAAATTGGAACATCTTCCAACAAGGCCATGGTAAACGCTCCGGAACCAACCCTTAAATCCTTGGGCCAGGGAGCTTCGTCAGGGTCGGGTGCCACCAAGATTCTATATTTTCCGTTGTCACTAATAAAAGTCTCTATGGCCACCACTTTGCCGCCAAAAGTTCCAAAGGATACGTTGGGCCAGCCACTAAATATTATTGCGGGCCATCCATCAAATTGGATTCGTATTTTCTCTCCCAAATGCATCAAAGGCAAATCTATAGGCTCAACGAAGGTCTCAACAGCCATTTCGTAATTCGAGGGCATAATACCTACCAAACGGTCCCCCTCTTTAAAGGTTTCGCCTATTCCTGATTGCAGTGCCTTATTGATAAAACCATTTTGGGGAGCGCGTATGTACATGAGATCATTTCTAATCTCATAATTGGTATACTCATTTTCCAACTTGGTAACCTGAGCTTCGGAATCAAATTGGTTGGATTGCGCGGTATACCTGTCACTACGGGCTTTCGCAATCTTATCGGCATATTCCGCTTGGACCCTATTGATTTCTACTTGAGCATTTATGACCTCATTTTTACTGGTAAGGAGCTTGTTCTCCTGTGAAATCAATTTGGCCTGGGTCTCTTGTAATTTCAGGCGCTTTTCTTCAACATCGGTCACCGCTTTAAGACCCTCTTTTTCTAACTGCGTAGTCCGGTCAAATTGACGCTGGGCTATTAGAATATTGGTATTAGCCGCTTCCAAATCAATGCTATCGCTCTGTACTTTGAGCCTAGATTGCAGTAACTTGTTCCTAGCCTGTTCCAATTTTAACTGTCGTTCTTTGGTCAAAGCTTGAATTTGAGTCCCCAAGGCCTTCACCTTTTCTTCGTAGGACGTTACCGCCATTTCTTTTGCCTTTATCTGCTGCCCCGTTCTGGCCACAAGGTTAGGGTCAAAGTATTCACTTTTAACTTCAGAAATGTGCAGAATAGTATCTCCCTTGTTTACAAAATCTCCTTCACGCACATACCATTGCTCAATACGCCCTGGAATAGGTGATTGAATGGTCTGCGGCCTTTGATCGGGTTTAAGTGTTGTCAAGAAACCGTCCCCTGAGATATTCTGTGTCCAGGGCAGAAAGAGTATTATCAAGAGGATAATTGAAAAGGCGGCCAAAAAACGATTAAAATGCTTATAGTGCCTTCTGTGAAAAACCTTTATTCCGGCTTTATGTCCGGTGATATCCACCTTCTGGTTCAACTTGTTATGTGATATATTGAGCATGGTGTTTTATCTTTCGTTAATCAACTTTCCGTTTTCAATTGTAATGATGCGACCGCAACGATCTGTCCATTTCGGGTTTTGACTTACCACAACCAGAGCCCATCCATTGGAAGGTTCTGTCAAAAAGTCCATAATTCGGATTGCTTCTTCTTCTGTGAATTGATCTAGTGGATCTTTCAAAATCAAAAGCTTGGGTTTTCTCACAATACTTCGTGCCAAAACTATTTTCTTGGATATGGTATAGGGTATTTGTCTCCCTTCCGGATACAATATGGTGTTCAATCCCTGTGGCTGTTCTTTCACGAATTCCGTCAGTCCCGTTTTCTCAAGAGCCCAGTATACTTCATCTTTTGAAATATCCTTATCGCCAAAGGTGATGTTATCCAAGATTGTACCTTCAAAAGGTGACTCTTCCGTAAGGGACTGCCCAAGATGATAGCGATAATAATTCAAATTCAATCCTTGCAGGGCAACGTTGTTTACAAAAATGTTTCCTTGGTTTGGTTCTATTATCCCAGCAATCAACCTCAGTAATGTTGACTTACCAGACCCATTGGGCCCCTGCAGTAAAATGGTACACGTAGGTGAAATGGTTAAAGATATATTGTCAATGATTTTTTTATCCCTATCAGGCACGTGATAGGATACATCTTGCAACTCTACAGTAAAACCATCATTTTCAGAAAATGGACGCTCTCCTTCCAAAGGCTCTAATTCCCTATCGACCACTTGACCTAGCTTTTCCAAAGATGTCAATAGATCATAGAAGGTTTCAAGTCCAAGAATCAGTTTTTCAACAGAGCTGATTACTAAAAGTATAATAAGCTCAGCAGCAACGAATTGTCCGATGTTCATTTCTTGGTTGAGAACCAGAAGACCTCCAATAAGTAAAAGTCCAGCAGTAACCAATACCTTAAACCCAATCATTTGTATAAATTGGAGAATGAGAACCTTAAAATGGCTTTCACGTGCATCAAGATACTTTGCCACTAAAGTGTCATTTTTATCTATGGCATGTGAAGTCTTTCCTGAAAGCTTGAAACTGACCAAGCTTCTGGCAACTTCCTGAAGCCAATGGGCCACTTTGTATTTGTTTTTGGATTCATCTAAACTGGTTTCCAGACCTTTTTGCGCAGTAAATTTAAATACCACATATATCAAAAGGATGAGCAGAATACCATAAATGATGAAGAAGGGGTGATAAAAGGAAAGCAAAAGCAATCCAAATATGATTTGTAAGAGTGCCGCCGGAAAATCAATCAAAATCTTTGAAAGCGACTTCTGAACAGTAAGTGTATCAAAAAAACGATTTGCCAACTCAGGAGGATAATAATTAAGGAGCTGACTCATTTTTATCTTGGGAAACCTATAAGCAAACTCGAAAGAAGACCTTGTGAAAATCTTCTGCTGAACGTTTTCAATTATTCGTATCTGCATCAACTGGAGTATCCCTACAAAAGCGACTCCCAAGGTGACCAAAATAACCAATATGATCCATGAAGTACTTACTTGGGCTCCCTGTATAAGGTTGATAATGGCCTGTATCCCCAAAGGCAAGGATAAATTGACCACTCCTGCAAAAATTGCATAGTAGAAGATTTGCAGAACATCTTTTTTATCTAAAGCAAGAAGTCCCAAAAGGCGCTGCCACGCCGTTAATATATTTTTAGCCATTTACTGTTGGTTTAAGGGCCCTAAAAGCCAGATCCATAAAATATTCAGTTGGTGTAGTTACGTCGTTGCAATCTGTTAACATAGGGAAGTGTTCCTTCAAAAAGTATTGGTGGAGGGAACCTTCTAAAATTGTACTGGCCAAACTTGAGGGATAAGGATAACTCCCATCTAAGGCCACAATCATATCGTGCAAACGATTGATAAGCCTCTTGTAGATAATAAAATAACCATCCTTGTTCTCACGGTCCACTTCCTTAGTTAAATAGGATTTGGAATATTCGTTGATTACTATTTTGTTCAATAGCACCTCGTTGATATGGGAAAATGAGACATCTTGTTCCACAGTCTGGGTCAAAATCTCAATGGCTTTTTTCAGTTTTTCTTTTTTGTTGGTAATACCGTTTGTGGCAAACACCATTCTGTACTCCAGCCATCCCCAGTACCAAGATGCCAAATACAACAAGAGTTTGTGCTTGTTTTCAAAATATCGGTATATGGAACTTTCATTAGATTTTATACGTTCTCCCAGTTTTCTGAAGGTGAAGCTTTCAAAACCCATTTCATCAATCATGAGAATGCTCTGCTCTATGATTCTTTTTCCTAAATCGGATGATTCGGGATCTTTCACATAGATTTTGTCATTTATACCTATTCGAATCGAATGCAACAATCTTTCCATTTAAAAACACTTTCATTAAATCGAACGCAAATATAACAGTATTACTATCATATCTTAATAGTTTAACTACTTATTAACAATAGTAATGCTTTTTTATTTGCAATTAAAACTATCTTTATACAGTTTACTGAAAATCAAGCCTATGCAAAAAAGATTACTTTATATAATTCCGATTATATTTTTGTTTTGCTCATTACTTAATGCGCAAGAACATTTTAAATCCATAAGTTTTGAGCACTTTTCTGAAAGTAGAGGTGATTCAGAAAGCGGTTTGATAGTAGAGATTCCAAAGTCTCAAATCATTGTTTTGGAAAAATCCTTGAATACTCGGTCCGGTTTTGGAATGCGTCTTAATTTTAATGGGGCCATGGTGATTATAGACCAGATGGAGGTTTTGAGGGATGGTAGAACCCAAGTGGTGCTTAGAAGAGAAGATGGCAGAAACTTTTATGGATATACGCCCACATTGAAAGCTATTCTAACTAACAATCCAAAAAATGAAAAACAAGGTGTTCAATTGGTTGAAGACGAAAAAAGACGACCCGGTTTGTGACGCTTCTTACAAGGTTCGCCTAGTAGAGGGTATTTTTGAACCTGCCGAATCAGCTGATGTATTATTGTCTCTTCTAAACTATAAAATAAAGTTTCACAGTGTTCAACTCTTAAATCTTCAAGAAAACGACGGTAAGAACCTAGAACAATCCGAAAAAAGAATAGAAGAACTCAAGTTGGCTAAAAAAAAGGTGACCGACCTTGTTTTGGATGCTCGAAACGATGGATTGGTACTGGACATACAAAGTACAATTACCATCACTCCAAAACCAAGGGAAGAAACACCCTAATAACTATCCAACCATTGGAAGTGAGTTTTCATGATTTCTTCTTTGTTTGTTTCCAAATACTCCAAAAGAGCAGCGGACACTGGAGATAGCTTTTTGTTTTTTAACCAAACCAAATTCCAAGTTGTTATCATAGGGAGACTTTTAGATGGAATGATAGTAAGTTCTCCATTTTTCAGCTCTCGATGCACCCCTATCAAAGGCATAATGGAACAGCCCAAACCAGCGATTACGGCTTGTTTTACAGCTTCGTTGGAGGTAAGCTCAATCTTTTTTCCTACGGTAATGCTTCGCTTGGTAAGATAACTTTCCATCGCTGCCCTTGTTGCAGAGCCTTTCTCTCTAAAAATTAACGGTGTGTCCTTTGAAAAGACACTTTTTCCAAACTTTACTTTTTCAAAGTATTTTGGATTGCCTACCAGTTGCAATACATTTTTCATCAAACTCACTTTGTTCAGATTCAAATGTTGGGGCAATACACTCACCAAGGCAAAATCTACTTGGTTTTCCTCCAAGGTTTCAACGACCCTAGATTTGTTGGTTACATCCATTACCAGATCAACTCCTGGATTCCCTCTTACAAAATCTGACAAGAAATAGGGCATAACATATTTACCGGTGGACACTACGGATATTTTTAAGCGTCCAGCCAACTCTCCTTGATATGCCAAAAGCTTATAATTGATACTGTCTACTTCTTTTAGTATTCGCTTGGCCGCAGAAGCAATTTCACTACCAAAGTCTGTCACAAACAACTGCCTGCCCACAACCTCTGTAAGCGGTATTGGAAATTGATTTTGAAAATTTTTTAGTTGAATTGATACTGCAGGCTGAGTCAAATGAAGCTCTTCCGAAGCCTTTGTAATGCTTTGTTTTTCAACTATTTTCAGGAATATTCTTAATTGGTTTAAAGTATAATTCATAAAAATAATTTATTTACACAATAATAAATATAAATAAAGATATATAATAATAATGTATAACCTTTGCGCCAAAATATATTCCATGGAAGAAAAAATCTCTTTACCCTACAAACAGAAATCCAAAACCAAAAGTGTTAAATGGACTTTCAACCGAAGTAGGGCTGCAAAAGCTTCTTTAATTGCCATGATTTGCTTTTTTATCGTGCTATCCTTGCAAAATGGATCTCTATTTCTAGACAAAATCCTTTTATGTTCTGGAATTATCGTAGCGCTTTTAGTAGCCTCTGCTGTAAAAAAATCTTAATCCCGATTATCTAAAAACTAAGAAATGGAAACAATTGTAAAAACAAAACAAAAGATTCAGTTGGTAGATGGAACATTTTCACCTTCTGAAGCCTCTGATGTTATTATTGCCCTGCTTGAGCAAAAGATTAATTTTCATAAGCTACAACGTCTATCATGGTGCGAGGGAGACAAAGATGCGAACACCAAATATCCTGATGACCGTATTCAAGAGCTGGAAAAAGAAAAAACTATCGCCAAAGACTTCATAAATAGTGTGCGCTGGGAAGGCAAAAGACTACGAATTGATGGCGTTCTCAACATTACCTTGGAGGAATAACAATACATGGACTTACACCTTTTGGTCGATAATTTGACCAACCCAGCCTTGCTTTTCTTTTTTTTGGGCATCATTGCCGTTCAGTTGAAAAGCGACCTTTCTATACCTGAAAATTCATCAAAATTCATATCACTTTACCTACTCTTTGCTATCGGCTTTAAAGGCGGCCTAGAGCTGTCCCATAGCGATTTTAGCATGGAGATTGTTTGGTCCCTTTTCTTTGGAATTTTTTTGGCCGTTTCAGTACCAGTCTTCGCCTATTTCATATTGAGACGTAAATTCAATGTGGAAAATTCCGGTGCCATAGCCGCTTCCTATGGTTCGGTAAGTGCAGTGACCTTTGTTACGGCCATCTCTTTTTTGGAAATGGAAACTATAGAATTTGGAGGACATATGGTGGCTGTAATGGCGTTAATGGAAGCCCCTTCCATAATTGTTGGAGTACTATTAATGGCTCTATTTCAAAAAAACAGAACCAACAAAAGCGATTTTGGAAAGGTATTACACCACTCCGTTACCAATGGAAGTGTCCTATTAATCTTAGGAAGTCTTGCTATAGGTTTTTTGGCCAACGAACAACAAGCCGAAGGTATAAAACCTTTTACTACAGATATTTTTAAAGGTTTCTTGGCCGTATTCCTACTCGATATGGGAATCATGAGTGGTCGAAAGCTTGGGGACTTTGTAAAGAAAGGAAAGTTTGCCCTGTTCTTTTCTGTGGGTCTGCCCATAATCAATGGTTGCTTGGTGGCCTGGTTCAGTCAATTTATAACGGATAGTATGGGGAATCGTTTTCTCTTTGCCATTCTTGCCGCTAGTGCCTCTTACATTGCTGTTCCTGCGGCAATGCGCATAGCAGCCCCTAAAGCCAATCCAAGCTTATACATACCTATGGCGTTGGCCATCACATTTCCTTTTAATATTACGTTGGGAATGCCTCTCTATCTGTTTACCATTCAAAGTTTTTCACCTTAATCGATATACTACCATGAAAATAAAAAGAAAGCGCCCCTCACTATTTCCCAATCACGGAAACGACAAAATAGCTTCAGCCATCCCAGTTAAGCCACACCGAGTGGAATTGGGTGCAAATTTTAGGGTGGGCAATCCTGCCAATGCCGCTTATCTTTTTATATGGAATTCTTTAAGACAAAAAATTAATTATCTGCACAAGCCAGAATTGCCCAGTAACCAGATGGTAGACCAAGTAGTGACCATAACCGGCATTCTTAAACGTAAAAACAATACATACACAGCCATCCTTCAACGGAAGGATAAAAATGAATTTTATAAAGGCTTAAACAAGATTTATGCCGATATAGATAATGCAGTAATAGCCAGAGAATTGATTTCTCTATAAAGCACAGAGTACTTTTTCAACTATCTTTATCCAAAACCCAAATATGGATAAACACCGTTGTGGATGGTGTGTGGGAGACCCACTCTATGAAGCTTATCATGATGAGGAATGGGGCGTTCCCGTTAAGGATGACGCCATACTTTTTGAATTTTTAATACTCGAAACCTTCCAAGCAGGATTAAGCTGGATAACCGTCCTCAGAAAACGTGAAAATTTCAGATTGGCCTTTGACGGTTTCGATTACAAAACGATTGCCCATTATGGGCAAAAAAAGATTGATGAACTCTTGTCCAATCCCGGTATCATCCGAAACAAACTAAAAGTCCATGCAACAGTGAGCAATGCCAATGCCTTTCTACAGGTTCAAGAAGAATTTGGTAGTTTCAGTGATTACATTTGGAGTTTTGTGGATAATATGCCCATTAAGAATTCTTGGAAGAATTACAAAGACGCCCCAGCAACCACACCTTTATCAGATTCATTGAGCAAGGATTTAAAAAAGCGAGGGTTTAAATTTGTAGGCAGCACCGTGGTTTATGCCTTTATGCAAGCTATCGGTATGGTAAACGACCATGAAGTGAACTGTTTTCGATACAATGAAGTATAAGTTTTTTTTTATAGCTCTCTGCCTCCTTCATCTTTACAGTTTTGGCCAAACCAAAAACGAAAAAGAATATAAAATAAGCTCTTCTGAACTTCCTAAAGGTATTGAAACCCAGTTGTCCCCTTTTACGGAAGATGCAAAACGGGTTAGGTACTATCAAGAAATTGATGGGGACAAAAAAAGCTATGAAGCCAAGTTTAAAAAAGGGCGATTGCGATATAGTGTTGAATTTGACGAATCCGGTTCTTTGGAGGATGTGGAATTCATCATTAAAGAGACAGATATTCCAAGTGAAAGTTGGTCCAACATTGTTCAATACCTCAAACAGAACTTTTCAAAATTTACGGTCAAGAAGATACAACAGCAGTATCCGGCTAAAGACAAATCGTCAAAACGAACCCTGACTGAGGCTTTCCAAAATCTCATATTACCCTACATTAATTATGAGTTGATTGTATCTGGCAAGAGGTCAAAAGGTTTTGAACAATTCGAAATTCTATTCAATTCCGAGGGACAGTTTGTAAGTATGCGCAAATCCATCCGTTCAAAGTATGACCATGTCCTTTACTAGAGCCATAGGTTTTTGTACTTGGCTCATGCTTTCCATTACTTTGAATGCGCAAGAAAATGTAACGGGTTTTTGGCAGCCTCAGGCGGCTCTCAATTATGACGTTTCACCAACATATGGTCATAATTTTTCCATAGCCTATCGCTCTTTCTTTTTGAGAGATGAAGATTTCAATTTCAGAAGCCGACAGTTGGATTTGGTTCATTTTTCAAAGTTGGTCATCAAAGAGAATCAAAGTGTTGCTCTTGGGATTCAATATCGATTCAGGGATATTTTTGAAGACGCTTCCAATGAACTGAGACTCACCCAACAATTCAACTTTACATATCGGCCCATAACTATCCGATATGGACATAGGTTTAGAAGTGAGCAACGTATCACAACCAATCTTACAACCCATCGGTTTAGATATCGGTTTGCTATTGATTTTCCGTTAAAAGGTCAGAAACTAAACTTGGGAGAACCTTATTTTGCAGGAAGCGCCGAACAACTATTAAGTGTTGCCAAAGGCGAGTCTTCCCAATACGATTTTCGTCTTAGTGGTCAGATTGGTTGGCAGTTGGAAAAAGGATTCAAATTTCAAATGGGCGTGGAGTACAGATTTGAAGAATACACAGCTCCAGAAATCCAACATGTAATTTTTCTATTGACCTCAGTCCAATTATCCATTTAGTAAGTCAAGAAACTGACTTCTTGGTATCAGCTCTGCTCCCAAGCTTTCCAAATGGTCGGTATGCACCTGGCAATCCACTATTTTATAATTGAGCTGCTTAAGTTCTTCAACCATTTTTATAAAAGCAAACTTGGAAGCATTGGGGACCAAACTAAACATGCTTTCTCCACAAAAGACATGTCCCAAATCTATTCCATAAAGTCCTCCGACCAAAGTGCCATCTTGCCAAACTTCGTAAGATTTTGCAAAACCTTTGTCGAAAAGCTCCCTATAAGCTTTCCTTATTTCAGTAGTAATCCAAGTTCCTTCCTGCCCTTTACGGTTCACTTTTGCGCAATGCTCAAGAACACTGTCAAAAGAAGTATTGATAGTGAGTGAAAACTGTTCATCGCGAAGCACTTTTCGCATACTTTTTGAAATTCGGAGTTTATCCGGGAACAAAACCATTCTTGGGTCAGGGCTCCACCATAAAATCAACGCATCATCATTAAACCAAGGAAAAATTCCATTGCGATAAGCCAATACCAGCCGTTCTGAAGATAAATCTCCACCTACAGCCAATAAACCGTCTTCATTTGCAGCGCTTACAGGAGGAAACTCCAATCTATCGCCCAAAAAGAAAAGCGGAAGATTTTTTTTCTCTTTTTCCACTTTGCAATTTTTTATAAAATTACAAAAAAGCCTTACAAAATTAGTAACCCAATAATATATATGAGACTTCCAAACAACATAAAAACCAGAGTATAGGGTAGTATTTCCTTAGCCTTTAGTTTGGTAATTCCTAAAAGAGGAAGTGCCCAAAACGGTTGGAGCATATTCGTAATCTGGTCACCGTAGGCCAAGGCCATTATAGCTTTGGGCAAAGGAACTCCCAATTGTAGTGCTGACTCCAATACCAAAGGGCCTTGTATGGCCCATTGTCCTCCGCCACTAGGTACAAAAATGTTGACCAAACCAGCACTAAAAAAGGTAAAAATGGGCAATGTAGTGGCATTGCTGATTGAGACGAAGAAGTCTGAAATAGCGTTTATCATACCGCTTCCAGCCATAATCCCCATGATGCCAAAATATAGAGGAAACTGAATTAGAATGCCTGATGTATCCGCAATGGCCTCTTGTACCGCTTCCAAAAAACTTTTGAAACTACCATGTAGCACTATCGCCAATCCCAACATAAAAAAATTAAGCATGTTCGGGGTAATGTTCAATTGTTGAAGCGGCACTAGATATTGGACCAAAAATGCAGCAAAAAGCAATACTCCAAAGATTAAAGCCATAATCCTGGAGTAATCTAATCGTTCCGCCCCCATTAAATTCTTTTTCTCTATTGAATTGAAGGCATATGGTTTTAAATGGATTGATGTTGGCGATGTTTTTTTTCCCATATAAAAAGCAAGTAGCCCAATTACCACAAGCACTATAAAGAACAACAACAGGTTCCAAGCACTCAATATAGTCAACGAAGTAGAAATTGAAGAAGGAAGTTGTTCCAGTAAACTAGTATTGGAAACGCCGGCCAACAAATCTGATATATGGCCTTCTTCAGCTACTTTGAGTGGCGCAGAGCCACTGATACCACCATGCCATATCATTAAGCCTGCATAGCCTGAAGCACCAATCAAGGGGTAATTTAAGGGTATTTGGTTTGCTTGAGCATGCTCACCCACTTTACGGGCCAGAATAGCTCCAAAAATGAGTCCCAAACCCCAATTGAAAAAGGAAACCAACATAGTAGAAACCACAACCAGTACAGCAGCAGTAGACGTGTTTGTAACCCATTTGGTTATTCCAAGCATCAAGCGTTCCATGGGTTTGCTTAAAACCAACACATGGCCCAGTACCAAAATCAGCATCATTTGGTAGGCAAATACCAAAAGACCACTATTCCAAATTCCATTTTCCCAATAGGAAAGAATGGTTGTGATTCTTTCCCCTTCGGCAGAATCATCAGAAAACACCAATGCCAAAACCAATGTTAGTATGGTGAGCAGAACGGCAATGGTAAAAGGAGACGGCAAGAACCGCCTAAAAATATGTTCTATGAGTTTGGTAAAACCCAAGCTGATTTAAAAAGGAAGATCGTCGTGGTCTTCTTCATTCAAATCATCAGCAGGTTCAAATGCTTCCATAGGCGGAACGGGAGGCATGTTTTCTGTCGCAGCAGCACCTTCCAAATTCTCTATGCGCCACCCTTGAATGGAGTTAAAATATTTTACCTCACCCTGGGGGTTGGTCCATTCCCTTCCTCTAAGATTTATGCTTACTTTGACTTGTTGCCCTACCTGGTAACTGTTCAATAAGTCGCATTTGTCCTGAACAAACTCGACCAGAATATGTTGAGGATATTGCTCTTCCGTAGTAATTACAACTTCGCGTTTTCTGAAACCATTGTTCCCATAGGTTTTGGTCTCATCAATCATTTTTATTCTTCCCTGGACTTCCATGTTATCTGCTTTTCAAAATGCCTCAAAAATACAAAAACCAAGTCCACTAAAATGAGAATCTATTAACGAACTATCAACAGTATTTTTCATTTTCCGCTATCTTTAAAGACAATTATATCAAAAAGTGAACTTCAACCCCAAAAGAAAAGCTTCCAATATTACACTGCTGGTTTCGGCATTCGTAATTGTGAGCTTAATTCTTTGGAACACGAATAGTTTTTTTAAAAAATTCAAAGAAGAAGAACGGTTAAAAATGGAAATTTGGGCTACTGCCCAATTGGAGCTTATACAGTCTTCCGTAGATCAAGAACTTGGAAACCTTACCCTTAAGGTAATGGGCAACAATACCTCTACTCCCATGATTTTAGTGAACGAGGCAGGGACCATTAAGACGCACAATATTCCAGAAGAAAAAGCGCAGGACTCCATATACCTGCAAAAAAAGATTTCACAATATAGAAACGAGAACCAACCCATTCAAATAGTTCAAGATGGAGAACTTTTGGAAACCTTGTACTATGGAAACTCTGAGGTCTTGAACAAGTTGAAATATTATCCGCTTGCGCTCTTGCTCATCATTTTTTTGTTCGGTACCGTGATTTTCTTCTTTTTCAAGACCAACAAAGCTTCGGAACAAAACAAACTATGGGCCGGTATGGCCAAAGAAACCGCTCATCAGATCGGCACACCATTAACTTCGTTGTTGGGTTGGAACGAGTTGCTAAAATCAGAAAACATCAATGAAGACATCACCAAAGAAATAGATAAAGATATTTCCCGACTACACACCATAACTGAGCGATTTTCCAAGATTGGTTCTACTCCAAAGCTTGAGGTCCATGATATTGTTTCTGAGACTGAAAAAGCCTATGAATATCTAAAACGAAGAAGCTCAAAACTCATTCATTTTTCGTTTAGTTCCGACATTTCTGAACTCCCGGTGCTTTTAAATCTTCCTCTTTATAATTGGAGTATCGAAAACCTGGTCAAAAATGGTATTGATGCCATGAAGGGCAAAGGAAACATTCGTATTGAAATTGAACAGAAAGGACAAAACGTCAATGTCTTGGTAACAGATACTGGGCATGGCATACCAAAAAGTGACTTTCAGAACATCTTTAACCCAGGAGTTACCTCAAAAAAGAGAGGTTGGGGGTTAGGTCTTTCCCTTGTGAAGAGAATTGTAGAAGAATACCATAAAGGAAAAATTAAAGTACTTTCGTCGAGTAAAGAGGGAACAATCATGCAGATTTCCCTTAAAGCAAGCCCCTAATCCCTATAACCTATGTCCAAAATTCGAAACATTGTGATAAAGGATGCAGATATTACGAATAACTGCCCGGAGTGCTATAATCAAGAGTTAAAGATTACCTTTTACCAAAAGCATACCCATAATCCTTTTTTCCACAGAACTACAGATGAAGTGACCCACGAAATCAAATGCAAAAAGTGCTACTCCGTTATTTATCCCGTGAACTGGACTACGGATATTGAGCGTGTATTTGATTATTACAATAAGTTGGTAAAACCGGATAAACCGTCAGTACGATTTACCACCTTGTTTTTTATACTCCTTATCCTTGTTTTAGGACTTATTGGAACTTTGATATATCTCCATATGGAAGGCATTATTTAAGATGTTCGCCTATCCTCTTGGCAACATCTTCAAACTCTGTTTTTTCCAAGGAAACTTTATGCTGAAAAGTTGCATTTTTCATGCTGCTCAACGGAATCAAGTGAACATGTACATGTGGAACCTCCAATCCAATGACCGTCATTCCCACTCGCTCACAAGGTACAGAAGATTCTATGGCGGTGGCTACTTTATAGGAAAAGTCCATTAGGTTTAAATACGCTTCCTTGTCCATATCCCATATCTTGTCCACTTCTTTTTTGGGAACGCAAAGTGTGTGTCCTTTTGCATTGGGATTGATGTCCAGAAAAGCAATATGGTCATCGTCTTCGGCAACTTTGTAACATGGGATATCTCCGTTTATGATTTTTGTAAAAATACTGGCCATCTATGAAGTTTTTAAATAAAAAAATCCCGCCCATTGGCAGGATTAAATATAATCAATTCAGATTCCTACTGTCTTGTAATTTCCAGAATATCGAACTTTAAAGTCCCATTGGGAACCGTAATCTCTGCGACATCTCCCACAGACTTGCCCAAAAGTCCTTTACCGATGGGCGATGTAACCGATATCTTTCCTGCTTTAAGGTCTGCTTCGCTCTCAGCCACCAAGGTATATTTCATTTCCATTCCATTGGTCTGGTTCTTCAATTTTACAGTGGATAAAACCAAAACTTTAGAAGTATCCAATTGGGATTCGTCAATTAATCGGGCGTTTGACAAAGTTTCTTCCATTTTAGAAATTTTCATCTCAAGCAGTCCTTGCGCCTCTTTTGCCGCATCATATTCGGCGTTTTCAGAAAGATCTCCTTTATCGCGCGCCTCAGCAATGGCCTGTGAAGCTTTTGGACGTTCCACATCCTTTAAATGGTTTAGCTCTTCCCGTAACTTCTTTAATCCCTCTTCGGTATAGTATGATACTTTACTCATCTTCGTCATTTTTAATGCAAAAGAACATCGGAGAAAACAAAGTTGTTTTCCCAATGGCTTTATCTTTAGAAATACAAAAATCCTCAACTAACCCCGTGCACTGCACGTTTTTTGCGAGGATTTAACGCAAATATAGGCATTTTTTGCCCAAATTTGTCGTTATAATGCTTTGAAATTGAACCTATGAAATACTTCTGGGGCCTTGCCCTTCTCCTGATTTTACTTGGATGTGACAACGACCGAGAAAACAGAAATCCCTTCTTGCAAGAGGTCCGTTTTAGATTTGAACTAGATTTAAATCTTCCTCTATATAACAATCTAAATACTATCGGCAATCCGGTTTATGTGGGAAACTCAGGTGTTGGGATCAGAGGGGCTTTTGTTATCAGAAACGGTATTGACACCTTCCTTGCTTTTGAAGCAAATTGCCCAAATCAAACTCCAAATGCATGTTCTACGATGGAAATTGATGGGCAAAATGTAGTCTGTCCCTGTGACGACTTAACCTATAGTCTGTTTACAGGCCAATTGCTAAACCGTCCAGATGATGGAAATCGGTATTTTGACCTTCTTTTTTATCAAACTACGCAAAGTGGAAATATTGTAACAATTTCGAATTAGCGTAATAAATTTCTTTTGGTTCCCAGTAAGGTATTTATCAGTATACGCAACAGCTTATTTTAAGCGCAACTATTTTCACTATATACAGGGTATTACAACTAGTTTTGCTTTTGTAATTTTACCATTGTGCCGTTGCATTTTCACATAAAATCGTGCAGGACCAGAAGAATAGTAAAGCAGAACACGTTTGTTCTTTGGTTTTTATGCTTTCTTTTACTTTACTGGTCAGGTTCTGCTCAAGACACTCAGATACAAGCTTTTGGATACATGCCAAAAACCGTCTCCGATTCGTTGTACAAATCGCTTCATGAGGCTTCCACTATGGAGCGCAGAGCTAGTATTATCTCTACGATTGCTGAAAGGTATTTGGAGTCGGGAAATGGTGATTCTGTCATACATTATGCAAGTATGTTGAATAAAACCCTTGAAGATATACCCAACCCAAATACTTCAGATTTGATTTTAAAAAATCGGCTGGAAGGGGACGGAAAGTATTTAAAGGGTTTATACGATGGGGCGCTCAAAGTGTATTTAGAGGGAATATCCTTGGATTCAACAAAAAACCAGCACAAGGAAACCCAAAAATGTCTACTAGGGGTTGGTCGGGTCTATCTCGCCAAAGGACAACTGGACAAGTCTAGCGAGGTGATACTTGAATGTACACAATCGCCAGATATCGCAGCAGAAGCCTTTTTGCTTCTGGGTGTCATTCACTATGTGAAAAAAGACTTTAAGAATAGTCGAAAATATTATAACACCGCATTAGAACGTATTAAAAATGAGGTTAATCCAAAACTCAAACAGCGGGTTCAGCTTAACTTGGGTAGATTGGAGCAGGTACAAGGAAATCATGAAAAAGCATTTGGCATATATGAGGAAATCATAAAATCCAGTATTCAATCTTCCTATTACGATTTATATACTGAAGCTGTGGTTCAATATGGACAATTGGCGACAGCTTTAGGGCATTTTGATCAGGCGGAAATGACCCTTTCCATGGCCTATACCAACGCCATTCAATGGAATCGTCTTGAACTTCAAAAACGAATCGTCAATGGATTAAGAAAAACCTATCAGCAAAAGGGCGATTACCAAAACGCATACAACCTAATGACACATTACGTAAGGGTATCGAACGAGATAGACCGACAGCAAAATTCACAGATAGTTTCCGAATTGGAAGTTCAGTATCAGACGTTGCGCAAGGAAAACCAAATTCTGGAACTCAAAGAGGAACAGTTGCAAAAACAAAATGAACTAGAGCGGCAAAAGACCATTAAGAAAGCATTCCTATACGGATTTTTGATTATCCTGATTCCTATATTGGCCTTGCTCTATGTCTATTATCAAAAACTCCAGACCCAAAGTCAACTTAACCTTAGAATGAAAGAATTAAACGCCCAGAAAATGGGTGCGCTCATCAAGGAAAACGAATTGATGCTTACCAAAACTTCCTTGAAAGCCCAACAGGAAGAGCGAAGACGAATTTCCCAACAGTTGCACGATAGTATTGGCAGTAATCTAGCCGGAATTAAGTTACAATTGGCAAATCTGCAGGATGATTCCAAAAGCTCAAACCTCATCTTAGACCAGATTGATGAAACCTATCAACAGGTCCGGGATATTTCCCATGATTTGATTCCCAAAAAGTTTGCTCAGGATGCTTTTTCTACTTTGCTTCGTAAATATGTGGAAAACATAACCAAGTCTTCGAACGTTCAATTTGAGTTTTCCGTTTTTCCAGAAGAAGCGGTTGACACATTGAGCGAAGTAGTCAAAATTGAAATCTATGCCATTGTCCAAGAACTTGTGACTAATACAATCAAACACGCAAATGCAAAATCCATTGAGTTACATATTAATCTGGACGGTACTATACTCAATGTACTTTATGAAGACGATGGAATTGGATTCGATACGTCAAAAACAGCAAAAGGGATAGGTTTGTCCAACATTGAAGATAGATTGTCTTCTTTGAGCGGAAACTTGAACATTGACAGTATTATAAATCGCGGTACCGCCATAACCATAGAAATACCTATTCAATTAGATGCAGCGTAAAGCAAAAATAATAGTGGTTGATGACCATAAGATGTTTCTGGATGGTCTTACCAGTATACTTGGCACCCAGCCTAATCTGGAGATTGTAATGACCGCAAAAAATGGACTGAACGTAGAAAAATATTTGAAGATAAATTCCGATGACGGCATTGATTTGGTTATAATGGATTTGAGCATGCCGGACTATGATGGAATTACACTGAACAAGTACATAAAAACGCATAACCAAAACACAAAAACCCTAGTAGTGAGTATGCTGCATGATGTACGGACGGTTCAGACCTTAACCCAAGACAAAGTGGACGGCTATTTACCAAAAAATGCTCCAAAAGAAGAATTGCTAAAAGCCATTCATGAGATTTTAGAGGGTCGCAACTACTTCTCCCAGACCATCAAGGACACCTACTTAAAGGGTATGACATCACAGGAAACAGAACCGGAAAAATCCCTTTCCAAAAGGGAAAAGGAAGTGCTGAGACTTATTGCCATGGAACGGACAACCCAAGAAATTGCGGACGAATTGTTTTTGAGCAAACATACCATTGAAAGTTATCGGAAAAACCTCATTTCCAAATTAGGGGTGCGTAACCTTGCTGGGCTTACAAAGTATGCCATTAAATTGGGTCTTATCGAATAGAGATTCCACCTCTATCCCTGTTTTCAGGGATTCAATTTTCACATTATTCAGGGTTGAGAACCCTTTACCCACAAAGTAGTTTTACTCCATAATCTAAAAACAAGAAAATTATGATTTATGGAATCACTTTGGTACTGCTGAGCATTGTTGCGGTACCTTCCTTGGTACTATCCAAAAAACCAAATGCCAAGGAGTTACTCGAAAAAATTGAACCCTATCAAGGTTGGATTGGATTGGTCTTCTGCATATGGGGAGTCTGGGGCATAATTACCGGAATTTTGAATCTTGGGTGGTTGACCAAAGCCCCTATTTGGTGGGTTACTTTAATGGCAGGTAGTTTGGTAGAGGCCATTCTTGGTTTTATGCTTGGTTTTGGTCTAATGAACCGTTTGTTCTTGGGCAAAAACAAGGATGCCCAGGAAAAAGCGGCCCAGCTCAGAGAGAAAATCGCACCTAAACAAGGTAAGATTGGAGTTCTTGGAGTACTGGTTGGTATTTGGATGATCATTGCTTCTTTTCTATTTAGTGTTGTTTAAAAAATTGAATCATGAAAAAACTACTTTACATTTTCAGTATGCTGTGTGTTTTTAGCATTGCTGCCCAAGACGATGAAGGGCTCTCCAAGACAATCACCGTTAACGGCCATGTCGAAGTTCCAAGAGAAATCAAAGGATATCGAATTAAAGCCACTTTGAGCATGGACCAAGTCTATTACTCTGAGCCTACAATCACCTCATTGGAACAGCTTAAGAACAAATATTTCAAGGCACTTCAGGAAGCGGGGTTTGATTCTTCTAAATTCTCGGAAAACACTCAGGAATTTTTGGCGTTGGGCTATCAAAAAGAAGGTACTATCCTTGAATACGAAACTACCTCAAAGGAGGAGCTTAGATTGCTTTCAAAAGTAAAGATGACAGGAATTACGTTGGCATATCAATTTAAATCCGTGCTGAACCCAAGTCTACGTGAAGGATTGTTGGATACCGTACTTGAGAATGCCAAGGACAACGCCTATCGAATCTGTAAGGCTGTTGGCACCAAACCTGGTGATATCGTCAAAATTATAGGAGACCATCCCAAGGCCGAGACTTGGGTGACCTATTTGGGCAATAGTTATCCGGAATATTGGACACTTTCGGTAACCTATCGTATGGAATAGTGTTTATATTAGTTGGTTAGTTTGGTTTCGGCCCATTGCCAGTTTTGGTAGTGGGTCGATTTTTTATACCCTGTCCGATAAAGGTAAAAGTCCACGCACATTCGCATCAAATGTAATTTATACCCACCTCATCTCTTTTATATGAGTTGCACAATTGACCGTTTGCAAAACTCTCCAAACCCAAACGTTTCCATTGGAGCATTTTCAATAAGGCCAAAGACATTAAAACATGGACACACTTACCGCATTTACCTCCATCTCGATAATCTAAATTGCTTCAATGATAACTTTTAAACACAAAAAAGCATCGGAAAACCGATGCTTTTTTATTCAAAGAAAGACTTCTTTTTAATATAAATCCAGATAGTTCACATAATCCAACCGAACATCAAGTCGGTCCATAAACGTTCTGGACGCACTGGGCCTTATTTGTTCATATGCCTTGAATACCGTTTTACCTTCTTTAGATACATACTGAACCTCTAGAGCTTCAGAATTTTTGGCACAAACTACCTTTTCCAACTCTTTGTCATAATCATATGTGGGTAAAACCCAAACCGTACCACTTTCAAATTTTCCGGCCTTGAAAGTAGCTCTGTGAATTTCATCTCCTTCTGTATTGTACCGAATAACAGTACCATTAAGTGCTTCCCTGCTTAAGGAAAAGCTATATTTTGCCTTATTTATTCCTGGATGATATATTGTGACCGTATCGTCACCATCTTTACTGTACTTCCTTAATACATTACCTGTTTTTAACGGTTTCAATTCACTGATGAGCACTCCATTCGCATATATCTTTTCTGCTTTTCCTTGATAGTTGGACAAAATCTCTTTGCCTTCATAGGGCAGGTCATTTTTGAAAATCATCGAGGAAACCACATTACCAGAGACATCATAATATGTTGCTTCGCCTTCTCTTTTACCTTCACTAAAGCTTATGAAATGGGTAACATTTCCGTAGGCATCATAATATGTGAACTTCCCCTCTTTAACATCATCCAAATATTTACCAACAATCTCAGGTTCTTGATTATAGGTCAATTTCTCATAGGCCCCGTTTTTCTTTCCATTTAAAAAAGTGAACCTTTCCCGCGTTTGGTAATCGTAAAATGTACCCTCAAAAGGTTTTTTATTCTTGTATTTTAGTGTGGAAAGCAACTCTCCATCACGGGTATACACACGTGCATAAGAATCGACATCGATATCTTCTATCAGCACTTGTTTCTTTTCATTTCCCCTTAGATATACCTGTTCATACCTCATCAATTTCTCCGTAACACCCATATTCTTTTTTTCCATTCTCTTCAATACATCCGTACCATAGAAATACTCGAAAAGCTGTCCGTCTTGGTTTACATAGTCATAGGTGCTTACTTTCTCGCCCTTTTCATTATAAAAGACGCCTTCCGTTTCTTTATAGCGTTTATAACTTATTTCAGACCTCTTATTGCCATTCCCGTAGTACTGTACTTTTTTGACATAATTGTATCCGTTTGGACCATAAAAGGTTTCTTCCTTATAACCGATACCACTATCATAATCGTACGCGATATTGATGTCCTTAATCTTAACTTCATCTTTGTATTCGTAAACACTTGTTAAACGACCTTTTGAATCTTTAAAGAATTGTTTTCCTGTCAAAGGAGTATAGTAGTTTTCCTTGGAAAGGGTCAGTCTACCTATTTCATTGCCCTTCATATCATAGTATACCTCTGTTGCTCCATCCCGGCTCTTAAAGATATTCTTGGTGTCTTGGTAATATTGCGTCTCATATACTATTTTACCCTCCTTATATTTTCTTACAAAATCCAATGCATATTCCGTTCCGTTCCACGGACTATACTTTTGGTATACCAAAGAGTCGTTCACCTTTCCCTGAGCATTATAGTAAAGTATCTTTTCCTTTCTATTTTCCGGGCCATATGTGGTATAGGATTGCAATTCTCCTTTATCATATTTTTTCTCCCAGACCATGTATCCTGACTCATAGGCCTGTATCATTCCGTATTCAATATCTTTACCACTGATGTAGCCGCTTTTACCTGTATATTTTTTTCCTTCATAAGGACTCAAGTATCCATTTTTCCAACGATATTCTATGCTGTCCAATTTTTTTCCATCACGATCATAAAAAACGCTCTGATATTTAGGCTTAGTCATAAAATGAACACGTAGCACACCAGCTTCATCATAATATGATGTATTTAGATATTTTCCTTTTTCGTAATGTGTAATAGTTCTGGAAGCTAGCCCTAAATCATAAAAACTAAGCTCGGAACCATCGTGAAGTATGCCATCCATGTAGATTCCTTCCGCGATGATATTTTCATCATTGTCATAAGAGATGCTTTTGATGATTTTCGTTTCCCCCTTTTCATTCTTGGCACTATATCGTTCGTTTCTTCTACCCGTGAAACTACCTGAATGGGAGATTTCGACCAAAGTATCGTTCCTGAATTCGGAATAAAACAAATAATTGCGGTAATCCACATTCTGCTTTCCTGCGACAAAACGCCCTCTTTTGTAGGTTCCTGTCAACTTTTCATCCCCCAAGTAGCTGATAAACTCCCCTTCAAGTCTTCCATTGACAAAATTCCCTACCTGAAATGGTTTTCCGTTTTCACGATACCAGACTACTTTGCCTTCCCAATAATCTCTATCCGTCTTTGTGGAATAGCCTTCCATTTGCAATTGGCCACTTATGTAATAATCGCGAACCCTGAACAGGTCATTTTCCGCTTTGGATGAAATTCTGTAGAACGTGGCTTTGGCCTTGTCAGATTCTTTCCATTTGGCATCATACCAAATTGTGTCGTTTTGTGATTGAAGATTTGTTACACAACAAAATAGAAGCGTCCATACAGGAACTAATGTACGAATGCCAAAAAACGAGGTTTTCATAAAAGTCATTTTATTTTTTAACAAAACTAAGGTGGAATACATGGAGTCCAACCCCTGAATACAGGGTTTTTTGGTATTGGAATTCTAACTTTACCCCATGATAACTGTAAAGTATTTACAATATTATCCCTTTCTTCTAAAAACCAACTTTAGGATAAGAAGTACAATAAAGGCTAAACCACATATGGGCAGTATCATAAAATACAACCACAGTATGGCCCCAGGACCATTTTCATCCCACATATTTCCATCGGGAGGCGTAGAAAAAAAAGCGTAGGCCAAAGGAAAAAGGTACAGTAGTGCGTTTAAAATCAGTAAAATGTTCAATATTAAGCCCCGTCCTTTTACTGCATCTTTAATGAAACACAGTCCAACGCATATCAAAGAAGGAAGCAAAAAGAGTATAAAAACTAGTGTTTCGGACATTTTGCTGTTTATTTAAAACGAATTATATAATTCATATTATCTTGTTTGATACCCTCCGCCTCCACGATAGCTCAAAACAATACCATGGGTATTGCGCAAAGGCGAATCTCCACCTCCTTGCGTATAGCTGTACAAAGCTCTAAAATTCTTTAAAAGATAAAACCCTGCCAAGGCATTAAATGTATTGCTTGTTCTAAAACCAGCTCCTATCTCAATAGCGTTTTTAAAGCTGAGGGAAAGATTGGTGTCTACTTGTAAAGGCGCGCCCGATTCATATTTGAACAACATGCTGGGCTTAAGGATAAAATCAGGTTGGTATGGATTCAAAACAAAATGATATCCTGTGTATCCGTAAAAAGGACGGGATATATTGAGATTATCCTGATTGGTCAGGGCACCGCTCAAAATATTGGGTGCAGAAACTCCAGCAAAGAAATTCCCATACCCTAGGAGAACACCAACTCCTGCCGTGGGCAAAGTGGAATTTATGTTTTCTGCAAAATTGGGGTCGTTCTGTATGCCCAGGCTCAATAAATCTTGATTATAAATCAAAGCTCCTGCACTTAATCCAAAGGAAATAAAGGAACGATCATACACCTTCCAATAGGGTTGTGCATTGTCATTGAGATAAATCTTGTAAGAATATGCAGCAAAAAACTGGGTTGCCGATGTCACCCCTATTTCATCATTAATAATCCCAACACCCAAACCTACTTTTTCGTTACGCAAAGGCGTGTTGAAGGTAAACATCAAACTCCGGGGTGCACCCTCAAAATCAACACTACCAAAACCAATATTGCTCAACGTTGCTTCAGCCTCTGGTTGTGCACCTGCATACGCAGAATTGATAATAAAGGGATTGTAATTGTATTCAGTAAATGTTGGTGTTTGCTGTGCAGAAACCGACGAGAACACACAGAAAAGAAGTAAGAGTAGTATACAATTGTTTTGTTTGGTCATCTGCTTATCTTTTAAGAACTACGTATCCTTGGGTTATTCTCAGGTTGTGGTCTTCTGGAATGTTTATCTGAAAGAAATAGGTTCCCTCCGGTAATTGACCGGCTCCCAAACCCGTTAGTTGATTGGCTTCGCCATAAAATACATTCGCAGCGTTGTCATACCCTTCCATTTTAAATACGGTATCTCCCCAACGGTTGTAAATGGTGACTGTATTATTTGGATAGTTCTCAATTCCATTAATTTCCCAGTATTCATTGATTCCATCACCATCAGGTGAAAAACCAAATAGGGAATCTACATCAGGTTCCATTGGAATCTCAGGTATTTCAGGAGGTTCTATGGTAATAAATGTTTCCGAAGAACATCCTATAGCATCCCCGCTTGAATTATAGGGTGTAATTGTTACAAATATTTCAGTGGCAAATAAAAAATTATCCTCTGGATCATACGAAGTCAAAAGGGCCACATCTCCTTCAAAAATTTCTGTACCGCCTTCCGTGGTTCCAACTCTAATACGATATCCCTCAGCATTCATTACCGCATCCCATTCTATCAAAGTGTCTATAGGAACATCCACAGCTCCATTAATTGGGTTGGAAAGTGAAGTGCAAACAGGTGGCGTGGGTGTCGCAGGAATTATGTCAAAGCTCTCTGGTATGCATCCCAAGGCATCCACAGCACCTATAAAGGGGACAATCGTCACCGTGACCGTCTCACCGTTGTCAAAATCATTCGAGAAGGCATGCACAGTTCCCGTTACGACCAAGTCCGTCTCATCGTTCAAGTCACTGGTACTGCCATTTATGGTGATACGGTACCCATCTACCCCGGGTACGGCGCTCCAACTGATTTCAGAAAGGTCCACCGCTACATCCGTTACGCCATTAGTTGGGGATAAAAGTGAGGTGCAGGCAGGGGGCGTGGGTGTCGCAGGAATTATGTCAAAGCTCTCTGGGGCACATCCCGAGGCATCCACAGTGCCTATAAAGGGGACAATCGTCACCGTGACCGTCTCACCGTTGTCAAAATCATTCGAGAAGGCATGCACAGTTCCCGTAACCACCAAGTCCGTCTCATCGTTCAAGTCACTGGTACTGCCATTTATGGTGATACGGTACCCATCGACCCCCGGTACGGCGCTCCAACTGATTTCAGAAAGGTCCGCCGCTACATCCGTTGCACCATCAGTCGGGGATAAAAGTGAGGTGCAGGCAGGGGGCGTGGGTGTCGCAGGAATTATGTCAAAGCTCTCTGGTATGCATCCCAAGGCATCCACAGCACCTATAAAGGGGACAATCGTCACCGTGACCGTCTCTCCGTTGTCAAAATCATTCGAGAAGGCATGCACAGTTCCCGTAACCACCAAGTCTGTTTCGTCATTCAAATCGCTAGTACTGCCATTTATGGTGATACGGTACCCATCTACCCCGGGTACGGCGCTCCAACTGATTTCCGAAAGGTCCGCTGCTACATCCGTTGCACCATCAGTCGGGGATAAGAGTGAGGTGCACGCAGGGGGTGTGGGTATAATCATTCCTGAAACAATAGTAAAACGCTCTGGACCACATCCAGAAGCAGTATCAATAGTATTTTCCGGAACAATAGTTACTGTCACTTCTTCTCCTGGAGTAAAATCGTTGGAAAAAGTCAAAAAAGTATCCGTTGTAGTTGTGGTTATATCATTAGCTGCACTTGGGCTCCTTACCGTTACGGTATATTCATCTGCACCATTAGCGGGGTTCCATGTTATTTGGGATAGATCTACAGCAATATTCCCATCTCCATCCGTCGGAGCTAATAGTTCTGTACATTCTGGCGCAACCAAAGCTGAGCTGGTCCTGAAGGATTGTTCAACACAACCTGTAAAATCACCATCGTCATAAATAGGGGTAATAGTTACTCCAATATTTGTATTGGGTGGAAAATTACTTGGATAATTATACACGGTAACCTCATTCACATTTTCCTCAGTCAGCAGCGTCACACCAGTGTCAAGATTTCGTATGGTTATTTTATATCCACAGGCTCCCAGATTGTCATTCCATTGAATTCCTGAGTTTACGGGAACATCGGTCAAAGGCATATCCAGGGTAACGCAATCCTTGGTAGCGTTTACTGTAAGCGTGATATCATTTCGAACAAGCAAAAGGTTCTTTCCGTTGGTGCCCGGAGGGTTTGCATCTTCAAATGGTACAAGGTCACTTGTGATTTCAGCGTAATAAACTCCGGTGTCACAGGTATTCAAATCATTAAGAACTAATTCTGGTGAATCTGGCGCATCCGTAATTTCCACACCGTCTTTGAACCATCTGTAGTGGTTTTGTGCTCCTCTCACCGTAGTGGTAAGTGTGATACTTTCGCCCGCATTTCTTATAGGGTTTTCAATTATATCGACCTTAGCTTGTGGTGCATAGGTATATTCCCGAATCACTACATCCGGTGATGGTCCAATGGACTGGGTGGTGGTCAAATTCTCCAAACCTAAATGTTGGTCTTCAAAATCGCCAAAATGAAATTGATTTTCCTCTATTTTGAGTGTAAACCTCCTCGTTTGAACTGCTGGGTCGTATAAACTTAAGAAATCCGGAAGAGGCCCAGACAGCAAATTGTTATTTGCAATCAAAGCTCCTCTTAGACGCCCATCAGCGATTATATGGTCTTCAAATTGTTCTAAAATAGCTGTTCCGGGAAATAGGTTGAATGCAATGTTCAAACTGGAAAGCTCAGTGTTTTGGGTAATATCCAGCGATTCTATTTGGTTGTTGTCCGCCGTTAAGCTAAACAGCTTTACGTTTTGCGTCAAATCCAATCCCGTGCCGGTAAATAGATTTTCTCCTATATCGAGAATCAGTAATTCGGTATTATTAGTAACATCCAATGTTGGAATTTGATTCTGGCTTAAATTAAGGTATTGCAGATCAAGATTTTGTGATAAATCAACACCTGGAAGTTGGTTTTGATTAGCTTCCAGTCGATTTAAATTCAAATTTTGGGTCACATCCAGACTGGTGAGGTTGTTATCGTAGACGCGAAAACTTGTAAGTTGCGGATTCTGGGTAATATCTACCGCGTTCATCATATTTTGCGTCAACCATACGTCTCGTAAAACTGCGCTATTGGTCAAGTCAATGTTCAATGGTGCTGTTTTTGCGAATCTGATATCGAGGTTGGTCAAAGCTGGTGCAGGAGACAAATCCAAAGAAGATCCAAAATCATGATGCCATACGGTCAGTCGTGTCAAAGTGGTCGTTGAGGGCAATAGAAGCGTTTCTACATCGGTTGAAAATAAACCCAAACGTTCCAAACCTATCATTTCTGAAACATCTACCGTCCGAAAATCTATACTACTCAATTCTAGAGCTTTGAGTGCATCTCTTTTGTTGGGATATATAATGGTCACATTTACGTCACTTCCTATAATTCTGAAGTTTAAATCACCTGTTAACTGTGAAAGATCTATGGTTGGGACACTGAGGTTGGCCACAGAAATATTGGTCAACGTAGCAGTGACAGGTAAGGTCAATGAGGTAATGCTCCGAACGGTTCTTACATTCAGGTTTTCAAGATTGATGTTTTGGGACAAATCCAAAGTAGTGAGCAGAGGTGGGGCTGTATCATTATTGAATTCCAAAACCCTCAAGGCCACATTCTGAGTCAAATCCAAAGTGGCCAATGCCGTATTTCGTGCAAACCGCAATTCTTCGAGAAGCACTAAAGTAGTTAAGGGAATTGTGGGAACTTGGTTTTGTCCAGCATTTAAGGTGACCAAATTTGTGAAGGCTTCCAACCCTGCGAAATCAATTATATCATTGCGAGTTACATTAAGGTTGGTAACAGCAATAGCATCAGCATTCAAAATATTACCTGTTAATCCGTTACTATCGATTCCTTCATCCACAAGAAATTGCTCAAAATTGGCATCAGGAATTAATGTTTGGGCATAAGAAACAAAGGATAATAGAAAAAGTAAACTTACAAGGAGTCTGCGGAACATACTTTAGCGTTTGGGGTTATTGGTCAACCATTTACTGTGGTCGAAGCAGCTAAAAATAACTTGATGTAGAAGGCTTCGACAATTTTTTGTTGTCAAAGTACCGAAACCATATAGTGAAATACTTCCCTGAAAACAGTGAAAATCAAGAATGTAAAACAAAGAAATGTTTGGTTGATTGCTATTTCCTGTGTTTTGGGGCGAAATTATATCTGTTGACATGCTAAAGTGTCCCCAAAATAGAGTCCATTACCCAACTGGTATGTAATCCTGATTCACCCATTGATGGGTGGGTACCGTATCCACATAAATGGTTTTTGATGTTCTCAGCATGAAATTTTTGGACATGTTGTGGATGGGGAATTTCAAGAACTTTTTTTCCTGAGGTATTTTCCAAAATAATAGGTGCTTCGTCCAATACAGCAAAGCTTATTTTTCCTTTAGAACCAAAAATCTCAACAACATCCTCTCGGTGATGTGTTAAAAAATTCCAACTCCCCTCACCGGTTATACCGTTTTTATGGACCCAAGAACCTGTTACCGAATCATAAGCGGTATATAATCCCCCTTGGTTCTGGGCAAAGCCATTGGCCATTTCAATTTCTCCGAGTAAAAAAGTAAACAGATTCAGCCCGTGGCTTGCTAAATCATCAAAATACCCCCCTGGAGCCACTTTGGCATCCGTTCGCCAATTGTATGCCTCACCTAAATCCATTGCGTTTGGAGGTTTTGTCTTTAGCCAGCGAATATGTCTCACTTTTCCTATTTCTTCAGTGTCGAGCCATTTTTTTACTTGAAGAAATCGTGGTAAAGACCTGCGGTAATAGGCAACGAACAAAGGCAATTCCTTCTTTTGAAAAGCTTGAAATATGGCCAAACTATCTTTATAGCTAGGCGCCATAGGTTTTTCAATACAACAAGGTTTTCCAGCTTTGGCCACACACAGACCATACTGTTTATGCGAGTCTGGAGGGGTGGCTATGTACACCGCATCGATATTGGGGTTTTCAATGACCTCTTTTGCATCAGTGGTCCATTGGGGGATTCCATGTCGACTTGCGTAATTTGCGGCTTTTTCTTTGTTTCTTCGCATGACCATGAATACTTCAAAACCTTTCGTTTGTTGATAGGCCGGAACGCTTTTTTTCTCCGCTACGCTTCCGCAACCAATTACTCCCCAACGAATCCTCTTGTTTTTCATGGTATGTTTAGATTCCTGAAAACAAAGAAAGCATCCTTTTTGAAGGAATCCTATTTTAGGACTCTTTCCTCAGCCCATCCTACCAACAAAAATCAATATTCCAGTCCTTGATACACTAAATCCTCATAAACTAAAGGTGTAGTCTCCAAGTTGTTCTCCATCAACCACTTTAGAAATCCATTCACTCTACTTTTTTCCATCTTACCCCATTGATGCATTGGTCCATAAGCTACAAGGCTTTCTTTTTGACTTTTGACAAGATCAATGTCTGCATCGGTTTTAGAAACAAAAGGCTTTAAAATATTTGCTGCTTTTTCTGGATTTTCCATTGCATATGCAAATCCTTTTTTCGAAGCTCTTAAGAAAGAACTGTATGCTTCTTTTGAATGGTCAACAGCGGACTTGGAAGCCATTAAAACTGGTGAATACCCATAGGGAATGTCATAATCGGACAAGCGAAAAGTACGCAATCGAATACCTTTATCTTGAGCTTGAATCCCTTCCCAATTCATAAAAATCCATGTAGAATCGTATTTCTTGGAGAGTAATGTTGCCCAAATACCCAGTTTCTCAGGATATGTCAAATGCATTTCACCCTTACCTCCATCATTTATTATCATCTGACGGACAATCTCATCTTCGTATCGAGCCTTGTACGAAGCGTACGTTTTTCCGTCCAAATCACTAGGTCTTTTTACAGATGAATCCTCCAGCACAACAATAGCACTTAAATCTTCTTGAAAAATCGTAGCAATTCCAACCGCATCAAACGCTTGCTTTTTTGTCCGATAACTAATAATACTTTCAAAAGGGCAAAGGGCCATGTCAGCCTCTCCTTGTTCTACTTTTTTTGCAGGAGTAGTTGCATAGTTGTCGTCTCCCGGGTTTAAAAGCTCAACATGAAGTCCCTCCTCTTTGTAATATCCCAGTTCTTGGGAAACGAAAAAACCAATATGATTGATATTCGGTGTCCAATCCAGCGCAAGTTTTAGTGTTATCATTTTTATAGGTTTATGGTTGCTCCCAATAAAAAGTTTATTCCTGCCTGCGGATAAAATCCATTTCCTTCAACAGTGGTGATTGTTCCCGGAGTGGTAAAATCATCATCAAAGGTGAAAAGGAAACCGTTGTTCTCGTATTCCAAATCGAATAGGTTGTTGATTTGACCTGAAAACACTATGGATTTTACAATTGGAATGCTAGTAATCTGATATTGGATATTCAAATCATTTACAAAGTAGGCCTCCAAACGAGAAACGGGTGAATCAATGTTCCCCATAAATTGTTCCCCTACATATTTTGAGAAGAAACTAAAACTCCAATTGTCATTTGGACTGTATGTAAAAACATTTCCAGCTATGATTTCTGGAGAAAATGAGATATTGGTATTGCCCAAATTTTGAAGTTCTCCATCTCTTTGAAAGAAAAAATCACGGTTTTTGTTGCTACTTAAAGCTAAGTTAGGTCTAACACTAAACTTATCAGAAATATTCCAATTCGCATCTATCTCCAAACCTAAACGAAAGCTACTACCACTATTTGTACGAATGGGAAAACCTACCTCATCTAAAGCACCTGTGAGTACCAATTGATTTCTAAAATCCAAGTAATAAACATTCGTATTCAACTGGAAATCTGAAGTAATGTGGCGCCATCCCAGCTCAAAATCGTTCAAACTTTCCGACTCTGGGTTTCCATTTTCAAAATCGACTCGAGCCGGTTCGCGATTAGCACGGGCATAAGAGAGATATAGTTTATTATTTTGGTTAAGACTGTAGGTAACCCCGGCCTTTGGATTGAAAAAAGTATAGGTTTCATCAACATTCAAGGTTGCTCCAGGTTCAAACAATGAGCCTCCAGCCTCATAATTGATATTTCGTACCTGTAAGTCCCCAAATAGGGATAGTTGGTCATTTACTTTAAATGTTCCTTTTGCGAAGACGTTAAAGTCTTTCTTATCACTTTCATTTTCAAAAAAGCGATTGGGAATATTGGGCACTATGGCGAATTCCGAACCAATAATTTCACCGAACTGTTCGCCATCGTAACGGTTCCATCCCCCACCAAAAACAGCATCCACTTTAGGAGAATTATAAATCAAGCTGAAAACCGTGCCGTAAAAATCACTGTTCAAGTGTTGACGTGTAATCAAGTCTGAGTTGGTAACCGTCTCACCTTCTGAATCGAATTCATCCAAACGGAAAAAATTCAAGGAAGCATCATCCACATATTGTTCAAAGAAACCTCTTCCATAGGTATAATGAAAAGAGATGTTTCCGCTCCAATTATCATCGAATTGTTGGGTTAAATGCAATTGATAATGGTCTTGTTTATAATTGTCGGTCTGACGATCATAAAATCGCTGAACGCCATCTCTATCCACATAAAGACCATCAAAATTAAAACGCCTATTGGATTCCAGACCTGCTGCATCCAAGCCAGCGAAGGAAAGTCCTGTAATCTCCTCCCCTCCAAAAACGAGTAATTTAATTTGGGTATTCTCGTCTTTATATACCCCATCCAAAAAATAGGAGCTTAAATCCGAAAAAGCACGATCTACATAACCATCAGATTTAATTCTTGATAGCCTACCTGAAAAAGCAAAATGATCATTGAGCAGACCTGTGCCAAATTTTACGGTATGCTTTCTGGTGTTGAAGCTGCCAAAACTGTTGGAAATTTGACCGTAGGCTTCTTCAGACAAGTTGTCCGTAAGAATGTTGATGCTAGCTCCGAATGCTCCGGCACCATTGGTAGATGTTCCCACACCTCTTTGGATTTGAATGTTCTCTACAGAAGAGACAAAATCTTGAAGGTTGACAAAAAATGTGGTCTGGCTATCCGCATCGTTGTATGGAATTCCGTTGATGGTGACGTTGATTCGTGAATTGTCGGCACCGCGAATACGAAAATCTGTGTAGCCAACTCCTGTACCATCAAATGTAGTAGAAACCACAGATGGCAAATAATTAAGCAAGACTGGAATGTCTTGACCCAAATTTACCTTAGCGATTTCGGTTTTTTGAAGATTGGAGAAAGTAACCGGAGACTCTTTGGTAACTCGAGATGCAGAAACAACAACCTCATTTAAGTTTACCTGTTTTCCTTCCAAAGAATCTGTTGGCGATTGTTGTGCACTTGGACTTAGTGCGAGCCCAAAAAAGATAGTTGTTGTAAAAATAGTCTTAATGCGATACGCTTTATTGCTTTTTAACTTCCGCATTGAACCACTTCCGTGTTTAGTGGTTTTTTCAAAATAAATAGAACATAGTAGTTTCATTCGTAAAAATGTTACGAATAAAAGGGGCTATTATTCTGGTTAATAGATGATTTTTGTTTCCGTTGGGAAACGATGTAATTCCAAGATGCGTCTTAGCGCCTCCCTTGGCGGCATTACCCGCCCAGGTTCATTGGGTATAATCTCAGCCTTTCTAAAAAAAGCACCCCTTTGAGATGGGTGCAAATGTACTACCCAGTCATCATTTTTCATAACAAAAAAATAAGTTAATTAACAAAGTGTAGGTATTCGCAATCATCTAAGCTTACGTATATCTCATATCTATGCGCCCCAAACCCAAGAAACGATTCACTCTAAAAATTATGACCAGTTATTTCGTGCTGGTCCTATTAGGGGCACTTGCTGGATATTTGATATATTCCGAATTCCAGACCTACAATGCGGTCCAAAATCAATCCACGGATAATCAGAAATTACTCCAGACCAATCTTCTATTGACTGAACTGCATGAAGTAGAAAATCTGTCCAAGTTGGCCCTACAAACTAGAAAGCCGGATGCGCTTAAAACCTATTCCAAAAAGGTAGACTCCATTACCGTGATGATTGATTCTTTAAAGGTAATCACTCCTGAAAGCTCTCAGCAAACTAGACTGGACAGCGTTCAACATTTACTGGTCCAAAAAGCGTTCAATACGGCCGAGTTACGAAGAATTAGGTTAGAAACGGAAGAATATGCCCCCATGGATTCCTTATTAAGGACTATAAAGAAAATGGAGATTGATATGGGCAGAATCACTCCTGAAAATCTTGTGGCCAATTTTGAAGAGCTACCGCCTTCTACCCAAAAATCCATTAAGGCATATGTAGATTTATTGAACGAAAACATTCCACAAAATCAGGTTTCTTCAACAGAAGAAGTCAACGTCGATTCATTGCTGCAACTCTCAAAATCCATTCTGGCCCAATCCAAAATTGAGAATACCCGTTTGAAACAGTCCTTGGCTCAAAAAGAGGTCAACATTTATAGAACGGACCTTGAGCTTTCCCAAAAACTACGTGATATTATATCCTCGCTTCAACAAGAGGTTTATATGAATGCCCAATCTGATAGCTTTCAAAAACAACAAGTGATTGAGCGCAGTATCCGATTGGGAGGAATAGCAGCTTTTCTCGGCCTATTCGTGGTCATTTTGTTTACAATATTAGTTTCCAGGGATTTTCTTAGGGTTCAACGATACAGGGATCAACTTGAAAAAGAAAAGACCTATTCAGAGTCACTCCTAAAAAGTAGGGAACAGCTCATTTCCACGGTCAGTCATGATTTAAAATCACCTTTGGCAACCATTCGAGGGTATACAGATTTATTGGAGCAAAAGAATACAAAGAAGAAATCTTTGAGGTATACAAACCATATGAAATCTGCTTTAACTTATGTTGATACTCTTTTGTGTGATCTCTTGGACTTTTCTAGATTGGAAGGAGGGCAATTACCAATTGAAAAAAAACCATTTCTTCTTCCCAAGCTTTTAGATTCCATTGCTTCGCAATATGAGGATATACCAGACAAAAGCCATATTGCTTTCTCTTGGGATATTTCCCCTCAACTCCATAAGCCGATATTGAGTGACCCCTTACGACTTAGCCAAATATTGAACAATTTAATTGGAAATGCATTCAAGTATACCCAAGAAGGTTTTGTAAAAGTGGATGCTTCCGTGTATGAAACCAAAAAGGGACCTTATTTAAAAATAAAGGTGATGGATAGTGGGATTGGGATTAAAAAAGAAAAGCAGGCCTTGATTTTTAAAGAGTTCACCCAGGCTGATGATTCGATCTACGGAAAATACGGAGGATATGGTCTGGGGCTCACCATTGCCAAAAAAATGAGTACACTTTTGGGAGGTTATATGGATTTGGAAAGCGTAGAACAAAAAGGCAGCACATTTACCGTGTTCATTCCTTTGCAGTTTGGAGAGTTTGAAGAGATTCCTCTTCATTCCCAACCTCTGGTTTCCGTGAGCAAACCTCACTCTGTTTTAATTTTTGAAGATGATAAGGCCCTACTTGAACTGTTATTGGAGATTTTCAAATCGAATAAAATTCAAGCGATAGGATTCAACACGTTTGAGGATATGAAAATTCCGGCCGATTTTTCATATTCCCATGTTCTTACTGATATCAACCTTCCCAATTTTGATGGATTTGAAGTATTGAGAAAATTAAAGTCCAAAGTCTATAAACACTATGTGGACCAGCCTATAATTGCCATGACGGGGCAACGCAATATTGACAGGGCAGAATATATTGAAGCAGGATTTTCAGAAGTCCTACCCAAGCCGTTTTCTCCAGATACTTTACTGGAAGCACTACAATTGTTCGGTTTTGAAAGTATGGTCAAAAACCATAAAATTTCTCAGCAAGAGACTACCTCTGCTGAAACACTTTTCAATCTTGAATCCATTTCGAGTTTTTTGGATAATCAAGAGGTGCTTGAAAGTGTGCTTGCCACTTTTCTCCAAAACAATACACGGAATCTGAAGCTATTGGAAGAAGCCCTTTCAATCAAGGATGTCAAAAAGGTAAGGTACATTGCCCATCAAATGCTACCCATGTTTAGACAACTTCAAGTGAAAGACGCCATTCCTATTCTTGAACGTCTGGAATTGATATCCAAAAAAATGGATTGTGGTAATGCAAAAAAGGAATACATGAAATTGAAAGGAATTTTCTTAAATCTCGAAAATGAGGTACACGAAATGTTCTTTAGACATCCAGTTGATACAGATTGATTTTGTTATAGAGTGTTTTCCTTGTCATTTGCAGTAATTCCGCAGCTTTGCTTTTGTTAAAATTTGTCTGTTTTAGCGCTTTTAGAATTCGCTCTTTTTCATAAGAAGATTTTGAAAAATCCTTCGCTTTTAACTTGCTTTCGGTTGCATTCCTTATTTGTTCCGGTAACGTATCAATCTCAAGAATGGTTCCTTCAGAGAACAAAACTGCCCTCTTCACAGTGTTTTTTAATTCCCTTAAATTTCCAGGCCATGAATAGTTCAGTAAAGCCATTTTTGCCTCCTCAGAAATTTGATGTATTTCCCGACCAATTTCGGTATTGGCTTTCTGTAAAAAAGCTTCAGCAAACTGCAACAGATCACTTCCTCTTTCTCTTAGGGCGGGAATAACAATTGAAAACTCATTCAATCTATGATAAAGATCTTCCCTAAACTTTCCCTCCAAAACCGCTTTCCTTAGATTTTCATTGGTTGCAGATATAATACGCACATCCACATGAATTTCTTGCGTACTGCCCACTGGTTTAATTCGACGTTCCTGTAAAGCGCGCAACAGTTGAATTTGATTTTCATACGAAAGATTCCCTATTTCATCCAAGAACAAAGTTCCCCCGTTTGCAGCTTCAAAATGCCCTATTTTATCTTCTATGGCTCCCGTAAAACTTCCCTTTACGTGTCCAAAAAACTCACTGCTTGCAATTTCTTTGGGCACAGCTCCACAATCCACAGCAATAAACTTTTTGGTTTTCCTAGAACTCATATTGTGAATCGCCCTGGCGGTTACTTCTTTACCGGTGCCGCTTTCCCCGATAAGCAAAACAGACATATCTGTGGGTGCCACAAGTTGCACATGATGCTGAAGTTTGATAGTTTTTTCACTATCTCCCAAAATAAAATCAGTCTTGGAAGAAGCAGCCTTTGTAACTCTTTTATCTTCTTCTTCAATTGAGTCGCTTTCCTTTTTGGTCAGTGCATCATTGATAATCTGTAAAATACTTTCTGGGGTAAAAGGCTTTGAAATATAGTCGAACGCTCCTTTTTTCATGGCTTTCACCGCAGTTTGTACCTCTGCATATCCCGTCATCATAATAATCTGTGTTTGGGGAGATTCTTTTTTGATAGTTGAAAGTAGGCTCACCCCGTCACCTTCCGGTAGGCGAACATCAGAAAGGATAATATCGAAAAACGTGCCTTTTATTTGGGAAATTGCTTCTTTGAGCGTGACAGTTGCAGTAACTGCAAATCGATGCTTGGTCAAAAAGCGTGACAGCATTTGACTGAAAGCAGTATCATCTTCAACGATTAAGATTTTGGGCATATCTCGTTATCAATATACGATGAGCCTACAGGAAAAGATGATAAATGCTTGGTAAAATTATCACAAAAAGAAGAGGCCCGCCAAAGCGGGCCTCTTCCAAACCAAACTAACCTAACACGATTAATCAAAAACTAGTGTTGTTATCATTACATTTCTATCCAATTGCCTTCCGCATCTGCATAAACAGTTCCCGATGAACCATCAGTCAACGAAAGTTCTAACTTGAATTGATTGGAAGCATTTTTATAAGCCTTATCAATACTTGCTGTTGGATAATCTTTTGCAACCGCAGCGGCTACCGCCTCTGGAAGGTCGGATACGCTGATTTCCTCAAAATCTTGCACATCCGCTACTACGGTTGTTTCTTCATTTTGAACATCTGTTGCTACTTCTTGAGCAGTTGCCATAAATCCTACGAATGATAATACTGTTGCTAATACTAATTTCTTCATGATATTTCTTTTTAATAATTAAATTCATACTATATCATGAAAATCTGGTGCCAACACGAAGTATATCTTATTGATAACTCTATGATTTTGATTATCAGTATTTTATGTGGATTTATAAAATAAAATTATTGTGTAAAAGTGTGAACCACTCTGGGCGATTGTGTATTTTTTATACAAAAAGAAGGCTGCAAAAGCAGCCTTCAAGTGGACAACGCATGGTTAGTGTTTGCATAGCATCATCCTATTTTCTTTTTTTCTGTTGATTTTCCTTTCTGTAAGTTGACCATAATACAAATATGGATATCGCCAAAACGATTATGCTAACCACAAATACTGTTCTAAAAAGTATCATCTTCTCCTATCTGCTATTTTAGACACCACTATTTAAAATCGGTCACAAAAAAAGGCCGCAACATGTGCGGCCTTCAACCAAATCAACCAACCAAAATGACCAGACGCTAGCGCCTGGTTTATTTATATCATTTGCTTTTTGAGGTTTCTGTGTGCCCAAAAAAGAAAACCCAACAACACTACGTTCACTAAAACCAAAAAAGTCGCAATTCCTATTAACCACATAATCTATTTCTTTACTTCATAAATTAAGACCCCAGTTTTTCACCCAAGTCACCTTAAAGTCAGATTTTTAACACATTTTTGACATTTTGAGGCAAAAAAATTCCCCTTAGAAGGGGAGAGAAGAAGAATATTTAAGGTTTGTTAGGCCTGATGACTAGGTTTGAGCAAATCATTAACTGTTTTAACAGGGTTGAATGTAACCAAGGGAACCTCAACAAACAAGGTGTTCCAAAAAGCCATCCCCCCATTCCAAAGTCCAGGGAGTTCAAGCGCTTTCAATTCCTTGCCAGCTTGGGTTTTTCCAGTAATGAAGCCTTGTTTATGGTCAACAAACTCCAAAAGGTCGTATTTTTCTCCCTTGTAGTTTTTTACTCCACAAATAATATCCACAGGATTAAAATGTGTTGCGTTTTGAACTATTCTAACTTGTTCGGAGTCTGACATATCGATTTGAGCAGATTCTACAATTTGAAGTGAAACACCGCCATCTTGGTCCATAATCCAGAAAGGGCCTCCTCCAGGTTCACCCTCGTTCTTGACCATGCCGCAAATTCTAATGGGCCTATTGATTTTATTCTTGATCGCAGATATTTTGTCCTCAAAACCCCATGTGTTGAACTCTTCAGGAAATCGTACGTTGAGTTTGTTCTCCAAAAATGTTTTGATTTCCGTTAATTTTTCTTCAGAGCTATTGTTTTCTTCCAAATCAGCTGCATAGGCAAAAGCTTTGGATTGAACTTTCAACAGAACTCCCGCCAGCATTTTCTTGCTGTTCCCTACATCATTCAGATTTTCATCCACTACAACATTATCAATATTTTTAATGAATATGACATTGGCATCTTGCTCATTCAAGTTCTCTATTAGCGCGCCGTGTCCGCCTGGTCTGAACAAAATGGAACCGTCTTCTTTTTTAAAGGGTTTGTTATCCAAATCTACCGCAATTGTGTCCGTTGAGGGCTTCTGGTTTGAATACGAAACATGAAAATTGGTGTTTGTTGTTTTTGACACTTTAGGTCCCGATTCGGCATGTTCTTCTTTGAACATATTGTTATGTTGAACCGAAATGGTAAAATGCAAATTTGCGCTTCCGTCGGCCTTTGCATAAAAAGCAGCCTCCTTCAAATGCTCTTCAAAAGGGGTAGCAGATTCTGAGCCATATTTGTGGAATGGGAGCAATCCTTTGGGATAAAATCCATAGTTCAATCCGTCTTCCACCAACATTTCTTTTATAAATAGATACGCTTCTTCATCTGCATTTTTGGCTTTTCCAGCAATACGACTCATAATAAGGTCATAAAATGGTAAGTTTTCCTTACCATTCAAAAACTGTTGTACCGGTTTATCCCCAGTTCTATCAAAATAGGCCGACAAAGATTCATTTGATGCGTCGTAGGAATCCAAAAAATTGAACATGGCTTTGAACATGCGAGAGGCAGCACCGGATGCAGGGACAAATTTTAGAAGGTTCAATTTAGAAGAAGCATCTTCAAAATAAGCTATCAAATCTTCTTGCTCTTTCTCTGAAAAACGAAGAATTCCATCCCCAACTACTGCGGCTTTGTTAAGTTTAACAAATGGAATCCCTTCTTTGAACGTCTCAATTTGACTCAATACTTTCTCTTGCGAGATTCCTTTTGCTGCAAGTTGTTTTAAATCTTCAGAGCTAAATTCAATCATGGGTAAAGCAGTTTATCTATATGTTGTTTTGCCAATTGGAATCGTTGTTCCTTATCTCCCTTTAAAGTAACGAAATTCCTATCGTATTTCTTTAAAGTTTCATGGAAATACAAAAACATACTTTCACGTTCATCGGGTTTGTCCCTCAAATCATCTTTTACCCATGGAATATCGATATAAGTGAGTAAATACAAATCGTAGGTGTTGCTGAGTGCATATTTTTCTAGAACAGGATCACAATCGCCCAGATAATAGGCTTCAGAGTAGACTTTTGTTTCTAACAAATCTGTGTCACAAACAAGGATTCTATTCGCTTTCTTAGCTAATTCATTCTCCATTTTCATTTGTCCGTATGCAATGGGCAATAAATCTTTCGGCTCACAGGTTTTTTGTTCTCTATCCCATTTTTTTTGCAAATATTCTCGAGCATATTCAGGAACCCAAAGGGTTTGGTAATGGTCTGCCAATTGTTGGGAAAGTGTAGTTTTTCCAGTAGACTCTGGTCCAAACAGGACTACTTTAATAAGGTCTGAGGGCTCTTGCCCAAGCTTTTCTTCCATGCGCGATAGCCATAAATGGCGATAATGGTGAACAAAAAGTATTGAAAAGAGGAGAACACCAATCCCTTATATAAATATAAGGGAACAGAAATGATATCTCCAATAATCCAGAATGTCCAGTTTTCCAACTTTTTTTTGGCCATCAACCACATTCCCACAAAAAAGATAGCTGTAGTCAAAGTATCTACATAAGCGGTCCATGAATCAAATTTTTTAAAGATGATATAAACTCCAAAAACGAAAACTATTGTCGAAAAAAATAAAAGCGTCGCCCATTTTTTTTCTAATCCATTCATTTGGGTGATAGGAATAAAATGGTCGTCATCTACTTTTCTCGTCCATACCCACCAACCATAGATGCTCATGCTGAAATAATAGGCATTAATCAGCATATCGCCCAACAATCCGTAAACCAAAAGAATGTAAACAAATATGGCAGTACTAACAATGCCTGTAGGATATACCAGTATATTCTCCCTTTTGGAAAACCAAACACTTAAAAATCCGAAAAAAACTCCAATTAGCTCAAGAACTATAAGATGGGTAGGAGTATCCTGATATTGTGCAAAAAGCCAATCAAAAATGGGGCTCATAGGTGCTTCGGTCAGATTTCACCAATTTCATTTGTAACACCACATGGTCCAAGTTGGCAAAAGCATCCTTGATTTCTGCTTGTAATAAACCTATGACCTTATCATAATCTCCGTACACCTGTGTGCTTAAAGGGTTTTCCAAAACAGTAAGGTCTGAAGCTCTTAGTCTTTGGATAAAGTTGATGATAGGCGGTTCAAAATTGTCCTGCAGGGGAGTAAGGGTCAGTTCAACGGAAACTTTCATGGGTGATATCAAATTTAAAAATACAAAGCTACAAAAAGCCAATGGTGAAATCAGTCTTCCCTTTGTGCATAAACACAGGTAAAACCTTCAAACTCCAAAAAGTTAACGCCGTACTCCGACTTTTGGCCTTGATATCTTATTTTAGCTTTGGTTTCCTTATCGTCAAAACGGAAATCCGAAACATCAATATGCTGTAAGAAACTAAGTCCCGGTTGGGCATATATTTTATACAATGATTCTTTGGCACCCCATACAATAGTGAGTTTTCGAATCACAGCTTCTGTATTTGTCAAGGTTCTATACTCATGAATAGGTGTGAATTTGTGGGCGATTCTTAGGATTTTTTCACGTTGCATTTCAATATCTATACCTACCTCTTCATTCTTGCTGATGATTATTCCCGTAAAATTATTGGAATGGGTAATGGAAATATGATTGCCATCCTTTAAAAAAGGTTTCCCAAAATCTGAATAATATAGGTCTTTATCTACATAACCTGCTTCAGCCAGTAAATGGCGAATACTCAAAAAAGCCCTTCGATGCATCTCGGATTTCATACCATCCAGCCGTTGTTGACAATGAGGAGTCAATTCAACATTATGGGCCAAATCGGATTCGGATTCAGTTACCTTCCACAAGTAAGCGGTAGTACTTGGAGAAACTGTTATGCTTTTGTAAATGGGCACAATTATGAGTTTAGTAATTTGTATCTTTGCAGCCTTAAATAGCTAAGCTACAAAAGTTAAAGTAACAAAAAAGTATGAGCACAAAGACAATTCCCTATGTTCCCTACAAGGTAAAAGATATTTCGTTAGCCGATTGGGGTAGAAAAGAAATTGAATTGGCTGAGGCTGAGATGCCTGGATTAATGGCATTGCGAGAAGAGTACAAAGATGAACAACCTCTTAAAGGAGCGCGTATTGCTGGATGTTTGCACATGACTATTCAAACCGCAGTTTTGATTGAGACTTTGATTGCATTAGGTGCTGAAGTAACATGGAGTTCCTGTAATATTTTTTCCACACAAGATCATGCGGCGGCTGCAATTGCTGCGGCTGGAATCCCTGTTTATGCATGGAAAGGTATGACCGAAGAGGAATTTGATTGGTGTATAGAACAAACCCTGTTCTTTGGTGAGGAAAGAGAACCATTGAACATGATTCTTGACGATGGTGGGGATTTGACCAATATGGTTTTGGACCAATATCCCGAATTAGCTGCGGCCATTAAAGGGCTTTCCGAAGAAACTACCACAGGTGTCCATAGATTGTACGAGCGTGTAAAAAATGGCACACTTCCTATGCCAGCTATCAACGTCAACGATTCTGTTACCAAATCTAAATTTGATAATAAGTACGGTTGTAAAGAAAGTGCTGTAGACGCCATTCGAAGAGCTACGGATACCATGCTTGCTGGAAAGCGAGTTGTAGTCGCCGGTTATGGAGATGTTGGAAAAGGAACGGCAGCATCCTTTAGAGGTGCCGGTGCTATAGTGACCGTTACTGAAATTGACCCCATCTGTGCGCTTCAAGCATGTATGGACGGTTACGAGGTAAAGCGATTGGAAACTGTGGTTGGCAACGCTGATATTGTTATTACCACCACAGGAAACAAGGACATTATTAGAGCTGAGCATTTCAAGGCCTTAAAGGATAAAGCCATTGTCTGCAACATAGGACACTTTGATAATGAAATAGACATGGCCTGGCTAAACGGCGAATACGGTGACACCAAGGACGAGATTAAACCTCAGGTTGATAAATACACGGTTGATGGTAAAGACATTATTATATTGGCCGAAGGACGTTTGGTTAACCTTGGATGTGCTACTGGACACCCAAGTTTTGTGATGAGTAACTCGTTTACCAATCAGACCTTAGCTCAAATTGAGCTTTGGAACAACAGTGATAAGTACCACAACGAAGTGTATATGCTTCCAAAACACTTGGATGAAAAAGTAGCCAAATTGCATTTATCAAGATTAGGTGCTGAGCTTACGGAACTTAAAAAAGACCAAGCAGAATACATCGGTGTTACTGTTGAAGGACCTTTTAAGCCCGAATATTACAGATACTAGACATATATTCTAGAAAATTGACAAATAAACCCTCGCCAATTGCGAGGGTTTATTATTTTAGACTTCTTAATACAATACCCGTCAGATGAACATTGTTTTAACCGGAGCAACAGGAACACTAGGTTCACAAATACTTTTTTCCCTCCTTGAAAGTAGGTTCCATGTTCTGGAAAAAATATATCTGATAGTTCGGAGAAAGAAACACGTTTCTGCTCAAACTAGAATAGAAAACATGCTGGATAGTGGTTCTGCACCAACTTTTATCCATGAAAATAGAAAAACTATAGCGAATATTATTGAAGTAATAGATGCAGAAAACCTATTACAACCTGCTTTCTTTTTAAAAGAAAACAAGGCGCATTACTTTATACATTCAGCTGGATTTGTTAACCTTTCCGTAGATCCAAAGAGCAAATCAGAAATTTTTAAGGAAAACCTAACGTTGACTCAAAATATCTTCAAGGCTTACAAAGATTACCTGTTGAAATTTGTCTACATAAGTACTGCCTTCTCGATTGGAAAACTGGATGGTCTGTTAAAGAATAATTATGTAGATACCGAACAAAACGAGTATCGCAACTATTATGAGGCCTCTAAACATGCCGCAGAAAAATATTTGGTAAAGGCCGGTACTGAAACCAAAATCCCTATTCAAATATTGCGCCCCAGTGTTCTAGGTGGAAATATTTTGGACAGTCCCAACTTTTTCATTTCCAAATACATGGTCTTTTACCTATTTGCCAAATTCTTCTATAAAAGCCCTTCTTCCGAAACTGTTCGGATTCAAGCAAATCATGATAGCAAACTAAATATCATTCCAACGGACTATGCCGCTAAGGTAATAACCAAAGTATTTGATACCGATGTAAACCAATTAAACATTGTAAATTCCAAAGGGACAAACATATTCAATGGAATTGCTAAAATCCTGGAAACGGTAAACTTCAAGAACTTTAAACTAACCCAAGAATTTATGGATACCGCATCGGAGTTTGAAAGTGCCTTGGAACAATTCTATTATGAGACCATTGGTGTTCATCTAACGCCATATTTGACTTCAAAACCATATGAATGGGACACCACCTTGTTGGAAAGTATTTTACCAATCCCCAAGTACAATTTGGAAGATTATCTAGTAGCTACGGTCGAATTTGCCAAAAGCAATGGTTTTAGAAACCAGAGATGGTAAACTTCCTATTTATAAAGCTTATTAATTACTGGAAATGATTACATGTCCAGCCAGCGCTTAAAGTTAGTCGTCCGCTCTCTCGAAACAACAACCTGCTCTTCTTCCTTTGGAAGAATCTTTAACAATAAGCGGCTATTAAAATAGCTATGTATTTCCGTTACGGCCTTAACTGATACCATGAATTTTCTATTGACACGAAAAAAATGAATGGGATTCAGAATATTTTCCAATTGATCGATAGTATATTCGATAGGGTATGATTTTCCAGTATGCGTGTACAAATGAATCAACCCTTCGTGGGACTTAAAGTATGCAATATCCTCAACGTTGAATGATTTGAACATGTTACCAACCTTAACCATAAAACGATGTTTATATTCTTTATGGAAAAGTTGTTTTAAATGCTCAAGATTTTCCGAAGTTCCATTCCCATTTCTGGTTATATTTTTTTTGAATTTTTCCAACGCCTTCTTCAAATCCTCTTTAACGATGGGTTTCAATAAATAATCCAATCCATTGTATTTGAATCCACGTATGGCAAATTCATTATATGCCGTAGTAAAAATGACCAGAGGGTGTTCATTTAATCCATCCAAAATATCAAAACCATATCCATCATTCAGCTGGATATCCAGAAAAATGAGGTCAGGGTTATCATTCTTTTTGAACCAGTTTGTACCACTCTCCACCGAGTTTATCTCTGCAACTATCGAAATCTCAGGAGCCAAATCCTTGACCATCTGCCCAAGTCGTTTTGCCGCAAATTCCTCATCTTCTATGATTACGGCTTTCATCCAGAAATGGTTTTAAGGTTGGTTTTCATTACATCGCTCTCCAAAAGAGGTATAATCACCTCAAAGAAGTCCTCCTCTTCTCGAACAAGGACCTGTTTGTTGGAATAATAGGCATACCTCTTTTTAATATTCTGTAGGCCCATTTTTGTAGTTTCCTCCGGCTTGATCCTTTTTTGAAGATTGTTCTTTATCACCAGAGCATCCTGTTGAATGTTGGAAATTAATATGTGGAGCGGTTTTTCTTTACTATACTGGTTGTGCTTTAGGGCATTTTCAACAAGCATTTGTAACGTAAGGGTGGGTATGAAATAACCCTTCAGCTCTACTTGTATGTCCATGGATATTTCAACAGCCTTCTTATGCCTTACATTCATCATAAAAATATAGGAATCCAAAAAGTTGATTTCCTTTTGGAGGCTAACCAAATCATGTTCTCTATTATCTAATATGTAACGATAGGTAGAAGCTAAACGGGTCACAAAATCCGAAGCCAAATCTCTATCCTCATACATTAACGAAGTCAATGTGTTTAAGCTGTTGAACAAAAAATGTGGACTTATCTGATTCTTTAATGTAGTGTATTGGGAGGCCATCATTTCTCGTTTCAAATCATCCATCTGCTTGGTAAGTTCGTCTCTTTGCTTCATTGAAAAATAGAAAAGATTGATAAAGATTACTGCTGTTCCTAACAGCCAAGCCCTTAAAATATTGGCCCTAAACTCAAGGGGAGGATCTTCGCAAACTATTCCCATAAAATCCCTTAAGGGGAAAAGTGCTAAATAATAGATCAGAGTCGTTAACGGAACCAAAACCAACATGGTTTTGATAAAAACCATCAAACTGTTCTTTAAGTTAAGCCCACCTGATTTTAATTGCTTATAAATGAGATGGTCGTTGTACTCCCAAGTAATCATGAAAAACATGAAGGCTGTTAAGTAATAAAAAATCGGAGTGGGTTCTAAAAAACTCCCAAAGCCCTCGCCATCGTGATCAACAGAAGCCTTTATTAAAAGGTAAACCACATTGACCACCATCCATCGGAAGAAAAATTTTCTGAGACCCTTTTTTGTAAAAAAATTCTTCATATCAACTATAAAGATAAAGAAGTCTATTGGCCACCCTTTTCACTGTTGACTGAATTGTGAAAAAAGGGTTTGATTCGTCATTTACAAGGTTAAACCGTGATTCCATGTGTAAATGCTAAAAAAATCAACTCAATCAATTTAAGGTTACAGACAAGTACAAAATCAACAATTCATCTTTTAGCGTTCTCCTCAGATCCTAAAACCAATACACTTTTGGAGAAAACAACTAAAAATCATGAAAAAGTTAGGAATTGTATTGGCCCTCTTAATTGGCCAACAACTAATGGCTCAAACAGGAACCATCAAAGGTATTGTTCTGGACAAACAGTCTGAAATACCCCTTATCGGGGCGACCATAGAATTATTGGACCAGACGGAAAGCTTAGGAGTAATAAGCGATGAAAATGGTAGGTTCACTCTTGAAAACACACCAACAGGTAGACAAAAAATAAGGGTGAGTTATATTGGGTACGAGAGTGTAACACTGCCCAATATAGAAGTGACCACAGGAAAGGATGTTTTTCTTTCGGTTTCTTTGTTAGAGTCATTCAACCAATTGGACGAAGTTGTTCTAACATCGAATACCAACAAGGATAGGGCGAATAATAAATTGGCTACAGTATCTGCAAGACAGTTTGGCGTAGAGGAAGTAACCCGTTTTTCTGGGGGACGAAGTGATGTAGGCCGCTTGGCAGCAAACTTTGCCGGGGTCTCCACTCCTGATGATAGTCGAAATGACATCGTGGTTCGTGGCAACTCTCCAACGGGATTGTTGTGGAGGGTGGAAGGAATTCCAGTACCAAATCCCAATCATTTTTCCACGGTAGGTACCACAGGAGGTCCGGTATCTGCAGTTAACCCCAACACATTGAAGAATTCGGATTTTTTAACCTCGGCGTTTGCATCGGAATATGGTAATGCTCTAGGAGGTGTTTTTGACTTAGGTCTGAGAAAAGGAAATGTAGACGACTATGAGTTTTCTGGACAAGTGGGTATTTTCACTGGAGTTGAAGTCAATGCGGAAGGCCCTTTGGGTAAAAAGAACGGTTCATTCTTAATTGCAGCTCGCTATTCGTTAATCGATTTGCTGGGAACGGGTGCAGGTGGTACCGCTGCCACACCAAACTATAGCGATTTAACGTACAATATCGATTTTGGTTCTGGGAAATTGGGTCGGGTCTCTCTATTTGGGATGTTGGGCACATCCAATATAGAGTTCTTGGGCGATGATATTGATGAAGATGACCTATTTGCTGCTGAGGATGAAAACACCTTTGTCGATTCCAATTTTGGAGTTGTAGGTATAAAACACCAAATTCCTATTGGAAAAAAATCGTATTTAAGAACCGTGGTGGGAACCTCATTCACAGGAAATGAATTTACGGCAGATAGATTCATAAACAAGGATACTCCTCAGGAAAGAATACTACTTTTTACAGAGGCCGATAATTCCGAAACAAGGCTTTCTTTCTCTACGCTGTTCAACACAAAACTAAGCAATAGAGGCACCTTAAGAACAGGTGTGCTTCTAGAGAATTTCAATGTAGAGTTGACCAATAGTGATAGAAATGAACAGCCGGACAATGATGGTGATGGTGACCCGGATTTATTCACTTTTTTAAATGTTGACGAATCCTTCTCAATCATTCAACCCTATGTGCAAAGCCAGTTTAGATTGACCGAAAAACTAACCTTGGATGCAGGATTGCATGCCCAGTATGGAAGTTTGAACGAACAATTTGTGCTTGAACCTAGAGCTGCTCTGAATTTTCAAATTGCACCCAATCACAAAGTAAATTTTGGATATGGCCTCCATCATCAGAATGTTCCTTTCCCGCTTTTGTTTCTAAATGAAGAAGTAAATGGCAATTTGGTTCAAACTAATAGAGATTTGGATTTTATAAGAAGCAACCACTACGTTTTAGGGTATGATGTAAAATTGGGCAATGACTGGAGAGGAAAAATAGAGGTCTACAATCAAGATATAGACAATGCAGCCGTAGAATCTTTTCCATCCAGCTATTCCTCACTTACAGAAGGTGCAGATTTCGGATTTTCCAATGACAGGGTTTCTCTTGTGAACGAAGGAACTGGCTTTAACCGAGGTGTTGAATTTACCTTGGAGAAGTTTTTCAGTCAAAACTACTATGGGCTTTTAACGGGTTCTTTTTATGAAAGTAGGTATGAGGGCAGTGATGGCATTGAAAGGGATACCCCATTTAATAATGGTTATGTTATTAATGCCCTAGCCGGAAAAGAATTCCCAATGGGGACCAATAAAAGTAAGATTCTTTTTGTGGACTCTAGACTATCCTTCGCTGGTGGGCGCTTCTTCACGCCTGTAGACCTTGAAGCTTCCAGGGAAGCGGGATTTGAAGTGTTACGAGAAGACTTGGCCTTTAGCGAACAGCAAGACGGTTACTTCAGGTGGGATGTCAAATTTGGCCTTAAAATCAATAGTAGAAGTAAAAAACAATCCCACAGATTTTACGTGGATCTACAAAATGTTACAGCCAATGAAAATGTCTTTGCAAGACGATACAACCGGCTAACCAACAATGTGGACCAAGTTGACCAGATAGGATTCTTTCCTGATTTTGGTTACAAATTTCAATTTTAAACGTCTCATATAAATCAGTCATCAAAAAGCGAGAATCATGAAGTCGGAGGTAAAAAAGCATCAAAAAAAGGGAAAAGAGCATTTACCAGTTATAAGAATTTACAGAAGAAACCACATTCGCACCTCGTTTGTTTGGTGGGGATGGAAAACCGCGTAGATCCATGAAAAGAATAATCATTATTTTGCTAGCTTTAGCTTTCATTTTATTGGGAATAGCTTTGGCAAGAAACACGGAAAACAGTAGTGCTTTTATGGATGGTCAAATAGGACTGCTTGAGTCTTATATTCTTGAAAGAGATAGGAGTAAACCAAAGGTGTCCAAAGCAGATGTGGCATGGCACCTTGATCATTCGTTAAAGACCATTAATCGAATTTGTGAAGCTTTGGAAAACTCACATCCAGAAAAGTTCAAGTCAAATTTGAACTTTACCCGAATTCTGATTTTTGCTTGGGGCGATTTTCCTAGAGGGGTTGCAAAGGCACCAAAATTGGTACGCCCCCCTGAAGAAATACAAACGGAAGACCTTTATGCACAGCTGGAAGAAGCCAAGGAAAACCTTAAAAAGATTGAAAGTTTACATGAAAATGTGCATTTTGAGCATCCCTATTTTGATGTAATAAACAAAGGGCAGACTAAACGATTTTTAAAGATACATACAGGGCATCACCTAAAAATAATTGAAGATATTTTGAAGTAGAAGCAATAAAAAAGCCCGCTAAATAGCGGGCTTTTTTATCTTGTAAATGCTTTTTAAGCTTCGAAAGGATCAACGGAAACAAAAGATTTGCCTCCAGCTTTCTTATCAAAACGAACAATACCATCTATTCTGGCATGCAAGGTATGGTCTTTACCAGCATAAACATTATCTCCTGGATTGTGTTTGGTACCTCTTTGTCTAACAATAATATTGCCAGCAATAGCAGCTTGGCCTCCAAAAATCTTAACCCCTAAGCGTTTCGATTCTGATTCTCTACCGTTTTTTGAACTACCTACACCTTTTTTATGTGCCATGATGTTTCTTTTTTAGTTCTTACTTTTTATTTACTCAAAGCTTCAATAAGCTCTGCTTTCTTCATTGATGAATATCCGCTGATTTCCTTGGCTTTTGCCATTTCCTTCAACTCAGCTACTGTTTTGGAAGATAAGTCTTCTGTTACTTTAGCTTTAGGTGCTTCTTTTTTAGGAGCAGCGGCTTTCTTTGGAGCAGCCTCTTTTTTCTCAACAGGCTTTTCAGCTTTCGCCTTAGCAGGAGCAGCTTTTTTAGCTCCTTTAGCCACAATACCTTCAATTACAATCTCAGTCAAAGATTGTCTGTGACCGTTCTTTTTGCGGTATCCTTTTCTTCTTTTCTTTTTAAAGACGATAACCTTATCACCTTTCAGGTGCTTTACAACTTTAGCTTCAACAGCTGCACCATCTATGACTGGGGCGCCTACAGTAACGTTCCCGTTGTCATCCAAAAGAAGAACTTTATCAAAAGTTACTTTTTTACCTTCTTCTGTTTGCAAACGGTGGACGTACACTTTCTGGTCTTTTGCAACTTTGAATTGCTGCCCTGCCATTTCTACAATTGCGTACATAATGCGTTTATTAGAGTTTATTAGGCTAAATTGGATTTAGCGGGTGCAAATATACTCCTAAATCCTTAATCTACAAGGATTATTTGCCACAATTATGCTCATTTTTTGGGGTTGTTGGATGATTTGAACAACTGCATAAAAGAAAGCGTCAAAACCAAGGTTGTAGCAAACCCCATGATAGCAACAGTAAAAAATACAATTCCTTGAAAATTTGAATAGTCCTTTGACCAAGCTTTGGAAAGGTCGTTTAAAAACTCAGCGTTCAATTCCGTGGAATAAAATGCGAAGAAAATGGTAAACAATAGCGTAGCTACGAATCCCATGGTAATTCCTGCAGTAAATCCTTTTCCATAGTTGAAGTCTTTGCCCATACGTAGCTTTGTATATTTAATGGTTTCATAAATACCAAACCCCGTAATTACGCCATTGAACAAGCTAAAAAAAACATTTGTATGTTTTCCTAAGAGGGATAGAATCAAGAAATAAGCCATCAGTATGCCACTAGTGACTATACCAAAACGAATGGGCAAGGTCAAATTTTTCATGTTGATGTTTTTTAGGATAGGTATATAATTTACTGAATGTTTGGGAATTAAGCCACATATCTCTTGGAAACTAGGTAGAATCAAACTCAAAATCTTTATGATTTAACACTATATTCGTGTAACAGGCAATGTAATTCTGTGTCTAACCCTTCATGACACGTTAACTCTTAAATTTTAAAAATGAAAAGAATACTTTTTTTGGGTCTTCTTATGCTTGGATTGGGAAACTTTGCAATTGCGCAAGAAGTTTCTTTTGAGGAGTACGATTTACCCAATGGGCTTCATGTGATTCTACATCAGGAAAATGGGGCTCCCGTAGTAACCACATCAGTTATGTACCATGTTGGTGGTAAGGATAGAACAGAAGGACGAACTGGTTTTGCACACTTTTTTGAACACCTTCTTTTTGAGGGAACTGAAAACATAGAAAGGGGCAAATGGTTTGAAATTGTATCCTCAAATGGAGGAATCAATAATGCAAATACTTCGCAGGACAGAACTTACTATTACGAAGTATTTCCTTCAAACAACCTACAGCTAGGGCTTTGGATGGAATCCGAAAGAATGTTACATCCCGTAATTGACCAAAAAGGAGTGGATACACAACAAGAAGTGGTAAAGGAAGAAAAGCGTTTGCGCTATGACAATTCTCCTTATGGTCAATTTTTAGCTGTATTGGGAAAAAATCTGTTTGAAGTTCATCCCTATAAAGACCCCAACATTGGGTATATGGAGGACTTGGATGCAGCTACACTAGAGGATGTAAAAGCTTACAATAAAAAATATTATGTCCCTAACAACTCTGTTTTAGTGGTAGCTGGTGATTTTCAGATTGACGAGACCAAAAAAATGATTGAGGACTATTTTGGTCCTATTCCTAGAGGAGCCGATATTGTTAGAAACTATCCAAAAGAAAAGCCAATAACCGAACAGAAAGTCGCCAAGGCCTATGACGCCAACATTCAGATACCAGCAATCGGTCTGGCCTACAGAACTCCCGGTTTTAAAGAAAGAGATGCCTATGTGCTTGATATGATTTCTACTTATTTAAGCGACGGAAGAAGTTCCAAATTGTATAAAAAGATGGTTGATGACCAAAAACAGGCACTACAAGTAGGAGCCTTCAATATTGGTCAAGAGGACTATGGAATGTATTTAGTATTTGCCCTGCCGGTTGGTGAGACAACGTTGGAAGTGCTCCAAACAGAAATGGAAGAGGAAGTTGCTAAAGTACGTGACGAGTTGATTTCAGAAAAGGACTATCAAAAGCTTCAAAACAAATTTGAGAATGATTTTGTCAACGCTAATTCTAGTGTGGAAGGAATAGCAAATTCTTTGGCTCGCTATTATATGCTTTACGGAGATACCGATTTGATAAATAAGGAAATTGATATTTATCGCTCGATAACACGAGAGGAAATCAAAGAGGTTGCCAATAAGTATTTGAAGCCCAACCAAAGTGTAATCATTAATTATTTACCAGGAGACAAAACGGAATACTAAGACTAGAACAATGAAAAATTATATTTCAATATTTTTTATCCTCTGTGCAATAGGCCTTAATGCACAGATTGATAGAAGCAAACAACCAGAACCTGGGCCAGCACCAAAGATAAATTTAGATAAGCCCAATTCTTTTGAGTTGATGAACGGCCTGAAAGTCATGGTGGTTGAAAATCACAAATTACCAAGAGTACGAATTCAACTTGAAATTGACAATCCTCCCGTTTTAGAAGGTGAGAAAGCTGGTGTTCAAAGCCTTACAGGTTCACTTTTGGGACAAGGTTCCACTAACATGTCCAAAGATGATTTTAATGAAGAAGTAGACTTTTTGGGAGCAACCATTAACATTGGGGCTCAAGGGGCTTTTGCCAGTAGCCTTTCCAAATATTTTCCCAGAATTTTGGAATTAATGGCAGATGCAGCCCTAAATCCCAACTTTACCCAAGAGGAATTTGACAAGGAAAAAAATATTCTTTTGACAAGTTTAAAAACTGAAGAAAAAGATGTTTCCGCAATCTCCAGAAGGGTACAATTGGCCTTAGGGTATGGCAAAAACAATCCCGATGGAGAATTTATAACAGAACAAACTGTAAACAATGTGACCTTGGCGGACGTGCAGCGGTTCTATAGAAAAAACTTTGTCCCTGCCAACGCTTATTTGATTGTGGTAGGTGATGTTCAATTTGAGGAAGCAAAGGAGTTGATTACAAAGGCATTTACCCCATGGACCAAAGCCACACCACCATCCCTTAGTTTTTCCAAACCACAAGATGCACAGTATACGCAAATCAACTTTGTTGATGTTCCCAATGCAGTTCAGTCCGAAGTAACAGTGCAAAACCTAGTTGAACTTCAAATGAAGGACGCAGATTACCTCCCCGCTTTGATTGCTAACCAGATTTTGGGTGGAGGCGGAGAAGGCAGACTGTTCTTAAACCTTAGGGAAGACAAAGGGTATACGTATGGTTCGTATTCCAACATAAGGACTGACCGGTTTGGCCCTACTCGATTCAATGCATTTGCCCAGGTGAGAAATCAGGTTACTGACAGTTCTGTGGTTGAGATATTAAAAGAGATTGATAAAATAATGAAAGAACCTGTGTCCGAAAAAGAGCTTGAAAATACCAAGGCTAAATATTCAGGACGCTTTGTAATGGCATTGGAGCAGCCCGAAACCGTTGCTAACTACGCATTGAATATAGAAAAAGAAGGACTTCCTGATGATTTCTACGAAACCTATTTGGAGCGCATTAATGCAGTTTCTGTTGAAGATGTTCAGAAAGCAGCCCAAAAATTCTTTTCCATAGATAATACAAGGGTTGTGGTTGCAGGAAAAGGAAGTGAAGTAATCGAGAATTTGGAGAAAGTTGAATTCAATGGTAAAAAAGTACCGGTACTCTATTACGACAAGTTTGCAAACAAAACGGAAAAGCCGGATTACAATGCCTCGATTCCTGAGGGAATCACCGCCGAGTCCATTTTACTGAATTACATTTCTGCAATAGGAGGCAAGGAAAAACTGGAAGGCGTAGAATCCTATGCTATGTTTGCCGAAGCCCAAATGCAAGGTATGACTTTAGAGCTGGAATTGAAGAAAACCTCTAAGGACCAGTTCATGCAGAATATAAAAGTCGCCGGTAATTCCATGCAAAAACAGGTGTTGGATGGTGACAAAGGATACATGGTGGCTCAAGGGCAACGCAAAGATTTATCCGATGAGGAAATCAAAAAGATTAGGGAAGAGTCCGCTGCCTTCCCAGAATTGAATTATCTGGTTGCCGGAGATATCAGTTTGGAGGGGATTGAAGCCGTAGGTGACAAAAAAGCGTATAAACTTAAGATTACGGATAGTAAATCTGCCTTTTATGATGTAGAAACTGGATTAAAACTTCAAGAGATTGAAGTTCAAGAAGTACAGGGGCAACAAATTAGCCAGACATTGATACTTTCAGATTACAAGGAAATCTCAGGAATTCAGTTTCCATTCAAATTATCCCAATCTGCAGGACCACAGACTTTTGATTTTATAGTCAAGGAAATCAAGGTAAACGAAGGTGTTACTCCAGCGGATTTCGAATAAAATACAATGTCAAACTAACAAAAAGACGTCTATTTGGGCGTCTTTTTTTTGTTTACCAAGTAAACCCCCAACAAAATAATTGCCGCAGCCAACAGTTGTTGAAGTTTAAATTCTTCTCCATCCAAGATTCCCCAAAAAATCCCTACCACAGGGATAAGATAGGTTACCGAAACCGAAAAAACCGCAGAGGATATCTGAACAAGCCTGTTGAACATTACCTTAGCCACACAGGTGCTCATAATGCAAAGGATAACGATATATCCCATTGAGCTCCAAAAGTACTTACCCGTTGTAACTTCCTGAGAGAAAAATCCAGAAAAGGGAAGAATCAAGAGTGCCGGAACAACAATCGCGGAAAAATTACCCACAGCAATTCCCATGGCTGATACATTTTGAAGTTTACTCTTAATAATATTTGCATTTGATGCATAGCATATGGTTGCTAAAACTACGAATCCCGCATACCAATAATTCTGGCTCGGATTGATTTGACTTCCGAAAATGACCAAACATATTGCTCCAACAAGCCCTATTACCACGCCTACTAATTGATTGCGCCTAAAGCTAATTCCAAAGGCGAAGAAACCAATGAACAAGGTAAAAAGCGGCACCAGTGAATTCAAAATAGATGCAATGGCACTATCAATCTCGGTTTGGGCAAATGCAAACAAAAACATGGGGATAAAACTTCCAACAAAACCAGACAAAGCCACCCATGGCCATTCTTTTTTGCTGATGGTGCGAAGTGACTTGAACCCGATAACAAACAAAAACAATGCAGCCAAAACAATCCTTACTGCTCCCAATTGAACAGGGTTGAAACCTTCCAAGCCTTTTTTGATCAGGATATAAGATGTACCCCAAATGACGGAAAGAACGAAAAGATAGAACCATTTCCTGTTTTGTAGCCTCACTGAAGAAATTTAAAAGTGCAAAAGTGCACGATATTTAAGAGATTATGTGGCTCGGTGGCTTATTTTTGTAATTCAAATTTTATTTCGGTTGAGGAATTACATCGTATTTGGTTTCGTACTGCTTTATTTCGTCGCCATGACAAGGCCAGTGCTTCCTCTTATGGAGTATATTATCTATGAGGACTATATAGCCGAGTTTTTGTGTATCAACAAGGACAGGAAAGAACTTCAATGTAATGGAAAGTGTTACTTGATGCAGATGCTTCAAGAACAAAATGAGGATGAAAAACAAAACCTTCCTAAAATTGCCATGGAAGAATATCCGATTGGTTTTGTAACTCTCCACAATATTCTTTCCTCTAAGAATACACAGTCGTTAAACGAGAGATTGTTTGCTTACAACAATCCTTATTCTTTTCTATTCGCTTCAGGTAGTTTTCATCCACCTAGTATCATTTCTTAATTAACAGCCGGTTATTCATCAATCACCATGTTGCCAAAGGGAACTAAATCTTTTTGGTGATGTGCCAATACATCATATTCTACTATAAAATAAAACAAATGAAACACCTTATATCTGCCATCTTTATGTTGGCAACACTACTATTTTATGCACAAGAGACTGCTACAGATTTGCAGAAATGGTCTGCTGGAAGGCCTGACGGACATGCCCCTATTCCTGTAATGGGAGATCATATGCACGGAAAGGGAGAATGGATGTTTTCCTATCGATACATGTACATGAACATGGAAGACCTGAAACAAGGAAGTGATGATGCTTCTTTTGACGATGCACTGGAAAATTATATGGTAACTCCTACCGAAATGCCTATGAACATGCACATGGTTGGTGCCATGTTCGCCCCTACCGATAAAATCACCATAATGACCATGTTCAATTATTTATCCATGGAAATGGACCACATTACCCGCATGGGTGGAACTTTCATTACAGAGGCCAGTGGTTTTGGTGATATTCAAATTTCCGGCTTGTATCGTTTTTTCAACAAAAAAAAGCAGACGATGCATGGACAAATAGGTATATCCATTCCAACGGGAAGCATAACTGAAAGCGACGTGACCCCAGCTTCGGCACCCAATGAAACAGAACTGCCATATCCAATGCAAATTGGAAGTGGCACCTTTGATGCCAACCTAGCAGTAACCTATTTGGGGCAAGCTGATAAAATTTCATGGGGTGGTCAACTTAGGGCCATCTTGCGATTCGGTGAAAATGACCGGGAATTCCGATACGGGAATCGACAGAGTTTGAATGGCTGGTTTGCCTTAAAAGCTACAGATTGGTTGAGTTTTTCAACAAGGCTCGAAGCCTTGGTAATAGGAGAAATCGATGGCGCTGACCCAAATTTGAACCCTATGATGGTCATTACGGCGGATACTGCCAATTCAGGGGGGAATTTCTTAAATGGAGGCCTAGGCTTCAATATCTATGTTCCTAAGGGAGCATTGAAAAACCTTAGGTTCGGATTCGAACTTGTATCACCATTATATCAGGATGTAAATGGAATTCAGTTAAGAACAAGAGAGACCTTGACCTTAGGAACCCAGTATGCTTTTTAAACATAAATCCTGTGGGGCAATACAAATGTCCCACGGGAATATATCTTACTTTTGAAAAAACAGAAAACAATGAAGACATCTATTAAAATTATATTTGCTTTTTCATTTATTTTCCTTTCCTGTAAAGAACAAAAAAGGGCCCCCGAAGGACCTACCCAAATGGAACAGGTTATGGCCATTCATGATGAAGTAATGCCCAAAATGGGAAAATTGGGGAAATTGGTGGGAGAGCTTAAAAGCAAAGTCGATACCACAGAGGTTGGCCAACAATATGAAGTTGCTATGAAAGACCTTCAAGATGCCAATAAAGCCATGATGGACTGGATGATGAATTTTGGTAGCCGCTTTGATTCCGATGAGATTTTGGAAGGAAAGGCGCTGACCGAGCAAAAACAGCAATGGTTGGATGAGGAAGAAGAAAAAGTGAAGGTACTTAAGGAGCAAATCAATTCCAGCATTGAAAAAGCGGAATCTCTTTTAGCTCAATAACACTATTATTTTTTCCATCTTAGGCTTTCCATTATTCTTCTAATATCTTTTTGAAGATAAATTGCAGCAGGGAGAATGGAATCGTAGTTGGGTTTTGCATAAAAGTACAATGACCCAGTTACAAAGTGATTGGTACTGTCGGTTACATAAAATTGTGACTGAGATGCAGCATTACCACTTATTTCATAGAACATACCGTAAACACCATCTTCCGGGTTTACAAAAGGCTGTTCTAAAATATTATCTGCTTTGACCACATGCTCATAGGAAAGTTTTTGGGCATCTATCAGCAAGGTGTCCAAATTATTTTCTATGGGCTTATAGGTCAGGTATATGGAACCCTTCATTATAGGATAATCCAAAATCAGGGAGCAATCCTTGTTCTCTTTGATGATGGATTTGGAATTTAGGTCAAAAGCAAAAACACAATCCAAGTCCAGTTCCTCATATTCGGCTTGTGGATAATCCAGTCGAAGCATCGCCTTGGGTTTTGGCAAAACCTCATCTTTGCATCCCGAGGATAACACTACTATTGATATTATTACGAGAACTTTAACCTTCATGTGGTAATGTTACTTTAATTCGCTTCAATCGTTTTTTATCGAGACTTTCCACCACAAACCGATAGTTTTTGAAGAGGACTTTTTCCCCTCTTTTCGGAAAGCTTCCAGAAATTTCCAATACAAACCCAGCTATCGTTTCTGATTCTCCCTTTTTATCTTCAAATTCACCTTCATCTTCAATTTTCACTACCCGGTAGAAATCCTTTAGGGTAGTTTTTCCATCAAAGACGTAATTGAAATCGTCCAATTTGGAAAAAATCAAGTCCTCATCATCAAACTCATCGCTGATGTCTCCAACAATTTCTTCAATAATGTCCTCCAAAGTTACAATTCCCGAAGTTCCTCCATATTCATCCACCACAACTGCCAAATGATTCTTTTTCTCTTGAAACTCAAGTAAAAGGTCGTCCAATTTTTTATTCTCCGGAACAAAATAGGGTTCTCGAATCAAGGACATCCAGTTGAAACTTTTACGTTCCAGATAGGGCAATAAATCTTTAACGTACAAGACACCCAACACATTATCCATACTTTCGGAAAAGACCGGGATACGAGAATATCCGTTCTTTTTTATTTCAGCAATTACCTCAGGAAACTTCATTTCCTCATTAAGAGCAAAAATATCAATTCGGGGTCGCATCACCTGCTTGGTGTCTGTGTTCCCAAAGTTAACAATCCCTTCGAGTATCTTTTTCTCTTCCTTAGTGGTATCCCCTTCAGAAGCCAGTTCAAGGGCCTGAGATAAATGGTCCACCCCAAAATTGGATTTTTGTCTTCCCAATTTATCTTGTAAGAAGACCGTTGCAGAACTCATGGGCGAACTAAAAGGCGTCAAAACTACACTTAGTCCACGTAGAGGTATCGACATAAGTGTTGAGAACTGTTTTTTATTTCGGTTGGCATAAATCTTTGGAAGAATTTCACCAAACATTAAAATCAAAAATGTAGCCACAATAACCTCCAGCAAAAAACGTACGGATATAACCCCGAAAAGTGTTTGGTTTATTTCAGAAAAGATAGTGTTCCCTATAGAGCTGAACAATAGAACAATACCAATATTTATGGCATTGTTGGTTATAAGAATCGTGGCCAAAAGTTTTTTTGGTTTATCCAAAAGCCCTTTGATAATGTTCCCTTTTGATTCATCTTCTTCCTGAAGCTCATTCAAATCGGATTGGGAAAGACCAAATAAGGCAACTTCTGCACCTGAAATAAGTGCGGAAAAGCACAATAGAACAAGCAGTACAATTACTTTCAGGCCAAAAATCCCACTGTAAGCGAACAAAGTGATGGACAAACAATACGGGTCAGGGTCCAAGTCTGTAGTCTTTAAATCTTACTTTAGAAAGGTAAATCATCGTCTTCTCCACTCTCTTCAACAGCTGGAGCTGCGGATTGCGTTGGTTGGGCCGGAGCACTAGGGACTGTAGGTTGGGAAGGATTTGCCATTCCTTCTTTCTTAGTGGAAAGAAAAGTAAAATCCTGGACATGAACTTCGGTAGTATATCGTGTATTCCCGTCCTCTCCTTGCCACTGTCTGTTTTTCAATCTTCCTTCGAGATAGACTTTATCTCCTTTGCTAAGGTATTTTTCACAAATTTCAGCTGCTTTGTTACGCACCACAATGTTGTGCCAATCTGTGTTGGTTACCTTCTCCCCAGTCTGTCTATTGGTATAGGTCTCATTGGTTGCCAGCGGAAAGCGTGCTATACAATTACCTCCTTCGAAATAATGAATTTTAACCTCGTCTCCCAAGTGGCCAATTAGCATCACTTTATTTAATGTTCCGCTCATAACTTTTCAATTGGTCAAAGGTACTAAATTTTAAAAGTTCTAATAAAATCGGCTATCAAAACAGGTACTGCAAAAGAGCTGATTTCGTCCCAGGAAATCCCTTCTTCAACTTCTTTTGAGAGCTTTAGAATCCAAAAATGTGTATGTAGGTGTTGGTGAGACAGTTTGTGAACAATGGGCTCTTCATTAAAAAGCTCTAGGGTTTCCAAGTTTTTCCCATAAGTCTTTTGCCCAAATTCTTTGACCACTGCACCTTGATTCAAGGCACTTTCTGTCTCCAAAAGAGGAAACTGATATAGGTTTTGCCAAATACCTTTCCCCTTTCTTTGCTCTATAAGTGTATTTTGGTTTGGGTCAATCACAACCAAGTAGTTAAAAAAACGATGTTTCAATTTGGTCTTGCCCACTTTAACAGGAAGACTTTGCACCTTATTCTCTTTTAGGGCCACACATCCATCGTTTAGAGGACATAAGAGACAGTAAGGCTTTTTGGGAGCACATTGAATGGCGCCGAATTCCATAATGCCCTGATTGTAATCTCGAATGTTGTCCACATCCATTACTTCCCTGGCCAATTCCTTGAAGTATTTTGCTCCTTTGGTTGAATTGATTGGAAGTTCAACTCCAAAGTATCGAGATAAAACCCTATACACATTCCCATCCACAACGGGTTCTGGAATATCAAAACAAATTGATGCAATAGCACTGGCAGTATAGTCGCCAACTCCCTTGAGCTGTTTTAGTTCTTTATAGGAATTTGGAAACTTCCCTCCATATTCTTCAACAACCATTTTTGCTGTTGCATGCAGATTTCGAGCTCGGGAATAATACCCCAAACCTTGCCACAGCTTCAATACTTTTTCTTCCGGAGCAGCGGCCAAATCTTGGACAGTTGGAAAGGCCTCTATAAACTTAAAATAGTAAGGTGTGCCTTGTACCACCCTTGTCTGTTGCAGTATTATTTCCGAAAGCCAAATTTTGTAGGGATCTCTAGTACTGCGCCAAGGTAATTCTCTTTTGTGCTGGTCGTACCAGTTCAATACTTTTTGTGAAAAGCTCATCAAAAAAATTATAGAAAATAAAAGTAGTGGTTTATGTACTTAAAATTAAAGGCATTAAGCAAAAGATTAATTTAAATTTTTATATTTGCAAGCCTAAAAAAATAGAAAACAAAATAACGAAATGACGAAAGCGGATATCGTAACTAGAATCTCGGAGAAACTAGGTATGGAAAAAGGAGACGTTCAAGCAACTGTTGAATCTTTTATGGAGGAAGTGAAATCGTCCTTGGAAAATGGCGATAATGTATACCTAAGAGGTTTTGGTAGCTTTGTCATTAAGACAAGAGCGGAAAAGACAGGTAGAAATATTTCCAAAAACACTACCATAAAAATTCCAGCTCATAATATTCCTGCCTTTAAGCCTGCCAAGGTTTTTGTTGAAGGTGTTAAGAGCAACGTACAAGTAAAATAATTCAACTAACACTAAAGGAAAAGCTATATGCCTAGTGGTAAAAAGAGAAAAAGACATAAGGTAGCTACCCACAAGCGTAAGAAACGCAGGAGAGCGAACCGACACAAGAAAAAGTAGTTGTTGCAACTACTTTTTCATTTTACAAGCATACGTTCTTTGACATAGAGATTCAAAACGAAGAATTTCAATCGGTTTAAAAGCAAACCGATTCCAAATATTGTTTAATCATTTATTCCAAAACACTTCACGTTGGAATAAATAAAAATCGATTCATGTGAATAGAGAATTAATCGTTAGATCTAGTTCCGACGCAGTCGATTTTGCCTTACTAAAAGATGGAAAACTCATTGAACTTCACAAGGATGAGGACGACAACAACTTTTCCGTTGGGGATATCTTCCTAGCCAAGATAAGAAAACCCGTTACCGGACTCAATGCGGCCTTTGTAAATGTAGGTTATGAAAAAGATGCCTTTCTGCATTATCATGACCTTGGCCCGCAACTGTCATCCATGCTAAAGTTCATCAAGAAAGTAAGAACAGGGAAGCTTAAAGATTACGCCCTGAAAGATTTTCCATTTGAAAAAGATATTGACAAGAATGGCAGCATCAATGATGTAATAAAAGCCAATCAGTCATTGTTGGTACAAATTGTAAAAGAACCCATTTCCACCAAAGGTCCAAGAATTAGTTCCGAGCTTTCCATAGCTGGGCGTTACTTGGTCATGGTTCCTTTTTCGGACCGTGTTTCCGTATCCCAAAAAATAGGAAGCAAAGAAGAAAAGGATAGATTGATACGCTTGGTAAAGAGTATCAAACCTAAAGGATTTGGCGTCATTATCCGTACCGTTGCAGAAGGCAAAAAAGTCGCTGAACTGGACAAAGATCTTCAGAATTTGCTGACCAAGTGGTCGGCACTGTGCAAAAAATTGCAAAAAGCACCTCATCCATCCAAAGTTTTGATAGAGGTTAATAGAGCTTCTTCCATTCTACGGGATGTTTTTAATGATTCCTTCACAGGAATCCATGTGGATGACGAGACTTTGTATAATCAAATAAAAGATTATTTGCTTGAGATTGCACCCCAAAAAGAATCTATAGTTAAACTATATTCTGGATCTGCCCCTATTTTCGAAAAATTTGGAATAGAGCGTCAGATCAAGACTTCTTTTGGCAAAACCGCCTCCATGAGCAAAGGAGCCTATTTGGTAATTGAACATACCGAAGCACTGCACGTAATTGACGTAAACAGTGGAAACCGTTCCAATAAGGCAAAAAATCAAGAAGATACTGCTTTGGAAGTGAACCTTTTGGCTGCATCAGAAATAGCCAGACAGTTAAGGCTTCGAGATATGGGCGGTATAATTGTGGTAGATTTTATTGACATGACCAAAGGAGATCATAGAAGAAAACTATTTGATCACCTGAGGGATGAAATGAAGGAAGATCGAGCAAAACACAAAATCTTACCTCCCAGTAAATTTGGTTTGGTTCAAATTACGCGTCAACGTGTTCGTCCAGAAATGAACATCAAGACCAGTGAGGAGAATCCCAACGGTTCTGGAAAAGAAGTGGAAGCGCCCATTATGTTGATTGATAAAATCAATGTAGACCTGGAGCGTATCCTAAAAAGCAATAAAAAGTACAAGGAGATTGTGTTAAACATTCATCCGTTTATTGCTGCTTATTTAACCAAAGGATATCCATCAATAAGATTCAAATGGTGGTTGGACCATAAGAAATGGATTAAAATCCAACCTAGGGATGCCTATACTTATCTAGAATATCGATTCAAGAACGAGGAAGGGAAAACCATCCGATAATACAAAGCGACTTCAGCAATGGAGTCGCTTTTTTGTTTTTGTACTTTTGCCAAATGAACTCACATGTCCATTATTCGGTTCAAGAGGCTCAGAAAAAAATGGAACGTTACTGTGCTTATCAAGAGCGTTGCCATAAGGAAGTTGAAAGGAAATTAAAGGAAATGCGAATGATTCCTGAAGCCATAGATAGCATTATGGGCCATCTTATTCTTGAAAATTATTTGAATGAAGAACGTTTTGCCAAAAGCTTTGCCCGTGGGAAGTTCAATATTAAAAAATGGGGTAAAAATCGTATCAAAAATGAATTAAAGCAACGTGAGATTTCCAAATTCAATATACAAATTGCCTTAAGGGAAATTGATGAAGAAGATTATTTTGATACACTTGACCTATTGGCAAAAAAAAGATTATCCCAACTTACCGAACCGAACAAATCCAAAAAAAGAAGAAAACTATTGGATTACTTACTTTACAGAGGTTGGGAAAGCCAATTGGTGTATGAAAAAGTTATGGAACTAATTAAATAAACATTACTCTTGAATAGTTATGGGCCGTGTTCGCCTTAAGGCTTCTTCATTTTTCCAATCTATCCATTTTTGACCTTTCCACCTGCGCATCATATTATCAAAATGACGCATGAAGAAAATGTTATACACCGCTTTGCCAAAATTCTTGGGTTTTCTGGCAATTGCGCGTAGACTCATGGAAAAACCTGGAGTTATATATTTCATGTGATGCCAATATCCTTCAGGAATATAGAGTACATTTCCATGTTCCAAATGGGCAATATGTCCCTTAGCATTCTTTAGGGCTGGCCATTTTTCTAAATCCGGATTCGCAAAATCTATATCTTCCCTAGTAATCAAGGAATGTGGAATCTTATATAAGAACCTAGTCTCGGACTGTGAAAACAAAATACACTGTTTTTTTCCTTCAAAATGGAAGTGAAAAATATTGGCCAAATCAATATCATAGTGCATAAAGGTGTGTGAGTCACTACCTCCAAAAAACAGCATGGGCAAACCCTTCATTAAACGAAGGCCAAAGTCTGGGTATTTATAGTCTTTTTGAAGCTGAGGGATTTCCTTGAGCACGTTCCAAAGAAAAATCCGGTATTTGGTAGGCTCTCTTTTAAGAAGTTTGATGTAATCCTTCATCTTCATCTTAGCATGGGGTTCATTGAACCCTTCATCATGCTTTACGGGTCGGTCGTCATAGAGTGGCACCTCTTTCTCACCAGCAATTTCAGACATATAATCCAAACTCCATTTGGTATAAGCCGGCCAGTCCTCTATGAAGCTTTCGATAACTACCGGCTTCTGAGGCTTAAAATACTTTTGAAGAAACTCTTTCTTGGAAAGTGTCTTTTCGCGAGGAATTTGTTCAAGGTTAAGTTCCAAAATTTCAATGAGTTTGAAACTATAAAATTAATAAAAGGTTTTTAAACCCTCCTTCGGGGCCTACTCCTTCGTAGCAAGTTTTGACTTTTCCTTGGCTAGTTCATTGCGCTCAATAGTGTGGTCTGGACGTGTCCATTTTGGCTTCTCTCCCAAAGATTGATATTCTGAATCTTCGGCCTCGACCGTTTTGGGCTGCGAAATTTTAATAAACGGTTTTTGTGGATTCAATCCCAACATTTTAAACATTTCCATGTCTTCATTCACGTCAGGGTTTGGCGTGGTCAATAACTTATCTCCAGCAAAAATGGAATTAGCGCCGGCAAAAAAGCACATGGCCTGACCTTCGCGGCTCATTTCTGTACGCCCGGCAGAAAGTCTTACCTGTGTTTCGGGCATTACAATTCGCGTAGTGGCTACCATACGAATCATTTCCCAAATTTCAACCGGTTTTTCATCCTCCATGGGGGTTCCTTCTACCGCTACCAAAGCGTTAATTGGCACTGATTCGGGTTGAGGGCTCAAGGTAGACAATGCCACTAGCATTCCCGCCCTATCCTCAGCAGATTCTCCCATACCTATGATTCCACCACTACAAACCGTTACATTAGTTTTTCTAACATTTTCAATGGTTTCCAGGCGGTCTTCATATCCTCTAGTGGAAATCACTTCTTTGTAATACTCTTCTGAAGTATCTAGATTGTGGTTGTATGCATATAGTCCAGCCTCAGCCAAACGCTTTGCTTGATTTTCGGTGACCATCCCCAAGGTACAACATACCTCCATATCCAATTTATTAATGGTACGTACCATCTCCAATACTTGGTCAAATTCAGGTCCATCCTTTACATTGCGCCATGCAGCTCCCATGCATACCCTAGAACTTCCCGAAGATTTAGCTCTCAACGCTTGCGCTTTTACCTGTTGAATCGACATCAAGTCATTGCCTTCTATATCTGTATGATATCTTGCCGCCTGCGGGCAGTATCCGCAGTCTTCAGGGCAACCTCCTGTTTTAATCGATAACAAAGTAGATACTTGAACAGTATTAGGGTCATGGAATTTACGATGTACCGTGGCTGCTTCATACAGCAATTCCATTAATGGTTTATTATAAATCTCAAGGATTTCTTCTTTGGTCCAGTTATTTCTTATTACACTCATATTTCTTGGATGTAGAGACAAAAATAGCCCTTATTCTTAAACCAAGACAAGATAGATGTCATGAAAAGAAAAAGGCCCGTAGTTAAAACTAAGAGCCCTCTTCCTATTAAACCAACTAAATTCTAAGTTTTATCCTTTTCCGAAGGTTCATCGGTTTTATTTCCATTGGATGGTTTTTCCAAATCCTTTCCCTTTAAATATTCTGGCAACTGCATTCCTGCCATGTTGAACATTTCCTGTAAGGGCGGGACAGATTTGTACATTCCTGATATGAAATTCGCCGTGGAATTTTTTCCATCCTCACTTTTTGTTCCAGAATCCCAGACCGTTACTTTATCTATCTTAATATTTTTAATAGCCTCGGCTTGTTTTTCAACTAGCTCCGGAAGCTTGTCTGCAATCAACAAAAGGACGGCATCTTTGGGATCGTTTCCAGCTGCCTTTACGATTTGGTCAAGACCCTCAGCTTGTTTGGTAAGTACTTCAAAAATACCTTTTGCTTCAGCCTCAGCTTTGAATAAAATAGCGTCTGCCTCACCTTTCGCTCTTCTACGAATCATCTCAGCTTCAGCTTCGGCTTCAATCTCCACTTTTTGTTTGTCTATTTCAGCTGGAACCACCACGTCGGCCATTTGCGAACTTCTTTCTCGTTCAGCGCGAGCCATCTCAGCATCCTTTTCAGCTGCATAGGACTCTTCTAAAGCTTTTGCGGCTTGCACTTTTTCAGAAGCTGCGGCAGTACGCTCGGCTTCCGCTTCACGTTGTCTACGTAGCGAATCTGAATTAGCCACATTAATTTTTGCAATATTTTCTCCTTCAACGGCTTTTGCATTGGCCGCAGCTACTTGGGTACGTTCGTCCTGTAGGGCATTTGCTTCCCCAATAGAACCATCTCTATTCTTTTCAGCAACCGATTTTCTAGCCGCGTTGATAGCATGTGCAGCAGCCTCTTTACCCAAAGCTTCTATATATCCAGATTCATCTACAATATCTGTTATGTTTACGTTGATGAGCTTAAGACCTACTTTTTTCAATTCAGATTCCACACTTTGGGAGATATTAGTCAAAAATTTATCCCTGTCAGAATTGATTTCCTCAATATCCATGGAAGCCACAACCAAACGTAGCTGACCAAAAATGATTTCTTTCGCCAATTCCTGAACTTCAGTCATACCTAAACCTAAAAGTCTTTCCGCAGCATTTTGCATTACTCCAGGCTCCGTGGAAATCCCTATGGTAAACCTTGACGGCACGTTTACACGAATATTCTGTCTACTCAAAGCATTGGTCAAATCAACTTCAATTGAAATTGGGGTAAGATCTAAGAATTCGTAATCCTGGATAACAGGCCAAATAAATGCGGCCCCACCATGAATACATTTGGCTGAATTACCAGACCCAACTTTTCCATAGACCACCAATATTCTATCTGAAGGACACCTCTTGTATCGCCGGATAAACGAGATGATAATGATAAAGAAAAATAGAATGGCAAAGCCAATGGCCAGAAGGGAAGCACCTCCGCCTAATTGTAAGGGTAGTATTAGCATATGGTCAATTATTTAAGAGTTTAACAATTAAAATTCCGTTGTCGGTAACATCTTTTACTTTGATGACATTACCTTGTTTCAAATCAGTTTCTTCATCCGTAAGGGCTTCCAATTCACGTAAGGTCCCTTGAACATTCACACTCACCTTTCCTATACTGGACCGATTGGCGCCTATGGTTAAATATACTTCACCGATTTGCCCCATGGCATTCTTCAACTTTAGTGTACCACTACTTTGGAGTTTAGCCAAATAATAGAACAAAGAGGCCATGGCGAACATCATCAAGAGTCCACAGGTAACTGAAACCAATATGGTGGTTCCAGTAGAAAGGCCATTATCCATACAGGCAATTCCAGACCAACCGAATATGGTGAAGAATCCTATAAGGTTTTTGAAAGAAAGAAATTGGAAGCCAATCCCCGTATCCCCATCAATATCTATATCAACATCGCCACTGACATCTTCGACATCTCCGCCTACAAATGTCATGATCATAAGAACAGTAAATATTATGGAGCCAACAATGGCAACAATCCAATAAACTTTTTCAAAAAGAGTGAGTGCTGTAAACCAGTCTTCCATAGTTTAAAGTATTAGGTTATTGTTTAGGCATTAAGATAAGATTTTACCTCAAACCTTTTTCTCATTATTTGGAAAGAAGTACCGAAACTGCATTGCCCCCAAAACCTACCGCATTCACCATAATTTTCTCTATGGGTTTTGAGGGTTTTTTTTGTTGTGCAAAAGGCACTTGTAAATATTCTTGGTATTGTAGCATCAGTATAGCCATTTCTACACTGAGCATTCCCGAAGCTCCGAAAGTATGTCCCACTTTCCATTTATTGGTAGTCAAAAAAGGAGTTTTGTTACAAAATACTTTTTGGATGGCATTGTATTCTGACAAATCTCCTTTTACGGTACCTGGAGCATGAAGTACAATGGTGTCAATCTCATCAGGTGATACCCCTTGCAATGCCATAGTCATGGAATCTTGGAAACACTTAGCGTCTGTTGAAATGGAAACATTATGGGTCAAGGGTTCTGTTGCATATCCTATCCCTTCGATTTTTGCTAACCGATTTACTTTTAGACCTCTCTCCAAGCAAGCCATGGATGCTCCCTCTCCCAAAACCATGGAATTCCTTTTTTTATCCAAATCCAGAGCACGGCAAGGATAAAGGCCTTCCAATCTAGAATAAATCTTCAGTGCTTGTATTTGTGCAATGGTAAATGATGTAAGTGGAGCTTCACTACCTCCCACCAAAAAGGCCTCGGACATTCCGCTTTGAATCCAAGCCACCCCATTTAACAAAGCATGTAGTGCTGTGGAACAAGTAATGGAATGCGAAATAGTAGGACCACTCGATTTTAAATCGTGAGCTACCCAGGATGAAATGTTTCCTAAGGTGGTAGTTGGTGAGGTCAATGTGGAAACATTTCCTTCTTTTAAAAACTCTTGGTGATAGTTTTCAAAAAGTGATGTGGCTCCACGTGATGATCCTATATTGATGCCAAAATCTGTTTTTTCGTTCCAGCCTGCATCTTCAATGGCCTTCCTAGCAGATAGGATAGCAAACAAAACGGAATCATCAAGAGAATTATATTTAGGATCTGACTTTCGTAATTTTTGTACGATTAGTTTTTGATTCTTGTCTAATGCTGACACCCATACTTCTTGAGTATTGATATCCTTTTCAACAAAACTATGGGTCATATTCTGATAGGAAGACCAAGTTTCGTCAAGATTATTTCCGAGAGCCGAAAAAGAAGAAAGTGCAGTTATGGAAATAGGTTCTTTCAATGCTTAATCTAATTCGGGCAAAAATAGAAGTTCTTATCTTCATAAAGTAGATAAACTTGAGAACAATGGATAACGAACTGGTAACTCAACCTAGTTGGTGGAAAAAAAATTGGAAATGGGTAGTGCCGGTTGGAGGCTGTCTTACCCTTATCATCATATGTATCGTTTTCTTTGCCACACTATTTTTTGGTGCGACCAAACTGATGGAAGATTCACAACCCTATGAATATGCTTTTGAGTTGATAAACAATGACGAACAATTAATCAATCTATTAGGGAAGCCCATTGAAAAAGATGGAATGGTACAGGGCAGCATCAATTGGCACAATGGCCAAAAGAAAGCAGAACTGGTCATTCCCATTGCTGGTCCTAAAGATTCTGGAACCCTGTATATTGATGCTTATGGTGAAGGGGATACTTGGAACTATCGAGAAATACGTGTTGAAATACATAATACATCAGTGAATCTCTTGGAATGATTTCCTACAAACTCATATAATTTCCAAGGCATCTTCAATAGAAGTATAAATCTGCTTTAATTGCGCATCGGTTATCACATATGGAGGCAGTGTATAAACGGTGTTCCCTAAAGGACGTAGATTTACGCCTTGGTTCATAAAAAATTGATAAAGGGTATCTCGAAGCGAACCATAACGGCTTGTCTCAACCTCTAAATCCAAAGCAAAAATTGCACCCATACTACGGGCATTTTTTACTTTGGCGTGTGGTTGAATATGTTGCATAAATTTTTCATGCTGTTCAGTGATATAGCTTCTTTGTTTCAAAATTTCTTCTGAATTCAGTAATTCTATACTAGCCAAAGCAGCAGCACAACCCAATGGGTGGGCACTATAAGTATGGGCATGGAAAAACCCCTTAGAAACCTCATCACTTAAAAATGCGTCAAAAACAGCCTGGGAACAGCTGGTAATGCTCAATGGAAACATTCCAGCAGTAAGCGCCTTGCTCAAACAAATAATATCGGGAGCATGGGTCAAGTTTTCTGATGCGAAATTTTTTCCTATCTTCCCAAAACCAGTCATAATTTCGTCCGCAATACAAAGCACTCCTGATTCTTGGCACGCAGCAATCATTTGATCCAGACCTTCAGCGGAATGGAACTTCATTCCTGCGGCTCCTTGAACCAAAGGTTCAAAAACAAAAGCCGAACATAGGTTTTCTTCCAGTATCTTATCCAATTCTCTCAAAACAACTTCTAAATTATCTTCTGTTGGTACTGGAACTCGAATCACTTTCAACAAAAAATCCTCAAACGGTCCGTTGTAACTGGATATTCCAGAGGCTGACATCGCTCCGAAAGTATCTCCGTGAAATCCATCTTCAAAGGCAATAATAGTGTCCCGCTTTTCACCTTTGTTGTGATGGTATTGAATAGCCATTTTAATAGCAGCTTCAATTGCTGTTGACCCATTGTCATTAAAAAAAATCTTGGCCTGATTGCCTGGAAGTATTCCAATCAATTTTTCGGATAATTCTACTGCAGGAGTATGGGTAAATCCACTGAACATGACAAAATCCAGCTCCCTCATCTGTTGGATCATAGCTTCCACAATATATGGGTTGCTATGCCCAAACATGGCAGTATACCAAGAAGCAATTCCATCTATATAGCTTTTTCCATTTTCGTCCCATATAAGGGCTCCTTCTGCTTTAATAATGCCCAATGGTGGATGGGCAGTCTTATGTTGGGTAAGTGGATGCCATAGGTGGTTCTTGTCCCTGTCCATCAATTTTTCCAATACTCTTGGATTCTTCAAAACTTCATTTTATCTATCTTGCAAAGATGATAATTAATCGTCAAAAACCCATCCATCTCATTGCTTGATAGAATTCTTTACATGGTTACTCCCAATTATCAGAAACTGAATTGGAAAACAGTACTACTCCTTCTATTTATAGTAGCCTTTTTCATTCGATTTCCTTTCTTTTTCAGGGACTATATCGATAGGGATGAAAGTACTTTTATCATCATGGGACAATCCTGGGTTGATGGGTTTTTACCTTATACCAATCTATGGGATTTAAAACCTCCTATTACCTTCTTGTTCTTTGCAGTTATTATCAAAATATTCGGAAAAAGCTTTATTGCAATACGATTTTTTGGTACTCTTTTGGTAGCCCTAACCGCACTGTTTACCTATTTGATTGGATTGCGGATTACATCCAAAAAGGTAAGTTTTTGGAGTGCCATAGGCTGCGTTTGCCTTGTGAGTTTATTTGGAAGTTTACAAGGCGTAATGTCCGAACATATAAGTGTAGTTTTCTTTGTTTCTGGTTTATGTATTCTGCTCTATAAAAAACACTTCACTTGGCATTTTATAGCGGGGGTTTTGCTTGGATTATCGATTATGTCGAAATTAAACATGGCCTATCCTTTCCTAACCTTAGGCATTTATTTAGTTTGGTCCATTATAAAGCATAAAGAATATACCAACGGTATCCCAAGGCTACTAGTTATGGGAATAGGAGCTGTTGTGTTGATAAGCCTCACTGCTCTTCCATATTATTCGGAAGGAAAATTTCACACCTGGTGGACATCCATATTTGAAGCGCCAATAGCCTATTCAAAATCAAAATATCATTCCCCTCTAAAAACGCTCCCTTTTTTGCTTTTGGCGTTATCTTTTTTCTACATAACATTTAAGAAAAAAATGTTAGATTATAGATTGCCAACAGTACAAGTGTTGCTAATTGTTTTTTCAGGAGTGATGTTTTCGTTTATTCAAGCTGGAAAAGTCAACGGACATTATTTGATTCAGGTATATCCCTTTATTCTAGTTCCCATAGGAGTTGCAATCAGCAAGATTCCCGAAATCAAAAAAAAGTATCAACCTCTGCTGTTGATTCTCGTTTTTGTTCCTATTGAATCTTATCTGGAATATATGAACATTGTATCCAACAAAATAGAAAAAGGAACTTTTTATAACGGTGAAGGAATTGAAGTGCCCCAATACATCATCGACAACGGGTTGGACAAAGAATCCCTTTTTTTTACTGAATACCATATTGGATATTGGATGCTGGATGCAATACCACCAACCGTTGCGTCAACACACCCCAGTAATATTACTCGCGAAGAACTTTTTCCTTACATGAAAAATGGGAGAGGGACATCTATTGAGGAATTAAAATACATTCTTGAGGAAGTTCAGCCTAGAATTTTGGTTGCTCGAAAAGGAAGGCGCATTTTTGATAAAAAAAGCGATGACCTGAACGCTTACATAGAGCCATTTTTAGAAGAACATTACATTTTAAAGGAAACCATTGGTCGCGGGCTTATCTATCAACGATTAGAATGACTTCAGTGCTATCCTAAATGTATTAGCATATCTTTTTACAACTTCCTTATCAAAATCTACTTCTTCATTTATTCTTCCCAAAAAGGAAGCATTTGTTTTACTGAGTATTATACTTTCTGTAGTTGGATGTTCATCCCCACTGAAGATTATTCCAATATCCAGATTCTTCTCCTGAAGCTTTTCTATGGTAAGCAGGGTATGGTTAATACTTCCCAAATAATGGCGTGAAACTACAATTACTTTGTAATTGGATTGTATTAAATCGGATATTGTATCCTTTTCATTTAGAGGTACCAATAAACCTCCTGCGCCTTCAATAACCAGGTGATTTTCCGTTTTAGGAGGACTAATTTTTTCCAAATCCACTCTAATTCCATCAATCTCAGCTGCAGCATGAGGACTCATTGGAGTCTTCAGTGCATATGCATTGGGGTGAATTTTGGTTTTTGTATTGGATATTAGCCTTTCTATTTTATGGCTATCCGAGTTATCCAAGTCGCCTGCTTGTACAGGCTTCCAATAATCCGCTTCCAAGGCTTCAACCACAATGGCCGAGGCAACAGTTTTTCCAACTTCGGTTGAGATTCCAGTAACAAATACTATCATGATGATGGCTTTGTGATAAAGTTACAATTCATACATCTGTATTTTTTGGGTTCAAAAAAAGGAAAAAGCTTATAGAAGATTCCTTTTCTCGAATAGTATATTTCGGACTTGGTGGCCTTGCAATTGGGACATATAATTGGGTTACCGTTATTATCTGTCGCATAGTTGCGGATTTCATTGAAAATCCCCTCAGCTCTTACCTTATCAGAGGAATACACCTGTAGTTTGACCCCTCCAATTGCAGAGCTTATGAGTGGGTCTGAGTTTATGGTTGTTTCATCCCTCAAAAAAACTGGAATTCCCTCGGATTCCAATTTCCCTTTTATGATTTGAACATCGGCCGGGAATTCAAATGTTCCTAATGTGTGAAACTCTGATTCCATTATTCTAGTTGTTCTTTTATGAGTGACAATACTTTTGATATTTCTTTTTCAGAATTGTATGAATGTAAACAAAACCGTAACCGTTCCTCTCCTTCTTTCACGGTTGGCGAAAGAATGGGTTTAACGTTATAGCCTTCTTTCTGAAGAATTTGTGACAACTCCTTTACTTTCTGATTACCAGGTATCAACATACAGTGGATGGCGGAGTCACTACCCAGAAAAGAGCTTCCTAAATTCAATCTTTGCACTTCTTTTTTAAAGAAATCAATATTGTAATGCAGTTGTTTTTGCCTTTTTGCGCCTTCGTCTTCCAGAAAAGAATAGCTGGCCAATATAATTGCAAGGGCATGTGGAGGCATAGCAGTGGTATAAATTAAGCTACGCGCAAAATTTACCAAATAATCCTTCAGCGGCTTACTTCCTAAAACAGCAGCGCCATGACTGCCCAAAGCTTTGCCGAAGGTTATAATTCTTGCGAAAATCTTGTTTGTTATCTCTAACTTGTCTACCAGACCTTTTTCAAAAACGCCAATGGCGTGGGCTTCATCCACAATAAGATGAAATCCCTGTTCTGAACAAAAATTTGCTAGACTTTTTAGGTTCGGAGAATCTCCGTCCATTGAAAAAACAGACTCGGTAACCACATAAACCTCTTGGTCATCACTTCTTGATTGTGTTTCAAGCAAAGTATTCACCTTACTTCTTAAGCTTTTTAAATCATTATGAGCAAATTTATAGCTCTTTGCGTTGCTCATGGAAATCCCCTCCCGAATGCTGGCATGTATCAATTCATCATAGAAAATAAAATCCCCTTTTTGGGGTACTGAAGACAGTAATCCGATATTCGCATCGTACCCTGAATTAAAAACCAGTGCAGCATCAGAAGTATAATACTTGGATAAGAAATCTTCCAATTCATCGTATAATTGATGGTTTCCAGTCAGCAGACGGGAGCCAGTGGCCGCATGCTGTTGTATCTGTCTGCTTTCCAACAAACTTTCTGCCTTTGTAACAATCCAATCACATTGTCCCAAGCCCAAATAATCATTGGAAGAAAAATCTACTAGTCTATGGCTTTTAGGTAACTCCCTAAATGCATTTTCTGTCCTTCTCTTTTGAAGTTTTTTCTCCAGTTTTGATGGAAAATTTGGCATATTTCAAAAGTACTATCTTTATTGAAATAGGCTTGCAATGATTGTATATAAACAGGCTTCAACAACTCAAGAATTAGAACAAATTCTAGCACTACAGCAACAAAATCTACCTAAAAACTTATCGCAAAGCGATATAATCAAAGATGGTTTTCTCTCCGTTGAGCATTCTTTAGAACTCCTGAAGGAAATGAACGATATGTGCCAGCATATCATTGCAGTTGAAAATGAAAAGGTTGTTGGGTATGCTCTTTGTATGCATCCTACATTTTCGGAAAGCATTGAAATACTAAAACCTATGTTTTATGAAATAAACAAGGTTGTGAAAAATAAGGGTAATTATATGGTAATGGGACAAATCTGTATTGCCAAAACATATAGAGGCAAAGGACTGTTCAGAAAACTATATGCAAATATGAAGGCGTTCTTGCCTGAGGGTTTTGACACAATTATTACCGAGGTTGATGCCAAAAACCAACGTTCTATGGATGCTCATAGAGCTATTGGGTTTGTAGAACTCAAAAACTACCGTTCAGATGGCAAGGAATGGTCATTGATTGTAATGCAATAAAAAAGCCGCTAAGCGGCTTTTTTCTATACTATTATGTTCTGTAGACGAACTAGTCTGCTAAAACAATGACTTTATTATCTTTTAGTTCCACTGTTCCACTAGTTATGGATAGTAAGGTTTCGCCATTGGCACCTTGGGTAAACTTGGTCTGAAAGTCTTCATGGATTTCAATGTTCCCTTGCACCTTAACATCACCCTCTCCCAATAAAGAAACAATAGGTGCGTGGTTTTGAAGCATTTGAAATTCACCGTTGATTCCAGGAACGGTAACTGAGGTTACTTCTCCTGAAAACAAAGTAGCTTCTGGCGATACAATTTCTAAATACATATCTACTAAACTTCTGCTAACATTTTCTCTCCGGCCTCGATTGCATCTTGGATGGTACCTTTAAGGTTAAATGCAGATTCTGGAAGATGATCTAACTCACCATCCATAATCATATTGAACCCTTTGATGGTATCCTTGATATCAACCAAAACCCCTGGAATACCTGTAAACTGCTCCGCCACGTGGAACGGTTGTGACAAGAAACGTTGAACCCTTCTTGCTCTACCAACGGCCAACTTATCTTCTTCAGAAAGTTCTTCCATACCCAGAATGGCAATAATATCTTGAAGCTCTTTGTATCGTTGCAACAACTCCTTAACACGCTGTGCGCAACCATAGTGCTCGTCTCCTAAAATCTCTGGCGTCAAAATTCGAGAAGTGGAATCCAATGGGTCCACTGCCGGATAAATTCCAAGCTCTGCAATTTTACGTGAAAGTACCGTAGTAGCATCCAAGTGAGCAAAGGTTGTTGCAGGGGCAGGGTCAGTTAAGTCATCCGCAGGTACATATACCGCCTGTACAGAAGTAATGGAACCTTTTTTAGTGGATGTAATTCTTTCCTGCATGGCACCCATTTCGGTTGCTAAAGTAGGTTGGTATCCTACCGCAGATGGCATCCTACCTAAAAGAGCGGATACCTCGGAACCTGCTTGAGTAAAACGGAAAATATTGTCTACGAAGAAAAGAACGTCCTTACCTTGTCCATCTCCAGCTCCATCTCGGAAGTATTCTGCAATCGTTAGCCCAGAAAGTGCCACACGGGCTCTAGCTCCAGGAGGCTCGTTCATCTGACCGAAAACAAAAGTCGCCTTGGATTCTTTCATGGCTTTTTTGTCAACCTTGGTCAAATCCCAGCCACCTTCTTCCATGGAGTGTAAGAAGTCATCTCCATACTTAATAATTCCGGATTCCAACATCTCACGAAGCAAGTCATTTCCTTCACGAGTTCTTTCACCTACTCCAGCGAATACAGAAAGACCCCCGTGACCTTTTGCAATGTTGTTGATCAATTCCTGAATCAATACAGTTTTACCCACACCTGCACCACCAAACAATCCAATTTTTCCACCTTTGGCATACGGCTCAATTAGGTCAATCACCTTAATTCCAGTAAACAAAACTTCGGTAGAAGTGGAAAGATCCTCAAATTTTGGTGCTTCTCTGTGAATTGGAAGACCATTGTCCCCAGTTTTTGGTAAATCTTCAAGACCATCGATAGCATCTCCAATTACATTGAAAAGTCGTCCATAAACCTCTTCTCCAATAGGCATTTGAATAGCGTTTCCAGTCGCATGTACTTCAACTCCTCTGCTCAATCCATCAGTTGAATCCATAGAGATGGTTCTCACGGTATTCTCTCCAATATGGGATTGAACTTCCAATACCAATTTGGAGCCGTCTTCCTTAGTAATTTCTAAGGAATCATAAATCTTTGGGATTTCTACTCCGGATTCAAACTCTACATCAATGACCGGGCCGATAATTTGGGCAACTTTACCTGTAACTTTAGACATTACTCTATTAATTTTTAATTGAATAGGATAAAAAATCTATCGATTTTTTCGGCTGCAAAGATATACTTTTACTTCTTTAAAGAGAAACGAAAACAACCTTTTTTATAGCAATAAAAAAGGCGCCGATTTTGTCGGCGCCCCATCTTTGAGTTGTTGTCAAAAATTATGGATTTATGGTCCATGAAACGTAATAAATAGCTCCGATTAAACCAGTACCTACGGCTTGGAAATATTCATCCGCCAAAAGGTTGGATCCTCCTGCTTTGAATACTGATTTTATACTTGGAACCGAATAGTTGATTTGTGCATCCAAAACCGAGTAGGCCGGCACATCGCCAACTGCAAATGTGGCCTCCCATAAGAAGCTATCGCTCCATCTGTAGTTAAAATTGAAACCAAAGTTTTTGAACAACTCTGTATTTCCAAAAGAAGCTTTTACTCTGTGTTCAGGCGTGTTAAAACTGGTAAGGAAATCTGGGAACCTCTCTCTATCAAAATCGAAATTGGCATAGGTGTAGTTTACACCCAAGTCAAAGTTTCCAAATACCTTGGTGTCTACACCAACTGTACCTCCCCAAGAGTCAACATCTTCTTGCAAATTTGTATAAGTCTGATAAACTTGACTATCCCCATTCTGTAAAGCCAAAAGAGAAAGGCTATTATCTCCTACCGTTCCATATAATGGCACAATAACATTTTGATTGGTGATAAAGTTGCTGTAGCGATTTACATAACCACTTAAATCGACTGTGAACTTACCTATCTGACCCCTATAACCTACTTCAAAAGTAGCAATTTCTTCAGGCTGAACTACTGGTACGTTTACAGCTTCAGGGGCACCACTCAATACCGAGTTAACAGAGAAAGCGTTTTCATAGGCAGCCCTGCCTACGATTTCCACTGTAGATTGTCCTATCAAATTTTGTCCGTCGGGAGTCACATCAAATGTTCTTATGTCCCTATCCAAATTATCGGGTGCAGAACCTACCAAAATTGCCCTTCCGGCATTAAGTCCAATGAACAAGTCCTGAGTAGTCGGATTTCTAAAACCCTGCTGAGCGGAAATCCTAATATTATGATTTCTATTGGCGCCAGCAGTGTAGCCCAATGCCACTCTTGGAGAAAAGAAGCCATCGAAGAATTCATTCTTATCATAACGAACCGAACCTGTGAACTTCAATCTATCATCCAATAGTTTCTTTTGTAATTGTGCATATGCTCCAAACTCGCTATAGGTGATTGGACCGTCTATATCAGTGAAGATTGTTCCTTGTGAATTCAATTCATACTCCCTGAAAGAACCCCCTACTTGAATATCAGCCCAATTGTTAATCAAATGCGCCAAATTATAGTTTCCGTTAATATGACGGAATTTAGTATTGTCAATAAAACGTGAACCTGTAGTTAGATCTCCATCAGCAGTAACCGCATCAAAAGCAGCTTGAAATTCAGGTGTGCCAGGAATCAATCTACCTGTATCAGCAGCCTGTCTAGCAGCAGCATGCGCAGCTGTTGAGGCATCCTCTCTCGAAAGTCCTCCTTGCTGTATACCGCCTAAAAATGTTGGAATATAGGTCTGGGCATATTCGGTGAACCATTGAGTATTCGACTTCCATCGATTGTTGATATTCAGACCTGTAAATCGAGTATCATACGAATCTCCAGCATTTTCAGAGACAATGTATCCCCTTAAGAAGAAATTGTCGTTTCTGAATTCAATCTTATGTTGTTGCAGATTAAATCCTCTTACCGCATATCTATTGGCACCTTGATAAATAGTATTACCTCTACCTATTCTTCCTTGGTATATAATCTCAAAATCATCTGCGAAAGGTCTATAGTATATAGAGAAATCTGTTTTTACACTTTGGGCTCCATAATTAACCAAATCTCTTTCTTCGTAACCTGTTCTAGATACTTCTGCAGAACCCACAGTTCCCGTGGGTAATCCAGCGGCAGAATCAAAATTTAGAATTGTAGAAGCCTCATCTCCATAAATATTCAACCCATCAAAAGCCGGATCACTTCTATCAGCACCGGGTCTATTCAAATCATCTGTTCTAACTGCGTGCCAGTCCTCACCTTGTAGGAAAGAAAAGTTAGCTTTTACAGCTAGCTTATCGCTAAAGGCGTGGGCCGCCCTTATTCCTATGTCGTAATATTGATTGTCGCCAGCCGCCTCCTGGGAAGTCAATCCTGTTTTAGCATAAAAACTAATTCCTTGGAAATCGAATGGGCTTTTGCTGGTCATGAAAAGAATTCCGTTGAAGGCACCGGCTCCATACAACGCGGAAGAGGCACCGGGTAGAATCTCCACACTTTGCACTTCCAGTTCAGACATCCCTACCAAGTTCCCCAAAACGAAGTTTAACCCAGGTGCTGAGTTGTCCATCCCGTCCACCAACTGCAAAAATCGGGTGTTGGCAAAAGTTGCGAAACCTCTAGTGTTGATTGACTGGAACGTTAAACTGTTGGTATTGATATCAACTCCTTTCAAGTTTTGAAGCCCTCCGTAAAAAGATTCTGCCGTAGTATTTTTTATATCCTTTAAGCCAAAACGCTCTACGGAAACTGGAGATTCAAAAATTCGTTCTGGTGTTCTTGAAGCGGAAATCACTATTTCATCCAATATAGTAGAAGACTCCGCAAGGGTAACAGATACATTTTGATTGTTTGATGTTATCTCCACTAAAAAATCAGAAAACCCAACACTAGTAATCCTCAACTGAAATGGTGGTTCTTCCGAAGTGTTAAAGGTGAAATTCCCATCAAAATCTGCCGTAGTTCCCTCTGCTTTTCCAACAAGCACCACATTGGCACCTGGTATGGGTTCATTGTTGTCATCAACTACTTTTCCAGTCACTGTGGTTTGGGCGAAGGTAGCTGCTCCAAATAGCATCATGGAAAAAATTATAAGCTTTTTCATTAGTTTGAATTTGAGTTAAATTAGTTTTAAGGATAAGTAAAACTTTGGAAGCGGAATATACATTTTTTTTGGTTCGCTTGGTACAAAATTGAAAAAAATTATGCATGCATAATACTTTTTCACCAAAAAAATGAGGCAATCAATGTGATTTTAACAAAAAAGACCCCTTTTCAGGAGCCTTTTTCACTTTTATTGTATTTGTTAAGGTCACTCTACAGTAACCGACTTTGCCAAGTTCCGAGGTTGGTCTACATTACATTCTCTCATAACAGCAATGTGGTAAGAGAGCAATTGCAGTGGTATTGTGGTCAATAAAGGTGTCAAGCATTCATTTGTTTCTGGAACCTCCACAACATGGTCTGCAAGCTCTTTGACTGTTTTATCGCCTTCTGTGACTACAGCTATAATACGCCCACTTCTTGATTTTATTTCTTGGATATTGCTCACTACTTTTTCGTAATGTCCTTTTTTAGTGGCAATTACCACTACTGGCATTTGCTCGTCTATTAAAGCAATCGGACCATGCTTCATCTCCGCGGCTGGATACCCTTCAGCATGGATGTAGCTGATTTCCTTTAATTTTAGAGCTCCTTCCAGTGCTACAGGAAAGTTATACCCTCTTCCCAGGTAAAGACAATTTGTTGAATCTTTATAAATATCAGCGATATGAGAGACAAGGTCATTGGACTCCAATGCTTTTTCTACCTTACTTGGAATACTCTCAAGCTCTGTCAAAATTTCATGGAACTGAGGTGAAGAAAAGATTCCTTTTTCGTTTGCAAGTTTTAAGGCAATCAATGTCAATACCGTAATTTGGGTGGTAAATGCCTTTGTTGAGGCCACACCAATCTCTGGCCCAGCATGCGTATAGGCACCTGCATGGGTTTCTCTAGCAATGGATGATCCCACTACATTACAAACACCAAACACAAATGCACCTTTCTCTTTGGCCAATTTTATGGCTGCCAAAGTATCGGCAGTTTCTCCAGATTGAGATATAGCAATTAGAACATCATTTTCTGTGATGACAGGGTTTCTATATCTAAATTCAGAAGCATATTCTACTTCTACAGGAATTCTTGCCAAGTCCTCAAAAATATATTCGGCAACCAAGCCCGCATGCCAGGATGTTCCACAAGCCACGATAATAATACGATTGGCATTCAGAAACTTCTCAAGGTTTTGGTCAATGCCCGCCATTCGTATTATCCCCTGGTCGGCAAGTAAACGTCCTCTATATGTATCCAATATTGCTCGTGGTTGCTCGTATATCTCTTTGAGCATAAAGTGATCGTACCCACCTTTTTCTATTTCCTCCAAATTCAATTGAAGTTCTAAAATATCGGGATAAGCAATTGCGTCATCCTTTATTTTACGCAATTTTATTTCTTTACCGAGTCGGATTATCGCCATCTCTTCATCCTCCAAATACACTGCGTTATTGGTGTATTCAATAAAGGGTGAGGCATCTGAAGCAACAAAATATTCGTTCTCTCCTATTCCAATAGCCAAAGGACTTCCCAACTTTGCCACTACAATCTCATCTGGCTTGTTTCTATCAAAAACCGCTATGGCATATGCTCCTACTACTTGGTTGAGTGCGATTTGAACGGCTTGTCCTAATTTGACCTCTTCCTTTTTCTTAACTTCTTCAATGAGGTTCACAAGAACTTCCGTATCTGTATCTGTTTGAAACTCATATCCTCGTGAGACAAGTGCCTTTTTAATGGATTCATAGTTCTCAATGATTCCATTGTGGATAATCACCAAGTCGCCGGAATTTGAATAGTGGGGATGTGAGTTGGTGTCATTAGGAACCCCATGGGTAGCCCATCTTGTATGACCCAAGCCCAAATGACCTTCTATGTTGTCAGATGTTTCAGCCTTTGCCTTTAAATCATCTACCTTGCCTTTCGTTTTGGATACTACAATTTGACTGTCATGATAGAGTGCTATCCCAGCACTATCATATCCTCGATATTCCAGTCTTTGCAATCCCTTAATTATAATTGGATAGGCATCTCTATGACCTATGTACCCTACAATTCCACACATAGAAAAAGTAATTTGGAAGTTTATATTTTACGCAAAAGTAAAATGATTACGTAAAAAAAAAGCTACATTAAGATATATAACGTAAAAAATCCATGAAAGGTATCAATTGGACTCTGTGTAAAAAATCTCAAGCTTTAATTTTTTATCTTCTTCGGAAGTAGGTATATTGCTTCCAAACAAAACAGTACCTAAAGGATTGATTGTAGACATTATTGGTACATCTATTTCGGATCCTGAAGTACCTACTGCCTCTCGGACAAATGGTATACCTACGTTCGAAGATACCGTCAATGCCAGCTTAGCGTTGCTAGAATCCCGAACAATAATATTGTTAATGTGTTCGGTAATTCTGACGGTATACCGCAACCCTATATTTCCCTCACTTTCAAGAATACCGTCATAACTAGGCAGAATGGTAAGAGGTTCTAAAACTTCTGTTGGGTCTGGATCCGTAAGAAAATTGTAAATGGGTTGATTTGTCTCCGCATTATAAAGATACAATCTTGGAGGTTCCTCAGTTCCGCCAACAGAAGATAGCGCTTCTCTATCAACATAGAAAACCAAATTGGCTTCGTTAATGATCCAATTGTTTGAACGTATCTCTTCTATAAAAGTTTGACCCCTTCCATCGGTTTCTTCCTCATCTCCAAAAAGTAATATTTCGGACATTGCTCCTACTCCTCCTTTAAGATAAATTCTGGAGGCATTTTCTCCTGTGTCAAGCTGACTAGAGATACTTCCGGGCAAGATATCATCTTCAAAGGTATTTACTGCGTTTCCAACTGTTATTGCATTGTTATTTGCTCCTTGAAGCAGGTTGAATATTAGATTACGTTCTACCGTTTCTACAGTATCATCTGTAGCATTATAATCTTGAAAATTATAGGTAATCGTTATGTTTGCTTGAGTAAGGTCAAAGAGAAACATAAGATTTTCCATTCCACTACCTGTAATTCGTATTCCTCTAAAAAAGTCCTGAAAATTAGATACGCTTAACAATTCACTTTGTCCTTCTTTATCCAAAATGTTAGTTTGAAAAAAATCATTATCCAAAGGAATTCGAAGTCCTGGCGGTAATCTTGATTCGACTTGCAAGGATTCGTCAACATCCTCAGTATCTGGGTCATCCTCTGAAAAGAAAAGAAATTCTTCATCACTTATAGTAAGAGGTCCTTGATTTGAACCAGAGCCATCATAGAGCACTTCTCCTTCAAATCCTGCAAAATCCTGATTTGAAAAATACTCTTGGGCATCTTCAAAATTTGTATTTGGATCAAGGTCTCTTAAAAAGAAATTGGATCGTGTCACCCTTAAATTAAATTCTTGCGTTCTATCCCCAAAAATACTATCCAAATCAAACCTTTGTGGAAAAGTGTTTGCAATGAAATCGTCTCCTGAGCCATCTTCAGATGGGTCCAGAGGATTTGACCCTAAAATGCGTTCGTCATTATCCGTAACACCGTCTCCATCAGAGTCTGAATTGGGGTCTTCAGGGTCAGAATCAAACTGGTCTTGTACACCATCATTGTCCGAGTCACGAACTGAAGTTGGAGCAAGTTGAAAAGGAAGGTACAATATCACCTCAACTACTGTTTCGTTTTCAGGTATGGTAGCATCATTGTCATCTGAATCCGCATTGTCCTCGGTTTCCTGTGTATTATCCCCAAGAGTTGGGTTGGCCAAACCATTTGGAAATGTAACTTGAGAAACTATACTCGCATTTCTTGTACCATACACGGGATCGTTAAAAACTCCTAGTTGATACAGCTGCAATCTATTGGTTTGTACAGCCTGTACTCCTTTATTAAAGGCAAAAACATCGTATACTTCTCGACCCGTGGTAAAAGGCTCCCCGGCCACAACCCCATCTCCAATGGTGCGTAATTCTTCTTCACATGAAATCAACGTCACAACCAAAACCATGGTAAACACCAAGGGTTTAATCCCTTTCAAATTTCGCATGTCTTCTATTTTAAAACCTCAGTCTTATAAAAATTGGTATAAGCCTCTTCTGCCTCTTGAAGTGAGACATAGGGCAAAACTGGTTTGGAAGAGTTATCTATGTGTGCCTTAAGGTCATCAGAAACACCTTCCGAAGCTAAAATAATGGCATCAGAATAATCGGTGGCAACCTTTAACAAATTATTATAGTCGGGTTGGGAAAGTGGTTCAATACTGTCCTCGGAAATCCCATCAAACTTAATTTTATCCTTCATCTTACTGTCAAGCTCTCCTTCATATCCCTTTTCATATACAGACAATACAATCTTGCTATCCGAGAACAAAGGTTCATCCGCATAATATTTTCTTAGGTATAAAGGGAGTAAGGAAGCCATCCAACCATGGACGTGGATAATATCCGGAGACCAATTTAACTTCTTTACCGTTTCGACCACTCCTTTTGCAAAGAATATGGCCCTTTCATCATTATCCGGGAAAAGATTGCCATCAGCATCAGTAAAAGTGGCTTTCCTTTTAAAGTATTCGTCGTTATCAATGAAATACACCTGAATACGCTCTTTGGGTATGGAAGCAACCTTGATAATCAACGGCATGTCCATATCGTTGATCACCAGATTCATTCCCGACAAACGGATTACCTCATGTAATTGATGTCTTCTTTCGTTGATGTTGCCGTATCTGGGCATAAAAATGCGTATCTGACCCCCATTGCTATTTACCATTCTAGGGGCTTCGTAAGACATTAAGGAGACTTGGTTCTCAGGGAGGTAAGGCACTAATTCAGAAGATACAAACAATATCTTTTTTCCATTCATAAAGTCGTTTTTTTGCTTGTCCGAAAAACGTAGCTGCAAAAGTACAAAAATTATGCTGATTACCAGTAATTATAGTATTTTTGCACGCTTTTAATACTCGGAATGTCAATTTTTTACACCAAAACAGACCTTTCTTCTTTCCTTAAATCAAAGGAAATGCAAGACCAGACTTTGGGTCTGGTTCCTACAATGGGCGCCCTTCATCAGGGACATTTATCATTGGTTAAAAAGGCGCTTGCTGAAAACAAGAAGGTAGTTGTGAGTATTTTTGTCAACCCAACCCAATTTGACAATGCCAACGATTTAGATAAATATCCCAGAAGCTTGGAAAGCGATGTTCAGCTTTTAAATGGGCTCTCAAATGAGATTATCGTTTTTGCCCCTTCAATCGATGATATTTATGATTCCAAGGTGCAGTCAAAAACATTTGATTTTGAGGGACTGGATCAAGTAATGGAAGGAAGATTTAGAACTGGGCATTTTGAAGGAGTTGGAACCATAGTAGATTTACTCTTACGGACCGTATCTCCCGACAAAGCTTATTTCGGAGAAAAAGATTTTCAGCAGCTTCAGGTTATCCGAAAGTTGGTGGAAAAAAACGATATTGGTGTTGAAGTTATAGGTTGCCCCATAGAGCGCGAGCCAAATGGATTGGCCATGAGTTCCAGAAATGAAAGACTAAGCACGGAATTACGACAAAAGGCCAGTTTTATATACAATACTCTGAAAACTGCCAAGCAAAAGTTTGGCACGGAAAGTGCAAATCATGTATTGAATTGGGTAGGGTCGGAATTTGAAAAGAATGAGGATTTTGAATTGGAATATTTCAGCATTTCGGATGAAGATACTTTGCTGCCCATAAAAACAAAAGAAAAGAACAAAGAATATAGAGCTTTTATTGCCGTTTATGCGGATGACGTTCGTTTAATAGACAACCTAAAACTCAATTAATTAATTTTGCGCCATGCAGGTAGAAGTTGTAAAATCCAAGATACATCGAGTAAAGGTCACAGGGGCCGATCTCAATTACATTGGTAGTATTACCATTGATGAAGATTTGATGGACGCTGCCAATATAATTCGGGGAGAAAAAGTCCAGATTGTGAACAATAACAATGGAGAGCGATTGGAAACCTATGCCATTCCAGGGCCAAGGGGTTCTGGTGAACTAACCCTAAACGGGGCCGCTGCACGTAAAGTTGCAGTAGGTGATGTACTTATTTTGATAACCTATGCTTGGATGGGCATTGAAGAGGCCAAATCTTTTAATCCTGCCTTAGTATTCCCCAACGAGGAAACCAATAGGCTAAACTAGTTTTGAGCACCTCCTTAAAAAAGTTTCTCAAAATCGCCGTCCCCATTTTAATTGGATTGGGGCTAGTATACTATTCCTACACTTCCACAACTCCAGATGATAGGGCCAGAATTTTTGAAGCCATTAAAAGTGCAGACCCCATCTGGGTCTTTTTATCCATTTTTATCGGTATCCTTAGCCATGTTTCCAGAGCTATTCGATGGAACTACCTTTTAGAACCCCTGGGATATCGTCCAAAACTAATTAACAACATTCTAATTATTCTTACCAGTTATTTTGCCAATACCTTGGTTCTTCGTTCTGGGGAAATTCTGCGGGCCACAGCCCTTAACACCTACGAAAAAGTTCCCTTTGAAAAAGGTTTTGGCACCATAGTAACAGAAAGAATTGTTGATGTAATTATGTTACTCTTGGTCATAACTGCAGCTCTTCTGGTCCAGACTGATGTAATTTTAGGCATTTTGGAAGAAAATGGAATTGGACTTGTTGGGTCACTCGTCTTGCTTTTGGCGGGTGTACTCGGACTCGTTATTGCAATCCGACTCATAAAAAAATCTACCTCAAGCTTCGCCCTAAAAATCAAGACCTTTTTAAACGGACTTCTTGATGGAGTTATGAGCATATTCAAAATGAAGCACCGGGGGGCTTTCATCTTTCACACTTTCTTTATTTGGGCCTGCTATATTGGGATGTTCTGGGTCATTAAATTCACTGTGCCGGAAACCACAGAACTACCATTGGGCGCCTTTTTGGTCGCCTTTGTTGCTGGCGCTTTCGCTATGGCAACCACCAATGGTGGTTTGGGACTTTTCCCTATTGTAGTCACTGCGGCTTTATCCGTTTATGGCATTAGTAAAACTTCAGGAGATGCTTACGGATGGATTATGTGGACTGCGCAGACTTTGATGGTGGTCGTTTTTGGTACAATATCCTTTATGGTACTACCGTTATTGAATAGAAATCGGTAGACCTCGACCATCTTATACTTAACCAAATGAAAAAATATCTGTTCCTGCTTATTGGCATGGTTAGCCTCAGCCTTGCCGGTCAGGTAAAACAAGAAATCTTTGAATCTTTTAAGCTTCAGGAAAGAAGAAACGTTTCCTATTATTTCCCAGAAAATTACTCTGAGGACAAGAAATACCCTCTGATTGTTGTTCTCGATGCGGATTATCTTTTTGATGTTGTTGTGGCGAATGCGAAAGTGTATGGTGCGCATAGCAGAATGCCCGAAGCCATTGTGGTAGGTGTCCATCAATCAGAAAATGATTTGCGTTGGGATGACTGCGACTTTGAGCAGTCCACAGGTTTGCCTACAGAAAAAGGTGCCAAGTTTTATGAGTTCTTGGGCACTGAACTTATTGCTTATTTGGAGACCCAATATAATATTGCCCCTTTCAAAATGTTTGTGGGATATGACATTACCGCCAACTTTGGCAATTACTTTTTATTCAAGGATAGATCCTATTTCAATAGTTATGTGATTGTGTCTCCCGTTTTGGCGACTGATATGGAAAGTCGCGTTCCTGCGCGTCTTTCAGATTTAGATCAAGAAATCTTTTACAACATCATTCTCGAAAAAGAAAAGACAGAGGATCGGCAACGAATTCTTCAAATGAACAATGCCATTAAATCCATAGATAAGGAATCTTTGCATTATTATTTTGATGAATATGACAATGCAGACCATATTTCAATTGCGACCTATGGCATAAGCAAAGCATTCGATAATGTTTTCAAAATGTTCAGACCCATAAGTCCAAAAGAATACAAGACAGAAATATTGACTTCCAATGAGCCGGTTTTCCAATATCTGGAAGAACGCTATGCCAGAATTGAGGAACTTTTAGGGTATAAAAAATCGGTGGGGCTTAACGATATTATGGCCATTTATGCAGGCTGCCTAAAGAAAGAGGATTTTGAATCTTTGAAACCTTTGGCGGAAATCTGTAAAAAAGAATACTCAGAAACCATGTTGGGCTTTTATTTTGAGGGAGAATATTACGAGCAATTGGGAGAACCTAAAAAGGCATTCAAAACGTTTGAAAAAGCGTTTCAAATGGAAGAAATTGACTTCTTGACCAAGGATATGGCTCTTGAAAAAATTGATGCGCTCAAGGCTGATTTCGGTTACTAATCCCTTAAAATAAGTTGAGTACTTTATACTATCTTTAGCCTCAAATTTTGGGCAAGTGGCCAAAGTAAAAACTTCTTTTTTTTGTCAGAATTGTGGAGCCCAATACCCAAAATGGATTGGACAATGCTCTTCATGCAAACAATGGAATAGCATTGTTGAAGAAGTTATTCAAAAAGAAGTAAAGCCAGCTTGGAAATCAAGTTCTACGCCTACGTCGAAAAGAGCTGGTTCTCCAGTAAGAGTATCAGAAATTACACAGGAGAAAGAATTGCGCTTGGACACCCAAGATATGGAGTTCAATCGTGTGTTGGGCGGCGGATTGGTTCCTGGTTCGTTGACCTTACTTGGCGGTGAGCCCGGTATTGGAAAAAGTACATTGCTCCTTCAAATAGCCTTGAAACTACCTTACAAAACATTGTATGTTTCAGGAGAGGAAAGTCAAAAGCAAATCAAAATGCGGGCAGACCGCATCCTCCCGTCAAGCGAAAATTGCTTCATCCTCACCGAGACAAAAACCCAAAACATATTTCAACAAATTACTTCTTTGGAACCGGATTTGGTAATCATCGATTCCATCCAAACCCTGCATACCGATTATGTAGATTCTGGAGCAGGAAGTATCTCCCAAATTAGGGAAAGTACCGCTGAGCTTATCAAATTTGCCAAGGAAACCCATACTCCGGTAATTCTTGTTGGTCATATTACCAAAGATGGAAATATTGCAGGACCCAAGATTTTGGAACACATGGTAGATACCGTGCTTCAATTTGAAGGCGATAGGAACTACGTATACCGAATTCTCCGCTCTCTCAAAAATAGATTTGGCTCTACAGCGGAATTGGGCATTTACGAAATGCAGGGCAGCGGCCTTCGTGAAGTGAACAATCCTTCCGAAGTATTGATTTCCAAAAATGACGAAAACTTGAGTGGAACGGCAATAGCTGCTACGGTAGAAGGCATGCGTCCACTACTTATTGAGATTCAAGCTTTGGTGAGCAGCGCTGTGTATGGCACACCTCAACGTTCGGCAACAGGTTTCAATGCCAAACGATTGAATATGTTGTTGGCAGTTTTGGAAAAAAGAGCGGGTTTTAAATTGGGGGCAAAAGATGTTTTCTTAAACATTACAGGGGGTATTTCTGTGGATGACCCTGCCATCGATTTAGCGGTAATGGCTTCCATTTTATCCAGCAATTCAGATATTCCCATTGAAAAGGGGGTATGCTTTGCCGCCGAAGTTGGACTTGCCGGGGAAATACGACCAGTGCAACGAGTAGACCAACGTATTTTAGAAGCCGAAAAACTGGGCTTTCAAACCATTTATGTGTCTAAAAACAATAAAATAGGCTTAAAGAATCCGAATATCCAGGTGCAGTTGGTTTCCAAGATTGAAGATTTGGTTTCCCACCTATTTGGCTAAGCTCTAAGGCGCTGGATTCGGTATAGCGTTATGGATTTCCTCGATTCCATCCAAAACCTCATCTGAAAGGTCAACATCAATGCTTTCTATATTTTCTTTCAATTGGTCCATCGTGGTTGCTCCAATAATGTTACTGGTAACAAAAGGACGTGTGTTCACAAAAGCCAAAGACATTTGAGCTAGACTCAATCCATGGGCCTTAGCCAAATCATTGTACTTTCTTGTGGCCTCCACGGAGATGGGGCCACTATATCTGTTATAGTTCGGGAACAGCGTGATTCGACCTTTTCGGGGCTGTATTTCATCCAAATACTTGCCGCTCAACACCCCAAATCCTAAAGGAGAATAGGCGAGTAGACCAATGCTTTCCCGGATGGATACCTCAGAAAGTCCTACTTCAAATAAACGGTTCAGCAAACTATAAGGGTTTTGTATGGTTAGCATTCTGGGCAAACTCTCATGTACTTTGCTTTCTTCCAAAAAACGCATGGTCCCCCAAGGACTTTCATTGGACAGACCCACATGCCGAATTTTCCCCTCACTTATAAGGTCTCTCAACGTCTCCAAAACTTGGTGAATATTATCTTCCCACATATCCAGGGCGTGGGCATCAAATCCTCTTTGCCCAAAATAATTGGTATTTCGTTCTGGCCAATGCAGCTGGTATAAATCGATATAATCCGTTTGCAGTCGTTGTAAACTTCCTTCAACTGCTTTGATGATGGAATCCCTGCTAAAACCTGTAGTCCTAATATGTTTGGTGAAATCAGCCCTTCCTGCAATTTTCGAGGCTAATACCACTCTATCGCGATTCCCTGTTTTTTTGAACCAACTCCCAATAAATTCCTCTGTAACTGCATACAATTCTTTTTTAGCTGGAACTGGATAAAGCTCTGCCGTATCAAAAAAATTGATGCCTTGGTCCAACGCGTAATCCATTTGCTCATGGCCTTCCTCTTCGCTATTCTGCCTTCCAAAGGTCATGGTTCCTAAACAAATCTTACTTACTCTGATTTTGGTATGGGGAATTCTGGTGTATTTCATGCAATTTTCAATTTGAAAGAGGCAAAAATAAGATATCCTTATCGAAGGATTTTAACCTATCGTTATTTTTCCACCTCTAGTAAAATGGGACAATGATCACTATGTTTGGCTTCTGAAAGAATTACGGAACGCTTTAATCGGTTTTCCAGCGAATTGGCCACCATCCCGTAATCCAAACGCCAACCCTTATTGTTGGCTCGGGAATTGGCCCTGTAACTCCACCACGTATAATTGTGCGGTTCTTTATTAAAGTGCCGGAAGCTATCAATGAATCCGCTGTTCATAAAATTCCCTATCCATTCGCGCTCCACAGGCAAAAAACCTGAAACATTTTTGTTTCGCACTGGGTCATGAATATCAATGGCTTCATGGCAAATGTTGTAATCGCCGCAAACAATCAAGTTGGGTCTATCGTTTCTGAGCGTATTGGCATACTTCTGAAAGTCCGCCATGTACGTAAGTTTAAACTCCAAACGGTCCATGTTGGTTCCTGAAGGAAGGTACATGCTCATCACCGAAAGGTCTCCAAAATCTGCTCGGATATTTCTTCCCTCATGATCCATATAATCTATACCCGTTCCATATTCAATATGGTCTGGTTGTTCTTTGCACAACAAGGCCACCCCACTATACCCTTTCTTCTCGGCACTGAACCAGTAATGAAAAGGGTATCCCGACTTTTCAAAAGCTTCAACATTCACTTGTTCTTTTAGGGCTTTGGTCTCTTGCAAGCAAACCACATCAGGGTTTACGCTTGTCAACCAATCAATGAACCCTTTGTTCAGGGCCGCTCGAATACCATTTACATTATAGGAAACTATGGTCATGCTCATATTTTTCACTAAAAATAACCATTGTGCACGGCTCTTTAAAACCATTTTGACCAAAGAAGCCATTACCTTTGTTTTTTGGAACACTAATTGATTGTGTCAATAGTGTTTAAACCCTTGACCATGAAACGAATACTATTCTTTATCGTTTTGTTTTCTGGATATCTTGCCATAGGGCAGGCCTATCCTAGATTCGACAACAACAACGAACTGAAATTTAATATTGGACTGTTTTTGGCCACCACGACAGTTGAAGGCTCATACGAGTATTTCTTCAGCGAGGATACCAGTATTGGGGGAACCGTCTATTTTGACAATGATGCTACCGACTTCAATGGAAACTTTGGAATAGGTCCCAACTTCAGGGCTTACTTTGGTTATCAGCCTCGAAGTGGGTTTTTTGCAGAAGCCTTTGGCCTGTATTACACAGGTGAAGATGAAATTTCCGAAGATGAAATCGGCTTTAGGAACAATGATTATAGTACGGTAGCTTTAGGTCTGGGATTGGGAAATAAATGGGTGACGCGAAGTGAAAAGTTCAGCCTGGAAATCTTTGCAGGTTTCGGAAGAAACATCAATCCCGAAGATTTTCAAGATGACTTTATGTACCGTGGCGGATTGTCCATAGGTTTCCGTTTTTAATCCCTAAATTGGTCATAAGCTTTACTACCTATGACCGCATTATTACTCATCGACATTCAAAAAGGAATTCAAGAAACCGGATATTACGGAGAAGAACGGAACAATCCCGAAGCCGAGGAAAATTGCGCCAAAATCTTGAATAGCTTTCGGGAAAAAGAGTTACCCATATTTCATGTGCAACACTGTTCCACCAATTTGGAATCACCGCTACACCCTTCAAAGGAAACCCATGCTTTTTATCCAGGAGTCGCTCCAAAAAACGAAGAGCCTGTCATTCAAAAAAATGTGAACAGCGCCTTTATCGGAACCGACCTTGAGCAACAATTACAACAAAAAGGCATTCATAAGGTGGTCATAACCGGATTGACCACGGAACATTGCATTTCCACCTCTACCCGTATGGCCGCCAATTTGGGTTTTGATGTGACCCTAATTTCCGATGCTACGGCCGCCTTTAGCAAAAAAGGGATTGATGGAAAATTTATTGGGGCCGATATGGTACACCAAATTGAACTGGCCAACCTCAAGGATGAGTTTGCTACCATTAAAGATACGGTCACACTTTTAAGTGAGTTATAAATGACGCTTCATTCCATGAAAAACAACTTCCTTTTTATGTTCAGTTTGGTTATGATGGTATCATACAACATCCAATCCCAAGAAAAACCTTTGAAAGTGGGTGTGGCGGGCTTAACCCATACCCATGTACACTGGATTTTGGGAAGGGACGATATTGGAGATATTGAAATTGTGGGCATTGCCGAACCTAATCGGGATTTGGCCCAACGCTATGCAGAGCAGCATGGCTTTTCCATGGATTTGGTATATGACTCTTTGGAGGAGATGATTGCGGCGACCCGTCCCGAAGCGGTAACTGCTTTTGGAACTATTTATGACCATTTGGAAGTGGTGGAAACCTGTGCCCCAAAAGGGATTCATGTGATGGTGGAAAAACCCTTGGCCGTGAGCATGGACCATGCCGAAAAGATGAAGGCCTTGGCCGAAAAATACAATATACACCTGCTCACCAATTACGAAACCACATGGTATCCCACAAATCACAAAGCCAAAGCACTGTTGGATGAAGGTAAGATTGGGGATTTGCGAAAAGTGATTGTGCGTGATGGGCATAGAGGCCCAAAAAAAATTGGGGTGAACAAAGAGTTTTTGGACTGGCTCACCGACCCCAAGGAAAATGGAGGTGGTGCAATAACCGATTTTGGTTGCTACGGGGCCAATCTCATGACTTGGCTGATGCAGGGAAAACGACCCAATACGGTAACTGCAATTACACAACAACTACAAGCTGAAAATAACCCCAAAGTGGACGATGACGCCACCATACTGCTTACCTACGATACGGCCCAAGCCATTATTGAAGCCTCTTGGAATTGGCCCATAGGCAGAAAAGACATGGAGCTGTACGGGTTAACAGGAGCCATTTATGCCGATAACCGAAACGACCTTCGTATACACATTGCTGAAGGCTATGATGGGTTTGAAGAAGAAAAAACCACCTTAGCTGAACGAGAGGCACCTTATAATGACCCCTTCTCTCTGTTGGCCGCCATTGTAAAAGGAGGTGTAAGCCTATCCCCCTACAACCTTTCTTCCCTAGAAAACAATATGGTGGTCATGGAAATTTTGGATGCTGCAAGGGAAAGTGCCAAAACGGGAAAGACCATTTCTTTGAAAAACTAGGAACGTATTTAAAAATGCTAAATGAATAAAATATATAAAAAACCGTATTTAGCTTTTTTTTCTTCTATTCCTATCATTCTGCTTTACGGGATGTTGAGCGGTGATGCTACATTGGACATAAATATTCATGACACGTATTACGTAATTGCCAATCTTCATTTAGCCGTGCTTATTTCATTTGTATTTGGAATAATAGGAGGTGGTTACTGGATAACTCAAAGAGTAGGTGGTAAACTTTCAACCTGGTTAAGTGCAATCCATATTTTTGTAACTATTGGTGGATTACTAGTAATTTTTCTTTTGCCTTTATTTACTTTTAGTTCTTATAGTGAATCCAGCTTTCCTGCTTATGATGATTTGGTTATAAAAAATCTAGTTCTTGTTTGTGTTCTATTTTCTATAGCCTTGGGGCAGTTACTTTATTTAATAAACTTGGTACTTGCATTAATTCAAAAGAAAAAATAGCTCAAGTTTTTTAACCCATTTAATACATGAACAAACCCTTAGTATTACTTCCCCTTTTATTTATCGCGTTAAATGTATTTTCCCAAGAAAACTACATCAAATTACCAAATGCAAAAACTAAAAGTCCAACCTATATTTTGAACAAAAACATCATTGGAAATCAATACTTAGTAGAGAATTTAGGAGATTCCAAAGAAGAGGTGTTGGATAAAGTCAATGAAATATCTGTTTTAAAATACAAACCAGATAGAGAAAACAGTGATTTTTACAACCTTACGAGTCAAGGATTAATTCTTGTAGAACTAAAAAAAAGTGTCCCAAGTAAAACGCAATCGGAACTGAACGACTTTTTCGGAATGGATGCACAAAGTGATATTTACATTGACGGATACTTACTAGAAAGTAAGAAATACAAAATAGCCATAGAAGGAATTACCGAGATAGAAATTGTGGAACCTGATACTTTAAACGGGCTTGGAAACAGCGTTTTAAATATATGGACCTTGACAAAAAAAGAAAGATATCAGGAGTAACAGAATAAAAGGAAAAGCATATGGCTATAATGTATTGTGGTTTTGTGCCAAACTAAAATCATAACCAAGACCCTTGTGTAGTATACAACAAATTAGTAATTAAGACAATAACCAAAAAAAACCTAAATGTTCATCATCAATTTAACCTACAAAACAGAACTGGAGAGAGTGGACCAGTTTCTCGAAGAACATATTGAATATCTCAATGAGCACTATGAATTGGGGCATTTTCTTGCTTCAGGACGAAAGGTCCCAAGAACAGGTGGAATAATTTTATCCGATGTGCAATCAAAATCCAAACTGGAAAACATTATTGCAAAAGACCCTTTTAAGCAGAATGAATTGGCAGATTATGAATTGACTGAATTTGTACCGAGCAAAACTTGTGAAGAATTAAAATTCCTAATGGAATGAAAAAGTACGCATACATGACAATTGCCTTAATTCATTGTAGCTTTATTCTATAATAAACCATAGCCAAGACCACAGTGTGTCATAAACTTATAAAGTATTGATTAGACTTTAAATAAAAAAACATGAAATGACCATACGATTAACTATGTTTTGTGTATTCCTATGCGCTTTGGGAATGATTTCTTGCAAAGAAGGGAAGGATACCAAGAAAAAGAAATTGTCTCTCGATTCAAGATACCTTCAAATTGAAAACATCCATTCATTTGCTAATTGCAATGGACCTAATGGTGATTATACTACGGAGGTGACCTCAGAAAAGGATGGAAACCTCACCTTTTATCAAGTTTATGAATATAGGGATTCGCCATTCAGAGCAGAACTGATTTCATTTGACAAAGGCTATGTCATTACTGAAAATGGGAAAGATTCAGATACATTGTCAAACATTTCTATAGAGATGATTAGAAGTCATGATTTTCACAGGTTACAAACCAATCCAAAGGCGTTTTTTGAAGACATTGAATTTGAAAAGGATTTAGAAAACAAGCTTGAATTGTATTCTGGAATTGACAGACTTAAGAATCCAGTAAAACTCTATTACGACCCAAAGATGGAGCAGATTAGAATTATCGAATTTCTAAACATGATGGACACTACGGAAGTAATCAAGATTGAGTATAAAAAGTGGCTTGAAAGTGATTATGGGAAACTTGCCAAAGAGATTGAAATTGTTCAAGCAAAAAAAGACACCTTTAATTTCGATTTTAAAACCATTCAAATAAACAAATAAACCCGGTTACGACAAGGTTGTGCACAATTGTTCCTTAACCAAGCCGAACCAAAACCTCAACTATCAATCAAAAACAGACACCATGAAACCAGTATGTACCGTATTATTTTTTAGCCTTTTATCCGTTATTTGCTTTGGACAAGAAACCATAGAAGTCGTTTACACCCAAGACTACACCGTTACTTTGAACGGAACCCCAATCGATAATTCAACCACATACCAAAGTATTGTGGAAATGCTGGGAGAACCCGAAGTGTATAAAGAGTACCCCACTGGCAAGATTAATTATCGTTACACAGACCTGGGCCTTGTTTTTCATACCGTGAATGGTAACCTACTTACGCTTGCCTTTAACTTCAATTGGGATGGGGACAAAAACTTTCCAAACACAACGTTTGAAGGCGTTCTAAAAATTGGTGACAATAGTATTGATGCGAAAACTACGGAAAGCATAGTGGATGATTTGGAGCGCTTTGAAATAAAGTGTCTTATGCCTGGAATGTGCATGAACAATCCCAGAAAAATAAAGAACCCTATTTTACTGGGCTTTAAAGACGATTTGATTACGCAGGTAAGCATTGAATTTCATTAGAAACAAAACTCCAAAACCTCTTCTAGGCCATTTTAGCCTGAAAACTAAAGATATCTCTTACAAAATGTTGAGTTTATGTCTTAAATTGGGCGTATAGAAGTGTATTTTACATCACTATAAACAAGTTGGGTGTAATATGAGAAAAATATGAAAGACATTAACATTAGAGATATTATCAATTTAGCTACTCAAGAAGTAACTGATCCAGAAGCTGAATTAAAAAAAGTTTATGAATGGCATCACGAAAGAAAACTGATGATAATAAAAGGCACTATAAGTATTGCAATATCATTAATTGTGACGCTAGCGATAGCATTTTTCAAAAGCGAATTAAAAGTTGACAATACAACAATGCTTTACCCATTAGGATTTTCTTTATTAACAATGTCCTATGGGTTTTATGAATTGTGGAGAGTAAAGCGACTAGGAAGAAAATACATTGCATCTATAACTTTACTGAATCGATTTAAACAGATTACACCATTTCTTGCATTGTACAGGTCTACTCTAAACAAAGTGTAAGGTATGTTCGAAAATTTAGAAAATTACATATCGCTATTAGCAACCGTACTTGGACTTATTTCTGGTGTTATTACAATAATTTCGTGGACTGTAAATTCGATAAGTCAAAAAATACTGCTTAAAGAATTAAAGAAAAAAGAATTAGAGGCAATTCTTGATTCATCTGATATTCTTGCATTAGGAGAATATTTAGACGATGATATTGGAAAACTTACAATCTCAGACTATGTAGATAATAACAAATTGACTAAGAAAGTAGATTCTCTAATCAGTAGACTAACTCAATTTGTGGGAACAGAAGATGAAATAGAATCTGAAAAAGAAGAACACGAAAAATTTGAACAAGAACACCCAGCAAAAGACTTAATTAAGGACTTCCCATATACAGACAAAGTAAGTGAGGAATTTGATAAAATCATCAAAGAACTGTATTTAGGAGAACCGTGGAATGCACTTGCTCGCTTAAGAAGGTATGTAGAGATTTTATTAAAGAACATTGCAGAGGAAAATGGAATACGGGTTAAAAAAATACATTCAGTCACTAAACTGATAGACATTTTGAACCGAAATCAACTCATTGATTCTGATGTTGCTAATAATTTAAGATATCCTATTCACGTAAGTAATAGAGCTGTTCACGGTCAGGAACTGAAAAGAGGAGAAGCGGAAGAAGCAATTCATCACGCTGCTTATGCAATTCAAAAATTAATAAATACTGCACCCAACAAGGACTATAAGTAATTGCTTGTTCTCGCATACTTCTGAAAATCCTCACAGATTTTCAGCTTGTTGTATACTTGCAAAGTTAAGGGCTAAACCACGCAGCTGCTCATAGCCAAGACCGTTGTGCACCATTATGAAAAATCCCATTGATGAAATAGAACATTTCTTAAGTTTTGATAATACTCGTGATTCTTCGTCCTACGAAGAGAGAGTCGGCACCCCTGATGAATTGTCCGCCGTTATGGGCAGAATAACTATGAATTTTCAATATTTAGAAAATAGAATTGAGAAAATTATAACAGAACAATTTCTTGATTTAGAAAAAGATATTGGAATGATTTTAACTGCAGAACTGTCTTTCAAAAATAAGGTGAATCTATTTGCCTCGCTATTCTATAAAATTAATACGCCTAGAAGGTTTAATCTAGTCAAAGACTATGAATTAGAACATTTTAAATTATTAATTAAAGCTGTTTATAGATGCGAGGAATTGCGCAATACAATTTTACATTCGAACATTTCCAAGAATTGGAAATCGAAAGAAATAATTAGAACAAAAACAACCGCTAAGTCAAAGAAAGGACTATCTGTTGTCAATGAGGTAGTTGACATTCCCTATCTTTTCGATGTTTCAGATTATATGAATCAAGTTGAATTTAATTTGAGAGATTCTTTTGATTTGTAGAAATAATAACACCTAACAATTGCTATAATCTATAGCTGTCTTTCTCAACTAAAAAACAACTTTTCTTATTTTTTAAAGAAAAGCAAAACCGCCCATCCGCTACGTTATCATAGCCCAACCCCTCACTCCAAAACCTCCCCCAAGCCTTTTAGTAGTTCTGCGGCATCTTGAATTTCCTTTGGGCTAAAAGTATCTTCCTGTAAAAAATGCAGCATAAAAACGATAAAGTCCAATCGTTTGCGCACTTCCTCTTTTGTGCCGTAAGATTCTATAATCCATTCTGAAAGGGTTTGATTTTCCATCCGGTCAAGATAAAAACCCAAGAATGGATACCCCACTACTAATTAGTAGCTTTTTTAAAAAAAGTAGAGAAATTTTAGATTTTCACCGTAGACACAAAGTTCTTTTTGATCACTTCCAAAAAGTCGGCAGTGTCATAGGGCTTAATGATAAGGTCGGTAAAACCAAGGCTCTTTAAATCATCAAAAGATTTGGTAGGGTCCGTGGCCGTAAGTGCGATAATAGGCACGGTACTGTTAAAGCCGCGTATTTCGCGGGTCGCCTCAAAACCGTTCATGATGGGCATGTTCACATCCATCAAAATCATGTCAAAGACCTCATCGTTAATAATTTCAAGAGCCTCTTTCCCATTTTCGGCAATGGTACAAGTGAACTTATTCTTTTCCAAGATTTTTCGAGTTACCAAGCGGTTGATTTTGTTATCGTCCACAACCAAAATATGGCTGCCCACAATGCTGCGGTCTATAACTTCTTGCTTGGGTACTTCTTCAATTTCGGTCTTTTGCGTTACATCATAGCAAATGGTAAAGGAGAATTCGGTACCCACATTTTTCTCACTTTTTAGGTCAATGGTGGCATCATGTAAATCCAACAAACGCTTTACAATGGCAAGCCCCAATCCCGTGCCCTGAAAATCGTTGGACTTCATGTCTTGGGTAAACTCATCAAAAATATCACGTTGCTTTTCCTCGGAAATACCCATACCCGTATCGGCAATCCTAAAATCCAGCAGAATACATGTTTCCCTAATTTCTTTTGGCGTTATGGAAACGGTAATGGTTCCTTCTTCCGTAAACTTACAGGCGTTGCTAATCAAATTGATCAGTATTTGGGAGAGCTTTACATAGTCGCCCTTCAAAAATTCGGGTACGTCATCCGTAATTTCAATCTCAAATTGATTGTTGTTCTTCGCCCGCATATGCTCCATGGAATTGGTGATGTTCCGCACCAATTTCCGTAAGTGAAAAGGTTTGTTCTCCAACTCCCTGTTCTTCAGTGCATCCAATTTGTTCAAGAACAACAGGTCATTGATCAAAGCCAACAAATAATCTGCTGAAAACTTTAAAGAGGTAATATCCTCCTGATATTTTTTAAGGGGTTTTTCTTGTTTTAATATCGAAGCGATACCGATAATCCCATATAAAGGGGTACGCAATTCGTGACTAATGGCGGACAAGAAGTTGGTTTTTACCTCGGACAGCTCCTCCGCTTTCTTTTTCGCATCCAAGTATTGCACATTGGTTTCCTGAAGACTTCTTACCAGTGCTTTTCTCCGTTTGAAAGAGAAGAACATGGCGCAGACGAAGATTAGTAAAACTACCGAAGCAGCTAAAGTAAAATAAACAATGGTTTTGTTCCTATCCGCAGTCTGACGGTTCATTTCGTTTTCCAGTTCCTTGGCCTTAAGCTCTTGTTTGTACTGGTTCACGTTCATTCGGGCAATCACCTCATTAATGGCGGTTGCTTTCTCTATTTCGTGCTTGTTATCCACGTGTACATCAGACTCCTTCCTTACCAGATAAGCCTGTTCAAAGTCACCTTTTCCAACATTGGCTTCAATCAGGTATTCATACCCTTCCACCAAACCATCGGTGTAGTCATTTTGCTTGGAGAGCGCAATATCGTTTTCAAAATATTCGATGGCTTTGTCCCAATCCTTCTCCAATAAAGCCAATCTTCCTTTGGAAAAGTAATACCCTGCTCGTAACAAGGGCATTTGAATGGAATCTACATATCGGTCAAGACCAGCTACATGCTCTTTTGATTTTGCAATATTCTTTTGGTCCAAATAGATATCGGAAAGATTAAAATGAATGACAAACACTCGGGTGATATTCTTTTTGGCCCGATACACTTTAAGCGCTTCATTATAATAGCCAATTGCCTTTTTATCCTGTCCTATTTCATTGTTCAGGTTGCCCAGATTGTTGTAGGCATCCGCAATTAAAGTTGAATCATTAACAATTTTGGCCTTCTTTAAAGATTCTGTAAAAGTCTTTTCGGCTCTTAACGTATCCTTGATTCGAATAAACGTACTCCCTGTATATTTTGAGATTTCCACATCCCAGGCAAGATTGTCAATCCTTTCGGCCAGCTTAAGGCCTAAATCTCCATATTTCAGTACTTCCAGAAAGTTATTGCTGTAATAGTCATAAACCAGTTTATTTTTCAAACTGTCCAAACGCATCAAAATCTCCTCTTCGGGAGTATCCTCTGGTGGGTCAAAATACGTGAACGTCTTTTCTTGTGCTACGAGTAGGTTAGAAAAGAATACAATAAGGAAAAAAAAGTATAGCTTTCGCATCTTTAAAATTTGGGGTCCGTGCAAGGCTATACATTAACGTATCTAAATCGTTTTTAGTGTGTTATTTACAAAGGTTTGCTTGCTAAATTTTATGGTTGATTTAAAAAAAATCTTTAAAAGATCAATTCATATCTGCTCTAAATCAAGTCTTTTTCAGCGTTTATACATTAATCAAAGTTTTAAATAGGCTTTATTTTAAATTGATCATCCTAATACTTCTGTGTAATTATAAATAGATAAAGATTTGAAGGATTTTCAGCGACTGAAGCGTGTTGTTAATGGGTTGGAACCTTCTTGGTCCATAGTGCAGTATGGGTTTAGTGGAACAAAAAGTAATTTTTCAATTTATCAGAAAGCTACTTACCTCTATCTATTGTTATATTTATTCATCCTGCTGTTCCTTATTCCATCTCTGCTTTTTGCGCAAAAGAATTACAACAACCTAAGATTTTGGCTTGTTGAAATTATTGTCATTGGTTCTGTCTTTGCTTTTTTTAAGCTATCCCCTTATTCAAGAGTTATCCATGTAAAAACAATATCTAGAAGAATTCAACTCGTAAAACTAAATATATTTAGAGAGGAAATTGGCAAACCTGTTTCTATTCATTTTAGCGAAAACACTGGATTTACTTTCAAGCTAAAATCTATTGCGATAAACAAGTCTGGTCAAAAAGTATTTTATCACAAAATTTATCTATCGGACAAAAAGATGGCATATCCCTTAATTGATTTGCCCATCAGCAATCAACAAAAAGGCAACCACGAAACTTTTATAAAATGTCTAGAGAACATCATAAAAGAGCATCATTAAATAAGATTTCCTAGATTTTTTTGATACCCTAAATTTTAATCCCCATGTAAAGGTTAGATTCTTTGTAACCAATACCGCATATCCACTTCTTTGGAAATGATACCTTTTACCTCGTTTATCTTTACCCTCTGCTGTTCCATGGTATCTCGATGGCGAATGGTTACCGTTTCATCTTCCAAAGTTTGATGATCCACCGTAACACAGAAAGGCGTGCCTACGGCATCCTGACGACGATAGCGACGGCCTACGGCATCTTTTTCATCATATACCACGTTAAAATCCCATTTTAAATCATCCATCAATTTATGGGCTACTTCTGGCAGACCATCCCTTTTTAAAAGTGGCAGAACAGCAGCCTTTGTAGGTGCCAAAACAGCCGGTAATTTAAGTACAGTTCGGGTGGTATTGTTTTCCAATGCTTCTTCTTGTAGTGCACTGGAAAAAACCGCTAGAAACATACGATCCAACCCAATGGAAGTTTCCAAAACATAAGGCACATAACTCTTGTTTTCTTCTGGGTCGAAGTATTGCAACTTTTTATTGGAAAACTTCTCGTGGCTTCCCAAGTCAAAATCAGTTCTGGAATGGATTCCTTCCAACTCTTTAAAGCCGAATGGAAACCTAAACTCAATATCGGCTGCAGCATCTGCGTAGTGGGCCAACTTTTCATGGTCGTGGAAACGATAATTATCTTCACCCAAGCCCAAAGAAAGGTGCCAGTTAAGGCGTTTTTCTTTCCAGGTATCGTACCACTCCTTTTGCGTACCAGGTTTAATGAAATATTGCATCTCCATCTGTTCAAATTCACGCATTCGGAATATGAACTGGCGCGCCACAATTTCATTACGAAATGCCTTTCCGGTCTGAGCAATACCAAATGGGATTTTCATACGTCCGCTCTTCTGAACATTCAGAAAGTTCACAAAGATTCCCTGTGCGGTTTCGGGGCGTAGGTATAAATCCATCGCCGAATCTGCAGTGGCTCCTAGTTTGGTGCCGAACATTAAGTTGAACTGTTTTACATCCGTCCAGTTTTTAGAACCAGAAATTGGACAGACTATACCCAATTCTTCAATGAGCTCCTTAACATCTGCCAAATCTTCATTTTCCAACGATTTTCCCAGTCGCTTTAGGATACCATCTGCCTTGGCTTGGTAATCCAAAACACGTGGGTTAGTCTCCAAGAACTGTTTTTTATCAAAACTATCCCCAAAGCGCTTGGCCGCTTTCTTTACTTCTTTTTCAATTTTACCTTCAATCTTGGCCACATGGTCTTCTACCAAAACATCTGCACGGTATCTCTTTTTGGAATCTTTGTTGTCAATCAAGGGATCATTGAATGCATCCACGTGTCCCGAAGCCTTCCAAGTGGTGGGGTGCATAAAAATGGCCGCATCTATCCCAACAATATTGTCGTTGAGCTGAACCATGGCCTGCCACCAATACTCACGAATATTCTTTTTTAGCTCAACCCCGTTTTGACCGTAGTCATAAACAGCACTGAGTCCGTCATAAATCTCACTGGATTGAAATATATAGCCATACTCCTTTGCATGGGAGATAACCTTTTTGAAAATATCTTCCTGATTCGCCATGGGGCAAAAATAGTTTTTTGAACTAAAAAAAAAGAGGTTATTTCAACTGAAATTCCGTAGAGGCCAAAAGTCTTTCGTCCTCAAATACATTAAGGGTATAAATTCCTTCAGCAAGGGATTCTGAAGGTACCGTAATGGCATCACAAATACTGATTTCTTTTCCGGTATATACAATCTCTACCTTTTTGCTATAGGTATTCCCGCCAACAGAAATGGTGTTTGCATTGTCCTCGATTACCTTCATTTCGGGTGACAAAAATTGGAGATAAAGCACACGTACTTTTCCACGCTCGGAGGGGTCGCTAAGGATAGTGACACACCCTCTCAACTTCTCAATGGTAGACGCCTTATTGGTTTTTATGGGTCTACCTGCCCTAAGTCTAAATCCACTACCTTCAGCATTCTGCAATTTTAGATAGCTTTTGATTTTCAATTCCCGACTCAACTCCTTGTTGGTCTCGCGCAATAAAGATTCGCGTTTTTCTATATTACTGGCCCTTCCCCTAGCATCCCGAAGTTGTTTTTGGGTTTCTTCATATCGGTCGGCCAGAAGACGATTGTTGTACCGTAGAAAATTATTTTTCAGTTTTAAGCTATCAAAACTCACCTCCAACATACGAAGCGAGCTTCGTGTTTCCTTAAGCTTGGTCAAACTAAAATTAAGCCTACCCACAGAATCCAACAGTTGCTCTACCCGAAAACGGGAGGTCTGCAACTCAATTTCATTTACTTCGTTCAACCCGGATAAACGGTCAACTTCCGCTTTCATCAAAGTTAAATCCTTAACTAAAAGCGATTTTTCCTGTTCCAAAAAAACCATTTGATTCTTGGACTGGGCATAACTGTAGTAAAAAGCAATGAGAATACCCACAATTACTGCTACAAGTGCAGCAAAGATTATCTTGTAATTGAAATTGTTATCTTGGGCGTCCATGGGGTTCTAGAGCTACTCTAAACAGTATAAGATTTGATGTCCAAAAGGTTGGCTAAGATAATAAACGATATTAACAACATCCTATTGCCAAGAGTGTGTTTTGGATGTAATACCCAATTATCCAGAGGAGAACATGTTTTGTGTACCGTTTGTCGACATGAACTGCCACTCACCGATTATAACTTCACCGACGAAAATGCAGTTGACCGTATTTTTTATGGACGAATTCCCATAAAAAAGGCTGGTTCATTTCTTTTTTTCACTAAAAATGGGATAGTTAAAAACCTAATGCACTTCTTAAAGTATAAAAAACAAGAAGACATAGGCGGTTTTTTCGGTGATTGGTACGGTTCTTTGTTGAAAGAGGAAAATACCCTAAAAGATGTTGATGCCGTTGTCCCAGTTCCCCTACACCCAAAAAAAGAAAAAAAACGCACCTATAATCAGGTTTCCCTATTTGCTGAACAAATTGCTGAACATCTCCAAGCGGATTTTACACCAGAATTATTGGTAAGAACAGAAAATACCAAGACCCAAACTAAGAAGGACAGACAAATGCGATGGGAAAATATTCAAAGTGCTTTTCAATGTGATGTGTCCAAAAACAAGGAATACAGGCATATTCTTTTGGTTGATGATGTAATAACTACCGGGGCCACGCTAGAGGCGTGTGCCAGAACTCTTACTGAATTACCTAGTGTTGAAATCTCAATAGCTAGCATAGCCGTTGTGGAGTAGGGTTAAAATTTGCCAATGTTCATTTTCAAAAATCAAATTAATCGTTTCTTTGCCCTATAATTTTTTATGGTTCACCTAAAGAAATATCTGAGCTTCTTTTTTATCCTTTGGTTAGGATTGGTACTTTGGCAGTGCGCTAGACGGGGAAATCCCACGGGTGGCCCGGAAGATGTAACTCCTCCCGAATTGATTCGCACCGTGCCGGAAAACTTCTCTACCGAATTCAAATCCAAAACCATTCGGCTGTATTTTGATGAATACATCAAGCTGGAAGATGTTCAGAACCAACTCATCATTTCTCCTCCGTTAAAAAATGCGCCAGAGATAAAGCCACAAGGCGGTGTAAGCAAATATGTGGAAGTTATTATCAAAGACACTTTGAGCGAAAATACCACCTATACCTTTAATTTTGGTCAGAGTATTGTGGATAACAATGAGGGTAACCCCAACAGTTTTCTTACCTATGTTTTCTCAACGGGCACCTATATTGATTCTTTAACGCTTTCCGGGGCAGTAAAGGATGCTTATGATAGAAAAGCAGAGGAATTTATTAGTGTGATGCTCTATGAACTGGATACGGCTTTTACGGATTCCACCGTATTTAAAAAACCCCCGAACTATATCTCAAACACTTTGGACAGTCTTCCCATTTTTGAACTTAAAAATCTTAAGGCTGGAAAGTATAAACTTATTGCTTTAAAGGATATAAACAAAAACAATCTTTTTGATCAGCGTCAGGATAAAATTGGATTTATAGAAGACACCATCACAGTGCCTTCAGACTCCATTTACTTATTAAACCTCTTTAAGGAAATTCCGGATTACACCCCTTCTGTTCCCAGTTATGTGGCCAAAAACCGAATTATATTTGGTTATCAAGGGGTACAAGAAGAAATAAGCATAGAAAGCCTTACGGATTTGCCAGATTCTGTACGCACTACCATTTTAAAGGAAAGAGAAACCGACACCCTTAATTATTGGTTGACCCCAACGGATTTGGATTCTATTATTTTTATGGTTAGCAACAAGGTATTGGACCAAAAGGACACCTTTACCGTGAAAACCCGAAAACTCGGATTGGATTCATTAAAACTGACCAATAGCACGAGTAGTAAATTAGGGTTTGAAGAGATTTTTAGCCTCTTGGCCAATACGCCAATTAGAGCAGTAGACACCAGTAATATTGAGGCTTTCTTGAATGATTCCTTGCCCTACAATTACAGTTACGCCCTGGATTCCATAAAAAATCAAATCAATTTTGAGTTCGAAAAAGAGGCAAACCAGTCATACACCTTTAACCTTTACCCCGGTGCAGTCACAGACTTCTTTGGAATAGAAAATGATTCATTGTCCTTCAAGTTTTCTACCGGCAGCTATGCAGATTATGGAAACCTGAGAGTAAACATTTCCGGCACGGTAAAATACCCAATGATTGTGCAGCTGACTGACGAGCAAGGTGAAACACAAAGGGAAACCATTTCTGAAGTTCCTGGACCTATAGAATTCAATAACCTGGAACCCGCCCGTTACATGATTCGGGTTATTTTTGATGACAACGCCAATGGCATCTGGGACACGGGCAATTATTTGAAAAAGATTCAACCGGAAAAAGTCAGTTATTATCCTGATGTAATTGAAGTAAGGGCCAACTGGGAACTGGAGCAGTCATTTATTATAACAGATTAAAATCATCCCGGTCGTCCAGAAACCGTAATCTATCCCTATTTTCTTGAATATGGTTCTTTTCTAGAGTTGCATATAGTATTTCTTCGGCATCAGAAAAGGTTAGCTGATTTCCCAAAACATCATAAACCGCAGAATGTCCTGTATACTCATATCCTGAATCGTCTAAACCAACACGATTAACGCCTATACAGTAGGCCATATTTTCAATAGCGCGAGCTTTAAGTAAACTATCCCAGGCAGAAATTCGTGGTTTTGGCCAATTGGCCACATAAATTAGCACATCGTAGTTAACAGCATTTCTGGCCCAAACGGGAAAGCGAAGATCATAACAAATTAGGGGGTAAAAACGAAATCCCTTGTATTCTGTTAACACCTTTTTTTCACCAGATTCATATTTCTTATGCTCTCCAGCCAAAGTGAACGTGTGTCTTTTATCATATGTATTAATGCCCCCATCTGGTTCTACAAAGTGAAGCCGATTATAATACTTCCCTTCTTCTTGAAAAACGATACTTCCAACAATGGCAATTTGAAGTTTCTTTGCGATTTTCTGCATCCAATTTACTGTTTTTATTCCTTCGGAAGCATCAATGTTTTCAGGTGACATTGTAAACCCAGTCGTGAACATTTCGGGCAAAATGACCAAATCAACATCGGTCTGCACTAAAGCTATTTTTGATTCAAAAGCCTTTCTATTGGCATTGGGGTCTTCCCAAATTAATGGGGATTGGATTAAAGCAACTTTTAAGGTATCTAAAACTTCCATCAATCAAAGTAAACTTCGTTGGTTTTAGACTTGGCCAATTGGAACAACTGCCTTATTTGGAACTCTAAAATACGTTCCTCTGACAGTGGAGGAAGATTGTCAAGCGAAAAAAAATCCGCATCCAACATATCAAATCCCGGTTTGAGGAGTCCCCCGGTCATTTGGCAATAAAAAATAATCTTGTAGATGTAATAGGGTTCTGGGGGATGTGGATGAACCTGTTTGTCGTAAACAGCCAAAAGGCGAATCACTTTTGCTTCTATTCCTGTCTCTTCCCAAATCTCTTTTGTGGCAACCTCTGAGGGTGTATTGCCAATATCTGCCCAACCTCCTGGAATGGTCCATTTGCCATCTATGCTTTCTTTGGCCAATAGCACTTCTTCTTTTTCATTGAACAAAAAGCCACGAACATCCACCTTTGGCGTCGGATACGATTCGGAAGGGACAAAGAAGTCTTTGAGAACTTCCAAAGGCTTTTCAGATACCTGGGCCATCAGCTCCGCACCTATTCCCTTTAATTCTTCATAGCGCTCTCTATCGTAATCCCCCTCAGCATAAAATAAGCCTGTATCGGCTATAGCGTTGATTCTTTTAATAAGGTTAAGTTGATTGGAATTCATTTTTTTTAGGCATGCGCCTCCAAAAGGGCAATTAAGGGTTTAAAATCCTGTGTTTTGGCATGGTCCAAAGCGGTATTTCCACGAGCATCCTTTAAAGAAACATCTGCCTTATTTGCCAAAAGTAGTTCAGCAATTGCCAAATGGTTAAAGGTCACCGCATAAATTAGGCAAGTGGCTCCCATTACATTAGTTACATTCACATCGGCGCCCGAATCTATCAATAGCTGAGCAATTTCCAAATATCCCTTGAAGCATACTCCCATTAAGGCTGTATTTCCTGAACCATCCTTTTCATCAATTTCTGCGCCATGTGATAAAAGAGTTTCAGCAACTTCCTTTTGTTTATAGTATGTGGCCAAAATTAAAGGTGTTGACCCGCGTCCATCCCTTGCATTGATTAATGAAGGTTGATTCTGCAACATTTCGGCAATTGTGGCCACATTGCCATTTCGAATTTCATTGAAGAGTTTTTCCGAATTTTCCATTTGTACTGAAAGATAAAAAAACTGCCATAACCTTCTCGGAAATATGGCAGTTAAGTTTAATTGAAACTTCCTTTTTCTATTATTTATATTTCTTAATAAGTACCAAATTCAACCGAAAACCGTGGTACTTTGCATAAGTATTTCAAATCTAAGCACTTAAAAATAGTAAGAAAGCAATTGAAAGCGTGCCGAAACCCATACGCAATTGCTATAAAAAAATAAGCTTTGTCTATCTCCATTTTTCATTGCCATAGCACAAACACCCTTTAATATGGCAGATTCGCCCCGCTTGGGTCACAAAGACTAAAGTATCTTTGAGACAACGATATTGTGTTCAAAGATGGTTTTCGTCTTAAAAATAAACAAACACCTAGATATTATTTCTAAAATCCTAATCCGATGAAAAAACTCATTTTACCCATTTTGGTCCTTACTTTGTTCAGCTTTAATAAGGATACCTCCAAACTGACCGAGGCCGAACGTACCATGGTGATAGAGCTCTTGGAAAAAACCCGCGACCATATGAAAAGCGTGATAAGTGGCCTATCCAAAGAGCAGTTGAACTTTAAAGCAAAGGCTAGTTCTTGGTCCATTGCGGAGTGTGTGGAACATTTGGCCATTTCAGAGAATGCTTTTGGTGGGCTCATTCAAAAGACCGTTGCCTCAGGACCAAATCCTGCTATGAGGGATTCCGTAAAACTGAAAGATGAGCAACTTATGGGAATTATTACTGACCGAAGTAATCGTGTAAAAACTTCCGAAGCTTTTGAGCCCAGTGGAAAATTCGGTTCGTTTGAAGAGACGGTGAAGGCCTTTATGGACAAAAGACAGGAACATATTGAATATGTAAACACCACAAATGATGATTTAAGAAACCGTTTCAATAGTGATTTGCCCTTTGGCACCGTAGATGGGCTTCAAGTCATCATATTTGCAGCAGGCCATACAGAGCGCCATGTACTGCAGATGGAAGAGGTTATGAAACACAACCTGTTTCCCAAAGGGAAATAAAAGACGTTAACAATTATTGGCAAACCCTTTCCAACACGGAAGGGGTTTATTTTTTACTTTCGTTCCAATACATAAAACATTTGTGATGAGAATCTTTAAAGTTTTAACCCTAGCATTGCTTGTTTCCATGTTTTCCACTGGGATAAATGCCCAATCGAAAAAGGACCGGAAAATTATAAACGATGCCAAAAAAGCTAAAAAGACCTTATTGAAAGCCGATTCAGGCCTACAGCGTTTTTTTGACAATTCTGCGGGCTATGTACTGTTCCCAAATGTGGGCAAAGGAGGTTTTATTATTGGAGGTGCTTCCGGTAACGGAGTGGTATATGAGGATGGAGAAATGATTGGTATGGCCAATCTTAAAAAACTGAATGTGGGCCTACAAGCGGGTGGGCAAGCCATAATTGAGGTTATCTTTTTCGAAACCTCCGTGGATTTGGACCGCTTTAAGGAAGGGAAATTTCAATTCTCAGCAGAAGCTTCCGCAGTGGCATTAAAATCTGGGATTGCCGCCAATGCCAAATACAAAGAAGGTGTGGCCGTTTTTGCTTTGCCCAAAGCAGGTCTTATGGCCGATGCTTCGGTTGGCGGACAAAAGTTTGGGTATAAACCGTTTTAATTTATTCCCTTATTCCTGGCGTAAAATCCTCTGGTGCATTTTGAGGCTGTTGAATGGTTCCTGCTTCTCCCGTATCGTTAAAAATGGTCCATTCGGAAAATGTGTAGGCTGAATTTCCCTGAACCACTTCTAAGTTTCTAAAAGCACGTCCATCCTCAAATTCATGGTTTGTGCCAGAGCCGTCTTCTCCTATAATTCCAAAAACATCTATCACTGCTCCAAAGGGGTCCACCAGCTCCAAGTTATCATCCCCATTGGAATCCGCAGGGCTGTTTGTAGACACTTCAATATCCGGAGGGAAGCCGTAGACCAATTCAAATTCGGACGGATTGGGTGATATGACCAAAGTACTCTCTCCGTAAATGATAACCCCAGACAAATCAATGGTTGAACTCACCTCTGTATTATCATTGGTATAGCGTCTCAAACTCCAAAGATTTAAGTCCAGTGGTTCTGTACTTGAATTATAAAGCTCAACAAATCTTGCTCCTGAATTATTATCAGGGTCTGCTAGCTCTGAGATAAAAATTTGATTGGATGTGAATTCCGTTATAATTTCTGGGCATCTTTCGCTTGAAAACTGAATATCCTCTAAACTTCGTATTACAATTTGTAAATCGTTGCCCTCGTTTAATAGGACACCAGTAATGCTCCCATTTTCTTGAGGCAAACTTTCGGCTTGAAAATCTGCAAATCCACTGTTGCGTAATAATACCTGCAACTCGTCACAGTTTTGTAAGGTCCGCAGGGTTTCTTCGCGTGGTTCTGCATAGGTGTTTTCCAATTCTTCATCGACCACTTCAATATTGTTAAGTTGGATAAGAACTCCCTCCGGAATCTGGGAAAGCTCCTGAATAGTGGTCAAAACGGGTTGCAAACTTTCCGCATCACATACTTCAAAAACATGCTCTGGTATTTTCAGTGTGGGCAACCTTCCCACGGACACATTGCCAAAGGCAGTAAAAGTTCCTCCCAGTCTTAGTAAGTCGTTGCTCTTTCCCAAATAAAGCCCCTTCAGGTGAATTCGAACTTTACTTCCAACATCATAGAACAAATAGGATTCCCTGAGGTCAATTTCGAATTGAAGTCCTTGAGAAGGATTTGTTGGGTGGTCTTGAATATGCAATACGTTAAAAAAATTACCTGCCACATCGGAGGAAATCACATACCCTTCAATATATAAATCTTCCTGTATTTGAATTACCTCATCTTGATATATTTGTTCCAATTCGGCAAAGGAGATAACATCATCAATATTATTGATACAGTCTGAAGCAGGTCCATCAAAATTTGTATTAACACAGGAAAGGCTCAAAAACAAAACACTAAACAGTGTATTTCTAACTAGTAATTTGAACTTCATTTTTTAAAAGTTTACAGCCAAATTCAAAAAATACGTTCTTCCGAAACCGTACCAGTATTTTGGGCCAAATGAAGGTGACCCACTAAGGGTATCCTGTCTTAACTGTCCATAATTTCCATTTCGACTTTGTTCATATCCTCCGGTTCTAAAAACCGTATCAAAAAGATTGTTTACACTGGCAAATACACTTATATATTTTCCTTTATGTAACCATGATTTGCCCCCAACCAAATTCAATAAGTATACATCTTCCAGTTTTTCCTGTCGTAACAATTGGGCTACGTTTGCTTCAGTGGCCTCTGGAAATGGATTTCCTGTTTCAGGGTCTAGGATAAAACTTGCTGTTCGGGTAATGGAAGAAATGTTTATGTAGTTGTTACCCAAATGGTTTGTTTTCGCTCCCAACCACCAATATTTTGGGTCTCTGTATTCAACTCCCAACGAAAGAGCTGTTTGAGGTCCTTGCGCAACCCTAAGATTTTTAATGTTGGAAATCCCTAAGTCTATATTTCCTCCAGGATCAATAAGGTCTTCTTCGGCGCCAGCAGTATCAAAATTAATTTGCACAAAAGGGTCGCTGGCAAAGCGATAATCACCCAGATTACCTACTAAAGACAATTTCACCGCCGTGGATACCTCATATTCAAGTCCTAGCTCAATACCTTTATGAAGCCTGTCCAACCCAGTAATTACTTCTTGAACAAAATCAGATCCAAATCCTGAATCCACAAAAAAGAAATTAACGTCTGTGGTATTCATGAACCGGGTGTAAAATGCAGTGAGTCTAAGGCTCAAATCTGACAACCTTCCAAAATAGTTTACCTCTAGAGTGGCGAGGTCCTCAGCACTCGCGTTGGGTACTATGTCATTGTTCTCCCTAGGATTAATAAATAGATTTTGTAAAACAGGTGGCCTTTGTATTAAACCTCCATTGATGGTAATCCAGTGTCTTCCTGATATAAAATAAGTTGCTCCACCCTTTAAGGACGTAGTGCTGAACAAAACTTCAGGACTTTCGCCCAAAGAGCTTTCTGAAAATCGTTCATTCTGAAACAACCCCACCCTTCCGAATTTGGAGGTTTTGTATGAAGCCGACAGAAAACCAGTAGCTTTTTTAGTTGTAAGGCTAAGCTGTGCAAATGCCCCCATTTCAGAAGTTTTAGTTTCATAGTTATAATTAAACCTATCTCCTTCAACTTTATCCTGATTACCAAGCACATCATTAAGTGTATTAGAAAATGTATCAATATCCTTGTGAAACTGTGCTCCTAGTAAATCTTCTATCCTTGCAAAGTTTTGGTTTTGGCTTGTTTTGAAATGTCCCCCGGTACTCAATGCAATCAAATCACTGATTTCATAGTTCAAAGAACCCGCAGCACTTATTGAGCTTTCTTCAATCACATCGTCATATAGGACATAGGCCGCCTTACCTTCATTGGTTTCATTTGTATTTGCTTGATACAAGCTATCCCAATTCATTTGGGGGTTTCCAAGAAAACCTTCTCGAGCCAAATCGGCATTCATAAAATCCGCTCCAAGTGGCCTATTTAAATAATAACTGGGCAAATACCTATAATATGTGGGGTCCGGGTTGGTAACGTTATAAAAACCAAGCCTGCTACGGGCATTGGTCCCAAATTGATAGACTACTCCAAAATTAGTTTTCGTTTTTTGGGTATTCCATTGATAGTTAAAAAGAACTATCGGCTCAAAGATGTTGGATTGTCTTGAATTTCTTATCTCCCCATTTTGATTGCCCCAATAGGGATTGTATGTGTTTCCCATCAGATTGAATACCTCTTCGGTAACGGCAGAGGAACGCCCTCTTCTATTTTTGGCCAAGATGGTAGCCAATGTAACTGAATTATTCTCATTCAAATGATACTCTACGGCACCGAAAAAAGAATATGCATCATACAAGGTGCCTTGCACATAACCTTCTTGAGACCATCTTCTCGAACCAGACACAGAGTAGGCCAATCCATTTTTTTGCAGACCGGAATTATAGGTGGCCATTATTCTTCCCCTATACGTTCTGTTCGTCAGCGAGGAAGATATGCGGATACCTTCCCTAAATTCAGAAGGTTTCAGGTTGATGTTTGTATTGCCTAGGATTCCTCCAAATGTGTTGGCATTTAATGTAAGTCCGTTAGTAAACTCTTGATTTCTGGTCACATCATTTAATCCGCCCCAGTTGTTCCATTGTGGTCTTCCATTATCTGGTTTGTTCATTGGAACTCCATTCAACATCAATATTCCGTTTCTTGAGTCATATCCTCTTACTCTAAAGAATACTTGGCCAAAGTCAAAAGCTGCTCTTCTAAGAAAAACATCTTTTGTAGACTGTAGCAAACCCGATGAAACTGAGAAAACCTCTTCGGAAGTTAGTTCTCCATCCGTGAGTGAAATTAGATTGTCCTCCTTATCCGAGGTTATATCGTATCCTAAATAAATGTCACCTAGGTTTACATCACCTTCAATTGTTATTGGGATTCGTTTACTGTAATACCCTAGAGCAGTAATTGCAAGAATATGTTCTCCTTGAACACTGGTGGATAGTTCAAATATCCCTTGTTGATTTGAAAATGTTGTTTTGGATGAGCCTTCCAATAAAATGGCTCCTTCAGAAATTGGATTTAAAGTACGTTCATGAACAATTCTACCCGAAATTATGGCATTCTGCTGCCCGAAGTTTTTCGCGTTAAAACAGAATACCATGAGAAATAAAGCAAATCTCATAGCTAAAAATGTAGGTTAATTTGATAAAAGCTGAGGTTGCTGTCTTTCTTATGAGTAGGAAAAATAAACAATTTTGTTTATTTGCAAAATCCCAAGTCTAAAATTATGTTTCTTAGAAATCTATTTTTCCTACTTATCCCCATTTTCGTTTTCTGCCAACAAACCACACAATACAAAATAAAATGTGTTGCTTTTTATAATGTTGAAAACCTATTTGACATTAAGAATGATACCTTAATTTTTGATGATGAACGTACACCAAATGGAAGCTACAAATGGAATAAGGTCAGATACAATAGAAAAATAGAGCATATATCCAGAGTGCTTTCTGAAATTGGAAAGGAAAAAACCGATTCTGCTCCTGATATTATTGGACTATGTGAAGTTGAGAATAGGGACGTTCTCATTGATCTTATCGAACATCCCAATTTATTGTCACAAGACTATGGTATTATTCATTTTCCTTCTCCGGACGAGCGTGGAATTGATGTTGCCCTACTTTACAAAAAACGCTCTTTTACTCCCACCTCATTTGTTAGTCATCGCCTAATTTTATTGGATGAATTTGATGAGCGTAACTATACACGTGATCAGTTGGTGGTAAGTGGTATTTTAGATGATGAACCCGTTTATTTTTTGGTCAACCATTGGCCATCAAGAAGAGGAGGCGAACAAAAAAGCAGGCCCAATCGACTTAGAGCTGCGCAATTAAACAAGAAAATCATAGATTCCATTCAAAACTTGGATGCTAATGCCAAAATCATCAGCATGGGAGATTTTAACGACGACCCCAAAAACGATAGCTTCAAAAAAGTACTAAAAACTAAAGGCAGTCTAAATGCCTTAGATAGTATGGACCTGTTCAACCCTATGGAGAAATTGTATAAAAAAGGAATTGGGTCTTTAGCGTATCGTGACAAATGGAATCTTTTTGATCAATTCTTTGTCAGTTCAAATCTAACTCGAAAAGACAAGGGTTATTTTTTGTGGTATGCTGCAATCTATGTTCCAGACTATCTGCGTACATCGAATGGAAAATATTCAGGTTATCCATTTAGAACATATGCAGGTACTACATATCAAGGTGGGTATAGCGACCATTTTCCAGTGTATCTTCTATTGCTAAAAGAATATAAAAATTAACCGTTTACAGGCAACCTAAGTGATTTTTTGATATCCTACCAATAAATCAATCCAATGAAAAAACAGTTATTTGCTTTACTACTCTGTATCCTATGTCTTTCATGCGGAGGAAATGATGATGACCCATGTTCTGGGGTGATAATAGACCCAATTGTACAGTCCCTATTTATTGAACTTGTGGATGATGAAGGGAACAATCTTATTGAAAATGGAACATTTCCCGCAAACGGCATTACGGCGGAATTTAATGGTTTTCTTATAACAGGAGTTGTTTTTACCGAGGTAGATGGTCTTGAAGACTTGATTACCTTGAATTTTTTGGGCGATGGTGGTGAAACCACATGGCTTATTAATTTAAACGACCAAGTAACCGACACCCTTATTGTAGACTTATCCTTGAACGAAGGAGAATGTGGATTTAGCACTTATACACCAAATTCTGCCCTTTACAACGGGATAGAACAGGTACTTTCCGTAGATTTTGATTCCGCTGGTGACGCCCGAATGCGGGTTGTAAGGGAGTAACTCCTTTTTATCCTTTACGCAAACCATTGCCTCCAAGGTATACGAGAAAGGATAAGAATTAGGCCCAAGCCATAGAAAATAGCAATGGTCTTGAACTTTTTATCGCTCTCCATCAAGCGCTTATGGCGAGACCAGCCAATGGTAATCAATACAATCGCTAAGATATTAGTAACAGGATGTTCCAAAGCCAGCAAACGCGCAGGAGCGTTCAATCCTCCCATACCCAAGGTTTGAATAGCTTTAAACCCATTGGCCGACACAAAATAAACGATAAGCCCTACCACCAATTGAATATGGCTCAATATTAGTGCAAAAAGACTAACACGCAAGTCTTTGTGCATGGTAAAATCCCGTTTTCCAAGCCAGCCACTCAAGGCGTTGAAAACAGCGAGGACAAGAACAGCCAGAACGATATACGCAAAGTACGAGTGCAGGTTTTGAAGAATTTCCATGGTTAAATTAGTTTGCCTAAAATTAATGATTTTGTGAATAAAAAACCCCGCCTAAAGGCGGGGTCCTGAAATTAACTATCTATTGATCGCTTAGTTGAAACTATATCGAATTCCCAACTGCATTTGCCATCTTGAAGATTGCAATCCAGCATCGTCAATAATGTTTTTGGTATCCTCAACACCAGGTTCGAAAGTAAACTCTGGAGTTGTTCCATCTGCTGCAAATTGTTCAAAATTCAACAACTGTACTTGGTTGAAGTTGGTAAAGGTTCTTACCCCCCATTCTTTGTTCAACAAGTTGGTAAAGTTAAAGATGTCTGCGGTCAGCTCGAGCTTATGAGTGTTCTCACCAAACTTGATTCCAAATTCTTGAGCGAATTTCAAGTCAATAATGTGAGTCCAATCCGTTCTATCTGCATTTCTTTCCGCAAATTGACCTCTTCTGCTTCTTAAGTACTCATCCCCCTCAATAACAGCGTTCAACGCCTGCCACTGTTCTGCAGCAGTCAAATCATCAGAATCAACCAACTGTGCTTCAGCCTCATTGGCAGGAACATAGATCAATGCTGAGAAACTACCTGTATCCTCTAAAAGACCACTACCGTTGTACACATAGCTAAACGGAGTACCCTCAGCACCTTCATAGAACAATCCCAATCTTGTCTTTAGGTTGTCATTCCACTTGAAAGTAAGCGTAGAGTTGGCAATGATTCTATGACCTGGAGAAAAGTCAGAAGTTGACAAGTCAGGTCTGTTGGAACCATTAACGGTCTCCAAGTTTCTCCATTGAGAACTGTTCTGGGAAGAGGTTCCATCAAAAATACCGTCAGAATCACCATAGGAATAAGAAACTGATGCTGCTGCGTCAATTTTGGACCCATAAAAATTTCTGCTCAAGGTTCCCACAATATTGTATGAGCTTCCTTCGCTGGTATTGGTACCTAAGTAAACTGCATCATAGGTAGGATCAATTCTTCCAAAATCGTAGTTGGGCCTAGAACCGGCACCAGTTGTTAAAAATCCTGGATTTGGAAGGTTAATGTTTTCATAGAAAACAGTGTTTACGTTATCATTCCAAATGAAATCAGCGGAGAACACCAAATCCCAAGGAAGGCGTTGATCCACAGCGATGTTGGTTTTGAACACCTGTGGCAATTGGAAATCCTTTGCAAACAAATCTACTTGCCCCCCTACAGAACCTGAACCTTGAGGAGGGTCTTGTAGCTGCGTAAGCGGATCTGGATTAAAGGTTGGAACCACATCTCCTGTACGTTGGAGAAAACCGGTGGAAACCCCGTTATTGGTATATTGACCACCAGGCCATACCAATGGAACACGTGAAGTAAAGATACCCAGACCCCCTCTAATTTGGGTAGAACGATCTCCATTTACGTCCCAGTTGAATCCAACTCTTGGTGAAAGGTGAATACTTGGGTCGATTCCCTGACCCACTCTAGCGCCTTCCAAGTCTTTCCCAGCGGCCTCTAACAAAGGAATAGTCCTGTTATTAAAATCATCGTTTACTCTTCCATCTTCCCAATATGGAATATCAATACGAACACCTACAGAAACTTTTAAATTATCTGTTATATCCACTTCATCTTGAGCATAAAGTCCCAATTGGAACAAATTAAACTCCGCGGCACCTTCAGAGTCATCACCAAAACCACCAATCAAAGAGTATCCATGACGATATCTATTGGCCAATTCACCATCTAAGAAGTCATCAAGACTACTAAATCTGTAGTCTCCAAAGTTCTGACGGAAGAATACGTTTCTTACGGAAGTAAACTCATTGTTCGTACCCAAAGTAATGGTGTGGCGTCCGGAATATATATTAAAGTTGTTGGTAATTGTAATTACATCTTGATCTAACACATTCGCAGTTGAGAATGGCTCAGAACCAAAGAATATGGAAGTACCTGCTGCATCAAAAATTTGTACGGAAGGGAAGGGGTCTCCAAAAGGATCTCTATCATCACGCACCCTTGTATAACCAAGGATAAAGTTGTTAGACATGTTACTCCCTATCTGTGAGTTCAATTCAAGTGAAGTAGAATTGGTAATTGACTCAAAGTTAATAGACCTGTTCAAGAAATTGATTCTACCTGTATTTGAAGCTGCAGCATCGAATTCAACAGCCTTTACATAACTATGTTTTAAGGATAGTTTGTTTGTTTCATTGATGTTCCAATCCAGCTTGGCAATCAACTTATCACTTGTAAGGGATGCTAAACTATTAGCAAAAGTTCCAGGATCGTAACCAAAGTTATTTACCAAAAAGCTGGATAAACCGTTTAGGTCAGCCTCTGTAGCATCACCTCTGTACGTAGAAATGTCAAATGGTTGTGGAGTTTCTACTTCTTGTCTTTCATAATTGATAAAAAAGAATACTTTGTCTTTAACCAAAGGTCCCCCAAGTCTTACGCCATAAGTATTTCCTGTAAACTCATCCAGTTTTTCTCTTTCACCACTATCACCAACTAAGTCCAATGGAGTTTTACCTGAAAGGTTTTCATTTCTGAATAGAGCATATGCGGAACCTTGGAATTGGTTTGTACCTGATTTTGTAATCGCGTTGATGGAACCTCCAGCAAACCCTGATTGACGTACATCAAAAGGAGCGACGTTGATTTGGAAAGATTCAATTGCATCCAAAGAAATAGGACTCACGCCTGTTTGCCCCCCGTTAGTACCATTTCCAGCAAGTCCAAAGGCATCATTGTTCACCGCACCATCAATATAGATGGCGTTAAATCTGTTATTCTGCCCACTAATAGAGATTACATCATCTCCTGTAACCCTAGCTTGAGGTGTTAACCTTGCAAAATCGGCAATATTACGTGAAACAGATGGCAATGTATTGACTTGTTCTCTTGAAACATTGGTTTCCGCTCCAGTCTTACTTGGGTCAAAAACTCCTGTAGAGGTAGCTGTGATAACTACTTCGTCTAGAGCGGTTGCAGACTCTTGTAATTGGGAACTAATCCTTTCAGATTGTCCTAGGTTAAGAAATACACTTTCCCTAACATCATCATTAAAACCAATGTATGAGATAGTGACCTTGTACGGCCCGCCTGTTCTCATACCTGAGATTCGATAGAATCCATCAAAATCAGTAGCAGCACCATACGTTGTACCTGATGGTGTGTGAACAGCAACAATGGTGGCGCCAGGTAAAGGTTCGCCGGCATTGTCCGTTACCTTACCTCCTAAGGAGGAAGTTGTAACACCTTGTGCAAAAGCCGTTGCTGAAAACAATACAGCAACAATGGCCAAGTAGAATTTTTTCATTTTACAGTATTAAATTGATCAAATAGCTCTGCAAAAGTGTAGCATTTTTAACATTCCTTTATTAAGGGAATGTTAAATAAAAAGTGGTTTGTTAACATTTAGTTAACAATGATTAATCTGATTATCAGCTAGTTAAGATTTGCTAATCTTAAAGGATTCTTAATTTAACCTTTAAAAAACTGCAGAAGTTGCATTGTAGAACTATCATGCCTGCCAATTTCAGAATTTTCTAGGTCAGCAAGTATGTTTTTTGCCAACTGCTTGCCTAGTTCCACACCCCACTGATCGTAACTGAAAATGTTCCAAATTACACCTTGAACAAAGATTCTATGCTCATATAGGGCAATCAAAGAGCCTAAATTCTTAGGTGTAAGTTTTTTGATCAATAAAGTGGTGGTTGGCTTATTCCCTTCGAACACCTTAAACGGAAGAATAGCATTCAGCCTCTCTGGAGCAAGACCTTGTTGTTCTAACTCGGATTTTACCTCCTCTTCTGTTTTCCCGTTCATTAAAGCTTCTGTCTGGGCAAAAAAGTTGGCCATTAACTTCTTATGGTGCTCCGAGTCTCCATGAAGGGATTCTTTGAAGCCAATGAAGTCCGTTGGGATGAGTTTTGTTCCTTGATGTATTAATTGAAAAAAAGCATGTTGGGAATTGGTTCCTGGTTCACCCCAAATAATGGTTCCGGTGTCGTAGGAAACTGTACTCCCCGCCCTGTCTTTGCTCTTTCCATTGCTTTCCATGATGCCTTGCTGCAGATAAGCCGAAAACCTATGTAAGTATTGGGAATAAGGTATGATTGCTTCGGTTTCCGACTCAAAAAAGTTATTGTACCATACTGTCAACAAACCAAGTACGACAGGTATATTTTTCTCAAAAGGAGCATTTTTAAAATGGTCATCCATTATTTGTGCGCCATCCAAAAGTTCTTCAAAGTTTTCATGTCCAATTGAAAGGGCTATGGACAAACCAACAGCACTCCATAACGAAAAACGACCTCCTACCCAATCCCACATGGGAAATACATTCTTTGAATCTATTCCGAATTCATCAATTTTCTTCAAGTTGGTGGAAACCGCAACAAAGTGTTTGGAAACGTCTTCTTCTGATGCATTTTCAAGAAACCACTTTTTTATGGTTAGTGCATTGCTCAATGTTTCCTGAGTAGTAAATGATTTTGAGACAATGACGAAAAGCGTTGTTTCCGGGTCGAGTCCTTTTAAAGTTTCATGCACATAATCACCATCTACGTTACTTACAAAGTGAATATTGAGATGGTTTTTGTAAAACTTTAAAGCTTCCGTTACCATAACCGGACCTAAATCTGAACCACCAATACCAATATTAACTACATCAGTAAATGCTTTTCCCGTATATCCTTTGGCACTACCAGAAATAATAGTCTCCGAAAAAGCTTTTATCCTATCTCTAACCTCGTAGACCTCAGGGACAATGTTTTCGCCGTTTACTTCAACCGAATCACTGCTTTTGGCCCTAAGTGCGGTATGCAAAACTGCCCTATCTTCTGTTTCGTTGATGTTTTTACCTTGAAAATACTGGGATATGGCTTCCGTAAGCTTTACCTCATTGGCCAATTCCAATAGTAGAGAAAGTGTTTCTTCCGTAATTCTATTCTTGGAATAGTCTACGAAGAAATCTTCAAATTGAATTGAAAACTTTTTGGCCCTATCTGGATTCTCTTCAAAAAGTGTTTTAAGATGTTGAGAATGTATCTGGTTAAAGTGAGCTTGGAGCTTTTTCCAGGAGTTAGTTGCCGTGGGGTTGATTTTGGAGAGGGACATTTTCTGAGTTATAGGTTATCAGTGTTTCTTGTTGTTGTGGCTCTTCAAACTCTATACAGTCCAATTGTTGTTTAACTGGTTCAATATGGTCTAAAAACTTTGTTCTCAATGAATCGACTATAGGTTCTGCCGCGGGTAGTTTTTCACGCAAAGGGTCCACTTGTCTGCCATTCTTCCAGAATCTGTAACACACATGCGGGCCACCCGTATTACCAGTCATTCCTACCCATCCTATTACATCACCCTGACGTACAAATTCGCCTCTTTTTACAGCCTGCTTTTTCATGTGAAGATATTGGGTGCTGTACGTGCCATTATGCCTAATTTTCACGTACTTCCCATTTCCTCCACGTCTTGTAGATTCGGTGACTGTTCCATCGGCAGTGGCAATAATTGGTGTTCCAATTGGAGCGGCATAATCTGTTCCCTTATGAGGCCTAACTTTATACCCGTAATAGGCTATCCTTCTTTTGAGGTTATATCGTGAAGATAGACGGTATCCAAATTTAATGGGAGCCCTTAGAAAGGTGCTGCGAAGATTATTCCCTTCATGGTCAAAATAATCTTGTATCTGTTTTAACGAATCGGTCACGTAAGGAAACGCATAGACTTGTTTTCCTTTATGCTCAAAAAGTGCTGCTTCAATAGGCTCAACTCCTGCATAAATACTATCGTTAATATACCTTTCCTTAAACAGTATCTTGAACTTGTCTCCTTTTTCCAATTTAAAAAAGTCAATGGTCCAAGCGTAAATTTCCGAAAGATTTATGGTGACCAAGTAATCCACTCCAAGGCTATCCAGTGTTTGTGAAAGGGAACTCCTAATAACTCCTGCCACTTCCCTTGGCACATATTTTACCTTTTTCTTGCTTTTGTAAGCTACTGCGGAATCCCTTAAATCAACAACGGTGTAGTTTATTTTATCGTTTTCATAAATAAAGACTTCCGCTTTCTCCGTTGTATCTCGCGACTTAAGAATGGTATAGGGTCTTCCAACTTTTATGCGCTTAACATCAAAACTATCTTTATACTGTTCTGAAATAGTGACAATTTTAGGATAATCTACATGATTTGCAAGCATCAGTTTTCCAAAACTATCCCCTCTACGCACTGTGTCCTTAATCACCTTGAACTCGTCAAGGTCAAAACCGTACACTTTTTTCTTTATAATTTCTACCGGAATTTGGGCTACCTCAATCGGTTCGACTTTTTTGGTCTCTTTACATCCGACCAAAACGACTAAAAACATAACGATGCCCCAATATTTCCTCATGCTATATCTTTTTATTTTCAGGATTGAAAATGTGGTCTACCCACTGCTTTCCCCAGTTTTCTTTTTCCTCTTCAGAATGCAAAGTTGGGAAAAATATTATTTTCTGGAAACTCGGAGGCAAATATGCCTTCCAATTTGTGCCTCCAGTAGCGTCTACCTCAGCTTTTTCTTTGGCCAAATAGCGATATGCAGAACCCATATGCATCAACGGCCAATTCACGTTGGCATTCACATCTAATTCTTTTAACGCATTTATTAACGCTTCATTGTTCCTGGATTTTTCGGGGAACTGCAAATATTTGTGATAGATTGTACTATTCTTCACTTGGTTTGAAATCCGCAGAAGTCTGGGGGTGTACCGAAACTCAAATTGTTTTAACGTCAGGGTCTTTTCTCCTGTGGTCAAATCCGTTGCTCCCTTTTTCCAATAAATATGTTCAAAGAGCTCTTCAATGGTGTTTTCTTTTGTAAATGCTTCCCGGTCATTCAAATGCACCAAATTTTCTAGAGGTGTGGCATAAATCTCAATCATTCTATATTGTACTGATTGAAATCCACTGGCTGGGAGAAGCGCCATTCTGTATCGAAGAAATTGTTCGCGCTCCATACCTTTTATCATAATACTGAAAGAAGAAATAAGTGCTTTGAAGTAGCTGTTCATTCTTCGTATTCTTTCCATGAAAATGGCTGAGTCTTGGGATTTATCCTCCACAACTTGCTTTTGCTCATGCAGAATCAGCTTGAAATACAGTTCTGTAATCTGATGGTACATGATAAAAATTTCCTCATCTGGAAAGTGTGTCCGCGGAACCTGTATACTAAGAAGGGTATCTAAATGAATATAATCCCAATAGGTAAGATACTTTTGATACAACAGGCCATCAAGATAGGAGCTAAGGTCCTGACCTGAGTTCTTGTATTTTTCTTCAAGTTTATGGATTTGGGACTTAATGATGTCGTCCTGGCTCATTCAGTAAAATCTATCGCTGCTTCATTATTATCTTAAACTGGTTGCAAAGTCCATTATAACCATCTAAATCTGCCTTTAAAGACCCCACTGCCAAATCTGCCTTTATTCGGACAGGTATTTTGTTCATATCGTTGGAAACCCAAAGGGTAAGACTCTCTTTTTCTTTGAAAACCCGCCCCGATTGTACCAAAGGCCTAAATTTAAGACATTCTACCTTTCCAAATTTGGTACGAATGATTTCTTTACCCAAAAACTTCAACTTGAATTTGTAAACACCATCATCGTCAAACAACATATCCATATCAATCGATTGCCCTTTTTTGAAGTCTTGGAGTTTATACCTGTTTCTCATATGATACGCTGCAGACAATAAGTCTTGAATATCATCATGTACTGGTATGTCAAGTTGCTTGCCATTCTTATTGTCCTTAAGGATGGCTTTATCCTCATCATAATTAAAATCAATTTCAATATCCTTTGTATAGCCTCCTTCATTTATTTTTCTGATAAATCGATAAGGTCTGCCGTCTTTACGACCGAAGTAACTCTCGTAGGTATCATCGACCTTAAAAAAGATACTGGCGAAACCGGTAGTTTTTCCTCGGCCCACAACATGATAAACCGGTATAGTGTCGATAGTATCAGTACTCAGTTGCAAAGTGGCATAACTTGCATTAAGAAAACCATAATGTATGCGAAATTTTAGCCATTCACCCGACTTAAAGGCGGGATAGGTTTTTTGCGCCGTAGTCGGAAGGGTAAAAAGAATACAAAGTAGGATGTATATTTTCTTCATAGCTTAAAATATGAATGTAAAATTAGTAAAATCAATCTTCAAGAAGATTAGTTTACAATTACTTAAACAAAAGCTGTTCCAAAATATTGTGAAATAAAAAAAGCCCAGTTTAGCAACCGGGCTTTTCCTAAATAACCAACCAAACTTTAAATTATGAAAAACCAATACTTAAAGTTATAAGGGAACCACCCCTTATGTTCTGTAAATATACATCAACCCTTTGTAGGAAAATAAGTTTTTAACGGACTTTAACTAACCCAATAAAAATTTATGAAATCCTTATACAATACCTGACTGAACGAGAAATTCTAAAACCAATAACCTACACTAAAAAATATATGGTTTTCACTGGATTCTGGAGAAAATGAATAAAAAACCTGAACCGGCCCTAAAAAAGATTCCAGGCCATAACCAATACCGTAACCCGTGAAACTAGGCTCTGAAAACCACTCCCCTGTACGGAACAAATCATCCTCTACGTTAGCAAAATTGGCGGTCAACATAAGATGATTTTTTGGGATAAATTCATAATCCAGTCTTCCAAAACCCTTAACAAAACTATTGCCTGGCAGACTTAAAAAATCGTACCCAAAAAATGGTATAAAATTGTTTATCAGGTCATTCCCGTAGCCACCCAATACAAAATCAAAAGAGGTTACACTTGATGTACCTAATTTAAAGCCTCCAGAAGTCTCCAAATTGAGAGACAGCTTGTTTGTTATAGGAAACGCTACTCCCAACTGTGCTTTTCCAATTGAAAATTCCCTGAAGTTCTCATTAAAATCCGATGAAAAAAGGTACAGGTGAAAATCACTATCAAAGAACAAACCTTTGGTTGGAAAATATTTATCATCGTACGTATCTAGCTTAATAGATCCGTAGGCACTAAAATAATTGGAGTCTTCAAAGAAAGTTCTGTCGGAAGAGTTTGGGACAAAGAATTCAGGGCCGTCTTGTTCAATTAAATCGTTCAAAGTATTTGTACTATATCTTAATAATTTATGTTCCAAACCAAGGGTAAGCGCAAATTCTTCCCTAAGAACGGTCTGTAGATAAATCTGATTGGTAAGATCCGTAACATCCAATGTAATTTCGCGAATATTTGGATCGTCTACCACATCAAAGTTTGAGCGAATCAGTCCAAAATCAATTTCCTCATCAAAATCTGTAAATCTTGAGTTTACGCCAAAGCTCCAATAAAATCCTTTATCGAGATAGTATTCTAAATTGTACCGAATATGATCTCCCAAAATAAAATCAAAAGAAGCCACATCATCTTTCATTAAAAAATTCTTTCGGGTGAGATTGATAAGTGCGGCACTTTTATACAAATCATCATAATGAGCGGCCATTTTAATGAACATCTTGGTTTCCTTCTCTCTTAACTTCAAAATCAAATCAGTTCCTAGGCCATTGGAAACCAATTCATAGCGAATTGCTTTAAAATTTCCCGTGGCAGATAAATTGTTTATTCCCTGTTTTAATTCTTCAAAAGCAATCTTTTCCGCCAAATTGAATCTAAGCTTTCCCTTAATGTATCCTCTAGTATAGCGATCATTCCCCCGAATTATAAGTCTATTTATGGTAAGGCTGTCCATGGCCGGAATACCCTGTTTCCTTTTTAGTCCAGCATCTTGTACGTTGGCCACCTGCTCCAATTTTTCAAGCTTTTCCATAGCTCCATCACGACCGCTTTGGATAATTTCCTGACCCCTTTCGAAATCAATGACAGAAAATTCATTAATATCCGGTCTAATATAAATATCGGTCTGTTTGGATTTCTCTTTCATATCGTTCACAGTTCGATAATTATTGATTTGCAGTAGAATCTCTGTCGCGGAGGTTAGAGACTCTCTTGATGCCAAATCGTGCTGCACATCCACACCAATAATAAAATTTGCACCCATTTTCTTAACCTCTTCAATGGGATAGTTGTTCACTACCCCTCCGTCAATAAGTATATCTCCATTGACTTCTGAAGGCTCAAAAAGAGAAGGAAACGTACCACTCGCCATAATGGCCTCTGGCAAATACCCACTGTCCAATAAAACACTTTCCCCTGTTTCAACATTAGTGGCCATGCATATAAAGGGTATGGGCAACCTTTTAAAATCGGATATGTCCTTTACATGAAAAAGAAGTTTTACAAATTCGTTGTAAATATTTTGCCCGCCAGAAATTGCCTGCGGAAAAGATACATTGAAGTTGTCGAATGGTAAACTTAAGGCATAGCGTTCCGAGTCATCTTTTTCATAAAAAGTCTTGGCTCCTCTGGGAACATTATCCGTTATGAGCTTTGGGAAATCCGTAGTTCTAAAAATGGAGTCCAGTTCGTTGGCTGAATACCCCGAAGCATACAAAGCGCCTACAATGGCTCCCATACTTGTGCCTCCAATATAATCTATCTTAATTCCAGCTTCCTCGATGATTTTTAATGCTCCAATGTGGGCCAAACCTTTGGCACCTCCTCCGCTAAGAACTAATCCAACCTTTAAGTCTTCTGCATTATCGGTTTGAGAAAAGCCGAACAATCCCGAAACAACTATTAAAAAAAGGGCGATTTTTCTCTTCATTTCCAATTCTTAATGAAAGGTTTCATAAATCTTTTTTGCCTTCGCCATCCCAACAGTTTCTGCCAAACTCTCTACCGTGGCTTCTTTGATTCGTTTTACGGACTTAAAGCTCTTTAAAAGCTGTTCAGCCGTCTTTTTACCTACTCCTTCAATACTTTCCAATTCCGAATCAATAGCATTCTTGCTTCTTTTGTTCCTGTGGTGAGTAATCCCAAATCGGTGCGCCTCGTTTCTGAGTTGTTGGATTATCTTTAATGATTCAGATTTTTTATCCAAATAAAGTGGAACGGGGTCATCTGGAAAATATATTTCCTCCAAACGTTTGGCAATGCCTATAATGGCAATTTTACCTCTCAGCTGCAAAGCTTCCAAACTTTTCAAAGCTGAAGATAACTGACCCTTGCCACCATCAATTACAATGAGCTGTGGCAAACTTTCTTCTTCATCAAGCAGTCTTTTATATCTTCGGTAAACAACTTCTTCCATACTCGCAAAATCATCTGGTCCCTCTACGGTCTTAATGTTGAAATGCCGATAGTCTTTTTTGAAGGGTTTTCCATTGCGGAAGACAACACATGCCGCCACAGGATTACTTCCTTGAATGTTGGAATTATCAAAACATTCTATATGCACTGGTTCTTCTGAAAGTCTCAAATCGGCCTTCATTTGAGCCATAATACGCTTGGTATGCCTATCGGGGTCGGTAATTCTAATTTGCTTGAAGCGGTCTTGTCTAAAAAAGCGGGCATTCCGTTCTGAAAGTTCCAAAATGCGCTTTTTGTCTCCCAATTTTGGTATGGTAACCTTTAGGTTATCTTCAACCGATACAGGAAACGGCAAGTATATTTCCGTACTTGTCGAGTTAAAACGGCGTCGTAACTCTACAATAGCCAGTTGCAAAAGCTCAATATCCGTTTCATCCAGTTTTTTCTTTATTTCCAGGGTGTGCGACCTAGTGATGGACCCATGTGAAAGCTGAAGAAAGTTTACATAGCCATGTGTTCCATCAGAAATGATGGTGAATACGTCCACATTATTGATTTTTGGATTTACCACCGTGGATTTGGCCTGATAACTTTCAAGTATCTCTATTTTTTCCTTGATTTGCTGTGCTTTTTCGAACTCCATCTGTGCTGCCAACTCCTTCATTTGCAATTTGAACTCTTGCAACGGCGTCTTGAAATTGCCCTTGATGATTTCCTTAACTTTTTCTATTCGTTTGCTATATTCCTCTTCACTAATCAATCCTTGACATGCTCCTTGACAAAAACCAAGATGGTATTCAAGCGAAAATTTGAATTTCCCGGCTTCAATCTTTTCCTTGGTCAACTGATGCTTACAAGTGCGCAGTGGGTGTACATTTTTAATTAATTCAAGGAGGGTCTTTACGGTTTTTACACTGGTATACGGACCAAAATATTCCGATCCATCCTTAATAATGTTTCGCGTCATGAATATTCTGGGGAACAGCTCATTTTTGATGCAGATCCATGGATAGGACTTATCATCCTTCAACAACACATTGTAGCGAGGCTGATGCTCCTTTATCAGATTATTTTCCAAAAGAAGTGCATCCGATTCTGTGGCAACTACTATATGACGGATACTCACTATTTTTTTGACCAGTACCCGAGTCTTTCCGTATTCGTGATTTTTTGTAAAGTAAGAAGAGACCCTTTTTTTTAAGTTTTTAGCCTTTCCCACATATAAAATCTTTCCATCGGCATCGAAAAATTGGTATACCCCTGGATTACTTGGTAATGTACTTATTTGAACCTCAATGGCAGTATTGGACATATTTTAGAGCAACAATAGGTCTTAAACAAAGTTAAATGTAAATAAATGGCATGATAGTTAAAATTGACAAATCTATGCACCCTTTTGATTAATGATATTTCCCACTCGATACTTGATTTATTTTTAGAATATGCTTGTATTTGATTTAATTTAAATCAATGGTCAGATAAACAACAACTTAGCATTGATATTGGCTCAAAAAAATGTCTAAAATTTCTTTCAAATTGTTAAACTGTTGCTAAAAAATGTGCTTTTCATCGATAAAAAGTGCATTTCATAGCAATCTTTCCGATTTATTTACTTACATTTAAATCAGTAAACAGGTATAGTTATGGAGAATTACATTATTGTCTTAGGAATGTATCTCATCTTGATGTTATTTTTCAAAATCTTTTATTCGGTGTCCGAAAAAAAGACAGTTCAAGATTAATATACTAAGACGCCCCAAACGCTTCAACATTTTATGTTGAAACATGAACTAAGAAATAACTACAAAGTAAAAAGAGCTCATCTTTCATCGGATGAAATCGAAATAAAAAGTATATCCTTAGTAAATCAAATTATACAAATCCCTATTTGGGATTTTTTTTATTTCCATACTTTTTTGAGCATTGTAAAAAACAAAGAAGTGGATACGCTACCCTTGATTACCTTACTTCAGGGAAGAGATAAGCATATTGTAGTTCCTAAAATGATGGGTGAGCAGTCGCTCGAACATTACCTACTCACAGACAATACACAGTTGAAACCCAACAAATGGTCCATTCCTGAGCCAGTTGATGGTATTGAAATACCCGTAAACAAAATTGAAGTCGTTTTTATTCCTTTATTGGCTTTTGACGAATTGGGCAACCGAGTTGGATATGGAAAAGGGTTTTATGATGAATTCTTATCCGAATGCAATCCAAAAACAGTAAAAATTGGTCTTTCTCTCTTTGAAGCGGAAACAGAACAGATTACGGATATCCGCAAGGGCGATATTGGCTTGGATTACTGTGCAACTCCCAATAAGGTCTACAAATTTTAAGCTTTTTGGATTTTTTCCGCTTTTGGAAAAGCCTTTTTGTTGAAGACAATCAAAATACCAACCCCGGTGCTTATAGCTGTATCTGCAATATTAAATACAGGTTCAAAAAAACGGAAACTTTTTCCTCCCAACGAAGGAACCCAATCGGGCCATGTGGTATCTATCATTGGAAAATAGAGCATATCCACGACTTTTCCGTAGAAGAGCTTTCCATATGGTTCATCAGAAAAAAGTGTGGCCACCTGTCCAATACTTTCATTGAAAATAGTTCCGTACAAAACGGAATCAATAATATTACCAAGTGCTCCAGCAAATATGAGTGATACGGCTATAATTAAAGTTTTGGGTGCATTTTTTTTGATAATGTCCCATAACCAATATCCAATCCCTACAATGGCAAAAAGACGAAAAATGGTCAATACCAATTTTCCAGCACTCTCTGATATGGGCAATAAATCACTCAATTTAGTACCCCAAGCTGCTCCTTCGTTTTCTATGAAAAGAATCTTGAACCAGCTAAAAACATCAATAGATTCTCCCAATACAAAATGGGTTTTTATGTAAATCTTACTGATTTGGTCTACCAGCAAAATCAAAAAAATGATGAGTAGGGACTTTTTTAAATTCATCGCTTCTTTCAAGAATGGGCAAAAGTAGGCATATTATTTTGTTTTGTTCAAGTAGATATTGCCTTCTTTGCTCTGTAACACATAGTGTTTGTCTCCTTTGGGCAAACTATTTTTAAACACTTTCCCATAATCACTGATTGCCTCTACAACTCCGGATTTTGTTGTTAACCAAATGTCTCCCTTTTGGGTTGTAACATCAACCGTTTCGCCCACGTCAACTATTTTACAGTCTCCGTCAGAAAGCTTTACCGAGAGCTTTCGGTAATCGCCTTTGGCTTCAACATAAGAATTTGTACCATAGACAACAACTTCCTTATAGTTCGGAACTTGGATATCCAAAGCAATGGAAATCACTTTATGCGCACTTAACTTATCATTGGGAATACTAAAGTTGGGGTGGAATCCTGTACTTACTAAAATGGATTTCCCCTGGGTTTCAAGGTTTACCACTAAATCCGTAGAGTACTCCCCTTCCATACTGGCATTTATCTGTAGCTCATCTGAAGCAGTGGTTTCCAGATTTACTTTATAGCAGTTTTCAACATCAATTACAATACGGGATACATGGGAGTCCACCAGTGTTTTTCTCAGTACTTTCTGGGCAGCAGTACTTGAAAAGCATAAAACCGTACACAAAACAACAAGCCCCTTGCGTTTAAAAGAACATTGGGGCATGCTATTACTTCTGCATGTTCTTGGCTTCAATACTGAGGGTAGCATGGGGAACCAACTTAAGGCGCTCTTTGTTGATCAACTTACCGGTAACCCTGCATATTCCATAAGTCTTGTTCTCTATTCGCAACAAAGCGTTTTTCAAATCGCGAATAAACTTTTCTTGACGGATGGCCAATTGGGTGTTCGCCTCTTTGCTCATAGTTTCAGAACCTTCTTCAAAAGCTTTAAAGGTAGGAGACGTATCATCCGTTCCGTTGTTCCCATCGTTCATGTAAGAGCTTTTCAAAAGTTCCAAGTGATTGTTGGCTTTGTCTATTTTTTCCTCAATAAGTGCTCTAAATTCTTCAAGGTCTTTATCCGAATATCTAACTTTTAAATCTTGTGCCATGTTCTAATGTTTTTGGATAAATAATTTTGTGTTTACTTCATCAAAGGCGATTGCTACGCCCTCTTCCAATTTTTCTTCAAAATTCAATTCTGCAGTCAAAGTCTCTGTTTTTATGTAATCTTCATTACTGGATACCGCTTTTTCTACAAAACCGTCTTTTAATATTTTGATGTCTATTTTATCTGTAACTTCAAATCCCGATTCCTTTCTAAGGTTCTGGATTCTGTTTACCAACTCTCTTGCAATTCCCTCTTTTCTAAGCGAATCGTTGATGGTGACGTCCAACGCTACCGTGAGCATGCCCGAAGTTGCCACCAACCACCCCTCTATGTCTTGGGAAGTGATTTCTACATCGGTTAACTGTAAAATAATACTTTTATTTTCTAATTGAAGCATTAATTCGCCTTCACGCTCCATTTTTTGGATATGCTCTTGATTCAATTGACCCACGGCAGCCGCTACAGCCTTCATGTCCTTGCCAAACTTTGGTCCCAATACTTTAAAATTGGGCTTTATTCTTTTCACTAAAATATCCGAAGCATCATCCAACAACTCAATCTCCTTAACATTTACTTCCGATTTGATCAAATCTGAAACTGCTTCTATTTCTTTCTTCTGATTTTCGTCCACAACAGGCACCATAATCTTTTGCAAGGGCTGTCTTACTTTTATTTTCTCCTTCTGACGTATGGATAAAACCAAGGAAGATACTTTTTGGGCTATTTGCATCTTTCCCTCCAATGCTTTGTTAACCATGCTACCATTAAAAGATGGGAAATCTGCCAAGTGTACACTTTCAAAACCCTCTATTCCGGTGGTTGCATTCAAATCCTTGTACAGCCGGTCCATATAAAAAGGAGCTATAGGAGCCGAAAGCTTGGCCACAGTAGCCAAACAGGTATACAATGTCTGATACGCTGAAATCTTGTCTTGCTGATAATCCCCTTTCCAAAAACGTCTTCTGCTCAAACGCACATACCAATTACTAAGGTTTTCCTGAACAAAATCGGAAATCATTCGTGCCGCTTTAGTGGCTTCATAGTCGTTGTATGCTTCATCCACTTTTTGAATCAATGAGTGTAGCTCTGACAAAATCCATTGGTCAATCTCTGGTCTTTCCTTTAATGCTATTTCATCTTCACTAAAATCGAATTTGTCAATATTCGCGTATAGGGCAAAAAAGGAATAGGTGTTGTATAGTGTGCCAAAAAATTTACGCTTTACCTCAACTACACCATCCAAATCAAATTTTAGATTGTCCCATGGATTGGCGTTGGAAATCATATACCATCGCGTAGCATCTGCTCCATGCTTAGGTAAGGTTTCAAAAGGATCGACCGCATTACCTAAGCGTTTGGACATTTTTTTCCCATCTTTATCCAAAACCAATCCATTCGAAACCACATTTTTGTAGGAAACGGAATCGAAAACCATGGTGGCTATCGCATGCAGGGTGTAGAACCATCCTCGAGTTTGATCCACACCTTCAGCAATAAAATCTGCCGGGAAAGCCACTCCATCATCAATCAATTCTTTGTTCTCAAAAGGATAATGCCATTGTGCATAGGGCATGGAACCACTATCGAACCACACATCTATTAAATCTGACTCCCTTTTCATGGGTTTCCCAGAGGGTGATACCAGTGTTACTTGGTCCACTATATTTTTATGTAAATCAACCTGCTCGTAGTTAGCTTCGCTCATGTCACCAGCCACAAAATCAGCAAAAATACCCCTATCCATGAAGCCCGCTTCAACAGACTTGGACATTTCTTGTTTCAGTTCTTCAACAGAGCCGATAATGATTTCCTCTTTGCCATCTTCGGTTCTCCAAATAGGCAGAGGAATCCCCCAATATCGAGAGCGGGATAGGTTCCAGTCATTCGCATTGGCCAACCAGTTTCCAAAACGGCCTTCTCCTGTGGCTTTCGGCTTCCAATTGATGGTCTGGTTCAATTCGAACATTCTATCTTTTACATCTGTCACCTTTATGAACCAAGAGTCCAATGGATAATACAAAATAGGCTTGTCCGTTCGCCAACAGTTGGGATAACTGTGCAAGTATTTTTCAACTTTAAAGGCTTTATTCTCTTCCTTTAGTTTGATAGCAATCTCTACATCAATAGATTTTTCTGGAGCCTTACCATCTTCATAATACTCATTCTTAACATACTTGCCACCGAACTCTTTAAGTTCCGGACGGAAACGACCTTGTAAATCAACCAAGGGAACAGGATTATTGTTTTCATCCAAAACCAGCATGGGTGGTACCTCTGGTTCTGCTTGCTTGGCCACAAAGGCATCATCTGCACCAAAAGTGGGTGCGGTGTGAACAATTCCAGTACCGTCCTCGGTGGTTACAAAGTCTCCAGAAATAATACGAAATGCATTCTGAGGATTTTGATAAGGAAGCACATAATCTATCAACTGCTCGTACTGTATATCCACCAAATCTTTCCCAGAAAAGCTCTTGACGATTTGATATGGTATTTTCTTTGCTCCCTTTTCAAAACTATTGAAGTCTTCTTCTGTTTCTGTTTCGAAAAACTTCCCAGAAAATTGTTTGGTTACCAAGGCTTTTGCCAAAACCACTAGAGTGGGCTCAAAAGTGTACTGGTTGAAACTCTTTACTAGGACATAGTCTATTTTGGGACCCACCGTTAAAGCTGTATTGGAAGGTAAGGTCCATGGCGTGGTTGTCCAAGCTAGAAAATAAATATCCCCATCAACCTCACTCAAGAAATCAGGCAAGGATTCTTTCTTCGCTTTAAATTGAGCAGTGACCGTTGTATCGGTAACATCTTGATACGTTCCAGGTTGATTCAGCTCATGGGAGCTTAAACCTGTACCCGCTTTTGGAGAATATGGTTGTATAGTGTATCCTTTGTAAACGAGGCCTTTGTCATAAATCTGTTTCAACAACCACCATACGGACTCCATATACTTGGATTTATAGGTGATGTATGGGTCATCCATATCTACCCAATACCCTACTTTCTCCGTCATTTCATTCCACACATCCGTATAGCGCATCACTGCTTTCCTGCAGGCTTCATTGTATTCTTCTATGGAGATTTTTTTACCGATATCCTCTTTCGTGATTCCAAGTTCTTTTTCCACACCCAGTTCTACAGGAAGGCCATGTGTATCCCAACCGGCTTTACGTTTTACCTGGAAGCCTTTCATGGTTTTGTACCTCGGAAAAATATCCTTAATGGTTCGTGCCATTACGTGATGAATCCCGGGCATTCCGTTTGCAGAAGGAGGGCCTTCAAAAAAGACATAGCTTTCCCGGCCTTCCCTTGTGGAAACGCTTTTCTCAAAAATCTTTTGGTCCTTCCAAAAATCCAATACCTCATCGGCTACTTTTGGTAAGTCCAATCCTTTATATTCCGCGAACTTCATCGGTTCCTTTTTCTTCTCAAATTCCAAGTTCGCAAAATTAAAAATTTAAGTGGAATTCTTTGGGGTCAAATGCTTTAAGTAATCTTCGTTTCCTCTCTAGAATTAAATATAAAGTTCTTTTAAAGGTAAAATCATGCTATTTTCTTAATTTAAGCCCTTAACACAAAACCATTACAGATATGAAAAAAGTGATTTTTATCCTTCTTGTTGCTTTTATTTCTTCGGGAACCGTAGTTTCTTGTAAGGAGGCTACGAGCAAAGCAAAAGAAGCTTCTGAAGAGGCTTCAAAGTCTTTGGAAGAAGCTGGGGAAGACCTTCAAAAAGCTGCTGACGATGCCTCTGATGCTCTGAAAAAAGCAGGTGAAGAAACGGAACAAGCTTTGGATAGTCTTAAAAAAGTAGGTGAAGAGACCATGGAAAAAGCCGAAGAAGCAGGTAAAGACTTAAAAGATGCCGCGGAGAAAGCTGGTGAAGATTTGAAAAAAGCTGCTGAAGATGCCAAAGAAAAAATGGACAATCAGTAAAAATATGCAATTGAAAAAAGGCCTTGGTTCAGGGCCTTTTTTTAAAAACTGTATCCCAATCCCAAAATCAAATTAGTCCCAGGAGCTACAATTCCAGAAGAATAGGTCCTATATCTTTGGTCCGTTAGGTTCTCAAGGCTTAGCGTACTCTTTAATGCATTGGTAATTTGATATTGTGAACGAAAGTTTAGGGTGTACCATGAGGGAGAATATGGATTTCCATTATCATCTGTGGCATAAATAAACGGTTTGCTTCTTTCAGAAAGAGCTAAATCTTCGAAGGCTATTTCCCCATTATAGTTTACGAAAAAATCTGCCTTTACCTTTTGGTTTTGCCATATCAAATGAACATCCGCAAAAGTGGGTGCAACATGGCGTCCTGCAGAATCTATCCCGCTATCGTCTTCTTCTATACCCTCTGTAATAGTCAGATTTGAGGAAAGCGACCAATTTTCCGTGAGAAAAGCATCCATTCCAAACTCAAAGCCATAAACATAGGCCTTGGCCGCATTTTGAATGGCCTGTACGTTACTCAACTCACCATTAAACTCTACCTCACGTTGCCCATTGAATTCAAAGTTCCTTCTTACCAAGGCATCCACTAAATACGTATAATACGTTGATCCTTTGAGCACCAACCTATCATTGAAGTTTTTTCGAACCCCTAATTCAACATTGTATGCATACTCGGGTTCTAAATCCGGATTAGGGACTACTACGGAGCCAGGCTCAGAATCAAAGATTTTTCCAATGTCATCAATATTTGGGGCCCTAAATCCTGTAGAGCCGTTCATAGTAACTTGAAAATCCGCCTTGGGAAACCAACTAAACCCAATACTTCCTGTTAAAGCGCCAGTAATCAAATCCGCTTCATCGAAGGGAAACTGAAAAAAAGTATCATCAAATTGTGCATCAACCCAAACTTGGCTGTACCTCAATCCCGACAGCAGCGTAAAATTGGGTTTCAATTTATATTCGCCATTAACGTAGCCTGCAAAGGTTTGCCATGTAGCCCCATCAGGATATCGAGAAGCAGATGCTGCAATCTCGTTTGTTTCTATGTTTTGTTGGCTGCCCTGTGAGCTTACCTTATTAAACAAATATTCTGCTCCATAGTAAAGTCGTAAATCTCCTATCTTTTTATTTTCAAAGTCCAAGTTTATAGATAATGCATCTACATTTTCCTCTGTGGTAAAACGAGTGGTTTCCTGAAACCTACGCTCATTCCTACTTTCTTCAAAATGCTGATAGGCGGTTGTAAGCTTTACGCCATCATAAAATTTATTCTTGCCCTTTTTTGTGATTTGAAAATTCCCCATAAACCACTTTTGGGGTCCATAAAACCACTCAGCAGCGCGCAATCCTGTTCCATCGCTGTTTGGACGAATTAACCTATCGTACCGGGAGTAATCAGATGTTTCAGAGTAATATAGCCCCAAATCATAATTCCATGTACTATTGGGTTTATAGGTAACCTTCTGCAAGAAATTCATTTGGTCATATCCCGAAGGGACCTGTAGTCTAGGGTTTTCATTTTCTACCAAAACATCAACACCATCCCTGCGTTCCACAAAATTATTTCTAAGGTATTCCACTGGACCATGACGGCCCATCTTCAAATCACCAAAACTGTTATAACTAAAACTAGAATAGGCTGCCCATTTTTTCTGCCCAAAATTGATGTCGAAATGTCCCGTGTTCTCATTATTCGCAGATGCAAAACGGTAGGACGCATTTCCAGAAACCGTTAAGCTATCTGTAAAGGAAAATCTAGGTTTATGGGTAAAGAAATTCATGACTCCCCCTATGGCGTCACTTCCATAAATTACAGAGCCAGGGCCAAAAATAACTTCCGTGTTCTTTATGGTAAAGGGGTCGATTGAAATTACATTTTGAACATTTCCACCTCTAAATATTGCGGTATTCATACGAACCCCATCTACGGACAATAGTAAACGATTAGTAGCAAAACCACGAATCATTGGGCTCCCTCCTCCTAATTGACTTTTTTGAACGAAAACCTTTCCACTGTTCTGTAATAAATCTGCTGAAGTTTGTGGATTGGTAAAAGAAATGCTTCGTGCGTCAATGGATTCAATTTTTTGGGGAATGTCACTTTTCTGCTGTTCCCACTTAGAAACCGACATCACTACTTCTTGCAACTCTTCCGGTTTTAAATTGAGATAAATACGATTTCCCCACTTTGCAATCTGTGCTTTGGTAGATGTAAAAATCTCATAGCTAATGTGTTTAAACGTAATCCTTTCGTTGTTGGAAAAAACGCTGATATCACATTTTCCATCAAAATCAGAAATAGCGGTTTTAGACTTGTCCTTGTTATATGCGGCTATATTAATCACAGGGTTGCCCGTCTCGGCATCCAAGACCGTTATTTCTTGGGAGAAAGCTGAAAAAGATGCCAAAAAAAGAATAAGGACACATCCAACTATGCTGCGCATATTATTCAAAAACTGCGTTTAAAACTTCCAGGGACTTGGGTTTTCTGAATCCGTGCAAATGTAGCTGAAAATACAGAATAACTTTTTTCACGAGTTCACGCCTCTGGGGTTTGCCTATTTTTATTGTTGGAAGTGCATCAAAATTTATGCCCAACAGCTTTTTGAACTCTAATAAATTTTCTCCCTGGATTATTGGGTTCAAAGATGGTGTTGAATCAAAACTCCCTTCCTGCAAATCAAAGTAAGGAGAATGGGAAAAAGAGGTATCAGGATAAAATCCCAAATACTTGGTCAAGTTCAATAAAAAAAGCAAGTGGAAGTTGGCATTTACGGAATGCTCATCCAACCATAGAAGGCTGTATTCCAAGAAATTATAAAGCGCTAAATCTTGTTCATGTTCTTGAATTGAGTTTCCTAACATTTCAGCCAAAAAAAGAACAAGGCTGTTTTTTATTATGTCAGTATGTAAAGAAGTGTAAGTATGTTTCACTTTTGCCTCTCGAATATTTTCAAGGGTCCCCTTGTTTTTATGATTGGCCACAATTTCCAATTGCATCAATGGTAAAAAATAGGCGGCTTTTAACTTTCCCTTTTTGGAGGCCAAAACTCCTTTGAGCAAATACGACTTTAATCCATCAGACTCGGTGTAGGCCTTTACAATTAGACTGGTATCTCCATACTTTATGGAAGAGAACACTATGGCCTTGGTAGTAACTTGCATTTATCTCAAAAAAAACAGCTTTAAAACAAGGTAAAGATAAACCCTGTCTTAAAACTGTTCTATAAATTGTTTTGACTAGCTATATTACCCCTTGGGCCAACATGGCATCCGCTACTTTTACGAATCCAGCAATATTGGCTCCTTTTACATAGTTGCAATAACCATCTTCCATACCATACTCTATACAAGAATCATGAATGTCTTCCATAATCCCCTTCAAGCGCTCATCTACTTCTGCCCTAGTCCAGCTTATACGCAGTGAGTTTTGGGACATCTCCAATCCTGAAGTGGCAACACCACCAGCATTGGAAGCTTTTCCAGGTGCAAACAATATTTTTGCCTCGTGGAAGGCATGAATCGCTTCTGGTGTTGAAGGCATATTGGCTCCTTCGGCGACTGCAATACATCCGTTCTTAATTAAAGTAGCTGCATCATCTCCGCCTAACTCATTTTGCGTGGCACAGGGTAGAGCCACATCACAAGGGACTTCCCACGGTGTTTTGCCTTTATGATATTCGGCAGATGGATACTTCTCGGCATATTCTGAAATTCTTCCGCGTCTATTGTTTTTTAAATCCATGATATATTCAAGCTTGTCCATGTCTATACCATCTTTATCGTAAACATAGCCTCCTGAATCTGAAACTGTAAGCACCTTGCCTCCCAGTTGCAGCACTTTTTCAGCAGCAAATTGAGCTACATTACCTGAACCTGAAATAACCACGGATTTTCCTTCAAATGAATCATTCTTTGTTTTCAACATACTATCCGCAAAGTAGACAGTTCCATATCCAGTAGCTTCAGGGCGAATCAAAGAACCTCCCCAAGAAATGCCTTTTCCAGTAAGTACGCCAGTAAACTCGTTCCTTATTTTTTTGTATTTCCCAAAAAGAAATCCTATTTCTCGTGCACCTACTCCTATATCACCCGCTGGCACATCTGTATTTGGACCTATATGACGACTCAATTCAGTCATAAAAGCATGGCAAAATCGCATAACCTCGTCATCAGATTTTCCTTTAGGGTCAAAATCCGATCCTCCTTTTCCACCACCCATGGGCAGGGTGGTCAAACTATTCTTAAATACTTGTTCAAAGGCCAAGAATTTCAAAACACTGGCGTTTACTGTAGGATGGAAGCGAAGTCCTCCTTTATATGGACCAATGGCCGAATTCATTTGAATACGATATCCACGGTTTACATGAATTTCTCCTTGATCGTCTACCCAGGCTACTCTAAATGAGATTAGTCTTTCTGGCTCGACCATTCTCAAAAGTATGTTCTTGCCATGGTAGATATCATGTTTTACAATGTAAGGTATGACGGTTTCAGCAACTTCCTGAACTGCTTGGATGAATTCTGGTTCGTGGCCGTTACGGCTCCTCACCTCATCCATAAATGCTTTGATTTTTGCTTCCATAAAGGATTGGTAAATTGTTAATTGATGTTCCCGAAACGGGCTCTTTTTTATCGAATTAGGAATTTGACGGCAAAATTATGCTATTTAAACAATTTAAACCTTGTTTTGTGAAAATTTTGCAATTTCGGATTATCCTATGGCTTGTTCCAAATCCGAAATCAAGTCATCCGCGTCTTCAATACCTACACTCAAACGAATCAAAGCATCTACCACTCCGCTTTTTTCACGTTCTTCTTTTGGGATACTGGCATGGGTCATACTAGCCGGGTGTCCTGCCAAACTCTCAACTCCTCCCAACGATTCCGCCAAGGTGAAAATCTTTAAGTTTTCTACTATCTTGATAGCATCCTCATAACTACTTCCTTTGGGAACAAAGGAAATCATACCGCCAAAATCATCCATTTGACTTTTCGCAATATCATGATTTGGATGGGTTTCAAATCCTGGCCAATACACCTTTTCTATTTTTGGATTCTTGGCCAAGTATTCAGCTATCACTTTACCATTTTCGCAATGCCTTTGCATACGAACATGTAGAGTCTTGATTCCACGAAGGGTTAAAAAACTATCCATAGGGCCACAGACTGCGCCACTAGCATTCTGAATGAAATATAATTTATCGGCTAAATCCTTATCATTTACTACCAAAGCCCCTACTACCACATCACTGTGTCCGCCTAAATACTTTGTTGCGGAGTGCATGACTATATCTGCGCCCAAATCCAAAGGCCTTTGAAGATATGGAGTGGCAAAGGTATTGTCAACGGCCAAAAGTAAATTGTGCTCTTTAGCCAATTTAGAAACTCCTACTATATCAATAACGTTCATCATGGGATTGGTAGGAGTCTCAACCCAAATCAACTTAGTTTTATCATTGATATGAGATGCAATGGTCTCTAGGCTTTGCATACCTATGAAATGGAAGGTGATCCCATATTTTTCAAAAATCTGCTTGAACAGTCGATAGCTTCCTCCGTAGAGGTCATTTGTAGAAACCACCTCATCTCCTGGGTTTAACAACTTAATCACTGCATCAATGGCAGACAACCCACTTGCAAAAGCCAAACCATATTGTCCGTTTTCAATACTGGCCAAAGAATTTTCCAAGGCCGTTCTGGTTGGATTGGCACTGCGGGAATATTCAAACCCCATATGTCCACCGGGTGTACTCTGTGCATAGGTGGATGTCTGATAAATAGGAGGCATCACCGCACCATAAGCTTTGTCAGGATGCTGTCCTCCATGAATGGTCTTGCTGTTGAATTTTAAGTCTTTACTGCTCATTTTGTTTTGATATGCAAACAAAGGTATCGTTATCTTTTGGAGTAATCAACGAAGTCTTATTTTTGAAATGCCTTAAACAACAAAACATGAAAAAAACCATCGGCATACTTTTGTTCATTTTGCTCCTCCTTGGTTGTGAAAATGAAGCTAAACTTACTTTTGGAACTTTTGAGTTGTCCAACGCATCATGTGAGAGCTGTTCGCAAATTGAAATAAAACTTCCGGAAGCATTGGATGATAGCTCAATTTCAAAAGCCATAAATAACGCTTTACATGAGGAAGTAATCGCACTGCTCTCTTTTAACGAGGACATAGAGATAGTATCCATTAATGATGCCGTTGAGTCGTTTACTTCGAGTTTCAAGGAGTTAAAAGAAAAGTTTCTGGATGAAGTCCCTTGGGAAGCTAAAATAAATGGTGATATTGTTTATGAAGATGCCAACATGCTTACCTTGGTAATCAATGCATATGTCTTTACCGGAGGGGCGCACGGATACAGCTCCACTTCATTTTTAAATTTTGATAAGCTAAAGGGAACAGAATTAGAAAATTGGGAGCTGTTTGAAGATGAAGAAGGTTTTAGCCACTTCGCTGAGTCCAAATTCAGGATTCAAGAAAAAATTCCTCAAGATGGAAATATCAATACCACAGGTTTTATGTTTGATGGCGATGTATTCCATTTGGCAGAAAATATAGGCTATACCCCAGATGGTATACAATTGGTCTATAATCAGTATGAAGTAGCTTCCTATGCCGATGGACCAATCGTATTGACCATTCCCTATGCAGAGTCAAACAAGTATCTAAAACGGGATATCCAACTTTAATTTACCACCTAGATATTCTCTAAAACATTTTTACATATCTAAAAATATAGATATGTGGATATTTTAATTATATTTGCTTCATGAACATTGTCGAAATCAGTAAAGTCTTAGCGAACCAAACTCGGGTGAACATTCTAAAATGGCTAAAAAACCCCGAAGCAAATTTTCCTCCGCATCAAGAAATTGACCATTTTGATGATGGGGTTTGTGTTGGGTTCATTCAAGACAAAACCGGACTATCGCAATCCACTATTTCAACCTATTTAAATTCTATGCAAAACGCCAATTTGGTAATCCCCACCCGACATGGCAAATGGACGTATTACAGACGAAATGAAGAAGTAATCCAAGCCTATTTCAAAGCTTTGAAAGAGGAATTATAATTTTTTTATACAACATATCTAGATTTAGCGAAATATAAATTTATTGATTATGGAAGAGTGTATTCCTTGCGAAAAAATCACACAACAGTACTACACAGGAAAAAAAAAGAAGCATAGTCAAAGTCTTGTTTGACTTTTTGAATTCTCACCCCCTTGAGGATGCAGAATTTATGAGTAGAGTAAAATAAAAATCAAAAAACATGAAAACTATAGGAATAATTGGAGGAATGAGCTGGGAATCCTCTAAGTTTTACTACGAATACATTAATCGTATTGTGGCGGACCAATTAGGAGGCTCCCACTCCGCAAAGATTCTAATGAGTTCAGTTAACTTCTCAGATATAGAAAAACTATCCTTTGAAGATAATTGGGATAAAATTGGAGAGCTTATGGCTCAAGAAGCAAAACGATTGGAGTCTGCCGGAGCGGATAGTATCATTTTGGCCACGAATACCATTCACTTGGTAGCCCAATATATTGAAGAGGCCATTTCAGTTCCGTTTTTGCATATCGCCAAAGCTACAGGAGATGCTATTAAGAAAAAAAGTGTTTCAAAAATTGGTTTGTTGGGCACTCGTTTTACTATGGAGCGGGATTTCTATACTAAAATCCTGACAAACGATTTTGGTTTGGAAGTATTGATTCCATCCGAAGAAGAAAGGACGTATCTCCAGAATTTGATTTACGGGGAATTGGTAAAGGGTCAATTCACCTTTGAAGCCAAAGAAAAATGTTTGGCAATAATAGAAGGATTGAAATCAGAAGGCGCTCAAGGGGTCATTTTAGGGTGTACCGAGTTGCCGATATTAATTCCGGAAAAAGAGGTTACCCTTCCTTCTTTTGATACGACCATGATACATTCATTGGCAGCTGTTGATTTTGCAATCTCTTAACTTTTGAAAAAATGAAAATACTGATCATTGGAGGAAACGGAACCATCGGAAAGAAAGTAGCAGCACATTTTCAGGCAGAACATCAGGTGCTAGTTGCAGGCAGAACAAGTGGAGAAATTCAAGTCGATATTTCTTCAACTTCTTCTATTGAAGCCATGTTTCAACAGATTGACAAAGTGGATGCTATTATTTGTATAGCAGGAGAAGCCAAATGGGATAGCTTTAGTGCTTTGACCGAAGAAGATTACTATATAGGAATTAAAAGTAAACTTATGGGACAGGTAAATCTCGTAAGAATCGGTCTTTCTTATTTAAATCCCAAAGGGTCTATTACTCTGACTACTGGAATCTTAGCAGATGACCCTGTTGAAAATACAGCAAGTGCTGCCATGGTGAACGGCGCAATTCATAGCTTTGTAAAAGCTGCCTCCTTGGAACTGGAAAACGGCAACCGCTTGAATGTGGTTTCAGCGGGAATGGTAGAGGATGCTTTTGAAAAATACCAAAATTATTTTCCTGGACACTCCCCAGTACCAATGGACAAGGTTGCCAGAGGATACGAAAGAAGTGTGATGGGAAAGGATAATGGTAAAATTATTCGGATTTATGAATGATCAAATCAATTGAATATGAAAAAGATATATTACTTGGAATCCTGCAACACATGTCAAAGAATCTTAAAGGAATTGCAACCTTTGGATGATCTTGAGCTCCAAGAAATAAAAACACAACCCATAACCCCTGCACAGCTGGAACAAATGAAAAACTTGGCTGAGAGTCATGAAGCTCTTTTTAGCAGAAGAGCCATGTTGTTTCGCCAAAGAGGATTACATGAAAAAGAACTTACCGAGCAAGATTACAAAGACCTGATATTGGATCATTATACCTTTTTGAAAAGACCTGTTTTGATATTAGATAATCAAATTTTTATCGGAAACTCCAAAAAAGTGGTTCAAGCCGCCAAGGAAGCATTACACGGATGAACAAACGCACATTGGCCATATTGGCCGCTGTTGGGGCCACCACCATTTACGGCATAAACCATACCATTGCCAAAGGGGTTATGCCTACCTATATAAAGCCTTTTGGTTTTATAATGCTTCGGGTGGTAGGTGCTTCAGCGCTATTTTGGATTTTTTCGTTGTTCGCTCCCAAGGAAAAAATAGAAAAAAAAGACTGGCTCAGGGTTCTTGTATGTGCCATACTGGGTATGGTCATCAACATGCTTGCTTTCTTTAAGGGCCTTCAACTATCAACTCCAATTAATAGCGCTGTTTTGGTCACCATAACCCCAATCATTGTGGTTATCCTATCTGCTCTTTTCCTAAGCGAACGTATAACACTCAACAAAGGGCTTGGCATTTTTCTTGGGTTTGTTGGTGCATTGGCCCTCATTTTGTTTGGTGCTGAAATAAGAGGTGATGCCCCAAATATTCCATTGGGCAACTTTCTCTTTATTGTGAATGCAACTTCCTACGGAGCTTATTTGATTGTGGCCAAAACCTTGATTGAAAAATATCACCCCTTTACTTTGATGCGTTGGCTTTTTACCATTGCGCTCATTATCAATTTCCCGATAACGTTACCCGAGTTTTTGGAAATACAATGGTCATCCATGCCGCTTTGGGTCTATGGTTCCATTGCTTTTGTGGTAATAGGAACTACCTTTTTGACCTATCTTTTCAATGTTTTTGCATTGACACAATTAAAAGCATCCACTGTGGGTGCCTTTGTTTACCTACAACCTCTTTTTGGAATCTTTTTTGCTCTTTTTTCAGGAAAAGACCAGTTAACTTTCGTGAAAATATTGGCCACCTGTTTGGTTTTGTTCGGGGTGTATTTAAGCAGTAAAAAACCCAAGCCAAGACCCTAGTTCTTTTCTTTCTTTAAAGCGTATTTTTGATTCTCATGATGAGGATGTCTTTTAGGTGCTTACTTTTTCTTTCAATTCTAGCTTTTGTAAGCTGTAATGAATCGGCCAATTCAAAACCAAAAGTTACGTTAGCTGTTGCGGCCAACATGCAGTTTGCCATGAAATCAATTGCGGACGGCTTTTCCAACAAGACAAACATTGACTGCGAGCTTATTTTAGGATCATCAGGAAAACTAACTGCCCAAATTCAGCAAGGTGCCCCTTATGATGTTTTTATATCAGCAGATATAAAATACCCAGAAGAATTATATATAACCCACAAAACAGAAGGAAAGCCGAAGATTTATGCTGAGGGGAAATTAGTACTTTGGACAGTATTGGAAGAGTTGACTCCTTCTCTTTCTCTGCTTCAGACGGATACGGTCCAGCATATAGCCATAGCCAATCCCAAAACCGCGCCTTATGGCGTAGCTGCCTTGTCCGTTCTGAGAAATCAACCGTTTTATGAAAGCGTGGTTGGAAAACTAGTATATGGGGAGAGTATTGCACAAACCAACCAATTCATAACTTCAAAATCCGCTGAAATTGGTTTTACCTCCATGGCGGTTGTGCTTTCAGCAGAAATGAAAAACAAGGGTCATTGGATTGCTCTTGCAGAGGAATCTTATCCAAGACTTCTTCAAAGTGCGAGCCTTATAAAGAAAGAAAATGGCGCTTCTAAAGAAGCACTTGCTTTTTATGATTTTCTCTTCTCCCAAGAAGCCCAAAAAATACTGAAACAGTATGGGTATTCCATCCCTAACTGAATTCGCTTAGGCCCATTTAAAGTCGTTTTAAAATGGCTAAATTGTACAACCTAATTTACAACCGAAATCTATGATTTGGGACCCTTTGCTACTTACTTTAAAATTGGCCTTGGTCACCACATTTTTGCTGCTCATCATTTCCATCCCTTTAGCTTCGTGGTTGGCACAAACCAAATCAAAATTGAAACCTGTCATCGAAACCTTGGTCAGCATGCCTTTGGTTTTACCTCCTACAGTACTTGGGTTCTACTTTCTGGTTGCATTTAGTCCAGGAAATGCCTTTGGAAATTGGCTCAACGATTGGTTCGGAATAAAACTGGTTTTCTCTTTTCCTGGGCTGGTTTTGGCCTCCATCCTATACAGTTTGCCTTTTATGGTGCACCCCATTCAATCGGGCCTTTCCAGTATTTCACCTTCTCTAAAAGAAGCTTCGTATTTAATGGGAAAATCCAAGTGGGAAACTTTGACAAAAGTATTATTGCCCAACATAAAACCAGCAGTACTGACTGGAATTGTCTTGGCCTTTGCACATACCATTGGGGAATTTGGTGTTGTTTTGATGATTGGCGGAAACATTCCAGAAGTCACCAAAGTGGCATCCATTGCTATTTATGATGAGGTTGAAGCCTTGAATTATGCGGCGGCCAACTTTTATTCTGCCATTCTTTTTATAACCACATTTGCCATTCTACTTTCGGTTTATCTTATAAATGGTAGATATATTAAACCCTTTTGGAAATGATGGATATTCAAATCCAAAAGAAACTCGACTCACCCTCTGGCAACATGGTTCTCGATGTGGTTTTTACCATAGAAGAAGGTCAAATGGTGGCCCTGTTTGGAGAATCTGGAGCAGGCAAAACATCTTTACTTCGTATTTTGGCCGGGTTGCTTCAACCTGATAAAGGCAGAATTTCGGTACACGAAAAAATATGGTTTCAATCAGAGCCTAAAGTCATCAACTTAAAACCTCAAGAAAGAAATGTTGGTTTTGTTTTTCAAGACTATGCCCTTTTTCCCCATATGACGGTGCTTGAAAATTTACAATTTGCTGCTGGTAAGAGAAAAAATAGCAACCTGCAGCATCTTATAGAATTGAACGAGCTTGGAGATTTGAAGCATAAAAAACCAAAAAACCTTTCTGGAGGACAACAACAACGTGTGGCACTGGCCAGAGCTTTAGCTCAACAACCAAACATCTTGCTCTTGGACGAACCCCTTTCCGCTCTTGACGATAACATCAGAAGAAAATTGCAAAAACATCTCTTGGAAGCCCATAAAGAGTACAAATTGACCACCATTTTGGTGAGTCATAATGTTGAGGAAATCATTAAGCTATCTGATTGGGTTATAGAACTCCACCACGGTAAAATAGTTGAACAAGGCCATCCCCACCAACTGTTTGCTTCAAAGGAAATCAATGAAGACTTTAAAGTAACTGCAGAAGTACTGTCCATTGAATCTAGTGGTAATTCTTTTATCGCTCAACTTCTTGTTCAAAACCATGTTCTGAAAATGTCTTTCTCCCAAAAACAGGGTAAATCCATTCAAAAGGGTGATAGAATTGTTTTGGCCTCCAATGATTTTAAACCGAACGTCTACAAAAAATAGCTTTTACAAATCCTTTGGGATTTTAGCAAACTTTCTAGTATCCGCTTTGGTCAAGACTTTAAAGCTAGCTTCCTTTTCCATTTTACCAAAGGCATCCAAAAATTCTTGTGGAAGACCGATGAGTTTACGTTCTTTTAAATCCATCCATGCTCCCATCATTTCACATCGTGCAAAGTTTTTCCCGTCGTTGTCGTAAAAATTGTGTTCAAATTCAAAGAACATTCCATCCTCACTCAACCCTTGAAGACCTAAGGAGACCTTTATCGGTTTTCCAGGGAAAACTTCCTTGAAGTAGTACATATGTTCGTAAAAGACCACTGGGCCAATGTTGTGTTTGGCCATGGATTTCTGATTAAACCCCAAAATTCCGAGATAAGCCATTCGGGTGTGGCTCATATAATTAATGTATGCCGAATTGGCCAAGTGTCGATTGGCATCCAAATCGCTCCATCGAATATCAAATTCCTTAAAAAACATAGTCGGTTATTTGTTATGCATGCATAATAATTGTAAAATTATCATAGTTTTGGATATAGATACCCATCTATCCCAAAAATCGACTTATTTTTAATGATACTTTAACACGAAACCATGTCTCAAAAAGCTGAATTCATCAAAGATCTTGCGTTGCCAGTGGTAGCAGCCCCCATGTTTTTAATCTCCGGTCCAAAATTGGTGATTGAGTGTTGCAAAAATGGAATAGTAGGGACGTTTCCGGCACTAAACCAAAGAAGCAGCGAAGGATTTGAGGAGTGGTTGATTGAGATAAAAACCTCTTTAAAAGCTTTTGAGGACGAAACTGGGAAGAAACCCGCTCCCTTTGGAGTAAACCTCATCGTACATCCGACCAACCCCAGATTGGAAGCGGATTTGAAGTTGTGCATCAAACATCAAGTGCCCTTAATCATTACTTCGTTGGGTGCGGTAAGTCAGGTTGTGGATGCGGTTCATAGTTACGGTGGATTGGTTTTTCATGATGTCATCAAAAAAAGACATGCACAGAAGGCTGCGCAGGCAGGAGTAGATGGTCTCATTTTGGTTGCCGCAGGAGCTGGGGGACATGCTGGGAGTATTAATCCCATGAGTTTGATAGCAGAGGTTAAGCAATTTTTTGACAAAACTATTTTGCTCTCTGGATGTATAAGCACCGGTAGGGACGTGGCATCCGCGATGCAAATGGGTGCCGATTTAGCATATATGGGTACTCGTTTCATTAATTCCGATGAAAGCAAGGCGCCTGAAGAGTATAGGCAGATGATTATTGATTCAGGGGCAAGTGATGTGGTCTATACCGCTGCCATTTCAGGAGTGCACGCCAATTTCTTAGCTGCAAGTTTACAAGCTGCTGGAATTTCTGAAGAAGATTTGAAAAAAGACCAAAAGATTGATTTTGGCAAGGAACTGGATACCGAAGCTAAAGCTTGGAAAACGATATGGTCTGCTGGTCAGGGCGTAACCACCATTGAAAATGTTATGCCGGTATCAGAACTGGTGCAATCCTTAAAAACAGAATTTAAGGAAGCCATTGAGGAACAGACAAAACTTTTGGAGGTCTATCCTAAGGATTAACCTGTTTTCTCTGTCAACTTAATACTTCGCAATCGCCTTATGTTCATAACACCACAACCAGTTCTCATTGGGTTCCGCAGAACTAATGACATGATGATTATGAGAAGCAGCATGTTTACTGGCATGTTTGTTAGGTGAGCTATCACAGCATAACGTAATTCCGCAGTCTTGGCAGGTTCTTAAGTGGACCCATCGGTCTCCAGTTTTTACACACTCAGCACATTCGTATTTATCCGCTCGCTTAACTTCAGTGATTGCCTCAAGGTGTTCGCATTTTTTTGTTCTCATAACCATTACCTAAAAGTACAATAAAGGCATCTTAGTTTGTTAGAACCCGCTTCGAAAAGATAAGATTTCTTTATTTTAGTTCATAATCTGTCCAAATGTACATTAAACGCAATATCAGTTGGGAAATCGTTCTCAGATATAGTTGGAAGAACCTAATCTTTTTTACCCTATATGCCCTTGTAATTTTTGGTGTCTACTACGGTTTGGATTGGACATTTATTGACCTTCCCTTTCAGCCCCTTACCGTAATTGGCATAGCGGTCTCTTTCTATATTGGTTTTAAAAATAGCCAGAGCTACGACCGTTTTTGGGAAGGCAGAAAAATTTGGGGGGGCATTGTCAACTATAGTAGAACCTGGGGTATAAGGGTGCTCTCCTTTGTTCAGTCAGATGACCCTGAAGCAGACAAAAAAATGCAACAACAAATGATTCTTCGACATGTCGCTTGGCTGAATGCTTTACGGGTTCAACTGAGGCAGCCAAGATCTTGGAGTATTAAGGAAGGTAAGGCGGTTGAGCGTGTTTTTGATAAACACGGCGAACGAAACATCTCCTGCAACGAAGCCTATCATTTTGTGAGCATGCGGGAGTTCAGTGATCTGAAAAAAAGAGTCAATCCGGCCACCCATTTGGTAAAAAATCAAGCCCTTGATGTGACCAAACTAAGGGAGGATGGAGTGATTGACGGTTTTCAGGAAATCCAATTACAAGCAGTTTTAGAGGAGTTCTACAATTTACAAGGAAAGTGCGAACGCATAAAAAACACCCCTTTCCCCAGACAGTATGCTTTTTTTTCAAAGGTGTTCACATGGATTTTCGTGTTATTGGTACCTTTTGGTCTGCTCAATGTTTTCGAGGCGCACAACCAGGATTTTGGCGTAGATGGTATGGATTGGTTGATTTTTCTACAAATTCCATTCTCCGTTTTGATTTCTTGGATTTTTGTCACAATGGAAACCGTTGGGGACAATAGCGAAGACCCCTTTGAAGGTAGGATCAATGACGTACCAATGACCGCATTGTGCCGAACCATTGAAATTGACCTAAGGGACATGCTTGATGAACAAGAGCTACCTGAGCCCGTTAAACCCAAAGACAATATTTTGTATTAATGCCCTTAGTTACTTCCAGGTATAGTCCTCCCCATTTTTTCAAGAACGGCCATATCTCAACCATATATGCTGGTCTAGTAAGGCAAGTAAATGACTTTAATCAGCAAAGGGAAAGAATTGAACTTATGGATGGCGACTTTTTAGACTTGGATTGGAGTTTTTCAAGAAGCAATTCAGACAGACTGGTCATTCTACTTCATGGATTGGAAGGAGACGCCCAACGACACTACATAACTGGTAGTGCTAAACTGTTCAATGCCAATGAATTTGATGCATGCGCGGTCAACTTTAGAGGCTGCAGTGGCGAACCTAATCAATTATACAGGTCATACCATTCTGGAGCTACGGAAGATTTAATAGAAGTCATCAATCATATTTTAGAAAACAAAAAGTATGCTTCAATCCATATCAAAGGCTTTAGTTTGGGCGGTAACTTGTTGCTGAAATATTTGGGAGAACAAGAAGGGATACCCAAGGAAATCAAAGCTGCAGTAGCTGTCTCTGTACCTTGCGATCTTCATTCTTCATGCGAGCAATTGCTTTCTTCCAAAAATATGCTCTATGCTAAGCGTTTTAAAAGAAACCTACTTCAAAAACTTCGTCAGAAACAAAAACTCTTCCCCGAGTTAATCTCAGATGCTGAAATCAAATCAATAATCACTCTAAAGGATTTTGATGATGTGTATACCAGTAAGGCCCATAATTTTAAGGATGCCATGGATTACTACACAAGTTGTAGCTCTCTTCAATTTCTTAAAACAATTGACATACCAGCCTTAATCATCAATGCCAAGAATGATTCTTTCCTTGGAGCTACCTGCTATCCTTATGAAGAAGCTGATAAAAACCATCACTTGTATTTGGAAGTTCCTGCCTATGGAGGACATGTTGGGTTTTGGGGGAAAAACAACATCACCTACACAGAAAAAAGAGCCTTGGAGTTTTTCATGAAAAACTCCAGTTAGCATTTACCTGCTATTCCCTATCTTAGTGTCTTCGTTAATGTCATATCCAATTTGAAGCAATCACCATGAAAAAAGCAATCCTATTACTGGCTCTTGGAGCATTTGTTGTAAGCTGCGGAGGAAAAAAAGAAGAGAAAAAAGACGGTTTTGAAGTAAGCCGCACTAAATCCGAAGATAAAAAAACGGTAGCCAATCAAGGCGTTCCGGTAGATTTGAACAACAAAGGGATTGGCCCAATCAAAGAAGTATCTTTTCCGGATGAAATCGATACCGAGATGGCGGCCCGTGGAGAAGCTCAGTTCAACGCTATTTGTGTGGCCTGCCACATGGTGGACCAACGTATGATTGGACCTGCTATGAAAGGTGTGTATGAACGAAGAAGTCCGGAATGGGTGATGAACATGATACTGAATCCTGATGGTATGCTTAAAGAAGACCCTATTGCTAAAGCTTTATTGAAAGAATACAACAATGCGATCATGTTAAATCAAAACCTCACAGAGGATGAAGCGCGTGATTTGGCGGAATATCTAAGAACCCTATAATACTTTAGTAAGAGCTGGTTTTTAATATCCTTTTTTATTGAAATCCTTATGGATAGTCTCGCTATAGTCGATTATACACCTTCCGATTTTCAATCTTGGCTCGATATGTCCCTGATACTCTTTAAGGATTATCCCGCTGAGGAAACGGAATTTGAGCTAAAGCGCATGGCAGATAACCCAAAGTACAAGACTTTTATGGCAAAGTTGGGGAACATTTCCATTGGATTTGTCACGGTTTCCATAAGAACAGACTACGTGGAGGGTTCGAAAACCTCTCCAGTAGGCTATGTTGAAGCCATATATGTGGATTCCGATTATCGAAAACAAGGGCTTGCCAAACTTCTATTTAAAAAAGGCGAACATTGGACCAAACTTCAAGGCTGTTCCGAAATTGGCTCAGATACCTGGGATTGGAATACTGCAGCTCAGGACTTTCACCAAAAACTGGGCTTCCAAAAAGAAGATGTTCTGGTCCATTACATCAAAAAGATTTCTGGCTGAGGGTTATTTTTATTCCAGTCGTGCGATGAAACCCCAGTTCATAGCTTGTTTTCTTCCCAAATAACGAGGATTTGCATCTTGCCACTCGTCATCCGATCGTATCCAGAACACCAGTTTGTTGTCACCCTCTTTTAAGGATAACTGTATTTTTTCCTCACCATCCATCACACGCATAAAATTACCTGTGTCGAGTTCACGGCCAAAAAATACCACCTGATCGTTTAAGACCATCAATAAAACCTGGGTGTAATCAAAAGCCAAAGTAGTCTCTCGGTCCGATTCCGAAACAATATTGGTTTTCGCAAAAATAGACTCCTTGGGATGGTCAAAGTAACGTGCCAAATTCACGATTCCATCTTTACCTGCTTTGATGTTTTTCCATGTATGGCTTTTTTCAGCATCATTCAACCATTCATAATATTGCCTCTGGGTGTAGATATTGCCTTCCAATTGCTCTGAGATTTGCCAGTCCGTCAAATACGAATTTGGATTCTTGACTTCCTTAATCGAAAATGGAGTCGTCAATTCCTTGACTTCAATATTGGCAAAATAGGCTTCAGCAAAACTGGTCTTTAAAAACAAAAAACCTTCTCCCATCTCATCCTGTAAGAGTTCCACTTCCATATTTGGACTTTTTTCATCATTGATAAATGCTCTCATCTTTTTATCAAACACCTCTACTCGCAAATGGAACCATTCTTCTGGTTTGAACTCAGCTTTTGTTTCATAAATCGGCATGTTGTATATCTGCCATGGTAGAGCGGCATTGTACACGGGAGCATATTGGAGCGCATCTTCCTTCCCGCCAGAAAACACTCTACAATAAAAAAACTCGTAATCAAATAAATCCTTCGCATGAAAACCCACGCCTGGCATGGCTTTGCCAGCAATGTCTATTTCAAGAACAAAATTCTGGAAAGATTTCCCCTCTAGTTTGGCTATCTTGTGCCTTCCCAACCGCAAAGCTTTTTTCCCTTTATAATTGGTTGTGTAAAAATCAAGGTTTTGGTTGTTCTCGTTATCAATTATCTTCCAATTTTCTGAGGTGAACTCGATTTTTTGCGCAAACATCGCTTCACTAGAAATCAATATCAGAAGTACAAGTGTGGTCCAATCAATTTTTCTGTTAAAACGCTTCATGTGGTTGTTTTTTTCAAAATTCAGATAGATCTTACTGTAACAAACCATCAAAAACCGTTTATTTATAATCCAAATCCCGTTCATTTTTGAATTCACAATATGACCGCTGCTGAAAAAGACTTATTGAATAGTTGCATTGCCCAAATTATGGGCAGATACTTTCCTGAAAAAGCATCAACAAAACAGACTCTCGGACAAAGGGACTTGAATTACTTGGCGGACTTAATTGAGGAGAGGACCAATATCCGTATAAGTCTATCCACTATGAAACGGCTTTGGAAAGGCGACTTCAGTAAAATGCCACACCCCAGCACTTTGGATGCTTTGGTCTCTTTAGTTGATTTTGAAAATTGGAATGCTTTTCGGCAGGATCAAGGGAACAGCTTCTCACAACCTACGTCAACCCAGGCTAAGCCCGAGAAACGCTTTTCAAGACCACTTTTAGTCCTATCGGTTTTGGGTGTTGCGGCGTTGACATTTCTTTTGATATCCCTGGTTAAAAAAAAGAAAGAAATCGTAATTCCCGAAGGAGTTTCTTTCTCGGCCAATAAAACAGTAGCCTTCAATGTACCCAACTCGGTCATTTTTTCTTATGACCTGACTGGAATTGAAGCAGATAGCTTTTTTATACAGCGTTCTTGGAATCCGATGCATAAGTCAGCTATACGTCCAGAAAAGAAAAACTTTTCAGAAATCTATTATTATCCAGGCTTCCATTGGGCGAAGTTGATTGCCAACGACAGTGTCATCAAAAAAACACGTGTTCATGTCAAAACTGACGGCTGGTTCGCCACAGCGAAATCGAAGAGGATGCAGGATATTCCATTTTATCCAAATCAAGAAAACATCATATCGGAAGGGAATTTGAAAGTTGAGGAACTAGATTTACAAAAAGCTGGCTACGACCCAAAACAGAATTTGATTCTGTCTTTTTTTAATATTAGGGAATTTGAAAATCTTCAAAGCCAGTCATTCGTACTTGAGACCAGGGCAAAGTTTGAAGATATCCAAAATTTAACTTGCCCCTACATGGAAGTGACATGGATTGATGAAAAGGATGTTTCGTGGGTAGGACTCATTGATAAAGGCTGTGAAAGTAACCTAAATCTAAAACTAAGTGATACCATTTTAATGGGGACAGAAAACGATTTCTCAAAACTTGGCGCTAAACTGGATGAGTGGCAAACCATTAAAATTATCTGTCATGAAGGAACCTTCAAGCTATATTTGAATGATATTTTGGCCACGGAGACCGAATTCACTGGAGCAACGGGAAAGATTATGGGCTTGGTTTTTACCTTCACTGGAAAGGGGGCCATTGATTACGTATCTTTAAAAGATATAAACGGTAAAGTTTTGTATTCAGATGAGTTCAATGATAGATAAAACCTGCATTACCATTTTCTTGCTAATTTTTAGTCTTACCCTGCATTCCCAGTCCATTGATGGGGCATGGGAAACGGTAATTCCCAATGATGATGGTTTGGAAACGCAGCATGTAGTGATTATTTCAGACGGTTTTGTATCCGAAGCTTTTTTTGATAAGGATTCGGGAAAATTTATGGGTACTTGGGGCGGTTCCTATGAAGTAAAAGATGGAAATTTTAACTGCACCTATGAATTCGCAACTTTTGACCCCCAATTGGTCGGTACTTCCCAAAGTTTGGAGTTTAAACTCATAGATGGGAAAATGTATCTAGAGGATAAGGTTTGGACTCGTATTGATGATGGTTCTCCAGGAGTGTTGAATGGAGCATGGTTAATTTCGGGAAGAATGCGAGAAGGTAAAATTCAACAGCGTGATACAAACCGACCTAGAAAAACCATGAAAATCTTATCCGGTACTCGATTCCAATGGATTGCCTATAATACCGAGACCAAAGAGTTTATGGGAACTGGCGGAGGAACCTATACCTCAGAAAACGGAAAATATGTCGAAAACATAGGATTTTTCTCCCGTGATGATTCAAGGGTTGGAGCCAGTCTTTCCTTTGACTTTAAACTGGAAGACGGTAATTGGCATCATTCCGGAAAAAGCAGCAAAGGTTCACCCATTTACGAAATTTGGAGTCCGCGAAAACAATAATACCATGTTACAAAAATTAGGATTCTTTCTTATAGTTTTTCTTTTAGCCAACCCTATGAAATCTCAAGAATTACCTTATCGAGAAATCCCGGACTACCCTTCCGACTATGGCCCTGGAAATGTTGTCTCTCGGATGGTTGATGGTTTGGGATTCCGATTTTATTGGGCAACCGAAGGATTAACGGAGAAAGACTGGAGCTATAAACCCTCCGAAGAGTCGAGAAGTGTTTTGGAAACGCTACAGCACATTTACGGCATGTCCGAAATGATTCTGAATGCTCCGACTGCCACACCCAACGTCCGACCCGCTGATTTTTCTAAATTGACCTACAGCGAATTACGAGAAAAGACCTTAATCAATCTCAAAGCGGCCAGCGAAGCGATGCTTGGAAAACAAGCTTCTGATTTTGAAGATTTTGCGGTAATCTTTCAACGAGGAGAAAAACAAACACCATTCCCGTATTGGAATCTAATCAATGGTATGCTTTCCGATTGCATTTACCATACAGGCCAGATTACCATGCTGCGTAGGGTAACCGGAAATCCAATCAATCCAAATATTAGCGTGTTTACAGGTAAGGTTAGGGAATAGACTTAATTATCTACCACTACTTTATAGGTCGGATCTTCCATTACATTGACTTCAATGATATCCTCTGCATTTTTTAGAAGGCGAATACAGTCTTTGCTCAAATGTCTCAAGTGTACCTTTTTTCCTGCTTTGGCATAGCGTTCGGTAATCTTGTTCAGAGCCTCAATACCCGACATATCGGCTACCCTACTTTCTTGAAAATCAATGATTACTTCGCTAGGGTCGTTTTGAACGTCAAATTTTTCCGCAAATAAGGTTGTGGAACCAAAGAACAAAGGACCATAAATCTCGTAGTGTTTTACTCCATTTTCATCTACATGTTTTCTTGCTCGAATACGTTTTGCATTTTCCCAGGAGTACGCTAGTGCCGAAATAATAACACCGAGTAAAACAGCGACCGCCAAATTATGCGTGATGGCAGTAATCAAAGTCACCAAAACCATAACTATAACGTCTGAATTTGGCATTTTTCGAAACGTTTTAAAGCTGGCCCATTCAAAAGTTCCTATGGCCACCATAAACATCAGTCCCACCAAAGCTGCCATAGGCAGTTGTTCTATCAAACTGCTGCCAAACATGATGAAAACCAATAGCATCACAGCAGCGGTAATTCCAGAAAGCCTTGCTCTTGCCCCAGACGAAGTATTGATTAAACTCTGCCCTATCATGGCACAACCTCCCATTCCAGATAGGAATCCGGAGAGGATATTTGCAGTTCCTTGCGCTACACATTCTTTATTTCCACTACCCCTTGTTTCCGTAATTTCATCAATAATATTCAGCGTCAACAAACTTTCTATTAAACCTACTCCCGCTACAATGGCCGAATAGGGAATGATAATCAGAAACGTATCCCACGTAAATGGAATTTTGGGTATAGATAATGGCGGAAACCCGCCTTGTATACTTTCACCTTCTTGTATAGTATCCGCAACAGTCAATGTATCTATTCCAAAGCCGATTACGATAGCGGAAACCACAACAATGGCCAGCAAAGATGAAGGGAATGCTTTTGTCAGCTTAGGAAAACCCCAAATAATCAACATGGTCAAAAGGGTCAAACCCAACATGGTGTACAAGGGCGTTCCTGATAAAAGTTCTTCTGTTCCCTTTTGATAAAAATTAGGGAATTGCGCCATAAATATGATAATGGCCAAACCATTTACAAATCCAAACATTACGGGATGAGGTACAAGCCGAATGAATTTTCCTAAACGAAGCAGTCCAGCTAAAATTTGGATGACCCCAGCAATAATTACCGTTGCAAACACATAATTTAGTATCGTTGTGGGCTCAATTCCAGGAAAAGTCCGTTTGAGTTCCAAAATCAATCCTACGAAGATTACCGCTACAGCACCTGTTGCACCAGATATCATTCCTGGTCGTCCTCCCAATATTGAAGTCACCAAAGCCAGCACAAAGGCTGCATAAAGGCCGGTTAATGGTGAGAAGCCTGGAATTAAGGCAAACGCAATGGCCTCTGGAACCAAGGCCAAAGCAACAGTAAGTCCCGATAACACTTCTGTGCGATAATTTACTTTCTGCGAAAAATCAAAAAGGTTCAAGTACTTTTTCATTGCCCATGTTTTGAAGCCGGCAAAAATAGCACTATTCTGTAAAGTAGGTGATTAGACCACTTATTTTTATGGATTTAACAATCCTACCAAGCAGTTAACCCTAGTAATCGTTCTCCCAATGGGTTTAGTTTGGCGGTTTCATATTTGTCCCGTTCCCAATTTCTGGGGTCACCCGGAAAGGCATAGCCTTCTGGCGCAACTCGATTTTTCCATGAGTTGATGCGCCATTGCCTTAGAGCTTCATTATCCTCTTCCGCAGGCATCATTGAGATGTATTGGGCAATACGTACCTTATTTCCAGATTTGTTCGGACGGATACCATGAGGCTGCGTACTGTTGAAAATCAACAAGTCCCCAGCTTCCAGCTTTACTTTTACAATTTTGTCTTCCAAACCTGATATGTCTGGTTGAAAATGGTCCCTGTCTTCAGGTTGGGTCAACTTCCAAGTATCGTAATTGCGATACAGCCATGGAATGCATTGGAATCCTCCCATATTTTCATCGGTTTGGTCGGCCAGTGCTAAAACTCCTTGAACATTTTGAGGTTTAGTTTCAGGGTCATAATCCCAATGGATGAAACCCTTTTTATCTACCCCTGGCTGCAATGGAAAATTTAAGTTAGCTCGGTCAATGGTCACCCATAGTTTTTCTGTGCCCCAAACATCCACAAAAGCATTATATACTTTTTCGGTCTGCCGATTGTTCCAGAGATGTTGATGGTTGTACACCTCAACCATACCGGTTCCCGTGAGTTCCTTCATTTTCATCTCTGCCCTTGGTGGAGCATACCAAGTTTCCGGATTATTTGGGTCTTTCTCATCAAATTCCCATAGAAAGTCTGCGGTGGCCTTAGCTTGCTCCTTGGAAACGGCATTTTTGATAACGATATACCCTTCTTCTTTCCAAAACTTCCAATCTTCTTCGGAAAGAACCCGCAAAGGTTTCCCGTTGGTTCTATCATTCAACTTTTGCTTACTACTTGTGGCGGTTGATGGGTTTCCTGGGATTTCTTCATGAGCCTTATTGGCCATTTCCATTTTTTCTGCGCTGTCCATACATTTATTTTTACCTGATTATTCTATTATGTAAATCTACGTTCATCGAAAAGCATGTTCTACCGTAATATTGATACAAGTTTGAACTATTTTGATTTTTTTGATTAATTTATACCTTTTATAAGGTATTTATGTGAAAATTGAATTAGAGACCATAGCGCCAAATACCAATAGTCCCTTTCGGCTTTTGCACCTCCCCAGATTAAATCATCTTTTCTATTGGCATTTCCATCCTGAATACGAATTGGTTTACATTGAAGGTGCCAGTGCTACCCGACATGTAGGTGAGAGTATTTCAAGTTATACTAAAAGTGATTTGGTTTTCATTGGTTTCAATATTCCTCATTTGAATTTTGATTATGGCGTTCAAACCGATTACATTAAGGAAGTTCTACACATAAAACCATCTTTCAAGGAAAACGTACTTCTCAATATTTCTGAACTTAACGATATTCTTACCCTCTTTGAAAGGTCTAGTCACGGCATCGTTTTTACCGGAAAAACCAAAGAACAAGTTGGTGCTCAGTTAAAGAAGCTTTATACGCTTTCTCCTTTTGAATTATTTATAGAGTCCATTCAAATTTTGAAGCGTTTAGCCAGTAGTAAAGAATATTATTTATTGCATGACCGTCCTTTTGTGAATACCTATAGAAAAAAAGAACAGGATAGACTTCGAAGTATTCATGAATTTGTAGATAAAAACTACCAACGTAAAATTGCGATTGGGGAGGTAGCTGAACTTTGCAATTTAGGTGCGGAGTCATTCTGTCGTTATTTTAAAAAGACCACGGGGAACACATTTACTAATTTTCTAAATCAATATCGCATTAGTCAGGCCAAAAGACTCTTGTTGATGGGGAAAAATATTAGCGAAACTTGTTATGACTGTGGATTTGAGAGCCTTTCCTATTTTAATAGGACTTTCAAAAAAATTAGCCATCAAAACCCTTCTGATTTCAAGAAACATTTTGGAAAAACGTTCTGATAAGAGTCAGTTGACGCTGTATTTATTCCGTTCCTGGCACAAAAAAAACCGCCCCAAGCTAGCACTTGAGGCGATTTTTAACTAAATAACCAACCAAAAAACTTGTCTACATAGTCGAACACTATTTTTTGTCCTTACATTTTTCTTTGCCGAGTCACAGACATTATGGAATTTTTAACTTTTTCCCGCTTTTTCCCAATCTTTGGATTTGACTTCAAATACTGAATAAACCCTCTTCCGGTGAACTCATATATTGTACCGCTTACTACATGAAACAATTCTATGGTACTATCATCAATAACGTAGAGCTCGAAATAATCATTGCCCAAGAAATCGTAATCCAGTGTTAAAGTTTTAAGCGTGCTATCTCCTTGTACATCAAAAACCTCATATATCCCCTCATAATCCCAAACCAAATCCACAAGTGGTATGGCTAGGTTGTCTATAGATGAACGGAAAACGCCTTGACCACCACCAGATAAAAACTGTAGATAATTCTCTTCATCGAACTCATTGATGGCACCAACTTCGCTCGTGAATGTTTTCTCCCAAGCTTCATATTCCTGCAAGAACATGTGGATATTATCATAGAACACCAAATCATAATCAAAGTTGTTCCTTTGATAACCCCTTAATACGTAAGAAGTATTTGTATTTGGATTATAAAGCTCAATTGTCCTATCATTTATGGCCAAGACCTCCAAAAACCAAAGACCATCAATATCATGATCTACTTCCACAGCACCGTTCAAAGTTCCATATGCACCCACATCAATACCAAAACCATTACCAGTTTTTCCTATGCCTGCCAAATTATTGTTAACATAGACTATACCTCTATTAAAAGAAATGGTAAACGCTCGCTGTAAAAAAGGAACTTCTCCATTTCCTCGGCTTGCGTTGATGTCGATATACCATAAGTCATAACTCTCTAAAACCAGAGCAGTGTTAACCGGTGATGCTTCAATGAAATCATCTTCGATAATAACATCGGTATAACATGATGAGGCCAAGAGGCCTATAAAAAGTAATCCGAATAGTAGTTTTCCATTTCTCATAATTTCAGTCTTTTGGATTATACTGTACTAAACCAAGCATTATGCCAAAAAATATAACTAATTGATAATCAGATATCAATGTATTGTTTAAAGGATTGATTAGTTTTGAACCCTTAATCTGAAACATGCAAAACTCACTTAGGTTTGGAGTTGTAGGAGGTGGTAGTTGGGGTACCGCCATTGTAAAAATGCTCTCCGAAAATATGGACCGAATAGCTTGGTATATTCGTAACGATTCTATTATCAGACATCTACAAAGAGAAGGTAATAATCCGCATTATATTAGCTCTGCCCAATTTGATGTTTCCCAATTACATCTAAGCTCTTCTATTGATGAAATTGTGGAAGCTTCAGATGTGTTGATTTTAGCTATTCCCTCGGCTTTTCTGGAGAAAGAGTTTGCAAATTTGACCTTAGCTCTAAAGGATAAAATTGTTTTCTCCGCCATTAAGGGTATTGTTCCGGAAACAGGATTGATAGTGGGGGAACACTTGCATGAAGCTTACGACATTCCATTTGAAAACATTGGTGTATTGACTGGACCATGCCATGCCGAAGAGGTTGCCCTTGAGCGCCTCTCCTATCTTACTTTGGCCTGTTCCGATACTTTCAAAGCTGAATTGGTGGCTAAAAACTTGAGAAGTCATTATATCCGGACCAAAATATCCGATGACATAATTGGTACTGAGTATGCGGCAATGCTAAAAAATATTTACGCAATAGCAGCTGGAATATCACATGGTTTAGGGTATGGAGACAATTTTCAGAGCGTTTTGATGAGCAATTCCATTCGCGAAATGAAACGATTTATTAGTTGTGTACATAAAATGAAGCGAAACATCAATAACTCCGCTTATCTAGGCGATTTGTTGGTTACGGGTTATTCCATTTTTAGCCGAAACCGCATGTTCGGCAATATGATTGGTAAAGGATATACCGTCAAAAGCGCCATGATGGAAATGAACATGGTAGCTGAGGGCTACTATGCCGCAAAGAGTGCCCATGATTTAATGTCCAAATTGGAGAAAAAAGCAAAAACTCCAATCATTGATGCTGTTTACAACATTCTTTATAAAGAAAAAGAAGCAAAAAAGACTTTTAAACGGCTTACTGAAAAATTAGACTAGAACTATGGGGCCAAAACATCATCAGTAACACTTTTTCCTCTGGGAATGGAATTGTTGCTGACATCTATGGTCATGGTATCATAAGATTTTACATGATACTTGTTTATCACATATGACTTGTGCACGCGAGTGAAGTTCTTTGGGAGTATCTCCAAAGTTGATTTTATGGTACCGTAGCTGGTAATTTTTGATTTATCTGCTAAATGATAGGTTACATAATTCCCCAAACCTTCAATAAACAGAATTTCCTGTGTAGGCACACGATGTGTTCTACGGCTTGAGCGAATTTCCAAAACTTCGCTTTCCAGACTTTGGTTTTTTTCGGATTCTTTTGCCCATAATTGGAAAATCTTGATGGCCAAAATCAGTAGAGCAGTGGTATTTATAAGTATTATCGCACGTACCAACATCATTAGGTTGAACAGCCCGCTACTGGAATCATTTAAGAGGAGGTTTTCATAAAATAGATGTATAAACACGCGTTGCAAGATTCCACCCATGAGCAACATAAACCCATAACCCAATATGAAAGCCCAGTACCTTTTCTTCATTAAGTATCTGGGCAGTAAAAAGTAAATTGTAAAATATACCGCCAAAATACGAATGGGCATCAAAAGAAACTCCAAATAAAAGGAAGCCAAATATCCTTCTTCATTCACCCAGATAAATCCAAAAAGAACATAATACGTAACCCAAAATAGAATATGGGTCGCAATTCGTGAATTAAAAAGATAGAAGTCCTTCGTTTTATTCATTTCATCAAAACTTCAAATCATGCTACACCTACTTTTCACATAAAAACAAGCGTAGCAGATATAAAATCCAGCTAGCCTAAAAATAGCCATTCTAGTTTTAAGCCATCTTAAAAACGAACAGATGATACACAAAACAATGGCTTTTGGTTTACTAACCGTTATTTGTTTAAGCCTCATTCCAATCCAAGCGCAAAAATTAGGGAGAAGAAGCACCTGGGAAGCCAAGATAAATGGCCCTGATGCAAATGTACCTGGAGCTCGGATTAGCAGCATAGAACCAAATAGCCCTCTAGCTAAGGCAGGTTTTTTACCTAACGATCTTATTTTGGAGATAAATGGAATCCTTATCAAAGACTCAAATGTTTGGAGCGATATAACATACGGTTTACGTGCTTCAGTAAAAACAGAAATCAAAGCACTCCGTAATGGAAAAAGTATTGAACGCCATGTCGTATTCAATGCTTTGGATAAAGAAAAGCATGAAAAATTGGACACCTATTATGAAGAAGTGACCAGTGCCTATGGTATTACACAAAGGGTAATTATCACCAAGCCCAAAAAAGTTGGTAAGCAACCAGCAGTAGTATTAATAGGAGGTTTGAGCTGTTCTAGTATTGAAACCTATTCGGGCAGGAGAGGAACAAACTGGGGGAGAACTATAAAAGGTTTGGTCGAAAAATCGAATATGGTAGTCATGCGTATTGAAAAGCCTGGTGTTGGAGATAGCAATGGAGATTGTAGTACATCAGATTTCTTGATGGACCTGGAGGGTTATCGCAGTGCAATTCGCTATCTCAAATCAAAATCCTATGTAGATACCTCAAGAATCATTGTTTATGGATCAAGTATGGGGAGTGCTTTGGCTCCAGTTTTAGCCAATGAGTTTGACTTGGCTGGCGTAATTTCAGACGGGACCTTTTTCAAAACATGGTATGAGCATATGTTGGAAATTGAGCGACGGATACTATCCTTTAAGGGAAATACAGAATCTCAGATTGTAGAAAAAATGAACCAATACTATATTCCACTATACCATGGGATGTTAATTCAAAAAAAGAGCTATCAGCAAGTAATAGATGAATATCCGGCTTTGAGTGCATACAACTATCATGACCCAGAACATATGTATGGTCGCCCTATGGCCTATTATCAACAGCTACAAGATTTTGATTTGTCAGGCGCATGGGAAAAAGTGAAAGTTCCTGTTCGTATTCTTCGAGGCACCAATGATTGGATCATGTCGTCCTTTGACAATAAGATGATTATGGAAGTGCTCAAAAGAAATGGACATAAAGACCATTTACTGTATGAGTATCCCAATCTAGATCACTGGAATACCATTCATGAAAGTGCCAAAGACTCTTTTGAAGGAAAGTCAGGGGAATGGGACCCCGGAACTATCAACCTAATCATTGGGTGGGCTCAAGAAATAGCTGGAATCAGTTCTTAAATACGCTCCAAGGAAAAGTTGGAATGTGATTCTAGTTCTTCTTGAATCTTTTCTTTGAATGCTAGCATTTGAGCATTGTCGTAGCTATACACTTTTTTGAACTCTTCCATAACAGGTTCAAGATATTCGCGGATACTATCAATATCGAAATACAACCTTCCTGTTCTTCGAATAAAGAAATCTAAAGGATTGGCTGCCATTTCAAAAGCGATGGAAAACTGAGCTTCTGCTCTAATCATTTTTACATAGTTTTCTTTGTTCCGCAATGATGCATAGTTTTCCAGAATAATCTCTGTCTGTTTTCCATACGTGGTTACCAAATACCATGCATCATACTCTGAGAAACCATCATCCTTGATGCGTTCATAAATCTCGCCAATGTATTTTTTTACGTGTTTGAATTTCTTGAAATCATTACCGCAGAGCGGAATTTTATCCGTTGAACAAGATTCAAAAGATATTCCTTCATCTTCTTCCATTTTCTTGGTGATACGATTGACAACGCGTTCTGCCATTTTTCGATACCCGGTCAATTTTCCACCTGCAATGCTCACCAAACCAGTATCGGAAGTAAAAATTTCGTCTTTTCGCGACAATTCAGAAGCGGATTTTCCTTCTTCGTGAATCAATGGCCTCAACCCTGCCCATGAAGAAATAATGTCTTCCATTTCCAAATTAATGTCGGGGAACATATTGTTCACCGCGGAGATTAAATAGATGGCATCGGCTACATCAGTTCGCACATTGTCCTTATCCAAATTGAAGTTTGTATCCGTGGTACCCACATAAGTCACTTTTCCTCTTGGTATAGCAAACATCATTCTGCCATCTGGAACATCAAAATATACAGATTGTTTTACGGGTAATTTTTCCTTTGGGAATACCAGATGCACTCCTTTGGTCAAATGTAGACGCTTCCCTTTTTTGGAATTGTTGGTGCTTCTTAGTTCATCAACCCAAGGCCCTGCCGCACTAATCACATGTTTTGATTTTATCTCAAACTCGTTCCCAACTATTTCATCTATGACCTTAACTCCTGAAATGGTATCGTTGTCATATATAAAATCAACTACCTTGGCATAATTCAGCGCCTTTGCTCCATATTGAAGGCTTGTTTTTATGTTTTCAATGGTCAACCTGGCATCATCAGTTCGGTACTCTGCGTAATATCCTGCACCATTCAATATCTTTTTGGGAAGAAGCGGTTCAAGTTTCATCGCCTCTTTCTTTTCCAACATCTGTCGCTTATCATCTCCGGTGACCTGTGCCAGGATATCGTATACTTTGAGTCCAATCGAAGTCAACCATTTTCCGTAGGAGCCTCCTTCAATGAGTGGAAGCAACATCTTCTCAGGAAGTACCAAGTGGGGCGCCAATTTGTGCACAATGGCTCTTTCAGAACCTACTTCTTTAACAAGCCAAAAGTCAAATTGTTTTAAGTAGCGTAGCCCTCCGTGAATCAGTTTGGTGGATTTACTGCTTGTTCCTGAAGCAAAGTCCCCTTTCTCCAATAAAGCCACCTTCATTCCACGGGAAGCTGCATCCAATGCGATTCCTGCGCCTGTAATTCCTCCACCAATCACAACCAAATCCAAAGTCTCTTTGGTCAATTCTTGAATAGTGTGCTCTCTATCCAAGTTGGAAAACCTAATATTCTCTTTCATACCTTTTGCAATCAAACTTCAAAAATACATATAATGTAAACCTTTACACAATGGGGGATATTTAAGTTTACATTATCCCTGCTGGGTAAATTCATACTCCCTATCCACAGTACAAATTCTAACTTTATACCATGAATACCATTGTTCTTTTCCTTTTTGCTGAGCCACTTTATGTTCCATATTAGCTTTCCATTTGGTAATGGATTCCAAACTTTTCCAATAGCTTACGGATATCCCAAGGGATGATCTAGCGCTTTCAAACCCTAAAAATCCTGGTTGTTTTCTTGCTAAATCCTCCATGTCCTGCGCCATTTGCGCATACCCATTATCTCCTTCGGTTCTCGTATTGGTAAAAATAACGGCATAATACGGTTGTTTCAATTCCATTATTCTATATAGCTTTTCTCTAAGAAATAATTAACCAAGGCCTCTTTCATCAAAACGGATTGTTCCCCTGCTTTCAAGGCTGGAAGTTGTTCCTTTACCTTATAATGCGGCCATCCATCCTCATCAAAAAAATCGAAATCGTAATATCCGTAAGGCTCCAAAAGTCGGCAAATGGCAATGTGCATTAAGTTTACCTTCTCATCTTTTTTAAAAGTCCTATGAAAATTACCCAGTTCTTGAACACCCACCAGATAAATAATCCCATCAATTTCCAAGGGGTCTCCATCTGAGAATTGAGCTGAGAGCTTTTCCACTAAAAGTATCCATCTTTCCTTTAACTTTTCGTCCCTTGCCATAACTTGAGTTAGTCCCGTAAAGGTACAAACCAAAGTTCTATATTTGTTAAAAACACATACGTGACCTTTTTTGACATTGTTATTGGCATATTGTTGGTCTGGGGTCTTTTTAAAGGCCTTAAAAATGGACTTTTTGTTGAGATTGCCTCCTTGTTGGCCCTAATAGTAGGTCTTTATGGCGCCATTCACTTCTCGTATGTTACTGGGGATTATCTTAAAGAGCAGGTAAACTGGTCTGAAACCTATGTCAAGGTTGCCGCGTTTTTAATCACCTTTTTTATTATTGTGGTTCTTGTCCATTTTGCAGGTAAGTTTTTGACCAAGATTGCCGACTTTGCCATGTTGGGACTTCTTAACAAAATTGCTGGTGGAATATTTGGGGCTCTTAAAACTGCCATTATTCTTGGTGCCCTGCTTATTTTCTTTGAAAGACTTACGGATACCTTCAATTTTGTTGACGAGGAAACCAAGCAATCCTCAATTTTTTACGAACCTATAAAAGAAATAGGCGCCCTAGTATTCAGTTTTGTTCTTGAGGAAAAAGAAGATATTCCTAAAATTGAAAATCTAAATAGAGGTGTATAAAAGGCATCTTTTCCCGACAAACGGTTGATTTTCTTTGAATTGAATTGTACGAAATCCCCTCTTTATCTACACATTATCGGATAAATCTGTTTTCTTATGGATTATTTATGGCTTAGGCAATCCCCTCTTCTAGATTAGCAAAACGAGCACAAGAGAATACTAACGAACGCCCCCCGAAAATGAAAAAGTTGAGCACTGCTGCTTCAACAGCGGCCTTGGCTATCATCCTTATTACATGCAGTAAATCTTCTGCAACTTCAGAACAGGAAATTATAGTCAATAATCAAGCAGCCAATACTAAAATAGCAGTAAGTGCTACTGAACTCGAGGCGGAATTACTGGATTTAATCAATGAACATAGGGCTTCTGTAGGGGCAGATGCCTTATCGCCAAGTTCCGAAGTGTATCCGTTTGCCAAAGATCACAACAGCTATATGATTTCACAAAACAAATTAAGTCATGACAACTTTGAATCTAGGGCAGCTCAAATTACCGCAAAGACAAATGCCTCAAGGATAGCAGAAAATGTAGCCCGCCATTATAGTTCTGCACAGCTTGCCCTCGGCGGATGGCTAAATAGTTCTGACCACAAAGGCACATTGGAGGGGAACTATACCCATACAGCACTAAGTGTTGTTTTGGACACAGAAGGGAAGCCTTACTTTACGCAAATCTTTATGTTGGTGGAATAAGATTTTAGTCAAGGATGTTTTAGAAGTGTTTTAATAAAGACCTGTTTTACTACGGGTCTTTTTTTTACCTTTCATAAAAATTAATCCTATGGCCATACAAGAACCTTTCAATCTTACCAAATGGGTGAAAGAGAATAGGGATGTTCTTAAACCTCCGGTTGGAAACAAAAATCTGTACAAGGAAGCTGGGGATTATATTGTTATGATTGTGGCGGGGCCCAACGCGCGTAAGGACTATCATTACAACGAAACTGAAGAGCTTTTTTACCAGTTGGAAGGAAACATTGAGGTGCATATCCAAGAAGATGGACAGAAGAAAACTATGAAATTGGGGCCAGGGGATATGTATCTACATCCAGCCAAAATACCTCACTCCCCAGTAAGACACGAGGGGTCAATAGGGTTGGTAGTTGAGAGAAAGCGTGACCATATGAACGTTGATGATGGTCTGCTTTGGTTTTGCGATAACTGCAACAACAAACTCTATGAGGCCTATTTTACTTTGCATGATATAGAGAAGGATTTTTTAGGTCATTTTAAACACTTTTATGGCTCCGAAGAATTAAGAACCTGCAAAAATTGTGGGACTATAATGCCTGTTGATAAACGTTTCATCGCCGAAGAATCATAAGTATGTTGTTAGTTGCCAAAATCATAACCGCTATTGTCGCATTATTGCATCTCTATTTTTTATGGTTGGAAATGTTCGTGTGGACCACAAAGGCCAAAAAGGTATTCAGGAATTTTCCCGAAGACCTTTTTGAACCGACCAAATCTATGGCTGCAAATCAAGGCCTGTATAATGGATTTTTATCTGCTGGTTTAATATGGTCTTTACTTATACAAGACGCATTATGGCAATTCAACGTGGCTTTGTTTTTTCTTTCGTGTGTGCTCGTGGCCGGGCTCTATGGTGCCTACTCTGTATCAAAAAAAATATTTATGGCCCAAGGAATTCCCGCCCTACTTGGGATAGTCTTTTTTCTGTTATCCTATTATATATAATTTCTTAGGCAAAGGAAGAACCATTCTCCGTACTTTTGTCAAGATTCTAACAATATTCTCGCAAAAAGTTATAAAAATGTCTACTGTTACACTTTCTTTTGGAATGGATAAAGCCTTGGGGCAACTAGGTTTACAAGAAATCAATCAGGGTACTTCTACTGGTATTCATTCATTTGGTTCCGGTGAAATCATAGAATCTTTTTCACCAGTGGATGGTGAGCTAATTGGAAAGGTTACCTCAACCACAAAAGAAGAGTACGAAAAAGTAATGCGGACCGCTACCGATGCTTTTCAATATTGGAGAAAAATACCAGCTCCCCAACGTGGAGAAATTGTTCGCCAATTTGGAGAAAAGCTTCGTGAATTAAAGGAACCTCTAGGAAAATTGGTTTCGTATGAAATGGGAAAATCTTACCAAGAAGGTTTGGGCGAAGTACAGGAGATGATTGATATTTGCGATTTTGCGGTTGGACTTTCCCGCCAATTGCATGGACTCACCATGCATTCCGAAAGGCCGGGCCACCGGATGTACGAACAATATCATCCACTAGGAGTTGTTGGAATCATCTCAGCTTTCAACTTTCCTGTTGCTGTATGGTCTTGGAACACCGCTTTGGCTTGGGTCTGTGGGGATGTTTGCGTATGGAAACCTTCAGAAAAGACTCCTCTTTGCGGAGTGGCTTGTCAAAACATTATGGCCAAAGTACTAAAGGAAAATAATCTTCCTGAAGGCATTTCCTGTCTCATTAACGGTGATTATACGGTTGGAGAATATATGAGCCATGACAATAGAATCCCTTTGGTCTCTGCAACAGGTTCCACCAGAATGGGTAAAATTGTAGCTCAAGCGGTTGCTGCTCGTTTGGGAAAATCGCTTTTAGAACTTGGAGGGAACAATGCCATTATCGTAACCCCAGATGCTGATATTAAAATGACAGTGATAGGAGCGGTATTCGGAGCAGTGGGCACAGCAGGGCAGCGTTGTACCTCGACCCGCAGATTGATAATCCACGAATCTGTTTATGATAAAGTGAAAAAATCATTAGTAGATGCTTACCAACAGTTACAAATTGGAAATCCTTTGGACGAAAAAAATCATGTTGGCCCTCTAATTGACGTTCATGCAGTAAATATGTACCATTCTGCTCTTGAAAAGGTAAAGGAAGAAGGAGGAAACATAATTGTTGAAGGTGGAGTGCTTTCTGGAGAAGGTTATGAAAGTGGTTGCTATGTAAAACCAGCCATTGTTGAAGCAGACAATACCTTTCATATTGTTCAAGAAGAAACGTTTGCCCCCATTTTATATCTTTTGAAATATTCGGGTGGTGTTGAAAATGCGATTGAAATGCAAAATGCTGTAGCGCAAGGCCTTTCATCAGCGATTATGACCAATAATTTGAGAGAGGCCGAACGGTTCTTATCAGTAGCTGGCAGCGATTGTGGGATAGCCAATGTGAACATTGGAACATCGGGAGCAGAAATAGGAGGTGCTTTTGGCGGTGAAAAAGAGACTGGGGGAGGCCGAGAAAGTGGTTCTGATGCTTGGAAGGTGTATATGCGTCGCCAGACCAATACCATTAATTATACTACTGAACTTCCATTGGCGCAAGGGATAAAGTTTGACCTGTGATGTAGCTATTACATATTAACAAAAAGTCTCGGAAACATATTATCTCATGCAGGGAGACTTTCTGTTTTATTGCTTATTCTTCTATGCCAAAATGTTCCATTACTTCCTCGTATGACATTTTGTTTAGCTGAAGATGTTCATTTTTACCATTAATTTCCGAATCAGGTATAATTATATATCTAAAAAGAAAATTATAGGGTACATAATTCTCCGGGTTGTCCGAGTCAAAATTAATCCCATCCAAAAACCTTATCCCCAAAGTATTAGTTGTTGGAAAAGGGGTGATTTCTACATAACCATCTTCTAAATTGATTTGTATTGGAGCTGAAAAAACTGGGGCGTCCTCTTCAATAGGTTCCATATTAAAAGTTGTTTTTATATAAACCCAAATTCCTCCAAAGTCAAGAACTTCTTGAGTAAGAGCTAAATCTTCATGTAAATAAATGAATTGGATAGCATTTTCATCAAATGCATCAATATCAAAGTTTTCCTCTTCTGGTGTAATCCAGCCACTGGAGATTATATTTACAGCACCGTCCTGTCCATCTTCACCATCCTGCCCATTTTGACCATCTTCACCGTCCTGTCCTCTTTCACCTGTTTCTCCTTTTTCTCCAGGAATCCCCTGCTCTCCTTGTATACCTTGTTCTCCCTGAATACCTTGTAGCCCCATCTCACCATCTTGGCCATCTTCAACAGAACATGATACCAATACAAGTGAAAAAAAAGTATAACATTTCAAAGCAATTTTTGTAAACCGTTTCATGATTTTATTGATTTTAGTAAGAAAAAACGCACTTATCATATTTATATTGTAAGATTTTTAGTATATATCTCTGTTTTAAAGTATTTTACAATAAACATGGCAAATCCATCATGCTTGCGAGAATGTCAATACTTCTTAAGTAGAAATTGGTGAAGAAAAAGATGCCACTTTAGTGGGAGGAGAGGTTCAGAGTTTTGGAAAAGCTACATAGATTAAGTCCAGGAAAGTATTTATTACACAAATTAGTTTCCCATCGTTCTTGTAAACTAGAATTGACTTATAAAATAAAAACCGCCAATTTTAGATGAACATAAAACTGACGGCCTTAAAACCAACTTAACTAACTCAAACTTAAATTAAACCCTATTTCAATGCCGGAGCTTTGTCGGGAGAAATAGGGTTCCTTACCTAATATTGAATCAAATTTCTTATTAATTGCCATGTAAGTCAAAGGCAAGCGTATCGTTGGTCAAAAAAACTGTATAATTGGCATCTCTGCTTAAATCCTATCAGCGGAGATTAAATAAACCCAGCGGAAAATACGGCTTCAGTTTCTTCCTTTTTCTCCTAGATAAAAAGTGTGTACGGGTTCACTTTGCCAAAATTGTTTGGTTTCAACATCCATGGCTGTCAAACATCCCTTAAAAGCAGCACCAGTATCTATATTCCAAACATTGGCACCATTTTGAGGAACTACCTCTTCTGTTTTGGATATGGGTGTATGGCCTATAAAAATTTCAGTGTAGTGAGTCAATCTTTTGGGAAAATCCTTGTGATCACTGGTAAGATTTGGGTTAATGGCCTTCGCCAACTCCCATAACGTCCTATCCCAATAGAACGGTTTATCAAAGTATTCAAAATCTACCCCTTTGAGATTGGTAAATCCGGCATGGAGAAACAGGCGGTTGTCGCCATCCAAAAAAAAGTTATCCAAATTGGCAAAAAAATCCAAATGCCTGTCCCAAGTATCTTTATCGGCTTTTAAGTAAGAATCTCGGGTAGCAGTTCCCCCATGTGCTAACCATTGAGGGTTCTCTTTTTTTGTAAGCATCCATTCTTTGCAAAGCTCATCGTGGTTACCTCGAATGAATGTGCACTTCCGATCACGTTTTAGGTCAATTAAAAAATCTACGGTTTCCACTGCGGTACTCCATCCGTCCACATAATCGCCTAAAAAAATAAGATGATCTTCTGATGTTACCTTGGCCCTTTCCAAAAGTTGCTTTAGAGCTTTAAGGCCGGAATGAACATCGCCTATAACAAGTTTCCGCATACTTAAAATTTAGACAAGTATACGTAACAATTGAACATCGTTATCAAAACACCCTCGAACAAAAGGTATTTATAAAACTATTTTATGGTTAAATAAAAAACTACATCGGTGTTCATTAATCGAGTTCATGAAGAGAAGCTTTTCTATTTTAACAATTTATTTTATATTGTAGGGCAATACTTGTCAATTCGGTCCTAAAGTAAATAAAATAAGGAAGTTCAAATTCACTTTAATTCCAATAACAAGTATAGCTTGACACTAACAAAAACCTCACAAGAATGAAAAAAAATTACGCTACATTTAATCCTCCTTGGGATTCTTTTATCTTAAAACAAAGATATTCCCCACATTAATTTGTCATCTTATTTACCTCTAGTTGCTAGAAGTGAACATCTGCTTATTTTTTAGATAATAATTTGATTAACCTCACGAAAATGAAAAAAAACTACTCTCAGGGTAGTCGCTTTCTCAGTTGTATTATTTCAACAAAGCGATATAACCCTTTATTATTATTGATTTTGTTTCTTATAGGGTCTCTCTCTACGGCAACTGCACAACAGATGCAGCGAATCCCGGGAGAGGTTGTCGTTTGTCCTGCAAAGTTCAAAGACGAGAACTCTAGAATGGCCATGGGCCAGATGGCTTTGAAAGAAGCCATGAAGAAGGCTCGACCTTCAACAAAAAAGGCCGCCACGGCCGAACTGCTGATTACATTTGGTCCTGGAGCACAGGGCAACACGGCAGTTCAAGAAGCTTTCCAATTTGCCTTGGAAATTTGGTCTGAAGAAATTGTTTCTCCAGTACCTATCAGAATTTTTGCAGACTTTGCGGATTTAGGAGCTGGCGTTTTAGCTTCGGCTGGGCCAACTACATTGCTTAGCAACTTTCCAAATGCCCCACAAGCTGATGTGTTTTATCCAGTTGCTCTTGCCAACTCATTGGCAGGCGAAGATTTAGCTCCAGATTTGGAGTTTGACCTTGTTGTAAATATAGGAAATGGTATCCCTTGGTATTTTGGTACAGATGGAAACACTCCATCAGGACAATTTGATTTTGTTACTGTTGCATTGCATGAAGCAGGACACGGTTTAGGTTTTGTTGACGGTGGAAACGTAAACAATAATGGAATAGGAAGCCTCAACAATGGCGGAGATCCATTTGTTTTTGATACTTTCATCGTAGATCCACAGCAAAATTCAGTTTTGGATATCCCAAATCCCTCGGAAGAATTGGGAAATTTCCTAACCAGCGGCGATGTTTTTGTAAATGGTCAATTTGCTGTTGAAGCTCTTGGTGGTATTCTACCCGAGCTTTTTGCTCCAAATCCATTTCAAGGAGGCTCCAGTATTGCCCACTGGGATGAAGCGACCTTTCCTGCAGGAGATCCTAACTCTTTAATGTCTCCACAAGTAGGTACTGCAGAATCCAACTTTGATATCGGGGATATTACTCGAGGACATTTCAGGGATATGGGTTGGGTCCTTGCGGAACAACCCCCTTTCAATATTTCCCAGACTATTTTTAATGTGGAGTTAAATGTAGAAGAAACAGCGACACGGGAAATCACAATTACAAACGTCTCAGAGGGTCCTATAAATCTAACTTCTTTTCCAGGTATAGGAGCTCAAATAGTACGTTCGGCGACGCCATCTGAGTTTACATTGGCAGCTGGAGAATCAGCCCCGGTTACAATCAACTTAAGTACGGAAGGCGTTCTAGCTGGACTTTCCCAAGAGAGTATCATTTTTGCGGCTGAAGGATTTGCAGTTAGTGATGATGTTACATTCAATTTTAGGGTATTGGATGGTACAGAAGCACCTATTATTGTAGTAAATCCTGATGCCTTCAATGAAACTATAGAACAGTTCAAGATAGAAACTAGGGATTTAGTTATTGATAATCCAGGTAATGATGATTTGACCTTTAGCATTACCGTAGGTGACAACGAGACCCCCAACTTCACAAGTAGGGTCAACTCAACCTATAAAAGCATTCAAGCCAACGGATTTACGAAACAAAAGATAGCCAATACAGCCTCAAGGGCGAATTCTTTGACAAATCTTTTGACCATAAACGGTACAATAAACAGAATTGTATCCGATTTATTTGCAGAAGACTTCGAGAGCCTAACTCCTGGAGACATAACTGGACAAGCCGGGTGGTTTGGTAGATTTGAAAACAACTGGACCGTATCGAATCTCAACGCCTTTGACGGTGCTCAACACCTTAGGGCTATTTCAGATGGTTTGGGCGGAACTAGGCCAGCTGCGCCTTTAGCACTTTCCCCAACATTCACGGTTGGAAATGAACCTTTCTCGGTTATGTCTGCCCAAATTAACTTGGAAGGAAGCGGTGTAAGTTGGGAAATCATCCCTCAAAACACGGTTCAAGGCTCCGTAGTCACCCGTTTGCGTTTTAATGGTGATGGTACCATCGATATACTTGACGGTGGAATCGGGGGATTTGTTCCTGTAAATGTTCCAGTCCCAGAAGGATATTTTGAGGTGCGGATTGTAGTGGACAGGGATACTTCCGGTCTACGTGTTTTCTTTGATGGTGAACTTATTTATTCAGGTGAAGGTTTTGCCAATTCAATAGATAATGTAGCGCTCTTATCCGATATGGCTGTAACTGGTTCTACTATGGATATAGATAACCTAGACGTAACTGATGGAGATGCAGAAGCCTTCTTCTTGTCTGTGGCACCCATCTCTGGAGTTGTTCCTTTTGGTGAATCATTAACAGCTCAAGTTACTTTTGATGGAAGACTTCTGGAACCTGGTGTTGTTAACGCGGTTATTACCATAGATAGCGATGACCCTAATACTCCTTCTTTGGATGTTCCTGTTACTTTAACAGTGAATGCCCCACCAAGTATTGGCGTTAACCCTGATAGCATAAGTGCTTCAGTAAATGTGGAGACTGACATTCCTGCTGTTGCAAATTCATCTTTTGTTATTTCCAATACTGGCGAAAGCAACCTTGAGTTTACCACCTCTTTTAGTCCAACGACATTTACACCACAAGCAGGTTCGCCCAATGATGAACTGCTGAAGAATTTAGATCGCACCAAATATGGATTGGGCAGCAACTTTACTGGCACAATGAAGTCCGTGAAAAGCCTAAATGTTCAGAAAGAAACATTTGACATAAGTGTACTTAAGAACACCACTGCGGTTACGGACTCTATTTTTTATGATTCAGGTGTCGATTTTCCAGGAGGCTTTGTTGGTCTTGGGGCCGGTGCTCCAGGTATAAGTACTGCTGTACAATTTGATGTGGTAAATCAAGATTTTGCCCTTACTGCAGTTAGAAATGCTTACAGAACTGAAGGTTTAACAAATGTTGCCGTATTGCTCCAAATATATACGGGTGGGGCATCTCCCGCTGAGGGAGAATTACTGCTTGAACAAGTGGTTACAGGAGATAGCCCTGACGGTGTTGTAGTTTTGGAAGAACTAAATGCTCCTTTGCAATTCAGCGTTGGAGAATCCTTCTGGGTGGTTCATTCCTATCCTCAAGGAATTGACTTTCCGCAAGGTAGCGATGATACTATTGAAAATACCAGACCCAACACCTATGCCTTTAGTTCTGATGGCGGTGTGACCTATACCAATTTAGATGGTTTCGCCTTCTTGACCAGAGCTTTATCAGACGGTTCAGGGGCATTTATAGAGTTATCTCCAAGAACAGGCACAGTTGCTCCTGGAGAATCTTTGGAAGTAAGCGTAAGTTTAGATGGTTCTACACTACCCAATGGTCTTCATGAAACAGACATCCGAATTGAAAGCAATGATCCTCTCAATCCCACTTTAATAGTAGCTACGGACTTTGAAGTTTCAGGTCAAGTCTCTGGAATAGATGTTTCGGATGAGCTGTTATTGTTTAACGATGTGTTTATTGGTGCAGCTAGCGAAAGAACATTTACTATAAGTAATACTGGAATTGATAACCTCAATATTTCAAGTATTGTTTCAGATAATCCAGAATTTACAGTTTCTCCAGATACAGGAGTTGTGGAATCAGGAGATGATTTAGAAATTGCCGTTACTTTTGCACCTACATCAGCTGGAAGTAGTAATGGTATTCTGACAATTAACAGTAATGCAGAAGGAACCGAAGCTGTGGAGGTTATTGTCAATGGAGTAGGTGTAGTTGGTCCTTTTGCCGTTTTACCAGAAGAGGTTTCAGAAACCGTTGCGGAAGGCAAAACACTTGAAACGACCATTACGCTTAGAAACGATGGAGAATCCCCTTTAATCTTCTCTTTTCCTGAATTCACGGTAGCTGCTGCTTTGGCTGACCCTGAAACTCCTATGCAAGTTGCTGAGGTTTTACCATTTGAGAATTTTTCCAGAATACAGGAAAAAGGATTCAAAGATAGCCGAATCGGTGCCCCCACTGAGCTTAGCATGGGTCGCGATTTAGGGTTTGGATATACCTGGATAGACAGTGACGAACCAGGAGGTCCAATAAATAACTTCTTTGATATTACGGCGTTTGGATTTGAACTAACTGATTTTCTAGTTGATGCTGGTGGTTTTGGAGATGGCACTGTGAGTTTGGCATTGCCTTTCCCATTTGAATTCTATGGTGTCCAATATGAAGATCTATTTGTTAGTGCAAATGGGTTATTGGCATTTCAACCTCCAACTGGACCTAATTTTATCAATGGGCAAATTCCTGTGAATGATGGCTCCAACAATATTATAGCTCCTTTGTGGACAGATCTTGAGCCTCAAAACGGAGGTTCTGTGCACATTCTAGGTTTTACAGATGCTGTAATAGTGCAATGGACCAATGCCCCGGCATTTACTATTGGTCCTGATACCGGAACGGTTACATTCCAGGTAATCCTCTTCGATGATGGTACAATAGATATTTATTATGATGATGTCTCATCAGCTATTTTCTTGGAAAATGCTACCGTTGGGATTGAAAATGGAGAAGGTTCAGATGGTGCCCAAGTCGCATTCAATACCCCTTATATCAAGGATGGTTTGGCTTTGCGCTTTATTGCGCCTGAAATACCACTAACACCTTTTATCTCAGACATTGCACCAATCTCAGGCATAGTGCCGGCAGGTGGAGAAACTACTTTGGACGTTACACTTGATGCATCCAATTTACTTGCAGGTGTCTTCTTTGATGAGCTAAGACTATCCAGTAATTCACCCGATATCACAAGAAGTACAACATTAGTTGAGCTTACTGTGTTGGAAGGCCCTAGGGTAACCGGATTTACTTTAGTAAATGCCAACACTAATGAAGCTATTGGCCCATTAGCTGATGGTGATGTCATTGACCTTGCGGATTTCCCGTTGGATGCAGAATTTAGCATTGTTGCAGATACTGGTGATGTGGAAATTGGAAGCGTTGTTTTCGACTTTAATGGAGAGGAAGGCTTTAGGACCGAAAGCTTTGTGCCATATGCCTTGGGAAGTGATATAAATGGGGACTTCGTAGCTGTTGATTTCCCACTGGGTATAAATGACCTTACCGCCACACCTTTTACCGAATCAGCGGGCAATGGCGATTCAGGCCTATCCAATTCGATTAACTTTGAGGTAATCCGAACTTTACAACCAATAACATTTGCATTAATTGATGCAGATACAAATACAATTATTTCACTAATAGAAGATGGAGCTATCATTGACTTAGCTCAGTTCGAAACCTCTAACTTCAGCATTGAGGCATTGGTTGACGAAAATTCTGTGGGAAGTATTGTTTTTGACTTTAATGGAGAGGCTGGTTTTAGGACCGAAAGCTTTGTACCGTACGCTTTGGCTAGTGATATCAATGGGGACTTCGTACCTGTTGATTTCCCATTGGGTATAAATGACCTTACCGCCAATGGTTTTTCCAACAAGGGAGGAACAGGTAATCTGGTTGCAACAGGCTCTATATCTTTTGAATTAATCCAAACTTTAAGTCCGATATCTTTTAATTTAGTAAATGCGGATACCAATACGTTTATCTTAACCTTAGAAGACGGAGATATTATCGATTTGGCGCAGTTTGAAACAACTAATTTCAGTATTGAAGCAATAGCCGAAGGTATAGATTTAGGAAGTATTGTTTTTGACTTTAATGGAGAGGCTGGTTTTAGGACTGAAAGCTTTGTACCGTACGCTTTGGCTAGTGATATCAATGGGGACTTCGTGCCTGTCGATTTCCCATTGGGTCTAAATGAGGTGACCGCTAACGGTTTTTCTCAAAGAAATGGACAAGGAAATCTATTAGCTACAGGGGTTATATCTTTTGAGATTCAGAACACGGGGTCTTCAGAAATTCGAGTATTCCCCAATGCAACTTCTGATATTGTTAATGTTGGATTTAAGACTGATTCAGGTAAGAAGTTTACTGGTGCCATGTTCAATATGTTCGGTCAATTGGTGCGTTCCAATTTGACATTTGACTTTGAATCTTCGAACATTCAGTCTTTCAGTATTGCCACTCTTCCTCAAGGTATTTATATTCTTGAAATTATGGATGAGAAAGGAAATACCGTTTCACAAAAGAAGATTGTAAGACGATAGATTATTCTTTTAATCACAAAAAGGGCAACCATTCAGAATGGTCGCCCTTTTTTCTTTTCAAGATAACCCCATTAAAACAATTTGTCAACAAATCTTCCCATGATTAATGTCCTATTGCATCACAATAATTAGACTAGCTCTTTTTTTCTCCCTATTTTAGTTTCATAACGAATCATGCCAAGTATGAAAAAAGTGTTTTGCGTTGGCGAACTACTAATTGATTTTGTTGCTGAAAATCAAGGAAATGACCTTTCTAAAGCCTTGCATTTTACCAAAAAAGCCGGAGGCGCCCCAGCCAATGTGGCCTGCGCTATTTCCAAGTTAGGGGGAAGAGGGATTTTTGTAGGAAGTGTCGGGAACGATCCCTTCGGTTCTTTCCTTTTAGAGACTCTCAAAAGAGAAAGTGTTGATATTTCCTTAGCCCAAATTTCTTCAGTATTTACCACTTTAGCCTTCGTTTCTCTTGCAGAAGACGGCGAGCGCGATTTTGTTTTCAGTCGCGGAGCAGACCGTGAATTAATCTATGATCCTTCCCTTAGAAAAGATTTCTTTGGCCAAATGCTTCATCTAGGTGCCGCAACGGCACTTCTGGGAGGACCACTGGAAACAGCTTACAGCAAATACCTTTTTGACGCATTGACCAAGGAAATGTTCATAAGCTTTGATCCTAACTTTAGAGGTGATCTTTGGAAGAGCAGCCAGCAGCAGTTCATTAAAAAATGTATGCCCTTCATTGAAAAATCCCATCTCTGCAAGTTCAGTAAAGAAGAGGCATTGTTACTTTCTGGAACATCCAACATAGATGATGCTTGTGATACTCTTCATGAAGTGGGCACAAAAATCATTACGGTAACCCTAGGAAAAGAAGGCACTTTGGTTAGTTATAATGGTATTAAACAAATTGTTCCGAGTATTCCAGTTAAGGCAATAGATACTACAGGAGCCGGTGATGCTTTCATTGGGTGTCTTTTGTGCCAAATCTCCCATTTGGATAAGTACGAGCAGATTTTCAGTGATACTTCCCTACTATTAGCCATGGTGGAGAAAGCAAATAAGGCGGGGGCCATAACTACAACTTCCTATGGAGCCATTCCCGCACTTCCCACAAAATCTCAATTGGAGAGTTGATGAATCAAGCTTCTTTACATCGCCTTTTATCTTCAAAAACTGAAGACAAGTCCGCAGAGTCCTTGTTCCATCTTAGAATGGCCACCAACCTCAGCTTGATTCAAAACCTTTTTTTTTCTCTTTATCCTGAAGAAAAACACGAACTTTTTTTTGGACAGTTGTTGACTTTGTTACCAAAACTATATCAAACACGGCCCGAGGAGTTGAAGCTTCAAGATCTTGAACGCATTTCATCCGGAAATTGGTACCAATCGGAAAAAATGGTGGGAATGCAATTGTATGTAGAGCATTTCAATGAAGATTTAAAGGGCTTGAAAGAAAAGTTATCGTATTTCACAGAATTTGGAGTTAACTTTTTGCACCTAATGCCTGTTACTACACGTCCTAAAGGAGAAAATGATGGAGGATATGCTGTTAATAGTTATCATGAGGTCGATAAACGGTATGGAAGTAAAAAAGATCTTATCAATTTGACCAAAAACCTAAGAAAAAAGGGAATGTACCTTATGTTGGATTTTGTGGTGAATCATACCTCCGACGAATATCCATGGGCCAAAAAAGCAAAAAAAGGAGATAAAAAATACCAAGGATATTACTATACCTATCCTGATACTACGGTTCCCAATGCTTTTGAAAAATCACTCCCCGAGGTGTTCCCAGAAACCTCTCCTGGTAATTACACCTATATCCCCGAGATGCAACAATGGGTTATGACCGTTTTTAACAGCTATCAATGGGACCTTAATTATACCAATCCTAAAGTATTTTTGGAAATGCTTTCGCAGTTGGTCAATCTGGTCAATCTGGGCGTGGACATTGTTAGGTTTGATGCGCTAGCCTTTCTATGGAAGAAAATAGGCACTATTTCCCAAAATCTTCCTGAGGCCCATATTTTGGTAAGTCTCTTTAGAATGTGCTTGCAAGTCGTCGCTCCTGGAACTGTTTTATTGGCAGAGGCCATCGTGGCCCCAAAGGAAATCATAAAATACTTTGGTCAGGGCATTCAATATGGAAACGAATGTGAGATAGCCTATAATGCCTCTTTAATGGCATTATTATGGAATTCCATAGCTACAAAAAAAACAGTATTACTTTATAAAAGCTTGGAAAATGTACCAGATAAGCCAAAAGATGCCACTTGGCTAAACTATGTACGCTGCCATGATGATATTGGCTTGGGTTATGAAAATCAATTCATTGAAGAAATTGGTTGGAATCCTGCTCAACATCGAAGGTTTTTATTGGATTATTACTGTCAAGGTTTGGATTGGTCTCCCGCAAAGGGATTGTTGTTTATGCATAACCCAAAAACGGGAGATGGAAGAATTACAGGAAGTGCCGCATCATTACTTGGTCTGGAGAAAGCCATAGAGGACAATGATGAGGTACTAATTGACCAATCTGTATCCAAAATAATTCTATTGCACTCCATTATTCTTGCATTTGGTGGCATCCCAATGTTCTATGCTGGAGATGAAATAGGCACTTTAAATGATTACTCTTTTTTTGAAAAGGATAATAAAAAAGGTGATAGTAGATGGGTAAACCGACCTTATCAAGATTGGGAGGTTATAGATAAACTCTCGCAAAAGAAACTTCCTCAAAGCAAGATTTTTCATACCCTCAAGAGGTTGGTGAAAATTAGGAAAAGTGCACCCATTTTTGCTGATACCAACAACTTGTCCCTCTATCATACAGGTAACCATCATATTTTCGCATTCGAACGTGCTGATCGAAAAACTGATGGCCTTCTAGTCCTTTGCAATTTTGATGAAAACCCCCAAGTAGTTAATGCCTCTTGGATTATGAAGCTTGGATATTTTACCAAAGGAGAACCCAAAGATTTGGTTTCAAACAAAAAAGTATCCTTAAAAAGTGGGCTTTTACAATTGAATGCCTATCAGGTCATTTGGTTAAAAAAACACTAGCTGTATTTCACCTTTCTAAGAATCCTAAGCGACTCTTTTAATGATTGATATACAATGTCATCTGCTCTTTTCAACAAGGGCCTCGCTTTTTCCATCATTTCCCTAGCCTCCTCAAAACCATTTAAATAACAAATCAGATAAGTGGCAGGTAGGTGTTTTAAATCGTTTTTTTCTGCTTTGTTCAAGGCTATTTGTTTCTCTAGCTTCATCATAATCGAATTGTTTGAGTTCAATACATGATGCAATGTTTTTTTATCGTATTGAGGAGGTTCAAAAACCAATTCACTATTAATGGTGTACTTTCCGTTTTCGGAAAAGGTAATCTCCATCTTTTCAAGAGGATAGTATTTTTGTTGGACACCCAATCCTAATTGCACATATTCTAAGGTAGAGAAGGAATCTTCATTGTATTCTATTGTAATTTCATCCAAAGCGGAATAAAACAGTTTTACTTGCTCATTGATAAGCTCAATATCCACTCTTGAAAAATAGGTCTCGTTCTTTACCTTTTTTACATTTCCTGCCCAACATACCACAAACTGTTCCTTAAATACTTTATAATGGCTGGTCAAATCCGCATGTCTTTTGTTCATGAAGTTTATCACAGCATCCAAGGTCAATTCTATATTGTTTCTGGCATGTTGTTCAATGGTAGCTACCGCGTCAGAATTAATGTCTTTTAATTCTATATCAAAAGCTTTGGGAAGGCTTATACTACCTTCCCTGAAAAACACGGCCCCACCATAATATTTCCAGATGTTTTTTCTGAGGGCACATACTTTTCCATTGGATTTTATAGTCACCAACCCAACTACCTTTCCCTCAGGTAAATGAGGAAAGGGAATGTTCTCGTACGAAATTAATGGGGGATTGTCCAAATAGGCATTTACCAAATTCTGAATCCTACTGTCATCAAAAAAATCGACGCCAACAATTTTATTATCTTCATCCTCTACCCCTATTACAATGAATGAATTGTTTTTAGGGTTACTATTGGCAAGCGCACAAACGTGCTTTAAGAACTTCGCCTTGCCTTCTTTTTCGCCTATCGAAATACATCTCTTTTTGTCATAGAAGCTATTCTCATCATTATGAGCCAAGAGATTTTTAACCAACAGGCGTTTATTAATCATAGTATTTTTTTCACTATGGTGCTGCTGGCCTGGGCTGTTGGCATGACTACCAAATCGGCAATATTTACATGACTGGGTCGGGTAATGGCAAAAAGAATAAGCTCGGCAATATCTTCAGGTAGCAGTGGTTGATAACCTTGATACACCTTTTCGGCACGGGAATCGTCCCCTTTAAATCGTACTTGGCTGAATTCAGTTTCAACCAATCCTGGATTGATGGCGCCCACCCTTATTCCGTGAGCGTTTAAATCAATGCGCATTCCTTGGTTAATCGCATCAACAGCATGCTTGCTGGCACAATACACATTGCCGTTAGGATACACTTCTTTTCCTGCGGTGGAACCGATATTGATAATATGACCCGATTTATGCTCAACCATTTGAGGAATAATCGCCCTAGATACGTACAGCAGTCCTTTCACATTGATATCTATCATGGCATCCCAATCATCCATACTTCCTTCGTTGATTGGGTCCAGGCCATGCGCATTACCCGCATTATTGATAAGGATATCAATTTTAGAGAAAGCTTTAGGCAATGAACTAATTGAATTGAAAACCGCTTTCCTGTCCCTAACGTCAAAATTCAAAATATGCACTTCTGTTTTTGAACCCAAATCTTTCTGGATTTCCTTCAAGCGTTCCTCTCTTCTTCCACAGAGTACAAGTTTGAATCCCTCTATTGCCAATAGATTTGCAGTGGCCTTTCCAATACCGCTGGTTGCCCCTGTAATCAATATGGTTTTTTGTTTCATAATTTGTCCTTTAAGGTACTTCGTGGCCTTGACTGGCCGCCAAAAGTGTAAACCAATCTTGTGTATCAAGTTCAATACGAGCAGCTTCCGCAGAAGCCGTGAGTCTTTCCTTGGTTGTAGTACCGATTACTGGAGATGGTTTTGCAGGGTGTGTCAGCATCCAAGCCAAAAGCAACTGGCTTTCCTCCGTATCATATTTCTCCGCCATTAGGGAAAGTGTCTCCTTAACCCTAGTCGTTAGTTCGCTTTTTTCACGAAAAACTTTTCCCAATGGACTCCAAGACATCGCAAAACGATTCTTACCTACACAATCGTCAAATGTACCGTCGTACATTGGGTCTAAATGAGTGATGGAAAACTCAACTTGATTGGCACTTACATCAATCTCCTTTTCCAACATCCTGATTTGGGAAGGCGTAAAATTGGAAACACCAAACTGTTTGATTTTTCCACTATCCAAAAGATGGGTTACAGCTTCAGCAATTTCAGAAGGGTTCATCAACGGGCTGGGCCGATGTAACAGAAAAAAATCCAGGTAATCCGTTTTCAGTTTTTTGAGTGATTCTTCAGCCGACCAAATAATGTAGTCCTTACTGTATTCATAATGCTTCAATTGATTTTTCCGACCAGAGGTCATCTGTATACCACATTTGGTAATCAACTCAATTGAAGACCTCTCTATACCACTTTCAGAAAAGGCATTGCCAAAATCAGTCTCTGTAGTATAATCTCCGTAAATATCTGCATGATCAAAAGTATGGAGCCCATTCTCAAGACAATGCTCCATCAAATCAATCATACCTGTTTTGGAAAGTTGCTTTCCCCAACTTCCCCATGTCATTGTTCCCACAATAATTGGGGAATAGTTTTTTGTAGTTTGCATATAGGGTGAAAGTATAAAAATAAACCCTTAAATACTTCCCAAAACTAGGGGCTTAGCGTTTTTTTTAACCATTAATTAACAGCCGCTTTTTAAATTAATTTTCATTTTGCAATCCTTATAAAAAACACTATCATTACCCTTTGGGATAAAAGTTTTGTATGGAAGAAAACACTACTATTGATATTAGTGCTGTGAATGAGAAAATAGCGCATGAAAGTGCTTTTATTGATTTGCTCACCTCAGAAATGAATAAGGCTATTGTGGGTCAAAAACATATGGTTGAGCGACTACTCATTGGTCTTTTGGGACAAGGTCACATTTTACTTGAGGGTGTTCCCGGTCTTGCAAAAACTTTGGCCATTAACACATTGGCAAAGGCCGTTAAAGGAAGCTTTAGCAGAATACAGTTTACTCCAGATTTGCTTCCTGCCGATGTGGTGGGAACTTTGATATATAATATCAAGGAGAATGATTTCTCCATTAAAAAGGGACCTATTTTTGCCAACTTTGTTTTAGCTGATGAGATTAACCGTGCCCCCGCAAAGGTACAGTCTGCTCTCTTGGAAGCTATGCAGGAAAAGCAGGTAACTATTGGAGATGAAACCTTCATATTGGATAAGCCCTTTTTGGTGATGGCTACCCAGAATCCAGTGGAACAAGAAGGAACATATCCATTACCTGAAGCGCAGGTAGACCGTTTTATGCTCAAAACGGTTATTGACTATCCTAAATTAAACGAAGAACAGCTCATTATTCGTCAGAACCTTCGTAGTACCCCTGGTGAGCCTGTAAATCCGGTAGTTAGTCTAAAACAAATTTTAAGCGCTCAACAGACCGTCCGTGAAGTCTACATGGATGAAAAAATTGAAAAATATATCCTGGACCTCATCTTTGCAACCAGGTATCCAGAAAAATATAACCTCGACCAATTAAAACCCCTAATCAGCTTTGGAGCTTCACCCAGGGGAAGTATCAATTTGGCAAATGCTTCCAAATGCTATGCATTTATTAAACGAAGAGGATACGTTATTCCAGAAGATGTTAGAGCCGTAGTTCATGATGTGCTGCGACACAGAATTGGAATAACCTATGAAGCTGAAGCAGAAAATGTGACATCTGAAGAAATTATCAATAAGATAGTCAACGAAGTGGAAGTGCCTTAACCCAATGTGTAATTAACAATGGACAATTGACCAAGGGCTCAAAACTCTGGAAAAGAATTGAACATTGTATGATTGTTAATTGAACACATGGATACGAAAGAACTACTTAAGAAAGTACGGAAAATTGAAATAAAGACCAGGCGTCTTTCCGACCATATTTTTGGTGGGGAGTATCATTCTACCTTTAAAGGAAGGGGTATGACGTTTAGTGAAGTTCGACAGTATCAATTTGGAGACGATGTCCGAAATATTGATTGGAACGTGACTGCCCGCTACAACGAACCCTTTGTAAAGGTTTTTGAAGAAGAGCGTGAGCTTACCATGATGTTGATGGTAGACGTCAGTGGTTCCGAACTTTTTGGTACAGCAAAGCAGTTCAAAAAAGAAGTAATTACCGAGATATCGGCCACTTTGGCTTTTTCGGCTTTGCAGAATAATGACAAAGTAGGTCTGATTTTATTTTCCAATGAGGTAGAGCTATACATCCCACCGAAAAAGGGAAAGAGTCACGTTTTGCGGATTATTCGTGAACTTTTAGAGTTTACTCCAAAAAGTAGCGAAACCAATATTACCGAAGCCTTCAAATTTTTAATCAATGTGATGAAAAAGAAGGCGATTGTTTTTCTGCTCTCTGATTTTATTGCTGATGATTATGATTCCACACTTCGTATTGTGGGCAACAAACATGATGTAACTGGCATCCGGGTCTATGATGAAAAAGAACAATCCATGCCCAATTTAGGTATGGTTCAAATGCAGGATGCAGAAACAGGATTACTTGAACTGGTCAATACACGCTCAAAAAGAGTACGTAGTGCTTATGGGCAGTTTCATAAAGACAAGGTCGAATACTTTTCAGATTCTTTCGCCAAGTCTGGTAGTGGTGTAATTCATTGTAGGGTGGATGAAAGTTATGTGAAAAAACTATTGGGCTATTTTAAGAGAAGGGGATAATGAAGTTGGACAGGCACATAGTACAAATAAAAAAGTACCCATTGAAGTTCTTTGTGGGAATGTTGCTGTTCTCTGTCCCATTTTTAGGAAGTGCCCAAGTCGATTCAAAAGTTAGCTCAGAAATTGATACTACTTCCATAAAAATTGGAGAACAAATACAGTATAAAATCACTGTAGAAACCGATTCCACCAATATTGTGCATTTCCCGGAGGGGCAAACTTTTTCTCCTTTGGAAACAGTTGAAGCCCTGCTTACCGATACCATAACAGAGAGCAATCGAGTAAAGCTTCAACGTATTTATGCGCTTACACAATTTGATAGTGGGTCTTATACCATTCCACCTCAACGTATAGCCATCAATGAACAACCTTTCTTTACCGACTCTTTTCAGATTAAGGTAGCTGATGTGGTTGTGGACACCACGAAACAAAAAATGTACGACATTAAACCACTTATTCAAGTGGATCGCAGCTACGCCAAGTTGTGGTGGGCTATTTTATGGATTGGTTTGGCTCTTTTGATAATTGGTGGCCTTGTATATTGGTTCTTTTTACGAAAAAAACCATTAACTGAAGAGGAGAAAGAAGCCTTACTTCCTCCGTATGATCGTGCACTTTTGGAGCTAAAACGTTTGGAAAACTCCAGATATCTAATCCAAGACGAATACAAAAAGTATTATTCTGAACTAACGGATATTGTTCGATCATATTTGGAAGAAGATGTTCAAGTTACCGCTTTGGAAAGTACCACCGATCAACTTATCACTAAGTTAGAATTACTCAAGGACTCTGGAGAACTTCAACTAGAGGATGAAACCATCAAACAATTTCAACAAATACTTCGAACAGCAGATTTAGTAAAATTTGCGCGCTCCAAACCTTCCACGTCAACCGCGGAACAGGACAGAAAGTTAGTTGAGGAAATTGTGGAGAAAACCCATGAAGCCCTTCCTGAACCTACTGAAGAAGAGCTTCTATTGAACGAAGAATATTTAGAAGAATTGGCCAAAAAGAAACAGCGCAAGCGGATTTATTGGGCCGCAGCCATTTTTGCAGGTCTTCTTGTTTTGGGAACTACTTTCTCCCTAATTTTCTTTGGCGTTAAAGAAGTAAGGGATACCGTTTTCGGATACCCAACAAAGGACTTACTTGAAGGCGAATGGGTGTTTAGCTCCTATGGATATCCGCCTATTGAATTGGAAACCCCGGATGTATTGGTTCGGAATGAAGCTGAGCTTCCAGAAGAAGCACAGGAATTGGTAAAAGAGCTTCAAACATTTCGGTACGGAAGCTACGTAGGTCTTTTTGGCATAAGCACCAGTTCAGTAACATACAAAGAGCAAACAGAACCCAATTTTGAGGCTGCCATAGCTGGAACATTGTCCACTTTTGAAGGCCTTGGGCTTAAAAACATTATCACCAAACAAGAAGAGTTCACAACCAAATCTGGTGTTCAAGGACTTAAAACGTATGGTACAGGGAATTTTAAAAATCCAATTGACAACGAGTCTAAAAAAGCGAAATACAACATTCTTTCCTTTGGGGGAAAAGGGTTCATGCAACAAATCATCATTACTTGGGAAGATGGGGATGAATATGCTGAACAAATTGTAGATCGTATATTGAGCTCTTTAGAAGTTAAAACACAAGCTTAGAAATGTTTGAGAATGTAGAATTTGCTAATCCACAATTTTTCTGGTTGCTGCTCCTGCTTCCTCTGGCAATTCTATGGTATATTTTTAAAAGAAGACAGCAGGTCGCTTCGCTTCGTATCTCAAGTATTAAAGGATTCACGGTAAAGAGTATAGCTTCAAAGCTTAGACCTCTGCTTTTTACACTTCGTTTGCTGGCCTTGGCAGCTATTATTACAGCTTTGGCACGACCTCAGACCGAAGATATTTCGACCAGAACAAAGACTACCAAGGGAATTGATATAGTCATGGCAATCGATGTCTCCAGTAGTATGTTAGCCAAAGACTTGAAGCCGGATAGACTATCTGCACTTAAAAAAGTTGCTGCGGATTTTATCAAAAAACGTCCCAATGACCGTATTGGCTTAGTGGCCTATGCTGGCGAAAGCTATACCAAAACACCAATAACCAGCGACAAGGCCATTGTCTTAAGCGCCCTTCGTCAAATAACCCATGGTGAGCTTGAAGATGGAACTGCCATTGGCATGGGATTAGCTACTTCGGTAAATCGCCTCAAGGAAAGCAAAGCTATAAGCAAGGTTATTATTTTACTTACGGATGGGGTAAACAATTCCGGTTTCATAGAACCTTCCACTGCAGCAGATTTGGCAGTGGAATTTGGGATAAAAACCTATACTATTGGCTTGGGAACCAATGGAAATGCCCTTTCTCCAATAGCCTACAATCGAGATGGTTCTTTCCGTTTCGGTATGCGTCAAGTAGAAATTGATGAGAAGTTGTTAGAAGAAATTGCATCTGCCACGGGAGGTAAATATTTTAGGGCTACCGATAATGATACGTTGGAAGAAATCTATGATGAGATAAATAAATTGGAAAGAACCGAAATAGAAGAGTTCAAGTATTATAAGTATGATGAAAAGTTTAGACCACTGGTACTTCTGGCAGGGGTTTTGCTTTTATTGGAATGGGGACTTCGTAGTTCCATATTCAAAAGCTTTATTTAAGTGCAATGATTCAGTTTGACGAAAAAATATATTTCTATCTCTTAGCCATACTTCCGGTAATGGCAATGGCTTTCTTTTTTCTTCAAATATGGAAAAGAAGAACCCAAAAACAATTTGCGGATACACGATTGTTGCGCAGATTGGCTCCTGATAAATCTCAATTTAAATCCGCATTGAAACTACTATTTCTGCTCGCTGGATTAGGGTTTTTGATTTTGGGCCTGGTGAATCCTAAAATTGGAACCAAATTAGAGACCGTAAAGCGGGAAGGGGTAGATATCGTATTCGCCATTGATGTTTCCAAAAGTATGTTGGCAGAGGATATAGCACCTAATCGTATGGAAAAAGCCAAGCGATTGGTCTCTGAAATCATCAATCAATTGGCCAGTGACCGAATCGGAATTATAGCTTATGCAGGCCAGGCCTACCCACAACTACCAATAACCACGGATTATGGCGCAGCAAAAATGTTCCTTCAGGCCATGAATACCAATATGCTTTCTTCCCAAGGAACGGCAATCAATGCGGCCATAGATTTGGCGAGCACTTATTTTGATGATGATGAACAAACCAATAGAGTGCTCTTTATTGTTTCCGATGGAGAAGACCACTCAGAGCGAACCACTATAAGTGCAGTTGAAAATGCTACCCAAAACGGGATTCAGATTTTCACTTTAGGCGTAGGTAAACCAAAAGGTGCGCCAATACCCATCAAAAGAAATGGTGTCGTAGAAAGTTTGAAGAAAGATAATCAAGGTGAGGTAGTAATCACTAAATTAAATGAAGCCGTTCTATCCGAAATAGCATCTGAAGGCAATGGGGTCTACATTGATGGTTCCAATACGGATGAGGCCGTAGAATTTATCAAAGAACAGTTGGCCCAAATGGATAAAAAAGAATTTGAGGCTAAACAATTCGCAGAATATAAAGACCAATTTCAATGGTTTCTGGCAATCGGTCTATTCTTTTTATTTTTGGATATCTTCCTGCTAGACAGAAAAACCAAATGGTTGAAAAAACTTAATCTTTTCAATGAACATGATGATGTATAAAGAGATGAGATTTACATTGGGTATTTTTTTGATGTTTAGCCTTACTACATGGGCTCAAGACGAAGAGGCGGAAAAAGCTGAAGAAAAAGCTTTAAAAAACTCCACTAACCTTACTTGGGAAGCCAATAAGGAGTTGACAGCGAATGACTTCACTGGCGCAGAATCCGATTACAGACGGGCTATTTCCAAAAGCAAAAAAAATGCTGTTGCTCCATACAATTTAGGCAATGCATATTATAATAGAGAAAGCTTTACCGAAGCATTTGGCAGGTACAAACAGGCCGGTGAAACTGCAACTTCCAAAGAAGGAAAACACAAATCATTTCACAACATGGGCAATGTGTTCATGAAAAATAAGGAATACGAAAAAGCAGTTGAAGCCTACAAAGAAGCTTTACGAAACAATCCCAAGGACGAAGAGACCCGGTATAATCTTGCCTTAGCCAAAGAAATGCTAAAAAAGGAACAAGACGAACAGCAAAACGACCAAGATAAGGACGATAAGGACAAACAGGACCAGCAAGACCAAAAAGATAAGAATCAGGACCAAAACAACGAGGGAGACCAAGATAAAGACAAGGAAGGAGATCAGGATCAGGACCAGAACAAGGACCAAGGTGACGAAGGAAAAAATGGGGACAATAAGCCTGAAGAAAATCAAGAGGGAGATGGGGACAAGAAAAAAGAGCAAGAACAAAAACCCAATGAAGGCGATCAACCTGACCAGAAGAAACAACAACCCAGACCAAATCAACTCTCCAAGCAGCAAATCCAGAATTTGCTAGAGGCCATGCAGAATGAAGAGAAAAAGGTGCAGGAAAAAATGGAGGCAAGAAAGGTGAGAGGCAAGAAAATTAAAAACGAGAAAGATTGGTGATGTTGAAGCGGGGTGTTTATTTAACTATAATTCTGTGCACTACCCTTTTGGGGTCAACCCAGATAAGTGCACAAGAAGAAGTTTCCTTTGAGCTCAAACTGAGCAAAGAAAAACTAGGGATAAACGAACGTCTACGAGCTGAATTTACTATGAACAAGGATGGGGACAATTTCAACCCTCCATCTTTTGAGGGATTTAAGGTTGTAATGGGACCTTCACAATCCATAAGTTCTTCATGGATCAATGGGAAACGCACTTTCTCCAAAACATATTCCTATATATTGGTGCCAACAGCTCGCGGCAGATTTACCATCAAGCAAGCCACCATTGAAATCGCAGGAGATACCTATAAAACCCTTCCCAAAACCGTAGAGGTTACCGCTGCGGTAGACAAACCGAGCGACCAAAAAACAGTAGATGATGTAGCGGATGAAAGTCTGCATTTGGTTGCAGAGGTTTCCAAGGGCAATCCCTACCTAAATGAGGCAGTGACGGTTATCTACAAACTCTATGTGAGCCCAAACATTAATGTCACAAACTATCGCTCGCTGGATAGTCCTAAATACAACGATTTTTGGAGCCAAGACATCCCTGTCACCAAACATACGGCCCAAAATGGAAGTTATAAGGGAAAACCCTACCGGTACGTAGTACTGAAAAGAGTAGTACTATATCCACAAAAATCCGGGAAGTTGGATATTGAGCCTTTGTCCCTTGAAATTTTTGTTGATGTTCCCACAAACCGTAGAGATTTTTTTGGAGGGCGCATTTATACACAGACCAGTAAAACAGTCTCTGCGGGAAGAAGAACTCTTTCTGTAAAACCTCTTCCCGAAGCAGGAAAACCTGCAAATTTTGGAGGTGCCGTGGGCGATTTTAAATTTCAGGTAACTTCCAGTAAGAAAAAGTTGAATGCATCCGAATCGCTTCAAGCTAAAGTTGAAATTTCAGGAAAAGGAAATTTGAAGTTGTTCCAACTACCAGAACCCGAATTACCAAGCTCTCTTGAAGTTTACGAACCGGAGTACAAGGAAAGCGTACGTACGAACCTTTCGGGTATGGAGGGAAAAGTGGCCAACAACTATACCGTGGTCCCTTCTTTTAGAGGAAAATACCCAATACCCAGTATTTCTTTCAGTTACTTCAATCCAAAGACAGCAAATTATGTCACATTGAACTCCGAAGAAATCAATATTGAAGTTTTGGAAGGTCCTACAGGCAATAATGCTGCCAGTGCGGTTGCTCCAAATATAAACAAGCAGCTGGTAGTGCCCACTGGCAAGCAATTTCACTTTATAAAACTAAGACCCAATCTTAGCAGAATTGGAACAAACTATTTTTTCGGGTCAAACACTTTTTATATTCTACTTTTAGCCCCTATTCTTCTAATTCCGATTGCTGTATTCTCCTTTAAGAAAAGGGAAGCTATTGCAAGTGATATTGAAGGTAATAAAATAAAAAGAGCAAATCGATTAGCTAAAAAATACCTTTCTACTGCCAAAAAAGAACTAGGCAACAAAGAAGCTTTTTATGTAGCACTGGAAAAGGGACTGCACAACTATCTAAAAGCCAAATTGAAAATAGAAACTTCAGAATTCAGCAAAGAAAAAATCTCCTCTGTTCTTGATGAGAAAAAGGTTGATTACTCTGATATAGCGGGTTTTATAAGTCTATTGACCAATTGTGAGATGGCCCGTTACAGTCCTTTTTCGGATGTTCAGATGCAACAGGACTATGAAAAGGCAAGTGAGGTAATTTCAAAACTGGACAAACAACTATGATGCAACGGATTTTTGTTTTGTGCATAGCACTTTTGGTTTTTGCTTTGGGAAATTCCCAAAACAGCCAGTTGTTTACTCAAGCTACAGAACACTACAATAAGGGAGATTATACCAAAGCCATTGAAAACTATGAGCAGATTCTGGATAATGGCAAGCACTCGGCAGAGTTGTACTTTAATTTGGCCAACTGTCATTACAAGCTGAATCATATTGGTCCAAGTATTTATTATTATGAAAAAGCCCTGCTCCTAAATCCGGATGATGGAGAAGTAAAAAATAACTTAAAGTACGCCCAAAACATGAGGCTGGACGCTGTAGAGGAAATGCCACAAACCGAAATTGGAAAAGCATATTCTTCAGTGGTGAACTTATTCTCTTTTGATGGATGGGCCTATCTTTCCGTTGTACTAATCATGTTGTTTGTTCTTGGTTACTTAGCATACTATTTTCTTCGTAGTGCCTCCCAAAAAAGAATTGCCTTTATAACAAGTATCTTTTCTTTAGTTCTGGGGCTGCTTACAGTTTTGCTTGCTTATCTCCAATACCAGGAATACAAATCAAACAATCCTGCAATTGTCTTTGCCAAGGAAGTAAAAATCACTTCGGAACCCAACAAGAACAGTGAGACTGTATTTATTCTTCATGAGGGGACCAAAGTAAATGTGCTCGATGGTTTGAAGGATTGGCAGAAAATAAAAATAGCTGATGGTCAAACCGGTTGGATCCAAAATGAAAATGTCAAGCTTTTGAAAGATTTTTAAACAAAATTTAACGAAAAACAATAGCTTTACTATTATTTTTGTTTAAAACCACCTTGCTTGAAGAAAATTGCTTTTCCTTTAATAGCTATATTTCTGGTGTCCTCCATATTGACCCCTTCATTACTCTCACTTATTGGTGAAAATATTGATATAGTGCTTCTTACGGACTCCAATGAAGAAGAAAAACAAGGTGAAAAAGAATCTGAAAAAAAATTTGACGAAAAGGATTTATTCTTAAACAATTTTCAATTTACCCAGTCTGATTTAACCCAGGCCCAAGAGTGTATCCATTTAGTGTATGTTACTCACAATTCTGATTTTGTCCTTGATATACTCCTTCCGCCACCTAGGGCAATCTAAATGAGCAACTTTCTTTTTTAGCTAATTCTATCATTCCCTCCGAAGAATAATATCTTTCGGAGTATAAAACCTAATCACATTATGTTCAAGTATATTAAGAATGACTTGCCGGCAAGTATAGTAGTATTTTTTGTTGCATTACCCTTATGTTTGGGAATAGCCCTTGCCAGTGGTGCCCCATTATTTTCTGGTCTTATTGCAGGAATCGTTGGTGGAATCATTGTAGGTTCCCTGAGTGGTTCCCATATCGGGGTCAGTGGCCCAGCAGCTGGACTTGCAGCAATTGTTCTCACTGCTATAGGCACTTTGGGAGGTTTTGAAAACTTTTTGGTGGCTGTTGTATTGGGTGGCCTTATTCAAATTTTGTTCAGTATTCTAAAAGCAGGGGTTATCGCCTACTATTTCCCATCTTCTGTAATTAAGGGAATGCTTACTGGAATTGGAATCATAATTATCCTAAAGCAAATCCCTTACTTTTTTGGTTATGATAAAGACCCCGAAGGCGACTTTGCCTTTTTCCAAATAGACGGAGAAAATACCTTTACAGAGATTTTTAATACCATCAGCGGAATCATAAGTGGTAATTTCAATAATGGAGCAACCATAATTGCTATTGTGGCCATGGCCATCTTGGTTCTCTGGAACAATGTGCTTTCCGAAAAAGGAAAAATCTTTAAACTAATCCAAGGGCCTTTGGTTGCTGTAGTTTTGGGCATAATTTACTTTCTTCTCACACAGGGAAATGAGACATGGGGTATTTCGGCAGAGCATTTAGTAAAAGTACCAGTTCCTGAAAGTGTTGAAACTATGGGAACCTTGCTTAGTTTTCCCAATTTCTCGGTTATAGGAAACCCACAGATATGGATTACCGCATTTACCATAGCCTTGGTTGCCAGTTTGGAAACCTTGTTGTGTGTTGAGGCAACGGATAAACTAGATCCCTATAAAAGAACTACTCCAACCAATAAAGAGCTTTTTGCCCAAGGTATTGGGAACACAGTGTCCGGTTTGGTAGGGGGTCTTCCAGTAACCCAAGTTATTGTTAGAAGTTCCGCAAATATTCAATCTGGAGGTAGAACAAAGGCATCGGCTATAATTCATGGTTTCTTCTTACTTATTTCAGTAATTCTAATACCAAGATTGCTGAATATGATTCCTCTTTCGGTGCTAGCGGCCATATTGTTTATTGTAGGATATAAGCTGGCAAAGCCCAAGCTTTTTAAAACCATGTATACTTTGGGGTGGAAACAATTTGTCCCATTTATCGTCACCGTATTGGGAATTGTCTTTACGGATTTATTGGTCGGAATAGGTCTTGGCTTGGGTGTGGGAATCGTGGTTATTCTTATTAAAAGCTACCAAAATTCACACTTCTTGCATATAGAAGATAAAAGCAATGGTGTTCACAAGATAAAGATGACCTTGGCAGAAGAAGTTACTTTTTTCAACAAAGGTGCTATTTTAAAAGAGCTGGACAGTCTTCCAGAAAATTCTCAGCTTGAGTTGGATGTTCGAAATACAAGATATTTGGATAATGATATTATAGAGATTCTTGAAGATTTCTCCGAAAAAGCAGCCAATAAGAATATTGTTATTAAATTAATTTCCGAACGTGGAGTGGTTGAAAACCCAGATAGCTATATTCAATTTTTTAAATTAGATAAAAATCAAAATCTTCCAAGCGATGATAACACAGACTAAAGAAACACAAGCAGCACTCACTCCAAATGCAGCATGGGAACTTCTAAAAGAAGGGAATAAGCGTTTCGTTGAAAAAAAACAAGCAAATAGAGATTTGCTCCAACAGGTAAAGGAAACCACATCAGGTCAATATCCCTTTGCCACCATTTTGGGTTGTATTGACTCCAGGGTATCCGCAGAGCTCATTTTTGACCAAGGGGTGGGGGATATATTCAGTGCCAGAGTAGCTGGTAATATAGTGAATGAAGATATTCTGGGAAGTATGGAGTTTGCCTGTAAACTGGCAGGAACAAAAATTATTGTGGTTCTAGGGCATACTAGCTGTGGAGCCGTAAAAGGCGCTTGTGATGACGCAAAAATGGGAAACCTTACTGAACTATTGAGCAAAATAAGACCTGCCGTTGCAGCTGTTGCAGAACCTTCTGATGAATCGCAGCGCAATTCCAAAAACATTGATTTTGTAAATGCGGTTGCCGAAAAGAACGTTCATTTGACCATAGAAAACATCAGAAAGAAAAGCATGGTCTTAAAGGACATGGAAGATAATGGGGAGATTCTTATTGTGGGGGGTATGTACGACATAGCCGATGGACAGGTGCATTATTTTTAACTAGTTTTTTTTAGAATTTCAATTCTATCAAGGCCAATGATTATACTTTCGTTGGCCTTTTTAAGTGTCTCAAATTCACTATCTTGGCGGTATTGCAATAAACCCAACAACTGCATATGTTTAAACATTTCAGGGGTGATTTATTTGGTGGAGTAACCGCTGGCATAGTAGCTCTACCGTTGGCCCTTGCCTTTGGTGTAAGTTCGGGTTTGGGACCTAGCGCAGGTCTTTATGGCGCAATTTTCATCAGTTTTTTTGCTGCACTCTTTGGAGGTACCAACACCCAAATTTCTGGGCCCACTGCTCCTATGACAGCCGTTAGCATGGTGGTTATTGCCAGTATTATTGCTGTCAACGATGGAGATGTTGAAAAAGCTCTTCCTGCCATACTTACCATCTTTCTTTTGGCTGGAATCATGCAGATTGGTTTGGGCCTAATTGGTTTGGGCAAATACATTAAATACATTCCTTATCCCGTGGTTTCAGGTTTTATGACCGCAATAGGGGTCATTATTTTGGTAACACAAATTCTTCCGGCAGTAGGTTATTATCCAAAAGAGGACCGTGAATTTGTTGCTCAACACATGGCGGAAGCAGAGGAAGAAATTCTAGAAAACATTCTAAAGGAAGAGGCTGGTGAGGGAATCTTGGTTCTTGAGGATTTTGAAGAAACCATAAAACGCGCCAACAAAATTACCCAGGCAGATATGGAGAAAGAAGCCAAGACCCTTGCGGCAAAAGATGCATCAGGTGTCTTGGGAACCTTTAAAGTTTTGCCTAGGGCTTTGGGCAATATTAATTGGTTGGAATTGGCCCTCTCAATAGCCACCATTCTCATTATTTTTGGATTTAAAAGAATTACCAAAGCCATACCAAGCACCTTGGTGGCCTTGGTCGTGGTTTCTGGAATTGCATATGGTGTTGGGTTAGACTATAGGCCTATTGAAAAAATACCTAGCGGACTGCCCTTGCCAAATTTAGAAATCTTCAGCAAATTTTCATTGGGTTCCATTTCTCCTCACATTTTTACTGCCCTAACACTTGCGCTACTAGGTGCAATAGATTCTCTGCTCACATCGGTGGTTGCTGATAACATGACTCAGACCAAACATAAGCCAAATAAAGAATTGGTGGGGCAAGGAATAGGAAACAGTATTGCGTCCGTTTTTGGGGGTATTCCTGGTGCTGGGGCCACAATCCGTACGGTGGTCAATATCAATTCTGGAGGAAAAACCAAACTGTCTGGAATGATTGCCGGGGTATTACTGCTGATAATTCTCTTGGCTCTGGGACCGGTAGCCTCACAAATTCCAGCCGCTGTATTGGCCGGCATATTGGTGACGGTCGGTATTGGAGTTATGGATTATAAGGGACTGAAGGCTATTCCTTACTTACCAAAAGATATTCACCTTGGCCCCCTCAAATTAAGTTCGGAGGTAATTATTATGCTCACCGTAATGGTACTCTCTTCTGTATGGAATTTGGTGTACGCAGTTGGAATAGGATTGGTTTTTGCCTCCCTCATGTTCATGAAAAAAATGGGAGACCTTACTGCTAAAAAATCCGACGTCTTCCCACTTATTGAAGAGAAAGCTTGGGCCGATGAAAAGAATTTTCCAAAGAACTTGGCAGAAGAAGTATTCATCAAGCATTTGAACGGGCCTCTTTTTTTTGGATCTACCAGCGATTTCCATCAACTAGCCGAACAGATTCCAGATACAGCTTCAACAGTGATTATAAGGATGGGACGCATGCAATATATGGATCAGACCGGGCTTTATGCCATGGAAGATGTGCTGCATGATCTTCTTAACAAAAACATGGATGTATTGTTCGTTGAAATTCTAGATCAGCCCAGATATATGATGGAACGAATCGATATTATCCCCGACCTTATTCCTACAGAACATGTATTTGCCCACTTTAATAGTTGTATGGAATGGGTTAAAGAACACGTAGAAGATAAGTATCCATAAACCATTTTTCTAACTACAATCCCTTTTGTATTTAAGGCCAAATTCCGTTGTAATCTATGGGTAATGGTTTTTTCTTATTATCTGAGTTGCCATATTCTTTATAAACACAGACCCAAAGCAAATCTACTTCAGCATAGACACACATTGGCTTCAGGATTTCTTTGGAGGCATATCAGTTCACTACCTTATCCACTATGTTTTCAGGGACAATTTGCTACCTTTGTCGGCTGACAAACCAATCACCAATGATTGAAACTCTTAAACAACACCTTGTTGAGGTTGAAGCTTTTTCATCCACCTCCAAAGACGAAATAGAGGCATTCCGAATTAAGTATTTAGGAAAAAAAGGGCTTTTAAACTCCTTCTTTGCTGAATTCAAAAATGTTCCTAACGGGCAAAAGAAAGAGTTTGGCCAAGTTATCAATCAATTAAAAACCTCTGCAAACGAGAAGGTAAACACCTTAAAACAGGCTCTTGAAGCGCAAACGGAAGCGCAAGGAAAGTACGGAGATCTTACACGTCCCGGTGAACCCATAGAAATTGGGGCAAGACACCCTATTTCAATTGTAAAAAACAGAATCATCGATATTTTTTCACGAATTGGGTTCAATGTTTCTGAGGGTCCTGAAATTGAAGATGATTGGCATAACTTTACTGCGCTAAATCTTCCGGAATATCACCCTGCACGAGACATGCAGGATACCTTCTTTATCCAAACCGACCCAGATATTTTGCTTCGTACCCACACCTCATCGGTGCAGGTGAGATATATGGAGAACAACCAGCCCCCCATTCGTACCATATCCCCTGGACGTGTGTATAGAAATGAGGCTATTTCGGCAAGGTCCCATTGTTTCTTCCATCAGGTTGAGGGACTTTATGTGGACAAAGATGTGTCTTTTGCAGATTTGAAACAGACTTTGCAATATTTCACTTCAGAAATGTTTGGAAAGTCAAAAATAAGGCTGAGGCCTTCCTATTTCCCTTTTACCGAGCCCAGTGCCGAAGTAGATGTATATTGGGGGTTGGAAACAGAGACGGACTATAAGATGACCAAAGGGACAGGTTGGCTGGAAATTATGGGATGTGGCATGGTGGATCCAAATGTATTGCAGAACTGTGGTATTGACCCTGAAGTTTATTCTGGTTTTGCCTTTGGAATGGGCATTGACAGAATTGCATTGCTGCTGCATCAAATTCCTGATATCCGACTATTGAGCGAAAACGATATACGCTTCCTAGATCAGTTTAAATCTTCTCTCTAGTTTGTTTAAAGATACCACGATGTTTGATCATGGTGCTTTTTTAGGCCTGATTTTTTGAGAGTTGATATTTTGATGCCCTGATTTTTATGGATTTGTCATAGGATACAATTGCCTAAGCTATTAATTTAGAGGTGATTGCTAATTCAAAAAACACCACCTATGACCACCAAAAACATTTCCAGAAGAGATTGGCTTAAAAAAGGCGCCATCACAGCTGGAGGAATTCTTGCCACGCCTTACTTGGGCTATTCTGAAAATCTTAAAGCTCCATTGGTTCTAGATACAAATGGGGATGCCATTTTTAGCCCTTTCTTTAAGGAATACCTTCCTAAAGAGGTTAGGGAGTTTCCTGCTTTTGAAGCCAAATTAAATGCAAATGAAAATCCATACGGACCATCACCAAAAGCTTTGGAAGCATTTAAAAATGCCGCATCCGGCGGTAATAGGTACGCATGGAAAGAACTCTTTCAATTGGTTAACAAAATAGCTGACTTTGAGGGAGTAAGTGCAAAGAATATAATGATGGGTCCAGGTTCGTCCGACCTTTTGGAAAAAACTGCCATGGTGTTGTTCATGAATGGTGGAAATGTAGTATCTGCCGATCCTGCATATATGTCACTGATACGAGTTGCTGAATCTGTAGGTGCCACTTGGAAGCCCGTTCCACTAAAGAAGGATTGGTCTCATGACCTAAAAGCGATGGAAGCTGCTGTTGACTCAGATACAAAATTGGTTTACATCTGTAATCCCAACAATCCTACGGGTACCATTACCAATCACGAAGAAATGGTTGATTTTTGTTCCAGAGTCTCCGAAAAGGTTCCGGTCTTTGTGGACGAAGCCTATCTTGCTTTTATGGGAGAAGGTTTAAAGAAAAGTATGGTTTCCCTTATCAATGAAGGGAAAAATGTAATCATTGCTCGCACATTTTCCAAAATTCACGGAATGGCCGGATTGCGCGTAGGATACATTGTAGGTCAGGAATCGACTTTAGGTCAGCTACAAAAAATAACCAGAGGTGGAATGGGAATTTCGTATCCCTCCGTATTTGCAGCAATCGCCGCAATGGACGATACATCTTTCTTGGACAGTTCAAGAGAATTAAATGCAAAATGTAGAGAATATGTGTATTCCAGCTTAGATTCGATGGGCTTCGATTACGTAAAATCCCATACCAGCTTCATGATATTCCCTATTGAAATGGCTGGAAAAGACTTTCTGGAGAAAATGACCGACTTAAAAGTTGGCGTAAGGGCATTTCATTTTATGGATAAAGATTGGTGCCGAGTAAGTATGGGTACCATGGATGAAATGAAACTTTTTACAGACGCAATCTCTAAAGTTCTAGTCTAGCGTTTCATGGACTCCGGATTATACAAGACCATTACGTTTGTATGCTTTATCCTTATAGGTGTTTTTCTAAAAAACAAAATCAAATCCAAGGATGAGCGCAGTGGTATAAAGGCAATCATTTTGAACCTAGCATTGCCTGCCACAATTTTCATTGCCTTATTGGGTGTGAAAGTGGAATGGAGCTTATTGTTCCTTCCAATCATGGCCTTAGCGCTCAACGTAGTTTTGTTTCTTACAATCCCGTTTGTCCTTCCGCTGGTAGGTATAGAAAAAGATTCCCCAGAGTTCAGAACCGCAAGGCTGCTTATCCCTTCGCTGGCTCCGGGTCTTTCATGTTTCCCCTTTGTGCTCGAATTCTTAGGCGAAAATGCTTTGGCCAAAGTAGCCATGGCCGATTTGGGAAACAAAATCTTTGTGCTGGTCATTCTTTACGTAGTTGCCATGAATTGGCACTATCAGTCTAGAAGTAAGGCCAAGAAAGGTAATGGAAAGTTGATGTCTTTATTGAAGGTGCTGGTTTCGGAGCCCGTAAACATTTTTATAATCGCAGCTTTAATACTACTGGTGTTTGGGTTTACTATGGATACTTTACCCGTTTTGTTCAGTGACATCCTGAAAAAATTGAGCTTGATTATGACTCCGTTGGTTCTGTTGTTCATTGGGTTGGGAATCAAACTCAAAAGAAAACAGTTTTTTCAAGTGTTTTCCATGTTGTGTATTCGTGCAGGGCTGGTATTTATTTTGGGAGGAATCTTTATCCTATTTTCCGGATTACAATCCGTGGAAAACATTCTTTTATTGTTGGCTTTTGGTTTGAGCTCATGTAGCTTTTGGCCCTACGCCCATATTTCCGCAGTGGAACATCTTGAAATTGAAGACACCCAAAAACGTACTTTTGATAGCGATTTTGCCCTCAACATTTTGGCGCTTTCCTTTCCATTATCAACCGTTCTAATTCTTGGGGTACTGAACACAGGAGCTTTCTTTGCCACCAATATTAATATCTTACTTGTTGGCGGAGTACTGTTTGCCATGGGTTTAATTTATCCAATTTTGAATGGATTGAACAAAAAGGTATCGCTCCCTAAAACAGGTAAAGCAAAGATAAAAAGAACTGCCCCCAAACATATTTGATGGCACTATCTTAACGGATAGCCTTTTGCAGCCCACCATGGATGCACTTCTATCTCTAACCTCCCGGCCTTCACCATGGGGTCTAGGTTTGCTAAACTATCAGCCATTTTTAAGGTGGGTACATTGTAAATGGTAATCCCCCGTATTTCTCCATCGTCTCCAAAAGGACCTGAAATATCAGCATAGCCTTCGTCATACATTCTTTTAAGATGAGTCAAGTGCAACACTTGCAAACTGTCCAATTCAGATTTGCTTTGACTTCTATTAGTACCCGTCTTTAAAAAGGCCATAAAATACTGTTGCATCAAGATGGTGTCTTTCGTCTCTTCATCTACAAAATCGAAAATCTGATACCCCTCATTGGTTAATTTCGCTTTCAATTCTGAAGTACTTTCCTCTTTGGGCACCTCTTCTACCAAAGGTTTAGGAGTTACTTCCTGCTTGCAGGAAAAGACAATAAAACATACCAAAAAACATAGAATTCTTACATTTTCCATTGGTTATACGGTTTTTGAATAAGTTGTGAATTGTAATATGCCACCTTTCCAGTGACCTCCTTTCCCAGCCATTTTGGCTTTTCAAAGGTTTCGTTTTCATCTTTCAGCTCGATTTCTGCAATAACCAATCCTGCATTATCTCCCGCAAACTCATCAATCTCAAAAAGCTTTCCTTCAAAATCAACTTCATACCGATATTTGTCTATAATTCCCGGTTCACACAGTTCCATTAGAGAGAGTGCTTCCTCTTTTTCAATTTCCTTTTCCCACTCATATCGTGAGGTTCCTGAAACGTTGGATTTTCCCTTTACAGTTAAAAAACCAATTTCTCCTGTTACACGAACACGAACGGTTCTCTCTGGATGGGTGTTCAGAAAGCCCTGCACAATTCTAGTTTTTGATAAAGCCTGCTTTCTGTATTCATGGGATTTCACCAAAAACTTGCGTTCAATTTCCAAATGTTCCATTCTATTAAATATAGCCATAAATTTGAGTGTGGCCTTTGATTTTCCATTACGCAAGATAATCCATGTAGATATGGATGCATTTTACGCATCTGTTGAGCAACATGACAATCCTGAATTGAAAGGGAAGCCTGTTGTGGTAGGTGGCGGGTCCAAAAGAGGTGTTGTCTCTGCAGCAAGCTATGAAGCCCGCAAGTTTGGAGTACGAAGTGCCATGTCCGGTTATATTGCAAAGAAAAACTGTCCTGACCTTATTTTTGTTAGACCTCGTTTTGACCGGTACAAAGAAATATCGCTTCAAATACGCGACATCTTTTTTGAGTATACCGATTTGGTGGAGCCTCTCTCCTTGGATGAAGCCTATCTGGATGTTACCCAAAACAAAAAAGGCAACCCCTCAGCTACCTTGATTGCCAAAGAGATTCGCCAAAAAATATTGGATAAAACTGGATTGAACGCCTCTGCTGGAATTTCAATCAACAAATTCATTGCCAAGGTAGCTAGCGATATCAACAAACCCAATGGCCAAAAAACCATCAACCCTGAGGAAGTTATCACCTTTCTTGAAAACTTGGATATCCGAAAGTTCTACGGGGTGGGAAAAGTCACGGCAGAAAAAATGTACAAGCTCGGCATCTTTACTGGAAGTGACCTGAAACAAAAATCATTGGAGTTTTTGGATGAAACCTTCGGAAAAAGTGGACGATATTATTACCATGTGGTCAGAGGTATCCATACCAGTGAAGTGAAACCGCATCGGATTCCAAAATCTGTTGGCGCCGAACGCACTTTCTCTGAAAATCTGAGCAGTGAAATTTTTATGTTGGAAAGACTCGAAAATATCGCTTCGGAACTCGAAAGAAGGCTTAAAAAATCTAAAATTGCCGGTAAAACGGTAACTTTAAAAATAAAATACAGTGATTTTACGCTGAATACGCGAAGTAAGACCATCCCTTATTATATTTCCAACAAGGGTTTGATATTGGAAACTGCCAAGGAGTTATTGTACCAAGCCCCTCTTAAGGACTCTGTTCGGTTGTTGGGGATTTCTTTAGGCAACCTTAACACAGAAAAGGAAAAGACAGAAGAAGAAAAGAAGGAGAAAGACGAAATTCTGGTACAGCTGCGCTTTGATTTTTAGGTCAAACCCCATTGGTTGAGAAAACTGCAATCAGCCAAACAATTAGTGATGAGAAAAAAATTCCGGTTGTATTCGCTAAAAACGCTTGCTTTCTTTCAATTTTGAACAGATACGATGCAATACTTCCTGCATACACTCCAGTACCAGGCAAAGGAATCATAACAAATAGTACCAAGCCCAAGAAACCAAACCTTTCAATTTTATTGCCCGAACCGGTTTTGGCCCTTTTCGCAATGAAAAGTGCGGATTTTTTATAGAATCTCCACTTCAAAAAATAGCGATTGATTTTATCCAAGAAAAACATCATCAATGGGAATACTGCAATGTTTGCTAGAAAACAAAAAATGAATACGACATATTGATTGAGTCCTTTCATGATGCCAAAAGGTATACCCACCTTTGCCTCTCCAAATGGAGATAGGCTCCACAACATGGCCATTATCAAATCCAGTATCACTGCGCTTTTTTTTGAATTGCAAAAATACCTCCGAAAACCCTTTTTCTTTTTATAAAAACACTAAAAAAAGCATAAAGTTTGTTGGGTAAAACAAATAAACTTCTAAGTTATGCACCCGCTCCTATTTCCTTTTAGAAAGTATCCATAGGTTCATAGAGGCCTAAGAATGTAGAAAGCAGGCTTGTCTTTTTTATCTTTATGCCATGCAGAAATCAACCTTACATGAAAAAATCATCTCTACTGCGGGGGACTTGTTTTATACAAATGGATATAACTCCACAGGTATTAATGAAATAATAAGCAAGTGTGGTATTGCGAAAGCTACGCTGTACAGTCACTTTAAATCCAAAGAAGATATTTGCATAGCCTATCTGACTCAAAGGCATGAAGAATTTCTAGACGATTTGAAACAGTATGTGAGTCGAAGAAAAAAAGGCAAGAACCAACTTTTGGCCATCTTTGATTACTTAACGGATTTGTATAGAGAGGACACTTTTTTCGGATGCTGGGCCCTAAAAACGCTAGGTGAGCTCTCTGCTAAACAGAAGCGTATTTTTTCAACCATCCAAAAACACAAAAAGGAGTTGTTGCTTTATTTAGGGGATATCGTATTGGAAAACATCCATAATGTTTCCAAAGCCGAAGTGGAAAGGGTTTCTGGTGGGATATACATGTTGTATGATAGTGCCATTACAGAAGCCTATTTGCACAAAAATGCCTGGCCTATTTACTTAGCTAAGACCATCGCTCCTTCTTTTTTTGCCAACTTGGAATTGAAATCATAAAAAAAGCGCACCCATAGTGGGCGCGCCTTTCCAAACTAAAAACCTTAGTTTACTTATTTTACTATCAACGTATTGTCGGTAGAAGTTGGGTTTAAAGGACAGAAGTAAACATACTCTCCCTTTTCCAGTTTAGTAGCTTTTGATGTTTGAGAAGCTCCTGTTTTAACTGGTTGAGTCACATAAGCTGTTTGAATATGGTTTTCAGGTTTGCTGACATCCAATCCTTTCTTTACCAATACAAAACCGACATCATGACCTACACCATTATTGGAAATGTCAAAAACATAAGTTCCTTCCGAAACTGTAATTTGTTTCTGGGTAAATTCACCTGAAGTCTGTTCCAATGAGATGGTTTTAACGGCTTTGTCCTTCATTGCATCTTGCGCCTCAGCTGTAAAAAGAGCTCCGAATGCGAATACTAAAACTAAAATTGTGTTTTTCATTTTTCTATTATTTAAATTGGGTTTTATCTTTTCTGAATTATACTGTTGTTGCTTCCAAAGGTTGTGCTACTGGAAAATCTACAGGTACTTGGGTAGTGCTATGGATGTAATTGGAGATGGTTTTATCTCCCACCAAAACAATCGTATCAATCAAGTTCTCTTTGGTCCATCCGACATTCAAGAAGTTATCCACGACATCAGCATCTGTAGCACCTCTGTTTTCTGTAATGTTTCTAGCCAATCTTGCCAAAGCATCCAATTTATTGTCAAAAGATGCTTCGCCTGCCCTTAGTTCAAGAATTTGCTCGTCTGTGAAACCATTCATTTTCCCGATGGCTGTGTGGGCGGACAAACAATAGATACAGTTGTTTACTTGGCTTACTGCTAGGTTTACTACTTCTTTTTGTTTGGCATTCAAAGAAGTCTTGGCATTGGATAATGTCAAATAGTTTCCTAGTGCATTTTCAGAATGTGCATAGGTTGCAAAAAGATTGGGAACAAAGCCAACAGCTTTTTCCAAATTATCAAATATAGCTTGATTGTTGCTACTTACTTCTTCTCTAGTGGGTACATTAAAATTGCTCATAATGGTAATAATTATAAATGTGTTATTGTTTAAAATTGAATATTGGATACAAAAGGTTTTTCAGCATCACAATAAAAATCATGATGATGTTTTTGCTCACAATGTGTTTTGGGTGATATGGTTTCGAGCTCAGACTTTCTGTTACTCCCGAAAATCTCTATTAAGTTGAAAATTGACTTTTCTGATGCTTTCATTTTTACCTTTCTTTTAATTACATGGCAAAGATGCGATGAAAGCCAGCGCCGGTGTTAGCAACAATTTCCCGACTGCTTGTCTAAATTTCCCTTAGGCAGCGATTATCTTGTTTTCTCGGTACTCCGAAGGGGTCATGTGCGTCATTTTCTTGAAGAATTTGCTAAAATGCGCGGGGTCGTTGAACCCCAATTCATATGCTATTTCCTGATTCTGTTTATCCGTAAAATGCATCATCCTCTTCGCTTCGAGAGCAATACGGTCCAAAATGATTTGTTGAGGCGGCTTTTGGTTATAGATGGAAAATAGGTTGGAAAGGGTTTTAGGGGATTTGAACAAGAGTTCAGCATATTCACTGACCTTTCTTTTGCTTCTGTAATGTAGGTCTACCAGAAAATTGAACTTTCTTATGGTATCAATTTGCTCATTGTTCAAGGTTTTCACTATAAGCTGCTCCTTGGCCAAACGGGTACTCATAATAATTAATCTCTTCAATAACATTTGAAGCATATCTCCTTGAATGTTATCGGGAGTTCCAAATTCCTCAGTAAAAACTTCGTGCCACAAATCAAATTTCCTTTTCTGATCTTTCTTGACTGCAATAATGGGTATATCCTGGGTTCCGAAAAACAAAATTCCATTGCAGGACACTTCACTATCGTGGTCCGCGATACAATAGAATTCCCTATTGAACAAAATACCAGTAAGTGGAAGTTGGGATTTTTCAAAAGAAACATTGTGCAAATAGGTAATAGTCATTACATGGTTGGATCCCAATTCAATTGGAATGTTATCCACGGTAAGGTTAACCGCTTTATCATTTCTGTTCCACAAAAATTTGATGGTGTTTTCAGTAATGGAAAAGTGATCAATATTCTTTTGAATGTTGTCTGTAAAACCAATTATGGACCCTAATTTTGAATCCTTATACTCGTATTTCTTGTCCATAATAGTTTTGTTTAATGTTTGGAAAAACCCTGAATTTATTACAGTTTGTCTGTATTTCTTGTTGATGCTTACAAGTTTTTTATAGCCAATTTTGCTAAAATGATCAAACAGAAATGTTAATATATTATTTAGATTTCTGCACGAATTAAACTTTTTATAGTATTGAACATGGAAAGTACCAAATTTTACGACGAGGCACTGAGCAAGTTCTACGGAAATTTAGAAGTGAACAGTTATCCTTTGAGCTCATTGGATATTTACGCACAGCACTTTAATAAGGTTTGCAAAAACTTAAATGATATAAAAAGTTTGACCCATTTGGCCAGACAACAGGATTGGAAGGAAGGCCTTCCGCTGCGTGAAGAGATTTTGGATAAAGAGCATGTTGTGGTAGTAACTGACCCTCAGTTGAACATTGTATATGCAACCCAAAACATTTTTTCCATGAACGGGTATTCTCCTGAGGAGATAGTTGGAAACAAACCAAAGATGTTCCAAGGAGAAGAAACCTGTAAAGATACTTCTAAGCAAATATCTGCGGCAATTAAACAACTAATGCCTTTTGAGGCCACCATTACCAATTACCGTAAAAATGGCTCTACGTATAATTGTTGGATAAAGGGCCAACCTATATTCAATAGAAAAGGTAAGGTTGTTAACTTTATTGCTTTTGAAAAAGAGGTTGCCTAATAATCTACTAGTCGCTTAAACGGGACAGCTCTCTATTTCCGTAACCCTCAATGTGTTTACCATACCCTTGTCTTTAATAGGCATAGCAGCTAAGCTTATTAGCATATCCCCAACATCTAAAAACCCTTTCTTACAAGCAATGTTGTTCACGTCCTCAATGGTTTCATCCGTGGTAACATATTTGTCATAGTAAAAGGCCTTTACTCCCCATAACAAATTCAACTGGGTGAGTATCCTTCTGTTTGAGGTAAATACCAATATATGTGCACTGGGCCTCCAAGCCGATATTTGAAACGCGGTATATCCACTATTGGTAAGAGTGGATATGGCCTGTGCCTGTATCTCGTTGGCCATTAACGCTGCATGGTAGCATACAGATTTTGTAATATATCTTTTAGTTCTGATATGCGGGGGAGTCTGCGGAACGTTGATTAACGCAGAACCTTCAACACTCAACAAAATACTGGACATTTTTTCAATAACCTGAACAGGATAATTTCCTACGGATGTCTCTCCAGAAAGCATTACCGCATCGGCTCCATCCATAACCGAATTTGCGACATCATTTACCTCAGCGCGAGTGGGTGTTAGGCTGGTAATCATAGTCTCCATCATCTGGGTAGCTATGATTACGGGTATCCTTGCTTTTTTTGCACGCAACACCAATTGCTTTTGAATCAAAGGCACTTCATGGGCAGGAACTTCTACTCCCAAATCACCACGAGCCACCATCAAACCATCGCAATATGCCACGATTTTATCGATATTATCAACGGCCTCAGGCTTTTCTATTTTAGCCACTATTGGAATTTTATGCTCGGAATGCTGGTTGATCAGGTTTTGTAAATCGATTAAATCTTGACTGTGTCTCACAAATGAGAGTGCAATCCAATCTACATCTTGGGAGATTGCAAAAATGGCATCTACAATATCCTTTTCTGTAAGTGCAGGAAGCGAAATGGCCGTATTGGGTAAATTCACCCCTTTCTTGGATTTTAAGGGACCTCCTTGGATAACCTCCGTGGTTACTTCGTCTTCTCCGTTGGTGGATTTCACCTCAAAGATTAACTTACCATCATCAAGTAGTATCCTTTCGCCTGGTTTTACATCTTTGGGGAAACTGGCATAATTCATATAAACCCGTTCTGCACTGCCTTCAAAGGGTTCACCTGTTGCAAACTTAACGGTATCTCCCGGAGCCACTACGGCTTCACCTCCCATAACACCAACCCTCAATTTTGGGCCTTGTAAATCCGCCAATATTGAGGTGTTTATATCGAGTTCATCATTCAGTTCGCGTATCATTTTGATACGTTCGGCAACATCATCATGCGATGCGTGAGAGAAATTAATTCTAAACACATCAACACCAGCCAATATCATCTGCTTTAGTGTTTCTTTCTTGCTAGTGGCAGGGCCTAATGTTGCTACAACTTTGGTCTTCTTTCTTGTCGGCATTCCTAAAAGATTAAATTGCTTTTTGATTTTAATGCGTTTGGGTCAATAGAATAAGCGGTTACTATATTGGGCATAGCATTTATGACCTTAACTATATTGTCTCTTATTCTCATGTCGTCCGTGTCAATTCTTAAAAAATAATCCACCTCTTTGTGTTCCGATACCAAAAAGTCTGTCTTTTGGGAAACATCATTCGTGAACAGACCTTCAGAAATTCCTACCTCTTGTTCACAAGTGTTCATAAAGAGTACCCAATAATTTTGATTGATTTCGTCTTCCCAATCAAATATGGAAAATGAGAGATCGCTACCATAGTTTAGGTCATTTTGAGTTCTCTTCAACCGCAGGTCACAACCATTGTTCAATGCATAGGCCAATGAAAAATCATCCAAACCACTGCGGATGGCAATCAACTGAAAATCATCATCATAATATGCCTCTATTATTTTTCGGGTGGCTGACATGTCCTTAACGCGAAATGTAAATATACTCTTAATACCCAATACAGCCTAGCCATGTATAAAGGCAATGCGGGGAAAAAATCACGAAAACGTTTGAGTTTACCTTTTTTTTAAGTTATGATACATCCATACGGCTCTGAAGTGCAAAATATGCTCGTTTGGATGCTTTCTCTTCTGCCTTCTTTTTGGAAGTGGCCCTAGCCTTGGCCAAAATCTTGTCCCCTATGGTAAGTTTTACCGCAAAATGTTTGTATTCATCATTGCCGGTATCTTCATACACTTCGTAGTTGAAGGATTTTTTTTGTTTTTGGCACCATTCTATCACCAAGCTTTTGTAACTGATCACTTTTCCCTCCAACTGTTCAATATCCACATAAGGATTGATGACACGGTCATAGATAAATCGTTCGCAATAACTGTATCCCCTGTCTAGATAAATGGCGCCCACCAAGGCTTCAAAAACATTACCATGAATGTTATCGCCAAAATGGGATTTGGGAATTCGGCTTTCCACATGTTCTAACAATCCCAAGTCTTTTCCTAATTCATTCAGATGTTTTCGGCTTACTATTTTTGACCGCATTTTTGTTAAATACCCTTCGTCGCCCTCAGGAACCTCTTTGTATAAATGTTTTGAAATGATGGTGCCCAACATAGCATCTCCCAAAAACTCAAGCCTTTCGTAATTCTTGGGATTCCCTGCTTCATCTTTTATGTTCATGGATCTATGAAGAAAGGCTCTCTTGAAGATTTCTGTATTCTTTGGTTTAAATCCCAAAATGTTTTTCATCGCCAAAAAAAAATCCCCATCCGTTTTCGGTGGGGAGTTAAATATTTTTGACGTTAATCTCATGTCCGGACTATCCTATATTTTTTTAAAAAGTACGCAGGCATTATGTCCTCCAAAACCAAAAGTATTGCTCATGGCAATCTTAACATCACGCTCTTGGGCTTTGTTCAGCGTAAGATTAAGAGAAGCATCAATTTGCTCATCTACCACACTGTGGTTTATGGTTGGTGCAACTATTCCATGTTCTATTGCCAAAATTGATGCAATGGCCTCAATGGCACCAGCAGCACCCAGCAGGTGTCCTGTCATGGATTTGGTCGAATTGATGTTGATGTTGGAAGCATGAGCTCCGAAAACCTTGGAAATTGCTTTCAATTCAGCTACGTCCCCTAATGGTGTTGATGTCCCGTGCGTATTGATGGCATCTACATCTTCAGGTTTCAAGCCTGCATTTTCCAAACAGTTTTCCATAACTCTAACCACACCAATTCCTTCAGGGTGCGGTGCCGTCATGTGGTGGGCATCGCTTGAAAGTCCTCCTCCTAATACTTCGGCATATATTTTGGCCCCACGTGCCTTGGCATGTTCATATTCTTCCAAGATAAGTGCTCCGGCGCCCTCTCCTAAAACAAAACCATCTCTTGTAGCATCAAAAGGTCTGGAAGCTGTTTCAGGGCTATCGTTTCTGGTAGAAAGTGCATGCATGGCATTAAACCCTCCCATACCGGCAATGGTAACAGCCGCTTCACTACCTCCAGTAACTATAACATCACAATGCCCCAGACGGATATAGTTTAGTGCATCAATAAGTGCATTGGCCGATGAAGCACAAGCGGAGACCGTTGTATAATTAGGCCCCATAAATCCATGTTTGATGGAAATATTACCGGGGGCAATATCCGCAATCATCTTGGGAATAAAGAAAGGATTGAATCTTGGGGTTCCATCTCCGTTGGCATAGCCTATAACCTCGTTCTGAAAAGTTTCGAGCCCTCCAATTCCAGCGCCCCAGACAACACCTACCCTAAATTTATCCACCTCGTCAAGGTTAATTCCTGAATCTTGGATAGCTTCATCAGAAGAAACCAAAGCGTACTGAGCAAAACGGTCAAGTTTTCTCGCTTCCTTTCTGTCAAAAAAATCCTGTGGATTATATCCTTTTAGTTCGCAAGCAAATTTGGTCTTGAACTTTTCTGTATCAAAATATGTAATGGGCGCAGAACCGCTTACGCCGTTCTTTAGTCCTTCCCAATAAGCTTCCAAATTATTACCTATGGGAGTCAGTGCCCCCATTCCGGTAACTACTACACGCTTTAACTGCATTGAACTATGTTTTACCCTTAAAAACCTAAATTAAAAAAAAATTATCCATGCGATTGATATCGCATGGATAATTTACATCATTTGATAAAATATCATAAATTATTTAGCTTCTTCTATGTAGCTAATGGCTTGACCTACAGTAGCAATATTTTCAGCTTGGTCATCAGGTATTTGGATGTCAAATTCTTTCTCAAACTCCATGATAAGCTCAACAGTATCCAAGGAATCCGCACCTAAATCGTTGGTGAAGCTAGCTTCAGCTACCACTTCATTCTCATCTACACCTAGTTTATCAACGATGATAGCCTTAACTCTTGATGCAATGTCTGACATAATTATATTGGTTTTAAAAATTTAAATCGTTGGCAAAAATATAAAACTTTGGATTAAATACACTATTTGTCGATAAAATGTGTCCAAATAGAACTTCTTACAAATGAGAACGTTACTTTAGCCTTTTGAACTTTGCCCACTCAAAATTGTACTTATTTAGATGAAACGAATAGTTATTCTTGCTTCTGGCAGTGGTTCCAATGCCGAACAAATTTCTACCTATTTTGCCGATAACGACGGCGTAAAGATTGCCGCCATTTTAACCAATAAGAATACAGCCAAAGTACTGGAACGTGCCAAGAGACTTCAAATTCCTGCTTTTTATTTCAATAAAATGGCGTTTTCAAATTCTGACGCGGTGGTAAACTTGCTACAGTCTTTAAATCCTGATATTATAGTATTAGCTGGTTTCCTTTGGAAAATACCTTTAAATATAGTCAATGCCTTCCCCAAGAAGATTATTAATATTCACCCTGCGCTTCTGCCTAAATATGGAGGTAAGGGGATGTTTGGAAATCATGTGCATAGTGCAGTAAAAACAAACAACGAAACGGAAACTGGAATAACCATTCACTACGTGAATGAAAATTATGACGAAGGCGCTATTATCCATCAGGCTAAAGTTGCAGTAGAACCCTCAGACGATGTTGAAACCATAGCAAATAAAGTTCATGAATTAGAATATGCGCATTTCCCCAAGGTTATTGAAAAACTGCTAGAGAACTAAAATGGCTAAAAAGAAGAAGTTCTACGTAGTATGGAAAGGCAAAAAACCGGGAATCTATGAGTCTTGGGACGATTGCAAAGCTCAGATTGAAGGCTATAAAGGAGCTCAGTATAAGTCCTTTTCAGAATTTGTTGAGGCCAAAAAGGCTTTTAACAGTAACTATCTAGAATATAAAGGGAGTTCTAAGACAAAAGGCAAGAAAGAGTTGACTGCAGAAGAACTCCTAAAAATTGGTGACCCCAATTACAATTCTATTTCTGTAGATGCTGCTTCAAGTGGAAATCCAGGAAGAATGGAATATCAAGGTGTAGATACCAAAACAAAAAAAGTACTTTTTAAACAAGGTCCTTATAATCAAGGGACCAATAATATAGGAGAGTTTTTGGCATTGGTGCATGGGTTGGCTTTCCTCAAAAAAAATAAAAGCAGCCGAATTATTTACTCCGATTCGCGCATCGCCATAGGATGGGTAAGAAAGAAAAAGTGTGGGACCAAATTAAAGAGGAATTCAAAAAACACCCAACTATTTGAGCTTATTGAGCGCGCAGAAGAATGGCTCAAAAAAAATAGATACAATACCCCGATTGTTAAATGGGAGACCAAAGCATGGGGAGAAATTCCAGCAGATTATGGAAGGAAATAATGACAAATCATGCACCTTTAGCCAAATCCGTTTGTCTATGTTTCAAATGCCATATGTAACCGTATATTTGCAGCAAAATTTTGTGAATGGGCAAATTATTGATTGTTGGATCAATCGCTTTTGATGAAATAGAGACCCCTTTTGGAAAAACGGGAAAAATATTGGGCGGTGCCGCTACATTTATTGGATTGGCAGCCAGTCAATTTAAAGTTGATGCAGGTGTAGTTTCCGTTGTGGGGGAGGATATACCAGAAGAATATCTCAACCTTTTAAAGGAAAGAAACATTGATATTTCCGGAGTAGAAGTTGTACAAGGTGGAAAAACCTTTTACTGGAAAGGAAAGTATCATAATGACCTTAATTCCCGGGACACTTTGGTAACGGAATTAAATACATTGGCAGATTTCAATCCAATAGTACCAGAAGACTATAAAGATGCGGAAGTGGTCATGTTGGGCAACCTGCATCCCAGTATCCAGCTTGGTGTAATTCAACAAATGAATGAACGACCAAAGCTAATCATTCTGGATACCATGAATTTTTGGATGGACAATACCTGGGATGAATTAATGGAAGTCATCAAACTAATTGATGTTATTACAATAAATGACGAAGAGGCCAGACAGCTAACCGGAGAGCATTCTTTGGTAAGAGCTGCAACCAAAATCCAAGAAATGGGCCCCAAATATGTGGTTATCAAAAAAGGAGAGCATGGAGCACTTCTTTTTCATAAAGAACATATCTTTTTTGCCCCTGCCCTTCCTTTGGAAGAAGTTTTTGATCCAACCGGAGCAGGAGACACTTTTGCGGGAGGGTTCGCAGGATATTTGGCGCAGGTAAAGAACATTTCATTTGAAAGTTTGAAAAATGCCATTATTCAGGGCTCCAATTTGGCATCGTTCTGCGTAGAGCGTTTTGGTACGGAACGCATGCTGGATTTAAAACCGCATGAAATAGACCAACGTTTAGGACAGTTTAAGGAATTGACACAATTTAATATAGAACTAACTTAAGTGTGGCCCTGAAGAATTTCAGGGCCTTTTTATTTTTTTGCTATGAGTGATCCTATTAAGCACGAATGCGGAATATCACTGATCCGTTTGCTTAAACCTCTAGAATACTATAAAGAGAAATATGGTACCGCTTTTTATGGAGTAAACAAAATGTACCTTATGATGGAAAAACAGCACAATCGAGGACAAGATGGTGCTGGATTTGCGAGTATAAAATTGGATATGAACCCAGGTGAACGTTACATGAGCAGGGTTCGGTCCGTACAGCAACAACCCATCCAAGACATTTTTGCCCAAATCAATGACCGTATAAACAATGTGCTGGCACAACATCCAGAGTTTGAAGATGATGTGCAAATGCAAAAAAAGAACATCCCTTATATTGGAGAACTTCTCCTAGGACATGTTCGCTATGGCACATTTGGAAAAAACAGTATTGAAAGTGTACACCCCTTTTTAAGGCAGAACAATTGGATGCATCGTAACCTAATTGTAGCCGGAAACTTCAATATGACAAATGTTACCGAGCTTTTCGAAAACCTTGTTGAATTGGGGCAACATCCGAAAGAATTGGCGGATACCATAACCGTAATGGAGAAAATTGGTCACTTTTTGGATGATGCTGTAGCCAAAATATATAAGGACATCAAGAAAGAGGGTGTAACCAAAAGAGAGGCTTCTCCCATTATTGCCAAGCGCCTCAATGTTGCCAAAATACTACGCAAATCTTCCAAAAATTGGGATGGCGGTTATGCCATGGCGGGATTGTTAGGCCATGGTGATGCTTTTGTTTTTAGGGACCCTGCCGGTATTCGTCCCGCGTATTATTATAAAGATGATGAGGTAGTAGTGGTTGCTTCTGAAAGACCCGCTATACAAACTGTATTCAACGTTCCTTTTGACAAAGTAGAAGAGTTGAGCCCAGGGCATGCTATAATAATAAAGAAAAAGGGAAGTGTGCACCTAGAGCAAATAATTGAACCTAAAGAGAGGAAGGCTTGTTCTTTTGAGCGCATTTATTTTTCAAGGGGGAGTGATCAAGAAATCTATCAAGAGCGAAAGATGCTGGGCAAACTTGTTTTCCCTCAGATTTTGAAGACCATTAATGATGATTTGACAAATACTGTTTTTTCTTACATACCCAATACCGCGGAAACTTCTTTTCTGGGAATGGTCAAAGAGGCCCAGAATTATTTGAACCGTAAAAAGGAAGAACAGATTTTATCTTTGGGAAACAATATTTCACGGGAAAAGCTTAATGAAATTTTAGAAGTACGACCTCGTATTGAAAAAGTAGCCATTAAAGATGCAAAGCTCAGAACCTTTATTACCCAAGATAGCAGTAGGGACGATTTAGTTACACATGTCTATGACATTTCATATGGTTCCGTGAAGCCGAATGACAATCTTGTTATTATCGACGACAGCATTGTTCGCGGTACCACATTAAAAAAGAGCATCTTAAAGATATTGGACAGATTGAATCCAAAAAAGATTGTTGTAGTCTCTTCGGCTCCTCAAATACGATATCCGGATTGCTATGGCATTGATATGGCAAAATTGGAAGATTTTGTAGCCTTTAGAGCTGCGCTGGAATTGCATAAAGATCGCGGTACCATGTCCATCGTTGATTCTATTTATCAAAAATGTATACATCAGAAAAATTCCAATGATACCGACGCTATCAACCATGTAAAGGAGTTCTATGCTCCTTTCAGTCCCCAAGAGATTTCCAAGAAAATTGGAGAAATATTGAAACCCGAAGCTGTTAAGGCAGAGGTGGAAATCATTTACCAAGGCATTGATAATCTTCACAAAGCTTGCCCCAAAAATTTAGGAGATTGGTACTTCACTGGAGATTATCCTACCCCAGGTGGAAATAAAGTGGTAAACAGAGCTTTTATCAATTTCTACGAGGGTAAAAATGAAAGGGCCTATTGATCCTTCATTTAACAATAAGTTAATGTGTGCATTTCGTCGATGAAACCTGCATATCAACGGGTTTTTGGTAATCAGGTAAATGTCAAACCTACTTTAGTATTGCCATAGCATAAGTAGGTTAAGTTCATGGTAAGATTTGGGGCAAAAAAGGTGGAAAATTTTCCACCTTTTTTATTTTCCGGTCATCTTTCTTTTTTCTTCGTAGTCCTTTTCCCTGTCATTCGTGTCATCTCTCCGCACATATGGTAATTCAACCAAATTACTGGGGTTTCATCTAAAAGCTTTTCATCAACAATAGTGTCACACTACATTTGGAGAACCATAGCATAAGTAGGTTAAGTTCATGGTAAGATTTGGGGTAAGAAGGCAGAACAATGTTCTGCCTTCTTTTTGTTTGAGCCCCAAGGTTTTAAGGCTTTTTCTCTTCCGTTTTTCATTCTTCAAATCAAAAATTTCTTTAAAAACTTTTGTTATTTCTCACAATACCAGTAATTTAGTTTTGCCATAGCATAAGTAGGTTAAGTTTATGGTAAGATTTGGGACGAAAAGGGCGGGAGCTTTCCCGCTCTTTTCTATTTATACCATTTAAGCACAAAAAAAGCCCGATAATCATACGACTATCGGGCTAAATTTTTTAAAAAAGTATGCTTAATACTTCTTATTTGTTGGCATTGTAGTGCTCAGAAACCTTGTCCCAATTAATTACATTGAAAAAAGCTGAAACGTAGTCTGGTCTTCTGTTCTGGTAATTTAAATAGTACGCGTGTTCCCAAACATCCAGCGCTAAAATTGGGTATCCTTCGCATCCGGCATCAGGCATCAAGGGGTTATCTTGATTTGGCGTGGAACATACTTCCAGTTTACCCCCTTTATGAACACAAAGCCAAGCCCATCCAGAGCCAAATCGGGTTCCAGCAGCAGAACTGAATTTGTCTTTAAATGCATCAAAAGAACCAAAGGCCTCATCAATCGCGGCAGCTAAATCTCCAGAAGGTGCTCCTCCACCATTGGGCGACATCACTTCCCAGAACAAACAGTGATTATAGAAACCACCTCCATTATTTCTTACTGCTCCATTGGACATATCCAAACCGGATAAAATATCTTCAATGCTCTTGCCATCCATATCAGTTCCTGCAATAGCAGCATTCAGTTTTGTGGTATAGCCATTATGATGTTTTGTATGGTGGATTTCCATAGTGCGGGCGTCTATATGAGGCTCCAGTGCATCATACGCATGGGACAAATTAGGTAATTCAAAAGCCATAATTATATCATTTTTAAGTTATTAATTGCTTCCTGTAAAAATACGGTTTTATCGTCTATTTAATGATAATCCCATATTAAGTTAAGAAGGGTTATGCGTAATTTGCAAAAAAAACTTTTGAAGGATTCCAACTTTGCCATTTATAATGCTTCTGCTGGTTCTGGCAAAACGTATTCGTTGACCAAAAAATACCTTCAATTATTGCTTTCGGGAAATTCTTCTACCCGCTTCAAGAGAATGTTGGCCATTACCTTTACAAACAAGGCGGTCGGTGAGATGAAATCTAGAATCCTGGATAGTCTTTTTACGTTCTCGCAACCCGATATCCTGAAAAATGAAAGCGATATGTTCAAAGAGCTCTGCACGGAAATCGCGCTTAGCCCCCAACAAATGCAAAAGCGATGTGCCTACATCTTAAAACAAATCCTGCACAACTATGCTTTTTTCGAAATTTCCACAATTGATAAGTTCAACCACAAACTGATAAAGACCTTTGCCAGAGACCTTAAACTCTCGCAAAACTTTGAAGTTGAATTGAACATGGATATCCTTCTGGATAAAGCAATCTCCAATTTACTGGAACGTACCGGGGAAAATAAAGACTTGACCCGAGCTCTATTGGATTTTTCGTTGGAAAAAATTGAAGAAAACAAGAGTTGGAATATTGTCTATGATTTAATGGAGAGTGGTAAGCTACTGTTTCAGGAAAATCATTTCTCCTATTTGGAAGGATTAAAAGGAAACTCCATATCTGACTTTAAAAAAACACAATCCCAAATCGGTTCACACAGTGCCAAGCTTGAAAAAGAGATTGTTGGTATGGCCGAACTTGTGCTCAAAAGAATTGAGGCGCTTGGCTTTCTCCCGGAAGATTTCCCAAGAAAGACATTGCCAAATCATTTTAAAAGAATTGCAGAAGGTGAACACACACCAAAAGCCTTGTACAACAATAAACTGGAGGAGAACTTAATCCAAGGCAAAGTTCTTAAAGCAAATGACCCAAGAGATGCTTCTGAACTTACTTCGTTTTTATTCGAATACTTTATCTCCATAAAAAAGGCAATTTATAACAGAGGATTTCTCAAAAATATCTACTCCAATATTGTTCCACTGACTGTTCTCAATGAAATATCCAGAGAGATAAAAAGACTGGAGGAAGAAAATGACACGATTCCTATTTCCGCCTTAAATCAGTTGATTTCTAAAGAAATCAAAAATCAACCCGTTCCTTTTATTTATGAACGACTTGGTGAAAAATACCGCCATTATTTTATAGATGAGTTTCAAGACACATCCAAAATGCAATGGGAAAACTTGGTGCCTCTTATCTCAAATGCGCTGGAAGGCCAAGGAGAGCAGGAAAGACAGGGTTCATTGTTTCTAGTTGGCGATGTAAAACAGGCCATTTATCGCTGGCGAGGGGGAAACACGGAACAGTTCCTTAACCTTTTGGATTCTCAGGGCAATCCTTTTGTAATCAATCCGCAAATAGCTCAATTGGACACCAATTGGAGAAGCTTCTCGGAAATCATTAATTTCAATAATGCGTTCTTTTCCTTTTCTTCCAATATTCTCAAAAATGATTCGTATCGAGATCTGTTTCTAAAAAGCTGTGTTCAAAAAACTAACGGTTCCTCTGGTGGCTATGTGAATATCTCGATTATAGAGAATACCTCGGAAGAAAAGGACAAACAGTATTGCAATAGGGTCTTGGATATTGTTTTGGATTTAATTTCGAATGGTTACAATTATCAAGACCTCTGTATTTTGGTCAGAGATAACATCAAAGGAGCACTTTTGGCCAATTATCTTTCTGAACGGAATATCCCTATAATATCTTCAGATTCACTTTTACTTTCCCAGAATACGATTGTAATTTTTTTAATCTCATTATTGCGAGCAATAGATAATCCAAAAGATAAAAACTACAGTTACGAAGTATTATCCTTTTTATTCGATTTGAAAAAAACAGGGCACAAGCATGATTTTATTGCTGACCACATTGATTCACTAAGCACTCTCCTATCGGATGAATATGACCTTGTACTTGAAACCCTTTCAAATAAATCTGTATTTGAAGTGTTGGAGCATGCCATTTTACAATTTGGCCTTTCTGAAGGTTCTGAAGCTTACATTACCTTTTTAATGGATGAAGTGCTTGAGGTAGAAAGAAAAAATGGACCCAGTATCTCTGCGTTCATAGAACATTGGGAGCGGAAGAAAGAATCTCTTTCGGTTGCTGCACCCGATTCTGTGGATGCAGTAAAAATAATGACCATACATAAGTCAAAGGGATTAGAATTTCCTGTGGTTATATATCCCTTTGCAAATTCCAAACTCAATGATAAGAGAAAAAAAATCTGGGTAAACTCTGAAGGCTTAGACTTAAATCTAAACCTCGAAAATGTATTAATGAACGTAACTGCAGATATGCAAATGTATCCTGAAAACGCCCAAAAGGCCTATTTGGAAGAAGAATACAAAACCCAAATGGACGCTATGAACGTATTGTATGTGGCACTTACAAGAGCTGAAAAAGCACTTTACATTATGACTGAAAAAGTGAAGCCGGCCTTGGCGATGGAAAATATCAGTTCCTATGCTCAACTCCTCCAATACTATCTACAAGAGAAAGATTTATATGACGAAGAAAAGTACGAGTATGGTTTTGGCAAGCTACCCGAACCTTCGGATACAGTTTTAGCACAAAGTCATAGAGACTATAATATTCCATACATTACCCGGCCTTTACTTGACGACGATTTTTCGATTGCCACCATACAGGGTCAGTTGTGGGGCACAGAGGTAGGCGAGGCCATTGAACTTGGAAACCTAATCCATTATGCCTTATCAAAAATTACGTATCAGGAAGATATGTCCGTGGTTCTAGAGCAACTGGAACTAGAGGCGGTTTTTCAGACTTACGATTTTGAAAAAGTTTCCAAATACATAGAAGAAACAGTAGCACATCCATTAATTGCACCTTATTTCTCGAAAAAGTATACCATATATAATGAACAAGAGATTCTAACATCGGACGGTCAAAAACTTCGCCCCGATAAAATTGCACTTTTGGAAAATGAAGCTGTTGTAATAGATTTTAAAACGGGCAGCCCTAGTCCTAAGCATAGTGCCCAAATAGCAAAATACAGTGAAGTGCTAAAACTTATGGGATTCTCGGTTAAGAACACTATTATTGTATACATTGGTGAAGAGATTCAACCGCTCTTCCTTTAAACTATAAAACTACCATGTACGGAAAAATTAAAACTCATCTAGCCCAAGAACTTGAATCTATAAAAGAGGCCGGATTGTTTAAAAAGGAACGCATTATTACATCTCCTCAGGATGCGGTGATAAAAATATCGACTGGACAAGAGGTTATTAATTTTTGTGCCAATAACTATTTGGGTTTATCATCTCACCCTGAAGTGGTCCAAGCTGCAAAAGATACTTTGGATTCACACGGATTTGGAATGTCTTCTGTAAGGTTTATTTGCGGCACACAGGATATCCATAAACAATTGGAACAGGAAATTGCTAACTTTTATAGTACGGAGGATACCATCCTTTATGCGGCTGCATTTGATGCTAATGGAGGGGTCTTTGAACCCTTGCTCACTGCAGAAGATGCCATTATATCAGATTCGCTCAACCATGCATCAATAATTGATGGTGTTAGATTATGCAAAGCAAAACGATATCGATATGCCAACAATGACATGGCCGATTTAGAGGTTCAACTCAAGCAGAGTCAAGCAGACGGCGCTCGATTTAAAATCATTGTTACCGATGGGGTATTTTCCATGGATGGTTTACTTGCCCCCTTGGATGAGATTTGTGATTTGGCTGAAAAATACGATGCCATGGTTATGATAGATGAATGTCATTCTGCCGGATTTATAGGTGAAACTGGAAGGGGAACTTTAGAAGAGAAAGGTGTTTTGGATAGAATTGACATTATTACTGGCACACTGGGCAAAGCCTTAGGTGGAGCTATGGGAGGCTATACCACTGGAAAAAAAGAAATCATAGAGATGCTCCGCCAACGGTCGCGGCCTTATTTATTTTCCAATTCTTTGGCACCCGCAATTGTTGGTGCTTCAATAAAAGTATTTCAGCTTTTGTCCAACGATACTTCGCTCAGGGACAAATTGCACGACAACACAGCCTATTTTAAAGAAGGACTAAAGAATGCAGGGTTTGACATTATTGATGGTGATTCGGCAATCGTACCGGTAATGTTGTACGACGCCAAGTTGTCCCAACAGATGGCAGACATGCTCTTGGAAGAAGGTATTTATGTTATCGGGTTCTTTTATCCGGTAGTCCCCAAAGGAAAAGCTCGGATACGAGTACAATTGTCCGCGGCACATACAAAAGAACATTTAGATAGAGCAATAGCCGCATTTATAAAAGTGGGCAAAGAACTAAAAATCGTTTAACAGTAGTATTTTATCTATCTAAAGCGTTAAAAAAAATGAAAAATTGATTTTGTTAATAGTTCTTAACAACTTACATTTGCAGCTGATAAACACTTAAACTTAAAATTTTGAACATGAAACATCTGAGCAAATTATTGGTTGTTGCCCTTGTATTTGTAGGGTTCAACAACATCCAAGCGCAAGACGAAAATAATCCATGGCAAATTAGTTTTGGTATCAATGCGATTGACGTATTCCCTACCAATGATGAAGAAGCCTTGACTACTTTCGGTTTCCAGGCAGGTGGTCTTTTTGACGAATACTTTAATGCTAACGATCACTGGAACATCTTGCCTTCGGTATCCACTATCTCCGTAGGTCGCTACATTGGTGATGGTTTTTCTGTTGGTGTTAGAGGTTCCTTAAATAGATTATCAAAGTTAGGAGACGTTAGCGTTGATGATTTGTCTTTCTACGGGATTGACGGTACTATTAAGTACAATTTCCTAAAGAATACTACCATTGACCCTTTTGCGGAAATAGGTGGTGGTTATACCTGGGTTGATGAAATCGGTGCAGGTACTGTAAATGGAGGTGTTGGTGTAAACATCTGGTTCACAGACAATATTGGTTTTATGCTTCAGACACAATATAAGCATGTTTTTGAAGATAATATTCCTATCCACTTCCAGCATTTGGCGGGATTAAATATTCGTTTTGGTGGAACTGACACTGACGGTGACGGTATTTATGATAGAGACGATGCTTGTCCAGAAGTTGCTGGTCTTCCTGAATTCAATGGTTGTCCTGATTCTGATGGTGATGGTATTGAAGACGGAAAAGACAGCTGTCCTAATGAAGCAGGTACTGCTGAAATGAACGGTTGTCCTGATTCTGATGGTGATGGTATTGCTGATAAAGATGATGCTTGTCCAAATGAAGCTGGCCTAGCTGCACTAAGCGGTTGTCCTGATGCAGATGGTGATGGTGTTGCTGACAAAGATGACGCTTGTCCAAATGAAGCAGGTCCTGCTGAAAACAAAGGATGCCCATGGCCAGATAAAGATGGTGATGGAGTATTGGATAAAGACGACCAATGTCCTGACGTAGCCGGTACTGTTGCCAACAACGGATGTCCTGAAGTTACTGAAGAAGTTCAGAAGCAATTGAATGACTATGCTAGAACTATCTTATTCGATACAGGAAAATCTTCTATCAAAGCTGAGTCAACTTCAGTAATGGTAGACATCATTCAAATTTTGAATGAATATCCTAATGCTAAGTTTACTGTTGAAGGTCATACTGACAGCGTAGGTAGCGCAAAACTAAATCAAAAGCTTTCAGAGGAACGAGCTAATTCTGTTAGAGATTTCCTAATCGATAAAGGAATTGGTGCTGATAGATTGACTGCTATTGGTTATGGTGAAGACAAGCCAATTGCTACCAACAACACTAGATCTGGTAGAACACAGAACAGAAGGGTCGAAATCAACCTAGTAAAATAATTTAGAAGAAAATTAATTTTTCTATGAAAAGGCCCTGCACATGCAGGGCCTTTTTTATTTTTGGTCATGCACCAGTCGTTTATTGAATTTGTTCTTCAAGATTTAGCCGAAAACGGTTCTTCCATTGAACAGAATACCTACATCCTTCCCAGTAAACGTTCTGGAGTCTTTTTGAAACACCATTTAAGCAAGATTCTCAAAAAAACCGTATTTACTCCCTCGATTGTTTCCATAGAAGACTTTGTCCAGGAAATCTCAGGATTGAAAAAAGCATCAAATGTTGAGCTTCTATTGCTGTTGTATGAGTCTTACAAAAATTTACCCGTTGAAAATCCAGATGATTTTGACACCTTTCTAAAATGGGGTGAGACTTTGTTACAAGACTTTAATGAAATCGATAGATATCTCTTACCAGCACATGATATCTTAAACTATCTTAAATCTATCAAAGAGCTAGATCATTGGTCACTTCAATCCAAAAAAACAAGACTGGTAAAAGAATATCTGGACTTTTGGGAAAATATAGAACCCCTTTACATTGATTTCAATACAAGGTTGATTGCAAAAAAAATAGCGCATCAAGGTCTTATTTATAGAAAAGCTGCGCAGAATATTACTCAATACACCAAAGAAAACATTAAAAGCCCAATCATTTTTCTAGGTTTCAATGCGTTGAACACATCCGAATCAGAAATAATTCAACATCTTCTTGAGCATACTGAATGTGAGATATATTGGGATATTGATTCTTACCTTTTAGATGATCCTGTACATGACGCGGGCCTCTTTATAAGAAGATATATCAATGAATGGCCTTATTACACCAAAAACCGACCAAAAGGTGTCCATGACAACTTCTTAACCCATAAGAACATTGAAATTACAGGAACACCCAAGAGCATATCACAAACGAAGTACATAGGCAATATTCTACAAAGAAAGGTTTCCTTTAATCCAGAATCTTTAGATAGTTTAGCAGTTGTGCTCGCTGACGAGTCCATGCTTTTTCCTCTAACCAAGGCAATTCCAGAAGATATTAAAAACATAAATATTACCATGGGTTTGTCTTTAAGAAATACACTTTTATACGCTCTCTTTACATCAGTATTCGAATTGATCGAAGGAAGCACCGACAGAGGATGGTTTCATAAAAACCTAGTAAACTTATTGAGCAATCCCTACTTTAAAAAAATTGGTGGGCACAGTAAAGTAAATTTTGCGGATAATCTGATACATTCCATAAAAACCAATAACACAACCTATATACCGTCAGGCGTTTTATCTTCCTATTTAGCCCAAAATGATATTGATTCCAATGTACTTCCCAATGAATCTTCAACTCCAAAAGCTATAATTGAATACTGTATTTTTATCACTCTCCGTTTAAAAGAATTCTTCCAAAGAGAGAAAAACGCCTTAGAACTACAGTATCTGTATACCTTTTTCAACCTATTTCAACAGTTGAAAAAACAAATTGAAACCATTGGTTTCATCAACAATGTAAAAACCGTGCATAACTTCTTTAAACAGTTGACCAACACGGAAAATATCGATTTTATAGGTTCTCCCATTGGGGATTTACAAGTAATGGGGGTTCTGGAAAGCCGGACTTTAGACTTTGAAACAGTAATCATCACTTCTGTGAATGAAGGAATACTACCAGCTGGAAAGAGCAATAATTCTTTTATTCCCTTTGACGTAAAAAGAGAATACGGTCTTCCCACCTATAAGGAAAAGGATGCTATTTATACATACCACTTTTATCGGTTGATTCAACGTGCAAAGAATATTCATATTATCTACAATACAGAACCAGATGTTCTGGAAGGAGGTGAAAAAAGCAGATTGATTTCCCAACTGCTGACAGACCATCATTTAAAATCCTATGTTTCCCATAAGATAGCCGCTCCAAGAATTAGCATCGAACCCCAAATCAAGGCGCAAATACTAAAAACGCCCTTACTTCTTTCAGATTTGGAATCTTTGGGTAAAAAAGGATTTTCTCCTACGTCATTGAGCAATTACGTGAGAAACCCTATTGAGTTTTATAAAAAGCATGTTCTACAACTTCCTGACACTCTTGAAGTTAAAGAAAACATTGCGGCCAACACCTTTGGCACCATAATCCACGAAGTTCTTTTTTTGTTGTACAAACCTTATTTGGGAACAATCTTGGATACGAATAGCATTGCTTCCATTCAAAACAATATAACCCGCACCATGAAGAAATCGTTCAATATTCATTTACCAGAGGTAGATATAACGAAGGGCAGGTATTTATTGATATTCCATGTTGTAGAACGCTATATCCAGAACTTTATCAAAATGGAATCCAAATTGGTAGAGAACCATCAAATAAAACTATTACACCTTGAAGAACGATTTGAGGCTGCCTTAGAGTTCAATACAATTTCTCATCCTATCAAAATAAAAGGGTTTATTGACCGTATTGATGAATTTGATGGGACGTTACGAGTTATTGACTACAAAACTGGTAATACAGAATCAAGAGATGTTAAGATAAAAGTATGGGAAGAACTTATTTCAAATGAAGCAAAAAGCAAAGCATTTCAGCTTTTGTGCTATGCCTATCTCCTCCATAAAAATAATGGAATCAGTGCGCTTACAGCAGGAATCTATGCCATAAAGAATGTAAAGAACGGACTGCTCCAGTTTTCATTCAATAACAATCCGTTAATAGATCAAAACGTTCTGAATGCATTCCACAACCAATTAGAACTTCTTGTTCAGGAAATATTCAATCCTGACATTCCTTTTGAAGAAAAGGAGTAATTGTTATTATTTCAAATCAGGTCTGGTTGGCCTAACCTCAATCTTACTTGGCAGTGTTCTTGGGTGCATTTTAAGCAAATCAATAACTATTTGCCCAATATCTTCAGATTGGATTTTCCAGGCATCTTTTTCTGAAGGTTCATTGTTGTTGAAATACGTAGCAACTGAACCCGGCATTATTGTACTTACCTTTATATTATACTTTCTCAAATCCAACATAGCCGCCTGAGTAAACCCAACCACTCCAAACTTCGTTGCATTATACCCAGCACCTTGAGGAAAAAAATTGGTTCCAGCCAAGCTGGCCAACGTAATATAGTAACCTTCTGAAGCCCTAAGCGATTCAAACGAAGCTTTTAGTGTATGAAACACTCCATTAAGATTGGTATTTATCATTTGATTCCACTTGTCTAATTCCATCTCATAAATAGGCGCAAAATGACCCACTCCGGCATTTGCCAAGACCACATCAAGCTTACCCCACTTCTCAATAATATCCTTTACCGCTTTTACTTCATCTTCAAAAACGGATACATCTGAAGTTACTGCTAGGACATTATCAGAATTTCCCAAAGTTTCTATTGCTGTGGAGAGGCTACTCGGGTTCCTACCACTTATGGCCACCTTCATGCCTTGATCAAGCAAAGCCTTGGCAACACCCAATCCTATTCCTTTTGATCCCCCTGTAATATAAGCTACCTTTCCCTTTAAATCCATATTCAAAAATTAGAAGTAAACAAAAAAACCACCCTTAAGCTAAGGTGGTTTAGTGGAGAATACCGGATTCGAACCGGTGGCCTCTTGCCTGCCAGGCAAGCGCTCTAGCCAACTGAGCTAATCCCCCAAGCGAGCGCAAAGGAAACACATTTTGACAAAGTTTCAAAATATAGCTGCAAGCCTTAATCCTTTTTAACGCTTAATACCAATACCGGTATGGGTACAAAAAATTCAGATTTGGGAATGGTGTTCTTTTCCCATAATTTTTTGAAAAATCCTCTTTTTCTTCTAAAAACACATATCAAATCAGGTTGCTGGTTTTGGTAATACTCCAGAACTCCCAAATATGTATTTCCATTCTCAGTCATGATAAGCTGCTTGCTCAAATCCAAAAGAGCCGTGTTAACCTGAAGATCATCTTCTGAATACCCAGGTCTTTTAACCAATAGCAAGTTAACTTCCGATCTAAATTTATCTTTTATCGAAATCAATGGGTTCAAGACACGGTTACGTTTCAAGATACCCGAACCAAATGCAGTCATAATATTTTGAATGGGCTTGAACTCCGTCCCCTTGGGAACAATTAGGGTTGGAATGTTGGTTTGTTTAACAATCCGCCCAGAGGTATGGCCCAAATAGAGTTCCTCTTTGATATCATTACTTCGTGGGGCGATAATGATTAAATCAATCCCCAGTTCTTTGTTGATATCGTTAAGACCATCAATTATATCCCCATTATAGGTGGCAATTTTAATCTCAACATTGTTCGTATTGACACTAGCAATAATCTCCTTAATATGTTCCTTGCTGCTCTTTGCAACCTTCTCTTCTATGTTTGCAAGACTTCCCGAGGCAGAGGATACTGAAAAGACATCCATAACAAAAACCTGAGCGCCAAAATTGGCCGCAAAATCAATTGCATATTGCAATGTGTTGGAAGCATTAGGAGAAGTTCCTATGGGTACCAGTATATTATTCATTGTTTGGTGGTTGTGATTATACCTTAAATTTACAACTTAATTGAACTGAATCAATGATACGACACGCAAAGTTACCTGAAATTAAGGACATTCTACAGGTTACCAGAGCTTGTGCCCTAAAAATGGTGGGCAACGGAATTCACCAATGGAACGAACACTATCCTACAGAACAAGCATTTCTTAATGATCTCAATAGAAATGAACTCTATGTAAATGAATACAACGGTCAAGTTGTTGGAGCCATTGTCATATCCACCCATATGGATGAAGAATATATTCCTATAAAATGGCTGACTCCCAATGGAAACAATACCTATATCCACAGGGTCTGTATTCATCCAGAATTTCAGGGAAAAGGATTTGCCCAAACCATGATGGATTTTGCTGAGGATTTCTCCAGAACAAATGGATTCGCTTCTGTCCGGCTGGATACCTTCTCACAAAACAAGCGTAATCAGCACTTTTATGAACAGCGTGGTTATCAAAAACTAGGGGATATTTTCTTTCCGAAACAAAGCGAACACCCATTTCATTGCTACGAACTCGTTTTGTAATCTGTATACGTATTGAAGACTCAAATCAATTTTAAATCCATCAATCAGCTGGCCGTACCGGCAACAATCTCTGGTATCGCAGAACCTTTGTTGTCCATTACGGATACCGCCATTGTGGGCAATATTCCTGTTAATGGACTGGAATCTTTGGCTGCAGCTGGAATTGTAGGGTCTTTTTTGTCCATGCTTATTTGGGTTTTAGGACAAACGCGAAGTTCTATTTCAGCTATAATTTCCCAATATTTGGGAGCAGGAAAACTGAAAGAAGTGGAAAACCTTCCAGCCCAGGCCATTTTTTTCAATGTCTCATTGAGCGTGGTTATTTTGCTTTCCACCATCTTCTTTATTGAAAATATTTTCAGCTTGTTTGAAGCCAAAGGGAAAATACTGGAACTCTGTGTTTCCTACTATGCCATTCGGGTTTGGGGATTTCCTTTGACCTTGTTTACTTTTGCGATTTTTGGAATTTTCAGGGGATTGCAAAACACCTATTACCCCATGATAATTGCTCTTATCGGTGCTGTCTTAAATGTTGTTCTAGATTTTATCCTCGTTTATGGAATTGAAGGATGGGTGCCTGCCATGTATCTTGAAGGTGCCGCTTGGGCCAGCCTTATTTCACAAGCCGTTATGGCCATATCCGTTTTTGTATTACTGCTGAAGAAAACCAGTATCCGATTGCGCTTAACGTTTCCTTTAAACAAGGAGATAAAGCGTTTGGTCATTATGAGTCTTAATCTATTCGTAAGGGCATTGGCTTTAAATGCAGCCCTTATCATTGCGGTAAGGGAAGCTACAGCCTTGGGTGATAAATATATTGGCGCCCATACCATAGCCATCAACCTTTGGTTGTTTGCTGCTTTTTTTATTGATGGCTATGGTGCAGCCGGAAACAGTATGGGGGGGAAACTATTGGGGGCTAAGGATTACAATGGTCTATGGAAACTGGCCAAAAAAATCATCCAATATGGAATGGTGGTTAGTGTAATTATTATGATTGCGGGTTTTATTTTTTACTACCCCATTGGAAGATTGTTTTCAAACGAAACTGCAGTCTTGGAAACCTTTTATAGTATTTTCTTTATTATGATTCTTGGATTGCCCATGAATACTTTGGCCTTTGTTTATGATGGTCTTTTTAAGGGTCTTGGGGAGATGAAATACCTTAGAAATATCCTCTTATCTGCCACTTTCTTAGGTTTTATTCCCACTTTATACCTAGGTAAAAGCTTGGGCTGGGGCTTCTATGCCATATGGATTGCTTTTGTAGTCTGGATGCTCATCCGAGGATTGTCTTTGGTGTGGAAATTCAGGAGAAAATTCAAGCCCTTGGTGCAAAACCCTTAATTTAGCTCCATAATTTCAAGAACAAAACATGCCTACAGATAGAACCAACGGAAGCTTGTATACTTCAATTCAAAATAGAGTGGCGACTGTTGAATTTGGTCATCCTGCGAGTAATTCTTTTACTTCTGAACTGCTTAAGCGTCTTACCTCAGAGCTGCTTGCCTTAGGAAAGAACAATGACGTTTCTGTAATTGTATTGAAATCAGAAGGAGAGCGTGCTTTTTGTGCAGGTGCCTCCTTTGATGAATTGGTCGCTATTTCCAATTTGGATGAAGGAAAAGCATTTTTTGGCGGTTTTGCCAATGTAATCAATGCCATGCGAAGCTGCGGAAAAATTATAATAGGCCGAATCCAAGGAAAAACAGTTGGTGGAGGGGTTGGTTTAGCTTCGGCCTGTGATTATGTATATGCAACAGAGGCAGCTTCAATCAAACTATCAGAGCTTTCTATAGGAATTGGTCCCTTTGTAATTGCCCCAGCGGTGGAAAGAAAAATAAACAAATCCGGTCTAGCCGAGCTTTCCTTAAATCCCACAGAATGGAAAAACGCTTATTGGGCTAAAGAAAAAGGATTGTTCTCCAAGGTTTTTGATTCTATTGCCGAAATGGACAAAGAGTTGGATATACATCTCTCTAAATTGGCATCCTTTAACCCAGAAGCTTTGGCAGAAATGAAGAGTATACTTTGGGAAGGTACCGAACATTGGGATGAGCTTCTCTTGGAAAGAGCAGCGGCTTCCGGTAAGCTTTCCCTTTCTACGGAGACCAAACAGACTTTGGATAAATTCAAAAAATAATCGATGGATATTCTTACCTTTTTAAATAGCGACATTGTTTTTCCCATTGTAGCTTTTTTGGTCATTGTGATCTATCTCGTCACCAGAATCCGAAATCGAAGAAGATTCAAAAGGTAGATTAATGTCCAAAAACAAATCATCTATGTGGATACTGTTATATACTTTCTTTTTTGCTTTGGGCTGTTTTTTAATGTATTCGGCATACCTCCAATATCAAAAAACAGAATTGCTTTTGGAAAAAGGGATTCGAACCACAGCAATAGTTACAAGACTTGTGAGTTCTTCTAGTAGCGACGGGACAACATATGCCCCGGTTTTTGAATTCAAAGACCGTCAAAAAAATACACACAGCTATACTAGCAAAATATCCTCTAGTCCCCCCGCTTACGACGTTGGTGAAAAAGTAAAAATCATCTACAGTCCAAAAGACAAGCAAAACGTAAAAACCATATCCTTTTGGGGGTTGTATCGTGGTATGGTTATATTGGCCATGGTGGCATCCCCGCTTCTCATTATTGGTGGAAGTTATCTTTGGTACATTTACTTTTGACGCATAGCCTTATCTTTATTCCGTGAAGAAACTTCAACTTCCTTTGGGTAAAAAAATCTACTTTGCTAGTGACAATCACTTGGGAGCACCTACATCCAAGGACAGCTTGCCCCGCGAGAAGAAGTTTGTTGCCTGGTTGGATTCCATTAAAGAGGATGCCGGAGCAATTTTTCTTTTAGGTGATCTCTTTGATTTTTGGTTCGAATATAAAACAGTTGTGCCCAAAGGCTTTACACGAACTTTAGGGAAGTTAGCGGAGCTTACTGATTCTGGAATCCCTATTTTCTATTTTGTGGGCAACCATGACCTTTGGATGAATGGCTATTTCGAAGAGGAATTAAACATTCCTGTGTTTCACAAACCTCAACAATATTTGGTTAACGAAACCACTTCTTTTTTCATTGGACATGGTGACGGTCTAGGTCCAGACGATAAAGGCTTTAAACGCATGAAAAAAGTCTTTACCAATCCAGTGGCGCAGTGGTTCTTTAGATGGCTACATCCGGATTTGGGCGTTCGTTTGGCGCAACACTTATCCATAAACAACAAAATTATTTCTGGTGAAGCTGATGCGAAGTTTTTGGGAGAAGATAAGGAATGGTTGGTTCAATATGCCAAACGAAAACTGGAACAACAGCACTATGATCATTTCATCTTCGGGCACCGACACCTTCCTTTGGAAATCCAACTAAATGATGATTCCAGATATACGAATCTAGGGGATTGGATAAGCTATTTTACCTATGCTGTTTTTGATGGGGAGAAATTGACTTTGGAAAAGTACGAATCTTGATTTTCTTGGGTCCTTTCGAAGGAACTTGTGACTGAGAAATCCAGTAAACCCAACTAGAACGAGGACGAGATTTCTCAATCGATGCCTCGCATCTCATTTCGAAATGACATTTAGTTAAACTTCACTCTCCCGTTCCTCAACATCAGCCGTTAAATCCAGTTTTCTGAATTTAGGAAAGAAGGCGGCCATCCCCCCTACCGTCAATAAAGTCATACAACCCCCAAAAACCACCGCTGGAACCGTTCCTAGGATTTTAGCGGCAAGACCGCTTTCAAAAGCGCCGAGTTCATTGGATGATCCCACAAAAATAGAATTTACAGAGGCTACCCGGCCCCTCATATTATCTGGCGTTTTCAGTTGGAGAATGGTTTGGCGAATTATCATGGATACCCCATCAACAGCACCACTTAAAAATAAAGCAGCCACTGAAACCCAAAAAATCTTAGATACCCCAAAGACAATGATACAGATTCCAAATCCAAACACGGCCCACAATAATTTCTTGCCCGCCTTCTTGTGGAGCGGAAATCTGGTGGAACCTAACATGGTAATGGATGCTCCCACGGCTGGCGCCGCACGCAATATTCCAAATCCTTCAGAGCCTACTTGTAAAATATCCTGAGCATAAATGGGCAATAGCGCAACCGCTCCGCCAAAAAGGACGGCTATCATATCAAGAGTCAGGGCACCAAAAATAGCTTTGCTGTTGAAAACGAATTTCAATCCATCTTTTAAACTTTGAAGAATAGGTTCTCCAATTTTTGGATTGAGAATGGGCTTTCTGGGAATTCGGAATAAAAACAAAAGGGCCATCAGCGAAAAACCGAAAATTACACACATAGACCAATGCACCCCAATCCAGCTAATAGAGAATCCAGCTAAAGCTGGTCCCAAGACAGAGGCTAATTGCCATGTAGAACTGCTCCATGTCGCAGCATTCGGATAAATCCTTTTAGGAACAATCAATGCAATCAAGGAGAAAATAGTTGGGCCTATGAACGCCCTTACCAAACCACCTAAAAACACCAAAGTGTAAATTAGGTAGAGAATGGTCTTGGAAGACAGCGATGCTTCCAAATCAGGGTCACTTAGAAAAAACAGACCCAAACTAATTACCGAAAAACCAAGAATGCACTTTACTAACAAATCACGCTTTTCCGTCTGATCTACAACATGACCTGCAAAAAGCGCCGTACCCACCGCGGGAATCACTTCCATCAAACCAATAATTCCTAAAGAAAGTGGGTCTTTGGTCAATGAATAAACCTGCCACTCAATCACGATAAACTGCATGGACCATGCAAATACCATGGCAAAGCGAACCAGTAAAAAAATATTGAATTCCTTATATCGGAGTGCAGCGTATGGATCCATGAAAACTATCGAATATCCCTAAGTTTCAATTGCAAGCTAACATTTCCATTCCATTCATTTTCATCCAAAGAGAAAACAATATCAAACGGGTTATTCTTTGTGATTTTATCCTTGCAGTGACCTAAGTTAAATCCGATGGCGTCAAAAGACTTCTCGACCGCGCTCGAAGTGACATTCTTGTTTTGAACAACCTTACACTTTAAATGCTTTTCGTCCTCACCCACACATTTTCCATAACCCGTATCTTTTACTTGTGGTGTCATGAAAATTGGAGTCATGTTTCCAGGTCCAAAAGGGGCAAACTGTTTTAAAATACGATACAATTTGGGGGTAATCTGGTTGAGTTCGATTTCAGCATCAATGGAAATTTCAGGTTCCAAAAGGGTCGGGTCTATGGTTGACGCCACTACAGTTTCAAATTGCTGTTTGAATTTTTTATACTGGCTTTCCAAAAGGGTTAAGCCAGCAGCATATTTGTGTCCTCCAAACTGCTCCAAAGTATCCGAACAAGCATCTAAAGCATTGTAGACATCAAACCCCTTTACGGAACGAGCCGAAGCCGCCAATTTGTCCCCACTTTTGGTGAAAACCAAAGTAGGTCGATAATACGTTTCGGTTAAACGGGATGCCACGATTCCGATTACGCCTTTATGCCAGTTTTCATTATACACCACAGAGGTAAACCTATCTTCTTCCTGGTTCTCGTGAATCTGAAGCAGTGCTTCTTTCGTAATTGCTTGGTCTAACTGTCTCCTATCTGTGTTGAACTGTTCAATTTCTTCAGCCCATCTTTGCGCGGCTTCCATATTTTCCTCCACTAATAATTGCACCGCATGCCCTCCATGTTTTATGCGTCCTGCGGCATTAATACGAGGTGCTATCACAAAAACAACATCAGAAATGGCAAGCTCCTTCTTTTTCAATTGTCCAATAATGGCCTTAAAACCAATTCTTGGAGCCGTGTTGATTACCTTTAAACCATAATAGGCCAAAACCCTGTTCTCGCCTGTCATAGGAACAATATCTGCAGCAATGGCCGTGGCCACTAAATCTAAGTAAGGGGTTAGTTCTTCAACTGTTCCTCCACTCTTTTCCCATAATGCCTGAATCAACTTGAACCCTACACCACAACCACATAATTCTTTGTACGGGTATTCGCAATCTTCCCGTTTCGGGTCCAAAACGGCCGCGGCTTCTGGAAGCACTTCTCCTGGGCGGTGATGGTCGCAGATTATAAAGTCTATTCCTTTTTCATTAGCGTATTTCACTTTGTCAATGGCCTTTACCCCGCAGTCTAAAGCAACAATTAGCGTAAAATCGTTATCAGAGGCAAAATCTATTCCTTTAAAAGAAACCCCGTAGCCTTCAGCATAGCGGTCTGGAATATATGTCGCTACATTAGGGTAGGTCTCTTTTAGAAAAGATGACATCAGGGCTACGGAAGTGGTTCCATCCACATCATAATCTCCATAGACCAAAATATTCTCCCTCTTTGCCATGGCTTCTTCAATTCGTGCCACAGCTTTGTCCATATCCTTCATTAAAAAAGGCGAATGGATATCCTCAAAACCGGGACGAAAGAACTTTTTGGCTTCTTCATAATTGGAGATGCCCCGTTGCAGCAACAAATGAGCAATCAATTTATCCACCTTGAGGGATTCGGAAAGCTCTTTTATATGTTTAGTTGAAGGAGCGGGTTTAACGGTCCAGCGCATACAGTTAAAATTCAAGTTTAGGGAAAAAGTTCAAGTTCAAGGCGTTTTATTCTTGATAATTGTGGATGTTATTTTGACCAATTGCTCAATCTCATCCAACAGGTTATGCTTAATTTGTTCTGAACCATAGTTAATTCGACTCAGAATCCTCAAGTTAACCCTAGATTCTTTTAACTCCTTCAACACCAATGAAGCTTTAAATCGATAGTCTTTAGGTGTATAGGTTCCTTGGGCTTCGCCAAAGTTCAAAGCTGCACTTCCACCCGAACGTAGCAATTGATTTCCATAATATTGACCTGTAAAATCGGAGGGTAGGTCTTTACAAAAAAGAGCAATGTCGGCTGCTAATTCAACAAATCTATCCTCTAAATCAAACTTTTTATCACTCATATATCTGAGATTTGATTTTGAGGCTGAGTTGATACCAATTTTAGATTTTCAATATAAGTCTTTTAAGTAAACTCAACCTTGTTCTTTAAAGTTGAGCTTGAACTTTGTTTGAACTTGCTCTTGAGTTTTTAAATTTCAACCTCCTTGTGATGAAAAAACGTTTTGATTTCCAACTCAGCAAACCGCCGGAACATTTCCATCACGCCACAGTATTCTTCAACGGATAGGTCTACTGCTTTTTGAAGTTTGTCTTCATTGAGATTGCTCCCATGGAAATGATATTCAATGACCACCGAATCATAATATTTGGGATGCTCGTCAGTTAAATTGGCGATGGTCTCCATTTGAAAATCATCTACTTCTAGTTTCATTTTTTTAATGAGAGAGGCCACATCCAAACCAGAGCAGCCCGCCAAGGAAGAAAGCATGAGCGCTTTGGGTCGTAAACCTTCGCCTGCTCCTCCATTCTCAGGTCCCGCATCAATCTTAATGGAAAGTCCTGAGGGATTGTTGCTTTCAAAGGCCATTTCTCCTAGCCACTTGGTGGTAATATGATTTGTCATGATGGTAAATTTTCGTTTCTTGTAACTTTCAAAAATACAACAAAGAGATGTCTCGACTGCGCTCGACATGACATTCTTCATTTCAAAAAAAATCTTTATGGCCCTAGTACAACCTTTAGACCCCAACCACGATCCGGATACCAAAAAACTGGCTGAATTCTTTAATGAGACTTTGGGGTTTTGCCCCAATTCGGTCTTGACCATGCAGCACAGACCTGCCATTTCTAAAGCCTTCATCAACCTGAACAAGGCAGTTATGGCCAATGAGGGAAGGGTTACTTCTGCACTCAAACGGATGATTGCGTGGGTAAGCAGCAATGCCACTGGGTGTCGCTATTGCCAGGCCCATGCTATTCGAGCTGCAGAACGCTACGGCGCAGAACAGGAACAGTTGGATAACATCTGGGAATACCGAACCCACCCAGCTTTCTCTGAAGCAGAACGTGCTGCATTGGATTTTTCTTTGGCAGCATCCCAAGTACCCAATGCCGTAGATGCCGAAATAAAAAAGCGACTCGACGAACACTGGAACGAAGGGGAGATTGTGGAAATGCTAGGGGTTATCTCCTTGTTTGGATACCTCAACCGTTGGAACGATTCCATGGGAACTTCGATTGAGGATGGTGCCGTGGAAAGTGCCGAGCAATATTTGGGCAAAACGGGTTGGGAAAAAGGAAAGCATGACGGGTCAGTCTATTAGATATTTGGACAGCTTCGCTTTTGGATTTTTGGAATTATTACCTGAAAATGGTTTACGTCAAACTGAACTTGTTTCAGTTTCCCATAGTTGGTATATAAGATTGTTGAGATTCTGAAATGAATTCAGAATGACGCATGTGCCACGAATTGACACGAATGGTACATTACTGATTACTGAAAATACTATTTCTTGACCTGCATCAAGTTTTAAATCATCATCTTGACTGAACTTTGCTGTAATCAAAAAAACGAACAGTTATGGCGAGCTTAATTTTGACTTCCGAAAATCAAATTCAGCGATTGAATGGTATCCTATCCAAGATAGAATCTATTTCAAAATTGGATGTAGATGAACTCATCACCGCGCCTAGACCAAAATCATGGAATGTGGTGGAAGTAATTGAGCACCTCAACATGGCCTATCGTATCTATGTGCCAAAAATTGATAATGCCCTTTCCCAATCTCCGGATGTTCAAAAAGAAACGGAAGGGTTTAAGGCACGTGGGTGGCAAAAGTTTGTGATTCAAGGGCAGCTGTCAAAAGATGGTAAGCGCAAAATGAAAATGAAGACCTTAAAACGCTTTACTCCTATATTTACAGCCGCTGACCTGACCCAAGAAAAAATAGATGCCGTGTTTGTCGATTTTTCTGAACTGAACAATCACCTAAAGCAAGCCATTTTAAGTAGCCGTAGCAAAGATGTTTCAAAGAAAAAGTTCTCCTCGGCTATTGGGCCCATTGTAAATTTTTATTTGCCCGAAGCTTTTGAATTTTTACTCTGCCACATGGAGCGCCACATGGTCCAGATTAATGAGATTTTGGTCAGTAATAACTAACACCCCATTATTCTAAGCTTTTGGAATTTTCCCGTTGACTCACTAGTCTGAATTTATTTGATTCAACATTAAAAACTCCATAAAGGTCATTGTCCATTCCTTCTTTATAAGAAAAGTAGAATAGAATTTCCTTTTGTTTACTGTCCCATTTATAACCTCTTACTTCACGGTCTGTAATTTTTGTCAAGTTTTTACCATCCAAATCAGAGATGTAAACAAAGTGTTTTTCAAGGTTATATATTTTACCACGGACGTTCGGTTCCTCCTCAGTTAAGCTATATATGATTTTTTGAGGACTAGATTCTTCATCTCTCAGAAGAACATCCATATACCTAATCGAGCCATTGTTAGGCAGCAATTTATTTATTACATCACAGTTCTTGTCTATAAACAAAATATTACTGGTATACTCTACAACCATGTTCGAGCTGTGCATCTCGTAAGTTAGTTCTAAATCAACATAGTCCAAGTTTCCAACCATTGGAATATAGAAAAAGTCCGAATTTGGAACCTCTAAAGGCTCACATAATTTCCCGTTCCATATGATAGGTGGAGTTCTTTTATATGTATAGCTCGATTTCTTCTCTGTGTTTATTGGGGGGCTACTCTTTCCTGAAATTAACAAATAGGCCATGAATGCAATCATTGCCGCTATTAGTATGGTTAAAATAATCCATTCCGTACGCCTATCAGATTTTGAGTTTTTTCTGAATTTATCGACTGCCTTTTTTATTTGAAATTCTGAAAATTCCTTGAATTTGGGGCGGTCTTCTTCGTTGGTTTCTTGGTACAGCGTTTTCCGATTATCTCCTTTGAATTTTGCGCGCTTGGAAGGTCTCAAATTCCGATTTTGCTTCATGCGATTATTCATGTCCTGAATACTGCTCATTGGAATTTGTTTCTGGTTTTAAATAACTTTTAAGGTTTACCCCTAAGGGGTAAGGTTAGCGATTGCCTTTAGCTTGGATATTAATTTATCAATTGTTTTTTGCTCGCAATCAAACAAATCAATTTTCACTTTTTTATTGGCGTGATGAATTGTGAGCTTTTTTTTGTCTTTATACCTATCTCCGCCACCTACACCAACTACCAACTCAACCATGAAGCTAAAAATGGTCAAAAACCAATTCGTTTTTTCTTTATGAAATCCGACTGATTTCAGCGTGGCATGTTCATAAATACCTTCACTATCTGGGTTGGCAGCATTTATAATTTGAAAAGAATTCTCATCGAATATGAACTCTAAAGGCGGCGATTCTTTAAGAACGATTTTTTCAGCACCCATTTACTTAAGATTTGGCATAAACTTTATGCTATGTATTTAATAAGTACTGAACAACCGTTTAATGTTACACCTTTTCCATCTAAAGCTCAAGAGTAACCTTTGGGCTAGATTGATAGGACTTTTGAATTGTACAGAACCAGAATGAATTAAGGCCATTGCGGTAGCAAGTTATTTTGTCATTTGTTTATTAATTTTAGAAAAGCTCTTGGAATAGAAGCTGTACTCTTGATTCAGTTCATCTTCGTCTTTATCTTGGGCCTTAAATAATTCTGTCGAGTTGTCTATTTCATCGTATTCACTTGCTTTTCTTGGTTTGAACATTTTATCTCTTCAAGGATTTTTTCGATTTTGCTATTGTCTCCGTTTAATCTTAGGAATAGAGTAATAGTTTTGAAATAATCGGCCGTAGCAACCCTAATCTTATCCATCGTTTCAAAACTCTTTTGATTCTTTTCCAGATGGGTTTTATGAGCTTCATCCCTATCCTTTTCATCAAATTCTGGTAATATTGATACTTTGTACCAATATTGTTTATGTGTTTTATACATTACAAGCTCTTTGTAATATTCTTCAAGTAAAAAAGCAAGTCTTCTCTCTTCTCCAATAATATTTCTAATTTCCTGTCTTTTAGATTTGTTTCGGTCTAGAAAGTGCATTATTATTTGCGGAATAATTGCTGCTATTGCTCCAATTAAAGCAGCTAGTAATGCAATTGTCCCAGGTGTTAGTATGTCTTTGCTTTCTTCAGTCACATTATGTCTTTATAATTTGCTATAGCGTTTTGGAATATGGCTCCTGTTCTATGGAATCTATCATCCACTAAGTGAAGTTACCCGTTTTGTATTAAAAATCCCACCCTTCCATTTTAAACTGTATATTTGAAACGCTACACTTATCGTTTTTCAAGGTGCCTTTCCCAACCTCAAGGTTTTACAAGTTTGGACAGGCAAAAGGTGAAAGTCCCTAGACCATTCAAGGCACCGCTTTGATTAGTGTAGCAGGTGACCTGTCCTCTTTTATTTAATCATTAATTCTTTTGTTATGCTACACTCAAAAGGTCGGTCGTGTCCGCATTGTAATGCGTCCATGGCTAAAACGCTGAATCCAGCACAGCGCAAATTGTTGGAATATGTAGATGCCCTAGATGGCCCAGACCGGGTAAAGGCCCTCAAATGGGTGCACGATGTGGCCCTGTACGAATCTCACGAACCCTTGTACCGAGAAGAAAAAGAGGCCCTCTACCAAGTAAAGGTGCTTTGGGAGCTTATTGAGGCTACTTTGGTGAAGAAGGGTTAATTCAGGTTGATAGACTTCTCGATACAAAATCCCTTTGGGATTTCACTCGAAGTGACGGCTTTAGGGATTGGCAAAGCTAAACTTCCGTCAGGTTGAGTGGTTTTCTGTCAGATTGAGCGCAGTCGAGACCTATTGAAGAACTTAGCTTTAAAGACTTCTCGACTGCGCTCGAAGTGACATTTCCTTCTCTACTCTCTCTTTTCTGATGTCTGATGTTCGATACCCGGTGTTGGGTGTCTTATGTCCGTTGTACTCAAGTCCAAGTTAGGGAGAGGAGTGAGTTTGTATTTTCATCCTGAGTAGCCCGTTTTTGAGCTTGCCCAGGATGAAATTTTTAGGATTACTGAACTACTTTAATTGGCTAGTGCAGGCAAAATATATTCCTGTAAAATATCCCGAGGTTGGTTGCCTTTTCGGTTTCTAAAGTTCCCTGAGGTCATCACCACTACAGCTTCTAACTCTGGCAGAATAAAGATAAACTGCCCGCCAGCACCCCGGGCCTCAACGGCGGCTATGGCCTTTCCGTTCACCTTGTAGGTATCGTGCCACCAGAGGTAACCGTATTCATTTTTGTCTCGGGTATCCTGTAAACGCCCATACTTCCCAAAGGATTCGGCAACCCATTCCGCTGAGATAACTTGTTTTCCATTCCATTGGCCATGGTTCAAAAACAGCTGTCCAAATTTGAGCAGATCCCTAGAGGTCAACAAGATCCCTCCACCAAAATACGGCACACGCTCCGTGTCATCCGTCTGGTTGATGTAATTGGTTATCCCCAAAGGGGCAAACAGTTTTTCGTGCATATAGTTCTCCATGGGCATGCCCAAACGTGCGTTCAAGCACACCCCAAGCAAAAAGGGATTGGCAGACCCATAATCGAAATAGGTGCCCGGTTCGTTCACCATGGGCGCTTCCAAAACGGTTTGGAGCCAACTGTTGGGGTTGCTCGGATTTTGATAATAATCCTCGCTAGCTAGCTTGTTTACATCCATGCCGGAGCTCATGGTGAGTAGGTCCTTTATCCGAATCTTTGTTTTTTGGTCGTCCTTGGTGTGTTGGTATTCCTTTGGAATAAAACTATACAAGGTTTCATCCACACTCTCGATAATCCCTTCATCAATCGCTATCCCAATCACCGCCGAAGAAATGCTCTTTGAGGCCGACCTCAGGTCATGCGGAATGTTGCCACTGTTCCCATCAAAATAGGTTTCAAAAACCAATTTGTTTTGCTTGGAAATCAAAACACTGTGGGTATTCACCAGCTTTTGCGCATGCACATCTTGAATCAGTCGGTCCAGTTGCTTGGTATCCACCCCAACGTCCTTGCCATTAGCCGTGGCCCAACCATCTTTTAGCTGCTCGGGCGTATCTGTGCTTTGCGATTGGTCCACTGCATTCGAGGAATATTCCCAACCTTCTGTGGTATGGGTTAAACTGGTCTTGGTTATCAAAACATCAGTCAATAAAATTTCGAGTTCGATGGTGCCATCCAAAAGTTTGGCCCTAAAATTAAGACCGGTATTACCGTCCTTGAACAAAAGCGTGTCCCGTTGCCGTTTAAAACCTTCGGCCCAAGCGCCACGAAATCGTTGATCTCCAAAAAAAGGATAGGCTACCAAATCTTCAGCTTCTGTCAATTCTGTATAAAGCATTATATCGTCGGACTGCAGGCCATTATCTACCATAAATGCATTCCAATCTCCGACATATTTGTTGCTTTCCGTGCGAGGTAAGTTCACATGGTACAGAAACCTGGCTGACTTTATAAATCCCGTAAGAGCGTGTTGGTCTTCACTATATTTTAAATTAAAAAACAACTGTTCATTTACATTAAACTCAATGGTGTTGGTATTGGATGACTTTACTGTTTTCTCCAGAAGCACTTCCCCATTGGTTAGGGTGAGATGGAGCTTATCGTCGTCCAATTTTTCCAAGGACACCTCAAAATTGAAACTGTTTTTATTGGGCAGGTGGCCTATCCATTCCCCTTCAATGGGTTGTGGTGTGCTTTTTTGGGCGCAACTTGTAATTAAAAATAGGGATAGGACTAAAAAGAATACTTGATGTCTTTTCATTATCTGATTGATTTGAACCCCAAAAGTAGTAGGTTACCAAACCCAGAAATTGTATGAAATTAACATCAACCGTTTTTCTTAAATTTTTTTATTTAGGTAACACCCTGTGTGTCAGGATTCAAAAAAGACAAAAAGCGCTGCTTGAATTTTTCCTATGCAGGACGTCCATCTGGAGATTCAACCTGTCTGTTACACAATCCACACCTTTTTTAGAAACTTTGACGCCTTCGACTTACTCAGCTTTGTGGATTCTCTCAACCAATCCTTCTAAAATTTCATCTGTATCATCAATAAGGTGGTCGGTTATAACAATGTCTGGAATGACACCCTCTTCCTTTTCGCTTCCGTTTACGCGAACAATATGCCCTTTGGACACGTTAACGGTAATGCCGGTATTAGGCAACGGAAATTGGAAAATAGAAGCATACAATGAGGGGTATTCCCCCGTTTCTTCACCTACTATGGTTCCCCAATTATAATCTTGTATTTGTGCTGCAGTAACCGCAGATTGCGAATAAGATTGCCTATTGACCAACACATATACTTTTCCGCCGAATCGTTTCTCTTTCTCTTGCGGCTCATAAAATGGTAGTTTGGGCGCATAGATTTCCCCATCCTTATGGCTAAGTATTGCTTTAGAATAGGTTGTTGTTGTATCGCTGTTCTTGAGCGTAAATTCCTTTAGGGTCTTACTTGTTTTCACCATAAAGCTAGAGCACCATTTAAAAGGCTCATTGGCAATATGGGACACCAGATAATCACTAAAGCTGTCATTGCCCCCAGTATTGTTTCTTAAATCTATAATTAGATTTTTACTGCCTGCTTTTTTAATTTCGATAAAAGAAGAATCTATAAATGACCTGTACTGTTCTTCATCTCCTGAAAAAGCTCCTGGATTGAGATACGCCGATTTATCAATGAATTTTAATTGTCTTTCCGACCAGAATATTTCGCTTCTTTTTGCTTCAAAGTCCTCTAGAGCCTTTATTGATTCTAGTTGATAGGAATGCATCTTTTCGTTCTTCTTCACCTCAATGGTGAAAGCATTCTGCTCTCCGAAAACTTGCCAATAATACCGGGGAAAAGAGTAGAACTCAATTTTGGCATTTTTGAAATACGGTCTTTCCGCAGAAATTTGAGGATACATCAAAGATGCAATAGTATCAATAGATTTTCCGTTGATGCTCAATATCTCCAATCCAGCTTCTACCTCCTGATTACTGGACCAGTTTTTTCGTATGTAAGCTCTATTATTTTCAAATACAATTTCCAAAGGGAAGATGGTTCCGCCAGATTGTACATACCCTATATAAGATTGTGCAGGAAAGTCGATAAAAGTATGGCCATTGTTTACCACAGATATTAGCTGCTGAAACAGATTTGTGCTTTCCAACAAGCTTAATGAATCTTGTTGAATGTCTTTTTTGATTCCATGGTAGGTCTTCTCAAAACTCTGCTGAGAGGTGTAGGCATATAAGTTAAAGTGGGTTTCCTCCAAAGAACTTCGCAGCGTTTCCAAGTCTTCTAAAATATCCTTTTTAGAAAATTTGGTTTGTCCAAAAACCGTAATGCTTGAGATAAATAAAAAGATGAAGGGTAAAAATGACTTCATATATTAAGGTTGGTTTTTTGAAAAACGAATTAAATGCAATTCCGTTACAACAAAAAATGTCTTGGTCGGTTTTATAAGTAAATGAATATATTTTTGTCGCATGGAGGATGTGACTTTCCTAAAAGTAAAAGCTTTTTTTCCACATGTCAACTTTAATCATGTTGACGAATCTTGGTTTCGTTCGCTTTGGGTTGAAAAAAGCTTTAACCAATATGACTTAATTACCGAGGCCGGTTCCATTGAGCATTACTTCTATTTCGTTCTAGAAGGGGTGCAGGCCCTGTACATTCTCAATGAAAAAGGAGAAAAAGTGGTCCTGGGGTTTTCGTATACCGGAAGCCCTTCAGGGGTGTTCGATTCTTTTATTGCTCAAACTCCCTCTTCTACTTTCCTGGAGGCTTTGAAACCCTCTACCCTTTTAGGTATTCATCTTTCGGATTATCATCAACTTTTTGAGACCCATCCTGAATTTCACAAATGGGGGCATCTGTTTTTTCAGGACATTTTATTTGGGCGCCTCTTTCGCGAAGTGGAACTGCTCACAATGTCTGCAGAACAACGCTACGTCACTTTTATGCAACGCTGTCCAGAGGAACTCAAAGTCATTCCCCAAAAATATCTGGCCTCCTACCTCAACATGAAACCTGAAACCTTTAGTCGGTTGCGTGCTTCGGTTACGTATTGACATCTAAAAACCTCAGAGACTTCTCGATACGTTTCCTTCGTACAAAGTCCTTCGGAAACACTCGAAGTGACGCCTTAGCATTTAGTCTTCTGCCAAGAAATGTTTCCTACTGAAACCAACATCCAAAAACTTTCTTGTTCTCCATACAAAATTCTTTCAGAATTTCACTCGAAGTGACGGTTTAGGTATTTAAATGTTTGCGTATTTGTTTTTGAAGTTCTGGGATAACAGTTTCTTCAAACCAAGGATTTTTGCGTATCCAAAAATAGTTTCGTGGCGAGGGATGCGGTAACACAAAGTATTCAGGGGCATAGTTTTTAAAATTCCTGACTGTTTCCGTTAGGTTTCTTTCCCTTTTGTTACCCAAGTAACGTTTTTGTGAATATTGGCCTATTAAAATAGTAAGCTTCATGTTAGGCATTTGTTCCAGAAGTATATCGTGCCATTGCGGAGCGCATTCGGGTCTAGGAGGGAGGTCTCCAGATTTTCCCTTGCCAGGATAACAAAACCCCATGGGCATTTGGGCAATTTTGGTTTCGTCATAAAACACCTCATCCGAAATACCCATCCATTTTCTAAGCTGCTTTCCACTTTGATCATCCCAAGGGACCCCAGTTTTATGCACCTTGGTGCCAGGGGCATGGCCAATAATCAAAATTTTGGATTCTGGATGACCTGCCACTATGGGTCTGGGACCTAAGGGGAGACTTGATTTACATATCTCGCAGTTGCGAATATCAGAAAGTAGTTGTTTCATGATTATTTTCCCCCTACCACAATAACAAACTCACCCTTAGGCGATTTTGCTTTAAAATGCTTCAAAACCTCAGACACCGTTCCTCGGACAGTTTCTTCATACATTTTAGTTAATTCACGCGAGACTGAAACTTGTCTATCCGCTCCAAAATATTCACCAAACTGCGTCAATGTTTTTATCAACTTATGAGGTGATTCGTAAAAAACCAAGGTTCGTTTTTCTTCAGAAAGTGCCTCTAGCCGTGTCTGCCTTCCTTTCTTAACGGGCAAAAATCCCTCAAAAACAAATCGGTCGTTAGGAAGACCGCTATTTACCAAAGCAGGCACAAAAGCGGTAGCCCCAGGCAAACACTCCACCTCAATATTATTTTGCACGCAGGCTCGCGTCAACAAAAATCCAGGATCCGAGATGGCAGGCGTACCCGCATCAGAAATCAGGGCCAGAGTAGCTCCTCCTTTTAATCGTTCCACCATGGCTTCAAGCTGTTTGTGCTCATTGTGCATATGATGGCTTTGCAAAGGCGTGTCAATCTCAAAATGCTTTAGCAGCTTTCCGCTGGTGCGTGTGTCCTCAGCTAAAATCAAATCCACCTCTTTTAAGACCTTAATGGCTCTAAAGGTCATATCCTCAAGATTTCCTATCGGTGTTGGAACCAAAAACAGTTTTCCCATGGGCCAAAGTTAAGGCCTTACTTTTTTTGCTGTGAAATACGAGGTAAGTACAAAGATGAAGGCTAGAACGGCACCCATTTGTTGTCCATCACCAATCATAACATGCGCAAAAAAGGCCAAAATGGAGTTAAAGAAGAATCCGGCATAGGCCCACTCTCTGAGCCATTTGGAAAGGTTCCCCCAAACGGCAATAAGGCCTAAGAGTTTGACAATGGCCATAGGGTAAATCAAATAGGTAGGATAGCCCATGGCTTCAAAAAAACCACGAATCATTTCGTTGTTAAAAAAATAATTATAGGCTGAAAAACACATGATAGCCGTCAACAAAACTGTAGACAGCCAATAGGCAATTTTAACACCTTTCATCTTAGTTAGGTTTAGGGATGAACTTCCCTAAAAGTATAAAAAGTAACCGAGAAGTGTTTTTGGTTTATGCGAAGCGTCTTTCTATCAAGGTCATAAAACGAGATTCGTAATCCTCTTTACCCTCCCAGTTATTGTATTCTGGTTTTACCAAATTAGTAATGAAAGCCTTGGAACGTTCCTCAGTTTCAATAGTGTTTAACTGATTTACCACTTTTTCATACTCCTTGGCGTTCTCGTTAAAAAGATGCTTGACAAAAGCTAGTTTGTCATTCAATCCAATTTGATAGTCTTTTATGAATGAATCGTTCAACGATTTTTTTACTGTGGACTCCGTATTGGATTCTGTAAAAATCTCCTTGTCATTTTTGGGTTTTTCCGGTTTGGCCACAAACTCCGCGAAAAAATGTTCTACTGCCGTATCCGTAGGCATTTCCGAAACCATATCCTTAATGGTATCCATCCCCGGAGTAATAATGTCCTCATTGTGAGGGTTATTTTCAGGGACAGCCGTGTTACCGCTCATTACAGTATTGGCCAATTTCTCAAAACGAGAAGCCAACACATTTTTGGAAACATCAACTTCAATATCGCTCAATTTTTCATCGATAAACTTCAATACCGCCAACTTCTCATAGACTTCTTTAGCCTTATCATACAACTCAATCAACTGCTTATCTTCTCTTGCCGTGATGATATCAGTGGATAGTTTGATCAATTCTTCCCGTAGCTTCCTAACCATCGCTTAAATCTTTTTATAAAAATAAGTCCATTTTGATAATCCTTCTAAGAACAAAAGGTTAAATTTTATCCCTGTAAGAGGGCTTATTTTTTTAGTAGCTTTGTGTTTTGTCTTAATATAAAACGAAAGTACTACCCTTTTCGTTTAAAAGTACAGTATGTTTCTCGAAAATACGGTAAACCCAGAAGAACAGTTTGGATGGATAGAGGTTATCTGCGGTTCCATGTTTTCCGGTAAGACCGAAGAGCTTATCCGACGCTTAAAACGCGCCAAGTTTGCCAAGCAGAAGGTTGAAATCTTTAAACCTATAGTTGATACCCGATATCATGAAGATATGGTAGTTTCCCATGATTCTAATGAGATTAGGTCTACTCCTGTACCGGCTGCTGCCAACATTCGGTTGCTTGCTGATGACTGCGACGTTGTGGGTATTGATGAGGCCCAGTTCTTCGATGATGAAATAGTAACGGTTTGCAATGATTTGGCCAATAGAGGGGTTCGTGTAGTGGTTGCTGGCTTGGATATGGATTTTAAGGGAAATCCTTTTGGTCCTATGCCTGCATTAATGGCCACAGCAGAATACGTTACTAAGGTGCATGCTGTTTGTACACGAACAGGAAATTTAGCTAACTATAGTTTTAGAAAAGCTGACAATGACAATTTGGTCCTTTTAGGAGAAACCGGGGAATATGAGCCCTTGAGCAGAGCTGCTTTCTACAAGGCCATGCTCAAAGAAAAAGTAAGTAAAATGGATGTAGAGGCCGAAGAGGTCACCCCAAAAAAGAAAACGGCCAATGGATAAAGTTGGTGAGACCGTCCTGGAAATTGACCTGGATGCCCTAGCCCATAACTACAACTATCTCAAATCAAAACTACGCCCACAAACCAAGTTTTTGGCTGTGGTTAAAGCTTTCGCCTATGGAAGCGACATGATTACCATTGCAAAAAAAATGGAAGATTTAGGTGCCGACTATTTTGCAGTGGCCTATGTGAAAGAAGGGATATTGCTTCGCGAAGCAGGCATAACCGCACCCATTTTGGTGCTCCATCCCCAAGAAGTCAATTTTGATTCTTTGATAGCGAATCAATTGGAACCCAGTCTGTATTCTCCCAAAATACTTGAACAGTTTTTAACCACTTCCAAAGAAAAAAAGCTAGACAATTATCCCGTTCATATTAAATTCAATACAGGACTTAACCGATTGGGTTTTTGGGAAACTGATGTTGACCATATTGTTGAGAAATTGAAAGACTGCAACGCTATAAAAATCACTTCAATATTTTCACATTTGGCGGCATCGGAAGATTCTAATGAGAAGGTATTCAGCGAAAACCAAATCAACACTTTCCAAGGCATAAGCTCAGATTTGTATGAAAAGCTGGATTACCGTCCATTTAGACATATGCTGAATACATCTGGTATTATCAATTATCCGCAAGGCCAGTTTGAAATGGTCCGCAGTGGCATTGGTCTATATGGTTATGGCAATAGTGCTGTTGAGGATAAAAACCTAAAGCCGGTGGCCCAATTAAAAACCATTATTTCCCAGATGCACAAAATAGAGCCTGGAGAAACCGTGGGATACAATAGAGCATTCAGTTCTGAAGGTTATCGAACCTCTGCCACCCTTCCGTTGGGTCATGCCGATGGAATAGGAAGGCAATACGGCAATGGTAAAGCTCATGTGCTTATTAACGGAAAACAGGCTCCAATTATTGGAAACGTATGTATGGACATGATTATGGTAGATGTGACAGGGATTGACTGTGTTGAAGGCGATGAAGTTTTGGTTTTTGGCAAAGCAAATCCTGCAGAAAGCTTTGCATCTTCTGCCCAAACCATTTCCTATGAAATTTTGACGGCCATCTCTCAACGGGTAAAGCGAATAATTCGATAAATCCCATTTTTTCGGCACCCTTTGTGTGAAAAAGTGCTTTTTTTCTGTACTTTGGGGGTATTAACCACATTAAAAAACTATAAAAATGGGATTTCTGAAAGAATTTAAGGATTTCGCCATGAAAGGAAACCTGGTGGATATTGCCGTAGGTTTTGTCATGGGTGCCGCTTTCAACAAAGTTGTATCTTCCTTCACAGGTGGAATTGTTTCTCCGCTTATCGGGTTGTTGTTCAATTCCGATTTCAATGATTTAAAATACGTAGTAAAAGAAGGAACGATGAACGACGCCGGCGAAAAAGTAGGGGAAATTGCTGTGCTCTATGGAGCATTTTTAACCAATGTTATTGATTTCCTCATAGTGGCCTTTGTAATGTTTATGGTTGTAAAAGGGGTCAATAAAATGAAGAAGAAAGAGGAACCGGCTCCAGAACCACCAAAAGGACCATCGCAGGAAGAATTACTTGCAGAAATTCGTGATTTGTTGAAAAAATAAAATCGTTTATCCTCAAAAAGGATACGGCTACATCACAATTCATAACTTAAAAACCGTCATTATGTTTTGCTAGCATATTGACGGTTGTTTTATTTGTAACATTTTGTTATTTTTTATTTTATCTTTCTTAAAAGGCTTGGATAAATCCAATTCTCGGATGTACTTTTGTCCCATAAAATTTTTCTAATATGAAAGTTACGGTTGTAGGGGCCACTGGAATGGTGGGTGAAGTAATGTTACGCGTTTTGGCAGAGCGGGATTTTCCCATCTCCGAATTGCTTTTGGTAGCCTCCAAACGTTCAGTGGGCAAGACGTTGAACTATAGAGGAACGGCATATACCATTATAGGTCTTGAAGATGCCGTATCTGCTCGTCCTGATATTGCTATTTTTTCTGCCGGAGGTGATACTTCGTTGGAATGGGCTCCTAAATTTGCAGAGGTTGGAACTACCGTTATTGACAACTCCTCAGCGTGGCGCATGGACCCAACCAAGAAATTGGTAGTTCCAGAAATCAATGCTTCAGCTTTGACCGCAGAAGATAAAATCATTGCCAATCCTAACTGCTCTACCATTCAGATGGTTATGGCCTTGAATCCGCTTCACCTCAAATATCAAATGAAACGTGTTGTGGTTTCCACCTATCAATCGGTTTCAGGCACTGGGGTAAAAGCTGTCCAGCAATTAGAAAATGAGACCAATGGAATAGACGGAGAAATGGCCTATCCATATCCAATTAACCGTAATGCATTGCCTCATTGTGATATCTTTATGGAAAATGGTTATACCAAAGAGGAAATGAAGTTGGCGCGAGAACCTCAAAAGATTTTAGATCACAGTACATTTTCGATAACTGCAACCGCGGTACGTATTCCCACAGCTGGGGGACATTCCGAATCAGTTAACGTAGAATTCCATAATGATTTTGACCTTTCTGAAGTTCGAAAACTTCTTAGTGAAACTCCTGGTATTGTGCTTCAGGATGATCCTTCAACCAATACGTATCCTATGCCCATCCATGCACATGACAAAGATGATGTTTTTGTGGGACGATTACGTAGGGACGAGACCCAACGCAATACCCTGAATATGTGGATTGTATCGGACAATTTGAGAAAAGGAGCAGCGACCAACGCTGTGCAGATTGCAGAATATTTGGTACAGAAAGGATTGGTGGCCCAGCAATCTTCTGCCGTTTCTTAAAATACGTTAAAGGTTACACTGGTTTTTAAAAGGCTAGGTGGAATTGTGCTATTTTTAACAGATTAAATTCTACAAAAAATGCACAAATTAACCTTCCTTTCCGCTGTGCTTATCCTTGCCAGCTGTACCCAGGAAAAAAAGAGAGAACCTATTGTTGTGAACTATCCCGTTACCAAAAAGGTAGACACTGTGGATACCTACTTCGAAACTGAAGTAAAAGACCCCTATCGTTGGCTGGAAGATGATCGAAGTGCCGAAACCGAAGCTTGGGTAAAAACCCAAAATGCTACAACTTTTGGGTATTTGGACAAAATCCCTTTTCGTGAAGATTTGAAAAATCGTCTTGAAAAGCTTTGGAATTATGAAAAATTAGGTTCCCCTTTTACCGAAGGAGAATACACGTATTTTTATAAAAACGATGGGCTTCAAAACCAATACGTAGTTTATCGCCAAAAAGAGGGTGAAGAAGCTGAAGTTTTTCTAGACCCAAATACATTCTCCGAAGATGGCACCACTTCTTTAATGGGCCTAAGCTTTACCAAAGATGGCTCTAAAGCTGCCTACTTGATTTCCGAAGGAGGAAGTGATTGGAGAAAAGGGATTGTAATCGATACCAAGTCAATGGAAATCGTGGAAGATACTCTTGTTGACATTAAGTTTAGCGGTATTTCATGGAAAGGAAGTGATGGGTTTTTCTACTCCAGCTACGATAAACCAGACGGGAGCGAGCTTTCTGCAAAGACAGACCAGCATAAATTATATTATCATGCTTTAGGCACACCACAATCTGAAGATGAACTGGTTTTTGGTGGAGTTCTTGAAGAAAAGCACCGATATGTAGGTAGCAATGTTTCAGATGATGGTAAGTATTTGTTCATTTCCGCTGCAATTTCCACTTCGGGCAACAAGCTGTTTATGAAAGACCTGACAAATACTGATAGTAAATTGGTTACCATTTTGGATGATACCGAGTCAGACACCTATGTAATCGATAATACAGATTCCAAGCTGTTTTTGGTTACGGATAGAAATGCGCCCAATAAAAAAATTGTAAGCGTAGATGCTGCCAACCCTACTCCCGATAATTGGGAAGATGTTATTCCAGAGACGGAAAATGTGCTCACTCCAGGAACTGGTGGCGGTTATTTTTTTGCCGAATATATGGTAGATGCCATTTCGAAGGTTTTCCAATATGATTACAATGGAAAGTTGATTCGTGAGGTCGAGCTCCCAGGGGTAGGTAGCGCCAACGGATTTGGAGGTAAAAAAGAAGAAAAGGAATTCTATTTTTCATTCACCAATTACAATACTCCAGGCTCGTCCTATAAATACAATGTTGAGACCGGAGCTTATGAGCAGTATTGGAAACCTGAAATTGATTTTAATCCAGAAGATTATGTGTCTACACAGGTCTTTTTCGACTCAAAGGATGGAACCAAGGTACCTATGATCATTACCCACAAAAAAGGTGTGGAACTGAATGGGAAGAATCCAACCATTCTATATGGATACGGCGGTTTTAATATCAGCCTCACTCCTTCTTTCAGCATCGTGAATGCTGTATGGATGGAGCAAGGTGGAGTATATGCTGTTCCCAACCTTAGAGGTGGTGGCGAATATGGTAAAAAATGGCACATTGCCGGCACCAAACAACAAAAACAGAATGTGTTTGATGATTTTATTGCTGCCGCGGAATACTTAATTGCCAATAACTATACTTCTAAGGAATACCTGGCTATTCGAGGGGGCTCAAATGGAGGGCTTTTGGTGGGAGCAACCATGACGCAACGTCCCGATTTGATGCAAGTGGCATTACCTGCAGTAGGTGTTTTGGATATGTTACGTTACCATACCTTCACCGCAGGGGCAGGTTGGGCTTATGATTATGGAACCGCAGAAGATGACAAAGAGATGTTTGAGTACTTAAAAGGGTACTCTCCTGTTCACAATGTAAAAGAAGGGGTGGCATATCCTGCTACCATGGTAACCACTGGTGATCATGATGATCGTGTTGTTCCGGCTCATAGCTTCAAGTTTGCTGCAGAGCTTCAAGAAAAGCAACAGGGAGAAAATCCTACCTTAATACGTATTGAGACCAATGCAGGGCATGGAGCGGGAACACCCGTAAGCAAAACTATTGAACAATATGCTGATATTTTTGGCTTTACCCTATTCAACATGGGATATGACAACCTTCCGAACCAAGCTGTTTTGAAGGAATTTAAAGATTGATAAAATTAGAGGTTTAAATCCGCCTCCCAAGAGGCGGATTTTTTATGCCTAGAAGAAAATGCTCAACGTTCAGATTCGTTCTTTTGACTATGATGGCCAGTTAATTCTGAAGGACATCTTTTTTAAAATCAACAAAGGAGAACACCTTGCTCTTATGGGAGAAAGTGGCTCTGGGAAAAGCACTTTGTTAAAACTTATCTATGGGCTGGTACATCTTGAAGAAGGCTCCATTTTTTGGGGCGAGAAACAAGCCTTGGGCCCTAATTATAACTTAGTGCCCGGTGAGCCCTACATGAAGTTTCTATCCCAGGATTTTGATTTAATGCCTTTTACATCTGTCGAAGAGAACATCGCAGAACATCTATCTGTTTTCACTCAGGAAAGTCACGCCGAACGTGTTAAGGAGCTACTCGACTTAATTGAACTGGAAGCCTTTGCCAAAACCAAGGTGAAAAATCTAAGTGGGGGGCAAAAACAACGCGTAGCGCTGGCCAAAGCATTGGCACAAGAACCTGAGTTGTTATTATTGGATGAACCCTTCAGTAATATTGACCATTTTAAAAAGAATGAACTTAGAGTACGTCTTTTCCCCTATCTAAAAAGAAAGGGCATTTCAGTTTTAACCGCCACTCATGATAGTAATGACGTTCTCTCTTTTGCGGATGAGATAATGGTCTTGAAAAATGGTAAAATTGAGGACCATCAAAAAACTGAATATCTGTACAAAAACCCAAAAAACTACTACGTAGCTTCTCTTTTTGGAACCATAAATGAATTACCTGTAAGCCTTTTGAAGGACTATTCGGGGTTGGACACTTCTCTTTTGGTTTATCCGCATGAGTTTGAAATATCAAACAAATCTGGGTTGGAGGTCACTGTGTCCAATAACTTTTTCAAAGGCACACATTACATAATTGAAGGAATCTCCGAAGATGGATATTCTGTATTCTTCACAAACAAAAGTGCTCTTAGGAGTGAGACCAAAGTTTTCCTAAACGTTTCGCTTCAACTGATAAACCAAAGGATACATTTGTCTGGAAATCCCCATTCGTCGAAAAGCTGATTTTCAGCATACGAACTTCCTTTCTTTTTTCGTTGCATAGCAGAACCCCAATACTATTGAAATGAAAAAGTTACGAATTGTCTACCTGATAGGCTTAACCCTATTTTTATCACTTTCTGCATGTTCCGAAGACTCCTCTTCGGAAGAAACATCTTCTGAAATGGAAGAAGAAATTATCTCAGATGAAGACCCAAATGGATCGTCCGGCGATGACCAAGAATCAAATAATGACGACTCCGATGATAGCGATACCAATAGTGATGACATTTCTTCCGTGGAATTAATTGCCTCTCAAGAAATAATAACCGATAATGGCAATGGACTACAAAACTGGGGAGAAGGTGTGTCACTAAGAGCTATAAATATTGATGGAAGCCCTGGACGTCTTGTGTTTGATACACAATTTAGAGATAAGGGCTTTGGAGTTGCTGGAGCAAGATGGGATCAAATAGACTATTATGTTCAGTTCCAAGGAGAAGAAGTGAATGCAAGTGAAAAGATAGAAGTAATATTTCAAAATGAGGTGACTGAAGTAATCATAACTGTGGGAATGATGGGTGCCAACGAAGGTCATCCTGATGGTGAAACAGGAAAATGGATTGCATTTGACGAAACGAACACCCAGATTGCCGAGGGGAATTTTGGAGCTAATGATAGTGCCTTGGGCTCCGAAGTAAAACTTGTAGACAACTCTTATGGAACTTACCCTATTGCATTAGAGGTTCAAGCTCCAATTAAATCAATCACCATAGAAGCTACTGGTTTCGGTTATGGTCAAGGAAGTCCAAAAAATGTGAATAGCTACAATAACGAAAGTGGTAATAAAGAGAATAATTCCGACTTTAACTTAATTGGTGTTTCCTTTAAAACAAAATAGCTTCCTTTTATCTTTGACGAATTCCTTTAAAGGTAATGGATAAGCAAAAAATTTTAGGGGAACTTCTATTCAAAGCTACACGTAGTGGCGGGCCTGGCGGACAACATGCAAATAAAGTATCGTCCAAAATAGAACTTTCATTTGATGTGGATGCTTCCTCTGGATTATCTCCTGAAGAAAAACAACGAATACGCTTAAAACTCCTATCAAGACTAACTGCCGATGGAATACTCAAATTACAATGCGAAGAATCAAGAAGTCAGCACAAAAACAAACAGCTGGTAATCAAGCGTTTCTTTCTTTTACTAAAAAAGGCCTTGGAAGTCGCCAAAAAAAGGAAACTCACAAAACCTTCAAAATCTTCGGTTGAGCAACGCTTAAAATCAAAGCGGAAACAATCTAGTAAAAAGCTCAATCGTAAAAGACCCGATTTAGATTAACCCATAGATGGGACTTCATAAAAGTATTGGGCTTTTTTGATTTTACCATTTTCTACTTCGTACATGCATAGTTCTTCAAAAGCCCAACGGCCTGTTTCCTTGAATGTGGCGTCCATGGACATAGGCACTACAAAATGATTCGCTGCTACAACAGGGTCTCCAACAGAACCTCCGTGGACTTCTTCTATGCTCTCAGCCCATTGCAAATATCCATTCCAGATATTATCCTTCCCTTTTGTGATTTTTTCCCCGGGCATTCCATCCATTTCTACACTTTCTGCATCGTCTGCATAAAGGTCATACGCTTCTTGATACTTTTCTTCGCGGCACAACTGAACCAGCTTATCCGCAACTTCCTGTGTTGTCATTCTATTGATTTATTGGTTAATACCTTTAAAGATAATCATCTTGATGCGGTGTTTGTTCTAAGGAATGGTTAAACCCCAAACCCCATCATTCTATTTTCAGAATCTTGATTGCCTTCCCATTGAAATTCAAGGTGTCTCCAGAAGTTTTTCCCAATAAGCATTGCCCTATAGGCGAAGCTACTGAAACGCAGAACACCTTGCCATTGGCATCTTCAAATGCTCCTGCAAAAACCGCCAAAAAATAGGATTGGTCATCCGTTACCACCAAACTTCCCAAACTTGCATTGGAAGCCGTTTTATCTATGGTGATTCTTTGCAGAGTCTGTCTTACAAATTTTAGTTCCCTTTCCTGTTTTTCCAGTTTTTCCTGTTCCAGCTGAACCATAGCCCTGCCGGTTTCATGTTTATCTCCTGCAGTACTTTTGGTTTCATTGTTCAAGGAATCCTGAAGAAGTTGATATCTGGAAATCAACTTCTGCTCCTTGTCTTTTACATAAGAATGGCAATGTTCTAAAAGTATTTTCTTGAATGACATAGAACCTCACTTTTTAAACAAAGGTCAACCGAAAAACTGTTTCAACCTCTGGAACCGAATGTACCTTGAGGCTGCCACCATGTAGTTGCATAACCCTCTTGGAAAGACTTAAACCAATCCCGGTTCCACCGGTTTTTGTGGTAAAAAATGGAACAAAGATTTCTTCCATCAGTTCACTAGGTATTCCAGGTCCGTTGTCCCTTACTTCAATAGTTTTGATACCGTTCTCTTCCTTTGCTATTAACTGGACTTGCCCTTTAGGGGTGTTTTCTGTGGATTGAATGGCATTTTTACAAAGGTTCAGCAAAACTTGTGAAATTTGTTTTTCATCAATGAACAATTCTAGGTTGAGCGGTGTACAGTCTATCGTGAACTCAATTCCCGATTCCTTGGCTTGGTTTTCTAACAACACCTGTATTTTGTTGATTAGGTTGAATCCATTCACCAAGGTTCTATCTGGCTCTGGTACGCTTAAAAGTGTCCGATAAGACTGCACAAAATCCATGAGGTTACCTCCCTGGTCTTTGATTACCTGCAAACCTTTTACCGTGTTCTGTATATGGGTTTCTTCTAAATCGGAGGAAGAAACGGCCTCTCCTTCCTTTGCAAAATATTTGATGATTGTGTCTGAAATGGAGGTTATGGGTGTAATAGTGTTCATGATTTCATGGGTCAGCACTCTAATCAGTCTTACCCAGGATTCTGTTTGTTTTTCATCCAGTTCTTTGTCAATATCCTGCGCTACAACCAATAACAATTCTTGCTCATTCAAAACCACCCCTCTGGATTTTAAGGCGAGTTGTTTTTGTTCTCGTTCATTGGTCAATTCCACCAATTTTCGGTCAAATGGTTTTAACTCGCTAAATAGCAGATACAACTTTTCATCTACCTGTTGTAGTTGTTTGATATGGTTTAATGGACTATGGTTGAGCAAGCGCTCCATGGTTGGGTTGGCAAACAATATATGGCCTTCAGAATTTACGGTAAGAATCCCTATATCCGCTTGTTTTATAATTTCTTGATAATATTTCTCTTTGGCTTCATTCTTCAAATAAAGATCCTGAACCGTATCATTGAGCAGATTTAAACTATGGTTAAGTTCGTTCAATGATTTTAGCTTGGTCTCCTTTGGAAACCGAAGTGTAAAGTCTTCATTCTTCATGGCCTTGAACAAATAGGCAATGGCTCTGTTCATTTGATTAAAAAACCGAACCAAGAGTGCTAACTGAACCAAAAAAAACACCAACCAAAGTCCGCTGAATAAAAATTCCTTTTTAATAAAGGTATAGGCCATCCCCAAGGCAGTAATACTAATGAATACCACTCTTATGACAAGCCGATAATAAAAATTGTTGCTTACCATCAGGATTGATTCTTTTTCAATTTGTTATAGAGCGTTTGTCTTGAAATACCAAGCTGTTCTGCCGCCGCACTATGGTTCCCCTCGTTTTGTTCCAGTGCCTTGGTAATCATTTGCTGTTCCATATCATCTAGGGTCAAGGCACTATTACCCAATTCGTTCTGGGGTTTGGGGTGCAATAAAAAATCTGAAGGTTTTAACACGTCTCCCTCAGATAATATTACGGCCCGCTCCATGGTGTGCTGCAATTCCCGGATATTCCCGGGCCATGGATAGGTCATTAATTTTTCTTGGGCTGAGCTGTTGATCTTAAGACTAGGTTTATCATATTTACTGCCAAATTTTTTCAAAAAGAAGTCTGCCAGAATCAGAATATCTCCCTCCCGTTCCCGAAGAGGTGGTACTTCAATGTGTATGGTATTGATGCGGTATAGCAAATCTTCCCTGAAAAGTCCATCAGCTACCATTTGTTCCAAGTTGCAATTGGTTGCACAAATCAATCGGATATCAACGGAAATAGATTTGTTGGAACCTACCCGTACAATGGATTTGTTTTGTATTGCCGATAGGAGTTTTGCCTGCATCTGAAGGGAAAGGTTGCCCATTTCATCCAAAAAAAGACTTCCCTGATGAGCAGCTTCAAACTTTCCTACCCTATCCTCTTTCGCATCTGTGAAGGATCCTTTTAAATGACCGAACAGTTCACTTTCAAAAAGATTCTCTGCTATAGAACCCATATCCACTCCTATAAACACCTCATCTTTTCTAACAGAAAGCCGATGCAACTCTCTTGCAATCAGTTCTTTCCCAGTTCCATTTTCTCCTGTAATCAATACATTGACATCCGTCTTCGCGACCTTTTTTGCTAGATTTAAAACAGAATTCAGCGCTTTGGAATTTCCTATGATTGAATTCTTTCCTTCGTTGATAACCTGCTTTAAATGGGACTCCTTCTTTTTCAGCTTATGTATTTCGAGCTTAGATTTTCGAAGTTCATATGCAGATTTTACAGTTGCCATTAAACGCTCGTTGTTCCAGGGTTTTAAAATAAAGTCTGCTGCGCCTTGCTTCAGGGCACTTACCGCTAAATCTACTGCTCCATAAGCTGTCATTAATATTACCGAAGTATTGGGCGATCTCTTTTTTATCTCGTTCAACCAAAACAACCCCTCATTACCTGTGTTTACTCCTGCAGAAAAGTTCATGTCCAAAAGGACAATGTCTATTTCCTCTAGCTTTGGAAAAGACGAAATCTGATTGGGGTTAAAAAGGGTCTGCACGCTTTTGTACTCAAATTGAAGTAAAATCTCCAAAGCGCTGAGCACGCTTTTATTATCATCTACCACCAAAATACTGGCATCAATCATAAATCCAACTGTTTTATTGATTTTAAAGCTACAAATAGAATGTCAATCCCACTAGGCATTGTAAAATATTTGGACATAAATTGTACAAAAAATTTACACTTCGTTTTCATGATTCTAGCCATTATTACAACAAACAATTGATTATCAATTATTTAACTTTTTGGCACGTGAATGGCTCTAAGTTTGGCACAGTAAAAAAACATGAAGCTTAAAATATACATATCAGCAGTTTTCTTCATCTTGGCAAGCAATGCATTTTCGCAAAAAGCATGGACTTTGGACGAATGTGTTTCTTACGCTGTTGAAAACAATTTGCAGGTCAAAAACTTAAACTATACCAAGGACACCAATCGGGAGAGCTATCGTCAATCAGTTCGTGATTTGTTGCCCAACTTTAGTGGTTTTTCAGAATACCGCTACAATACCGGTTTGAACGAGGATCGAACAACTGGTCTACTAGTCAATCAAGAATTCAATAGTTTCTACTATAATGTCAACGCCAACCTAGACATTTTTCAAGGGTTTCAAAAACTAAACTCCATCAGGGCGGCCAAATTTATCTACGAAGCGGCCAAGGAAAATGTGCTTCAAGAGAAGTTTCTTCTCGCTTTCAGAGTAATGAGTGCCTTTTATGACATTAAGTTCAACGAAGGGTTGGTAGCCAACTCTTTGGAGCAACAAGATATCTCACAGACTAACTACGACATGGTACAGCGTCAAGTAGAATTGGGTGTCATGGCCGAGGCAGACTTGGTAGAGGCTGAATCCAACTTATTATCAGACAAACTTTTGGTTACCCAAAACCGCAACTTGCTTGCACTGTCCAAATTGACCTTGCTTCAGGAAATGAACCTTACGGAAGAAAGTGATATTGAACTTCAGATTGAAGAAGAGGGGCAAAATAATGTGGGAGGCTCTGGTGCAATAGGAGTTGATTCCTTATATATGGCGGCAAAAGGATTTATTCCTGTAATCAAGTCACAAGAATACCTGGTGAAGGCGGCTAAAAAGCAATTGAACGCTACTCGCGGAAATCTATACCCTTCCTTATCCATGATTGCAGGTCTAGAATCAAGATATGCTCAAACCGCTTTAGATGACAACGATGTGACAGTACCTTTTTCAGACCAATTGAATGATAACTTTTCACGGTTTATTGGAGCACAAATCATTGTACCAATTACCAACGGTTGGTCTAACCGCTCACAAGTGAAACAACAAAAAATTGCACTATTACAGGCAGAAAACAATTTGGACATTCAAGAGCAAACCTTGTTTCAATTGGTTCAGCAATTGGTTCAAACCAACACTGCTTTAGTAGCCGAATACGAGCAAAGCAATAAGCGGGTCGAATCACAAGGTTTGGCATTTCAAATTGCACAAAAAAGATACGAGAAAGGACTGATTAATGCATTGGAACTTTTTCAAGCAAAAAATTTATACGGAACGGCACAGAACGAAAATCTACAAGTACGCCTTCGTCTTAAAGTAAACGAAAGCACTATAGATTTTTACAAAGGATTGCCCATTTTTAATATCAACTAAGAAGACCATCATGGATATACAATTAGAAAAAAAGAAAGGATTACGACCCAAGCACTACGGTTATATAGCTTTGGGAGTCTTACTGCTATTTGTTGGATGGAAGCTGCTTTTTGCTGGAACCACCTCAACATTCAGAACCGATAGAGAAAGACTTTCAATCTCTGAGGTTGTTGATGGAAAGTTCGATGACTTCATTACCATCAATGGGAATGTCGCTCCAATCGCTACCATATATATGGATGCTTACGAGGGTGGTAGAGTAACCGAAAAATTGATTGAGGAAGGCGCCATGGTAAAAAAGGGAGATATTATCCTCAAGTTGGAGAACATGGTGCTCTATGAACAAATTTTAGCTAGTGAAAGCAACTTAGCCCTAAAACAAAATGACCTACGTTCCACCAAGCTTAATTTTGATTCCAGACTTTTGGATGGCAGACAGTCTTTGGCTACGGCTTTCTATGATCTTCAGCGCCTAAAAAGAAACTACGAGCAGAACCAAGAGCTTTACGAAGAAAAGCTAATCTCAAAAGAAGTATATCTCCTATCCAAAGAGAACTTTGAGTTGGCCCAGAGACAACACGATATTATTGAAAAACAAACTAAGCAGGACGAGGAATTGAGCAAAACTTCATTGACCGGTTTGGATGCTGATTTGGTGCGGATGCGAAAAACTCTCTCAATGGTCTATGAAAGACTCGACCACTTAAATGTAAGGGCTCCCGCTGACGGTCAATTGGGCTTTTTGGACGCCGAAATTGGTCAAAACATTGCGCAGGGACAGCGTATTGGCCAGGTAAATGTATTGACCGATTTCAAAATTGAAGCCGAAATTGACGAGCACTACATTGATAGGGTAAAAAGGGATTTGTCCGCAACACTTGATAGAAATGGAAATGAATATCCTTTGCGGGTAAGAAAAGTATATCCTGAAGTTAGAAATGGAAGATTCAGAGTCGATTTAGTCTTTACCGATAACAAACCCGAAACCATTAGAGCTGGTCAGAGCTACAACATTAGGCTACAGTTGGGCGCATCAAACGATGCTTTGCTTTTGCCCAAGGGAGGGTTTTTCCAAAGTACGGGAGGACAATGGGTCTTTGTTTTGGGAGCAAATGAAAATGAAGCGATTAAAAGAAATATAAGAATAGGAAAACAAAACTCTCGGTATTATGAGGTTCTGGAAGGACTTCAACCCGGAGAAAAGGTAATTACCAGTAACTACGACAGTTTTGGTACAGCAGAAAGAATAGTATTAAAGTAAATATCAATTAAAAAATATCAAAAAATGAACAGATTAGTAATATTTTATGGATGTGCGCTCCTAGCTAGCTCCGCCATAGCAGAAATTCAACAGAAATCGTGGGACTTTAATCACCCAAATATGGAGGTGGTTGTAAACTCCACAAATGCCATTGTTTCAAACAATGTTGAAGACCTATCCATTTCAACAGAGCTTTTTTGCACTCCGTGTATGGAGCAAATTACCAAAGCCGATTTGGATATAAATGAAATTGACTATGTAACGGAAGATACTATTGAACTAGGATTCAACACTAGCGATTATCTGCCTGAAGACTTTGACCCTTACACAGCCTATTTAGATATTGACTCCGTGGTGTTTGTTGAGGATGACCCTGAGTTCATAGCTGATTTTAATATCCAAACATTTCTTCCACAAAACTTCGATCCCTATACTGATATTGTTTCGGTAGGCTCAATTAACTACGTGGAAGAGGAAGAATCTGATTTGGGCTTTGATACATCCAAATACTTGCCCTATGGCTTTTCACCTCATGAGGCGTATTTTGACATAGATAACATCATCTATATTGATATAGATAGTCTAGATAATGAATCTTGGGTATCTCCTTGGGAAATGAACACAGAAAACGAACCATATAACTAATTAGTAAAGACCATAACATCTTAAAAATGATACAAATACAGAATCTTAAAAAGAGCTTTAGAACAGAAGAGGTAGAAACCTTAGCCCTTAACGGTGTAAACTTAAACGTAGCGGAAGGTGAGTTTGTCGCTGTAATGGGACCTTCAGGGTGCGGAAAATCAACATTGTTGAACATTATTGGGATGTTGGACAATCCGACCGATGGTAGTTACAACTTTGCCGGTCATGAGGTGAGTGGATTAAAAGAAAGTCAACGTACACAACTTCGTAAAGGAAACTTGGGGTTTGTGTTCCAAAGCTTCAACCTTATTGATGAGCTCACTGTTTTTGAAAATGTAGAACTCCCTTTGATTTATCTTAAAATGAATAAAAGCGAAAGAAAGCAGAAGGTTCAAGCGGTTTTGGAACGTATGAAAATTGCCCACAGGGAAAAGCATTTTCCGCAGCAATTATCTGGAGGTCAACAGCAACGTGTTGCTATTGCCCGTGCCGTAGTTACAAATCCCAAACTCATTCTTGCGGATGAGCCAACCGGGAACCTTGACTCCAAAAACGGAATAGAGGTAATGAAACTGCTCACCGAGCTTAATCAAGAGGGTACCACAATTGTAATGGTGACCCACTCAGACCGTGATTCGCACTATGCTCATAGGGTAATCAACCTATTCGACGGGCAAATCGTTACCGAAAGCCAAAACAAACCCATGGAAGCAACTGTGTAGAAGAGTTTATTCATCAATCCATTTCAATCAAAAAATCATGTTTAGGAACTATGTCAGAATTGCTTGGAGGAACCTACTGAAACGTAAGGTTTTTACAACCATCAACATCCTGGGGCTTTCCATTGGTTTTGGAAGTGCAATCTTAATCTACCTTTTCCTAGGATACCATTATTCGTTCGATGATTTCCATTCCAATGAAGATCGTATTTACAGAATGGCCACTGAAGAGCATACCGATATTGTTGATTATTCCGCCAGTGTTCCTCCAGCATTTGCCAAAGTATTCCGAGAAGAATATGCTTATGCGGATAAAGTAGCCAAAATAGTGGATAGGTCAGGGCTTGTTCTTGACGTTGAACAAAATGGGAATACCAATAAATTTAAAAGAGATGTATTATTTGCCGAAGAAGATTTTTTTAAAATTTTCAATTTTCCTCTATTGGATGGTAGCAATGCCATCTCCCTTTCTGCACCCAATACTGCTGTGATTACCGAAAACGAGGCTATCCAACTTTTTGGCAGCAAGGATGTCGTTGGAAAAACCTTCGTTTTGGAAAATGATAAGACTATTGAAATTACTGGGGTTTTAAAAAATATTCCGCAGACTTCATTTTTGGAGGGCTCTATTTTCATTGCCTTTGAAAACCTAGAGGACTTCTCTGATTTTGCCTATGGTGAGAATTGGGGCGGCATAACCACCAATTTACAGTGTTTTGCATTGTTAAAACCAAATCAAGATATCGCACAAATAGAAAATGTGCTTTTGGAGCTTCCAAAAAAACATAGACCAAATAGCATGAACACCCATGTGTACAAGCTGCAGCCTCTATCTGAGATACATCTTAACCATAATTACGGTGGTTTGGACCCCGTGTTTTTAATTGTTTTTGGAATTATCGGTCTATTCTTATTGGTCATTGCCTCCATAAACTTTATCAATATATCTACGGCACAGGCCTTTTATCGATCTAAAGAGATTGGTATTAGAAAAGTACTTGGAGGGTTTAAAAAACAACTTTTTTGGCAATTTTTAAGCGAGACCTTTCTCATTAGCTTGTTTGCCATTGCATTAGGTTTTGCTGTGGCCATTCTCTTCCTGCCTTCGTTCAATGCCCTGTTTGAAATACAATTGACATTGAAAAGTCTTCTGAGCTTTCAATTCTTTGGGTTTTTACTGGCCCTATTAGTGCTGGTCTCACTTCTTTCAGGAGCATATCCAGGCCTTTTGCTGTCCAAGATAGTTCCTATTCTGGCCTTAAAAGGAAAGTTGAGCCATAATGATACCGGAGGGGCAACGACACGGAGGTTTTTAGTGGTGGCCCAGTTTGTTATTTCCATTTCCCTCATTGTGGCCACTTTGGTAATCTCAAGACAGATTACATATGCCACCCAATCAGATTTAGGCTTTGATAAAGAATCTATTGTGATGCTCGAGATTCCTGAAAACATGGATTCAGAAAAGTTTTATGACCTTAAGGAACGGTTGAAACAAGTTGCAGGAGTTCAAAAAGTTTCAGGCTGTCTCACCAGTCCTGGGGGTGCCAATACGTTTTGGGACACCACTGTTAAATATAACAATCGCCCCGAACGTGAAGAATTCAGTATTTCCATAAAAATTGGGGATGAAGATTATCTCAATGCTTTTAATATTCCCTTGGTAGCAGGCCGAAATTTCTTCAAAAATGATTCGATTAGAGAAATGTTGGTCAATGAAAAATTTGTGGAAAAAGTAGGGGTTGCTTCGGCCGATGATCTTTTAGGCAAAACACTGGCAGTAAATGGAGAAAGAATATCAGCGACAATTGTAGGCGTTGTGAAGGATTTTCACGATGGTAGTTTTACCCAAGAAATTAAGCCCGTTTTCATTGCGCCGTATGTAAGGTGGTATGATGAGGTGGGCGTTAAAATCAACCATCTCAATACCAAGGCAACCATGGAACAATTGGAAAAAGAATGGTCTCAGACTTTTTCCAAGCAAATTTTCGATTATCGCTTTTTGGATGAAAGTGTAGCAGAACAGTATGAAACTGAGCAACGCTACTTATCATTGTCCAAAGTGTTCTCTGGGCTTGCCATTTTTATAGGTTGTTTGGGGCTTTACGGGCTCATATTGTTCTTTGTAAGCCATCGCACAAAGGAAATTGGTATACGCAAAGTCCTTGGAAGTAGTATTGGTAATATCCTTGGTTTGCTCTCCACGGATTTTTTAAAGCTCATTGCAATAGCAGGTATTATAGCCACTCCAGCTTCATGGTATTTAATGGAGCAATGGCTTCAAGGGTATACCTATCGTACCCAAATAGGATGGTGGGTGTTTGCCCTGGCCATCGGTTCCGTAATGCTAATTACATTACTTACTATAAGTTATCAAACACTAAAAGCAGCATCAGCCAACCCCATAAAGAGTCTTAGAACGGAATAATCAATCAAAAATCGAACAATCATGATCAGAAATTATATCAACGTAGCATGGAGAAACCTTTTAAAAAACAGGGTGTTTTCTTTAATTAATATTGTAGGACTCAGTTTTAGTGTAGCTGCGTGCATATTGATTTCAGTCTATATCGTTCATGAAAGTAGTTATGACAAACATGTAGCCAATTCATCAAATATTCATCGATTGGTCGGGCAATTTATAATTGATGGAAGAATGGTTGAGGGTATTCATTTCTCTGCAAATACTGCAGTAACTGTTTTAAATGACTTTGCCGAAGTAGAAAACGCTGGTCGTCTTATGGACAATTCCTTGTTCTTTGGAGCGGGCAGCAACGAAATCAGGATTGATGGACAACAAATGCAGTATCATGAGGAAGGCTTCTCTTATGCTGACCAAAGTACTATTGACATCTTGGATGTTCCCATGGTTTATGGGGAGGCGACATCCGCCTTGAGCGAACCTAATACCTTGGTAATTTCAAAAACCATTTCAGAAAAGTATTTTGGCGATAGCAATCCCATTGGAAATGTAATATACCTCAATGGCAATAATGGAATCCCTTTCAAAATAAACGGGGTAATGCAAGATTTTCCAAGCAACTCTCATTTGGATTACGATTTTTTTATCTCTTTAGAAGGAGTGGAATTTGGAGAAGGTGAACAAACCCGATGGGTTCAAAACAACTATTTTACTTATATCGTCTTGAAGGAGGGGGTAGATATCTCCCAATTCGAAAAGAAAATGTCCGATAGGATAATCAATGACTATTTAATCCCAGCGAATGAAGCTGCGGGATTTGCAATTCCAGAAGACTTTAGCAAGAAGTTTTTTATTAAAACACAGGCTTTGACGGACATCAATCTATATTCAGAAAAGATTGACTACGAAGCAAGTTCAAGAAACGATATAAAAATCATTTGGATTTTTGGTATTGTGGCTCTTTTCATTCTAGTCATTGCCAGCATTAATTTTGTAAATCTTTCAACCGCTAAATCCGCCAATAGAGCCAAAGAAGTTGGTATTAGAAAAGTTGTAGGGGCGCCCAAGCGATATCTTATTGGGCAATTTTTAACCGAATCGGTCATACTTTCAATAGTCTCATTTGTATTGGGGTTGGCAATAGCTTGGTCAATGATGCCTTTGTTCAATAGTATTTCAGGAAAAGTGTTGAGTTTACCCTTTTCCAGTCCTTCATTCATTCCTATACTCATAGTTTCCGCACTATGTGTAGGTCTGCTCGCAGGTCTGTACCCTTCATTCTATCTTTCAAGGTTTCGCCCTGCTTCGGTGCTTAAAGGGAAGCTTAGTTCCGGAAGCAAGTCAAGTGCTGTGCGCAGTAGTTTGGTCGTATTTCAATTTACAATTTCAATCATTCTAATAATAGGAACTCTCATTGTAAACAAGCAAATGGACTTCATCCTAAATTCAAAAATAGGTTTTGAAAAAGAAGAAGTAATTCAGCTCTATGGGACGAATATCATAGGCGATAAGATAAATACTTTTAAAGATGAACTCGAAAAAATAAATGGGGTTACATCTGTAACAATAAGTGATTATCTCCCTTTGGAAGGCGCCAAGAGAAATGGCAATGCCTATGTCAATGAAGGCAGGGACAATATTGATGAAACTGTTCCTGGTCAGGCTTGGGTTATTGACGAGGACTATCTTGAAACGCTTGGGATGAAGTTGGTTGAGGGAAGAAATTTCGACATGGATAAAACTAGCGATGACGAAGCCGTAATAATCAATCAGACTTTGGCCAAAAAGCTCAATTTGGATGAGCCGCTAGGAAAGAGGATATCCAGATATGGCACACTTTATACGGTTATAGGAGTTGTAGCCGATTTTAATTACGACTCCATGCGGCAAGAAGTACAACCCTTATGTCTTTTTAGAGGAATAAGCCCTTCCATAATCTCATTAAAGGCTAGTACAGCAAATATGGCTACTCTTTTAAAGGAAGTTGAAACAAAATGGGGAGAATTTTCACCCAATATGGCTTTTCGATATGCTTTTATGAATGACTCCTTTGCTAAAATGTACGATAACGTAACCCGCATCAGAACCATGTTTCTCTCATTTTCCATCTTGGCCATCTTGGTTGCTTGTTTAGGCCTCTTCGCGTTGTCAGCATTTATGGTTGAACAGCGAAAAAAAGAAATCAGTATTCGAATGGTCTTGGGGGCTTCTTTTAAAAACATTTATAGCCTTTTGAGCATCAATTTTTTACGCCTAGTAGGAATTTCCATAGTTATTGCAGTTCCTGTAGGTTGGTATATAATGAATCGCTGGTTGGAAGATTTTGCTTATAAGACAACGCTTGACTGGTCAACCTTTATTTCTGGAGGACTGATTGCCTTAGTTATAGCCATTTTCACTGTTAGTTATCAATCCATAAATGCAGCATTAATACAGCCTCTTAATAGTTTAAGAAACGAGTAATCACAATCAAAAACCGAGAATCATGATAAAGAATTATTTAAAAGTTGCTTGGAGAAACCTTTCCAAAAACAAAGGTTACTCAGCTATCAATATTGGTGGCTTGGCTTTGGGCATGGCCGTTACCTTGATTATTGGCCTATGGATTAACGATGAGCTGACCTACAATAGTTATTTTAAAAACAAAAATAGGATTGCCCAGGTTTTTCAATCACAAACTTTTAACAGCAATACGGGTACAGGACCCGCAATTCCCTTACCTCTGGAACCTGCGCTGCGTGAGAATTTTGGTGATAATTTCAAACATATCATGATGAGTTCATGGACTCAGACCAGTTATGTGAAATATCTAGAAAAAAGTCTATCCAGAACAGGAAATTACATGCAGCCCAATGCACCAGAACTACTGAACCTTAAAATTGTTAAAGGGGATAAAAATGGTTTACAGGAAATCAAATCCATTATGATATCCGAATCCTTGGCAGGAGCGCTATTTGGAGATGAGGAACCCATCGGAAAAGTTCTTAAAATAAGCAATCAATACGACTTAATGGTCACTGCCGTCTATGAAGACATTCCCTACAGTAACTCATTTAACGATACGGATTACATTATACCTTGGGAACACTATGTGGCCAATGCAGAATGGATTCAAAACTCGTTGGACAACTGGCAGAACAATTCCTTTCAGATGTTTGTGCAGATTGCGGACAATACCACTTTTGAAAGCGTAACCAATACCATAATAGACGTTAAAAAGAATGCAGATGAAGAAGTTGTACAGTACAACCCTAGAATCTTCCTATTGCCCATGGAAGAATGGTATTTGCGAAGCAACTTTGAACAAGGCAAGCAAGCCGGAGGACGAATCACCTATGTTTGGTTATTTGGAATTATTGGGGCCTTTGTTTTGATATTGGCCTGTATCAATTTTATGAATCTGAGCACTGCTCGTTCCGAAAAAAGAGCGAAGGAAGTAGGTATCCGTAAGTCGATAGGCTCTCAAAAAGGCCAGCTTATTTCCCAGTTTTTAAGCGAGTCCTTCTTGGTCGTGTTCTTTGCATATATATTCGCCATGGTCATAGTCCTTTTGTCTTTAAATGGGTTCAACGACTTGGCACGAAAAGAGATTGCTTTCCCTTGGGGCAACCCTTCTTTTTGGCTGATTTCCATTGCATTCATCCTATTTACTGCACTACTTGCTGGAAGTTACCCTGCTCTCTATCTTTCCTCATTTAGGCCAGTTGATGTTCTGAAGGGAACCTTTAAGGCAGGGAAGTACTCTGGCCTACCAAGAAAAATTCTAGTAGTAATGCAGTTTACCGTTTCCGTTGCCTTCATTATCGGGACTTTTATTGTTATGCAACAAATCAACCATGCTAAAAATCGGCCCATAGGATATGACAGGGAAGGCTTAATTCAGGTTCCAACATTTGCCCAAGATTTTGAGGATAAAACCGATTTTATGCGGGATGAGTTTAAAAAATCTGGGGCCGTTGTTGAAATGGCTACCTCAAGCAGTCCAACAACCCGAATTTGGTCAAATAGAAGTGGTTTTACTTGGGAAGGCAAGCCTGATGGTTTTCAAGAGGACTTGGCATGGACTGAAGTTTCCTCAGAATATGCGAAAACCCTAAACCTGAAAATTGTGGAGGGCAGGGATTTCTCGAGAGACTTTGCTTCTGATTCCTTAGGAATTCTGATCAATGTTACCGCCAAAAAATATTTGGGCATGGAAAACCCTGTTGGAAAGTTGATACGGGATACTGATGAAGAAGATCCAGAACCTCCTATGAAAATCATAGGAGTGGTTGAAGATATGATTGCACAGTCCCCTTATGAACCCGTAAAACAAGCTTTTTACGTATACGACCGCTCTAACAATTTCAGCTACTATACCATGCGGTTGAATCCCAAGCAAAGTATGCGTCAAAACATTGCCGTTGTAGAAAGAGTGTTCAAACAACACTTTCCAGATATTCCTTTTGAATACCAATTTGTAGATGAGGAATATGGAGAAAAGTTTGCCGCCGAAGAACGTATAGGTAGTCTTTCAGGAATATTTACCGCCTTGGCCATTCTAATCAGTTGTTTGGGACTATTCGGATTGACTTCTTATGTGGCAGAACAGCGCACCAAAGAAATCGGTGTACGGAAAGTGCTGGGTGCCACTGTTTTCAACGTTTGGAACATGCTCTCCAAAGACTTCATGAAGTTGGTAATAATCTCCTGCTTTATTGCCATACCAATTTCGTATTACGTAATGAACGGTTGGTTGCAGGAGTATCCCTATCGAGTTATCCTTAAGTGGTGGATTTTTGCCCTGGCCATGCTGGGCGCAATGGGCATCACGGTATTGACAGTTAGCTTCCAGGCTATAAAAGCAGCAAAGTCAAATCCTATAAAAAGTCTACGTACCGAATAATCAAATCAAAAAACAAAAATCATGTTCAAAAATCATATCAAAATAGCGTGGCGTAGCCTAAAAAAACAGACATTTTTAACACTTCTCAATACTATGGGGCTGGCAATTGGTATGGCCGGAGCTCTTCTGATAGCCCTTTTCATTCACGACGAACTGAGTTTTGATAAAATGTTCACTGATGCGGAGCGTATTCATCGAATAAATGTAGATGTTAAGTTTGGTGGTACGGAAAGTGTTTTTGCTGAAACCTCTGCTCCTATGGGAGAGGCAATGGTGGCAGATTTCCCTCAGGTGACCATGACCACTCGTTTTAATACTTTAGGAACCACTTTAATCCGTAGGAGCGACAAAACACAAAACACCAAAGAGGAGTATTCCACCTTTGTGGACGACACTTTCTTTGACATGTTTGGAATGGACTTGATTAAAGGTGATACCAAAACCGCACTGTCCGAACCCAATACGTTAATCCTTACAGAGTCTGCCGCACAGAAACATTTTGGCACTTTATCTGCTGTCGGAGAAACCATGGTTCTAAATAATTCAACCACGTATACTGTATCTGGAGTTGTTCAAGACATGCCAAAAAACTCATTTCTACGAGACTATTCCCTTTTCTTGGCTATGGCGGGAAATGAAAATGCTACGGATGGAGAATGGACCAGTCATAATTTTCCAACTTTCATAAAGCTTGCCCCTAAGGCCAATATTGAAGATTTACAAGAACCTTTGCGCAACATGATGGGCAAATATGTGATTCCATATGCCCAAAGGTATTTTCCAGGAATCACAGAAGAAGCCTTCAAAGCTTCCGGAAACCATTTGATATATAGCACAATTCCATTAGTGGATATTCATCTAAACTCCCAACTTGAAAGCGAGATCAGCCCTAATAGTAGTATGCAAAATATTTACATTTTGTCATTCATTGGTTTGTTTTTGATTGTTCTGGCAAGCGTTAATTTCATGAACCTTTCCACCGCATACTCATTGAAAAGGAGTAAAGAAGTAGGTATACGGAAAACCTTGGGTTCTTCAAAGGCTGGACTACTAAGACAGTTCTTTATGGAATCAGGACTGATTACCCTAATATCTCTGCTTTTTGCTCTTGTGCTGGCCACTTTTCTTCTGCCGTTTTTCAATGAACTCGCTGGGAAAGAAATATCCATACCGTTTGCAAATCCCTATTTCTGGGGAATTGTTTTGGTGTCAGCCAGTATCCTTGGTATTTTATCTGGTTGGTATCCTGCCTTTTTTATGTCTCGGTTTATGCCTGTCGATGTATTAAAAGGCTCAGGGGATAAAAGTATTGGTGGCGGAAGGGTTAGGAATTCATTGGTTATATTTCAGTTTGCCATATCTGTATTTCTCATAATAAGCACCCTAATTGTATATCAACAACTAAAGTATATTCAAAGCAAAGATCTTGGCTTCTCTAAAGACCAGGTATTGATTATTGAAGATGTATTTGCCACAGGAGACCAAGCCACTACTTTTAAAGAACAAGTAAGTCAGCTGGCCCAAGTAAAAAGTGCTACGCTCTCCAGTTTTTTACCAACTCCATCTTCCAGAACCAACACAAGTCTCTTTCGAGAAGGTTTCAGCGACCCGGAAAGTGCCATTAACATGCAGTTGTGGAGAACAGATCATGACTATATCTCTACGTTAGATATTGAAATGGTCTCAGGCAGGAATTTTAACCCCCAGTTTCCAGCAGATTCCTCCGCCATTATTTTAAATGAATCCGCGGCAGCCATTTTGGGGATGGATTCCAAAGAGGTTCTGGGCACTCGATTATCTGGCGATTTAGGAGAAGAGAATCCCTCTTTTTTAAATGTGATTGGGGTGGTTAAGGATTTTCATTATGAAACCTTAAGGAAGGACATAGGCGCGTTAAGCATTACCCTAAGCAATTCCACAGGGAATATGGCAGTGAAGCTTGCTGCAGGAGACTTTTCAGAAGCGACAGCAGCCATACAAGAAATCTGGAATAATCTTGCGCCAGGACAACCCTTTAGTTATCGGTTCATGGATGACGCTTTTAATACTACTTATGAAGCGGATCGAAACTTGGGACGAATATTCATCACTTTTACTATACTTTCCATTTTTATTGCTTGCCTTGGCTTGTTTGGACTAGCCACTTTCAATGCCGAAAAGCGCACCAAGGAGATTGGGGTTCGAAAAATACTTGGTGCCAGTGTAAGTCAAATCACATTCAGGCTTACTACCGACTTTCTGAGGCTTGTTGCGGTATCCATTTTAATATCGGTTCCAATAGGATGGTTAGCCATGAACAAATGGCTACAAGATTTTTCATATCGAATCGATATTAGTCTTACTGTTTTCGTATTGGCCGCCGCTTTGGCCGTTTTCATAGCGATAATAACCGTTAGCTATCAGAGTATTAAAGCAGCCATCACAAATCCCGTGAAAAGCTTACGAACCGAGTAATCAAAAAACAACAATCATGTTTAAAAACTATGTAAAAATTGCTTGGCGGAATCTGCTAAAAAACAAGCAACAGACCATTATCAATGTATTGGGACTTACCGTAGGTACCGTAAGTTGTTTAGCCATTTTATTGTATGTCTTTGCGCAATTCGGCTATGATGAACACCATGAAGATGCGGCCTCCATTTTTAGAGTAGAAACCTTAATCGAAAGAGAGGGTAAAGACAATTTTGATACCGCAGCTGCTTCACCACCAACAGTTTTTGCGCTAAAAGAGGATTTTCCAGAGGTTCAAGAGGCAACCCGAGTTGTATTGACAGATGTTTTCTACAGCAACCTTATCAGTGCTGCCGATAGCGAAGATGCATATTATGAACCTAGAGTGTATATTGCAGATTCTACCTTTTTTAAGGTTTTTACCTATAAGTTTTTAGAAGGCAATCAAAACAACGCATTAGATGAGCCTAATGCCCTAGTGCTTTCTTCCTCACTTGCCAACAAACTGTTCGGCAAACAAAGGGCTTTGGGCAAAGCAGTAATCTGGGGAAGTGGTGAAAGCGCCCAAACATTGACTGTAAAGGGTGTTTTTGATGACACCTATGCAAAATCACATTTGAAACCCAATTATATAGTAAGTATGAGTACGGAAGGAATGGGCACTTTTGTACAAAGTTTTCAAGATTTTGCTACCAATAACTTCGTCTATAGTTATGTGAAATTGGCTTCGAACTCGAATGTATCAAGCTTACAAAATAAACTGCCTGAATTTATTCAGGACAGAGCCGCTCAAGATATAGCAAACGCTGGTATGGATAATAAAAGATTGTTTCTGAGGAATGTCTCCGATATTCATTTATATTCTTCAGATAGACCCAACCAGATCCATGAAGTTTCAAACATAAAATTTCTGTACTTTCTATTGACCTTGGCCTTTTTTATTCAATTGGTCGCCTGCGTCAATTTCATCAACCTCAGTACGGCCAGGGCCAGTAAAAGGGCAAAGGAAATCGGGGTTCGAAAAGTGGCAGGGGCATTTAAAAACATGCTAATGCGACAGTTTTTGGGCGAATCTTTATCGTTATCCCTCTTTGCAGTGTTAATCAGTATCCCCATAACCATAGTATTACTTCCATTGGTTAATGACCTTGCTGGTGTCAATTTGACCCATCAAAATATCATGAGTTGGAAAATCGGTTTCTTACTCCTCGGTCTGGGTATAGTCACCGGATTGGTTTCAGGAATCTACCCGGCCACTGTACTATCTGCTATTAAGCCGATTAAAGCACTTAAGGGCAATACCATAATACAATCAGGGAATGGTGTATTTCGTAAGGCTTTAGTCGTTTTTCAATTTGTGATTTCCATTGCTTTGATAGCTACTGTAATTGTGATAACGCAGCAATTTCAATTTACCCAGAAAAAAGATTTGGGTTATTCCAAAGACAACCTCTTGGCCTTGCGAATCGGAACAGACGAGGCTTCCAACAAGTTCGAATCCATGAGGTCTTCTTTTCTTGAAATACCCGGAGTACTGCATGTGTCAAGCGGACTTTATGCTCCATCCGAAGTTATACTAAGTGATAATGGCCTATATCTTCCGGGAGGAAATCGAGAACATAATACCCTTGTAAAAAGACATGGTATTAGTGACGGTTATTTTGAAACATTGGACATTCCTATTCTTAAAGGTAGGGATTTCACTCCGGCAGATACTGTCGACCAGATTATCGTAAATCAAGCCACCCTAAAAACCTTCAATATTAATGAAGAGGATGCCATTGATGCCAGACTTATGCAAAGCTTTGGTGATGAAACTACTGAAATGAGAATTATAGGCGTAGTAGAAAACTACCATTACGCATCGCTGAAACATGAGATTGCGCCCTTGTTTCTATATAAGGAAGAGAGCCCAAACTGGTTGTTTCTTAAAACAAATACTGCGGACTACGAGCAGCTTCTCGAAAAACTCGAAAGCAAATGGAAAGCAATTGTAAAGCAGGTACCTTTCGATTATCGCTTTGTTGATAGTGAAGTAGAAAGAATGTATGAGGAAGAAAAGCACCTAGGGCAAATATCCATGGTATTTACGGTTTTAGCAATTTTCATCAGTTGTTTGGGTCTCTTTGGCTTGGTCTCATATGTTGCCGAGCAGAAGAAAAAAGAAATCGGAATACGAAAAGTGCTTGGAGCCTCGGTTACATCCGTAGTTCAAATGCTCACCAAAGATTTTTTGAAGTTGGTCCTGGTTGCCATAGCCGTTGCTACACCCCTTGCTTATTATTTTATACAGCTCTGGTTGCAGGATTTCACCTATCGAATAGAAATACAGTGGTGGGTGTTTGCTCTTGCAGGTGGTTTTGCTCTGATCATCACTTTTATCACCGTTGGTTTTCAATCGCTAAAATCTGCAGTTGCCAACCCAGTAAAGAACCTAAGGGTAGAATAAGTAGTCTATCATTAATTTCAGTTGTAGTGTCAATTAAAAATCATCAATCATGTTCAAAAACTATCTAAAAATAGCGGCTCGAAACCTCTTCAATAACAAAACCTATTCTTTTATCAATATTGGAGGGCTAGCTCTAGGACTAGCGGTCTCGATACTCATAGGTTTATGGATTCATGATGAAAAATCTTTTAATACCAATTTCAGCAATCACGACCGTATCGCACAGGTACTAGTGAACAAAACCAACAATGGGGAGGTACGCACCAGGTTTACATTGCCCTACCCTTTAGCGGATGAACTACGCAACGTTCACCCCAATGATTTCAACCATGTGGTAATGAGTTCTTTTCCAGGAGACAATGTACTATCTTCCAAAGAAAAAAACCTGAACAAGTATGGCGTCTTTATGGAACAAGGCGCCCTTAGGTTATTCTCTTTACACATGTTGAAGGGAAATCAAAGCGCACTTAACGACCCCAACGCTATAGTGATTTCGGAATCTACAGCTAAGGCTTTCTTTGGGGACAAAGAACCCATAGGAAAAACAATGCATTTGAACAATGATGCTGTGGTGACCGTTCGTGGCGTTTTTGAAGATTTGCCCCACAATTCCAACATATTTGAGACACTTGCCGCTTTTTCAGAAGGGAAACCTCTGGATTTTATTGCTCCATGGACTGTTTATGTATCTATGTACGAATGGGTGAAAACAGCACGTGACCGAAAATTATGGGACAATAATTCTTATCAGGTTTATGTGGAAGTGTCCAACCAGTCCAAACTTCAAGCCGTAAATGATAAAATAAAACATGCACTCTACGATCATGTTCCTGACCTGACAAAAAAGAGTAATCCAGAAATCTTTCTTCACCCCATGAATGATTGGCACTTAAAGTCTAGCTTTAAGAATGGTGTGTCCAGCGGAGGTGCAATCCAATATGTACGCATGTTCGGAATAATCGGTGTTTTTGTATTGTTGTTGGCTTGTATCAATTTTATGAACCTCAGCACTGCGAGGTCTCAAAGAAGAGCCAAAGAGGTAGGAATACGAAAAACGGTCGGCTCAAACAAAAACCAATTGATAGGGCAATTTTTGTTCGAATCCTTTTTGGTAACTTTTTGTGCATTTGTACTAGCCTGTGCTTTGGTAGGAGTCCTTTTACCCGTATTCAATCCCTTGGCAAACAAACAGATTGTTTTTCCTTTAGCAAAACCTATGTTTTGGTGTATTGGTTTAGGGTTGGTCTTGATTACCAGTCTCTTGGCCGGTAGTTATCCTGCCTTATACCTCTCTTCCTTCCATCCAATTAAAGTTTTGAAGGGAACCATCCAATCTGGTAAATCAGCAACTTCGTTCCGTAAAGTATTGGTTGTGGTGCAGTTTATGGTTTCCATCATCTTGGTTTCTGGCACCATTTTAGTAAATCGGCAAATTCAACATACAAAAAATCGTCCCATAGGCTATGAACAAAATGGCCTAATCATGGTTGAAAAAACCACTGCGGATTTTGAAGGCAAATACAATACATTACGTGAAGCCTTCAAAAATAATACTGGCGTAATTGAAATGTCGGAATCTTCAAGTCCTATGACCGAGGTCTGGCATAGTAATGGGGGTTATGAATGGGAGGGTAAAGATCCCAATTTTATTACCAATATTGTGAATTTTTATGTGTCCCATGATTATGGTAAGACCATAGGTTGGGAAGTGAAGGAAGGAAGGGATTTCTCAAGGGATTTTGCATCAGATTCAACCGCCTATGTACTTAACGAGGCCGCTGTAGAGTACATGGGGCTACAAGACCCTGTCGGGAAGACCATCCGGTGGTATGACGGCGAGCATAAGGTAATTGGAGTTGTTAAGAATCTATTGACCGAGTCTCCTTTTGAGCCTGTTAAACAAGCAATTTACAGTATAAACTATCAGGAAACCAATTGGATTAACCTAAAATTATCTCCTGATAAAAGTCTAGCCCAATCATTGGAGCAGATTGAAATGGAATTTGCGCAAATAGCGCCTAATGTTCCGTTTGAATATCATTTTGTGGATGATGCCTTTGGAAACAAGTTCAAAGCTGAGGAGCGTATGCGCAAGTTATCTGAAATTTTTTCAGTTCTGGCCATTTTCATCAGCTGTTTAGGACTGTATGGTCTATCAGCTTTTATAGCCGAAAGACGTACCAAGGAAATTGGAATTCGAAAGGTATTGGGAGCGTCCATTTTGAGTCTTTTCAAGATGCTTTCTTGGGATTTTGTAGTCTTAATATTGTTGTCTGGTCTCATCGCAATTCCTGTTGCTTATTATTTAATACTACAATGGCTCCAAAACTACACCTATCAAATCAACATTCCTTGGTGGGTTTTTGGGGTGGCTATTTCTTGTGTAATGCTTACTGCTCTTTTTACAGTTAGCTATCAAGCGGTTCGAGCAGCCACTTCAAATCCAATGAAAAGTTTGCGTACAGAATAAGAAATCAATTAAAAACGAACCATTATGTTCAAAAACTATGTGAAAATTGCCTTACGAAATCTATGGAAAAATAGACTGTTCACTATAATTGGAATACTCGGCTTGTCCATTGCCTTTGGAGTGGCAACTCTTTTGACCATGGATTCACTTCATGAGCTTTCTTATAATGATTTCCATTCCAATGGAGATAAGCTTTATAAAGTATTTATAACATGGCAAATTCCAAAGGGAACCGAGGTTGGAACAAGCCATCCAACCCCCTTTGCTGCAGCTCTAGAAACTGAAGTGCCTGGCATAGATAAAATAACTCGATTTGTTGAAGAGGAGGCCTTAACGATTTACAATGAAAAAGAGCTGGGCCTGGATGCCGTCTATGTTGATGGCGATTTTTTTGAAATGTTCAGTTTTCCCGTACTCCAGGGAGTACGGGAAAATATCTTGACTGATGTTTCTTCTACGGTAATCACAAAAAGTACCGCAACTAAGTTATTTGGTGATGAACATCCCATTGGAAAAACCGTGACCGTTTTAATCAATGGAAAAAATAAACCGTTTATTGTGAGGGCGGTTTCTGCAGATGAACCCGAGAATAGTTCGATTGAATTTGATATTGCGTTGCCCTTTGAGAAGCATCCGGAGTATGAAGAAACAAAAGAACGTTGGAATGCCCAATATCATAGTGTTTTCGTCCAGTTGGAAGAATCGGTTTCAGCCAAAACATTTGAAGAAAACAGCAGGGCTTTTACCAATTTACATTACCAAGGAGCAAGTGAAAACCTGAAGCGCGATGGAGCGCTGCCCAATGCAAATGGGAATTTTCTCCAGTTAGGACTTTTACCTGTAACAGATATGCGCTTTGTAAGCTACAATAAGGGCTATGTTGAAATAAGCAGGGCGAAAGTATTCTTAGTTCTAGGGGTGGCCTTCCTTATATTATTTATAGCCTGCGTCAATTTTGTCAATATGAGTATTGCCAAAAGCGCGCAACGACTTAGGGAAATTGGAATGCGCAAAACCCTAGGTGCAGAGAAACGGCAGCTCTTTCTTCAGTTTTGGGGAGAGAGTCTAATCGTCTTTATAATCTCGTTAGGTACTGGGGTCCTATTGAGTTTCTTATTAAAGGACAATTTTAAGACTCTGTTCGATACCGGTGCGACCTTTGATATTCTGTTATCTCCCATCATTCTTTTTATAGCGCTACTTTTGGTATTGGTAATATCCCTGATCGTTGGGGGATATCCAGCGCTTTTACTAAGCCGCTTAACTACTGTTCAATCCTTGAAAGGAAAGTTGGATTCCTCTGGGAAGAATCATCTGCGTGATGCATTAATCGTATTACAGTTTGGAATAGCCATTTTACTGATTAGTGGCACATTTATTCTTAACGAACAGCTCGATTACATGCGCAATAAAGATTTGGGCTACGACAAAGAACAGGTTCTTTCATTTCCTTTAAACGGGAAAAAGGATAGTTATGATGTGGTCAATCTACTTCGCGAAGAACTAAAGAACAATCCAAATATCATAGCAATCACTGCAGCTGACAACAATTTGGGAAGAGGAAGGGACGGTAGTCAATCTTCCAGTGTTTGGGGCTTTGAATACAAAGGAAAAAATGTTCGTACAAATGCATTAACCGTTGATTACGATTACATCAAGACCTTGGGGCTTGAGTTGAAAGAGGGCCGAACCTTTGATATCGCAAGAGAAAGTGATACACAAGCCGTTCTTATTAATGAAAGCATGGCTAGAGAATTGGAAGAAGAAACCCCGTTAACTGCTTTCCTACCAGCAGGCGACAGTGTGTCATTTGCCATAATTGGAGTGGTCAAGGATTACAATTTTCAGGATATCTCAAAGACCATAGAACCTCTCACTTTTTTCTTGGATAGAGAACGTGGATTGACATATGCTTATGTTAAAGTAGCCTCCTCAAATATGGCGGATTCTTTTACCTCTATTGAAAATGCATTTAAAAAAATAGAGCCCAATGCAGAGTTCTTGGGTTCTTTTTTGGATGAAAATGTAGATAGAACCTTTAGACGGGAGAAAACAATGGCTGCTCTAATTACAAGCGGCTCCATCATCGCAATACTTCTGAGCTGTGTAGGCTTGTTTGCCATGTCAATGCTTATCACAAACCAGCGCACCAAAGAAATAGGCGTTCGAAAAGTAATTGGTGCTAGCGTAGCTTCAGTGACTTATTTATTGACCAAAGACTATCTAAAATTGGTTCTTATTGCTTTTGTCATTTCTACTCCGATAGCATGGTGGTTTGCCAACGAATGGCTCCAAGATTATGCGAATCGTATTAACTTAAGTTGGCACTTTTTTGCCTTTTCTGGAGTTCTGGTTCTTCTTATTGCAGTATTAACCATCAGCACCAAAACGATAAAATCAGCATTGGCAAATCCTGTGAAAAGTTTAAGGACCGAATAATAAAGTATAGAACAGAAAACCATGCTCAAAAATCATATCAGACTGTTCCTAAGGAACATTTCCCGAGACAAAAGTACCTTCTTTATCAACCTAGTTGGGTTATCATCAAGCTTGACCTGTGTGCTCCTTGTTTTTTTATGGGTGAAGGATGAGGTGGTAAAAGACCAATTCCATGCCAACAAAGAGCAATTGTACCAGGTTTTCAGACATGTGCCAAATGGCCAAGGCTCGTTGAACACCTACCAATCAAATTCTAGTTTGATGCTCACGACTTTACAACAGGAAGTCCCGGAGGTTGAGCAAGCGGTGGCCGTTTTTAGAATAAATGGAAACGCCATGCTACAAACTGAAGATAAAAAGCTCGCTAGTACCGGGTTCTTTGCCAGCGAAGATTACTTTAAACTGTTCTCCTTTCCACTTCTTGCTGGTGATATGAATACGGTCTTGCGTGATGTGAACTCAGTGGTCATTTCAAAAGAAATGGCGGAAAACCTATTTGAGTCCGAAGGCTTTCCAGTTGGAAAAAGTCTCATCATTAAAAACGGAGAAGATGGACTGGAAGATGTTTTTACTATCAATGGGATTTTTGAAATCCCTAAGAACTCCTCCCAAGATTTTGATTTTGTGCTTTCCTACAAAAAGTTCCTGCAAAACAGGGACATTAACGATATTCACTGGGGAAGTAATAGTTCTAGCATGTATGCGCTTTTAAAGACAGGCGTTGGAATTGAATCCTTTAATTCGAAAATAGAGGATCTCATTAAAAAGAAGGATTCTGAAAATCAAGCAAGTGTTTTCTTTGGACTATATGCCGACAATTATTTGAAAAATCGTTTTGTGAATGGAAAAAAATCTGGAGGACGAATTACCTATGTAATCCTTTTGTCCATAGTTGCTTTATTTATACTCATTATTGCGTGCATTAACTTTATGAACCTATCCACTGCCAAGGCCACGAAGAGAATAAAGGAAATCGGGGTAAAAAAGGTGGTAGGTGCTGAAAAAAGTTCCTTGATTTTTCAGTTTTTAACCGAGTCCGTATTGCTTGCTTGCTTTTCTATGATTGTTGCCTATGCCATGGTAGCCCTAATTTTACCTTGGTTCAGCAATATCACTGGAAAGCAGCTAGAATTCCCTTTTAGCATTAGTCTCATTCTTGTAATAGCAGGGATTGCCGTGGTGACGGGTTTAATATCCGGTAGTTATCCTGCTTTCTATCTTACAAAGTTTAAGGCAATAAGTGTTTTAAAAGGAAAATTGCCCACTTCCAGTGGAGATCATGTAATACGCAAAGGTCTGGTTATTTTTCAATTCAGTATTTCTATTTTGTTGATTGTTGCCGTTAGTATTATTTACATGCAGTTGGATTTTATTCAATCCAAAAATCTAGGGTACAACAAAGACAATATTATTACCATTGAACGCCAAGATGGGTTGGTAAACAATATGGAGACTTTTCTCGAGGAAGCAAGAATGATTCCTGGAGTTGTAAATGCTTCTTATATGCAGGGTGATATGACCAACTTTAGTAATTCCTCTTCCAATCATAGGTGGCCAGGTCAAAGCGAAGAATCCAAGAAATTTACGTTTAGGCATGCCCATGTGGGTCCAGATTTTATAGAGACTATGGGTATTGAAATGAAGGAAGGCCGTTCCTATATCAATGAGGTTCCCAATAACAATTCTAAAATAATATTAAATGAAACCGCTGTAGAACTAATGGGCCTTGAGAACCCGATTGGAACTGTTATTGACATGCGCGGTCCAAATCGAGAAATAATAGGAGTGGTGAAGGATTTCAATATTCAATCCCTATATGATGAAATCACGCCTATGGCTCTTGTCTGCCGGTCAGAATGGATAAGTACGTTATTAGTAAAAATAAAGGCCGGCGAAGAAAAGAAAACCATAGCTGCACTTACCCAATTATTCGAAAAATTCAATCCTGGACTTCCTTTTGATTTTGATTTTTTGGATGCCCAATACGAACAACTCTACCTGTCTGAGCAAAGGGTGGCTTCCTTATCCAAGTATTTAGCAGGACTTGCAATTTTAATTTCATGTTTAGGACTATTCGGATTAGTGACCTTTACTGCTCAGCTCAGGAAAAAGGAGGTAAGTATCAGAAAAGTATTGGGGCAGACCACATCACAAGCCTTTATGATGTTATCCAGCGAATTTGTTAAACTAGTTATGGCAGCCATGGTCATAACCTTGCCAATCGCCTATCTCATGGCAAACGACTGGCTATCTGATTTTGCCTATCGCATACCTTTACGGATTTGGTATTTTCTAGGTGCAGGATGTACTGCTCTAATAATTGCCATGTTTACGGTTGCGGGTCAATCCCTAATGGCGGCAAAGAGTAGTCCTGCAAACGCATTGAGACAAGAATAAAACTTAGAATAAAAACAATGTTATGTTATTACAATTAAAAAACATCTTCAAATGGGTCAACTCAGGTGGCCAACGTATTTTTCTGCTAAAGGATATCAATTTTGAGGTGTCCGAAGGTGAGTTTATCTCCATTATGGGTCCCTCTGGGTCTGGTAAATCCACATTGCTCAACGTCATTGGAATGCTGGATGGTTTTGACGAAGGCGAATATCATTTTTTGGATGAATCGGTTCATTCCTTAAAGGAAAAACACAGGTCAAATCTGTATAAAGAATATATAGGTTTTGTTTTCCAATCGTATCATTTGTTGGATGACCTAACTGTAAAGGAAAACTTGGAGATGCCTTTACTTTATAAAAAATACAGCTCTTCAGAAAGAAAAGCTAAAGTTGCCGATATGTTGGACCGATTTAATATCGTAGGAAAAAAGGATCTCTTTCCTGCGCAACTGAGTGGTGGACAGCAACAATTGGTTGGAATTGCCAGGGCTTTGATTTCCAATCCAAAACTCATTTTGGCAGATGAACCAACAGGAAACCTAAATTCCAAACAAGGAGAGGAAATCATGGAGCTTTTCAAGAAATTGAACGATGAAGGCGTAACCATTATTCAAGTGACCCATTCCGAGAAAAATGCAGCATACGGTTCAAGGGTTATCAATCTTTTGGATGGAAGAATGATTTAATCGTAACCTTCCGGGTGTAGTTCTTCATACTCTGTGACTTCTTGAAAGTACTTGGCCAACAAAAGTATTTTTCCTTCGTCATAAAGATTCCCTACCAAGGTTAGACTTGTAGGGAGTTTTTCATCATCCAAACCCGTAGGTATGGCTATAACCGGATGCCCTGTTAGGTTCGTAATGACCAACTGCCTGTTTCCGAAAGAAGGGGATATCAACACATCATAATCCTTCATTATCTGATGCATCTTTTCGATAAGGACCTGTCTATGTCGATTGGCCTGCAAATATTCCACTGCGGGAATAAAACGGGATTGTCTCAATGAATTTGCACGCGACCTCTTGTGTTGTTCCACCATTACATCGACCTCCCCTGATCGTACCAATTCATCAAAAAACGCACCTGATTCCGATCGTAAGATAATGTCAAATCCATCATAAGGTACGTCGATGGGCAGACTTACAGGAGTTGGTTGAATCCCCATTTTTTTAAACGTGGTCATTGCCTTTAGTAAATTGCTTTTGCCCTTTGTAGTATCCTTTTCAATATCATCTTTCAAATAGGCTACTTTAAGCGTTTTAATGTCCAATGTCGGGTCAAAGGAAAAAGGAATTGAAGTTGTTGTTTTATCCTTTTCATCCTTTCCTTGAATAATGCTAAATACAATGGCACAATCTTCAGCATTTCTGCACATGGGGCCTACCTTGTCCATTGACCACGATAAGCTCATCACCCCATGTCTACTTACCCGACCATACGTAGGTCTTAAGCCTGTTATTCCATTTTTTGAGCTGGGTGAAGTAATCGAACCCAAAGTTTCCGTGCCCAAGGCAAAAGGCACCAAACCCGCTGAAGTTGCACTGCCAGACCCTGCTGAAGAACCACTGGCTCCTTTCGAAACATCCCAGGGATTCCTGGTTTTTCCTCCAAACCAGACATCGCCACGAGCTAAAGCTCCAGAAACTAATTTGGCCACCAAAATTCCACCAGCGTCATCCAAACGTTCCACAACAGTAGCGGTTTCTTCAATACGTTGGGTTTTGTAGGGTTCTGAACCCCATGTGGTGGGATAACCTTTAACTGACATTAAATCCTTAACACCATATGGGATGCCATGTAAAATTCCTCGGTACTGGCCTTGCGCAAGCTCTTTATCTAGTTGTCTTGCCCGTTCCAAGGCGAGTTCTTCCGTTATAGTAATGGTACATTCTAGTTTCGGACTGTACTTTTTCAGCCTATCCAAATAGAATTGGGTAAGCTCCAAACAGGTTATTTTCTTATTCTTTATTAGCGAAGCTAATTTTGGAATGGTGAAGAAAGCTATTTCACTTCGGGAGTCCGGCATAGGAACATTATCTGAAACCGTCCAAGTCGAAACCGTATCATTGAAGGTGGGAATCTGAAAACCGCTAGGTTTGGGGTCAAACAAAATGGCAGGAAAAACCTCATTGGCAATACGGTACTTGCGCAAGGAATCATATGCTTTTTTGTTCCTCTCCAAATATCCGTAAAGGGTATCTATCTTTTGTTTTGAAAATTCAATCCCAATTAATTTCTGGGATGTTTTGATATTCTTCTTTGTGAATGTTTGTTTTTGCGTTCCACACGCTATTAAAAGAAGTGTTGTCAAATAAACGGCAAGTTTTGGATTGCGTGCTTTTAAGAAGCTCATATATGAAGTTTATCAAAAGTTGTCCTATTGATTGATTGTATTAAAGGATAGAAACTGCACCCATACTTCATCAATCAAATTATGTGAATATAAGAATATCCAAATTGCTTTTTTAGCTATGCTAGCCCCGCCAAATCCTTTCCTACTGTGCTTCCGAGTGCTACGCCCATTCCACCAAGTCTTACCCCACAAAATATGTTGGACGAAATTGCTTCAAGAATTGGTGTTTTTTGGTGGCCAACCCCCATAATACCGCTCCATCTTTGAGCAATTTCGAATTCTTGATTGGGGAGAATAACGTCTTTCAGCAGACTTTCCAATTTATTTTGGATAAGTTCAGTTTCTCCCATTTCAGCAGTTTCTTCACCTTCAATATCCAAGTTTCTCCCTCCTCCCAATAAAATACGATTGTCTAAATTTCTGAAATAACAATACCCTTCATCCAAATGAAAAGTCCCTTTGATGTTCAAATTGGGAATGGGTTCTGTAATCAATGCTTGTGCTCTTGCTGGTTTTACCCTAAGTCCTGAAAGCAGTTTTGAAGCAAAACCATTCGTGGCCACAAAAGCCTTTTGGGTAAAAAATTCAAAATCATTTACCAAAACGGATACCTTATTTCCGAGCTCTTCTAATTTTTTCACCTCCATTCCGTTCAGCACTAAAATACCCTTAGAAGAGCATTGCTTTAAAAGACCTTGCATCATACTTCCAGTATCAATTTGTCCTTCCAAGGTATGGGTGATGTATTGGCTTTTTACTTTGGTGAATCCAAAATCATTGTTCCTTCTTTCAAAAACGCTTCTCCCAAAAATAGGTTGTAGCAGTTTATTTGTATAGTCTAACTGTTGGTTGCACTTCTCGAAGAGCTCGCTATCTTCTTCCAAAAAAACCTCATGACCACCATATTGTTGATAGTCCAAAGCTTTATCGCCCAAAATCTGACGTAATAACTGGATGCCTTCCCATCTGGTTTTGACCAATTGCTGTACTTCTTCTTCCGAATGGGTTTCTAGGTCTGATAATATTTCAGAAATACTTCCGAAACAGGCAAACCCTGCATTTTTGGTACTAGCTCCCTGGGGCAAAAGACCCTTCTCTAAAACCAAAACTTTACGCTTTGGGTACTTTTCTTTTAGAAAAAGAGCACAACTAAGCCCCACAATACCGCTGCCCACTATAGTGAAATCAATATTGGAAAACCAGGTTTTATATTCCCAATAACTTAGTTTCATAGAACAAAAAACCCCGATAAATCGGGGTCTTATTTAGTAATCATATTTTTCATCCATTTCAAAATCCTCCATGAACTTGGTGGTGTAGTTTCCTGCCAAATAATCTGGGTGATCCATCAATTGACGGTGAAATGGTATGGTTGTTTTTACACCTTCGATAACAAACTCATCTAAGGCACGTCTCATCTTGTTGATAGCCTCCTCCCGAGTTTGTGCTGTGGTTATCAACTTTGCCACCATGGAATCATAGTTTGGAGGGATAATGTATCCGCCATACACATGTGTATCCAAACGTACCCCATGTCCTCCAGGCATATGCAAGGTTGTGATTTTCCCAGGAGAGGGTCTAAAGTTGTTGTATGGGTCTTCTGCGTTGATACGTACCTCAATAGAATGTAATTTCGGAACATAGTTTTTTCCAGAAATTGGAACACCACCTGCAACCAAAATTTGCTCACGAATCAAATCATAGTCTATTACTTGTTCCGTGATAGGATGCTCCACTTGAATACGGGTATTCATCTCCATAAAGTAGAAGTTTCGGTGCTTATCGACCAAAAATTCCACGGTTCCTGCACCTTCGTATTTAATATATTCAGCAGCTTTAACTGCCGCTGCACCCATTTCTTCACGAAGTTTATCGGTCATAAAGGGAGAAGGTGTCTCCTCCGTTAACTTTTGGTGTCTTCGCTGTACAGAGCAATCTCTTTCGGATAAGTGACAAGCTTTTCCATATTGATCTCCTACTACTTGGATTTCAATGTGTCTTGGCTCCTCAATCAATTTCTCCATGTACATTCCGCCATTACCAAATGCAGCTGTAGCTTCTTGGACAGCACTTTCAAAGTTGCTTTCCAGCTCATCCTCACTCCAAATAGCACGCATTCCTTTTCCACCACCACCTGCAGTGGCTTTGATCATTACAGGGTAGCCCATTTTTTTGGCTACTTTTTTGGCGTCCGCAGCATCTTTCAATAATCCTTCGGAACCAGGGATAGTTGGAACACCAGCTTTTTTCATAGTTTCCTTAGCTGTGGCCTTGTCTCCCATTTTGTCAATTTGTTCACCAGAAGCACCGATAAATTTAATCTCGTGTTCCGCACAAATCTTGGAAAACTTGGAGTTTTCAGAGAGAAAGCCGTACCCTGGATGAATGGCATCAGCATTAGTTATTTCTGCAGCAGCAATAATGTTGGGTATTTTTAAATAGGATTCACTACTTGGTGCAGGGCCAATACATACGGCTTCATCCGCAAACCTAACATGTAGACTTTCTTCATCAGCTTTTGAGTAAACTGCAACGGTTTTTATTCCCATTTCCTTGCAGGTCCGTATTACTCGAAGGGCAATTTCTCCCCTGTTCGCTATTAATATTTTTTTGAACATAACTTTTCGTTTAAAAATTCAAATTTCAACAACCAAATTCCAAGCTTTTGTTTTGGGATTTGAGATTTGAATATTGAAATTTCTAACTAGGGTCTACCAAGAATAGAGGTTGGTCAAATTCTACTGGAGAAGAATCATCTACCAATACTTTGACCACTTTTCCGGAAACTTCCGATTCAATATCATTGAAGAGCTTCATTGCCTCGATTACACAAAGCACATCTCCTTCACCTATGGTGCTGCCTACTTCAACAAATGGTGGTTTGTCTGGAGAAGGTTTTCTGTAGAACGTTCCGATAATTGGCGATTTTATCGTTATATACTTTGAGTCATCGGCTTCAGCAGCTGGTTCAGCGGCTGGGGTTGGAGCTGCGGCCTCTGGGACTGCGGCTACCGGAGGAGCGGCAGCAACAGCTGGTGCTTGGGCCATTGGTACTTGCTGTACAATCGTAGTTTCTGGAGTACTTGTACTGGGTCCAGTGCGAATGGTTATCTTAACATCCTCCATTTCCAGCTTTACTTCGCTGGCACCTGATTTGGCTACAAATTTGATTAGACTTTGAATTTCCTTAATGTCCATGGAATATGATTTAGTTAGTCAGTTTTATGAATTATAGGCCCATTTCAAATAAATGGCACCCCAAGTAAATCCTCCGCCAAATGCGGCAAAAATAAGGTTGTCCCCTTTTTTCAGTTGCTTTTCGTAATCATGTAATAGCAATGGAAGGGTTGCAGAGGTAGTATTACCATACTTGTGTATGTTCATCATTACCTTATCTTCATCCAGCTCCATCCTATTGGCGGTAGCGTCAATAATTCTTTTGTTAGCTTGATGTGGTACCAGCCATTGTACATCTTCATGCGTCAACTCATTTCTATCCATTATGAGTTTAGAAACATCTGCCATATTGGAAACAGCAAATTTGAAAACGGATTTTCCATCTTGATGCACAAAGTGTTGTTTGTTCTTCACGGTTTCTTCTGAAGGTGGAAGTATAGACCCTCCAGCTTCAATTTTTAAAAACTGTCTGCCTATTCCATCCGACCTTAGGTGCTCATCTTGAAGGCCAAGTCCCTCTTCATTGGGTTCAAAAAGTACTGCTCCGGCCCCATCTCCGAATATGATACAGGTGGTCCTATCCGTATAATCAATAATGGAAGACATTTTATCTGCTCCAATCAGCAAAACCTTTTTGTAACGCCCAGATTCTATATAGCTTGCCGCGGTTGACATTCCATAGAGAAAACTCGAGCATGCGGCCTGTAAATCGTAAGCGAATGCATTCTTCGCCCCAATTTCTGACGCCACATAAGCCGCCGTAGCTGCAACTGGCATATCTGGTGTAGCAGTGGCTACCAAAATGAAATCTATTTCTTCGGGTTTGGTTCCGCTCTTTTGCATCAAATCCTCTGCGGCTTTGATAGCCATAAAGGATGTTCCCGCATTTTCTTCTTTAAGGATTCTTCGTTCCTTAATTCCTGTTCTGGTAGTAATCCATTCATCATTGGTATCTACCATGGTTTCCAGTATTTTGTTTGACAAAACAAATTCTGGGAGGTAAGCTCCTACAGCTGTGATTGCTGCCGTTCTTTTTTTCATACTAATGCCTTTCTCTGTCAAAAAGGTTGAAATTTGACCAAAAAGTGGTGAAAATTAGTCAATTTTCATGAATTTCAGTCGAAAATCGCTTTGTTTTTGAATTTCAGCCTCAAACAAAAAACTCCCGTTGTAACAACGAGAGTTTACTTGATATTTTTTTGATATGGCTTAAGCAGCTGTTTCTTCTTCGGTTTTATCAATTAAAACCTGGCCTTTATAATAAAGTTTGCCTTCGTGCCAGTGTGCTCTATGGTATAAGTGCATTTCTCCAGTAGTAGGGTCTTTGGCAATCGTGGGCATGGATGCCTTGTAATGAGTTCTTCTTTTATCCCTTCTGGTTCTAGATGTCTTTCTTTTAGGATGTGCCATTGTTTCCTATTTGTCCGTTAATAATTTTTTTAAATCGTCCCAACGGGGATCGGTATTTTCTGATGATTCTTTTATTGCTTTTGGTTGTAATTCTTCCAGCTTGTCCAAAACTTCTGATTGGAGACTCCCGTCCAATACCCCTGGGTGAACCCTTTTCTGCGGAACGGCCAATACCAACATTTCATAAACATATTGTCCAATGTTGAACTGATGTTCCCCGTATGGAAGAATCAGGATTTCGTCATTTTCATCATCATAGGTTTCCCCAAATTTGATGACAACTTTGAGATTTGATGTTAACGGTTGGTCAAAAGCCTCTCCTGTAAGATCACAATCTACGTTGACGTTTCCTTTAGAAGCCAGTTCCAGTTCCATCATATTGTTCATCTTGTTCAATACAGCGGTAACCTTTATATCAGCTCCATTAAATTCTTGATATCCAAAAGATTCAAAGAACGTATTCTCTATTTCGTACTCAAACTCGTGTTTTCCTAACTTCAATCCCGAAAAAGGAATAAAAAACTCCTTTGGTTCCATCTTTTTCACACTTAAAATTCGTGCACTGCCCCCTTAAGGCGGGTGCAAAGATACTATTTATTTGAAAACCTGCAATCTAAACCCATTATTAATATAACGGACAACTCTATATTAACTTGCTTTCCTTGTTTTTTGTTTTTGCAACGGATTTTTTATCAGCTCTTTGTACTCAGCTCGGTTTTTATAAATCTGCAGCCCTGTAAAAACTGCTTCTTTAAAAGAGCTTGGGTCCGCTTGTCCTTTTCCTGCAATTTCAAATGCTGTTCCATGGTCTGGAGAAGTCCGCACTGCATTTAAACCAGCCGTATAGTTCACCCCTTTTCCAAAAGAGAGTGTCTTAAAAGGTATCAATCCTTGGTCATGGTATGCGGCTATTATGGCATCGAACTTTTTATGTCCATTGGAACCAAAAAAACTGTCCGCAGAATACGGCCCATAAACCAATGTCCCTTGGTCAAATAGTTCCTGTATAATGGGTTTCAATATTTTATCATCCTCCTCACCTATGGTTCCGTTATCTCCACTATGCGGATTAATACCAAGAAGTGCCACTTTGGGGCGACGAATTCCAAAATCCATCTTCAAGGATTTAACAATAGTGTTCACTTTTTCCCGAATTAATTGGGGCGTAATTGCTTGGGCTACATCTTTTACCGCTATGTGATCCGTCAATAATCCCACTTTTAGTTCATCCGTAACCATAAACATCAGACTTTGACCTTCCAATTCTTGGGCCAAATAATCCGTATGGCCGGGAAACTTGAAGGTATCTGACTGAATATTGTTTTTGTTGATTGGCGCTGTGACCAACACATCTATTTTTTCCTCTTTCAATGCTTTTACGGCAGCTTCAAAAGATTTTATTGCAAAGGCACCTGCCTCTTCTGTGGATTCCCCGAATTCGATTTTCGGAGTATCTTTCCAGACATTGACTACATTGATTTTTCCATCAACGGCATGGGAAGCATCCTTTATTCCATTAAAACTGATATTTATTTGTAAAGCAGACTTTTGTCCGGAAATCATTTTGTTGGAAGCGAAGAAAATCGGCGTACAGAAGTCCAACATTCGCGAATCTTCAAAGGTCTTCAATGCAACTTCACAACCAATTCCATTATAATCTCCTATCGAAATCCCCAATTTTATTTTTCCTTTTTCCTTCATTAAATCATCTTCAATATGGCTACTTTTACATTACAAAACTACTCATTTAAACTATTTCATGTTTACCGGAATTATAGAGACCTTGGGAAAAGTACAGCTTTTGGAAAAAGAAGGAGGTAATCTACACATCACTGTAAGTTCAGACATAACACATGAACTCAAAATTGATCAGAGTGTTTCCCACAACGGGGTTTGCCTAACTGTGGTTTCCATAAATGGAAATCAATACACCGTAACGGCTATTGAAGAAACCCTAAACAAGACTAATTTAGGAGATTTAGCTATTGGCGATACAGTAAATCTAGAGCGTGCCATGAAGTTAGGCGCTCGTTTGGATGGCCATATTGTTCAGGGACATGTGGACCAGACAGCCACCTGCACCCAAATTGAGCAGAAAGATGGTAGCTGGTCCTTTACGTTCTCATACGATTCATCTTTGAACAATGTTACCATTGAAAAAGGTTCCATTACAATTGATGGGGTCAGTCTTACCGTTGTAGATTCTGAAAAAGATAGGTTCAGCGTAGCGATTATCCCATATACCTATGAACATACACGATTTGGGAGCTATAGGGAAGGTGTCACAGTAAATTTGGAATTTGATGTTATTGGGAAATATGTTGCGAGATTGATGGAACTTCGTAATTAGTTCCCATGACTTTAACTGACGGTTCCGCTCTTACTGCCTTTTCACTTGCCGCACTCGCTTCCTTTCTTATGGGTCTTTCCAAAGCTGGATTGAAAGGGTTATCCATATTCAATGTAACTCTTATGGCATTGGCTTTTGGTGCCAAAAGCTCAACCGGCCTGATTATGCCCCTGCTCCTAGTGGGAGACGTTTTTGCAGTTTCATATTACAATCGCCACACGCAATGGAAGTATATCATCCAATTCATACCCTGGATGATAATAGGTATTCTCATCGGTGTTTTTCTGGGTAAGGACCTTCCCGAAAAAACCTTCAAACTGGGTATGGTCATCGTCATCTTCATTAGTCTTGGCATTCTATTCTGGTGGGACAGAAGAAAAAGCCAGAATGTCCCTAAACATTGGTCCTTTGCTGGTTTTATTGGTATTCTTGCTGGGATTTGCACAATGATAGGAAATCTTGCGGGAGCATTTACCAATATTTTCTTTTTGGCGATGCGGTTACCAAAAAACGAATTTGTGGGTACTGCGGCATGGTTGTTTTTAATAACCAACCTATTCAAACTACCATTTCATATTTGGGTCTGGAAAACCATATCCTATGAGACTTTGTTAATCGACCTAAAATTGTTGCCCAGTATAATTTTGGGTCTATTTGCGGGTGTTGTTTTGCTTAAAAAGATAAATGACAAAAACTACAAGAAGTTCATCTTACTGATGACCGCGATTGGGGCAGTAGCCATTTTGTTCAGATAGCACTTAAATTCATGGCTATTAATCCATTGCCTGTTTTTTTCTATATTTAAGTCTTACCTCAATTCATGAAGAATTGTACCGGCCATATTTTAATACAGCTTTTTTTGGGCATTGCACTTTGTTCTGCCCAAAACTTTAGATATACTTATTACAAGCATAGTGACCTCCCTTTTAAAAAGGTTTCCCAAATCAATCAAGATGCCCAAGGGTATATGTGGATAGCTTCGGATAAAGGGTTGTTTCGGTTTGATGGTACTCAATTTGAAGATTTTAACCTTACCCTAAAAAGTAGAAATATTAAGTCCCTCCTTTCCACCCATAGGGATACCTTGTATTTTTCAAATGATGAGGGTCTCTTTCGGCTCACTTATCAAGAAGGGCTACCAAAAATCAATAAATGGGTGGAAACTAGTGAAGCAGAAACCCTAATGGGTTACCCCGAGGAATTGTTCAGGGATTCAAAAGGTCGGTTTTGGGTAAGCCAACTAGATGGAAGCGTGTTTTCCATTGATGCATCCGGAAAATTGCAGAGAAAGTTCCAATTGTCAAATCATCCCAAAACGGGAAAAATCACTTTTGGTGAGGATAAAAACAATACGATCTGGGCGATGATTCCCGATGAAGGTTTGTTCTATTTGAATGAAAATCAAAAGAAATTCACTTTGTTCCAGACCTTTCCTTCTTGCCAACATTTTGCCGCGAATGGGGCAAAACTTATTGTGGTAGGCAATGATATCAAGATTTTCACCTTGGATGATAAAAAAAATGTGAAACGGGAAAAAGTCATCAATTCTGATGAAATTCGATTTAACCAAATCTCAAAGGACCTTGAAGGAAATTATTTTCTAAGCGCCGATAAAGGACTATTTTCTTTAGACATTGATAAAGGCATTTTTCAAAAGGTATTTGGATCGAACGATCCACACCGTGTTGAAGAGCTCCCCTTTATTTCATTTGACCATCTTTATTTTGCTCCAAGCGAATTACGTAAAGGAGGGGATATTTGGGTAAGTACACAACAGGGCTTCGGAATTTTACAGTTTCCCTTTTTTCAAAGTGTTTCGGGCCTACCGCATGATAATGTTTTAAGTATAAACACCCATTCTAAAAACAAGGTTTTGCTGGCTATGGGAAATTTGTTTCAGCTGGAAAAGGCCAACCCTTCTTTTTCTTTTGACAAAAATCTAGAGCTTTCACGCATTTCTTCAATAAGTACTTTTAATGATATGACTTGGTACGGAACCAGTGATGGAAGTATTCTTTTCTTCAAAAATGGTTCACAACAAAGAGTCTATAATCTTAGTGAGGTCGGCGGAGGAATCTTTTTTATGTCCACTGACCATGTTGGAGAAACTTGGTTCTGCCAGGCACCACTTGACAAACCTATTTTAGGGGTGAAAAAAGTATCAAGCACGGGCACTATTGTTGACTATGGTGTTCGAAAAGGGATAAACTCACGCATTTTGGTAATCAAGGAAGGGGGAAGGTCTGAAATTTATGCTGCTGGAATCGGAGCAGATTCTTACCTGTTCAAATATGATAGAGAGAATGATACCTTTCAAGACAAAAGCTTACCCTTCAAATTTGAAGTAGGCAGCAATTTCGAAGTGCACGACCTTACCATCGACCATCAGGGTGTAGTTTGGTTGGCAACTACAGATGGTCTGCTAAAGTATGACACTGAAACCATAAATCGTGTGAATCTTGGCCCTTTTACAACACAAGAGATTAGGTCCATCACATCTTCAAAAGATGGAAACCTCTGGTTGGCCACAGATACGAATGGTTTGATTTTCTATGGAAAAAATAAATCATACGTACAGTTTGATGAAAGCAGCGGAACACCTTCAAAGGTTTCTACCTATCGGAACCTAAGCATTGATCAGAATGAATTTTTATGGTTTGGTACAGCCGAAGGCGTGGTGTATTCGTCTGTTGCCAATGCAGGGCCTTTACGGACCAAGTCTCCTATAATCAAGTCTATTCTAGTTAATGATAAAAATGTCGAGCAAAATGAAATGCTCAATGTCCATGAAAAGTCACGGGTTGAGCTGCACGTTTCCACTACGGCATTTCCTGGAAAAGAAGTTTTGTATCAGTATAAAATAATAGATGATGAGCACTTAAAAATAGGTTCCGACCATGCTTCATGGTCTGACCCCGTTAGCTCCTCCAAAATTTCTTTACCAGAAATCAAAAGCGGTGAGTATACCCTTAAAATTCGTGGACAACAAAAGGGTGGACATATGTGGAGTGCCCCTTCAATACTAAATTTAACGATAAAACCCATGTGGTATTCCACTTGGTGGGGTGTCTTAATCCTTTCAATTGGCGGGATACTTCTTTTTTGGATAACTACGCGTCAATGGGGTCGTTTTAAAACCCGCAACTTGAGAAAGCTTTTATTGGAGGAGCAATTGATACTAGCAAAAAAAGAGGCCCTTTTGGTTAAAAAGGACAGCGCCCTGAGGCTTCAGCAGGAAGAACTAAAAAGTACGGGCGCTAATGTTTACATGCTCAATCGACTTTTGTCCTCTTTGCCTCAGTCCGGCACATGGCCCGAGATATTTAAAGGCTTAAAAAGGTTGGTTGAACTCCCTACGGGAATTGATGCCTTCGAAATAGCAAGAGTTGAGGGAGGAGAAATAAGGTATCAAGGATTCTATAGAAACAAAACAGGGCATATCCGAAGAAAAGAGGAGTTCAATGAAAAAGAAAACTTTGCCAGCTATGTCGCCACCACCGGAAAGCCCTTAATTTTAGACAATGTCTCCAAACAAGCTCTGAACTACCTCTGCAATGTTCCTGAAAATGGCTTTTCATCCCATCTATTGGTTCCATTCCAACAACAGGGAAATACTGCCGTTTTTTGCGTTTATGGAACCGAGGAAAAGAAGTTTTCGCAACGTGATTTATCCTTAATACAGATTCTAACAAATTTCCTTGGTCTAATCACATCTAAACCCATGAAAGAAGATGCATAGAATATCAAAGTATATAATGGGTTTCGGTGTGATTCTATTCTTGGGAGTAGCAAGCCTATCTGGTCAAACTCAAACAGACACATTAAAGGTTGGGGTTTTTAAACAAGTGCCGTTTGTTAATACAGACAATGATTCATCCTTTTCTGGTCTATCCATTGATTTATGGGAAAATATTGCTTTAAAGAACAATGTCCCCTTCAAATATGTTGAGTTTAGTGATGCTGTTGGGGTGATACGGGCTTTGGACTACCAGGACATTGACCTCGCCATAAACCCAATGAAGAATACTGCACGCCGAATGCAAAAATTTGAGGTCAGTCAGCCTTTTCATATTTCGAGTCTCGGGGTTGCACTTACCTCATCGAGTCAAAGTCAATTTCAAATTTTTATCAGCAACTTTTTTTCACGTGATTTTTTGAACATCGTGATTTTGTTGTTGCTAATACTACTTTCCTTCGGAACCATACTCTGGTTTGTGGAAAGACGCTCCAACCGATATCAGTTCAGACCTGGAATTCTTGGACTTTTTGATGGGCTCTGGTGGGCCGCGGTTACCATGACCACCGTGGGCTATGGTGACAAAGCTCCAAAAACCAATTTGGGGAAAACAATCGCCATCATTTGGATGTTCACAGCAGTGATTATCATTTCAAGTTTCACAGCCACCATTGCCTCTACGCTTACGGTAAATAGTTTGGAGGGAGAAATCAATAGTTTGGAGGAGCTTAAAAGTGTTGAACTTATAGCCGTGGTGGGGGCGAGCCCAAGTTCAGATTTTCTTCAACTTAGCGGGTTTGGAAATACCAAACTATACCGTAGCCCGCAAGAAGCACTTTATGCGTTGTCAAAAAAAGAAGTCAATGCACTGGTTCATGACAGAACTACGATGCACCATTTAATTCAACAACTGCAAATACAGGAAAGTGTTCAACTTCTACCATTGAGTTTTGAAGAAGGATATCGAAGCTTTATGATGCCCAAGGATCATGCCTTTTTTGATGTTCTGAATCGAGAGATAATTTTTCAAATCCAACAAGATTCGTGGAAAGTACTGCTTTTGAATTATGGATTATAGACTAGTGATTTCCGTTTCGAATCTACTCTTCGGCAACAGTACTTCGGGATAGCTTTTTTAGATCGGCACGAGTCAAAGGTTTTGTAATATAACCATCAATGAACTCATATTCCTTTGATAAATTTAAATCTTCAGGGGCTATGGAAGACGTTAGAATGTGAATCTGAATGGAATCGCGAACTACACTTTTGACCTGACGCAATTCTTCCAAAAGTTCCCAACCATTCATTACGGGCATATTGATGTCGAGCAACATAATTTCTGGGAGATGTTCAGGGGTTTCAGAAAGCTCCACCAACCTATTATAAGCTTCCAGTCCATTTTCAAAATGAAGTACTTCATCGGTCAGGCCAGAAGAGGTAATAAGCACCTCGGCAGCCTCTCGAAAAATAAAATCGTCATCAACTAAAAATACTTTTTTTGTTTTCATGCTTTTGTTTGTTTAGGGTTTGGAAATCTTAGCACAAAAGTGGCTCCTTGGTCCACCTCACTCATTACTTCAATCTCAGCTTTCATAGCATCCATTTGATTTTTGGAAATAAAAAGCCCTATACCTTTAGCGTCTTTGTTACCATGAAAAGTCTTGTACATGCCAAAAAGTTTATCGCCATGCCGTTCCATATCAATTCCTCTTCCATTATCCTTAAAGGAGATTGTGGCGTCTCCATCTTTCTCATAAGCCTCCACAACAATACTCAGCTTTATTTTGGGTTTTCTATATTTTAAGCTATTGGTAAGCAAATTGAGAAAGATGCTCGATATGTAGGGTTTTACCCCATAAATCTTTAGATTCTCCTCAATTTGTATGTCAATATTTGGACTAATTTCTTCAACATGTGCATTTATGCTCTCCAAAACCTCGGTCAAAGTCCCTTTTACATGTACCCATTGCAAATTGATATTGGGATCTGATTGAATTTTAATCACCTCGTTCAACTGAACCACAGTTTCATCCAAACGATCAGAAGAAATTCTTATCATTTCCAAAAACCGTTGTTGTTTTTCTGGGTTGGTGTTCTCCAACAACATTCCGGTGAGCATGGATAGGTTACTTGAGTTGGACCGAAGATTGTGCGAAACGATATGAGCAAAATTCAACAAACTTTGATTTTGTTTCTCGGTGGTGTTAAGTAGTTGTCGAAGTCTGTTATCCGCTTTTTTTATTCGGGAAACATCGGTGTTGGCCCCTACCATTCTAATGGCGTTCTCTTTTTCATCCCTGAACACTTTTCCCAGACCATGAATATGCCGCACCGACCCATCTGAGGTTTTAATCCTAAACTCTGTATTGAATTGCTTTTTTCCTTCAATAGCTTCTTGAACTGCTTGAAGGCTTCTTTCGCGATCATCGGGATGTATGGTACTCTCCCAGGCCTCAACCTCTCCAGAGAAATCTTCCTTGTTTACCTGATATAAATCATACATATTATCATCCCAAACCAAAACGTTGTTAACGATATCGTAATCCCAAATCCCAATATTGGAACTCTCGACAGCTACCCGCATTCGGTCTGTAAGCACCTGATATTTTATGCTTGCTCGTTTTGACTGATCAATATCTTGGAAGACTCCAAAAAGACGTGTAGCCTTCCCATTCACAATCTCCGTGCTACCTATTGAACGCACCCATTTTTCGTTTCCCTTTGCTGTAACGATGACGAACTCTTCATCAAAGGAGCCTCCATTTTCAATGGTGTCTGAAACCAGTTCCATAATCCGCTCGCGGTGTTCCCCTTTCTTGTAAAAGTTAATCCCACCTTCGAGGTCTGGTGTGTAATCTTTGGGAACTTCATGTATCTCTTTGGTCATATCCGACCAATAGATTTTATTGTTGACCAAATCAACCTCCCAACTTCCAATTTTAGCGGTGTGAGCGGCCTGTACCGAAAGGTCAAAAGCTATTTTCTTTTGTGTGACGTCTTCAAAATAGAGAAAGTATCCAGAACGTGAGACATCGGGATAGAGAACCAATTTGTGCCATCTTAGTTCACCTTTTCTAGAGACATAGGAGACAAACTCACTAATGGGGTTTTTCAATAACGATTTCTTCCTTTTGATTCCCATAAGGGAATCTGGTATTCTCCCAATTAAATCCTCTAGATTGTTGGGAAGTCTATCCGAACCCAGAAATCCAAAATATCCATAGAACACCTCAGAATGTTCCTTTATTTCAAATCGGTGGTCAACAAGAGCTACAGGAAACGGAAGCTCTGACATATCAATACTTGAACCAATCTTTAAACTCATGGGATTTAATGGAATAGTTAAAATAAAACGTAAGAATTTTCTCAATATTGTTTTTGTGTGAAGGTATCCACCTCCCAAGGCAAATACATTGTATTCTTTGTAAAAACAAGCCTCAACCCATTAAGGGTAAAGTCTGGCCTATTAAAGCTGGAAGCCCCTATTTGCTTATTATTTTCTACAAGAAAAAACACACATATTTTGTTCTTTTCCTTTTTAAAAAGCACATCAAGTTGGCTGAATTCCTCACTCAATTCCAAGCATTTTAAAAAAACCTTGGTTAGGATAGAATATCCAATGTGTTTTCTCATCAGGATTTTTACCTTTTTGGTGGTATTTACCCCTAGGTTTCCATAAGTAAAAAGTTCGTGTAAATCATCTTCGTTTCTGTTTCCCTTTAGCCCCCATAGATTTGACTCTTGAAAAAAATCTGCCATAGAATTCTCTTTTGTGAATTTTACATTTAAAGATTAAAATGACACTTTGGAGTAAAGGGCAAATAAAAATTAAGCCTAGTACGGCTAGTTTGAAATGTGTAGTTGTTGTGGTTTTCTGAATCGAATATAAGAATTTTATTACAGTTTTGGGCGGATATCATGTTTAGAAAACCCACCTTTGTATATGAATGCAATAGGCAAAATCCGAAAGACATCGTTCTGCAACAAAAGAGAATATGAAAAAAATATTGAGTTTGGCCAGCATCGTCTTATTAATCCTAGCTGTCTGTATAATCTATTTGGGAATGCAGAGGGAAAGTATTTTTAATCCTCCCAATATCACAGGGGTTGGTTTCATTATGATAGGAATTGTACTTATACTTTTGAAGAAGCATATTAAATAGAAAGGATGCTCCATCTGAATGTCCAAACTAAAATTTATAAAGGTTTCCAGAAGTATGACTGATAAGAAAGAACAGCTCCAAAACGGTTTTGGATTGGCATCTATCTGTGAACAATAGTGCCGTTAAACATCTGAAAAATAAAAAACTCCTTCCATCTCGAAATGGAAGGAGTTTTGCAAGTGGTCCCACCTGTACCCCTTAGCATTTAATTTTAATTCATTACAGTTAATCCTATTTTATCGGTAATCCTTGCATTTAAAAGGGTTTTCAGAGGGTTGACGATTAATTTAAACTAAGAACGATTTATTTTCGTTAAGTCTAAAAAGCACCCTTATTTGCACCCTAAAAACTTAACCTTAGTAATTTATGGCCACAGTTCAACGTTCCAAAGGAACAATACGGTTTTCATTCAAAGAATCCTTCGTGTCGCTCAGCAAAGAACCAAAAAAGGAATCTTTGATATTCCTGTTCTTCAACTATGGTAAAGACAACAGATTTAAATATTCCACAAGGATTTTTTCATGTTATGCGGACTGGGATAGACAGAGACAAAGGATAAGAAATAAAGCACATATTCTCGATAGAGACTATAACAATGATTATCTCAATAGGATAGAAAGCGAATTTTCAAAAGAAATTAGTTATCTAAATGCTCATGGGTTACCCCTAAATAAAAAGCATCTTACTGAAAAATTAGACCTTATTACTGGTAAAACCAATCCTATTAATAACGAGGAAAACTACACCATCATAAGTTATTATGACCATTTCTTGGAAAGGAAAAAAGACAAAATAAAAGAAGGAACAAGGAAATCCCACAACCAAACAAAAAGGGTCTTAACGGAGTTCAATAAAAAGCTAGAGTTTGAAGATGTAAACCATGATTTCTATGATTCCTTCATCGCTTATCTATACACAAAAAATTATGCCGATAATACCATTGGGAAATATATAAAAAATTTAAAGGTCATTATGAACTCTGCCGCAAATGACGGTATCAACACGAACTTTGTATATAAGCAAAGGGATTTTAGGGTCTTTAAAGAAGAAACAACTCAAATCTATTTAAATGAGGATGAGATTGAAAAAATAGCACAATGCGATTTATCAGACTTCCCAAGAAAAGAATTAGCAAGAGATATATTTTTAATTGGATGCTACACAGGACAACGAATTAGCGATTTCAACGGACTTTCTAATGATAATGTTATAGCAAGAACCAAAAACGGCAAAACGATAAAATTCTTTAAGATAAAACATCAAAAGACAGGCAATACCGTATTCTGTCCTATCACCAAAGAAATTAAAGCTATTCTGTCAAAGCCTAGGTATCAAAATAGTCCTCCGCCTAAAATGAACGAGCAAGATATTAATGAGTTTATCAAGGAAATTGGCAGAAAAGTTGGAATCACGGAAAACGTCATTGTAGAACGAACCAAGGGGGGAATAAAAACAAAAGAAAAAGTGCCAAAATACAGACTTATTGTTACCCATACAGCAAGGCGTTCTTTTTGCAGTAACATGTTCAAGAAACAAATGCCCGTGTACCATATTATGACCTTTTCAGGCCACTCCTCCGAACGTGAATTTTACAAATACATCAGACTAGATAAAGAAGAAAAATCACTTAATATTCTTGAAGGTGGATATTTCAATATTTGAAAAGCTATACTTAAAAACCAACATGACATTGGTTGAAGAAATTTTTAAGCCTTATGATTATTCAGTTTTTGGAATTAAGTCAATAGGCAAACCTCCCTTTGGAGAAGTTTCTGCTACTATTTTGAACAATGTTTCTTACAATGTCGTAATACCTAATGAACATGGTGTTATCCATGAAAGCATACCAATTACTTCATTTGCTGGAAATGATAATCGGTCATTCGAAAACTTAAAAATCAGTGTCAACTATTCTGAACTTCAGAAATCTGTTGAGCAGAAAAAGTATGAGAGTGTTGTCAGGAGAATTATCTATTTCTTAGGTTATGAATACAGAAAACAGCTAGAAATGTTGTTGTTGAACGCAGATACAAATATCCAAGCAAGCAAAATATTTCAAGCTGAATTAAATAAAATAGAAGATAGTTACATAAGCTTATATCTACTTAATAAAGAAGGCAGAACTCCATACGAACTCATCCTTGTAGAGGAATTTTTTGGTAGTGTTAAGAGTCTATCCGAGAATATCTGCCGTTCTTACAAGGATGCGTTCGGCAACGCAATAAACGATTTTAAGTCAAATATTGAATACGAATTGCAACCACCAACATCAAACGATAACATTATTTACGGTAATGGAATTATATTGATGAACGGGCTATCTATGACCGCATCAAGAGCCAAAGAATTGTGTCACTCATTGAAAACGAAAGGATACATAAGAAAAGGCACTAGGTATGAGACTCTTCAAAATATATTTAAGAACAGCGTTAATGAAAATGTAACTGCCCAGGTATGTTGGAAAAAGAGTATTGCCGAACTCAAATATTTCATCAATGGTCTACATTTGAATGAAATCATCTGTGAATCGAATTACCAAAAAAAGTGGCTGGATGCAGCTAACTGTTTTTATAAAGACGGTATTAAAATCAAAAACACTACTTTCTCCAATAATACCGAAACAGTTCCAAAAGAGTCTAAAGAGGTGTTGAATCAGATTTTAGCAATTTTCACAAGAAGTCTCGCTAACTAGCCAAATTATAACTCTGACCACTCTGACCAACACAAATCTTGGGAACGGTTAACACTCCTGTTTTCTGCTAATAAGCATTTAAAAGCTATGACCATTGGTTTTTGTGTCTTTCCTCAACTATCGCAAATTCAGACTTTTACGGCATTGAATCTCATTAAACCTAGATTCTGAAAGTCGAATCAGTATTAATTAAAAACAAAAAGTATGGCAAATTTTTTAAACCGACAGGAGGTCGCAGAAATGTTAGGCATTTCATTGGTAACATTGCACAACCACAACAAAAAGGGAATTTTAAAACCAACCCATAAAATAGGTAGAAAACCCCTTTATCTGTTAGAAGATGTTCTAAAACAAATTGAATTAAGTACCGCTCAAAACCTTAGCTATGATTGATAACATTAAAATTTATCCATCAGATAAAGAGCAATTCGATAGGGTAATTGAGAAAAATAAACCCATTGATTTAATATCAGAATGGAATAGGTCTACTGGGGAAATCCTTGAATACCCTAAAAAAGGAAATCACAAAAACATGAGGGTCAGAATCAATCGGGCATCAAGCTATATAAAGGGTAGTCTGCACAAGTATTATAACATGGATGTGATGGGAATGGAGCATAACCATAATGACTTCACTTTTTGTCAGGGGTTAGAAGCTATAGAAAACCTGTGTAATAAGTTTTATTTAACTCCTGAAAAAACTAAAATAACTAACCTAGAATTCGGCATGAATCTCAAACTAGATTCTAACCCAGAAATTTTCATCAATGATAACTTGTTGATGTATGATTTTAATCAACACTCACGCCATGAAAATTTTAAAGGTAGAGGGGATTACAAAGAATTTAAAAGACATTCCTATTCTCTTAAGCTTTACAACAAATCCAAGCAATTTGACTTAAATGAACACGTTTTAAGAATTGAAGTGAAAATAACTGACAGAAAAAAAATTAACTCATTGGGGATTAACTCGCTTGCCGATTTGAAGCAAAAGAAAGCTTATTACAGCTTAAATACGCTTCTCTTGGAGCAGTTTGAGCTTTTAACAATTATAGATTCAAATGAACTGAAAAAAGCCCTTATAACTAATGAAATCCAGACGCTTAACAATTACTGTAATCCAAATTTTTGGAGGGCATTAAAAAGTGACGTTTCTTACAAAGTCTACACCCGACATATTCGAGATTTTAAAAGCTATGGAAATATTGCAGGGGTATTTAATACAAAGGAAACCATCAAACGATTGCTAAAGGAGAAATTTTATGAGTTGATAGCCTGTGAAACTCAGTCTTTACAATTCGTAGCTTAGGGAAACATTTCTGACTATAATACATCTGGAAAAGAGGTCCTATCTAGCTAACATTTTTTTGGAGAGCAGGTTACGAGGGAGTTTTTATATAGAATTAATTTTCTTGAATTTCAGGGTTATCCAAAACGTATACACATTCTTCATTAAGCTCTTCATTGGTTCTAAAAACCATCTTTATATCACATTCATAACAGGTAAATTCATCATTTGGGTTTTCAACGAATATGAACTCGTCACAGCTTGGACAATCCATATGTAAAGTTCCGCAATTTACACAATCGCCCATTTCGACGGTTTGAATTTCTTTTTCCTCCGCTGGTAATTCTGGGAAAAGAGAAGTTTGATTGGGGTCAACTAACTCGTCTGATTCCCAAATAACTTTCCTCTTTCTGTCTGCATAGCCCCATGGTTTAAAGTCTTCTACCCCCTCACAATATGGCGTAACACAATAAAATGTTATTGATTCTAACCAAGCTTCTTTCTCCAGATACTCTTGTATCTGAATAATTATTGCTTCACTTAATTTAAGCGCAGCTGGTAACACTCTTTCATATTTTATTTCCTTGCATTCCAATTGTTCCAAAATATCAGGATGAAAAGCGTCTTTGTTTTTTCCATCTGTGAAATCCTTGTGATTATTAGAAACAAATATTGCGGAAGACTCAACTGAACCCAATTTATCATTTAAAAATGAGTCGGACGCAAAGAGTATTGTAGCGTCAGCAATATTGTTTTTATCATTATGAAAGGGTGCTTTATTGCCAATTGAAGAATCGAAGATTTTTAGTTTTATGCTATCTGGTATGTCAATTATTTCGCAATGGTTATGTAAAAATTCTTCAACATTATCAATGTGAGCTAAATTATCTTCTATTTCTGTCGTGATTCCTTTTTCTGCTTGGGATAAAATCTTTTCTGCCTCATCTTTAGAACTATACTTTAATGCATCCTTCAACACAGAACTAAGGTTGTTCTTCTTTTTCTCAAGTTTTTGAATCTTTATTAATGTATGATGTTTATTCCTGTTCCATTCCGCTAAAATGACTTCATTAGCTAGTATACGGATATCATTACTTTCTTTAAGTCTTTTTAATGAGTCAAGTAGTTCAAAATGAAGATTTGCATCCTGATTCTTGCTGGTTTCAGGGTCATATCCATTTGCCAAATACAACCATATATTGGTGTCTAGAATTAAGAATATCACCTTAATAAAAATTTAGATTTAGGGATTAATATATATGATTTTTGACCATATGCAAATTGTTCAAACATAACATCTCAAAAAATAACTACGACTCAAATAATAAGTAAAACCCCATACTAATTGTACAGGGTTTTTCATCTTCCATTTTTTTGGATTATTACCAAAAAATAAATCTATCAAACCACCTCCTATTTGACCTATCAGGTATTTGAACATGGTCAGGGTTTTTCTGAAAATAATAGTTTCCCCTTTCCAAATCTTCTATTTCCCTAGCCAATTGAATTTCATCCTTGTCCCATTTTATTGACCACTCGACAAGATTTTTGGTAATCCAATAGTGTGATTGGCATTCAAAACTCCAATTTCCTATGGACGGCTTAAGTGAGATAGTTTCTCCATCATAAGTCATCTTCCACTCATTGGGGGATAGGGGAGTATTTACTTCCGTACCACAACCACATGCGCACTTATGAATTATTGTTCCATATTCCAAAGAGATGTATAAAACCCTTTCCTCCAATTCCTGTGGAATCTTCTCTATGAACCTATGCTGAAACCTCATCATTTACTAATTGGTTTACATTAATCGAATATGTACAATGGTATTCATTTTCAAGGTCATTATAAAAGCCATTGAGTTTCTTCCATCTCATAACAGCATGTACAGCATTTAATGCATTAATCTCCGCTATTTGAATATTAGATGAGTAGTCCTCTTCTTCAATATCGGCAAATGGCACACGGTCATTCCACACATGTTCCCTCTTGAGGTTAGTGCTTGTGGTGGTGCGAATTGTTCCTATCAATGAATCATTTACTCGCTCTATTCCTATACCAGTATCTATAAATGAGATTCCCTCGTTTTCAAGCTTTCTGAAAATGGTTTTTTTAACCTCACTTCTATCTATGCAGATAAAGACAAAATCCATGTCTTTCAGGATACCAACATTTGTCTCATTTATAAAAATGCCATGAGCAAAAATGTGACGATGCATTTTCGAATAAATTTTAGCATAATGATTAACCTTCAAAACAACTTCATTAAGCTCCTCTATCGATACTGCGCTCGGTGCTCTAAAGGCATTATGCTGATAAAACTTATCTCCATCAAATAAATGGATTTCTCCAACCAAGGTTTTTGCTACAAAATCCAAAATATATGAACCTGTTCCACCAAGGCCGATAATTCCAATTTTCAAATTAGAGAGCTTTTGGTTAACAGCATCAATCTCTGCCCTTGAAGAATTAGTGTCATCATAATGCAACACACTTTCCGACTCTTCGGTTTCAATTACCTTAAATGTCTTTGCTGTAACCCTGTCATCATAATGTTGAGCAGGAGCGGAAAGAATTTTTACATATTGGGTCATTTTCTCATAATAATCGGGATAACCATTCATTGGTTTATTTGAAAAAGAATGGTTCACCACAATATTATGTCCCAAGTTTGAAGTTCTACTACTATGTTGTATTTGCTGAATAGGCTTACCATCAATATTACATGGCATCTCCCCTACAAAATGAACAACATGTGTATTCGGCTTAGAAACTCTGTTATTCGTGATAGACACGTTGGAAACCAACGTGCCTTTCACTACTTCTTTCTTAGCATTCAGATAAGGAATGCTATGCATCAAAAGATAATTACCAATTATCTCAACCTCATAACCTTCGTTAAAAAGTCTTTTGATGTCGGGACTATGATTTATTAGTCTGCGTAACATTGAAAATCATTTTGTTTCTAACAGAAATCACATCACCTCTGACCATGCTACCTTCAGGTTTGCTTGGAACCCCCTTTTTGTAAATAACAGTAAATATTACTTGTGGGCTACAAGGAGCGTCCCCAAACTGAAGTCGCACAACTTCCTCAAAAGATATTTCGTTCTTATCCCAAGGTTTTTCCCGTGCATTAACAATAATGCACTCAACTTTTTCTACTTGGCAACTCACAAAACATGACCTCTTGGATATAGCTATCTTATGTTCAATATCATCTTCATAAGTAACCTCAACATTTCTCGGCCTAATCTCCTTTAGGAAAAATTGGTCTGGATTTATTCCTGCTAAAGACATAATTTCTCTTGGAGTAATAAAACACGCCTCAACTTCAATGTTTTTACCGTCAACCTTTATGGTTAAGGCCTTATAAGGTCTTGCCCTAAAACCTTCGATACCTGCCATTTTTAAATCTACTTCTTCATCAAGTTGAATGGGAGTGTAGCCCTTCTCATTGATTTTGTAAAGCAATTCATAATCCTCTGGCGGTTCTAAACCAGCATTCGATAAAATTATACTCCCTGTAATTCTGTGGTTTTCGGATTCAAATCTTTGTCCGTTAACCTTATAAATATTCTTTACCATTTGTTTTCTTTTTTTAATGGTATTAATACGATTGCTCTTATCCCTCGCTAAGAGATATTTATTACCACGAAAAGAAAAACTCTAATGATTACCTGTGAGCGTAATTTGGCAAACTGTACAGCAAAAGGGAGGCTATTTGTATAATACAGGAATTCTCAGTAGATTTGTAGTCGCAAAAATATACAGAGAAATCTGTTTTAAGAAATAGCTTAGTCCTTCGACTGGGCTTTTCTTTTTTATATATCTATCTTCTTTCCATCATTCAAAAAATTTTTAAAATCATTTTACAAAGATAACAAATTTATGCTTTGTCATTTTTTTACTGATAACAAAAAAGTTAACACAACTATATCTCTTTAATGATTTCTTGTGGTAAAACATAAAATTAGGTGCAATTAACTAAAACAAGATGAGACAATTATAAAAACAAAAATAAGTTTTCAACAATTGTTGTGATTTTTGTTAACTTTTTTGTTCATTTGTCGATTTGAAGGACTATATTTGATAATATTCAATCTAAACCTTTTATGGCTAAATTACGGCATCCAGGCATTGAACTAGGTAAAATGCTTGAGGCTAGAGGTGTAAGTCAAAGAGAGTTTGCATCAACCATAAATATTGCCCACCCTTTGTTAAATAATATCTTAAGGGGCAATAGAAACATAAATGTTAAAATTGCCATTTCTTTAGAGGCTGCTGGCTATGAAGATGCAAATTACTGGTTAACCCGACAGCTAGATTATTCGTTAGATATTGCAAAAAAAGACCAAAATGTTCGCAAAAAAGAAGAGGACATTAAAACTTGGAATAATGTTGCCAGAATTGTTCCATTAAATTACTTTAAGAAGTTCGAGGATTTAGGAATCCAATCATCTGAAGATATCCAAAAGATTTTTGATTTGTATAAGGTCAAGAATTATAAAGACCTTGATGAGAAAGTAAATACCTATAACCCCACCTACTTTCGAAAATCCTCAAAGTTCGTAGAGAACAAAAATAATGTTTTGGCTTGGTCTATGCTTGCTGAGCATTATGCAGAGAAAGATAACGTTGCAACATTCAATCGTTCAAAAGAAAAAAACCTCATCAATGAATTGAATGAAGCATTCTATTCTAATGTAGATACAAAAGTCAAATGCGAAGAAATTTTGGCTAAATATGGGATTAAATTTGTTATCCTAGATAGGCCTCCGCAAACTCCTGCTGACGGAAAGTCATTTATATCTGGAAAGAACCCAGCAATAGCACTCTCTTTAAAGTATAAAAGACTGGATAATTTTGCTTTTACATTAATGCATGAATTAGGACATATTTTCTTGCATTTCACCAACCCAAACGAGAAAAGTAAATACAAGGGGCAGGAATTCTTCGTAAATAGCTCTAACAGTTTTATTGAGGAATTTCAAGCCGATAGTTACGCCCAAAAAAGTCTTATCCCTGAAGAACTCTGGGAGGATTTTATATTATTAAGTTATGATTTTTCTGATGATACTATTTTAGAGTTTTCAGAGGAACATAGGATTCATCCAGGAATAGTTCGGGGTCGAGTATGTCATGAGTACCCTGAATACTATAAGAAAAGGACTTCTATTACGAACCTAAATAAGCTTACTTAATTGTAATAGTTCAATATCACCTTGCTCCTTCGAATTGTTTTAAGGTGTTTTTCTGGGTAATTTTTGGTTAGTAAGGTAAAAACTAACTAATCTTTACTATTACTCATGCCCTTTACCAATAGGTAAATAAAGACTAGCCCTATTATCATTCCTATTGTGCTAGACCATATAGAGTCACCGCCTCTTTCGGCACGTAAATCTCCTACTACACTAGATTGTAGTAATATTGAATATAAGTAGATTATCATAAAACTTGATTTTGGAAGAAATAATTCATTATAGGACTGTTCTATGTGATTTCTACTTTCTCAGATATTCCCTCCGTACGCCATTGACGTCTTGAAGTGTCATATTATTCTCATTAATTTCAATGATTTGAAATACTGAAGTTCCAACGGAAAAATTAATCGTTAGCATCTCTACATCTAATCGCCAAGTTAGCGGCCTAAACTCTAAATTTTGGCTATTGGCTAGTAGCACCTCAGACTCTCCTGTTCCATCATCATTTAAAATCATATCAGCTTCATTTATGGACCAAGTTCCTATAAGCAGTTCACGTGAAATTTAATTGTTTTCCACATTGTTATCATCGCCATCAGAACTACATCCAATTAAGCTAAAAACTATGGTTGTAAACAACAGGAGCTTTGAAAGCATTTTGAATTTCATGGATTTGGGTTTTATTGATTATAAAAACACAACGATGTGTCCGATAATTTATTGTAGTATTCACACTTTGTCTATGTGTTTAAAGAATATACATCCGAAGATGAAAAGCTTATCAAAAAGGTCGGTGAAACGGTGCGTTTTCTTCGAAAGGGTGCTAAACTCTCTCAATTCCAACTAGGAGTAAAAGCAGAAATACCTAAAAATCAGGTTGGAAGAATCGAAAGAGGTGAAATCAATACCAGTTTGGTTACATTAGGAAGAATAGCTACAGCCCTTGAAGTAAATATTTCAGAGCTTTTTAATAAAACAAGTAAAATTCTCTAAGTAACAATCAAATCAGCCGAACAAAGGGTGAAATCAGAAAAAACTGAGTGTTTTTCTATGCACCCTCGTTTAAACCCACAAAAACAACCTATTTCAAAGGCATAATTTTGGTTCTTTTTTTATTCTGTCAACTTTCGAACTATTAAAATTCATCTAATAAAATTGCACTTAATCAATTGTTTTGCAATGACTTACAACTACTGCCGCATCTAAACGTTTATCATCTAAAGGGTATACTTTTCGTAGGGCTGGGGTAATTACTAGAATCGCTTAAGATTTGGCGTATTTTACGTGATAACACCTATTTTGATAAAAACGTAGAAATCACCCTAGAATCTGCCATTTAAAAATTCCTGCCTTTACGCCCGTATGTACTTTATGTAGGTCTGGAGAATTTCTAAAATTACCTGTGAAAACGTCTGTTTATCCCCTATAGCCAACGCAATGAGTTTGATGGCTTTTTTTTAAACACCCCCTACTACTTTTTCCAAAGAAGCCCGAATTCAGTAAATAATCAAACAATACTTTGTGAGGGTTTGTCTTTGAAAACATCGAACTAAATAGCGCCCTTTGCTGCACCCTCAATAAAATAAAAAACCACAACCTCTTGATTAAAAGATAGTTGCGGTTTTCGTTGGTGGTCCCACCTGGGCTCGAACCAGGGACCCCCTGATTATGAGTCAGGTGCTCTAACCAACTGAGCTATAGGACCTACGTTTAAGGGGATGCAATATTAGCATTTATTTTGGTACACCGCAAGGTTTTTAACCCCTCTATACCTACTTAATATCTTGGCATAGTTCTATTAAGACTCCGTTAGTGCCTTTGGGATGCAAAAATGCTACTTTTTTATTGTCTGCCCCATTTTTTGGGAACCCTGGCAAAACAACAAAGCCTTCCCTTTCCAATCGCTTCATTTCGGTTTCCAAGTCCTCAGTAGCAAAAGCAACATGGTGGATTCCCTCTCCTTTTTTATCCAAAAACTTGGCAATGGGGCTTTCTGGATTTGTGGCCTCAAGCAATTCTATTTTATTTGGCCCCGATTGAAAAAAAGAGGTTTTAACTCCTTCGGAGGCAACTTCCTCAATTTTATAATGTGAAACTCCCAACAATTTTTCAAACAAAATGTTTGCTTTGCTTAAGTCCTTAACTGCAATTCCCAAATGCTCTATTTTTTCCATGCCTTATTAACGCTTAAATTTTTCGATTCAAAATTACATACAGTTTATGTATCAACTCATGAGGTTCGTCATTAATTCCGTTATTTTGCATTATGGAATCACAGAGACAGCGTAAAATAGCGGGAATCATTCAACAAGATGTGGTAGACATCCTTCAGCGTGCTGCTACTGATGGAGGAATGCAGGGCACTTTGATTTCGGTAACGAAGGTAAATGTTACTGTGGATTTATCCATCGCAAAAGTATACATCAGTATTTTTCCTAATGATAAGGACGGGGAGTTACTAAAAGGCATTCAGTCCAATCAGACCTTGATTCGACATGAGTTGGCTCAACGCACAAAGAACCAATTAAGAAGGGTGCCGGAGCTTCTTTTTTTCTTAGATGATTCTTTAGATTATATTGATGAAATTGAAAAATCCTTGAAAGGAGAGGAAAACCCCATTCAAAATAGGGATTTACTGGATAAACGCAAGAAATCCTGATTTTGAATTTTCCCTTTTACATAGCCAAACGTTATCTGAGGTCAAAAAGCAGTCAGAACGCAGTTAATATTATAAACTTCATAACGTTTTTGGTCATTGTAATTGGCTCTGCTGCTTTGTTTGTAGTGCTATCCGCATTTGCAGGATTAAAAACCTTTAGTCTATCCTTTACCAATTCTTTTGATCCCGACCTTAAGGCCTTACCGGTTACTGGAAAGCATTTCTCAATTGACCCAAACAAAGAGCGCCAATTGGGGGAAATAAAAGGGTTAGCTTCTTTTTCAAAAGAACTGGAGGAGCGTGCTTACCTTAATTTTAGGGGCAAAAGTACGATTGCTTATATAAAAGGTATTGACGGAAATTATCGTTCCGTAACCGGGGTAGATAGTACCTTATATTTTGGGAATTGGGGTGTAATTGAACAAAATGCGGTTATCGGAATTGGAATCTACAATCTCTTGGGTGTTCCTCTCGACAACTACCAAAGCCCGATGTCTGTTCTTGTTCCAAAACCTGGTAAGGGCTCCCTATCGCAACAAGGCATCAACACCAAACCTTATAACCAACTCCCTCTTGTGGTAAGTGGTGTCTATGCAGTGGAAGAAAACTTGGACAAAAAATATGTGTTCACTACCCTCAATTTGGTTCAACAACTATTGGAAAAGGACAGTACGCAGGTTTCAGGAGTTAGTTTTAAATTGAAACCCGATTCATCTTTAGAAGATGTGAAGAATGATATTCAAGTTGTTCTTGGAGATACAGTGCTTTTATTGAACCGCCAGCAATTGAACGGCACCCTATATCGAATGCTCAACACCGAAAACCTGGCCACCTATCTGATTTTTACCTTGGTTTTAATTATCGCTTTGTTCAATGTTGTTGGAGCCATAATAATGATGATTTTGGACAAGCAGCAGAATTCAAAGACCTTATTCAGTTTGGGGGCCACAATTAAAGAACTTCGTTCTGTCTATTTTATTCAAGGGCTGCTTGTGACCACCCTTGGTGGGTTGATTGGCGTGTTGATTGGAAGTCTTCTTATTGGAAGTCAAATCGCTTTGGGTTGGCTAAAAATCACCCCATCACTTGCCTATCCAGTAGAATTTAATTTTGGCAATTTGATTGTGGTTTTAGCGACAATAGTCGTTTTGGGGTTCATCTCGTCCAAAATAGCCAGTAGCCGAATTTCCAGAAAACTAATTGAAGCCTAGGCGAACTGATAGTCGCCAAATTTCTCCTGCACCTCATCAAAAGCAGCAAAGACATCTGCTGCATCATCACTGGTCACCATCTTCATTCGGTATTCTTTAAAGTGGGGGATTCCTTTAAAATAATTGGTGTAATGACGACGTGTTTCGAAAACAGCCAATTTTTCACCCTTCCAATCTATGGCCATCTGTAAATGTCTTCGAGCAGCCTCTACTCGTTCTGACATGGTTGGTGGTTCTAAGTGTGCGCCTGTTTCAAAATAGTGCTTAACCTCATTAAAAAACCAAGGATTCCCAATGCTTGCTCGTCCAATCATGGCACCATCTAGGCCAAAATCATCTCGCATTCTCACCGCAGCTTCAGGAGAGTCTACATCGCCGTTTCCAAATACTGGAATATGCATTCTAGGATTGTTTTTTACCTGAGCAATAGGTTTCCAATCCGCCGAACCTTTGTACATCTGGACCCTGGTTCGCCCATGAATGGATATCGCTTGAATGCCCACATCTTGCAAACGCTCTGCTACTTCAACAATTTTAATGGTGCTTTGGTCCCAACCTAAACGCGTCTTTACTGTTACAGGGAGTTTGGTGCGTTTTACAATTTCACTGGTCAATTTTACCATTAATGGTATGTCCCGCAAAATACCTGCTCCAGCGTTCTTACATACCACTTTTTTTACAGGGCAGCCAAAGTTGATGTCGATGATATCCGGGTTTGATTTTTCCACGATATCCACGGCTTGGAGCATGGAGTCCAGCTCTGCACCAAAAATCTGAATACCAACAGGTCTTTCCTTCTCGTAGATGTCCAATTTGATAACGCTCTTTGCGGCATCTCTTATCAAACCTTCTGAAGAAATGAATTCCGTGTATACCACATCAGCACCTTGTTCCTTGCAGAGTGCCCGAAACGGGGGATCGCTTACATCCTCCATCGGAGCCAATAGCAATGGAAAATCTGGGAGTTCTATGTGCGCAATATTTGGCAATTCTTTTGTTTTTCGGAACGCAAAAATACAAAATCAAAGAAAATCAGGTAGTTATTCGCTTTCCAAGCGATCTCTTTCCTTTTTGTCAATACCTCTTTGGTTATCATTCAGCCTAAAGTTTCCAAAATTATAAGTAAACCCAAAACGGATGAATTGAGTTTCCGGTCTTCGCCTATAAAAATTATCCTGATTCAAATATTGGGAGCGATATGTTGGAATGTATTGTTCCAAAATGTCTTCTGCCGCCAAAGAGATAGTGGCCCTATTATCAAAAAGTGATTTACGCAAGCCGAGCGTTAGGTTTAGTTGTTGGTCCGAAATATATGAGCCGAATAAGAAATTTGAAATATAGGTCATGGTAACCTCTCCAGTGAACGTACCATCTTTGGAAAGTGTAAGATAATTGGCCAAATACCCATAAACCCCATCTACCTCAACAGTGAACTCTTCATTTCCGCTTTCCACGGCCAAAAAGGTCTCTTCTTCATGAAAAGCCGAAGTATAGGCATACAGGAACCAAAAAGGCAATATTCCTTTGCTCACCGTAAAATCAATACCATAAGACTTGCTTGCCGTCACATTTTGTTTCAACTCTCGAAGGGTCAAATCCGTATTGTCCTGAAATACCAAATCGGCTATATTTTCTCCATTATCTCTATAGTACACATCAAAGAAAAACTCACCGTTCAATGTGTAATTCAAATTGAAGTTGTTAGAAAAGCTGGGGAACAATCTGGGGTTTCCTTCTTCAAAATCGTTTTCATTGAAAAAGAAACGGAATGGGTTGAGGTCGTTATACTTGGGCCGTACAACGTTTCTTCCGAAGTCAAAAGAAAAACTGTGCTTTTCCGATGGGGTGTACAAGACATAGATGGAGGGAAAAGGTTCAAAAAAATCCTGCGTGTTTATTTCGTTCAGTGTCAAAGATGTTCCGATAGCATCTGTCAACTCTCCCCTTATACCCAGCTTCATCGACCACTTATCCCAATTTTTCACCCAACTGAAATAGGCCGCATATACATTTTCGTCATAAAGAAACACATCGGACAATGATTCGTCAACAGTGTCGCTAAAACCCGAAAAATCTGAAAAAATGAGTCGACTTTCTGAATCTATTGAAGATATTTTTAGACCTGCTTCTATGGATCCCTTTGCCAAAGGGGAAGAATAGTCTGCTTGTCCAGTAAAAATCTGGATGTCCTGCGCCGCATCAGAGTTGAAGCCAAAATCCCGCAAAAAACTCCCTGTTCCATCAAAATAGGTAGAGTTCAAACTTTGAAAGGAACTTCCATCATAAAAAGTATAATGCCCATTGAAAGATATTTTTGCTCCCTCTTTTTTCAATTTATGCTCATATATAAGGTCAACGGCCAAATTAGTATTGTCCAAATTAGTATTGCTCAAGGTGTTGAAGGTGGAATCTACTTGGCCTTGCGCATTGAAAATGTCATTCTCTAACTGATTCTCTCTACTCTGGTCAAGGTTAAAGGCTAAGTTTGAAGTCAGATTCAAACTATTTCTTGAGTCCAGTTCGTAGTCCAAGATGATGTTGGCATTCTGAGGTATGGAATTATCCACCTGCTCATACTCAGTATTCCAAACTGAAAAGACATTATCCTGCTCATTGATAAAGTTAATCCCCTTGTCTGTTTTTCTAATTTCTTTCTTTGGATTGATGGAGTAGTTCGCAAAGAGATTCAATTTTTCCGTTTTGTAGTAATGGCTCGTTCCAAAACTATACTTTGGAAATACGGCCTGGGTAACACTTCCATTGATGCTTCCTTTGTATCCAGGTGATATGGCTTTGCTAGTTACAATATTCAAAATAGGGCCGTCTTCTGCATCATACCTCGCAGAGGGATTGGTTATCACTTCTACAGATTTAATATTCGCTCCTGAGAACCCTTGAAGCAAATCACGCACTTCTTGACTTGATAGTTGAACCTTGCGGTCATTAAGATACACTGTGGCGGTTTGTCCTCTAATCTGAAGTTCTTCTTGATTCATGATCACGCCAGGAGTACTTCGCAATATATCCCAAGAACTCCCTTGTGATATAACACTATTCTCCACATTAAACACCAATCTATCGGTAAGGCGTTGAACTGTGGGTCGTTTTGCAGTAACCACTACCTCATCTAAATTAGTGCTAGAGGGAATAATCAAAGCCCCCAAAGAAACATCAGCGGTAACATCCAAACCTCTAGGAATTGACCCAACTCCAATGTAGCTTGCTTGAAGAAGATATAATTCCGGCTGTACTTCTTTCAGAATGAATCTTCCGGTATCGTCGGTAGATGTTCCTTGTACAAAGGTAGAATCTGCTGCTCGGAGCAATAAAACATTGGCAAAAGCAATGGATTTGTTTTCTTCGTCCACTACCTTTCCCGTAATCTTATAGGTTTGCCCCCAACATAAAATAGAAGTAAAGAAAGCAATGCAAAAAACCGAGGTGGAGCGATTCATTCACAAATGGGGTTGAATATCAAATCTAGTAAATTATTTTAGAGTCATGCCCAATGCTATGATTGCATTCTCACAAAAAATAGAGGTCTGGGAGTTAAAAGGTCTATATTTGCAGTTGATTTGAAACGTTTTACAACGTGCCCCTTTTTGATATGAAGAAGATTCGGAATTTTTGCATAATTGCACATATTGATCATGGTAAAAGTACCCTGGCCGATCGTTTATTGGATTTTACTGGTTCGGTAACGGAGCGAGAGAAACAAGATCAGCTTTTGGATAATATGGACTTGGAAAGGGAGCGTGGCATCACCATAAAAAGCCATGCAATCCAAATGGAATATGTATACCAGGGTGAAACCTATGTACTAAACCTTATTGACACTCCTGGACATGTGGATTTTTCATATGAAGTTTCCCGTTCTATTGCCGCTTGTGAAGGCGCTTTGCTCGTGGTTGATGCTGCCCAAAGTATTCAAGCGCAAACTATTTCTAATCTGTATTTGGCTTTGGAAAATGACTTGGAAATCATTCCAGTCTTGAACAAAGTGGATCTGCCCAGTGCCAATCCCGAAGAAGTTACGGATGATATTGTTGATTTATTGGGGTGCGACCCAGATGAAGTAATTCCCGCCAGTGCCAAAACTGGAATTGGAATTGAAGATATTCTCAGCGCGATTATTGAACGGGTCCCTTCACCAAAAGGAAATCTTGAGGAACCCTTGCAGGCTTTGGTGTTTGATTCGGTTTATAATCCTTTTAGAGGGGTCGAAACTTACTTTAGGGTTGTAAACGGCGAAATCAGGAAAGGACAAAAAATTAAGTTTGTGGCTACCGGTAAAGACTATTTTGCTGATGAAATAGGCACCTTAAAGCTTAGTCAAATTCCCAAAAACAAAATTTCTACAGGAGATGTTGGGTATTTGATTACTGGAATTAAAGATGCCAGAGAGGTAAAAGTGGGAGACACCATCACCGATGCCAATACGCCCACTCAAAATGCCATTGAAGGATTTGAAGACGTAAAACCTATGGTTTTTGCGGGTATATACCCAGTGGATACCGAAGATTTTGAAGAGCTACGTTCTTCAATGGAAAAGCTTCAGTTGAATGATGCTTCTTTAGTTTTTACTCCTGAAAGTAGTGCGGCACTGGGCTTTGGTTTCCGTTGTGGATTTTTGGGGATGCTCCATATGGAAATCATTCAGGAACGTCTGGAGCGTGAGTTCAATATGACGGTTATCACCACAGTACCCAACGTGAGCTATCACGCCTACACCACCAAAGACCGAGAAACGGCTTTAATTGTGAACAATCCTTCTGATTTGCCAGACCCTTCAACGGTGGACCGTGTGGAAGAACCCTATATAAAGGCAACAATAATCACGAAATCGGACTTTGTGGGTAATGTAATGTCGCTTTGTATTGAAAAAAGAGGTCAAATAACCAATCAGACCTATCTGACCACACAGCGGGTTGAACTTACCTTCGATATGCCCCTCGCAGAAATCGTCTTTGATTTTTACGACCGATTGAAAACTGTTTCAAAAGGCTACGCTTCTTTCGATTATGCCCCAATAGGCATGCGAACCTCCAAACTGGTCCGAGTAGATATTTTGCTGAATGCCCAGCCCGTTGATGCCTTATCCGCATTGGTTCATTTTGATAATGCGCAGACCATTGGTAAAAAAATGTGTGAAAAACTCAAAGAGCTTATTCCCAGACAGCAATTTGACATTCCGATTCAAGCCGCCATTGGCTCCAAAATTATTTCCAGGGAAACCATCAAGGCACTTCGTAAAGATGTTACCGCCAAATGTTATGGGGGTGATATTTCCCGAAAGCGAAAACTGCTTGAAAAGCAGAAAAAGGGGAAAAAGCGAATGCGTCAAGTAGGTAATGTTGAGATTCCTCAGCAAGCTTTTATGGCTGTTTTAAAGTTGAATGATTAGTTTAAACACAACTTCAAAACAAAGATTTTTTTTAACCTCGAAACCTTTCCAATTGACCAATGCCATATATGAATTGATGATTTTCAATTTATGAACATCATTCTGAATGAAACAAAAAGGGGTGCCTTTTCTTAAAAAGGCACCCCTTAAAAGATTTTGGATATTATAGTTAATTACAAACCAAAATCCAATTCCAAATCACCACTACATATTTGGTCAGTAAACGTTTCAAAAGGAACTCCATCCAAATCAACAACATCAGATTCTCCTTCAACCGTAATCGTTGCTGTTCCATCTCCATTATCAACAAAAGTGGCGGGGACTAGCCCTAGAATACTACAATTTCTTGTGTTTCCATCACCATCATCATCACCGGAACAACCCGTGAAACCAATAGAGGCAATTATTGCAAGAGCAAAAATTATTTTTTTCATAATTACAAAAAGATTAGAGGTTAAATGTTTTTCGAAGACAAATAACCGTATCAAATCTTTTTAAGCCTAAAACTTGTTGTGAAGAGACAAGAAAATGTGGTGCCTGCTTGAACCGGACTAGGAAACCTGTTCCTCTAGCTCGAAAACCTTTCCTAAATACACTAACTTAAATCCTTCTCCATTGGGATTAAACTCTTTGTAGTTCAAAGGCATGATATCTATTTTTCCATCTGGAGACTTGGTGAAGATGGGTACAATATCGGTATCTTCGCTTGCGGTTTCGATAAGTGCATCGTAATGCGCCTTATCTTTAATGTCCACCTCTTGGATAGATGGGTATTTTTCAGAAGTTTCCGTAAATTTTATAAAATCATACGTGGGAGAGAAAAGACCATTGGCGGGCAGGTTTTCCGGATGGTTGATTTCTTCCGTACTTGCCAAACGAAATGCTCCGTTCTCGCCAAATTGTTTCTCGAACTTATCCAATGCATAGGTGTTGATATCTGTATTTCCCGTTAAGGCAATTAAATAACCAACATCATTTAATTCTATGTTGTCCGTTAGTGTATCCGAATAAATGTTGGCGACCAAGGCTTCCAAACCTATTTTTTTGGCCTTATCCACATTAGTTTGATTGTTGTCAATAAGCACTACGTGTCTACCATTCTTTTTTAAGTAATTGCCAATAAGTCGAGATACTTTAGAAGCCCCTATTATTAGGATACCATCAGATTGTTTAAGGAAGACCCCAATAACCTTGGCAAAAAAACGCGCTGTCGTGGCGTTCAGCAAAACTGTTCCCAAAACAATCATAAAAACCAAAGGGGTAATGTACTCAGCTCCTGGTTCTCCTTTTATCAGCAGCTTAGAGCCAAATAGCGATGCAATACCAGCAGCTACAATTCCGCGAGGACCCACCCAACCAATAAATAGTTTTTCGTTGAACTTCAAATTTGAACCCTGCGTGCTTATAAATACGCCCAGAGGTCGGATGATGAAAACAATCACAGCAAATAGCATTGCAGAATTCCAATTGTATACCAATTCCATATCACTGATGTTGATATTTGCAGCCAACAAGATGAAAAGAATGGATATCAAGAGTACGCTCAACGATTCCTTAAAATATAATAGTTCTTTAAGATTGGGTAAGTTCATATTTCCTAAAACCATTCCCATTACCACAACAGCCAAAAGCCCAGATTCATGTGCAAACAAATCTGACTCCACAAAAACCAACAGCACTACCGATAATGAAACGACATTTAATAGGTAATGTGGTATAAAGTTTCTTTTAATGGCAAATGCCAAGGCGTGTGCAAAGGTGAACCCGAAGGTTGTTCCGAACAATAAGATTTTGCCAAACTCTATAAGTGCCGTTTTTGTAAATGCCTGCCCTTCACCTACGCTGATAAATTCAAAAACAAGGACCGCCACTAAGGCCCCTATTGGATCTATGAGTATGCCTTCCCACTTCAAAACCGTGGAAACATCTTTCTTTAGGGGAATGTTTCTTAATATGGGAGCAATAACCGTTGGTCCGGTCACGATAATGAGTGCAGAAAACAAAAACGAAATCTGCCAAGACAACTCAAAAAAGTAATGGGCCGCAACGCCAGCCCCAAAAAAGGTAACTATAGTGCCGAGGGTAATCAGTTTGGTTATTACTGGTCCTACAGTCGCAATCTCGGCCCGTTTTAAGGTCAGACCACCTTCAAAAAGTATAATGCTGATTGCTAACGAAACAAAGTAGTACAATCCATCACCTGGGAAAAGCCCCTTGGTTCCGTTCCAAATAGGTTCTATTAGTTTTGAACCATCCTCAGTGTACAAAGTTGCAATTGGCCCGACCAAAAGCCCAATTAAAATAAGAGGTAAAATGGCCGGTAATTTCAGACGCCAAGCCACCCATTGTGCTATGATTCCAAGAATAATAATTCCAGCCAGTTCGAGCATTGGTCAATTTTTGGTTAAAATAGGATTTTTCTTCCAATCTTTTGGTGCATTCTTGCTTGATCTGTTGTAAATCAAAGCGATTTCTTCCATTTTTTATTTTGTTAAAAAAGGGCCAATAATAATTCCATTTTAAAGACAAACTGTCTAGGTTTTCTTATTTTGCGCGTCCTTTGCTTTTCAAATGACGCTTTATCCCGTTGAGACTGGAAATTTTAAGTTAGATGGTGGGGCCATGTTCGGTGTGGTTCCAAAGTCGCTCTGGACAAGAACAAATCCCGCAGATTCCAACAATATGATTGACCTAGCGGCACGTTGTCTTCTTATTGAAGATGGTAGTCAATTGATTCTGATTGATTCCGGGCTAGGAAACAAGCAATCTGAAAAGTTTTTCAGCTACTACTACCAATGGGGCGACCATACATTAGATGGTTCGCTACAAAAATTGGGTTTTCATAGAGATGATATCACTGATGTTTTCATGACCCACCTTCATTTTGACCATTGTGGCGGAAGCATTCAATGGAATTCTGACCGGACTGGATATGAACCCGCATTTAAGAATGCCCGTTTTTGGACGAACAAAGACCATTGGGAGTGGGCCATTCATCCCAACGCCCGTGAAAAAGCTTCTTTTTTAAAAGAAAACTTACTTCCTATGGAAGAAAGTGGTCAGTTGAACTTCATTCAAAGAGACCATTCCAATTTTATTAAAAATTGCGAGCTTGGATTTGATGTTCTTTTTGTTGACGGGCATACCGAAAAGCAAATGCTGCCATTAATCCAATACAAAGGAAAGACCCTGGTTTTTGTCGCCGACCTTGTTCCAACGGTTGGTCACATCCCTTTGCCATATGTAATGGGTTATGATATGAGACCATTACAGACCCTTAAAGAAAAAGCGGTGTTTTTAAATGAAGCCGCAGACAATAATTACATTCTATTTTTTGAGCATGATGCCCATAATGAGCTTTGCTCTTTGAAACATACCGAAAAAGGGGTTCGGTTGGACGAATTGTTCACCTTCAATGAATTATTAAACCCCTAAAGCTGTTTATATTACACTAAAATACATTTTATGATTTCTACATATACCAAATTTTCTGCAGCCCTTTCAATGTCTATTTTACTGATGGGTTGTGGGGCAACTACATTGGTGGCAACACCTGTTGCAAATATTGATACCGTTCCCTTAAAAATTACGGAACTTACCGAAAACCAACAGAAAACTTGGGGCCACGCCGACCTTATCGCCGATACTATTCCCGGGATGAGCGTGGACAAAGCATATAGAGAAATCATCAAAAACAGAAAAGGGAAAACGGTGATTGTTGCCGTTGTAGATTCAGGGATAGACTTGGAGCATGAAGACTTGGACGATGTGCTCTGGACCAATAAGGGTGAAAAACCCAATAACGGAAAGGATGATGACGGGAATGGATATGTTGATGATATTCATGGGTATAACTTTTTGGGCGAATCTTACAATGAACAACTTGAATACGCCCGAATGCTTCGTTTGAACATAGGAGATGCTTCAACACGCGCCAAAGCACGGTTGCTATTGGATAAAGAATATCCGGAAGCGGTACAGAACAAACAACAATATGAGCAAATACTCCAAGTAGTAAAAAATGCTGATGAAGCTGCAAGAAAAGCTTTGGGGAAAGAAATATATTCCAAAGAAGATTTAAGCTCTATCCAAGATAAGAGCGAACAAATGCAACAGAACGTTGCGATTCTTACTCAAATGTTCTCTTACGGTGATGATATTCCAACGGTTATAGACGAACTCAATGAAGGAATAACGTATTTCACCGAACAGGTCAATTACAACTTAAACAAAGATTTTGACGGGAGAAAACCAGTTGGTGACAACCCTTATAACTTTAGTGACACGGCTTATGGCAATGGAAATCCTAAAAACAGGGTAGAAAGTGAAAGCCATGGTACACATGTGGCAGGAATTATTGCAGCTGAGCGAAATAATGGAAAAGGAGTGAATGGTGTTGCCAAAAATGTGGAAATAATGAGTCTTAGAGCGGTTCCAAATGGAGACGAATATGATAAAGACATCGCATTAGCCATTCAATATGCGGTTGACAACGGTGCAAAAATCATTAATTGCAGTTTTGGAAAATCCTTCTCGCCTAATGCAAAGTGGGTTTATGATGCTATTAAATATGCCGCTTCAAAGGATGTACTTATTGTTCATGCAGCAGGAAATGATGGGAATGATTTGGACAATCCGGACAACCCTAACTATCCAAACGACCACATGTATAATGGTTCCGAGATTTCGAACAATGTAATCACAGTGGGCGCCTTGACCAGTAAATATGGCTCTGAAATGGTTGCAGGTTTTTCTAATTATGGTGCACAGAATGTAGATGTTTTTGCTCCTGGCGCCAAGGTCTATTCAACAATGCCCAACAACTCATATGATTTTCAGGGGGGAACCTCCATGGCGGCACCTGCTGTTGCGGGAATAGCTGCTCTAATCCGTTCCTACTACCCACAACTTTCTGCTTCACAGGTAAAGCAAGTGCTTATGCAATCAGGTCTGAGTACAAAGACTTCAGTTATTGTTTCTGGGGATGCTTCAAAAGCTACTACATTTAATAGCATTTCTAAATCTGGAAAAATGGTCAATGCCTATAATGCTTTATTGATGGCTGACAACATCTCAAAAGGAAGACAAACTTTGGCTTCAAACACAAAATAAAATGAAAAGAACTCTATTCTATTTTTTAGGCGTTTTCTCCGGTATTGCATCTCTTTTGGGTCAATCCCATCCCGGGTACTGGCAGCAAGAAGTGGATTACACCATGGAAGTTGATATGAATGTGGAAACCTATCAATATACCGGGACCCAGAAATTGGTCTATACCAATAATTCTCCGGATATACTGAATCGAGTTTTTTATCATTTGTACTACAACGCTTTTCAACCTGGAAGTGAAATGGACATACGGTTGCAAAGCATCAAAGATCCAGATGGTAGAATGATGGAAAACGGGAAAAGTAGAATAGCATCCCTTTCAGAAAGTGAAATGGGTTACTTGCACACAATCTCTTTGAAACAAGATGGCAAAGCCGTCAATTTTAATGAAGAAGGCACCATTTTGGTTGTGGATTTGGCCACACCAATCCCTCCGGGTGGAAAAACAACCCTTGATATGGAATTTAAGGGACAAGTGCCGTTACAGATACGTCGCTCTGGCCGAAACAGTAAAGAAGGCGTGGCACTTTCAATGAGCCAGTGGTATCCTAAGCTTTCGGAATATGATGTGGAAGGTTGGCACCCCAATCCTTACATTGCCCGAGAGTTTCATGGTGTTTGGGGTAATTTTGATGTAAAGCTGACCATTGACAAAGACTACACTGTAGGGGGTTCTGGTTATCTCCAAAACCCGCAAGAAGTTGGACATGGTTATGAGGCTCCCGGAACGACAGTAAAAACAAAAGGGAAGACATTAACTTGGCACTTTGTGGCTCCCAATGTTCATGACTTTATGTGGGCTGCGGATCCTGAATACGTTCATGACATTGTGGAAATGGAAGATGGCCCCACTTTGCATTTTTTCTATAAAAACGACCCTGAAATTCAGGAGAACTGGAAGAATCTTCAACCCAAAACCGAGGAAACCATGCGTTTCTTTAGTACTAATATTGGAAAATATCCCTATGAGCAATATTCCGTGGTACAAGGGGGAGACGGCGGTATGGAATATGCCATGAGCACCCTTATCACTGGAAAAAGACAGTTTTCAAGTTTGGTCGGGGTAATGGTTCATGAAATGGCGCACTCTTGGTTCCAACACGTTTTAGCTACCAATGAATCTAAATATGAATGGATGGATGAAGGATTCACCTCCTTTATAAGCAGTCTTTGCATGAACGAGATTATGGGTCAAAACAAAGACAACCCTTTTGAAGGTTCTTACAAAAGTTATTTTGCTTTAATAAACTCCGGACTGGAATTACCTCAAACCACGCACGCCGATCGCTATGCGACCAACTTTGCCTATGGGGTTGCTGCTTATAGCAAGGGCTCCATTTTTCTTTCTCAATTAGGCTATGTTATCGGTCAGGACAAGTTGTTGGAAACAATCAAGAAATACTTCGAAGACTTTAAATTCAAACATCCCGTACCTAATGACATCAAACGCACCGCGGAAAAGGTATCTGGAATGCAGTTGGATTGGTATTTAACGGATTGGACACAGACTACAAATACAATAGACTATGCAATTAAAAGTGTTGAGTCTAGCGGAGGTTCCACCAAAGTGGTTCTGGAGCGTATAGGTCTTATGCCAATGCCATTGGATATTTTGGTTGTAGGGAAAGATGGAACCAATGAAACATACTACGTGCCTTTGCAAATTATGCGTGGCGAAAAAGACAATCCATATCCTCAATTTAAGCGAACGGTTGCAAAAGATTGGGCTTGGGCGCACCCTACTTATGAGCTTGTTCTGGATAGGACTTTGGATTCTATTGAAGCCATAGCATTAGATCCATCGCAATTAATGGCGGATGTGGACAAACAAAACAACGTATTTCAGGTTGCTGAGTAAGAACTGAGCTTCGTTTTGCTTCTTCCTATATTTGAAGCATATAAAATTACCTGTGTTCCAATTACATAAATGGAACCTGAACAGTCTATGGGCTCCATTAAGAAAGAACATACCTTTTCCAAAAAAGAAAAATTGAAAGGCAAAAAAGCCTTTGAAGTCCTCTTTTCTGAGGGCAAAACCCTAAAAGTGTATCCTTTACAGCTACGATATCTTCCCATGGATTTTGGGGATGAGTCAAAAGTTAAAGTCGCAGTGGTTACACCGAAAAGAAAGTTTAAAAAGGCTTTTCAGAGAAACCGGGTAAAGCGCCTTCTGCGTGAAGCTTTCAGGGCAAACAAATCCCTTGTTTTTAACAACATAGAGGGAAATTTTGCGTTGCTATTTTTATATATTGGCCATACTATGCCCACTTTTTCGGAGGTAGAGGCAGCTGTGCGGGAACTCCTGCAGAATTTTGTAAAACCGGAACTCCATGAAAAGAATAGCTAAAAAAAAGATTGTCCTCCCCTTGATTGCCATTGTATTTCTTGTGGTGGGAAGCAGTTTTAAAAGTGATTTTTTTGAAATTGCCAAACAGATTGAAATCTTTACCACGCTCTTTAAAGAGCTCAACATGAACTATGTTGATGAGACCAACCCTGCTGAGCTTATGGACTCAGCAATAAAGAATATGCTCGATGAGCTCGATCCCTATACGAGTTTTCTTAATGAACAAGATGTAGAGGCTTTTCGTATTAACAATGCTGGGGAGTATTCCGGTATTGGAGCATTAGTTCGTTCTTATGAAAGTAAATTGTTGATAATTGAACCCTATGAAGGATACCCAGCAGATAAAGCGGGGCTTAAAGCTGGCGACGAAATCATTAAAATTGGAGAGACTCTGGTCTCTGACTTCGATGACAATGCCAGTGAGTTGCTTAAAGGGGCTAATGGTACCAGTGTAGACATTTCCTTTGTGCGCCAAGGAGAGACCAAAAAAGCCACTTTAAACCGTGAAGGTGTAGAAGTAGATGCGGTACCGTATTATAGTATGATTGATGATAAAACCGGTTATGTTGTTTTATCTCGATTCAACAGAAAAGCTTCTAGCCAGACCAAATCTGCCATGCAAGACCTAAAAGGTCAAGGGATGGAGCGTATGATTCTCGATCTACGAGGAAATCCTGGGGGTTTGCTTACAGAGGCCATAAACGTAACCAATTTGTTTGTTCCCAAAGACGAACTGATAGTTACCACCAAATCAAAGGTCAAAAAATTCAATCAGCAATATAAAACCAAAAAGCAGCCGGAGGACCTTGACATTCCTTTGGTTGTCTTGGTCGATGGAAGTAGTGCTTCGGCTAGTGAAATTGTTTCTGGAGGGCTTCAAGATTTAGATAGAGCTGTTGTAATGGGTGCGCGCAGTTTTGGAAAAGGACTTGTACAACGTCCTCTAAAACTCACTTATGGCACGCAATTGAAAGTAACTATTTCTCGTTACTATACTCCTTCGGGAAGATGCATACAATCCTTGGACTATTGGAACAGGGATGAAGAAGGAAATGCCATTCGAAACACAAAATTCCAAGAATTCACTACGCGTAATGGTAGAAAAGTACAAGATGGCGGAGGTGTTATGCCAGATGTGGAAATATCTACTTTAAAAACAAATACATTGCTGGATGCCTTAAAAAGTAATCTGATGATTTTTGATTACGCTACCGATTTCTATTACGATAATTCATTCGATTCCGTTGATTCATTTACTTTTTCTGATGCTGATTTTGATAGCTTTAAAAAATATGCCCGAGAACAAGATTTCTCATTTAAGACAGAAACAGAAACCCAGCTAGAAGAATCCATCAACTCAGAAGAGCATTTATTGGGCTCGGATGTACAAAACAAATACAAAGATCTTTTATTAGCGGTTAACCAAGGTAAAATAAAAGCGCTTGACACTTTTAAAGATGAAATAAAAAAGAATCTTGAAGACGAAATCATCAAACGCTACTTTTACAGAAACGGACTTTATGATTATTATTTGACCCACGATGAGGCCATATTGGCAGCAACAGAACTTCTGTCCAATTCTTCTGCATATCAGGATATCTTGAACTAAAAGCAGTGTCTATTAAATACTTTCTTTTATGTACTTCTTTTGCGCTATTTGCATCGACCCATGCGCAAGAAGTTTACAAAAAAGGAACAATATTGGATTCTATTCTGGTCTCAGGCACAACCGATGAGAGTTTTGCACTCTATCTACCTAACGGATTCAAAGAGAATGAACTAAGTTCCATTGTTTTTATTTTTGAGCCTGCCGCAAGGTCAGTAATAGGAATTCGGCCATTTATTCCAGCGGCAGAAAAATACGGTCATATTCTGGTCTGTTCCAATAATTCAAGAAACAGTAGTTACGAACGCAATTTTGGTATAGCCAATAACTTATTTGCCCATATTTTTTCCCACTTCAATATCAAGGAAGACGAAATGTACCTTTCTGGCTTTTCTGGAGGTTCCCGATTAGCTTGCGCAATAGCTTCACTTACCCATCAATTTGCGGGAGTCGTGGCTTGTGGTGCGGGTTTTCCCAGTGTGCCAAATTACAAGCCCAGTACACAAGAGTATGCCTACGTGGGCATTATTGGGGATAGGGACATGAACTACAGGGAGATGTTGAAAAATGAAGATTTCCTCCAATTGCTAAAATTCAACAGCACACTTATCACACATAAAGGAAATCATTCTTGGCCGGCCCCCGAACACATTACCCGTGCATTTGATTGGCTTCATCTTCAAAAATTGAAAAAAGCATCATTAGAAGATTCTGATGAGGTAATGAATCTTTATATGAAAGCCTTTAAAAGAGTTGAAGAATTTAAAGCAGGTAATGAGCTTTTGCGTGCTTCAGAACAATATGAAAGAATTACCAAAACCTTTCGTGATTTTGTTTCAGTGGATACTTTGGTTCAACAACATCAAAAACTACTAGCTTCCAAAGCATATAAAAAGCAGACAACCTCCCTTGCTGATATTATAAAACTGGAAGAAAAAATTGCGAATAAGTTTAATTCTCGTATTACCTCTGATTTTGAGAATCCGAAAAAGACCAATTTTGGCTGGTGGGAAAAAGAATTGGCCAAACTGGACGCACTTGAAGAAAAGGGAGATGCAGAAACCCAAAATATGGTATACCGAATAAAATTTGATGTTTTTGTAAGAGCCTACTCCCGCAAAAACACATTGCTTTATGAAGAAAACCCAGAACAAACTGCATTAATCGAACAATTTATAAACCTGATTTACCCAAAGAACGAGTAGGAACCAAGATTGAACAAGACTACACAAAAATGATTCGGATAATATATACTTGGAGCGTAGAACCAGAAAAATTGAACCTTTTTATTGAGACATGGAAAAAGACTACCAATACAATCCATGAACAGGTAAAGGGTGCCAGAGGGAGCTTTATGATTCAAAATGACAACGATACCAAAGAGATAAAAACAGTGGCCCGCTGGGATTCTTTAGAAGACTGGAAGAATTTTTGGAAAGGCAACAATAAAACAAAAATGGAATCTATGCATAAATTGGGTCATCGTGTTTCTGTAGATATTTTTAAAGAAATTGATGATTTTACTAGATAATGTTTTGTGTTTTACTTTTCAAGAGTGAATGCTTTACCCGCCAATGAGATAGGATTCGGGTATTGGATATTCCGGACTCTCACCCATCCAGAAAATGCTAACAATATACCATCGGTCCCTGCCTTTTAGTAATTGAATACTATTAATGCCCCGGGTAAATGGCTTATCATCATCCTGATTTCGGCGAGATTCATATGTGGAAAATACATGGGCAATAGTTCCATATTGTTCGACCCTTCTGGCCACTTCCACTTCAAAAAAACCATCCTTTTCTAGATTGCTTCCTGCCTTATTGATATAATCATCCAAACCCCAATATCTATATCCCACGTCCCCAGTTTGCGGGTTTTGCCCCGATGGTATCAACACTGCTTCGGGAATAAACAAACTGCGCATTCTATCCCAGTCCCTTTTTTCACCTGCCGGGCCGGAAATAACATCATATACTGCAGGGATTATGGCATCTATGGATGCAACATCTTTTGGATTTGCTTTAGCGGGTTCTTGTGATTGAACGGAAACCGCTGTGAAGACCAGGATAATTGTGACTTTAAACTTTTTCATTTCTGATGGTTTAATGTTGCGATTAATGCGTGTAATTTTCTTAAGGTAAGAAATTTGACCCTAAAGACTACAAAAACCAAACTCATCAGAAAGCGTAACTTACCTACTAACAAGTATCAACAAATAATATGGACGAAAAGCTGAAACCAATCAAAATCGTACATATTGGACTATGTGTTGGGATAACCTTCGCCTATTTTTTTCTGGGAGAGTTACAAACCCTAGAATTCATGAACGTTCCAAAAATAGATGTCAACACCCTAATCTATCTTTTTTTAGGTGTTTCTGCCATTTTTTTGGGAAACATAGTTTACAGACAACAATTGAAAGCTGTAGATTCAAAGTTAAAAATGGAAGAAAGAGTCAGTGCCTATCAAACAGCATGCATTATACGTTGGGCCATACTTGAAGGTGCTGCATTTTTGATTCTCTTTCTAAAGAAAGAGCTTTTGATAATTGGCTTGTTTCTTATTTTGTATATGATTTTTACCAAGCCTTCTTTAGGAAGCATGGAACGTGATTTTGCAGCAGTAGGCAAACAGAAATCCAGATGAAGCGAATCCATGTAAAGAAGGGAGAAATACTTCAAAGAAGAGGGGAACTTGACAGCAAGGTCTATCATGTGGTTTCGGGGCTTTTGCGAAGCTATACCTTAGATGAAAAAGGAAAAGAACACATTTTTATGTTTGCCCATGAAAACTGGACTGTTGGCGATAACCTACCTAAAGATGTTCCCTGCGAGCTTTACATTGATGCCTTGGAAGAATCCGATGTTTGGGTTTTACAAAAAGATATTAAACGAGAAGCACAAAATGTTGGCGCCTTTCTCAAACGCCTTTCTGTTTTGCAAAAACGAATCATAATGCTCATGAGTGCTTCAGCCATTGAACGCTTTGAACATTTTGAGAAGACCTATCCAGATATCATTCAACGTGTCCCACAAAAAATGATAGCCTCATACTTAGGAATCGCTCCAGAAACTTTGAGCAAAATTAAACGAGAGCGTTACAAATAAATCCGCCTCTCATTTCTTAATGTAGATTAATGGATTCTTGATGCGTAAATGGGATATTGAGCAAAATCCTAATATCAATTTCCATGAAAAAAATATCCCTTCTTTTAAAAACATCAGCAATCTTATGGGTCATTTGGGGCTTGGTGCACATTTTTGCCGGAATAATGACCATGAAAGGTGTGCTAACTGATGACATTGTGGCCTCAATCAGCGGAATTGCTGATGCCATAGAGCCCGAAACCCTAGAAATGGACTACCCAAAAGCGGCAGGCGCAATCATTGGTCAACATGGATTCAACTTGTTTTGGATTGGGCTTGTCACCTTAATCTGTGCCTTTTACATCTGGAAAGGAAACAAAAATGCCATATTTTTAGCTGCAATTACCGGAGGATTGGCAGATTTGGGCTACTTCTTGTTCATGGATTTGGGAGGATTCGTAAAATTTATGCCCGGTACTGTGATGACAATATTTTCTTCACTGGCCATTATCACCAGTTTTTACGCCCACTATAAAAATAAAACTGCGCATTGATTTAGCGGAAACGATAACATTTATAGTGGGGCTGATCATCTAATTTTGACTATAAAGCCCTTTTTGAAAACTATTTGTATTTTCACTCTAAAACTAATGTTATTGAAAAACCGCCTTCTATTTTGTGTGCTTTTCCCTCTTCTTTTCCTAAGTTGTTATACCTACAAGTCTATAGGAACTGAAGATATTAAAGAAGGTAAACTGTATAGTTTTCAATTGGTAGAAGGCAAGCTTATTGAGGCAAAATGTAAAAAAGTTTATTCTGATTACTTTCTATTTGACATTAACCAAAACTCCATCAAAATCCCAAGAGACCAAATTGAATCTGTAGAGCGAAAGAAAGTTTCCGCAGTAAAGCTGTTAGGGGGTGCAGCACTAACAACTACGGCCGCCATTCTAATTTTTGAAAATGGAAAAGAGCCCATATTTGTGGAGGAAATATCCAACTAGAGTTCCTTGAAACAACAAAGAAGCTGTAACAATTGAAATTTGAACTAATCTTTTATTCAAACTCTCAAAACAATGCGGCATCTTATAGTATTTACTTGTATTCTTTTTCTTTTCTCGTGCAAGAACGAAAAATCCACGCCCCAAAGTAAAGAAGGGGTTTGGCAAGCTATTGGCTATGGAAGAATTCTTGATATAGGTAAAGATTCCTTTTCTTTTTACGACACCTCCCCCATCTCTTGCCTGCCTCTTCAGGAAGGAAGCATTACTTCTTTTGGAAATAACCTGACATTAAGAAATGATACTTTGGTACAACTAAAGGGTACTGGGATTTATGAATATATCCGATTGGATAAAATGCCGGATATATGTACTGAACTTTTATCAGATTACAAGAAAAAAGACCCTATTTATAATTTTGAAGTATATGCGGAAGCTATCAAAAACAACTACGCCTATTTTGAGGACAATCAAATAAATTGGGATAGCTTATATACAACCAACCGAAACAAAATTTCCAGAACAACCACAAATCTGGACCTTTATCTGGTGATGGAAGAAATTATGACCGCTCTCAAGGACAATCATGGGTACGTTGAGCCCTCAGATGAAGTTTATGAACAAGTATTTTCTTTGGAAAATGAGACCGAATCCGAAACGGAAGAGGATGAATTTCCTGAATATGGGGACTTTCAAATGGCTAAACTAGTTTCAGACACTTTCCTTGAAGAAGATTTTACTGTTGACTCTCCCATTATCAGTTGGGGCAAACTGAATGGAAATATGGGATATATCCACGTGAAAAGCATGTGGTTATATGCAGACCTAGATCTACCTGATTCTTTGGTGCAGAAAAATGGATATATAAGCACCTATGTAGATGCTTTTACCCAAATGAACGAAGCAGAGTACATTGAGAAAGAGCGAATTGGTGTCTCTAAAGTCATAAATAGAGCTATGCAAGACCTGCAAGAAACGGATTCGCTTATCCTAGATTTGCGCTTTAATGGCGGAGGACAAGATGTGGTAAGTCTTGAAATATTGAAGCAGTTCAACGACCAACAAAGAAAAGTAGCCACTAAAAAAACCAAAACTGAAAAAGGGTTTACCCCAGAGATTTCCATAAATATGGAACCTTCTGAAAATCCCTATCTAAAACCGGTGTTTTTGCTTACTTCACAACAATCGGCCAGTGCCACAGATTTTTTTGTGATGGCCTCAAAAGTACTACCTCAAATTACCCGTATAGGTTCCCGAACTCAAGGGGCTTTATCCGATGCTTTGGAAAAGCCTCTCCCCAACGGATGGTCGTTCGCAATTTCAAACGAAGTTTATTATGACATGGATGGTGTTTGCTATGAGTCAATCGGTATTCCTCCCCATTACGACCTAAATTATCCAGAAGACCGCCAATCCTTTTTTAGAAGCGTTGCCCAAAACCTTCAGCAGGATAAGGAGGATGTTCTAAAAGCCATTAAAACTTTTAAAAGATAGATTAATATGTATCCTGTTAAAAAGTTCGCTTTTGGTTCCCGCTCATAATTTAGCCACAAACGCTACTTTTGAAAATGCGAAAATTGAAGGTTTGTGAACTTTTTGCAGGGGTTGGCGGATTTCGATTGGGTCTGGAAAATACCGGACGCTTCGATGTGGTATGGAGCAATCAGTGGGAGCCTTCCACCAAAATGCAACACGCTTCAATGGTTTATGAGGCCCGTTTTGGGTCAGATAATCATTCCAATATCAACATTGAAGAAGTTCCCACTACCGAAATCCCTGACCATGACGTTTTAGTGGGAGGATTCCCGTGTCAGGACTATTCTGTGGCGACTACATTGAAAAACTCTAAAGGCCTTATCGGGAAAAAAGGGGTCTTATGGTGGTCCATCCATCGTATCCTTTCCGAAAAGAAAAGCAAACCAAAATACCTACTTTTTGAAAATGTGGACCGCTTGCTTAAGTCCCCTTCTGCTCAAAGAGGGCGAGACTTTGCTCTTATGCTGAAAAGCCTTAACGATTTAGGCTATGCCGTAGAATGGCGGGTAATCAATGCCGCTGAGTATGGAATGCCACAACGCCGGAGGCGGGTTTTTTTTATGGGGTATCATATATCCACTTCAGTTTATGAGCAGTTCATCCGACAAAACCCAAAAGAATGGCTTTTGGAATGTGGGAGCGTGACTTCTTCGTTTCCTGTAAAACAAAAAGGAGCCCTCAAATCTTTTACTTTGGACAATGATTTGGTCTCCCTCTCCAACTCCTTCAATTTAGGCCAAGGGCTTTCCCCTTTTCAAAATTCCGGCATCTGTTTCAAGAATGAAGTACATACAATAAGCACCGTTCCAGATTATAGCGGAAATAGGATTGTGCTTTCGGATATTTTAGAACATCAACAGCCCGACCCTGAATTTTACATCCCTGAAGACGACATCCCTAAATGGGAATACCTAAAGGGTGCTAAAAAAGAAACTCGCAAGACCAAAGAAGGTTTTGCCTACCATTATAGCGAGGGAAGCATGGTTTTCCCAGATGCGCTTGATCAACCTTCCAGAACCATAATAACCGGTGAAGGCGGAAAGTCTCCGTCCCGGTTTAAACACGTAGTCCAAACCTCTTCAGGATTGCGAAGACTTACTCCTGTTGAATTGGAACGGTTGAACCAATTTCCCGACAATCACACGCAATTGGAAGGCATTTCCAACACTAAAAGAGCCTTTTTTATGGGCAATGCCTTGGTGGTTGGGGTTGTGGAAAAACTGGGCAATGCCCTGTTCCAGAAAATAAAAACCCTTGAAAAGCAACTTCAAAACTGATCTAGCCCAAGAGAAAAGACTAACCCCCTTATTGGATTCCTATTATCGCATACATTTAAAAATGTATGATTTTAAGCGCGCGCATAGTCTGGAGCAGCAATTGAGTGGGATTGACCTCATCCTCACCCACAAAAAGACAGGTGAAGTCTACTTTGTAGACGAAAAAGCACAGTTGGATTACCTCAATAAAAATTTGCCCACTTTTGCTTTTGAGCTCTTCTACACCAAGAACGAAACCCTAAAACACGGTTGGTTATTTGATAGCGAAAAGAAAACCCATATGTATGCGTTGGTTACTAATATCCAAAAAGAAAATGACAGCTTTACAGCTTGCAACATCACCTTTGTAAACCGAAAGAAGCTACTTTGTTTTTTGACTGACAACGGTCTAGACGAAGCTTTTCTCAAAAATCAGGTATTGGAACATTTAGGTTTTCATGGGAAAATGGAGCTGTCTGGTTTGGATTTACGTAAAGAGGGGCATGTTCATTTTTCAAGCAAAAACAAAGCCGAACAACCTATTAATCTGGTACTGCAATTGGCGTTTTTAAAAGAAATTAGGGTGGCAAGGAGATTTGTTTAGTTTTTTTGGTTTGCTTCATTTTTTCAGTGATATATCTTTCCACATAATTCTTGTCCTGCAAATTTCTTAAAATCAACAATTCGAGATTTTTATGCGTCCTGTACGTTAGAAGGTATTTTGTTTTCCCGCTTCGTGTTAGTTCCTTAAATTCAAAGTAAGATGATAGATGTGTATTAATTGTCTAGGTATCCTTGATCCCATGTCTTCTTTGGGTTATGGTTTCTTAAATCACATTGAAAGTCCACGGCTGCTTTCAAATTCATTAATACTGAGACCCATCCTGCATGAACCTCATTGAACTCATCATCCGGAACATTTTCATTGATTAAGGTAACATCAGTTCCTCCATCATCCAAAGGTTCTAATTCAAATCTCACCAAACTTTCAAAATAGTCCAAGTAAAATTTTTGGTTAGGAACAGATTTCAAAATTCTACTATTGTACGTCTGACCATTAGGGAAAACAAAGTGTACCATATTGTCTTCTTCAGTTGCTTTTTCAGCCCAAAATTTTGCTCTTCCCTCAGAAGTAGAAAGAAAACTGAAAACTGTTTTTGGGCTTGATTTTAAATGTACCTTCCAAGTAATTGTTTTCATGTTTTCTTATGCATTGTTAATACCTAATTTACCACCTTTTTCACCATCCCAATATGCAGAATTTCATCCTTAGCTCATGTAGGTTCTTTTTTATCTGTTGCTAAAATCGCGTAATGAAAATTATCAGACCAACCGTCTTTAAGGGGTAGTACTTTTCGTTTTCTACCTTCTTGGGTCATGCCTACTTTTTCCAAGACCCTCATACTTCCTAAATTTTCTACAGCGCATCCAGCTTCAATACGATGCAGTTTAAGTTCCCCAAAACCAAACTCTAAAATACAGCTCAGGGACTCGGTAGCATAACCTCTATTCCAAAACTTAGAGTGCAACTTATACCAAACTTCACCTATTTTAAATTTTGATACTCCTAAGTTCAATGCAATAAGCCCAACAAATAACCTACTTTCTAATTCTTCTATTTTAAAAGTAAAATTCCTGTTTTTTCCTGAGTTATTTTTATCAGTCCACTCCATGAGAACTTCCTTGGTCTCATCAATGTTCCTGGGTATGCCTAAGGTGTTGAATCTATCCGTTTCTGGTAAAGAGTGTAGCTCGTGTATTTCTTCTAAGTCCTTCAAAGAAACTAGACGGATTAGCAATCTTTCCGTTTTTAATGTGATATTCATTTGGAGATTATTGGCATTAAGCAACTTGCAATAAAGTATAGTATTGTTTTATTCTTTTTTCACCATCCTCACATGTGGTATATTATCTTCGAGATAGCTTTCGCCTTGTTCCATAAAACCCAAATCTCTATAAAACTTCGTTAAATAGGTCTGGGCAGAGAGTTCAATAGCTCCGTTTGGAAAGTTCTCTTCTATTTCCTTTAAAGAGGCTTCCATAATGTCCTTTCCATAGCCGTATTGCCGAGCGTTTTGGGCAACCACCACTCGTCCAATGCTGGTATTTTCAAAATAATCGCCAGGCTTAAATATTCGTGTATAGGCCACTACTTTATTGTCTTTTTTTCCTAGTATATGAATGGCTTTTTGGTCTTTATAGTCCAAATCTTGATAGGCGCACTCTTGTTCCACTACAAAGACTTCGCACCGTAAGGCCAAAATGGCGTAGAGTTCTGCCTTGCTCAATTCTTCAAAGGTTTTTATGTGGATTTCCATTAGTCCTGTACTATGATGTTTTTGGAATCACATTTGTCATATTCCGGTTGTATGTTCACATGGTTTATGCCATGGCTTTGGTGTACGTGTTTTTCTATGCGTTCCAGAACTTTATCAAACTCCGAAAGCCGAATATCTTCTTTAAAATCTATGTGTGCTTCCATGTGGATTTCCTCCTCGTTCAATTGCCAAATATGCACATGGTGCACATTCTTTACCGCATCCAATTCACAAATAGAATTCACAATTTCTTGCACTTCAATGGATTTTGGCGTGAACAGCATCAACACTTTTGTAGATTCTTTTAACAGGTAATACCCCATATAAATCAAATAAATGCCTATAGCCATAGTCAAGGCCGCATCTACCCAATACATTTGGAAAAACTTCATTAGAATTCCACCAATTAGAACCGCCACGGAAGCCATCATATCTGTTAATAAATGCAGATAGGCAGTTTTCATATTCATGTTCTCATTCGAATCCTTTTTTAAAAGCAGCACGCTAAACCCATTGCCAAGAATCCCAATTAACGACATTGCTATAACCAGATTTGAGGCGATTTCTTCAGGTTGCCAAAATCGTTTTACGGCTTCAATCATAAGAAAAACTGCCACAATAACTAAGGTGGATGCATTAATGAACGCAGCTAATATTTCTGCACGCTTAAATCCAAAAGTTCTATCTGTACTGGCTTTTCGTTTTGCCAACTTCGTGGCTATAAAACTTATGACAAGGGACAGTACATCACTAAAATTGTGAAGGGCATCTGACAATAGAGCCAAACTCCCGGAAATGATACCACCAATAACCTGTGCTGCGGTAATACCTACATTAAGTAGAATGGAAAGGAGAAGGTTTCTCCCTTTTAAATCAGTGTGGCCGTGTTCGTGGCCATGATGGTGATGGTGATGGCCCACAATTAAATTTTATTAGACGCAGGGCATTTTTTCTATTCGGCGTTCATGCCTCCCACCTTCAAATTTCGTGTTCAGAAACGTTTCTACCATTTCCAAAGCTTGTGGTAATGCAATAAAACGTGCCGGAAGACTCAATATGTTAGCATCATTGTGCTCTCTAGCTAAAGCTACTATCTCTTTGTTCCAACATAACGCCCCTCGAATTCCCTGATGTTTGTTAATAGTCATGCTGGCACCATTTCCTGAACCACATATAACAATACCCATATCTACTTCCCCATTTTCAACATCCTTAGCCACAGGATGTGTAAAATCAGGATAATCTACACTGTCTGTTCCGTCTGTTCCATAGTTTACAACCTCAATATCTTTTGATTTTAAAAGACCTACAATGGCGAGTTTGTATTCCGTTCCGGCATGGTCATTTCCTATAGCGATTTTCATGACATGTTTAGTTTAATGGTACTAAAATCAAAGGTACAATTCTTTTCTATGCACGATGTTGATAAAACTTTTTCACTATTTGTAATCACCTCATAAACAAGTCTTTTCAATAATCATCTATTTGTTGATCTTTTGAAGAAAACTACAAGAAATTAAATTTTGTTTTTACTTGATTTATTTCCATTACGAAAACCTTCGTAAACTTTTGGTAATATTCCATTAATATTTAATCAACATATTTCAATACAAAACATGGAGTAATTAACATTAAATCAATTTTTAATTTTCAATAAATCAATGTTGATATATTTTATTAATAGTCGTGAAGAAAAAACCTAACTCATTGATTTTAAATTTTATTACCCTTGGAAAGATTGTGGATAAAAATATTCATCTGTTGAAAGCAAGCTTTCTTTAAAATACATATTCCACATTTTAACATACTATCATAACCAACATTTTTTTAATTTTTAAAGAAAGAAAGAAAATATAATACTATTTCATGTTAATAAAAGATGTTGTTTTTGTTCTACCTAGTATACGGAACATCCGTAAAAGATTATAATTCGTATTTTTCACAAAATAAGATGGTTAATGTCGAAAAAAAAGAAAAGAGCGAGAAGCCAGAGGAAGAATGAAATAACCAAAGGTATTTTTACAATTTTAGAAAAAGAACCTTCCAAAAGTTTCAACTATAAACAAATAGCATCCAAACTAGGTATTGAAGAAACTCGAGATCGTAACGATTTGATTAAACGTTTGGGGCAACTGCGCGCCAGTGAAAGAATAGTTGAGGTAGAGCGTGGCAAGTTCCAGAAAAAACCTAGTTTGAATACATGTTTTACTGGAAAAATTGATGTGACCAGTAGTGGCAACGCCTATGTAATTGTAGAAGATATGGAGCAGGACATCTTTGTCCCCTTCAATAGGCTGAACAAAGCATTTCATGGAGATGTTGTAGAAGTTTTTCTAAAACCAAAACGTAATGGAAAGAAACCTGAAGGAGAGATTTCCAAAGTCTTGGAACGAAAGAAGAGTAGCTATGTGGGTATAGTTGACAAACAAAAAACCTTTGCTTTTGTACGTCCTACGGACCCGAAAATGTACACGGATATTTTTATTCCCATTGATAAACTGAAAAAGGCGGAACATGGAGATAAGGTATTGGTGAATCTTGAAAATTGGCCTGAAGATGCAGATTCTCCTTTTGGAGTAGTAATGGAAGTTTTAGGAAAGCCTGGAGAACATCAAACCGAGATTCACGCCATTCTAGCGGAGTATGGATTGCCTTATGAATTTCCGTACGAAGTAGAACAATATGCCAACAAACTGGATACTTCCATTAAGGAAGAGGAAATTGCAAAACGGAGAGATATGCGAGAGGTATTGACCTTCACCATTGATCCGAAAGATGCAAAAGACTTTGATGATGCACTCTCTTTTCAAAAATTACAGAATGGAAACTTTGAAATAGGAATCCATATTGCCGATGTATCCCATTATTTGGAGCCAAATACCGTTTTAGATGATGAGGCCTATGAACGGGCCACCTCTGTATATTTGGTTGACAGAGTGGTTCCGATGTTGCCAGAGATTTTATCCAACAGGGCATGTTCGCTTAGACCCAATGAGGAAAAGTATACGTTTTCTGCTGTTTTTGAAATGGACGATAAGGCCAACTTAATCAATCAGTGGTTCGGGAGAACGGTCATTAATTCCAACGAACGTTTTGCATACGAAGAAGCACAACATATTATTGAAAGCAAATCAGGTACCATTCCAAAAGACATTTCCATTAGAAAAGATTCGTATTCAGTTGATGGTGATGTAGTTGATGCCATCTTGACTTTTGACGATTTGGCAAAAATCATGAGAAAACAGCGCATGGACGAAGGTGCCATTTCGTTTGATAAAATAGAAGTTCGTTTCAACCTGACTAAGGATAATGAGCCGGATGGGGTTTATTTTAAAGAATCTAAAGATGCCAATAAGCTTATTGAGGAATTTATGCTGTTGGCCAATAGAAAGGTAGCTGAATTTATTGGAAAGCAGAAAAAGACCTTTGTATATAGAATTCATGATGAACCGGACGAAGAAAAGTTATTGGCTCTAAATGGAGTGATTTCAAGATTTGGTCATAGCATCAATCTTAAGGACAAAAAGAGCCTGAACAGTTCTCTAAATCAACTTTTAAAAGATGTAAGAGGGAAAAAAGAACAAAATTTAGTGGATACGTTGACCATTCGAAGTATGAGCAAAGCGATTTACACTACTGAAAATATAGGTCACTATGGTTTAGGTTTTGAATATTATACCCATTTTACATCACCAATCCGACGCTATCCAGATGTAATGGTACATAGGCTTCTTCAAAGTTATTTGGATAAGGAGAAGCAACCAAAGGCCGAGATTTATGAAGAAAAGTGTAAACACTCTTCAGATATGGAAATATTGGCTGCCAGTGCAGAACGAGATTCCATAAAGTATATGCAAATACGTTTTATGGAAAATCACAAAGACCAAGAGTTTTTGGGTGTAATTTCAGGGGTTACGGAATGGGGAATTTATGTAGAAATTATAGAGAATAAATGTGAAGGAATGGTGCGGATTCGAGATATTAAGGACGACTATTATATTTTTGATGAGCGCCAGTATGCCATTGTAGGTGAAAGGCGAAAAAAAATGTATCAATTAGGAGATGAAGTTTGGGTAATGGTTAAGGATACTGATTTAGTTAAAAGACATTTAGATTTTTCTCTTCTTGGAAAAAGAGAATAGAATTTGTTGGAATAACCGCTAATTTTCAGCGTATGAAAACAATACAAAGTTTTTTATTCTTTTTATTGATTTTGGGTTTGCAGGCCCAAGAAAAAACCATTACCAAAGAATTGAAGACATTTTCAGAGGTAAAGGCTTTTGATGGCTTATCCGTTAATCTGATTAAATTCAATGAAGATAAAGCGGTAATTAAAGGAGCAAATACCCATAAAGTTGCTATTGTTAACAACGGAGGGGTTTTGAAACTTCGCATGGAAATTGACAAAATATTTAGTGGGTATAGAACCTTTGTGGATCTTTATTATTCTGGAGAGTTAAAGGTGTTGGATACAAATGAAGATGCAAGGATATCTTCAGGAGAAACATTTGAACAAAATGTACTTGAGCTGAAGGCACAAGAGGGAGGAGAGCTGGAGATTGGTTGTCAAGTGGAACAACTTTTGATAAAGTCAGTAACTGGAGGGGATGTTATTACAAAAGGTTTCTCTAAAAATCAGGATATAATTATTAATACTGGGGGCAGTTACAACGGGAAAGAATTTAAAACTGAGTTTACTACCATTTCTGTAAATGCTGGAGGAAGAGGAAGTATTTATGCGACGGAATATGTTAAAGCAACCGTTAAGGCTGGTGGTGAGGTTGAAGTGTACGGAGACCCATCAAAGATGGATGAGAAAACCGTATTTGGCGGTAAAATAAAAAGAATGTGATCAGGATGGTTGAGGATATTCAAACAGCGATTCCTTTAGGTTTTTTCCTGAGTTTTGTAATAGGACCTGTTTTTTTTGTGCTCTTGGAAACAAGTGCCACAAAAGGTTTTAGAGCGGCACTAAGCTTTGATATTGGTGTTATAGTCGCCGATATTGTATTCTTGCTCATTGCCTATTTCAGTAGTTTTCAATTATTGGAGAATTTAAGCAACCAACCTGGACTGTTTGTATTTGGAGGGATGATTATGCTGGTTTACGGTATTGTCATATTTGTACGAAAAGAAACTAAGAAAAAACCAGGACTTAAAATTAAGAAAGGTACGTATCTCGGATTGATGGTAAAGGGGTTTCTGTTGAATTTTATCAATATTGGGGTGTTGGCATTTTGGTTGGGTATGATGGTGATAGTTGGACCAAGTTTGGACAATGATGCCAATCGAATGGCCATCTTTTTTGGTACTGTCCTAGTAACCTACTTCAGTACAGATTTAATTAAAATCTTATTGGCAAAACAATTGAAGCGCTATCTTACGGAAGAACGAATAGTCCTCTTAAAAAAAGGATTAGGCGTTATTTTAATGGTTTGTGGAATTGTTTTGATAAGTAAAGGCTTTCTTCCAAAGGATAAATTCAACATTAAAGAAGGATTGGAACATATAAGGGAATAAAAAAAGCCGGTTCAAAACCGGCTTTTTAGAGGCATCGAGCGGATTCGAACCGCTGTACAAGCTTTTGCAGAGCTGTGCCTAGCCACTCGGCCACGATGCCAATGGTTGGCAAAGCTAAAAATATTTTACGAATCTTTAAGATACAAAATGTCCTAAATGTAAGCTTTCACCGGAGTAAACGACCTAGAGGCATCGGGTGGACTCGAACCACCATAAAAACCTTTGCGAGATTTCGTCTATCCAATTCGACCACAATGCCTTAAGTAGCGAAATTATTAAAATCTTAATTATTATTGAGTTACTTAGGGAAGCATTTCAACGAGTATTCTCAATTTTTACCGAAACACTCTCCACGTCGCCTCCGATAGGTGGGTTTATTTTAGAGACCGATATTTCGACCTTATCAACTAACGGCAACTCATTTAAAATACGAGTTGAGATTCTTTGGGCAACATGTTCTAAAAGTTTCGAACGGATGGCCATTTCTTCCTTAACAATATTGTTCAGATGAACATAATCTACGGTTTCAGAAAGTTTATCAGAAAGAGAAGGCTTTTTCAGGTTGGCCCAGACTACCATATCAACTCGATAATCACTTCCTATAAGCCCTTCTTCCCTAAGGCAACCATGATTGGCATGGACACGGATGTTATTAAGACTAATGCTTCCCACTTGCAAAGTGTTTTAAAGTGGGCGCTAAATTAATCAAATTAATAGGTACAACGACAGTTGCTTAATCCTTGGAATAAATCCATCCCAACGGTCAATACATGGGTCCCTGTACTGTAACCCAAAATTTCATTGGTTATAACCTGGTATGAATACCCAAAATAGAAGTTACTTTTCTTTAAACCAGCAATGGGAGCTATGTATAAAGGCTCTCCCAATTGATCGTTCAAGAAACGATAGGTTACACCCAAATAATAATAGTCCTCAAAATTGTGAAAACGGAACTTGGCATTTAAATCGGTAACAGAACGGCCGTCGTTTTCAAACCATTGAAAGAAAACAGAAGGTTCAACCTCAAGTTTACTGTTTTTGTTTTTCATGAAACTATATCCAGTGTAGACGTAGTAGTTTCTTAATGTGTTTGGCTCAAAAACTGGGTTGAATTGGGTCAAATCCTTGTTCAAGAGATTGGAGGCATTGACACTGAAATAAAACTTATCGTAACGGTACAAAGCGCCAATGTCAAAATTATGGTTGGTTGTTGCCCTATCGTCCGTAGGAAGTTGTCCGTTGAACTCTGTAAAATTCTCTACATCTATCCTAAACTGGTTAAAGTTATATGAAATACCAAAAGACAAAAAGATATCATCATATCTGTTCAAGGTAAGGTGGTGTGCAAAAGACACTCGAGAACCTCTCTGCTTAGTTTCTCCGTTGCTATCATTGTAAAGAAGCATACCTATACCTGAGCGATTACCTACGCGTGCATCCGCTGCAAGAGTTTGGGTGTCTGGGGCATCCTCAATGCCTACCCATTGCGTAAGCCCGTTCAATCTAACTTTAATATGATCACCAATACCTGCATATGTGGGAGACATGATAAAGGGGTTATCCGCAATGTACTGGGACAACTGCGGTATGGTCAGCTCCTGACTTCTGCCAAAAAAGGCCAGAAAAAGGATTAAAATTGGGGTACAGAGTTTTTTAAACATGATTCAGTAGGTTAAGCGTCATTGTCGATATAGGGTAAAATGTCCAATAAATTCCCGGTTATCACTTTCACCTTGCAGCTTAATGATATACCAGTAGTCACCAGTAGGGAGCTCGCTGTTATTATAAATACCAGTCCATCCAGGGTCGCCATAACCCATACGATGGAGCTCTCTACCATAACGATCAAAAATGACCATTAGTACATTTGGAAAGGCTTCTAAATTATCTGGAATCCATGTATCATTGAGATTATCACCATCTGGGGTAAAGAAGTTAGGAATCTCAATATCAATGAACTCCATAAAAATTTCCATGGTTACCGAGCAACCGTTGTTATCTATAACGGTTACCGGGTATGTGTCTGTTCTATTAATTATGAATGTATTGTCAGTTCCATTGTCAATATCACCAAAGAAGAAGGTATAATCTTCTAGACCTCCGGTTGCTGTAGCTGTGATTTCATTTATGTTACTGTTTTCCAATACCAAGGTCAACGGCTCAAATGCTTCTATGGTAAAGTCTACGGTATTTATACATCCATTGGAGTGTGCTATGGTCAAGTAATGGTCTCCGGGAGGAATATTGGTAAAATCGGCCGTCAATTGCATATCCAAAGGATCTGTGGAATCCAAGGCATACAAAACATCTGTACTTACAGTAGAATCGGTGAACACAATGCCTAAGCTGTTATCCGGGATTATTCCATCACATGAGTATATTGGTGTTACGGTTGCTTCAAGGTTTACTCCTGGGTTGATTTCCACAAAGACATTGGTCTCACAACCCTGAGAATCACGTACAAAAACAACGTTGGTTCCTGCAGACAAATTCTGGAACAAGATTTGGTCCTGAACAAAATCAGCATCAGCATTGGAATTCAAACTGGTAAAGTATGGAGCCGTTCCTCCGGTGATATCTAATTCAAAGGAACCATCAGCGCTCTCGAAGCATACCTCGTGCATTACGTTTATAGCATCTGCGGCAATAGGATCGGGCTGATTAATTGTAAACTGGAAGGTTTCAAAACATCCGTTTCTATCTTGGGCAATGACATCATAAACACCAGGTGCCAAATCTGTAAATGTATTGACCGTATCAAACTGGTTTAGATTAGGTGTAATTGCGTAAAATATTTCACCCGTTCCACCGGACACTTCAACTGTGATTGTACCGTCTTCAAGACCAGAACACGTAACATCTGTTGATTCTTGTCTGTCTATCTGCAATGGGGCAGGATCATCTATTTGAATTACACCACTTGTCACTTCACAGTCCATACTGGTTACGTGCACATAATATGTTCCAGCCAATAGTCCGTTGAATTCACCATCGGTTTGTGGGCCAGCCACTGAACTGGTTAGTCCGGGGTCTGAGAACAACTCATAAGAATAATTTCCAAGCCCACCAATAGCATCAGCTATTATAGTTGCAGAAGCTTCACCAGTACAATTGATGAATGCGGCACTATCGTCTATGAGAACATCCAATGGTGTTATTGGGTCAACGGTGATTTGGTTGGAAATCATCGCCTCACAACCAAAAGCATCCCTTACGTAATATTGATATGCACCATCTGGAACAGTGAATACGTGTGTGTCACCTCCAGCCCCAGTCATTGGGGAGAATACAACATTATCCAAACTAAACTCATAAGGACCCGTACCACCGGTAGCCGTTAACTCCAACTCAGCTGGATTTGTACAGGTAAGCTGTGTTAATTGAATTAGGTTGGCCATTACTTCGGCAGGTTCTGAAATGGTTACTTGAATGGTTTCTACATCACAGCTCCAACCATCAGAAACGGTGATGCTATATATTCCAGCACCACGGTTGTTGAAATCTGCACTTGACTGAGTGCCAGACGAAGAAACTATGGTAGTTCCAGTTGCATCATAAATGTTCAACTGATACAGGTATACCCCTCTACCGTTGACCACGTTTATTGCGGATACCGTTGCGTTGGTATCTCCATAACAAACTAGAGTGGTTGGTGTTGCGGTAATATCTGCGGTAATCGGTATAGGTTGGGTTAACTGTACAGGTCTGTTAATCACACAACCGTTATTATCCGTTATTTCTACATCAAAGGTTCCTTCTGAGAGACCACTAAATACAATGCTTGTAACATCTGTAGCGGTATATACCTGAGTTGTTGTGGTGTTGGTCAACACAACATCATATGGAGCATAGCCACCAGTTGGGGAAACCTCAATTTCTCCAAGGTTGTTGGCACAGGTAACATTGGCCACCTCAACAGGACTTGCGTCTAAAAGAGCACTAGGAGAAACAATGGTAAATACGTTGGAATCTTCGGCACACAATGGGTTGGCCGTTTGTGTTATTCGAATAAAAAAGTTTCCTCCAGGTAGATTAGGTATGGGCATCGGACTTGTAGCCGTATTGCCCGAGCCCGTGATTCCAGTAGTAGTTCCATCTGCATTGAATACTTCAAAATCAAAAGTACCGGAATACCCTGTGATGTTGATTTCAGCTGCACCGTCTGCGTTCCCAAAACATGTAACAGGTGCTGTAGGTGTGGCCACAACATCAATTAAATCGAATGGGGCTATTTCATACGGGGCAGTATCCACATAACAATTTGTAGACGTATCGGTTACCCTAAACGTATAGCTTCCAGGGGCTGTCAATTCAAATACCCCGGTTGTGTTCGTAGGCGTGGACGTGAGTGTGCCTAACGTATTTCCTAAAGGTAGCAGTGTATAGGTATAGCTATTGGTTGGAACACCATTATCAGTAACCGTAAGCAATACTTCTTCAGGATTGGCACAACTAATGGCAATGTTTTGCGAAACTGCTGCGGTGAACACGTTGATAGGATTAACAGAAACGGCATCCGTTTCCAAACAGTTGTTGGCATCCCTCACAAAGACCGTGATGTTCTGAATTACTCCAGTATCTACAATGTCGAAGGTATTTGAAGTCTGGAAGTTTACATTATCAATACTGTACAGGTAAGGACCAGTTCCATCTGTTGCGGTAATGGTTATGGTTGCCGTATTTACGGTATTGGACGGACTGCATGCAAATGCACTTGCCAATGCGCTTACGTTTAAAGCATTTGGCTCTGTAACGGTTTGGTCAAAAAATGCATCACAAGACCTGCCTGAAATAACCCTTACGCGATAATCCCCTGCAGGTAAATTATCAAATACGTTGCTGGTTTGGGCAAACCTAAACGGCGTTACCAAATTTGCCATTTCATACAGCTCATAGGTATAAACAGGATTAACCGTTGTGGCCGGGTCCAACTGAACCGTCAATGAACCGTCTGAACCTCCGTTACAGTTTACAGGGTCTTCAACTACATTGGTGATAATGGGGATTACTCTGTCGTCCAAATCCAATGTAATAGTTTTTACACACGCATGTCCAGTGGCATTGTCAGTAATGGTAAATGTGTACGTTCCAGCCATGGTCAAATCCGTGAAAACACCCGTATTGTTGGTCGGTAATGGCGTTGATGCGTCAGGGAAGGTTACGGCATAAGTAAAGTTACCGGAGCCACCGGTTTGACTTACAGTCACATGACCACCTGGGTCAAGGGTACAGTCAATAGGTTTGTCCAAAGTCACATCAGGTACAATTTCATCAAACAGTTCTACTGAGTTTGTTGTATGGGCACATGAGAACTGGTCTGCTATTTCAACAACATATATTCCAGCACCCAAACTAGTAAATACTGGGCTGGTCTGTGGTGAACCAATTAAGGTTCCGTTTCTTCTTAATTGGAAGGTATAATTTGCATTTTGTCCACCTGTCGTACCCACTACTTCAATTTCGCCTTCAATATTGGTACAGTTCGGCGTGTTGATTTGTAGCGTTGCCGTAATTGGGTCTGGGTCAACCAGAACTACATTTGGTAACTGAAACTCACAATCAAATTGATCTTTAATCCATACCTGATATGTGGTTCCCGGAGTTGCTCCACCTGCTAGATTTTGGAATAATGGTGAGGCAACATAATCGCCTGGACCGGTTGGAGCAACAGTACCCACAAAGTAGGTGTATCCACCCCATCCACCAGCAGCATTGATGATTTCAATACTACCGTCGTTAAGGGCACAGGTTACCTCGGAAACTTGGGTATTAGCTGAAATACCAACATTAGGTCCAGCAATATTGAAGGACTGCGAATATGTACACGCTGAACCTGGAGGATTGTCATCGACCACTTCAATAAAGTATGTTCCTGCAGCTAGCCCAGTTATAGTAAATGCCCCATCAGCATCTGAACCGGTTGAGGTCACGTCATCAGCCAAGTTTGTTGGCGTATTGTTTACATCATAATACAGCGTGTAATTTGTGGCACTTGCATAGGTGACATTGGAAGCATCTTGAAGATTAAGGCTCACTTGACCATTTGTATCTCCAAAACAAGTGATATCAGTAGTACTTACAACATTCAATTGTAATACCTCAGGAGTCAATACCTCATGAGAGGTAGTGATGATACAGTTGGTTACCGTGTTTTCTATTTCAAAATTATGAACACCAACACTTAATCCAGTAAAGCTACCAGAAGCTTGGAAAGAACCGCCAGGCAATAATCTAAACCGATAATTTCCAGGATGTGTTGAGGAGTTGGTGAACGTACCATTTGCGGTTATAGTAATGTTTTCTCCCGCAACACATGTGGCTGCGTTGTCTATACTAATACTGGCAGAAGTAAGAATATCCAATGGCTGAATTACCACTGCATCAGTTTCAGCACAATTGTTTGCATCGGTAACGAACACAGTAATATTCTGAACGGCTCCCGTATCAGCAACATTGAAAGTGTTTGAGCTTTGGAAATTGACATTGTCAATACTGTACAAGTAAGGACCTGTTCCATTAGTGGCCGTAACCGTAATGGTTGATAAATCTGCATTGTTTCCAGCGGCACAGGTAAATGGAGTTGCGGCTGCAGACACGGATAATTGAGCGGGCTGTGTGATTACTTGGGTTTGCGTTGTTGTGCATCCCGTAGCCTGCGCAGTTACTTGAATAGTATAGGTAATTCCAGCGCCCGTAGCGCCTTCTAAACCAGAGAATGTTGCAGAAGCAGAAGTATTGCTGGTTGGTGGTATTGGAAATGTAGCAGAACTACCAGGTCCAGAAATAATTTCAAAATCGTAAGGACCATTGCCTGTATCTACCGCATTTACGGTGATAGAACCGTCATCACTTCCGAAACAAGTAACATCAGTTGCTGCAACTATGTTGAAAGACGGGGTTACAATAGGAGGAACTGTAATATTGAATACCCTTGTACATTCTGGAGTAGTGGTGTTGTTATCGAAGATGGTTATGGTGTAATCTTCGGGCGTTGAAGTATTAAAAACAAAAGGATTACTTGGCAAATTGGTTCGGCTTACTACTGTTCCTGTACCATCTGTAATTTCGTAATCATAACTTGTGGAACCAGAGGTCACGTCAATTGTAATCTGTGCATCAGGAGTATTTGGAGCAACAGAACAGTCTAAAAGCTTGGTAAGCTGGACATCCGCCTGTAGTAAAGGATGAACTGTTACGGTGCTAATTGCCGAACATCCATTGCTATCACGAATAGCAAGATTGTATGTTCCAGCTGCCACGTTGTTGAAAACACCTCCATTATTCACAAAAGTTGTTCCCCCATCTATGGAGTACAGAATTTGCGGAGCCGCACTGGTAGCATTGATGGTTACCGTGGCAGGGTTGGAGCAATTGTCTACAACAACACTATCTATAGTTGGGTCTGGAGTTAAGGTTAACGAAACAAAACCAAGTTCGTTGGAACAACTATATTGGTCTTGAACAGCTATTCTATAGCTTCCAGCTGCAGAGTTTGCAGGGACTTCAATAGGGTTATCCGTAGTCGTCGTAATAAGCACATCATCAGCCAGATTACCAGGAGTATTGTTAATGTCATAATACAAGGTATACGTATAGATTCCTCCACCCCCACTTGGGTTTTGGATTTGAATCAATCCAGGCGAATCACAGCTAATATTTTGAAGAACTGATGGTGTTCCCGTAATTTGATCAAGCTCCAACAAGATGACATTTTCACTTCCGACCATACAGTTGTTAGGAGCTGCTCCTTGAATCTCAACAAAATAAGTTCCCGCGGCAAGTCCAGCCAAAGGAGCTACCGGGACGGTAAATGAATCGCCAGAAATGAATCCAACTTCGGTTCCAGAATTAATGGAAACGGTTGGGTTGGAAAGTTCGAATAGGTTCCATGTAAATGTTCCTCCCAAATCACCTGGAGTGTCTTCTGTAACAGTATACGTAATCTGACCATTATTGGACCCAAAACAACTTGGTGTTACATCTGCTGTTATTTCAACAGGCGGAGGCGCCACATCATTTACATTCACCGTACTTTGTCTTACACAAGGACTTGAATCCCTTACATAGAAAACATAGGTTCTTCCTGGTACCAGACCAGTGAACACATGGTTTCCTGGAGTAGGAGCGGTCCATGTTGCAGTAGCTTCATCAAAGTTGGCGGGGTCATCCGAATAGGTATACTCGTAATTTGGTGACCCTTGTGTACCTTGTACAGTTACTTGAAGATCATTACAATCCACAATAATCGCTGAGATAGTAATGTTCAAATCGTCAAGTGGAAATGGTATGATGTACTGAGGTAAATCTATTTGACACAGCGTATTATTGGATGCGTCCACGGTTCTGATAGAAGGATTTATGACAGTACCTGAAGAATATATTGTTCCAGTTACCGGATCCATTCCAGTAAATGTATCACTGGTCTGCCAGTTTAAACCACCATCCGCACTAAACTGTAGAGTTCCGGATAACGTTAAAGGATAATTGTCAAATTCAAAACCGGTCAAATTAATGTCCGGATCACAGCCAGGAGGCAGTATGGGAATAATATCGGCTATTAGTTCATCAGGATTATTTATGGTCACAGGAGTCTCTGTAACCGTACAACCTGTAGCATCGGTAACATTAATAGTATAATTACCAGGTATTAAGTTGAAATAGGTTCTTGTAGTCACCAAAACATTAGTGTCCGTTTGGTTTCCTGCCCCAGCATTGTCCAAATCCACGATATCAATTGTGAAAGGAGCCAATCCAGAAGTTATGTCCACTTCAATGGAACCCATTCCGTTATGACATTGTGGGTCTGTTGGGGTATTTACAACAGTTAAAGGAGTTGCAGGATTTACCGTAACGGTTTCCACAAAATCACAGTATGCATTGCTGGCAGAGGTATCCCTTACGTATACATCATAATCACCATCGTTTCCAGTGGTTACAGCAAAGGTATTGGTGGTTGAGAATAATCCTGAAGGACTATTTCCAGTAGGAACAAAAGCATATTCAAGGTTGGTCAGTGCAGCAGGAGCGGTTACTGTAATGCTACCGTTGGCACAAGTACTGATGTCGACAACATCTATGGTTGGCGCATCGTATATGGTAACATTTTCCAACGTGCCTTCACAACCCAAACCATCTCTTACATTGATGGTGTAGTTTCCACTGACCAAATTATTGAAAGTAAAGGTCGTGGCGTTGGAAGGAGTCGGGGCTGTCCAAGGCCCTCCATTTAGGCTGAACTCATAATTTCCATTTCCTGCGGTAACATCAATCTGTATAGTACCGTCATTGTTTCCACCATAACAGGCAGTGAAAGTGTACGTTATTGGTGTGGTTGGAGCAACGATTATGCTCGAATCAATAGTATCCTCGCAACCATTGGCATCCCTTGCCCTAACAATATAGCTTCCGGCAGGAACACCCGTAAAGACATCTGATGCTTGATAGGGTCTAACTACGGTTATAGTTGGTAAGGTAGAGGCATCCTCAAGGCGATATTCGAATCCTGGGGTTCCACCAGAAAGAATACTTGCGGTTATTACGGCACCTCCGTTTGTACAAGTCAGTGCTGTAGTCACTGAGGCATCTGTAACCAGCGCATCGGGTTGATCTATGATTTGATTTAAGGTTACCGTACAAGAATTGTCAAGCACATCCCTTACTTCAACGTCATAGGCTCCAGCGATAATATTATCACCAGTAAGGGCATTGGAAATAGTAACTGGGCTTGTGGTAGAAACCGTAAATGGGCCTGTATTTCCTAAACGATATTCAAACCCATTAACAGGGTCAAAGTTTTCAACCTCAAAAGTTATGGAACCATCATTTCCAGCGTTACAACTTACATCCGAAAAAGCAGTTATTTCTGCATCAAAAGCATTGCCATCTTCTATAACCACATCAACGGTTAAAGAACCAGCACAAACTTCCGGAAGTTGGAAGGCTTGGATGTCGTCAATAGCAACATCATTACCACTTGTGCCGGTAGCTATCGTTCTAATAACTATGTCAATAGTTGTGTTGGCACCTGGATTTAGCGCTGGAATGGTAAGATTCTGCCAATCATTAGCACCAGTGTTTTCAGGAATTGCACCTGTTGTACCGCTTGAAATTACAACCCCAGAAGGGTCTACAAGCTCAACAAGAATGTTCGGTTCAATAAGGTTTCTGCCTTGTCGGACAAGGTTGAAAACGGCCAATGAGAAAACAACATCCCTATTTGGGATAACTTCAATATCCTCTTTGAAATATACTACGGTGTTGACCCCGGGATTTCCAACATTAACTGCTAAATATCTTCCGTTAGGAGTGAGAGATGCATCATTTGGACTTCTCCACGCGGGGAATGGTGCAACGATATTGTTGGTAACGCTATACTGTAAGTCGTTAATTTGAAAGTTTGCATCTGGACAAGTACCTAAAGAGGCATCCTGTGATTCGTAACAATAAAATGCCGTGTCTACCTGGGGAATTGATGTATTGGGTCCAACACCAAAATCCTCTAACAAAAGCACGCTAGGTGAAGGAGGAATGTTGCTAGAGTAGTTTATGGTAAATGTATTTGTGCCTACGGGAACATTGTTGAAAACATTTGAGGTCGCCGGTGTGTTTGGAGTTCCTCCAATTTCATAGGTGTAGTCAAAATCAACACTATCGGGGGTCAGTGTAACAGTTCCTTCACCATCACATTCGTAAACAATAGACGGGGTAATTCCAGGAGGCGTGGGCTCTGGCTCTACTGTTACTGACATTGGGAATGTACAGTTGTTGGCATCTCGAATAAATACGGTGTGAGTTCCAGGCAGCAAGAACCCAATAGGACTAGCAGCATAGTTGGTACCTCCATCAAAACTATATTCATAAGGAGCAGTTCCCCCAATGGCATTTGTGATTCTTACTTCGGCACCCAAACCAGGGTTACATTCTGCCAATTGGGTTACAGCCGCAGAAGCTGATAAGGTAAAAGGTTCCGTAATGTTGTAGGCTTGTGAAACCTCACAATTATTCGCATCCCTTACTCGAATGTCATAATTTCCTGCAATCTGATTTACGAAGACATTGGAAGTTTGGTATGTAGTACCATTGTCAATACTATATTGAAATGGAGCCTCACCTCCAGATGCAACAATGTTAATATTAGCCTGGGCCTCACCACTACACAGAATTCCGGTATCGGAAATAGCGAGAGATAATGGTGCATCTTGTACAATATTCAAATCGAATGAAGCCTCACAAAATCCGGAGGCGCCTCCGTTATCTCGCACATATACATCATAATCACCCACACCGGTGACGCTTATAGGGTTGGTGGTAGAAAAGTCTCCACCGGTAGGAGTCACACCATCACCTACAATGGCAAAAACATAATTGCCATCTCCTCCTGCTGGAGTGATATCCACATTGGTGGATGTGGCGCAAGCGGTTATGTTTGGCGCTGAAGCAACAACAGTTAACTCAGGATTAATTGTAATCGTTTCTGTATCGGTACAGTTATTTCCATCTCGCACCTCTATGGTATATGTTCCTGAGGTCAATCCAGAAAAGACGTTGTTGGTCCCAAAACCCCCACCATTAAGGCTGTACTGATAGTTTCCATCTCCACCTGAGGTAATATTAGCCGTCAGTGTCAATCCAACAGCATTGTCAAAGCAAAAATCGTTGGGAACAATAGCCAGGACTGGCGCAATTGCAGGATTCAAAGTAAAACTAGTTGTAACAACACAACCATTAGCGTCAGTAACTGAAGCTGTATAAAGTCCGGTCTGGGTTAAGTTATTGAAAACACCGGTACTATTGGTTCCAAAAGGTGTAGCGTCAGGATTGGTAAGTGTAAAACTATTTCCTCCCCAACCTCCTGTTGAGGAAAGGGTTACACCTCCTGTTGAGGTACATGTGGGCTGAACCTCAGAGGCACTCAAAGTTAAAGCCGCCGAAGGGGCATTTATGGTCACACTCGCCGTGGCAGTACAATTGGTTAAATTATCTGTTACTGTAATATCGTATGTTCCATCATCCAAGTTGGATAAGGAAATGGTTCCATTGGTTTCGTTGTTTCCATTGAAATTGGAAGGCCCAGTAATGGAATAGTTGAAATCCGTATTGAAGTCCGAGACCGTAAAAGTTAATTCACCATCCGTACTGGTCAAACAACTAATGTTGCTAACCAATTGACCTGTAACACTGATTTGCGACACAGGGCTTATGGTAAAGGATTCATCATAGACACATCCTCTTCCATCCGTGACTCTAAAAGTATATGTGTCTGGAGCAAGAGCATCAAAATCTGCGCTATTTCCCGTTATGGAAGTAGCAGCCAAAGGTGCTGGAGCTATAATTTCAAAAACAAAAGGAGCATCACCATTCACAGAAGTTACTGTGACATCAGAGGTTAAAGCAGGGCAATTAGGTGTAGTAGCAGTAAAGGTCAAATCCGTTGGTGGATTTAAAGGGTCCAATGTGATTGCATTTGTTACGAACGTACAGTTGTTCGCATCCCTAACCGTAATAGTATAAGTTCCTGCTGTTAAGTTGGAGAATCGCTCTGCTCCTGCTCCATTAAAGAAGTTGATTCCGTCTATGCTGTATTCATATGGAGCTGTTCCGCCAGCAATATTTTGAGCTTCAATAACCCCATCTTGTAAACAGGTAAAATCTTGGATTAAGACCGTATTTGCAGAAATGCCCACAGCAGGTTCGGTAATCGTAAAATTGTCTATTTCGTCACAGCTTACACCTCCTTGGGTTTGGGTAACCGTAACGGTATAATCACCAGCGGGAAGGTTAGTAAATGAGCCAGAGGTATTCGTCGTTGGTGCACCAACTGTTGGTGTCAAGGTGAAATCCAAGGTATACCCGTTGGTGTTTGTCACATTATAAGCAATGGACCCATCATTGCCGCCAAAACATGAAACTTCGGTCTGGGATGTTGTATAGACAATTGCGGGTGCTACGACAACGGTAGCCACATTGGAAATGAATGTACAATTGTTCCCATCAACAACGATGAATTCATAGTCTCCTTCTTCGCCATTTGTGAATGTAAAGTCGTTAGGGACTTGGAATTCACTAGCCGGTATGTCATTGACGGAGGTATAGAGGTCAACCCCGTCGCGGCTCCAAATGGCATAAACATAATCGGGATTGGGAAAACCGCCAGATCCTGTCACTGTAATGATACCGTCCGTACAATCTATATTTTTGGTGGTGACCGCGGTTACATCCAAGTCTGTAACATCGTTGATGGTTACTTGTTCCGTATAATTACAAACATCGTCGGTAGTAACTAGAACATCATATATACCATCATTTAGATTTTCGAAAGTGTAGTTGTTGTCCGTTGATGGTCCAAAAGTGTCTACGGTAATGCCCCCTTGAGAAATTTCATAGTAGTATTGGGGCTCAACATTTAAAACAGAGATTGAAATCTCCCCAAGACCATTACAATCGGTATCTTTTGTGGTCACATCCACTTGAAAATCCCTATCAAGTATTCCAATATTATCGAGCACAAACACACAACCATCAACCACGCCTTGTTGACGCATTTCAACAGTATATGCACCATTGGTTGCAATATCGAAACTTGGACTTGGGTTGTAGCCTACAATTACATTTCCAGTAGATTGATCAATCAAACGGTACTCGTAATCCAGCGGCATATTGGTTACGGTTATATTACCATTGGTGCTACAAATAATATCTCTTGTGTTGACCTGAGGGTCTAGAGGGTTTTTGAAAATATTAAAGTAGAATCTGCTGAAACATCCATTTTGGTAATTGATGACCAAACGATATTGGCCAGCATCTGAAGCTGTAAAATCGCTTCCTGTTTCTACAACATTCCATGTGCAACTGTTGTTGGTGTTGGCACATCCTGAAGTTGCGGCAGAACAGCTAGATTCATCTAAAAGTTCCCACTCTATACTAACAGCATCTGGAATATTTATTTGAACCAGTTCGGTGTCGTTCAAGCCGCAGAGAAAGATTTCCGGTAATTCACTACCATCATTGGGGCAGATTACGATTTCGCCTTCCACCGTATTGGAAGTGTCGTTTATCAGAGTTGTAATCGGATTGGTCTGCGTGGCTCCCACTCGCTCCACAACAATGATTTCGGCGAAGTCTTTACACGGATCTGCAACTTGCTTATCCACAATGTAAGTCCCTATATCTGTTACCGTTAGTGTGCTTGGGTCTCCGTCTGGGTCTCCGTCGTTCAATACTGTATCCCCTGCATCAATGGAGTTGTTTCCGTTTTCATCCCTATACCAAACATAGGCGTCAAAATTGTCCCCGGCATCAAGTGTAACCGAGTTTCCACAAAGCTCCACAGTTCTGCTAAAGTTACAGGCATTTAGGTCATCCAATAAAAAGTTGGTTGCTCCTGGCGTTGTAAAACCACAATCGTCAAAATCGGAAACACTGGGGTCATCACTAATTTGGTTATCATTGATTACACCTTCATAGGTAGAAAAAGCCTGGTTTTGGATAACATCGGTACAAGCGTCCACAAAATCGAAGCAGTTTTGCGCTACTTGTACACGCATTCTAATGGATGAAATGGGATCACCTTCTTCTACTAGGTTATCCGGAATGGTAAAGGTGATTTCACGATTAGGCTCATCATACACATAGGTAACTCCAGTTGGAAGAGTCAATGAAGCTTCGTCTAGAGTAACGTTGGTGGGCAATACATCTCGGATTACATAATTTGTTGCATCATCATTTCCAGTATTGACAAAGGAAAGGACATAGTCCAAAACCTGTCCAAGATTCACCCCTAGCCCAGTAATATCATTTCCGCCAATATCTTCAACTCTTTTTTCAAGTACAATGTTGGGCTCTATGATTTCTACTCCAAAGGTCACCAAAAAGGCCCCAAAAGCATCACCTTGCGTGAACAGTCTTAGAGTTGCATCGGTTTCGGTATTGGCAATTATACTATTTGCCGGGTTGTTGATTTCAAATATATCGGAGTCAAAACCCAAAGTGTTTGTAGCAGATATATTCCTAGTGGTCACATCAGCACCATCAATGGTGATGTTGGAGTTAAAGAAATTGTTCGCTGGGTTTCCTGCATTGGAAAGGCTAGTGAACCCCGGATTCAAAGGGGTTTGAATGCGAAAGGCATCCCCAGAAATACTACGATCTCCTTCAACCACACTGGCACCCAATCGCGCACGAACAGGACCCACGGGGATGGTATTAAAACCAGAAACATTGATGTCGGCACTTGAACTGCCACTTACACCTGCATAGCCATCAAAAACTGAAATGTATCTTCCGTTAAGGGTTGGGTTTTCGTAAATAATAACAAGCGTCCATCCACCAGCACCACCAACACTTCGCCCTCTTGTTGCTCTTACGTTCCCCACAAAGTATTCTCCAGCAGGGTCGGCTAGACCTTGAAGAATATTGGTTACATTTTTAAAACATGTATAGGGGGAGTCTTTAAAATTGACATTATCATAGATTATCGCATCCTCCTCTCCGACAGGGTCTGGATTGTTGTCGGCTTGTAAATCCATATAGGTTGTACTTCCTGGAACCCTAAATTTTATTTGAGTAAAATCGAGCCTCTGCGTATCATTTTGGGGCAGAGTTGGTATTTGTGTATTGTTAAGTACTTCTTGTTGATAGTTTGCAGACCAATAAAGTCCTGCCCAATAAATCCGCGAACAGAACGGAAGGGTCAAGGTAGAACTACTTGAACTAAAAGTTGTTGGATCGGAGTCTATATCGATATAATCCCTATGGAACCCATTGTTATTGGAGTTTCCGTTAAAGGGGTCATTTGCAGTGTTGCTCCCATCCACGCGGTTTATTATACTGTTGGAAAGAAAAGTGTAGTCACCCTTAATGTTGATGAATGAATTATCCAATCTAGGCGTGAAAGGCACTTCGACCTGCGCGCTAGTTTTTAGACCTAATAATCCAATGCCAAAAAGGCAGATAAGGGTTTTTAGTATGTGATTGGACATCTTAACTTGTATAGTTTGGTTTTACCCGCATGATCCACATATCGTCATCATACGAAGCGTTCAGTTTGGTATAGTATGAGGTTAATGCATTTGTCCAGGTGTCATGTTTTTTCAGGTACACATAGCGGAAATTGTCCTCGGGATTGGTGAAGTATTTTGCGTCGAACCCCCTGGACTGGAGCTCTTTTACAAATGTTCTGGCATCTTGGGATGTGGCAAATACGCTGGCAATTATGTAATAGCCTTGTCCATGTCCATCGATGTCAAAGGTTTTATAGGTGGCTGAGCCGCCGTTGTTTTGATGGGAATTCTTTGTTTGGTTGGAATTCCTTGTTTGCATCGCAACAGGCAATGTGGAGATATCATTTTTTACTGACATCACCCACATTGGCGCCAAAAACTTGCCGGATAACTGAGTCTTGTATTGTTCTGCAACCTGTGTTTTGGATTGAGAGTGCTCTAAATAAACATACTTTAGATTGTTCTTTGGGTTTTCAAAATATCTGGCATTGATTCCTAGACCGTGCAACTCGTCCAAAAAGCGATTTAAGTTTTCATCTTCCCGATAAACATTAGCAATCAGATAATGACCAGTTTCAACATCGGGAATATCAAATACCGGATAGTTGTAACCAAAGGACCGGGATTGCGCTTTGGATGTATTTATAGTTCTATCTTTTGCAACATTTGTGGAGCGAGAAGCAGTATTTGCTGAGTTTCTATCTATTTTAATTACCCTATTAACTGATGAGGTATTAGAAAGCCCATGGTTGGATATGGGTTGTTTTTTGGTTCTACTCACTAAAGAAGAACTGTCTACGTTTTCAAAATATAGTTCTCTCGCTCTTTTTTCTACTTCAGGCTGATTACCCTTAGTCTCTCTTCGAACCATTTTCATTACGGATTCAAAGCGACGTTCAAGGTCTTGTTTTCTATTTTGCTCAATGGAATCTTGACGGAACAAGAGCTCGTCTAGAATAGCGTCATTTTCTGCTAGTTTTTCCCTTAATTGGGCTATCTCTAAATCTTTATCTGAAAGGGTTAAATTTTCTTGGGGAATACTATCATTTTGAACTAAATCATTTTCTTTTTCAAGAAGTACTCGATCTTCAGTTAGGTTGGGAGTAAATGAATAGGCCAGTGAGACCTCATGACTTACACCAAAGTTTTCGAAGTTATTGGTCAAACCCTTTTCAACGGTATAGCCAATGGACAGGTTCTTGTTTAAGTTGAAACCAAGCCCTGCCGAAGCACCATAAAAGTCATCATAACCTGCTTGTACCCAACCTAGTTTTGGAAGGTCCATCACCAAACTTCCCCCCAAAGTAATATCTTCTTTTCCTACTTTTCTTACCCGCGCCAGAGGCATGAGTCTTCCTTGTTCTAGGATGCCCGCAGCATTTTTAAACTGATGGGTATATTGAAGATGTCCTGAATAGGTTTTTTCATTGAAATCTGTGACGGATTCACTATTTTTTAAATTGTAGTCAAAAAGGTTTTCCGCAAATCCGCCAAAATCAAACTTTCCAAAAGAAATATTGAAACCTGGTTGAAATGAAATTAATGAACTGCTTTCAAGGCTATTCAAAAAAGGGTCATCGTCGACTGTGTTTGCTCTATTTTGATTGAAAGCACTTTGATAATATGAAAAATTAGCTCCAAAAGTGAAGTTGCTTTTTGGGCTTAACTTCACACCATATGCATAATTTGCATGTACACCGAAGTTATTGAAAAGCCCTTCACGATTTGTAAACAAACTAAGACCAACCCCACTTCTATCCCCAACTCTACCACTATAACTAAGAAAGTACACCTGGTTGTTGTCATCAAAAGAGACCGATTGGTTTCTATGAAACAAATTGATGTACGACTTATCTTCCCGAACTGTTGAAAAAGTTGGGTTTATCAAGAAGCGATTAAACTTCAAGAGGTTTTGGGAAGGAACCTCATAGCTCACAAAAGGAGTTTCTTCCTGACTCCAAAGACCAGAAAGGGATAATAATGAAAGCGTAATTAGTAGTATGTGTTTGTTGAGGTTCATTCTTTGGTTATCTGATAACTGTTATGGTTCCTTGCCTTAGGTTCTTACCTTCGCGGGTCAACCTGTAATAGAAAATCATGTTCTGTTGACTAAAGGGAGTAGTAGATTCTGGCCAGTTGTTTTCGTAGTTAGTCTGACTGAAAACCTCCTTACCTCTTTCATCAAAAATGGTAACTAATACCTGTGGGTCTCTAGAGAAAGTATTTGGTAGAACCCAAAGATCGTTTATACCATCACCATTTGCCGTAATCACATTTGGAATGGCAAAAGTGTCTCTAAAGGATACCGTAATTACTCTGCTAACGGAACAATTACCAAAATCAGCGGTTAACAAATATTGTCCTTCAGCATTAAATGAAAAGGAATCCTGACTGCTTAATAAGGTGTTATTTTCATCAAACCATTCATAAGATTGGGCACCACTTGCGGTAACGGTTTCTGTTTCCCCTTCGATGATTATTATATTTTCTGGACTGTCCAATACAAGTAAGGACTCGTCAAATGGAATTACGGTTATTTCGTTGGAAACCAAAGGACAATCATTGGTATCTACACTTAATTGATATGTTCCGGACTCGGTAACAGTCAAAGCTGTTGATGAGGTATCGAAGCTGCTACCATCTTTTAGCCATTGAAAAGTTTCTCCCGACAAATCTCTTGACGTAGTTATAGTTAAGCTACTACCATCAGGACAAAGCACAGTTCCATCAGAAGTTAGAGCCAATGTTTCATTGGTTGCTAATCTTACGTTCAATGAGTTAGAGCTGGCATTAAAAGAAGATAATGTCCCATTTAAAGTATAAGCGCCGTTATTGACATTATCCGTTATTGTTAGGGTTCTAGAAGTTTCTCCAGCAAGGGGGCTTCCATTGTAGGACCATTGGTAGGCAAATGAATTTTCCAATGCTGAGGTAACATCTGTTCTTACACCAGAAGAGCCAATGGCATCGATTGTAGCAATACCGATTGTAGCATTGGAATCTACACACTCAACATAACCGCCAACAAAATCAATGGTAAACTCAAAGGAATTAGGGGAGACAACCGTAGTACTTTCTGAATCTACCGGAGCAGATGTGACACAGGAACCCGCTGTTTCCGTTACTCGAGCAAAATAGACCCCAACATCATTGATTGTCAAAGAGCTACTTGTTTCTCCTGAAAGGGCGGCTCCATCTTTAAACCACTGAAAAGTGGGAGAGACCGCATTCGTGGTTACAGATAAAGTTTCGTCTTGGCCCGGAAGAAGTACAATATTCTCTTCATTTTGAAGAGTTGCTGAAACTGAACCTAGATTTTGAACGGTGACAGAGGAAGATCTTTCTGTACATGCACCCGCGCCCTCTATTTCAACTTCATAGTTTCCTTCAAAACCCGAAGATGAAGTGTTTATATTCAATGTGTTTCCTTCAACTGTAGGACCAGAGATTATGGAACCATCTTTGTACCAAGTATATGTAAGGCCTGAACCGTCTAAGTTTGCAGTAAGTGTATATGGGTCGCCTATACACAGGTCCACCGTACTTGAACCCGCTATTGCTACGCCGAGCGAAGAACCTGTTAGTACTTCTATAATATTGGAAGACGTATTGGCAGAGCCAGTACAGATACTACCATAGTCCAACTCTACATAGTACATTCCAGGAGTTGAAACGGTCAGTTGATTTGATTTTTCACCTAGTAAAGTGGAACTTCTATACCAATTATACTGGTAGGTGCTGGCATTTGGAATGTTATGGGTGGCCAAAGTAATTGAACCTCCATCGCACTGCTGAATCTCTCCTCCATCTGGTAGCGTTCCGTTGCCATCTTGACTAATGCGCAAAGGTGTTGCAAAGTCAACAAAATACATAGGATAAGGAACTGATGGAGGGCTGGTTTTCGATGGGTTTGTACTTCGTACACGCAGCCTATAGTTCTCTCCTCGTGCATCATTTGGAACCGTGAATTCAAAATCAAAATCAAAATCAGTATTCTTATCGGAAACACGGGCTAGTTCTTCAGGGTCGCCAAAGTTCCCATTGGAATCTGAAAGTTCGAGTATAAACTCATTATCAGATTCGACCAATGGAAAGTTCCAGGTAAAATTGACAAAATATTCATTGAAACTGGCAGAGGCACAGGCAGCTGTCCAAGGAAAGCCGCTTCCTAGATTCGGATTGGGAGCCGCTTCGGGTTGATTCAAGATCTGTGCGGTAGCACCCATAGAAAAAAACATCATCACAATAGCAATGATTGTTGGAATGCTGTAGGTTGAATTATTTTTTCTCATCAGCGTTAGTTTTAAGAGGTTGTCGACAAAATTTGCCCCAAATATGTGCCCCTTAAGATGTTGAGTTGTTTGGCAGCTGTTCTACGGCAGCCAAATTTTCATACAGTATTCCAATAACAAATATGATTTTTATTAAGTGGAAAGGAAAGATATTGTTGTGGGTCATACCAAAACTGTTGTGAAATGGCCTACTTTGTATACACTTGATGCTTTAAATAGTCTGAAGCAACTGTTTTTGCTACATTTGCGCTTCAATTATTGATTATGGGCGAAGAGGAAAAATCACTGAATTTTATAGAGCACATCATTGAGGATGACTTAAGGGCAGAATATGTAAAAGACCAGCTGCGTTTTCGGTTCCCACCGGAGCCTAATGGCTATCTCCATATTGGACATGCAAGCTCTATTTGTCTCAATTTTGGATTGGGGATAAAATACAACGCCCCTGTGAATTTGAGATTCGATGACACAAACCCCGCAAAGGAGGAAAAGGAATACGTAGACGCGATTAAAAAGGACATCAAATGGCTAGGATTTGATTGGGATACAGAGTGTTACGCTTCAGATTATTTCCAACAGTTGTATGATTGGGCTGTAGTACTTATTCAAGAAGGAAAAGCATACGTAGATAGTCAGACTTCAGAAGAAATTGCAGATCAAAAAGGAACTCCAACAGAACCTGGCCGAGAAAGTCCATATAGAAATCGTTCCATTGAGGAAAATTTGAGTCTTTTTGAGGGTATGAAAAATGGCGATTTTAAGGAAGGAGACCATGTTTTAAGGGCAAAGATAGATATGGCTTCTTCAAATATGCTTATGCGTGATCCGGTAATGTATCGTGTGCTCCATAAAGCGCATCACAGAACAAATACCGATTGGTGTATATATCCAATGTATGATTGGACACATGGCGAAAGCGATTATATTGAACAAGTGTCCCACTCCTTATGTACTTTGGAGTTTTTGCCTCACAGAGAGCTTTATAACTGGTTTTTGGACCAGTTGGTATCAGAAAATAGACTAAGACCCAAACAAAGGGAATTTGCACGAAGAAACCTGAGTCATACCGTGGTGAGTAAGCGAAAGCTATTACAATTGGTTGAAAACAATATTGTTTCAGGCTGGGACGATCCAAGGATGCCTACTATATCTGGCTTGAGGAGAAGAGGATATACCCCTGAATCCATAAGAAATTTTGCAGATACCATAGGGATTGCAAAAAGGGACAATGTGGTTGATGTTTCTTTGTTGGAGTTTCATGTAAGAGAGCATTTAAACAAAATAGCCCCAAGGGTTATGGCGGTTCTGAATCCTCTTAAAGTTATTATTACTAATTACGAAGAAGGAAAGGAAGAATGGTTGGATGCTGAGAATAATCCTGAGGATGAAAAATCGGGTACAAGAAAAGTACCTTTCTCCAGAGAACTGTATATAGAACAAGAGGATTTTAGGGAGCAGGCCAATCGTAAGTTCTTTAGATTAAAATTAGGCGGAGAGGTTCGCCTTAAGAATGGATATATAATAAAAGCCGAAAGCTGTACCAAAGATGAAGACGGCAATGTGGTAGAAGTGCAATGTACATATGACCCAAAAAGTAAAAGTGGAAGTGGAACCGAAGAAAGTCTTAGAAAAGTAAAGGGAACACTGCATTGGGTTTCATCTTCACATGCCATTGCGGCCGAAGTGCGATTGTACGATAGGTTGTTTACAGATGCCACTCCAGATGGCCATAAAGACAAAGAGTTTATGGATTTTGTTAATCCTAATTCATTGCAAAAGATTACCGGACACATGGAGCCAAGTTTGAAAGATGCAAAACCGGGAGACAGATTCCAGTTTCAAAGGTTGGGATACTTTAATGTGGATTTGGATTCTACACCAGAACACTTAGTTTTTAACCGAACGGTTACTTTGCGAGATACTTGGGCAAAAATTGAACAAAAAACCTAGAATAGGAAAATCCTATATAAAAACTAATTTTGATAGAGAATCATTATTCAAGGCAAGCTGTTTTGAGCTGTTTTTACTGGCTTTTGTTGTTTTTAAAACAGTAGGTATATTATCGGTGTTGATCCTTGATCAGAGAGCTTTAAAATGAAAAAACCCTGCATTGCAGGGTTTTTATGTGCTATTTCATTCCATTGAACTTAGTTGTCCTCATTTTTATTCTTATTGTTCTGTTTTTTCATAGCTTCTCCAATTTGATTGCTTGCCGTAAATGAGGCGACCATATTGTTGAGCATATCACTTCCTGCTTGTGGAGAGTTTGGTAATAGTATTAAGTTGGAATTGGTTTCTTCGCCAATAGCTTGCAATGTATCATAATGTTGGGTTACTACAATTAGCGCAGAGGCTTCTTGCGAATTGATGCCAACTTTGTTCAAAACTTCAACAGACTCTTCTAGCCCCCTGGCGATTTCCCTACGCTGATCTGCAATACCCTGACCTTGTAATCTTTTGCTTTCGGCCTCAGCTTTTGCTTTTTCCACGATTAGGATTCTTGCGGCATCTCCCTCAAACTGTGCCGCAATCTTTTCACGTTCAGAAGCATTGATTCGGTTCATCGCTTCCTTAACTTGAGCATCTGGATCAATGTCAGTTACTAGAGTTTTAATGATGTCATATCCATATTCAGACATATATTCTTGAAGTTCACGTTTTACTGCAATGGCAATATCATCCTTTTTAACAAAGACGTCATCCAATTTCATTTTGGGAACCTCGGCACGTACTACATCAAATACAAATGAAGTGATTTGGTCATGGGGATATTCCAGTTTATAAAACGCATCATATACTTTGTCACGAATTACAACATATTGAACGGAAACCTTAAGTTTTACAAAAACATCATCCAATGTTTTGGTTTCTACAATGACGTCCAGCTGTTGAATTTTTAAACTTAATCTACCGGAAATTCGGTCTACCAAAGGGATTTTCATTTGCAATCCGGAATTTCGGATGCTTTGGAATCTTCCAAAGCGCTCAATGATAACAGCAGTTTGCTGCTTTACCACAAAGAAGGAAGCAAATAGGATTATTAATCCAAAAAAAATGATTGGTATTAAAAGGAAATTGCCCATATATATACTATTTAATGTTGATTTCAGGAAGTTACAAAACTCGGTACTTGATTGGTAGTGAAATTGACAAAATTGTTACAGAGTAAGGGGGTTAACCTGTTAACGATAGAGAGTTTCAAAAAGCAGAAATCAGGTTGATGGTGGCTTAGATATACGATACTGCTTTCTCGATACGATATATTGTTTCCTCTTTTCCAATCATTTCAATAATATCGAAGAGATGCGGTCCTTTCAAATCTCCTACAATACTTAAACGTAAAGGTCCCATAACTTTTCCAAAGGAAAGCTCTTTTTGTGCAATCCAATCTTTGATTTCACTTTCAATATTTTGAGACGTAAAATCTGGTACCGCTTCAATTAATCCTGAAACCTCTCGTAATATAGCTGGGGTATCGTCCTTAAATTGTTTTTTAACTGCTTTTTCATTGTATTGAGAGGGTGGCACAAAAAAATAACCGCCTAAACTCCATAATTCAGAAACAAAATTGGCCCTCTCTTTGATTAACGAGACTACCTTTTCCGTATAATCCTTGCTTTTATCGTTAAGTTCTGGATGGTTCTGGCCCTCGAGCTCAATAAAAAGTGTAGCCAATTCAGTATTTGACTTTTGCTGGAGACATTGATGATTGAACCACTTTGTCTTTTCTGGGTCAAAGCGCGCACCGGATTTGTTGATGCGTTCCAAACTGAAGGATCCAATGAGTTCATCAAGAGAAAACAGTTCTTTTTCAGTACCCGGATTCCAACCCAGTAGCGCCAAGAAGTTAATTACGGTTTCCGGGAAATATCCACTTTCCCTATACCCCTGCGCATCATTCCATTGAAGGGGAAAGACAGGGAATCCTCCCTTTTCTCCATCACGCTTACTTAATTTACCTTTTCCCACCGGCTTCATAATCAAAGGCAAATGGGCAAACTGTGGTGCCTGCCAACCAAATGCATCATAAAGTAATTGATGAAGCGCCAAAGAAGGAAGCCATTCTTCGCCACGAATCACATGGGAAATCTCCATTAAATGGTCATCCACAATGTTGGCGAGGTGATAGGTGGGCATGCCATCACTTTTAAACAAGACCTTATCATCTAGAATATTGGTGTCGATGGTAATTTCTCCGCGAATACTATCGCGTAAAATAAGTTCTTGGTCCTTGGGTGATTTAAACCGAATTACATAATCTTCACCCCCATTTACTTTTTTCTGGACTTCTTCTTGGGTGAGCGAAAGGGAATTGGAAAGTTTTTCCCTGTTGTGCCAGTTATAAATAAAAGTTTTTCCCTTAGCCTCATGGTCTTTACGGTGATAATCTAGAGTTTCAGGAGTATCAAAGGCATAGTAGGCATGTCCTTTTTTTATGAGCTCAAGAGCATATTGTTGGTAAAGATGCTTTCGCTCACTTTGGCGGTAGGGTCCAAACCCTCCATCTTTTCCGGGTCCTTCATCAAAAGGAATTCCGCACCAGTTCAATGCTTCGATTATATAGGCCTCAGCTCCTTCTACATACCTGTTTTGGTCAGTATCCTCTATCCTAAGGATGAAGTCGCCATTGTGTTTTTTGGCATAGAGATAGTTAAACAATGCCGTCCTAACACCTCCAATGTGTAAAGGACCTGTTGGGCTGGGGGCAAAACGAACCCTAACTTTTGACATACCTTAAAAATTTTTTCAAAGGTATGAAAAGCACTATGCGATAGAAAGCGAATTTGTGGGTTTCATGTCTTTGGGAACCCTTGGGTTCATGACATAAAACCAAAGCGGAGGAACTAATGAAAGCACCATTGAGGTTGGATAACCGTAGGGCATTTGAGGCGATATGTCGTGATAGTCGAGTATTTGATACTTTTTTGATGATTTATAATGGTGGTCACTATGCCTTGTCAGCTCATACAAAACAATTCTTCCTATAACATGGTTACTGTTCCATGAATGACATTCCCTTACGCGCTCATATCTTCCAGAAGGCATTTTTTTTCGCATCAAACCATAGTGTTCTATATAATTTACGGTCTCGAGCAATAAGAAACCAACAATTCCTGAACCTATAGCAAAAATTAGCCCTAAACTTCCGAATAGGAAATAGATTGTTATTAAAAACAAAACCTGGATAAGCGTGTACCAAAACATATCATTTTTGATACTTAGAAAATGCACGCCCTGCTTTTGCAATAGGGTGTTTTGAATTTTCCATGCGTTAATATATTGCCCAGTGGTTGAGGTGAACCAAAAAGAATAAACACTTTGATTGTAGGAGGCCGTAGCAGGGTCTTCTTTAGTTGCTGCCTTGGCATGATGACCGAAGTTGTGTTCAATATAGAAATGCATATAGAAGGACGGCAACAGGAGCAATTTGCCTAGAAACCTTTCAGGAGTGTTTTGTCTATGCCCCAGCTCATGACCCACATTTATGCCATTAACACCAAAAACTATTCCTATGGAAAAGACCAATCCAATAATCTCATAAGCTTGATAAGTTGTAGTGGTGATATCAAAAAGAGTGTAGATTAAAAAGAAATAAACTACTGGAACGTTTAGATAAAGCAACCAATCAAAAAGGCGGCTTTTTTTCTTCTGTTCCCTTTCTTCTGGAGAAAGATTAGAGGAATCGACGGGAAGAAGAATCTCCAATAAAGGGATGATTGCAAAGGTGTAAAAAGGTGTAAAAAAACTCCAATATCCTTTAAAATAAAGGCTTATTACAGCAGAAACTGGTATGGTAAATGCGGCTAAATACTTCAAATCTTTCATAGGAGGGCCTTTTAACAAAAATTTTTTAAGACAATTGCAGGGTATCGGGTATCTTGTAATAAATATAAAATATTTTGAATAGTTATCAGGGTGTTTTGGCGAAGTTGGAAGGCTTCACAAAAAGATATTATACCAAACAATTAATTCAAGGCGCACTACTTTTTGGAGGCCTTGGGCTTTTGTTTTGGTTGGCCATTACTTCAGTAGAGTTTCTTTTCTGGCTTGATGGAAGTTGGCGCTTGACGCTGTTTGTAATCTTCCTTGTAGTAGAGCTCTTCCTGTTGTATCGGTTTATAATAATTCCAATCTTTTATCTTTTTAAAGTCAAAAAAGGACTATCAAATAAAGAGGCTTCTAGATTAATTGGAATCCACTTTCCAAAGGTCGAAGACAAGTTGTTCAATCTTCTGGAACTTGCGGAAAACCCATCAAAGTCCGAACTGTTAGAGGCCAGTATTGAACAGAGGTCACAAAACCTAGCTGTTTTGCCCTTTCAAGACGCTATAGATTTTAAGGAGAGCGTTGGTTATGCAAAACACTTAATTGCGCCCGTTTTGGTTTTAATTCTGTTTTGGATATCTGGCAATATTGGACAGTTAATGAATTCACATAGTAGAGTGGTAAACTATGATTTAGCCTACGAAAGACCGGCTCCCTTTTCGTTCACACTGCTCAATACCAACTTGAAAGTTTTGGACAATGAGCCTTTTACAATCGAGTTCGCCATAGATGGGGATTTGGTGCCGGAAAATGCCTCAATTGTGTTTGGGACCAAGTCTTTGTTGATGAGAAGAAACGGAAACAGGTTTCTGTATACGGTTCAACCACCTTTTAATGATAAGGAATTTTATGTTTCTGCAAATGGATGGGACTCTAGAACTTATAATATTGAAAGTATTAGTACGCCCACCTTGGTGGATTTTACTATGAGATTAAACTATCCCGCTTATTTGAATAAGGGTGCGGAAATTGTAAATGGAAGTGGCAACGCTGTGGTCCCGGAGGGAACGCGAATTGAATGGGAGATTAAGGGAACGTCTGTTGATAAGATAGAAATGACCTCCTTGGATACAGTTGAAGTTTTCGGGTTAAGCGAGGAAAAGTTCAAGATGGTTAAACGTCTTTATAAAAACTTGGACTATTCCATAAGCACTTCGAATGAAGAAGTAGCGGACTTTGAATCATTACACTATGCGATTGATGTGATTCGAGATGCTTCTCCAAAGATAGAAGTAAGTCAGGTCTTGGACTCGTTAAACCCTAATCAGTCCTTTTACACGGGTCAATTATCAGATGATTATGGACTTTCAAGTTTGAGTTTGATTTATTATGAGGCGAATAATGAGCAGAACAAACAAAGGGTTTTGTTGGAGTCAGTGAGTGGAAGTGGGCATCAATTTTATTACACGTTCCCTTCAGGCGTAGAGATTCAACAAGGCAAGGATTATAAGTTATATTTTGAAGTAGTTGATAATGATGGAATTAGAGGAGGTAAATCAGCAAAGAGCAAAGTATTTAGCACGAGAGTTTATGATGGTAATGAATTGATAAACAAAGAGTTAGAACTTCAGGATAATCTTTTAAAGAAGTTTGATAAGTCTTTAGAGGGGTATAGGGAACAACAAGAAACCTTGTCTAAAATAAACGAAAAGCAAAAGGAAGGAAACAGCTTCAATTTTGAGGAGAAAACCAGAATCAAAGATTTCATTCAAAAGCAAAAGCAAAAGGAACAGCTAATGGAAAAGTTTAGCAAGCAACTGAATGAAAGTTTGGAGAAAAATGAAAAGGGAGATGAGTTAAAGCGATTGCTTCAGGAAAGATTGGAGCGACAAGAACTTGAAGCCAGGAAAAACGAAAGGTTGCTTGAGGAGTTAGACAAGCTTGCAGATAAAATAGAAAAGGAAGAGCTAAAAAAGAGATTGGATGAATTATCTAAGAAGCAAAGTTCCAATGCCAGAAATTTGGAGCAGATTCTTGAGCTTACAAAACGGTATTATGTTACTGAGAAGGTCTCTCAACTTGCTAAGGAATTGGATAAACTTTCAAAGGAACAAGATGAACTAGCGGAAAAGAAAGCGGAGGACAAAAAATTAAGCAATGAGGAAAATGTCGACACTCAGGAAAAACTGAACAAATCGTTTGAAGAGTTGGCAAAAGAGCTAAGTGAGCTTAAAAAGGACAATGAAGGTTTAAAGAAACCTTTGCAGATTGATGTAAAAGAAAGAAGCCAAGAATCCATTAAGCAGGATCAAAAAGAGGCGCTGCAGGAGCTTCAAAAGGACAAGGAGGCTTCAGACGGTGAAAAGCAAACACAAGAATCTAAAAAGGCAAAACAAAAACAAAAGTCCGCGGCTCAGAAAATGCAAGAGTTGAGTCAATCTTTGCAGCAGAGTGCTTCTGCTGGAGGCGGTTCTTCAGACACTGAGGATGCCGAAATGTTACGACAAATTTTAGACAATCTCGTTACATTTTCTTTTAAACAAGAACAGCTTTTTGAATGGGTTGAGGAGTCCGATGTGGATGTTTCGCAATATGGAAAAATGGTTAGGGATCAAAATGAGCTAAAAGATTTGTTTGAGCATGTGGATGATAGTTTGTTTTCACTGTCGCTGCGAAGAGCGGAGTTGTCCGAGTTTGTCAATGAACAGATTACAGAGGTGTATTATAATATTGATAAATCTTTGGAAAGTCTAGCCGAGAATCAAGTTTTTCAAGGTGCGTCTTATCAGCAGTATGTTATCAATGCAACAAATTCCTTAGGTGATTTTCTTGCGAATATACTGGATAATATGCAGCAGAATATGCAGCCTGGCCAAGGCCAAGGTCAAGGCGGACAGGATTTTCAGCTGCCGGACATCATTAAAGGGCAGGAGGGCTTACAGGAAAAGCTTGATGGTTCAGGACAACAGGGTAAAAAAGAAAGTTCTGGTGAGGGAGAATCACAAAAGGATGCTCAAGGTTCAGGTAAGGACGGTAAAGATGGAAAAGAAAACGAAGGAAAAGAAGGAAAAGAAGGAAAAGAAAAGGGTTTGTCAGGGCAGGAATCTGGAGGAGCTTCAACTGGGGATGAAGAAGAACTTGGGTTTAATGAGGTATACGAAATATATAAGGAGCAGCAGTTTTTGAGACAACAATTGGAAAAACAGTTAAATGATTTGATCAGGGAATCGGATAGAGATTTGGCTAAGAAATTGATTCGTCAAATGGAGGATTTTGAAAATGATTTAATTGAAAATGGTATAACACAAAGGACCAAGAATAAGGCAAACTCAATACAACATCAGTTGTTGAAGTTGGAAAATGCAGCTTTAAAACAAGGTCAAAGAGAGGAAAGGGAAGGTGAAACCAATCTTGAAAAATACAAAAACCCAATTACTACAAAGCCTGAACAGCTGATAGATAACCGCAGTGATGTTGAGATATTAAACAGGCAAACACTACCTTTGCGCCGTCAATATGACAAAAAAGTGAAGGAGTATTTCAAGAATGATTGATTTTCATTTTGAATCAGATTTTATTCTAAACGACATTCCAAAGTTTTCCGATTGGATTAATAGAATAATAACGGAAGAGAGTTTGGTGGTAGGTAAGCTGGACTATATTTTTTGTGATGATGATAGACTATTATCCATCAATCAACAGTATTTGGGTCATGATACGTATACCGATATTATCACCTTTGATTACACGGAAGGGAACGTTATTTCAGGAGATATCTTCATTTCTACGGACCGGGTAAGAGAGAACTCAAAAACTTTTCAGGTAGATGAACAGGAGGAGCTTTTACGAGTCATGAGTCATGGGATACTGCATTTGGCAGGTTATGGGGATAAGTCTGAGGAAGAGATTGTTTTAATGAGGGCAAAGGAAGAGGAAAAAATAAAAATGTTCCACGTGGAACAATAGTTATGTTTGAAAAGGAATATGATGTAATTGTGGTTGGAGGCGGCCATGCAGGAGCCGAGGCTACTGCTGCAGCTGCGAATATGGGATCAAAGACATTGCTGGTCACTATGAACCTTCAGACCATTGGACAAATGTCATGCAATCCTGCAATGGGGGGAATTGCGAAGGGACAAATTGTTCGGGAAATAGACGCGTTAGGTGGATATAGTGGAATTGTTACCGACAAATCTGCCATACAGTTTAAGATGCTCAATAAATCCAAAGGTCCAGCTATGTGGAGTCCGAGAGCGCAGAATGACAGAATGCGTTTTGCAGAAGAATGGCGATTGATTTTGGAAGGAACTCCCAATGCTGATTTTTACCAAGAAATGGTCTCAGGACTTTTGGTTGAGGGGAACACGATTGTAGGTGTTCGGACATCGCTTGGTATTGATATTAGGTCTAAGGCTGTAGTGTTGACCAATGGAACCTTTCTAAATGGGTTGATTCATATTGGGGAAAAACAGTTTGGTGGAGGAAGGGCTGGAGAAAGGCCTGCCACGGGAATTACGGAGCAGCTTGTTGATTTTGGATTCGACACAGGAAGAATGAAAACGGGGACACCTCCTAGAGTAGATGGCCGGTCTTTGGATTATGAAAAGATGATTCCACAACCCGGCGATAGTAGACCCGAAAAGTTTTCATATCTGGACACCATTGTTTTAAAGGAACAAAGGGATTGTCATATGACGCATACAAGTGAGTTGGTTCATGATCTGCTGCGCGAAGGCTTTGATCGTTCGCCAATGTTTAATGGAAGAATTAAGAGTATTGGACCCAGATATTGCCCATCCATTGAAGATAAAATACATCGATTTGCGGATAAGAATGCGCATCAGATATTTGTGGAACCTGAAGGATGGAATACAGTAGAGGTATATGTAAATGGGTTCTCCACTTCCTTGCCTGAAGATGTTCAATACAAAGCTCTGAAGTCGGTAAGGGGATTTGAGAATGTAAAGTTTTTCCGTCCAGGCTACGCTATTGAATATGATTATTTTCCACCAACACAGTTAAAACACACACTTGAAACCAAGCTCGTTGACAACCTATATTTTGCAGGGCAAATTAATGGAACAACAGGGTATGAGGAAGCTGCTTCTCAGGGTCTGATGGCAGGAATAAATGCGCATCTGAAAATAAGAGAACAAGAGCCATTTACACTAAAAAGAGATGAGGCGTATATAGGTGTGCTGATCGATGATCTGATTACTAAAGGCACTGAAGAACCCTACAGGATGTTTACCTCCAGGGCAGAGTATCGAACTTTGTTGAGACAAGACAATGCAGATTTGAGGCTAACGCCAAAAGGATATGAACTTGGTTTGGCCTCAAAAGAAAGACTCAAGTTGATGGAAGAGAAGCAAAGAAAGTCTGATGACTTCATTCACTTCTTTAAAAAGACAAGCTTTGACCCGGAGGAAATTAATCCAATTTTAGAGCGCGTTGATTCTGCACTGGTTCGTCAATCCGATAAGCTATTCAAAGTTTTTTCAAGGCCAAAGGTTAGCATGGACCACATGCTTGAATTGGAATCCGTTTCTGATTTTGTTTCTGAAAACCAACTGGGCAGAGAAGTCCTAGAGCAGGCTGAAATTCAAGTAAAATATTCAGGATATATTGAAAAAGAAAAGAATAATGCGGACAAGTTGCATAGGTTGGAAAATGTCAGGATACCAGATTCTTTCGATTATTCAAAACTGAAATCCTTATCATACGAAGCGCGGGAAAAACTAGAGCAAATACGCCCAGTAAGTATTTCACAAGCCTCTAGAATAAGCGGAGTTTCCCCAGCTGACATCAGTGTGTTGTTGGTTTTTTTAGGAAGGTAATGTAGGTGTTCCACGTGGAACAAGAAAGCGCTTGGTTTGCAATTTGGACTGGTTTTTGTTGTCATTTCAGACAATTCTAAACCAATGAAAAACTACCTCAGCATTTTCCTTATATTCTTTTTGTTCTATTCTTGTATTCCGTTAAGAGTTGCACCCAGTATTAAGGATTATAAGATTGTAAAAGGCAAAAAATTTAGAAGAAGTCTTCCTAAGAAAACCGTTTATGTATTCGAGGATCCTAAAGAAGCAAACGAGTTCTACGATTACGTGAACATTAAATTTGACTTGGAAGATTTCTCTGTAGATGTAGATGTTCCATTTTATGTGAATAACAGAAAATATGCTTTTTCGTTTTACGAAGTTGAAATACCAGATAAAACCATTAATCTAATTCCAGTAGTGGCAGATGCTTTACTAAGTAGGGCTGATATGGATCCGGTTTTTGATGAAATTCATGAGACAAGAAAAGGAAATTTTTATATTGCCATGGAGGTATACGATGAATTAGGAAATGATATTTTATTGGAAAACTCTTCAGACAAAAAGCAGGTCATACAATATCTTTCAAATCTAAAAAATGAATATTTAAATACGCATAATTATAATGAAGTTGTATTTAAAAACTAAAGACTACTCATTTTCGAATGAGGAATTTGATTTGATTTGGGACGAATCAAAGGACATGCTATTTACCAAACCAATACCGGATAATCTTGATGCGTTTTACCAAGGAGACAACTATATTTCACATACGGATTCAAAAAAGTCAGTAGTTGATGGTTTATATCAGGCTATTAAGGCAAAGAACATCAAAAATAAAATACAACTAATTGAAAATCAAGGATATAAACTAAAAAAACTACTGGATATTGGCGCAGGCACCGGAGATTTTTTGGTTTTTGCCAATCAACAAGGATTTACGGTCTCTGGGGTGGAACCCAATGAGAAAGCTAGAGGAAGAGCTCAACAAAAAGGGATTAAGCTTACTGAAGATTTAAGTGAACTGTCTGATTCAAGTTTTGATGTGATAACCTTATGGCATGTTTTGGAACACCTTCCAGATTTGAATCATCAGATTAAAACAATTTCAAATCTTCTTGATGATTCTGGAATTTTGGTGATAGCGGTTCCAAACTTTCGTTCCTGGGATGCAAAGCATTTCGGAAAGTATTGGGCCGCGTATGATGTGCCTCGTCATTTATGGCATTTCTCGCAAAGTTCAATTCGCGTGCTTTTTAAAGAACACGGGATGAAAGTAAAAACAATCAAGCCTATGCGGTTCGATGCATTTTATGTCTCGTTACTTTCAGAAAAATATAAGGGAAATAGATTTTATCTTTTTAGTGCTTTCTTTAAAGGTTTATGGTCCAATATCCATGCAATCTTTACGAACGAGTATTCTTCCATGATTTATGTTTTAGAAAAGAACAAAAACAGGGAATAAGGCGCGATATGAGACTTTCTAATTAGCAGGCATGTATTTATACGAATAAAAGAAGAAAAGGCATTGCAGAACGTCAAAAAGAAGCCATTAAAATAGGAAAAGCCAATCTTTATCTATTTTCCCCATAGTTTTTTCTTATCCCTTTTGCTGAATGAGGTACAATTCGTAAAACTTAACGATATCATTAAAAAAGCTTTTCTATTTTTGCCCATCTTTAAAACACAAGGATGAAGAAAATTGTAATACCCATAATCGCTTTGTTGGTCATGTCTTGCGAACAAGATAAAATTGGATATGTGGACAACGTCAAACTGATGGATGGTTATCAAGAAAAGATAGACATCGAGGCAAAGTTCAAAACCAAAGTAGAAGCTTTGACCAAAAAGAGAGATAGTATTTCCCAAGCATTCCAGATAGAATTGCAACAGTTCCAGACCAAGGCACAAAAGATGTCACAAAAAAGTGCCCAAGAAGAATATGCCGTACTTCAGCAAAAGGGACAGTTTGTGGGAAATCAATTGCAGCAAGAAGAGCAGCAATTACAGCAAACCAGTCAAACGGAAATGGATTCTTTGGTTAGTAAGGTGAAAAAAGAAATTAGAGCCTATGGCAAAACTAATGGCTTCACCTATATTTTAGGCGGAGGAGATGGAGGAAGTGTTCTTTATGGAAAAGAGGGTAAAGACCTTACTGACGAATTATTGAAGATACTCAATAATAAGTACAAGATATAGTAAGAGTTATTCCACTACGATATCTATAAGGCCCATCATTGATGGGCTTTTTTATTGCAACAAGAATACCAAAAAAATCGCAGGCATAAAGTAAATCACAATGGTCCTTGCCCCATCATAATCTTTGGCAACACGTTGACCCAATAACAAAAACAATAAAGTGATGCAAGAGAGTATTGCGGAATATAGAGCCAACGAACTGGAATTAAAAGTTGCAAATTGAATGGCGCCAGCAACGGCCAAAACACCAGAAACACATTCCAAAAGAAGGATAACACCTAAAAGCAATGGGATCATATTTTTAAAAATGGTTTCTGAGAAATGACCTTTGAGCCATCCTAAGTTTCCTTTCCAATCTACAATTTTGTCCAATCCGCTTTGGATAAATGTAATGGCCAAGAAAACTAGTAATATGATTTTTGTTATGTGTTCCATAAGGTGTAATTAAGCTGCTTTTGTGTGAAGCAGTCGAGTTAATTTGATGGAAAGATCGGTAAAGATAACTTTAGCGTTACCATTTCGTTCCACATGATAAATGGCTTTTTCTATTTCCTGCACAATTTCCATGATATTGTTTTCATGAATAAAGGGAGCGAATTTCTTAAGATCAAAGTTTACCGTGTGCATCTTTAAATAGACTAAAGAGCCCACATTATAGTTCAGAAATAGTGCTTGTCGCATTACTGTGATGCAGTAGTTCAAAAACTGCTTCTGCACTTCTCTTCCCGTTTTGGAGACCTCATCGCTCCAGAGTATAAGATCATGGATCGCACTCTTATTGCCTTTGGCTTTAAAAGCGCTTCTCACCCATTGCACAAACCACTGTTCAAAAACCAAATCCTCAGAATCTTTCTTTACCAAATCCAGTGCTTTGTTGTAGTTTCCATTGGCTTCTTGAGCAATAGAAAAAGCCTCGGATTTTTCTACCCCCCTTTCTTCCAATGTTTCGGTTATGATGCTTTCGGGCAAAGGTGGAAAATGAAGTATTTGGCAACGTGACAAAATAGTATTGATAATCTGTTCTTCCTCCTCAGCAATAAGCAATAACACAGTTTTCTCCGGAGGCTCTTCAACCAATTTCAATAACTTATTGGCTGCTGCTGTGTTCATCTTTTCGGCCATCCAAATAATCATCACCTTATATCCTCCTTCATAAGATTTTAAAGAAAGCTTCTTCACAATATCCTGTGCCTCATCAACCCCAATCTGACCTTGTTTCTTTTCAATGCCCACCAGTCGATACCAATCAAAAAGATTGCCATAAGGCTGTTCCTTTACAAATTGCCTCCATTCCTCAATGAACAGATCACTTACGGCATGTGATTTTACCTTATCTGAATTGGATACTGGAAAAGCAAAATGAAGATCAGGGTGGGAAAGTGTATTGCATTTAAGATTGCAAGCTTCATTACCGCCTTCATTTTCGCCACCAGTGTTTTTGCATAACAAATATTGGGCATAGGCTATGGCCATGGACAAAGCACCACAACCTTCTGGACCAATAAAAAGTTGGGCATGTGCAACACGCCCGCTATCCGCGGTAGCGGTTAAATGCCCTTTAATATGATTAAGCCCCAAAATGTCTTTGAACAGCATAAGTCAAATATAAGTTTTAAGTTCTGATGGATTGGGCTTTCACTTTAAAATTATAGCAGCAGAATATAGGGAGCTAATGGGAAATCTTTACTTTTGAATTTCCTTAAACCATAGCATATGAGAACCATAGATAATTTCAACTTTGAAAACAAAAAAGCACTTATCCGTGTAGACTTTAATGTCCCCTTGGATTCAGATTTCAATGTCACGGACACCAGTAGAATAGAGGCGGCAAAACCGACCATTCTTAAAGTATTGGAAGATGGCGGTAGTGCCATTCTGATGAGTCACTTGGGTAGACCAAAAGGAAAAGTGAATCCAGATATGTCCCTTGCCCATATCTGCGAAAAGGTATCTGAAATTATAGGTGTTCAAGTAAAGTTTGTTGAGAATTCTGCGGGGGAGCTAGCTGAACAAGCCGCAGCCTCTTTGGAGAACGGGGAAATCCTTTTGTTGGAAAACCTCCGTTTCCATGCCGAAGAAGAAAGTGGCGATGAATCATTTGCTGAAAATCTTTCTAAATTGGGAGATGTTTATGTGAACGATGCCTTTGGAACGGCCCATAGAGCCCATGCTTCTACTACTATTGTGGCCAAGTTTTTTCCCGAAAACAAGTGTTTTGGTTATTTGTTGGCCAAGGAAATCAAAGCCATTGAAAAGGTGATGCAAACAGGTGAAAAGCCAGTGACGGCCATTTTAGGTGGGGCTAAGGTATCTTCCAAAATAACAATTATTGAGAATATTCTTGATAAAGTAGACCACTTGATTGTTGGTGGCGGTATGACCTATACTTTTGTTAAAGCCCAAGGCGGAAGTGTTGGAGACTCAATATGTGAGGATGATAAAATAGATTTGGCATTGGAAATTTTAAAACAGGCAGAAGCCAAAGGAGTCGAGGTACATCTACCTGTGGATGTCTTGGCGGCGGATGATTTTGACAACAATGCAAATACACAATTCCTAAGCGTAAATGAAATCCCAGATGGCTGGCAGGGACTTGATGCTGGACCACAGACCCTGGAAAATTTTAAAGAAGTAATATTACAGTCCAAAACTATTCTTTGGAATGGCCCGGTTGGAGTTTTTGAAATGGAGAACTTTTCCAAAGGAACCATTGCCGTGGGTAACGCTATTGACGAGGCCACACAGAACGGGGCATTTTCCTTAGTTGGTGGAGGTGATTCCGTTGCTGCAGTAAAGCAGTTTGGGTTCCAAGACAAGGTAAGTTATGTTTCTACCGGCGGGGGTGCCATGTTGGAGAGTTTGGAAGGAAGAACTTTACCGGGAATAGCTGCAATATTGGACTAAAGCATTCGTTCTTAAAGGACTGAGTGTTTCAGGTTTAACGTATGTTTTAGAGCGAAAGTTTTAGTTTTTCGGAAAAAAAAGCCATTTTCGTTTGTTCCGAACCAAATCCAGTCCAAAAATGAATTTAGAATGTAAAGCAACCTTATCGTTGGTTTTTCTATTTTCTTGGGTTTTTATAACAGCCCAAGAAGCGGATAGCACCCGAATATCTTCATCAACAAGCCCTCAAATTATTGTTGATTCCATTTCAATTGATGATTCTTCCATCTCTTCCCAGATGGATGGCATTATCTCAAAAGGAACCAATGGAAAGTTTGAACTGAAGGATTTGGAAGAAGCACGAAAAAGCGACAGCCTTTGGCTTAAAGAGCTTTCAAAAAGTGCAGATTGGTTCACTGAAATGTATGCTGAAGTTCAAAGTTCCGATGAAAAGGAAACGTATGAAATTGACCTGCCTACGGATACTTTGAAAGCAAGATTGGCCAGACTCAATGAAAAAACACCATTCAACATTGCCTATAATCCCTCACTGGAAAGTGTAATTAAATCATTTTTGGTTCGTAAAAGAGGTTTAATGGAGCGTATGTTGACTGCTAGCCAATTCTATTTTCCACTTTTTGAGCAAGAACTCGACAATCAGGATGTTCCACTCGAAATGAAATATTTGGCCATAGTGGAATCTGCATTGAATCCAAGAGCAAGATCAAGGGTTGGAGCCAAAGGTCTTTGGCAGTTTATGTACAGTACTGGCCGAATATATGGTTTGGATGTAAGCAGTTATGTGGATGAAAGGAACGATCCTATATTAGCCACCAAGGCTGCTACAAAATATTTGTCCAAACTCTATGGTATTTTTAACGATTGGGATTTGGCACTGGCCGCATATAATTCTGGACCTGGAAATGTAAATAAAGCTATCCGAAGATCTGGAGGATATAAAAATTATTGGAATATTAGAAGGAATCTTCCACGTGAGACAGCAGGGTATGTTCCCGCTTTTTTGGCCACCATGTACATTTTTGAATATGCCGATGAGCATGGCCTAAAGAAAGTAAATGTGGATCGTCCGTATTTTGAAACGGATACCATCATTGTCAAAAACACAATCACTTTTGACCAGATTTCAAAACTGGTGGATATCAGTAATGAAGAATTGGAAATGTTGAATCCTGCCTACAAGCTGAACATTATTCCAAAAATCAAAGGAAAAGAATACGCACTCCGTTTGCCTGTTTCTAAGATTGGAACATTTGTTAACAATGAAGAAGCCATTTATGCCTATGCCAAGAAAGAATTGGATTCTTTGGAAAAACCCCTGCCACAGTTGGTAGAGACCAAAAATCAGATACGATACAAAGTCCGAAGTGGAGATTATTTGGGCAAGATAGCTGAGCGATATGGCGTGGGCGTAAGTCAGATAAAACGATGGAACGGACTTCGAAGTAATAACTTAAGAGTAGGACAACGTCTCACTATATTTCCAAGAAAGCCGTATACCCAAAAGGTTGCGAAAACCTCAAAGCCAAAAGTATCCACTGAAGGAGCGGCAAAGGCAGGAAAGATACATGTTGTTCAAAGTGGTGATTCGCTTTGGACAATTTCCAGAAAATATCCGGGAATTTCTGTGGATAATTTACGAGAATGGAACGGTATTAGTGGGAACAACCTAAAACCTGGCACAAAACTTAAATTGTGCGAGTGTTCTTCGTAACTTTAGAACAATATGAAAAAATTTGGAACACTACTGGTCATCTTATCGATGGCCTTGTTTGCTTGTAAAGATTCAGGCAAGAAAGAACGCTTTTTACCGCCATCCACGGGAGGAATCAACTCTCTTATGGTGGTCATGGATACTGAATTATGGAAAGGCGCCGTAGGAGACAAGGTAAGGGAGCATTTTGCCGCGCAAGTTCTGGGATTACCTCAGGCAGAGCCTATTTTTAGCATTACGCAGATTCCCCCTCAGGTATTTAAAGGAGCTGTGACTCATTCAAGGTCTGTTCTTTTTGTGGAACAGGACAGCCTATCCTTGGCACACATTAAAACCAATGTGTATGCAGAACCACAAAAAGTTGCGGTCATCAAAGGAGAGACATATAATGACCTTGCTGGGAATATCGAAAAGCTATCCGGTCAGGCCATTTCCTCATTTAAAGAGGTTGAAATAAACGAAGCCCAAAAAAGATTTACGCGCTCTTTAAGCAAGGAAAAGGCTTTGCAGGAAGAGTTGGGCATTTCGCTTCGCATACCTTCATTGTATAAACTTGGAAAGCGCGAAAAGAACTTTGTTTGGATGGATATTCAAATCCCTAAAGGCACCATGAACATTATTGCTTATGAAATGCCCAAAGAGAGCTTTTCGACGGATTCCACCTTCGTGCGTGACATCATAGAAATGAGGGACTCCATAGGGAAAATGCATGTTCCCGGCCCTTATGAAAATACCTTCATGATTACGGAAAAGGCTTTTGCGCCTTATGTGCTTCCTGCAGAAATTGGTGGAAAAAAAGCGGCTGAAGCAAGAGGAATATGGGAAATAAGCGGATATCCCATGGCCGGGCCATTTTTAACGTACATCATAAATGACGAAGCGAACCAAAGAAAGTTGGTTTTAGAAGGTTTCACTTTTGCGCCTTCAGCAGAAAAAAGGGATTATATGTTTGAGCTCGAGGCTATATTACGCACCGTTAGGTTTGAATCGGAAATAGGTTCGTAGCCGTACAAAAATCTCAAGAATAGATTCAAAAAAGCCCAGCGTGTTCTAAGTGCCGGGCTTTTTCGTTCTTTAAATGCTTAAGAGTATTTTTTAGTCAAAAGCGAATCCTGTGGCTATTCTGAAAACGAATGCGTATAGCACTATAAAGAACATAATGAAACAAAACCAGGAGAACACTTTAAAATATCTTTCCAAGATGATGTGGCCTAAGTTTTTAAAAGCCTCCATATAAATCTCTTTAACAAGTAATAATCTTTTCATAAGTATATATTTTAAGATTTAAAGACAAGACAAATTTTGCGCTTTCGCTTTGGACTTGAAGAAAGTGAAGGATAAAATGCAGAAAAAGAATGATGAAAACATCGGAGGTATCTTTAACTCCCACGACCTTCTTACTTTTATCGATTAACGGTATTGCCTGCGATAAGTCTTAAAGATGAAAAGTATCGATGAAATGCATTCTAGGGATTGCAAATGGGTAAAAAGGTAAGGTAAAAAAGGAATTTTGGTAGAGGGTTTACATATTTACAATGATAAACTCTGACCTTCTGTTTAGATTATGATTTTGTCCGCTACAACGCACGCCATCGCCGCAATCATTCAAAAGACGCTCTTCGCCATATCCTATGGCACTTTCAATACGGGAGGCTTCTATTCCTTTGGAAACAATATAGTCCCTTGAAGATTTGGCTCTCTTATCAGACAAATACTTGTTGTAAGCTCTGGTTCCACGAGAATCTGTATGGGATTCAATACGAATGACCATTTCGGGGTGGGATTTCATTAAATCCACCAACTTGTCCAATTCTTCTGCAGCCTGTGCCTTTATATTGAACTTGTCAAAATCAAAGTAGATGTTCTCAGTATTTACCTTGAGCACTTCATTTTCCCGAACCACCAATTCTTTAATTGGAGTTATGGATTGTTCCAGAAAAATCCTTTCATTGTTCTTGGTACTCACTTGGATTTTTTCCTCTACAAACCCTTCTTTCAATGCAACCAAACTATATTTTTTGGATGGAAGAAGTTCGTCAAACACAAAATTACCCAAACTATCTGTTGTAGTCTCCACTAACCTCTCTCCCTCTTCATTGAACAAAGCGACCGTAACGTTATCCAGAAGCTCTTCATTTTCTATATTGTTTATAACACCAGCTATTGCATTTAGATTAAGGATGTTTTTAAAAGAATAGATATCATCATCACCTTTACCTCCTTTACGGTTAGAGGCAAAATATCCTTTTTGGCCTTCTGCATCAATTATGTATGAGAAGTCGTCTCGATTACTATTGACGGGCTTACCCATGTTTATCGCCACATTGAAGAGTTCCCCGGAATAGTCGGACTTATAGATGTCCAGCCCTCCTACTCCCATGGTCCTGTCTGAAGAAAAATATAAACTTGTCCCAGTTACATAAGGAAACATCTCTTTGTACGGAGTATTTACGGATTTACCCAGATTTCTGGGCTCAGAGAACTTCCCATTTTCCAAAATGTCAACCACATAGATGTCGGTTAGGCCAAATCCACCTGGGCGATCGGATACGAAATACATTTTTTTGCCATCTGGGCTTACTGATGGATGGCCATTGGAATAGTTTTCACTGTTGAACGGTAGCTCTGTTGCTTTGGTCCATTCTCCATCTATAAAATTGGAGGTGTAAATTTTTAAATGATTCACTCCTTTCTTACCTCTCCTTAACTTCTTTTTCTTTCCATAGTTGTTTCTGGTAAAGTAAATGGTTTTCTGGTCTGGAGAGAATGCAACGGAAGCTTCATGGTACTTTGTATTGATTTTTTTTGAAAGCTTTCCGGCACCAACTAAATCTTCCTGTGATTCATTCTGGCGGGCTACATACAAATCCAAAAATGGTTGATTGTTCCATCGATAGCGCCTTGTGGTCAAGAAAGAGGAGTCCATGGCAGAGGCATAAACTACCTTCCCATCTCCGTGAAACATAGGAGAGAAATCAGAATATTTTGAGTTTATTGCCATGTTCTTAACTTCAACGTAGGCAGAATTATCCCAAATGGGATTCTCACGGGACTGTACTTTTATCGTTTTTTCACGTTTCTGACGAAACAGCCTGGTAAGTCTAGCGGCTCTCTTATATCGCCCATTTGCCTTTAGGCTATGGTTATATTTAAAGAAACTCTCTTCAGTGATGTTTTCTTTGTGGTTTTGGTAGAGCTCATGGTACCATATATAAGATTTCTCCATGTTGCCGCTATAATAATGAGCTTCAGCGGCTTTTGACAATAGCTCAAAAGTATGTTCTTGGTCACTTTCTTCAAGGACAATATCATAAATTCGAGCTGCTTCGGCATACCACATTTTATCGAAGTATCCGTTAGCTTTGTTTATAAGTTTTTCTGCAATACCATTTTTTACGCCTTTTTGAGAACCCTCTTCTTCTTTCAGGGTTTTGGGAATTTCTTCTTCGCCAGATGTTTCTGATTGTGTTTCAACACTAGACTCTTCCTTTACATCTTCAAATTGAACAAAGGAAACATCCTGGGCGTTGAGTCCAGACATGAAAGCGAGGGCAATAACCAAAGACAGCTTTCTCATTGTTGTTCTTTCCAAAACTAGGCTGGTTAGATGTAATAAGCTGAAATAGGATGGCTTAAACCTAGTTTTACTATCAAATGCTAAAGTAAAATACCTTTAAGGGCAAAATAACTTTTTGTTGTGAAAGGTATTTTTTGTGTCATGTAAGCCCAAATAATGTAGTTATTGGTCGATGAATGTACCGCTAGTAGGGCCTTGAGGAATGTTTAAAACAAAAAGAAGCCTAAGAGTCAGACTCTTTTGGACCGTCCAATTTCTCATCTTCCTTAGATGCATCCTTGAATTCTTTGATTCCACTACCCAGACCACGCATTAATTCAGGAATTTTCTTTCCACCAAAAAGGAGAAGGACAACCACTACAATCAATACAATTTGCCAAGGGCCAAGCATTCCGAGAAAAATATTTAAAGCAATCATGATATTAAGTTCTTGCTAATAGAGTGTAAAAGTACTAAAAGAATAGCACATGGTTGCTTGTATTAACGAAAATTGGCGACATAGATTGTATTAACCGTAAAATCTGGCAAAAGCATTTTAAAAAGCTTAACATCTGAATTAAAATCTAAAGCTATCTTTGTCATTATGGCGACCAAAAAAAGAAAGCGCAAAGAACTCAGGCGAAAGCTGTTGCACAAGTACCGTTTGGTTATTCTCAATGAGAATACTTTTGAGGAAAAGATTTCTTTTAAATTGAACCGGATGAACGTTTTTGTCACCGGAACATTGTTCATCATTGTTTTGATTGGCCTTACCACGCTCATTATAGCCTTTACACCATTAAGGGAGTATATACCGGGCTATTCCTCTACAAGACTAAAAAGACAGGCTACAGAACTTACCTATAAAACAGATTCATTAGTTACAGTTCTCGATTATACCAATAGGTATTTAGACAATATTCGAATGGTTCTCAAAGGAGATATCGAAAATAATGAGACCAATAGAGATTCTTTGTTCGAGCGTTTTAAATTGGATCCTTCAACGGTAGATTTAACCCCGATACGTCAGGACTTGTTGTTAAGAGAAGAGGTAGAACTGGAAGACAAGTATAATTTATTTGAACGAAGTGTGGAAAATGTGGAAGCGTTATTGTTTTCCCCACTGAATGGTACACTTTCCCAAGGTTTTGATGCGCGTTTGAAACATTATGCCGTAGATATTGTAGCTCCGAAGGGAACTCCTGTTAAATCTGTGGCAAACGGGACTGTACTATTTGCCGAATGGACTTCGCAAACGGGGTATGTTATAATTGTTAAACATCAAGATGATTTGACCTCGGTTTATAAGCACAACGGGTCATTGAGCAAATCACAGGGCGACTTGGTAAGAGTGGGAGAGGTGATAGCGGAGGTTGGCAATACGGGTGAATTAACAACAGGTCCACATCTTCATTTTGAACTCTGGAAAAATGGTAAACCCATAAATCCGCTAAACTACATAGACTTTAAGTAAATGTCCTTAAAAGCTATTGCTGCCAAATGGTTTGCTCGCTCTATTGCGAAAAAGACCAGTAAATGGGTAAATGACCCCATAATCACACAAACTCGGGTTTTTGAAAATCTCATTGAACGAGCTAGATTTACCCAATTTGGAAAGGACCATGATTTCCAAGACATAACAACCCATCAAGATTTTGTAGGCAAAGTTCCTATTAGGGACTATGAGGATTTAAAACCCTACGTTGAGCAAATAATAGCTGGCAACACAGATGTACTATGGCCAGGAAAACCCATTTATTTTGCAAAAACTTCAGGAACCACTTCAGGGGCAAAATACATTCCAATTACTAAGGAGTCTATAAAACATCAGGTAAATGCTTCCAGGAATGCTATTCTGAATTATATTGATGAAACTGGAAATACCGCCTTTGTTGATGGAAAAATGATTTTCCTTCAAGGCAGCCCGGTGTTGGAAGAAAAAGGAGGAATTAAACTGGGAAGACTGTCTGGAATTTCGGCACATTATGTGCCTGGCTATCTCCAAAAAAATCGTTTGCCTAGTTGGGAAACCAATTGCATTGAAGATTGGGAGACCAAGGTGGATAAAATTATTGAAGAAACGGAATCACAAAATATGACAGTGATTGCGGGCATCCCTTCATGGGTTCAAATGTATTTCGAAAAACTACAGGAAAAGACCGGAAAAAAGGTGGGAGATATTTTTAAAAACTTCCAGCTTTTTATCTACGGTGGAGTCAATTATGAGCCGTATCGCTCAAAATTTGAGAAGTTGATAGGCAAATCCGTGGACAGTATAGAACTTTTTCCAGCAAGTGAGGGTTTTTTTGCGTACCAAAACTCACAAAAGGACCCTGGAATGCTTCTTTTGCTCAATTCGGGAATATTTTATGAGTTTGTTAAAGCCGATGAATTCTTTTCAGATGACCGTAAACGTTTAACCTTGGCTGAGGTTGAGCTGGATGTTGATTATGCCATGATAATTTCTACGGATGCAGGATTATGGGCCTATAACATTGGCGATACCATTCGGTTTATTTCAAAAAACCCTTTTAAGATTGTTGTTTCTGGAAGAATCAAACACTTTATATCTGCTTTTGGTGAGCATGTGATTGCCAAGGAAGTGGAGGAAGCCTTAAAATTGGCGGTTTCCAACTCGGATGCAGTAGTAAATGAATTTACCGTAGCACCGCAAACGTCACCTAAAGAAGGAGAATTGCCCTATCATGAATGGTTTATAGAGTTTGAAAATATGCCTACTGACCTTGAAAAGTTTTTGTTGGATATTGATTGCAGTATGCAAAAACAGAATAGTTATTACTTTGACCTTATCGAAGGAAAGATTCTTCAGCCAATCAAGATTACCCAAATAAAAATGGGGGGGTTCAAAGCGTATATGAAAACCATTGGCAAATTGGGAGGGCAGAACAAAGTACAGCGATTGGCCAATGACAGAAAGGTCGCAGAGGGATTACAACCTTTTCGGAAGTAGGGTAAAATAAAGATGCTGCATTCTTCGGAATTCGTGTATTTTTGCCAGAAGGTAAAATGGCTACACGAATAAAACAAACAACCCGGGCGCAGGAATCAACAAATGCCATAGAACGGCTATATATCACCATGCGTCACTTGCTCAATCGAGGGTTTTATAAACCATCTGGCGTATCTGGTAATGCACTGCGGAGTGCACTTTTGGTTTTACGCCCCGAAATTTATGGAAGTATAGCGGAAGAGAAGGCCGAACTCAATGGTCTTATTTACGTTCTGGAACGTTTGCCAGAGGGAATTGAGGAATGTCGCTTTATAAACTTAACTTCTGATGAAGGTTTCTCTAAATCACACTTGAAACCCATAATCCCCCCCAAGCGTAGAAGAAATTGCTACCGTATTGACGACGAGCAAATGAACATTGAAATTACAAGAGGCCGCAGCGATATTTATGACATTTTAACCCACCTTACCTTTCTTTTTGTTGAGTCGGGAAAAATATCAAAGCGCGTTTTGGTAGATGATGGAAAAGCCACTATTCGAGACTGGGAAAAACTTGTTGAGTTTGTGGAAAAAGAGGAAAAAGAAGACGCTGAAAGGGAGGTAGCATTAATCCACACCGCAAATATACTGGGTAGAACATATGAGGAGGTTGTGGAAATGCATAAAAAACTGGAAACCACCAATAAAAAAGATCGCTTTCTCAATGTTGTGTATTGGTTAGGAAAGTTGGCCATAGAAGAAGAAATATCTGGAAACAAAAGGACAATCACATTCAGTCCTTTGCTTCGTGAGAGACTGGGCCACCACATACATGGTGAGCGCTGGGCCGAAACTATTAAGAACACCTTAGAAGAGCAAAATCTACTGCATAGACCCATCCATATTATAAGCGCAAACATGCACAGTGTTATGAACTCCCTTTTTGCTAGGAAAGCGCTATCTGAGGAATTTCCAAATTCCAAATCATTGGACATTTATGAAGCATTGAGTTCTGCCGACAACAAAGAATTTCAGAGAAAGGTTAAAACATGGGCCGAGGAGAACGGTATGATTTTCTTAGATGATGACTCTGGAGCCAATATTGACATACAAATATTTGACTCTGCAAAATTTGGAAAAGGGGCATGTTGTTATGATTTTGATGAAGAAATTCAGCAAGATGAAAAACCAGTTATTTTTGTGATGGATTATGCTTTTGGGGAACAAGCCTACGAGACTATTGATGAACTATTAAAGCCCTTGGAGAATAACGGAAGTAAACAGTTTTTAAATGTAGATTCAATTTCTGTAATGGGAAAAGCAGGAATATTGGAAGGGGGTAAAGGGGATTTAATGATACCATCGGCACATATTTTTGAAGGTACTGCGGATAATTACCCCTTTGAAAACGAATTATGTTCCACAGATTTTGAAGGACATAATTTAAAAGTTTTGGAGGGGACCATGGTAACGGTTTTGGGAACATCACTTCAGAACAAGGACATCCTCAAGTTTTTTAAGGAATCGACCTGGAATGTAATTGGATTGGAAATGGAGGGGGTGCACTATCAAAAAGCGATACAATCAGCCTCCAAAATACGGAAGAGCATAAATAAAGAGGTAAAAGTTAGGTATGCGTACTATGCTTCAGACAACCCTTTAGAAACCGGCAGCACTTTAGCTTCTGGAGGACTAGGAACAACTGGGGTAAAACCTACATACCTAATAACGGATAGAATTTTAAAACAAATATTCAGCTGATAGTATGGAAGAACAACAAAAAAACCAAAATACGTCTGATGAGATAGATTTGGGACAATTGTTCCAGATGATTGGAAGAGGGTTTAACAAGTTGGGAATAGCCTTCCTGAGATTGTTTTTATACTTAAAAAGACGCGCATTTATTTTGGGGGGCCTAATATTGTTGGGTTTAGGGATAGGATATGGCCTTAATCAGATTACCGAAGAAAAGAAGAAGATAGAAGTTATTGTAAAACCTAATTTGGATAGCGAGAATTATTTATATGACGTGGTTGAAGAAATTGCAAGTAATATTAAGGCCAAAGACACATCATTCTTTAAAACTTTGGGGATTCCCATTGATAATCTAGGGCAATATAAGATTGAGGTGCAACCTATCGAAAGAGAAATGGGCAAAGAGGGAGATTTAGAGTACCTCGCACTCTTGGAGAAATTTCAAAACAAAAATGAGTTTTCAGAGGTTATCCGTGCTGAATTTCTTAAGAACAGTGTGCTTAATCATAGAATAATATTTACGTTTAAAAATGTGAGGGATGGGCAAGTCTTTTCTGAAAAAGTCATGGAGTATATTAACTCAACAGAATTTTTTCAGAATTTAGTTAAAACCAGTAATGAAAATGCCGCCAATCGCATAAAGCAAAATGAAATTCTTATTCAGCAGATAGATATTCTTGTTGCAAATTACACTAAAAGTATTGCAGAGGCACAAAATCAGCTTCCAAGCAACCAGATTTTATTGGATAATGAGAAACCAATGGATATTACAGGCCTGTTCCATTTGAAAAACGGATTGATTCAGGATTCTGAACAAAAGAAAATTGAGTTGCAGGAACGCCAAGAACCTATCAATGTTCTTAATTTTGGAAAACCCCAACAAGTAATTAAAGCGTTTTTTGGGAAGAAATTAGTGCTTTTGCCTATTCTTTTTTTAGGAACCTTTCTCTTGTTGGAGCTTTTACTTTTGTTAAATAAAAAAGCGAAAGCGATTTCATAGATTTCTTAACAGTAATGTATTAGAATATGGGGATAAAAATTCTTTAAATGGGAAATAAAGAACAAGTCTTTTTTGTCCACGACACCGCCGTTATAGATAAAGGATGTTTAATAGGTGAGGGAACTAAAATTTGGCATTTTTCCCATATAATGCCTAATTGTGAAATAGGAAGAAATTGCAACATTGGACAAAACGTTGTGATTTCGCCAGAAGTTAAATTGGGATCCAATGTAAAAGTTCAAAATAACGTATCAATATATACAGGCGTCATTTGTGAAGATGACGTTTTTTTGGGACCATCAATGGTATTTACCAATGTGATTAATCCAAGAAGCGCGGTCAACAGGAAAGGACAATACGCTAAAACAATGATAAAAAAAGGAGCGTCAATTGGTGCAAATGCTACGATTTTATGTGGTAACCAAATAGGGGAATATGCCCTCGTAGGTGCTGGATCAGTGGTCACCAAAGATGTGCCAAAATATGCACTAATTGTTGGCAATCCAGGCAAACAAATAGGCTGGGTTAGTGAATATGGGCATAGATTAAATTTTGATGATTCAGGAATGGCAAAGTGCCCTGAAAGTAATCAAAGATACCACTTGGAGAATGGTATAGTTCATAGAACTTCATAAAAAGGCTTCTTGCAAAAAGTAGAATAACTAAGATAAAAGGAATGAAAAATTTTGCCCTAATCGGTGCGGCAGGATATATAGCACCAAGACATATGAAAGCCATAAAGGATACGGAAAATAGTCTTTTGGCTGCATATGACAAAGCGGATAGTGTTGGGATAATAGACTCTCATTTTCCGAACGCTGATTTTTTTGTTGAGTTTGAACGGTTTGATAGGCATATAGAAAAGTTGAAATATGAGAAAGACCTTTTTTTGGATTATGTAAGTATATGCTCTCCAAATTATCTTCATGATGCCCATATTCGATTTGCCCTACGTAGTGGCGCTGATGCCATTTGCGAAAAACCCTTGGTACTTAATCCTTGGAATATTGATAAACTACAGCGGGTAGAGGAAAAAACGGGTAAGACCATTTATAATATTTTGCAATTGCGCGTACATCCGAGCATAATTGAGTTAAGGGAGAAAGTAGCACAAGCATCCAAAGACACCAAGTTTGAGGTCGACCTTACTTATTTGACCTCCAGAGGAAATTGGTATCAGACATCTTGGAAGGGAGATGTTAGCAAGTCAGGAGGTATAGCCACAAATATTGGGGTGCATTTTTACGATATGCTGTCGTGGATTTTCGGAGATGTACAAGAAAACATTGTTCACATACATGAAAAAGATAGAGCTGCGGGGTATTTGGAATTTGAAAACGCCCGAGTTCGTTGGTTCCTTTCCATTAATGCTGAGTATTTACCTAAAGTAGTAAAGGAAAATGGGCAATCCACTTTTCGTTCGATTACCATTGACGGCGAAGAATTGGAGTTTAGCGGTGGATTTACTGATTTACATACTATGGTATATAAAGATATTTTGAATGGTAAAGGATATGGTTTGAGTGCAGCTAGAACTGCAATTGAGATTGTACATAAAATCAGAAATGCTGAACCGGTCGGAATTAAAGGCACCTATCATCCATTTTTGCTTAATCCATAGGAAAAGGGATGTCTTTTTTAGACTCAAAATTCACAAAGAACGTACTGACCCTGGTTACGGGCACAGCGATTGCCCAGGCGATACCGCTTGGTTTATCACCGGTTCTAACTAGGCTTTATACGCCCGATGATTTTGGAATATTTGCCTTATACATGTCGTTTGTGGCAATTGGCACCGTGTTGGCTTCAATGAAGTATGATTTGGCAATAATTTTACCAAGTGATGAAAAAGATGCCGCCAACATTACAATTCTGGCACTCTTTATTGTAGCTGGTATAAGTACGATCCTTTTTGCTACCGTTTTAGTATTTAATACTTCCATAACCAATTTCCTGATTTCTGAGTCTTCTAAGAGGGCATCAATTTCCAAATGGCTTTATTTTGTACCTCTATCTGTTTTCTTAATGGGAACATTTAATGCCATAAGTTATTGGTTTAATCGTAATTCCAATTACAAAGTGATGGCTAAAAGTAAGGTGGCCAATAGTGGATCTATGACCATAGCACAAGTTGTATTGGGAACGATGAAGAAAAATTCCATAGGATTGATAGGAGGATTTATTTTGGGAAGACTACTATCCGTGATTTATTTGTTCTTACAATTAAAAAAGGAAAAGAACAATTTTGTGAGGTACTACGATAAGCCTAAACTTATCAGTATGAAGAAGCGATATAGGCGATTCCCAATGTTTACTTTGCCAGGAGAATTTATTAATGTGGTTTCTAATCAATTACCGGTCTTCCTACTGGGAAAATTTTTCAGTGCTGGTATTTTAGGGAATTATTCTTTGATGGAAAGGGTTTTGAATGCACCAATTAGTTTATTGGGTAGATCAGTATTGGATGTCTTTAAGCAGAAGGCGAGTGAGGACTTCGCAAAAATGGGAAATTGTAGGGAAATATTTTTAAAAACCCTTAAAACTCTAGCCGCTCTTGCAGTTGTTCCATGTTTAATATTGTTTTTATTTGGGCCTTGGATTTTCAAAGTCGTTTTTGGTGAATCTTGGATAGTCGCAGGAGAGTTTTCACAAATTTTTGCAATTCTTTTTTTCTTCAAGTTTATAGCCAGTCCTCTTAGTTATATGTTTAATATTGCTGAAAAACAACATATAGATTTGATATGGCAATCAGTATTATTACTGGTAACTGCTGCTTCATTTGGAATAGGGATTCACTACAATGATGTTAAGTTGGCCTTAATATGTTTTGCTACATGCTATTCAATACTCTATATTATTAATTTATATCTCTCGTATCGGTTTTCAAATGGAAATTAACAGCATATGGTAACAATCGTTGACTATAAAGTAGGGAACCTTGGTTCAATTCAAAACATGTTGAAGAAGATAGGTTGTCCTTCCAAAATAACTTCTAGTTCGGAAGAAATCCAGGTTGCAGAAAAGTTGATACTTCCCGGTGTCGGCGCATTTGACTCCGGGATAAAAAGCTTGAAATCTAATAACCTCTGGCAGGTTTTAAATGATAAAGCACTGAAACAAAAGATACCAGTATTGGGAATTTGTCTGGGAATGCAATTATTGTGTAACGCAAGCGAGGAAGGGGAGGAAAAAGGACTGGGATGGATTGATGCAGATGTTGTAAGGTTCAGGCCAGAAGACAAAGTTTACAAAATTCCACATATGGGATGGAATTATGTGGCCATCCCCAAGGAAAGTAGATTGTTTAGGGATATTTACGAAAACCCCAAGTTTTACTTTGTTCATTCATATTATGTTAGCACAAATGATGACAGTAGTATTGCACAGGCTAAATATGACATAACGTTTGATGCAGCGGTGGAGAAAGATAACATTGTTGGAACCCAATTCCATCCTGAAAAAAGCCATAAATTTGGCATGAAATTATTAGAGAATTTCGTTCAACACTATTGAATGGCGTTAAAAAGAATTATTCCTTGTTTGTTGTTGAGGGACGACGGACTGGTTAAAACCGTTAAGTTCAAAAAATCTACTTATATAGGTGACCCCATTAATGCCGTTAAAATTTTTAATGAGAAGGAAGTAGACGAATTGGTTTTTTTAGACATAGATGCCACCAAGGAAAAAAAAGAACCACCCTATAGCACAATTCGTGACATTGCTACAGAATGTTTCATGCCTTTCTGTTATGGCGGAGGGATAAATAGTATTGAGCAAATTAGAAAACTATTAGCGTCTGGAGCTGAGAAAGTGGCCATTAATTCAGCCGCTTATTATAATCCGGACTTTATTCGGAAAGCGGCCGAAATTTTTGGTAGTTCGACCATAGTTGTTTCTTTGGACTACAGAAACAATCTGTTTGGCAAACAAATGGTCTATGTCAATAATGGCAGGACAAACACAAAGAAAGATCCCGTAACCTATGCTAAAGAAATGGAAAATCTTGGAGTGGGTGAATTGTTCGTGAATTCAATAGAAAGGGATGGGACAATGATGGGTTATGATATAAATACCATTAATAAGATTACGGAAGCAGTAAACATTCCTGTTATTGTATGTGGAGGTGCAGGAGAATTAAAAGACTTTAAAGAGGCGTTCAATATTGGAGGAGCATCTGCAGCAGCTGCAGGTAGTATGTTTGTTTTTCAAGGAAAAAAAAGAGGGGTCTTGATTTCATATCCAGACCCAAATGATATCAAGAGAATTATTAGTAAATAGAAACGCAAATTATGCGGAAATATCAAATCTGTAAGCGTTGTATAATGGATACCAGTGATCCAGAAATTGTATTCGATGAGCATGGTATTTGCAATCACTGCACAGATGCTTTGATGCGCGCGAAAACCATATGGTTGCCCAATAAGGAGGGAGAAAAGCGATTGAATACCATTTCAGAAGAAATAAAGAATTCACAAAAGGGAAAAGAATACGATTGTATCATAGGGCTGAGTGGTGGAGTGGACAGCTCGTATTTGGCCTATAAAGTTGTTGAACTGGGATTGCGCCCCTTGGTAGTTCATATAGATTGTGGATGGAACTCTGAGATGGCAGTTAAGAATGTGGAGAATATAGTTAAGAAGCTTAATCTTGATTTGTATACACATGTAGTTGACTGGCAGGAAATGAAGGATTTACAGCTTGCTTACTTTAAGGCTAACGTGGCCAATCAGGATGTGCCTCAGGACCATGCCATTTTTGCAGCGCTATATAGCTATGCGGTCAAAAACAACATTAAATATGTTTTTAGTGGGGGTAATTTCGCAACAGAAAGTATATTGCCTAAATCATGGGGGTATAATGCGTTAGACTCAAAAAACCTCAAAAGCATCCACAAAAGATTTGGTACTAGGAAGCTCAAAAAATACCCAAAAGTGTCTTTCTTTAGGAGGTATATTTATTTCCCTCTCATTAGAAAAATGGTAATTGTAAAACCATTAAACTTTATGTCATATAGAAAAGAAGAAGCTATGGACATAATGAAGGAAAAGTTAGACTGGCAGTATTATGGGGGCAAACACCATGAATCTAGGTTCACCAAGTTTTTTCAGGCATACTATTTACCTCATAAATTTGGATATGACAAACGCAGAGCACATTTGTCCAGTCTCATCGTTTCCGGACAACTAACACGAGAAGAAGCTTTAAAGGAAATAGCAGAGGACATTTATCCCAACGACGCGCATATTGAGGATATGGAATATGTGGCCAAAAAATTGGGGATTTCTCTGGAGGAGTTTCGAGATATCATAGCAATGCCTAACAAAACGCACAAGGATTATCCCAATGTGGAAGGGCTTTTTAGACTAGGGTTTAAGATTAGAGATAAGTTCTTCTCTTAAGGGTTAAAAAGTATAAGGATTTATTTTGTTGGATTATTTGCTAAGCTCCCTACTATAATTATTCGATTGAACTGAAGATTGAGTGTTCAAAAGCAGTATTCCAAAAAAACCAAATAACGGCCATATGGAAACCAAAGAATAGGATTTCATCCCCTGTAATAGGAAGAACAGTGCCATAATTTTGAATATATGTTTTCCTTTAATAAAAAAAGGACTAATAAAGATAATCAAGCTTAATATTAAACCAATAATTCCTAGCTCGAACCAGGATTCTACAAATAGATTATGTGGATAGTCAATAATTTCTTTATCGTTATACATCAAACCAAAGCTGCCAATACCATGTCCAAATAAAAAGGAAAAAAAAGAATCAAAAATATTTTCAATAGCAAATCCTAATCTATCAAACCTGCCCATAATTGAGCCATCAAATGACGTAAACAAACCACCTAATCTAAACACTAAGGTTTCATATATTACAAGGTATATTGAGCTAGAATAATAAAACAATATTGAGATTAAGACCAAACCAGAACTACCAACAAAAGCAATCTTTTTTTTATTTAATTTGAAATTTTTCAAGTTTGAAAATAGCTTCCTGCCGGTTGATAGAACTATCAACAGTAAAGCAAACAACAGTGGTCCACGTGCTGTTAAACCAAGCAGGGCTATTAAACATAGCGTAAATAATAACCATTTCTTTAAATGAAAAAACCATAATAGAAGCACTCCAACCAATGCGCCTAGATTTAAATAAAAAATTCTAAGTTCATAAAATGGATTTGTCAATGCATCACTTTCAGGGAGCCATAGTAGCGATCTCCTGTAAATGAACCAAAAGGATAAGGGTATAATTAACCAAAAAAAAGTTTTGAAAATAACCTTGGGCTTTACTTTTGTCATGAACAATGGATACAAAAGAAAAACGTAATTAATTAAAAAAAGAAAAGACTTATTTAGCCCCAATTCAAATGATTTGGAGTAAAACAATGTTATAAACATCAAAATATGGAAGGCAACAAAGAATAAAAGGTAAATGAGGGACTCTTTTTTGAGAATGGTTCTACCATTACCTTTGATAAGCATATCACATAGAACCATTAAAAAAACGAACAAAGTAACATTTAAATTAGTGATATAGACATTAATAAAAGGTTTAATCGTCCCTGCGGCCAAGAGTAGCCCAAAAAGAATATTTTGAAAAGTGGAATGGTTAAGCTGTGGCTTGAGTTTGATAGACTAACGTATAAAGTAATTAAAATGAGTGTTGAATGATCATTGACAAAAATATCCAAAAGAATTTTTTTGTCCTAATCTTTCCCATTGTCCTGGTTCTGCCACTACCATTACTTTGTGGCTCTATAAGTCTAGCTTTATTATGCTTAAACTTACTTGTTAAATCTACAAAACAGGAATTATTAGACAATTTAAGAAGTGTTCATAGTAGGTTTTTCATTTTCTTGTTGGCAAGTGTTTTTTTGTTGGATGCGTTATTGTCTTTTTTCTCGGAAGGTAAATTTGAGGTATCTTTCAAAGAAGTAAGGCTACCCTTTTTTATTCTACCCTTTGTTGTTTCCATAACAAAAAGTAAGTTCAGGAATATTAGAGAACAAATTCTGTTTTCTACCGTCTTGGGAACTTTATTTTACATTTTGTATGCGGACATCTACCTTCTGTATTTTTACAATTATGTTGCCAATGTAGATTTTGCCCTAGACCACTTTCTTAAATACAACTTTACAAATGTGCCCGGCGCCTATCACCATACATATCAAGGGCTATATATGCTTTTTTCCATATTGATTTTGCTCTATGCGGAACCAGTAAATGTTAGAATGAACAGGAAGATTATCTCAGCAATAATCATAATAATTTTAAGTCATATGTTTTTTATGGCGAGTAAATTAACCTTGGCTTTAGGATTGATTTTTGTATTGGGCACAAGTTTTAAGTATCTTCTAAAAAAAAGGAAATATCGAAAAAGTATCATTGGCGTTTTCCTAGTATTATGCTTGATTTTGTCCGCTGCTTTGATTAAAAGCGTTAGCTTTAGCACGTTAGCTTTTAGCTTAAACAATAGATTAGATTCCTGGAAATGTTCTCTTGAACTGTTTTGCGAAAATCCTTTTTTTGGCACCGACGAAGGCACCATATATGACTATTTAAAAAACTGTGTGCAATCGTATGCTGTTAGCACACATAATCAGCTTTTCGATGAGATTTTAAATTATGGTATTTTCGCACTTTGGCTACCAGTGTTTTATTATATCTTGTTTTTCGCCTCGAAGAACAAAAGACTATTTAGAAGTTTGGTGTATGTCATACTAATAGTAAGTCTTTTTGAAAATATACTAAGTGTTCAACGAGGTGTTCTATTTGTCATTTTTTACTGTTCACTTTTTTACTTTTGTCCTCAAAATCCAAAACCTTATTTAAATAATGAATGAAAATTTGAAAATATGTCATTTTACATCACCGCATTCTAGATATGATATTAGAATTTTTCGAAAAGAATGTACTTCATTAGTAACTCAAGATTATAACGTTAATTTGGTTGTTGCCGATGGCGGAACAGACGAAAGTGCTGGTAAGGTTACTATTCATGGGGTAAAAAAGCCCAAAAACAAGCTGGTTCGGGTTTTCATAACACCATTCAAAATTCTTCGGAAAGTGTTACAATTAGATGCAGACCTCTATCATTTTCATGACCCGGAACTTATTATTGTCGGATTGGTTTTGAGATTAAGAAGGAAAAAGGTTATATACGATATCCATGAGGACCTACCTCGCCAACTTTTTGTTCAAAAAAACAGAAATAGGATTAAGAGAAAAACCATGGAGTTTTTATTGGAGAAATTTGAAAACTTTGGAGCCAAAAGATTTACGGCCCTTATAACTGCCACTCCACATATTGGCAAAAGGTTTAAACAAATAAACACCAACACTGTGGTGGTCAACAATTTTCCAATACTGAATGAACTGAGTCAGAAGAATACACAAGTTGACAAGGCGAATGAAGTTTGCTATGTTGGGGGTATTCTAAAAGTTCGAGGTATTCTCGAAATGGTAAAAGCGTTGGAATATGGTGATACCATGCTGAATATATGTGGTGAATTTCCTAGCCCTGAATTAAAAGAAGAAGCAATGGAGCTGGAAGGGTGGTCCAAAGTAAAGCATCACGGGTTTTCCAGTAGAGAAAAAGTAAGTGAAGTTATGGCTAGATCTTTAGCCGGTCTGGTTTTGTTCCAAGCATATCCAAACCATATTAATTCCCAACCAAATAAATTATTTGAGTATATGTCGGCCTCGTTACCTGTGATTATCTCAAACTTTGAGTATTGGAGAGAGATTACCGATAAATTTAATTGTGGTATCAGTGTTGACCCTGAAAACCCTCATGAAGTTGCCGAAGCAATCAAAAGAATCAAGGATAATTCTAAGGAAGCGGAAGACATGGGCAAAAATGCCAGGAGGGCCGTTGAAGAGGTCTATAATTGGGGAATGGAAGAAAAAAAACTATTGGAGCTATACGCTTCAATTCTTAATTAGTAATTATAGTATTCGTATGAAAATAATTACCATTATAGGGGCTAGACCACAGTTTGTTAAGGCTGCTATGGTTAGCAAAGCAATACAAGAGATTAATGGCAAAGCCAAGACCAAAATATCTGAAATTATTGTTCATACTGGGCAGCACTTTGATTCCAACATGAGTGATATTTTTTTTAATCAAATGGCCATACCTAAACCTCATTATGATTTGGGAATTAATTCGTTGACTCATGGAGCTATGACAGGGCAAATGCTTGAAAACATTGAGAAAGTACTAAAAAAAGAAAATCCTGACTGGGTTTTGGTATATGGTGACACAAATTCCACCATTGCTGGGGCACTGGCGGCAAAAAAAATGCATATTAAGGTTGCTCATGTAGAAGCTGGATTGAGATCTTTCAATATGGAAATGCCAGAAGAGATAAATAGAATCTTGACTGATAGAATAAGTGACATTCTCTTTTGTCCTACAGATACAGCGATTAAAAATCTTGTAAAGGAAGGTTTTGAAAACATGGGAGTTAAGATTGTAAGAACAGGAGATATAATGCTGGACGCTGCTAATTTTTATCGCAAGTACGCTTCAAAGCCTTCTGAAGTTAAGGAGGAGTCCGATTTTGTTTTGGTTACTTTGCATAGAGCAGAGAACACAAATTCAAAAGCAAAACTAAAAGGGATATTCTCGGCCTTATCGAAGATTTCGTCAACAAAAAGTATTATTCTGCCACTACATCCCAGAACCAAACAGTACATTGATAAATATGGTATTGAATTAAACCCTAAAATCAATACTATCCCCCCAATGGGATATCTTGAAATGATATGGTTACTTTCCAATTGTTCTATGGTAATTACCGATAGCGGTGGTGTTCAAAAAGAAGCATATTTTTTTAAGAAACCTTGCCTTACCATACGGGAGGAAACCGAATGGACTGAGTTGGTCAAAAGCAATGTGAATTTTTTAGTAGGGTCGGATGAATCTAAAATTCTTAAAACATATCAGCATGCTTCCAAAAAGATATTCAATTTTGACACAAACCTCTATGGAGATGGGAATACCCGAGCATTGATTTTAGAGGAATTAATGATTAGTTAGGCATTTTTCCGATTAACCTATTATTCATCTTTTCAGAGAACCTTTTTTATCTATCATGGTTGCTAAAATCCAAGCCCTTTATAAGAAGAGCCCAGTATTCATTCAAAACATATTTATTTCCGCTTATGGTCTGCATTGGAAAAAAAGACGATTGGGAGGAGTTTTTAAAAAACAAGTAGGTGAGTTTAAAAAGCGGGAAACTTTCTCAAAAGAGCAATGGAAGGAATATCAAACCAAAGAATTAAGAAAGTTGTTGGCTCATGCCTATAACACTGTACCCTACTATAAAACGCTATACTCCGAATGTGGGTTTAAAGCTAAAGATTTTAATGCATTTGAAATAGAAAATCTTAAGGAACTACCGTATCTTGAAAAGGATGAACTTAGAAAGTTTGGTATTACCACTTTATTGTCTACAAATCGTGAAAAAGGTTCATTTTTGTCTAGTAGCGGGAGCACGGGAACACCGGTTAAAGTTTATTTCACTAAAGAAGCGCATCAAATCTGGAGCGCTGCCTATGAAGCGAGGGTAAGAAATTGGGCGGGAGTGGATTTTAAAATGAAAAGAGGAATGATTGGAGGAAGAAGAATTCTCCCCGAAGCCAATGCAAAACCTCCATTTTACAGAAAAAACTATGCTGAAAAGCAAGTCTATTTCTCCGCATATCATTTGTCACCCGACACAGTAGGAAATTATCTAAAAGGGATTCGAGAAAACCATCTGGATTATATGGTAGGATATGCCATGAGCAATTATCTTTTGGCAGATTTTATAGAAAAAAAAGGATTACAGGCCCCAGGGCTTAAGGCTGTTTTGACTTCAAGTGAAAAACTGACGCAAGAAATGCGGGATACCATGGAAAGAGTATATAAGTGTAAGGTTTTTGATGGGTATAGTGGAGTGGAGTCCTGTGGATTGATTTCCGAGAACAAAGATGGAGAGCTTTTGTTTAGTCCAGATACAGGAATAATGGAAGTGATTGATGAAAATGGAAAGGATATAGCCTATGGAGAAACCGGGGAAGTGATTGCTACAGGTTTTTTAAATTACGAACAGCCTCTTATCCGCTATCGAATCGGAGATAGGATAAAACTCTCAAAAGATCAAAAAACGAAATCAGGCATAGAGATGCCCAAAATTGAGGAAATTGAAGGCAGAATGGAGGATCTTATTACGGCAAAGGACGGTCGAAAAATGGTGCGGTTTCATGGGCTATTCGTTGATATTCCAAAATTAATGGTAGCTCAATTGGTGCAAAACTCTATAGATGAGTATGTTATAAATGTTGTCGTGGAAAAAGGATTTTCCAAAAATGAAGAGAAAGAAATGAAAAATAGACTATGCAGTCAAGTTGGTGAAATTTCGGTAAAGTTTAATTATTTAAAAGAAATACCAAGAAATAAAAACGGAAAGTTTCGGGCCGTAATTTCGAATGTTGAACAATAACTATTAATTAAAGTTCTCGCGCCCAAATTAGCACTTTTTTCGAATGATTTTTTTAATCCGGTATATAGAAAAACGTATTTCCAAGTTTTATTTTCCAAAAGTTAAATCCTAAATAGGTTTATTGTAAATAAAACTAACTTTGCCAAACTTAAAAACAGATATGAGAGTATTGAATTTTGCAGTTGTAGGTTGTGGTCGTATTGGCAATAGACATGCAGGTCACATTAAAAATAATGGCAAGTTGGTTGCCATTTGCGACATTGATTTTGAAAAAGCCAAAATAATGGCTAATGAATATGGGGCCACTCCATATGACTCTATTGAAACAATGCTCTCAAACGAACCTAAAATTGATTTGGTGGCTGTATGCACACCAAATGGCCTTCATGCTGAACATTCTATCAAAGCTTTAAGGGCAGGGCATCATGTCTTGTGCGAAAAACCGATGGCAACAAGTGTTTACGATTGCGGTGAAATGATCAAAGCCGCAGAAAACGCAAATAAAAGGCTTATGATCGTTAAGCAAAACCGGTATAATCCTCCAGTTGAAGCCGTAAAGAAACTTATTGACCAAGGAGGTTTGGGTAAAATTTACTCGGTTCAACTGAGTTGTTTCTGGAATCGTAATCCTGATTATTATAAGAATTCTTGGAAAGGCACCCTGGATTTGGACGGGGGGACGTTATATACACAATTTAGTCATTTCGTTGATCTGTTATACTGGATGATTGGTGATGTTAAAAATGTAGAAGCTTTCGGCGGGAATTTTAATCATCAAAATATTGCAGAATTTGATGATAATGGAGTAATTGCGTTAGAGTTTTATAATGGCGCAATCGGAACCATTAACTATACGGTAAATAGTTTTGCCAAGAACATGGAAGGTTCCTTGACAATTTTCGGAGAAAAAGGAACTATAAAAATTGGGGGGCAATATTTGAATGAATTGGAGTATCAAAGTTTAGATGGACAAATTATAGATAACCTGCCTGAAGGGAATACCGCAAATAATTATGGACAATACCAAGGATCTATGTCGAATCACGATCGGGTATACGCTAATGTAGTGGAAGTGCTTACCAATGATGGAGTAATATCCGCCAATGGCTTCGAAGGTTTGAAGACGGTTGAGATTATCGATAAGATCTACAACAAAATGAAGGGGCGTTTTGATACATTATAAATCATATGACTCTGGAATTGTCGATGTAGATTTCGGTGCGAACGTAAAGGTGGTAAACCCGGTAAATCTATATGGCTGCCAAATTGGAAATGATTGTTTCATAGGTCCATTTGTAGAAATTCAAAAAAGAGTGAAAATCGGGAGTCGCACCAAAGTACAATCGCACACCTTTATCTGCGAATTGGTGGAAATAGGAAACGATTGCTTCGTTGGCCATGGTGTAATGTTTATCAATGACCTTTTTAGCAATGGAGGACCTGCCGAAGGAGATCAAAGCAAATGGAAGGCCACAAGAATTGGAAATAAGGTTTCTATTGGGTCAAATGCTACAGTATTACCGGTGCAAATTTGTGACAACGTAGTAATTGGTGCCGGAGCTGTAGTAACCAAAGATATTGTTGAAAGCGGTGTTTATGCAGGTAACCCCGCTATAAAAATCAAATAAGAATGATAAAGTTCCTCGATTTAAAATCGCAATACCTTAAAATAAAGGATGAGGTAGACGAGGTGATACAGGGAGTGATAGAAAATTCTAGCTTCATAGGTGGAGAAGAGATAAAAAATCTGGAAAAGAATTTTGCCACCTTTCAGCAGGCAAGGCACTGTATTGGAGTTGCCAATGGCACTGACGCACTTGAAATTGCCATCGAGGCTTTAGAGTTACCTAAGGGCTCAGAGATTATCGTTCCTGCCAACAGCTTTATATCAAGTGGGGAAGCAGTAACCAGGCAAGGACATCGGGTTGTTTTTTGTGATTGCAATAAAGACAATTATACAATAGACATTGAGAACCTTAGAGAAGTAATCTCACCAGATACTAGTGCAATTATCGCTGTTCATTTATATGGCCATCCTTGCGATATGAACGCATTATTAAGAATCGCGGAAGAATACAATCTCAAAATCATTGAGGATTGCGCACAGGCTCATGGCGCTGAGTATGAAGGGAAGCGTGTGGGAGCCATCGGTGATATTGGGACTTTTAGTTTTTACCCGGGAAAGAACTTAGGGGCATATGGCGATGGTGGAGCAATTATCACCAATGACGACCATTTGGCCAAAAAGTGCAAAATGATTGCCAATCATGGGCGAATAGAGAAATACAACCACGAATTCGAAGGTAGGAACAGCCGTTTGGATAATTTACAGGCTGCGATATTAAACGTCAAATTGGACCACCTTGAGGAATGGACTGTACATAGAATTAAGATTGCGAATTTTTATTTAGAAAACTTAAGCGAAGTAAAACAAATATTTTTGCCAAAAAGAGAAGATTGGGCCAGACAGGTCTACCACCTTTTTGTAATAAGGACTTCCAAAAGAGATGAATTGAAAGAGTTTTTGACAAACAGAAAAATTCAAACAGGGATACATTACCCAATTGCTCTCCCTAAATTGGCGGCATATCAATACTTGGGAACAATAAACGAGGAATTTAACGCAAATAAGTTCGATACAGAGCTTTTAAGCTTGCCCATTGGGGAGCATTTATCCATAAAGGATGTCTCAACTGTGGTCGAAGCAATCAAAGAATTTTATTCATAATGGCTGATTATGACATTGCTATTGTTGGGGCAGGAATTGTCGGCTTATCAGTTGCATATAATTTACTACAGCAAAAAGAGGATTTAAGAATAGTTGTTCTTGAAAAGGAAAAATCCGTTGCACTGCACCAAACAGGAAGAAACAGTGGAGTAATCCATTCAGGGATTTATTACAAGCCGGGCAGCTCCAAAGCAATTAATTGCAGGAGGGGCTATTCGAAGCTTATAGATTTTTGTGAAGCCCATAATGTTGATTATGAAATATGTGGAAAAATAGTAGTAGCCACCTCCAAAGATGAGGTTCCGACATTGATGAAAATTTATGAACGCGGAAAAGAAAATGGTCTTACTGGGTTAAAACTCCTCAATGAGGATCAAATAAAAGAAAAAGAACCCCATGTTCAAGGCGAAAAGGCTATTTGGGTTCCCCAAACCGGTATTGTGGACTACGGGCAAATGGCGAACAAGCTCCACGACCTTATAAAGAGCAGTTCATGTGAAGTTTTGGTTAACCATAAAGTGAAAGGGATCTCTTTTCAAGATTCTTCGCATCAGATTGACTGTGGCGGGACCATTATAAGGGCATCATATTTTGTCAATTGTGCCGGCCTGTACTCCGACAAAATCGCAAAACTTCAAGGAGTGAAGTTTCACGCCAAGATAGTTCCATTTAAAGGCGAGTACTATTTGCTAAAGGAATCAAAAAGATATTTAATAAGGAATCTGGTTTATCCTGTACCAAACCCTGCTTTTCCTTTTTTGGGAGTTCATTTTACAAGAAGGATCAATGGAAAAATTGATGCTGGGCCAAATGCTGTCTTAGCATTTAAGCGTGAAGGATATAAAAAATTCAGCATAAATATTGAAGAGTTTTTGGAAACAGTTTTCTATAAGGGCTTTATTAAGATTGCTGCTCGCTATTTTAAGGTTGGAGCTTATGAGTTATACAGATCTCTTAGCAAAAAAGCGTTTACCAAGGCACTTCAAAAACTGGTTCCAGAGATTACTTCAGATGACCTGACAGCGGGGGAACCGGGCATCAGAGCCCAATTATGTGATGACAAAGGAAACCTGATTGAAGATTTTGTTATAGAATATGCCACAAAATCGGTTCATGTACTTAACGCGCCTTCTCCGGCGGCAACTTCATCCTTGGAAATAGGATACACGGTATCAAATAAGATATTAAAAAGGCTCGGATGAAAAACGTATGGATTATCAATCAATATATTACCACCCCTGAGATAGAAGGTGAAGGGTACCGACATTATTATATTGCCGATTACCTTAAAAATAATACCGAGTATTCACCTTTGTTGATTACAGCATCTTTTGCCCATGCCCCCTACAGGTATAATCGTTTTTTTGGTCTTTATAAATATGTTAATCAAGGAATACCAACTCTGATTTTAAAAACCAACCGCTACGGAATTTCGGGTGGTATAGGGAGAATTTTCAACTGGACATTTTTTGTTGTTGGCGTTTTTCTTTTACCCCTTATTTCAAAGAAGAAAGTCCCTAAACCCGATATCATCGTTTTATCCTCACTTCCTATTCTTCCTGTTGTAAATCTGTTTTTCTTCAAGATTATTTACCCAAAATGTAAACTGGTTTTTGAGATAAGGGATTTATGGCCGCTTTCGGCAATAGAGTTTGGCGGATATAGTCCTGATAATTTATTTATTCAATTTATTGCTTTGCTCGAAAAATGGATTTATTCCAATTCCGACTTATTAATATCCGTACTACCCAGAGCCGATTTGCATATTGAAAAGGTATTGGGACACTCTAATTTCAAATACAAATGGATAACCAATGGCTATTCCCTTAGTGAGGACAACCCTAATTTGGATTTGGAAGAGGTTATCGATATAAAAATCAAGCAAGATGATTTTAACATTGCTTATGCAGGAACTCTTGTGGTCGCCAACCCTCTAGACACAATAATTGATGTTGTAAAGAATACTAAACTAAAGAATTTGAAATTCCATATTCTCGGAGGTGGCCCCGAAAAAGATAGATTCGTCGAAATGGCTGATGGAAATCCTAATATTGTGTTCATAGATAAAATCCCCAAAAAATATGTAGCATCTTTTCTCAAAAAAATGGACCTTCTGTTCATGGGTAAAGGAGGTAAGGACTCAAAAGTATATAAGTTCGGAACCTCACAATTAAAGACCTTTGATTATTTCAATGCCAAAAAACCCATAATACAAGCTTTGGATTCAAAAGAGAATCCCGTCTCTTATTCAGGCGCAGGCTACATCGTAGAACCTGAAAACTATTTGGAGCTAAAGGAAAAAATCGAATACTTTTATAGATTGGATGGGGAATCTAGAAATAAGTATGGAGAAAGAGGCTATTCTTATTTACTGAACAATTGCACCTACGCCATAATAAACAAGAAATTTTATGAGTGCGTCGATTCTCTTTTCCACTAATAATTCATGATACGACCAAATGCCAAGCAAAAATTCTCGCCCATCGATTTTAAATTCAATTGAGCGGAAGTCAATTCTGTTGCTTGGAGATTTGCTGATTATTTTAGCCTCGCTAAATCTATTTGTCAACCATGCCATAGACAAAGAATTTATCTCCTTAAGCCTAAAAGTTTTCGTTTTTTCTTTTGGTATCATTGTGTATTTGGGCCTTTCTTATATTTTGGATTTCTATAATCTCCAAAAAGTTGCAAGGAGAAGATATACTTTATCGCAATCCATATATATAACGGCGATTTATGTCTTTCTTCTTTTCGTATTTACGGTGATAACGTATGATGTGAGTTTCTGGAGGGGTCCCTTGCTATCGTTTCTTTTATTGACACCTCTAGAAATATGGCTATGGCGACTTTTCTTTGGTAATGTTTTCCGAATAATTCCAACGGTAAAGAATGTACTTTACGTTTATGATACAAAGTCAAAGTTGAATTTCAAGCAACATGTTGATTGTATCAATGGGGACGAGATAAATACATTTTACAAAGTCAAACTCACCTACTCCATTGAGGAAGACAGTTTGGCAGTTCACAAAAAAACCTTTCAAACAGCATTGCAAAAAGTAGATACTTGGATTCTGAATATCAGCGATTATGCTACTATTCCAAAAGAGCTTGAAAATTTATTACTACCATCCATCTTGGGAGGAAAAGAAGTGTTGTCGTTTACTTCTTTTTACGAAAATGTATATGAGGCTATGCCGATTCGATTGCATGCTAACAGTTTCTATGAGTTGCTACAATTGAAGAATAAGAAAATCAGATACCTACAGGTAGTTTTCAGTATTGTGGTGAACTTTTTACTTTCCTTTTTTGTTGGGATTATTTTTTTTATTTCTTGTCCTTTCGTATGGTTTTTCAACTTTTTTTTGAATCGTGGACCACTGTTTTACACCCAATCCAGGGTTGGCCAAAACGGTCAAGAGTTCAAAATTTATAAATTCAGGACGATGGTTGTAGATGCGGAAAAGGAAGGAGCGAAAATGGCATCAAAAAATGACTCAAGAATAACCCCTTTTGGAAAAGTGCTGAGAACCTTTAGAATTGATGAGCTTCCACAGATTATTTCGGTTATAAAGGGTAAAATGACATTCATTGGTCCAAGACCTGAAAGAAAGGTTTTTGTCGACCAGCTTAATGAAATTTTACCATTTTACGGCATTCGGCATTTGTATAAACCTGGAATCACTGGTTGGGCCCAAGTAAAGTATAAGTACGGAGAGGACTTGGAAGATTCCATTCGAAAACTCGAGTATGACTTATATTATATTAAGAATAAATCGATTACGTTGGATTTAAGGATTATCTTTAAAACCGTGACTACAGTTTTGTTTTCGCGAGGAATTTAATCTAAACATCGAATTTGAAAAAAACCCTAATCACAGGAGCAGCAGGATTTTTGGGTTCCCATCTTTGTGACCGCTTCATTGCCGAAGGGCACCATGTCATTGGCATGGATAACCTGATTACAGGAGATCTTAAGAACATAGAACACTTGTTCCCTTTGGAACGGTTTGAATTCCATCACCATGATGTATCCACTTTTGTACATTATGGAGGTGATTTGGATTATATTCTGCATTTTGCCTCTCCCGCAAGCCCAATAGACTATTTAAAGATTCCAATTGAAACTCTCAAGGTGGGTTCTTTAGGAACGCTCAATTTATTGGGGTTGGCAAAAAATAAGAATGCAAGAATACTGGTAGCATCTACTTCAGAAGTATATGGCGACCCTTTGATTCATCCGCAAAATGAGGAGTACTACGGGAATGTAAGCCCTATTGGGCCAAGAGGAGTGTATGATGAGGCCAAACGTTTTATGGAATCCATTACCATGGCATATCATCGCCATCATGGGTTAGATACTCGTATTGTGCGCATTTTCAACACCTATGGCTCAAGAATGCGATTGAATGACGGCCGTGTGGTGCCTGCTTTTATAGGTCAAGCACTAAGAGGTCAAGATTTAACGGTTTTTGGTGATGGATCACAGACACGTTCCTTTACCTACATAGATGATCAAGTGGAAGGAATTTATCGTTTGCTCATGAGTGATTATGTAGAGCCAATCAACATAGGAAATCCTGACGAGACAACAATTCTGGAGTTTGCGGAAGAAATTATAAAACTAACGGGAACAGATCAAAAAATAATATTCAAACCGCTTCCTCAAGATGATCCTCTCCAAAGGCAGCCCGATATTTCTCGCGCGAAGGAAATTCTCGATTGGGAACCTCGTGTTCCTCGCTCTGAAGGGTTGAAAAATGTATATGAGTATTTCAAATCCTTATCGGAGGAAGAACTTTGGAAAGCACATCGGGATTTTTCCAACAATAAATAGGGAAGTTCACTCCAAAGCGTATTTTTGCCAAAAATACTTTAGATGAACATCTTAGTCCTTGGTTCTGGTGGGCGCGAACATACCCTTGCCCACAAAATTTCCGAAAGCCCATTGCTCACATCGCTTTTTGTCGCTCCAGGGAATGCGGGCACTGCTCAAATTGCAAACAATATTGCTATTGGAGTCAATGATTTTGAAGGGATTAAATCACTTGTTCTTAAAGAACAAATTGAGTTGGTGGTAGTAGGACCAGAAGACCCCTTGGTGAATGGAGTTCACGATTTCTTTTTAGGTGATGATGAAATAGCCCATATAAAAGTAATTGGGCCGCAAAAAGCAGCAGCTGAGCTGGAAGGCAGTAAAGAATTCGCCAAGAAGTTCATGATGAGGCATAAGATACCAACAGCTGCTTATGAAAGCTTTTCTTCAGATAATCTTCAAGAAGGATTTAAATTTTTGGAATCACTTAACCCGCCTTATGTTCTAAAAGCAGATGGATTGGCGGCAGGAAAGGGTGTTTTGATTCTTCATGATTTGGAAGAGGCAAAAATGGAGCTTAAATCCATGTTGATGGACGCTAAATTTGGGTCTGCCAGTAGTACTGTTGTGATTGAAGAATTCTTGGACGGAATTGAATTAAGTTGTTTTGTGCTTACCGATGGTGAAAACTATAAAATACTTCCAACGGCAAAAGACTATAAACGGATTGGAGAAGGCGATACCGGTCTGAATACTGGAGGTATGGGCGCCATTTCCCCCGTTCCTTTTGCGGACGAAGTGTTTATGCAGAAAATTGAAGAGCAAATCGTTAAACCAACTGTAAACGGCCTAAAAAAGGACAACTTACCCTACGTGGGATTCATTTTTATTGGGTTGATAAAAGTTGGAGATAAACCAAAGGTAATCGAATACAATGTTCGTATGGGCGACCCTGAGACCGAAGTGGTCATTCCAAGAATAAAAAATGACTTTGTCGAATTGCTTCAGGCAACAGCTGCTGGAAAACTTGATGAGGTTGAATTGGAATTAGACCAAAGGAGCGCCACAACCGTAATGGCAGTTTCAGGCGGTTATCCTGAAGCTTATGAAAAGGGAAAGACAATCACCGGAATCGAAAAAGTAGAAAATGCAACGGTCTTCCATGCCGGTACCACAATAAAGAATGGAAATGTAGTGACTAATGGGGGCCGGGTAATTGCAATCACATCCTTGGGCAAGGATTATAAGGAAGCTCTAAACAATTCATATCAAAATATGGAGAAACTCCATTTTGATGGAATCTATTTTAGAAAAGACTTGGGATTTGACCTATAGGTAAGAATGTGAGCTTATACTCTTATCTTCTTCACCATTTGAATTGAATATGTTCAGCTGTTGCATCCAATAAATCATGGCTACAAATCCAATAATGGAAAAAATCCAGTTAATTGAATTGGCACCCCACCAGCTATCCATGAATCGGAAGAAGTCATAAGGGGCAAACAGTACATTTACGAATAAGTCCTCAATGCCGTAAAAAAAATTGCTCATGTTGGCTATATTTACCTTGCAAAAATAGCAAAACCCGAAATGATTTCAAGTTTTTTTAGCAAAACAAAACCCATAAACTATGTGGTTCTGTCTATTTTCTTGGTTTTGTTCTTTGTATTGTACGGCTTTTATGGACCAGGCATACCCGTATTTAGCGAAAACTATCCGTTAGATCTCTTAGTCCTTTCAGCATTGGTAATTGAAATGTTGATTATCAACGAGATTGTCCGTAGAGAAAAAGTAACAGGGTTCAGTTCTTTTGCCATGCTTTTTTTTGTGTTGCTGATGGTTATTTTTCCTGAAAGCATGACAGATACCAATGTAGTGTTTTGTAATTTTTTTGTATTGTTGGCACTTTGGCGGTTGTTGGCCATAAAAACCATAAAGAATGTGAAGCACAAAATCTTTGATGCTTCTTTTTTTATTGGCGTCGCCAGTTTGTTTGTTGATTGGTCACTACTCTTCCTTACCCTTGTGTTTTTGGTGATTAACCTTTACGATCGCACTAGTTTTAAAAATTGGTTTATCCCTTTCATCGCGATTAGTACACTAGGCCTATTGGTTTTCACATCATTTCATCTTTATGACAACCTGTTGTTCTTAAAAGACCACTATCGGTTTCAGCTGAATTTTTTGGGCGAGGATTTTACAAGATTCGAAATGATAAAATCCATGGTTTATGTTTTTGTTTCGCTTGTGATAATGTCCCTTGTGTTTTTGAAGTTAAGACAAAGAGGAAGTGGAAAGCTATTGGCGCTTAGAATACTTTTCTTTTCCTTTTTGCTTTCTTTCTTAGTATTGTTTGTAAGTGTAATTGGAGAAAGGGCTGCACTTCTTGGGTTTTTCCCGGTTTCCGTGTTTATAACAAATTATCTGGAGACCTTTGAGCAAAACAGATATAAGGAAGTAGCCATTGTCATTTTATTGTTTGTTCCTTTTTTCATTCTTGGAGTTCAATTGAGTTCGTAAATCTGAAAGCAATATCTTTGTGAAAAGAACGGAAAGTATGCTTTTCACCACATTGGCCAACACTATTTTTGAAGAAAGTATAAACACCTACCACATTAAGGACGATGTTTATCAGGATTTCACTAATCCTTATCCAAAGGATAAAATCGAGCATTTGCTGTATAGAAAGAACTGGATAGATACGGTCCAGTGGCATTATGAAGATATTATCCGTGATCCAAATATTGACCCCGCAGAGGCATTGGACCTAAAGCGGAAAATTGATGCCAGTAATCAAGACCGTACAGATTTGGTGGAGTATATTGACAGCTATTTTTTAAAAAAATACCAATCGGTTGAAGTTTTGTCAAATGCCACAATCAATACGGAGAGTCCTGCATGGGCTATAGACCGCCTCTCTATATTGGCGTTGAAAATCTATCACATGCAAGAAGAAGTAAATAGAACGGATGCTTCCCCAGAACATGTTGAGAAGTGTGCCTCAAAATTTGATGTGCTTTTAGAACAACGCAAAGACCTTTCTTCGGCAATTGACCAACTTCTTGCCGATATTGAAGCGGGTAAAAAGTACATGAAAGTCTATAAACAGATGAAAATGTACAATGATGATGAGCTAAATCCGGTTCTGCGTGGACAAAAATGATAAACCTGTCCATATTCTTGTTATACGTCTTTCGGCCATGGGTGACGTAGCCATGACGGTACCGGTTTTGAATACACTTATTTTAAAATATCCTGATGCACGGGTTACGGTTTTGACCAAAAAAGGCTTTGCGCCAATTTTTGCCAAAATTTCAGGAGTAGATGTTCATATCGCTAATATAAAGGGAGAGCATAAAGGTTTTCCAGGTCTTTGGCGTTTGTACAAAGAACTGAAAAAAATGGATATTGATGCCATTGCAGATTTACACAATGTGCTTCGCAGCAACGTATTGAAAAAGTATTTTGGATTGACGAGAGTGCCCTTTAAGCAGATTGACAAAGGAAGAAAGGAAAAGAAAACACTGACCCGATTAAGAAATAAAAAATTCAAACCCCTTAAAACTGCCCATCAACGGTATGCGGATGTATTCGCAGATTTGGGTTTTCCTATTGATTTATCTTCTTGTAAACCTATAGAAAGACAACCACTCCCTGAGAAAATCGTAAATCTTATAGGTCAGGATGCGAAAAAATGGATTGGTGTTGCCCCTTTTGCAGCACATCAAGGAAAAATGTATCCACTCACATTGATGAAAGAGGTAATCAATGAACTAGACAATACCGACAAGTATAAAATCTTGCTTTTTGGCGGAGGTGAAAACGAAGCAAATCAACTCGAAGAACTATCAAGCAAGTTTTCCAGCACTTTAAACCTAGCAGGCAAGCTCTCATTGGAAGAGGAACTAGCCATTATCTCAAATTTGGATGTTATGGTATCCATGGATAGTGGCAATGCGCATCTTGCAGCTAATTTCGGCATTCCCATAATCACCTTATGGGGAGTTACTCATCCTTATGCGGGCTTTTATCCTTTTAATCAACCTATGGATAACGCTTTGCTGTCGGATAGAGAAAAATACCCTGGCATTCCAACTTCAGTCTATGGAAACAAAGTGCCCGAAGGATATGAAAAAGTAATGGAAACCATTTCACCCCAAAGCGTTAACAACAAGATTTTAGAGGTTTTGGGAGAGTGATTAAATTAGTTGGGGTTGCGTTTTAAGGGAACCAAAATAGTGCTTCAGTTGTTGGAGGTATAAATACCTACTCTGGCGGGAGTTCTTATCTGCCATTATGGTTCGTATACCCAGAAAAGAAGCAATAATGTATGCCGCAACACCCTCACAATCCAAGTGGCGTGCTATGTGTCCATCTACTTTGCCTTTTTTTAGTAGGGAAACAAGGTTCACCTCCCACATCTGAACAATATCCTTTAAGTATCTGCTTATTTCCTCATTGCGTTTGTTGAACTCGGTCAAAAAATCAGCAAGCATGAATCCATAAACCATTTCATTGGTCTTATTGGGCTCTAAAGCCTTTTCAATACTATCCAAGATAATGGGTAATGGATCTTCATGGGTGTTCAAGGGTTCAATCAAAAGGGCATAAACTTTTTGTACTACCAGACTTTGAATAATATGTATGAAGAAATCCTCTTTGGATTTGAAGTGGTGGTAAAAAGCTCCCTTGGAGAGCTCCAATTCTTTTAAAATATCATCCAAATTGGTATTGTAATACCCTTTTTTGGAGAAAACGTCCAGACCTTTATAACATAGTCTGTTTATAGTAACTCTAGATTTGAGGTTCTTTTCCATTTGATTTGGGTTTTGATGTTTTAGACCCTTAAGTCTGTTACAAAGTTCCATGAGAAGGATACTGTTCTCAAGAATCAAGGACAAATCTGTAAGAAAAATCGGTGAAATGTGAAAAATTGGCTTAAAATCCGAATGATGAAAAAAAGAACAAACCCTCGAGTCGGTTTAAGGGATGGTTTCTTCAGATTAATGGAACATCAATCGGAATGACCAATGCATAAACTGGAAAACTGTTTTTAGAGAAGAAATAATGAACTTTATCTAAATTTAAATGGAGAAGAATAAAAAAATGAGGTATGAAAAAACTTAAGATAGCTACCATGGTCATTATGGCCTTACTTTTAATACTGACTATAGTTTCATTGCTTTTAGGTGGGTTCATGCCCCTATTCAGCATTGCCTTTGGATTACTTTTCGCCTATTACATTCTGGTATACGGATTGATTTACTTGACCAATAAAATAGGAAAGATGATTTTTAGGTACGTAGCGATAGCACTTTTTTTTCTTCCCATACTGTGGAGTCTTTGGGATTGGGAGAATCTGTTGAATTTTCTACTTCAGGGAATACATTTAGATATGAAATAAACTGAAACCAGTTTTACCAAAGTTTGCACTTTCTATGATTGAAACATTTGCGTAAGGTCATAGCAAAAAGATGCTAAAAAATGAATTTCCACAAAAAATCTCGAACTTCACCATAGTTTGATTTAGGTCAATATAACCGACTATATTTTGGAGAATTCGTTTTTTTTAGGGATAATTTCCGGTATAGGAGCGCTGCAAGGTATCTTGTTTGCCTTATTGCTCATGAGCAAAAAAAACCGACAACGCCCAGATTGCATTTTGCTTATTTGGTTTTTGGTGTTTTCAGGACACCTCATGTCGGCTATGGGCAAATATCTATATCCATCTCTGTTTCCATTCTCCATATTAACCTCAACCATAGGGTTTCTCCACGGACCTTTTTTTCTACTGTATTATATATCGCTAACCAATAGACCATGGCGTTGGGGCGATAGCCTGCATTTTCTTCCATTCCTAATTTTTATAGTTCTTAGCTTTTTTCTAAACCCCAATTTCCCTCCATCATGGGACATAATCATTGTATTACCAAAAATTGCATCGCTGATCATCTACCCCGCTTTTGTTCTGTATTTGAGCACAAAACGAATGAGGTATCTACGAAACAATCATTCAAGCAACATGGTTTTAGTGTTTCGTTGGATTCGGGTTATAGCCTTCCTCTTCTTGTTGAGTATAGGTGTTGGTTTGGTGCGGATGTTTGTCGAATTGTCGGTTGGTGTGCGTTATTTTGAACTGTGGGACATTATACGTTACGTAGTACTTCTAACGGCAATTGGTTTTTTCGGATTGAAATATGGGGTGGTGTATAAACCTGAGGAAGCACTTCCACAAGAAGTCGAAAAAAACTATAAACATAGTCCTTTAAAGAAAGAAGAAATTGAACGGTATGCAGCTACTATCAATAAATTTATTGATAACAATGAAGCTTATTTAGACCCAAACTTTTCTTTATCGGCCCTTTCTAAATCTGTGAATATTCCAAAGCACCATCTTTCCCAAATCATCAATTCAGAGCTGAACACCACATTTTACAATTTAGTTAATACCAGAAGGGTAGCCTATGCACTGCGCAAATTGGAAACGGAAGATAGTTCCAAGCTCACCTTTGAAGGATTGGGCTACGAATCGGGCTTCAACACAAAATCCTCCTTTTACCATAACTTCAAAAAAGTAACAGGCAAAACCCCCAAGCAGTACCTTAAAGAAATGAGTAGTTCTTAATTAAGTCCCACCTTAATTTATGTAAGGATAGGTTTCTTGGCCGTTCATCAGAATAACAACTTTCATGAACAAAAGAAACTTTCTAAAAACATCGGCCCTGGGAGCTACAGCGGTTTTGGCAAACCCTTTTGAAACTTTAAATGCAGGACTAATAAATAAAAGCAATGGTAAAAAGGCACTTATGCTGGGTGGTCGGGGCTTTATTGGACCTTCGATAATAAAGGCACTTTTAGCAGCAGGCTATGAGGTCACACTGTTGAACCGTGGCAAGACCAACCCGGACCTTTTTTCAGATTTACCTGTGATTATTTGTGACAGGGAACGCGAAAACAAAGCAGGCCTTAAGGCCATAGCTAAAAAACACAGAGAGACTTATTGGGATGTTGTGGTGGATACCTGGCAAAAATCCCCCAAGGCAGTATCTGATTTTTTGGAGGAGTTCAAAGACAACATGGGGCACTACCATTATATCTCTACGATTTCGGTATATGATAAATGGGACAAAAAATACATTGTGGAAAGTGAACCTTTAAATCCGCTCCCACCTGCACCTACAACCATTGGTGAAGAGTTTCGATATGCCATTCGGAAAACCTTTGCCGAGGAGGCTATTCGAAAACATACCGACCGGTACACGATTTACAGGTCTTCCGGAATGAAGGATTTTCGGGTTACGGACCCCAGCGACCCAGATGACCAACCGTATTGGCCAGTTCGCTTTAATCGCGGTGGGGAAATATTGGTGCCTAAAATCGATAATCATTACATTCAATTTACGGATGTACAGAGCTTGGTGCGGTTTGTAGTGCACTGTTCTGAAAACAAAACGTATGGAGAGTTCAATGTGGCGCATGCTACTATGTCGTTCAAAGATTATGTGTCTTGTTTGGCCTACGTTACACAAAAGCCGGAAAAATTGCATTGGATTGATGGTGAGTTTTTAGAGAAAGAAGGGCTGCTCCCTTATAGAATAGTGCCCTTTTGGCGAGAACGACCCGTAGGATTCTACTATTTCAATGTGCAAAAAGCACTTTCGGCGGGGTTGGTCAATCGTCCCGTGACCGATATGCTGGCCGACCAAGTAGCGGGTTACAAAAGTAGATTTCCAAAAGACGACGTCAGGTTTGGAATTACTGTTGGGGATAAAACCACAAAATATTTTTCCATGGAAAAGGAAAAAGAGGTGATACGGAAATGGCTGGCCCATACATGAATTCGTTTTTTCTGTAGCAGTTTGTGCCAAAGGAATACTCCAATTGCGGGTTTTTGAATAAATTCATCCTTCAAAAACAAACAAAGCCCTAAATGAAGTCATCTCAACTCTTGGCAAACAGATTAAAGGAAGTACTCACGGAGGGCAAATGGGTGATTGGCACCAATTTCAAGGTGCAGATTGAGGATTTGAATTGGAAAGGGGCCACCCAAAAAGTCAACGGGTTAAATACCATTGCCGATTTAACCTTCCATACCGGCTATTATATTGCGGGCGTGGCCGATGTACTTGAAGGAGGTAATCTTGAAATACGGGATAAACATAGTTTTGACTATCCGCCCATTGCCTCGGAACAAGACTGGAAAAACCTAGTGAACAAATTTTACAAGGATGCAGAAAGACTAATCCAACTCGTTGAAAACCTACCGGAAGAAAAACTACAAGAAACCTTTGTTGACGAGAAGTATGGGAGTTATCACAGAAATATTGATGTTATCATTGAACATTCCTACTACCATTTTGGGCAGGTGGTGTTACTGCGGAAAATGATAGAAAGAGCTGCGAAACCCTAGCTGAATTTTAGTCATTTCGAGTTTTTTTGTCAGGCTGAGCGCAGTCGAAGCTGAGAAAAGTACTGCCTTGCCGTTGAGCCAGGCATTTAGACATAATTTTTAATACGGTAAAACAGAGCAATATCCTAAACGGAACAAATCATTCTTCAAAAACAAGCAAATCAACAATTTAACGTTAGTATGTAAACTGCCAAATATGATTAAGTTACAAAAGACAATCGTATTGGTTTCAATTATGTGCTTGCTCACACTGAATGCCCAGGAAGATAACCGATTAAAGGTAAGGCTTGATGCCGGAGTTCCTGTTGGTGTAACTTCTGAAAATCTAGGATTGCTGTTAAGCGTAGAACCTAAAATTGGCGTTTCAAAGAGTATGGTCATAGGGTTGAAATTTGGTGTTGCCCTAAATGCTCAGGAATTTGAAAACAACAATACCACCCCCTTCGATGTTGATGCTGAGAGTGACAACGCTATCATTTCTTTTGTCCATACTATTGATTACTATTGGAATGAAAATCATGCTCGGCCTTATGTAGGTTTGGGAGTTGGTTATTTTAGTCTTTCTCAGGTTAGTTTGGCAAATACGACCGATGAGGTGCAGGAAGGAAGTACTAAAAACCGAATAGGCTTTTTGCTAAGAGGGGGAATAGATGTGGGAAAAACACGTTTTGGCCTGGAATATAATATCATTCCAAAAACGGACATTCAATTGCCTAATGAACAGATATTGGGCACAATAGATAGTACTTATTTGGGCCTGACCATTGGGTTTACCATTTGAGGCTTCATAAAGAATACTATGACCCAAATGTTTAGGTGTTAACTGACGAGTACACGGTACCAAGTAATCCGCAAAGAAAACCTTGTTCGCATAAAGTTTCCATGGCCTAGTGCGAAGGAAACGCAAACAACCTCTCCAAAGAAACCTCCAACCCCTGTCTAGTTTTTAGAAAAAAGCACTGTTTTTTCTCGGGTGTTCACTATACCGAACACCACATATAAATAGACCTCTTATATTCGCAGAAACGGATTTAACCTACATGCCCTCCTCTCGAATTTTAAAAGTCTACCGAAAATTCCAACGCCGTAGGTGGGACCATAAAGCCGTTCCCGAAATACGCTTGGAAGGCGATTGGCTCAAAGACTTGGGTTTTGAAATTGGCGATGCCATTGAAGTACAGCAGGAAAAACAACAATTGACGATAAAGTTGGTTATTGATAAGAATAAAAACTAATTTACTGTACTAAATTTCCGAATTTCATTTATTATAAAATAATAGTCGTGGTATCATATAACAGAGTCAAATGCAAGGTTTTATAAGTCCTTTTTCACCGGAAATGCTAGCCCAAATCCAATCAGGTTTTGAGAGATATGATTCACTTCAAAAGAAAGATGGCTTTATAAAATTAGCTAGCTTAGGCTGGTATGTAAATGGAGACATGACCTTGGCTCACTCAGCGTGGTTAATGGATATGGCTATTGAAGGTAGAACTGACGTTATCAATAAAGATTTAATTACGCATTATTGTGAAGAGATTAAGGATAGAGCTAAGTTTCTTGAAAAAGATAAATCAAAACGATCTCCTATAATAAAAGAAGGAATTAATTGCCATTTTGACGGTAGGTATTATGCTTCGGTCACGTTGTTTCTATCACAAGCGGATGGATTAAGTCGGGGGTTATTGTTTAAAACTAGAAACAAGAAAAGGGAGTTAAAGGAGTTGGTGGCTGAAAGAAGCGAGAATAAATTTTTTGGCGACATTTTAGACGCGATACTTAAGGTAAATACGATTGATGAGTATTTCTCAGAGGACACAAATGGGCCATATAATCTAAATCGACATGCCGTTTTACATGGATATGATATTAATTTTGGGACTGAATTAAATAGTTTAAAGGCCTTTTCTTTACTTCTTTTTGTGAACGATTTTTTAAATACCTAAATCTTAAAACTAGTTTTTATTAAACTACTCCCCTCGTTCGCGCGAGTTTGTAACTTTTGCAAGGCCCTACCAACCAAAAGCATCCTATTTTAACCAAAATTCCTGAACTTCACGTATTCCCGAATGTATTTAATTAGAACAAAGCATGTTTTAAGCGTTGAAGATTGTTTTGAGCAGATAAATTGAAAGGAAAGAATATAACATTTGTTGTTGGTGCTGGAGCTGTTGAAAATGCTTGGAATCCTGTAATTCGTGCAATCAATAAAATAGAAGGTATTGAAACAAATTGTGATGGAGCAAATTTTCTGTTTGCACGCTATATCTATTTGTTAAAATTTTACTCTACAATAGCCAAGGCTGGAAAATACCCAGAAATGTTTGAGATGATGAATACGAACATTAGGATATTAAAGAATAATATAGCTGAAGAATTAAAAAAGGCACAAAATTCGGGTGAGATACAACCAAGAGAAAACTTCAAAGAAATTGTAGACAAGTTTGTGATGCCTAAAGAGAACCGGGCATCTTTGGTAACCACTAATTGGGACAACGTAATTGGTTTGGAGATAAATAAGATATATCGTTCTAACAATCCTAACACAAATTTTAAAATTGAAAGTTTTCATATTCATGGAAGTATTGAATCACCAGATGAACTGTATTTACCTTCAGAAATTACTCAGGAAATATACCGAACAAAGGAAGAAGAAATGAAATTGGGCAGTAATCATGGTTCATTGATGTCTTTATTGGAGAAAGGAAATAGAACAGTTCTTTATGGGATATCCCTTGATCCTCTAGATGCAGAATTAAATCAAACTCTTGGAGCAGGTATTTCATCACCAAATATTGAAGAAGTAATAATTATCAATCCAAGTCACGAAATAGTTGCAAATAGAGTAAAACTCTTATTAGATAAAAGACTTCCAGCTAAACTATTAGCCTACAACCCCAATGATTTGACTAAAAAAATTGAGTATAATTAAAAACCGCCCTTACTCGCGCGAGTTTGTAACTCGTGCAAGGCCACTCCAACGACACCTTTTGTTTTAAGAAAATTCCCGAACTTTAGTTATTCGACGCTAAAGAATCATTTAAACCATTATTAGCTCAATCCTTAGGAGGGGTAAAAACAAAATGAAGTGGATTAAAACCATAGAGGATTTTACTGAATTAATGTTCCAAAATAAAGAACGTTCCTCTAATCGGAACAAAAAAAGAGATGGCGAAATTCCACGGGAATTATATTTGAGAACTTGCTCTGAAATTGCCAATAACCTATCGGAAATTGGATTTAAATATTCTAAAAGTCAACAAAAACTTAAACTTCAGAGTGCTGATAAAAAGTATCTTTTGACCATTAGATTTTCCTCAAATAGAGATAATGTCAAAGGAGAATACGTCGAATTAAGCTGTCACTATTTTATAGCATCAAAAGACTTAGAAAAGTTTTCCAAATCAAAACCCTTGGTTGGATTCTTTTCAAGCACTTTGATTAATTATGATATTGGAACTCTGATTGACCCAAAAAAAGGACAAATAATTTGGAATCTGGCCAAGAATAAAGAGTATGAAGACGTTATAACAACCATTCCAAAAATGGTAAGCGAAAAATTAATCAAAATCTTTTACGACTTACAAAATTCAGAACTGGTAATTAATAAAATTAAAAATGGCGATTTCGAATTGAGAAGCCCAATTAATACGGTTCAATATTTATTGAGTTATGAAAAGAAAGATATAGCTAACAAATACGTATCTGAATTTGTCCAAAGACCACCAAAAAAGATTCTAACTGATTATTTAAAGTACAAAGAGGAACTAAAGAATGGTTTGCCTGATGAATTAGTTTCCGGAATTGGATACGGATATGAAATTGCTTTGATGGAAATCATATATGAATTGAAAATTACTGTGCCCAATAACCTATAACCTTCGAAGGAAAGAGTTTGCAACTCGTGCAAGGCCACTACAACGACACCTTCTTTTTTTAATCAAAATTCCCGAACTTCACTTTTTAGAGAATATGGTTAACTAGAACGAATCATATCTTAATCGTCATCTATAATTCTGAAATTTCTACTTGGAAATAACTAAATCTGACATAGTTGAACTCATTGAAGAAAAGCAAACGGACAGTTTAACCACTCACTTCTTGACAATCCTAAAATGGGACTTTCGACCAACTGGAGAAATAAGGAATCGTGAAATTAGGATTTGGCGACAAAACGGATGGAATAGTATGTTTTATCCAATTTTCAAGTTTGAACTAAACAGCAACGGACATTTGATAAATATTTCGGATAGAATAAACCCTGTTGGACTGATTATCTTTGTTCTTTTCTGCGCTTTTTTCTCAATTCCTTGGCTGTACTGGATTTTTGACGATTTTGACCTTTTAGCTCGTTGGCATCAAATTGTTGGATGGGTAATATTTCTGGGAATTTTCCTTTTAATCGGGTTCAAAATTTATCGTATGGAAAAGAAAATTCAATTAGGACAGATTTACGAAATCTTGGATATTGAAGTTGAAGACGAAAAACCAGAAAAAGAATGGGGTTGGAAAAAAATATTGGTACGCTTAATTACATATCCTCTTTCCCTTTTTCTTGTTGCTATATGCTTTTTTGCTGCAATTCCACAAAGAAAATATTTTTTAGTATTTGGGATTCTGTTAATTGTCGGGGTTTATATCTACACGGATTTGAAACTAATACTGGAAAAGAAAAAAAACCACAGATAACACACTCATCCTGTTTTCCCCCGCTAGCGCGAGTTTGTAACTCGTGCAAGGCCTCTCCAACTAGCATCTTATTTATTAGACTAAAATTCTTAGACTTCAAATTACAGGTTGTATATTTCAATATAATAAAACTGGCCTTTAATGCGGTAGGGCATTTGAAAATCCAAATTAAATGGGAGCTTGGAGTACTGAAATAAAGGGAAATGATACCACATTAGATGTTTACTCGAACTTTTTCGACAAGTATAATAAAGGTGGAAATCAAGTTTGGGTTTCAAAAGAAATTAAAGTAGAGTTTGCAGATTATTTTTCCGATTCTGACGACAGAAATAATTCATTATTTGGACTTGCTCTGGCTCAATGGGAAACAAAATCTCTTGAACCAGAAATTTTAAAAGAAGTAAAAGAAATAATTGATAGCGGAGCTGACTTGGAATTATGGAAAGAACTTGGAGCTGATGACAAAACAATTAAGGAAAGAAAAAAGGAATTACAAAACTTCTTGAAATTAATCTTAACCGAAAAACCAAAAGCGAAAAGAAGAGTCCGATCAAAATTTGAATTTAAAACAAATGAACTCGTCCGAATTTCTACTACTGACGGGACAAAAGAATTTAGAGTAAACGAAGAATTTACAAACGGAGAATATATCCATACAAGTGGAATAATAGAATGGAATTCTGGCGGTGGAGCGGGGATAGTCTATTTTAATGGAGAAGGCAAAAAGATTTCTGCCAAATGGCTTGACAATAATAATTTGGAAATTACTCACGAACCAAATCTGACTTTCGTCAAAAAAGAATATGAATCGTTTTTTAGTGGAGACGAAGTTAAAATAGAATATAAAATTGAGTAGTCTCTATAGTTAACGCGAGTTTATAACTCGTGCAAGGCCACTCCAACCAACACTCTTTTGTTTTGACCAAAATTCCCGAACTTGACTTACAAATCAGAAGAATGGATTCCTAGCGTATGAACCAGTCATCATAAAACACAACAAAACATGAAACAAATAATTGCATTGCTCGTATTCATATTGCTTTTGGGCGCAGGGTGCCAAAACAAAAAAGAGGTTACTACTACATCATCCATAGAAGTATATGCAGATTCATTATTTCAAGCAAGTGTTGATAGTTCGCAAATTGCAGGGGGAGCACTACTGGTTTTTCAAAATGGGGAAACACTTTTAAAAAAATCGTATGGCTATTCCAGTTTGGAACTAACTGTGCCAATGCCAGAGGATGGGCAATTTGAAATTGGATCAGTAACCAAACAATTCACGGCGGCTGCCATCTTAAAATTGGTAGAAGCCAATAAACTTTCTTTAGAAGATGATTTCACGGATTACCTTCCCTTTGATACCAAGGGAAGAAAAATCACAATTAACAACTTACTGAATCACACCTCTGGAATTCCCAGTTATACTGAAATTAGAGGGTTTTGGGACCTATCCATTCAGCAGCACCCGCGTGATTCTCTTGTACGTCTGGTAGAGCAAAAGGATTTTTTATTTGAACCAAATGAAGCATTGATTTACAATAACTCCGCTTACTTTTTTCTTGGGTTAATTATTGAAAAGGTTACGGAACAAAGCTATGAGGAATTTCTAAAGCAAGAATTCTTTGAGCCTTTAGGGATGAACAACACAAACTATTGTTCCACCAGTAAAGTTGTTAAGAACAAAGTGTATGGCTATAATTATTCCCCAAATGGTCTCCAGCAAAAACCATACTTAAATCATACATGGCCCTATGCTGCAGGCTCACTTTGTAGTACAACAGAAGATTTGCTCATCTGGATGAGGGCCTTGCATACTGGAAAAGTATTGACCGAACCTTTGTATCAAACAATGATTGGTCCGGACCAATTAAATGATGGGACTACGGTTAGTTATGCGAAAGGACTGGTCAATTTTTCAAATTTTGGATATAAAGCAATAGCCCATGGAGGAGGAATTCATGGCTTTCTTTCGGATACGCGATATTTTCCAGAAGAGGATTTATACATTATATGTTTGATAAACACGACCGGACCTAGAGGAGGTGGTTTCTTCGCGGAAGAAATTACTTGGAAACTATTGGACAAAAAAGAATACGAACCGGTAGAATTGGATGGCGATTTTATGGATATTCAAGGGACATACAAAGGAGCGGTGAGAGGCTCCTTCCAAACGCTTGAGGTTAAATCTATACCAAATGCTATTACTGTACAATCCTTAGGGGAAGAAGAAATTGATACCTTAAAAGTCTATGTTGGAAACAATACATGGATGGATGGTAACAGTAAGATCATCATAGAAAATGATGAGTACCGTGTGGATGATACGTATAATTATTACATTTTAAAAAAGGAAAGCAAATAACGAAAGCCTAGAATTGACTATGGCAATATAAAAGTCATCTTATACTAAATGATAAGTGACCCTTCAGGCCGTTGCGAGTTAGTAACTCGTGCAAAACCAGTTCAAACGGTAACTTCTTTGCTTTCACGAAAATTCCCGAACTTCACTTTGCGGATGCCTAACAACTATGAAAAAACCATTTCTATCATTCTTTTTATTCGCATTTTCAATAAATGCTCCAAAAAGAAACGGTTAACTTGAAATGGAAAATAACCGATACACCAACCTATAAAACAGATGGAATCTAATAATCAAACTCTTTTTTTAAAACTTGCCGGAATATGTTCTATGCTTGGAGCTATTACCACAAGCTTATTGATATTTCTTCCAAACCCAATAGCTTCAGATTTTGAATCTCAAACATTGCTTTTTGAGAACAAATTATACTTGAGCAAACTGTGGATATTATTTATTCACCCTCAGGTAAATATAATTGCCAGTTTGGGAATAGCGTATCTCCTTTTAAGAAAATATCCCGCCCAAATGATTATTGGAAGCCTGTTCTTATTGGTTTGGGCCTATACCGAAATGTCACAACAATCCTTGTTGATAGATACTTTAAATCAAATATGGCGGCCTAACTATGTGAATGCTGAAAGTGAGATTACCAAAAATATGTTCAAGTCATTGATTAATGCAGCAAATGGAATTTCGGATAGTAAGTACTTCTTGGTTATCTATGGTTTTGGACTGGGTTCGCTGATATATGGTACCGCACTTATTCAGGAAAATGGACTTGGAAAATGGATTGGGGGTTCGCTACTATTCATTGGAATACTTAGTCTTTGTTCGTTTCTAAGATATTATCTGGGAATTACTTTTTTGAATGCACCCGTAAACTGGACGTATGAATGGGTTTATCCCTATCTACAACCCTTGGTTCGTATTGCCATAGGGATTTGGATATTTAAAAGAATACACCTTGCTCACCCAAGTTTGTAACTCGTGACAAGCAAAACATAGCATGGAAGAAATCAAAAAGTTCATTGACCGTATCCATCCAATGCGTGATGCTGACTGGGACTTCTTTTCTTCAAAATTGCAAAAGCAAACCCTAAAGAAAAACACACCGCTTATCAAAATCGGTCAAGTTGAGAACTACCTTTCTTTTATTTCCGAAGGGATAGTGCGGTATTATATTCCCCAAGAAGAAAGTGACTTGACGTTTGGATTTTTATTTGAAAACGAATTTGTTACGGCTTATGATTCCTTTATCACCCAAACCCCTTCTCCCTATCAAATAGAAACGCTGACCAACACAACTTTGTGGCGCATATCGTTCAAAGACCTGCAAGAGGTGTACAACAAAACTGAAAGCGGAAATGTAATTGGAAGAAGAATGGCGGAAAATATGTTTTTGATAAAGTCGAAACGAGAAATTGCCCTATTGAGCAAAACGGCCGAAGAACGTTATTTGGATTTATTTTCGGAACGTCCCAAATTATTGAAACAGATTCCCCTAAAATACATTGCCTCGTATATTGGGGTTACTCCTCAAGCCTTGAGCAGAATACGAAAGCGAATTACTTAACTTGGGTTCATTGTCTGGCCTAAAATCATTTATGAATTTTGTAAATGAATTAAAGGAAGACCTTATGAAGCCATTACTCGTACTTCTATCCAGCTTTGTGATTGCCATTTTCATAGTGAAACTTATTTACAACCACTATGATTTTGCCTTATCCGCCAGAATAGCCATGTCCATCATGTTGTGTTTTACGGCCATGGGACATTTTGTCTATACCAAAGGCATGTCCATGATGATACCTGAATTTATTCCGCTTAAAACAAGCTTTGTTCACCTCACGGGAGTCTTTGAAATCCTTTTGGCAATGGGTTTGCTTATCCCCAAGCTACAATTGATTAGCGGATGGACTTTGATTTTATTTCTCGTTTTGATGTTGCCCGCGAATATTTATGCTGCCATACATCAGGTAAACTATCAAAAAGGAAGCTTTGACGGTCACGGACTTACCTATCTATGGTTCAGAATTCCATTGCAAGTGCTGTTTATTGTTTGGGCTTATATCAGTTCCATCCGAATGCTGTAATTAAAAAATTTCCGAACTTCACATATCAACAGAGGTCATTGGTTTATAAGACTATTTTAAATGGTTAGAACTAAACACGAAAAATGAAACATATTTACAAAATATTGATTTGCGCCTTAGTATTGACATCTACTAAAGTTTGTGCCTGCCTTTGTAAGGTTCTGGAGAGTTTAAAAGAGATTCAAGATTTAGAATTTAAAAACTCGGAATGTATTTTTATTGGTGAGGTTCTCGAAGTCGATGCTTTTAACGATTCTTTTAGGTTCAAAGTCATTGAATCTTTCAAAGGCGAAGAAAGGGGAGAGATTTATAATGGAAAATATGATGCGCTATGCGGCCCAATAATCAATGAAACGGGAAAATGGCTGATTTACGGGAATTTCAACAAGGAGAATCAAATAATAATAAATCATTGTGGCCTTACAAGGAGCTTTAATAAACCTGAAAGCAACATTTCCGCCTCAAAACCCCCTATGCCACCGCAACCAGATGAAAAAGTAACAGAATCCGAAGAAAAAAAGGAAATGGCTAAATGGAGGTTAAGAGCAAAATCGGATTTAAGTAATGAAATAAAAGCGTTGCGAAAACGAAAAAAATAGAAAGACATTGCCTCACTATAGTTCGTTACTACCGATTAAAGTCTAACCTTAAGCCACAGTCTCTGACTCGCGCGAGTTTGTAACTCGCATAAGGTCAGCCTAATAGAAGCATCCTATTCTGACTAAAATTCCCGAACTTCCCTTGTTGTGAGAGAAATAGAAAAAAAATGGTTGGAAGTAGGCTATTCGTCTTTTGCCCATGATGGTCCAAAAGGGCTTAAGGTGGAAAGACTGTCCAAAGCTGTTGGGAAGAACAAATCTTCATTTTACCATCTATTTGCCGATTTGGAGGTTTTTACCGAATGCTTGTTGGAGCTTCATTTAAGAAGGGCAAGGCGTATTTCCACAGAGGAGTCAAATACAACCACAGAAGAAGAGTTAATATCCATTATTATCGCACATAAAATTGACCTACTTTTTAATCGTCAGCTAAGAATTCACCGAGACAATCATGCATTTAAAAAGTGCTTATTCCAAATAAATCAATTCTCAATTGAAGGTTTGTTGCCGGTTTGGAAAAACATCATTTCTCTATCAGGCAACGGTCCCTTGGCCAAAATGGTACTGCACCTTAGTCTGGAAAACTTTTACCTTCAAATTACCTATGAGAATTTAAACCGTGATTGGCTGCAGGATTATTTCGCGAATATTCGGAAAATGGTGCTGCTCTTCCAAAAATCAAACAAGGAATTGGATTAGACGGAACCGACTAAAATTTGACTTTTAGGTTATCTAATTTTGTACAAATATTCAGTTACAAATGCAGCAGAAAAACCTATATTTTTTACTACTCTGCTTCACCTTATTAATTAATCAAGGCTGTACCATGGTAAACGTAAAAATAAGCGAGAAAAGAAATCCAATACCTCAAGAAATAATCCTTGGGGAAGACGTAAGCATGAAGACCTGGGGAGCAATCCAAGTTAACAAATCGCACTTTTTCCCTTCGAGTTTTCAGCTAAAAATAGATGGTAAGGTTATTTATATAGACCCTGTAGGCGTTGAAAAAGCAGAACAGGCCGATTATATTTTAATAACCCATGCCCACCCGGACCACTTCTCCTTAAAGAACATCAAAAACCTTCTAAAAGACGAAACCCAGATTATCTGTTCAAAAGGGGCTTTGAAAAAATTGAAAGACATTCAAAACCCAATTCAAACGGTAAAACCTGGAGAACAAATACATTATGAAGATTTTAGTATTGAGACCACTTTTGCCTATAACAGAAAATCGGTCTTTTTATGGATCAAAGCCCACCCCAAATCAAAAGAAAATGTAGGCTATTTGATCACAACAAAAAACGGAGTGAGAATTTATCATGCCGGGGACACAGACTATGTTCCTGAAATAAAAGAATTGAGTGATGTTGATGTTGCCTTGGTACCAATTGGAGGGGATAATCTTACCATGAACGAGGAGGAAGCCGCTAAGATTGTGAATCAAATTAGTCCCAAAATTGCAGTTCCCATGCATTACGAAATCAAAAACCACGAAGCATTGAGTCGGTTTGAATTCTTGGTAAACAATAAAACTAAAGTAGTTAACTTGAACTAGGAATTCCATTAAGAATATACAGCAATATGACACTGCAAGACTTAGGGTATAGTGCTTATTTTGAGAAATTAAAAATCGACAACCATCTTGAGGATTTTGAAATTGGACGTGTTATAGCGGAGCACAAGGAAAGGTATATTGTGAAGACCGAAGAAGGTGAATTTGAAGCCCAAATCACCGGGAATATGAGGTTTTCTGCAGAAAGCCGTGAAGACTTTCCAGCGGTAGGAGACTGGGTTTCTTTAATAAATCACGAAACTGATTTTGTAATCATACATAGTATTTTACCAAGATTTTCAATTCTTTCAAGACAAGCCGTTAATGCCTATGGAGAAGTACAAATAATTGCCACCAATATAGATTACGGATTAATCGTGCAATCGGTGAATAGGGATTTTAACATGAATCGATTGGAACGATATTTAACCCTTTGCCACACGTCGAAGATTAAACCTATTATCGTTATAACCAAAACGGACTTAATAGATGAACAGAAGTTGAACGATTTGCTGGACAAAATAAAAGCTAGAGTTGAAAATATTCCCATGGTCTATGTAAGCAATGAAACAAAGGCAGGAATGGAAAACTTGAAAAAACTTCTCCATTACGGAAAAACATACTGTCTTCTTGGTTCTTCTGGTGTTGGAAAATCATCCTTGATCAATAGTTTGGTGGGTGAAAATCAAATGAAAACGGCCGCCATTAGCGAGAGCATTGATAGAGGCAAGCATGTCACTACGCATCGGGAATTAATTCCCATGGTCAATGGTGCGGTGATAATAGACAATCCGGGAATGCGGGAAGTTGGTATAACGGATAGTTCAGGCGGACTGGAAAACACATTTGAAAGAATATATGACTTGGCGCGGGATTGTAGGTTTTCAGATTGTACGCATACTTCGGAAAAAGGCTGTGCAGTTAAATTGGCTTTGGAAAAGGGACAAATAGAGACCTTATATTTTGAAAACTATTTGAAAATGGAAAGGGAAAAAGCACACTTTGAGTCTACCGTTGCTGAAAAACGCAGGAAGGACAAGGATTTTGGGAAAATGATAAAGCATTTTAAGAAAACAAGAAAATCAAATAAGTACTAAGTACACCATATATAATACTCCCACCGCTGGCTTGAGTTTGTAATTAGTGCAATGTCACTCCAATAGAAGCATCTTATTCTGACCAAAATTTCCGAACTTCCCCTATCGGACGATATACTTCCTTGAAACGAAGCATATCTTAATCGTTGATGGAATTAATTAAAACAATGTTTGACGAGATTTTGGAACATATTGAAGAGCTTATTCAACTAAGCGAATCGGAAAAAGAACGTTTCACCTCTATTCTTATCAAAAAGAAACTGAGAAAACGACAATTTCTTATTCAAGAAGGTGATGTAGTCAAGTATGAGTATTTTGTAGCAAGCGGGTGTTTAAAAGCGTATGAGGTTGACGATAATGGGGACGAACATATAATACAGTTTGCCAAAGAAAATTGGTGGATAAGTGATTTCAAGGCCTTTTTTGAAGAAGGGAAAGCTACACTGAATATTGATACAATTGAAGAATCTTTGGTGTATGGGATAGAAAAACAAGACTTGGAAAACCTATTCCTGGATGTTCCAAAATTTGACCGATTTTTTAGAATAAAACTCACTTCAGCTTTTGTCGCACTGCAAAACAGAATATTATCTTCTTTGGATAAATCCAATAGCGAACGCTATTTAGACTTTCAAAAAACCTATCCCAATCTCGAGCGGAGAATTCCTAATTACATGATTGCCAATTATTTAGGAATAAAGCCCGAAAGCCTGTCGAGAATTAGAAAGAATCTGGTAAAAGGCTAATCTTAACATACATCAATATTTTTTCATAACACAAATCAACGATTTCAAGTGTGTATCCGCGGCATCTTTGCATTGTGATTAATTATAAAATATGCAAAAGATGAAAAATTTAAACGTACTTATTGTAACCACTTCTCATAACCAATTAGGCAATACAGGAGAAAAAACAGGGGTATGGCTAGAGGAATTGGCTGGACCGTATTATCAATTTTTGGATAAGGGAGCATCCATAACTATAGCCTCAGTTAAGGGAGGAGAAGTTCCTTTGGACCCTAAAAGTGAATTGGAAGAGTGGCAAACTGAATTCACCAAAAGATTTTATAAAGATGAACTAGCACTCTCATCTATTAAAAGCTCAAAGACGATTAAAGAAATCAATCCTAATGACTTCGATATTCTGTTCTTTCCAGGCGGACATGGGCCAATGTGGGATTTAGGAGATAACAATGAAGTTGCGCAATTAATCAACGAATTTGACAAAAAAGACAAACCTATTGGGTTGGTATGTCATGGAGTTGTTGCCCTAAAAGGAGTAAAAAGCGCAAATGGAAACGCCTTTGTAAAAGGGAAACGCCTTACTTCCTTTACCAACTCTGAAGAAGATGCGGTTGGATTGACGGATGTTGTTCCATTTTTATTGGAAGATGCTCTAAAAGAAGAGGGCGCCATATATGTAAATGGGGAGGATTGGTCAGACGTTGTGGTAGAGGATGGAAATCTAGTAACGGGTCAAAATCCACAATCCTCAGTTACCGCTGCACAAAAAACAATTGAATTAACCTTAGTAAAATAATAAACACAACTTTTAAAAACATAGCAAAATGAAAACTACAGAAAACAGAGAAAAAGTAGCTAAAGAATTCTTTAACGCCTACAAAAATCAGGACATCAAAAGGGCAGTTTCACTGGTAAGTGAAGAAGGAATATTTCGCTACATTCCACTAGGTGAAAATGGCGTAGGAAAAATAAAAGGAGAAGAAGGAACCACTTGGGCAGCTATAGCCAATGCTTTGATCGGGTCATTTCCAGACCTAACAAATGACGTGAAAAACATATCAGTTGACAACCAGGGAAATGCAATAGTTCAGGTATTTATAGGCGGCACTCAAGAAAAAGAAATACTTGGAATACCGAGCAAGGGAAAATATTACAACGTTGAGCATTTATTCATTCTCAAAATAAATGACCAAGGGTTAATAAAAGAGATAACAAGCTATTGGGATAATTGGGATTGGTTTCAACAAATTGGATACAACCCAAGTTAATTTGGCACATATAGTACCACCTTCAAAAAGGAGTAAAAGTGATAGCGACTTGAAATTAAACTCATGATGCTATCACTTTATACGTTGTAAGTTATTTTCAGAGAAGCAATGTTTCTTAATTCCTTGGCTCGCAAGAGCTGGCAACTCGGATAGTCTTGCCATTTCGGGGTCAAATCAAAAGGGAACTTACGCAATCAAAACTGATACGTTGCCCCAAACTGCATACGCCAGCGGGAGTTTTGGTTGTCCACCACCCAAGGAGTGTCATCTGTATTGGTGTATTGAAACAAGGGTTGGTTATTTTCAATGCCCCTAAACCGCAACAGGCTAAAATTGGAGTTGACCACATTGGGCACAAACACCAAGCGACCCCAATCACGATTAATCAGGTTGAACACATTAAAAATATCCATGGAAAAACGCAAGCGGTTTCTTCCCCCCAAATTAAGGTTGTGGGCCAGTTTGGCATCCAATCGATGGTTCCAAGGCGTTTTGGATTCGTTGCGTTCAGCAAACCCACCCCGGTTGCTACGCAAATAGTCATTACTTTCTATAAAGGCATTCAGTCGTTCCCATTGTTCTGAGGCGGTTTGGGTAACGTTTCCGTTGGCATCTGTAATATCGATAAGGTTGATTTCCGAAGCATCCCTAGGAATATAGATAAGGTCATTTCGTGAAGAACCATCCTGATTTACATCCCCCTGGTACACAAACGAAAATGGACTTCCAGAATTTCCATTGTACAGTGCCGAAACTTCCAATTGCCCAGTTTTTCCAAAATCAAACGCATAGGTGTGTGTGCTTACAAACCGATGTCGCAAATCAAAATTGGATGCGGACAGGTTTGGCGCATTGGGCGTAATGGATTGATTCCATTCAAAATTCGCGGCAGGAGAACTCCGTACCGTGCTCGAAATATCCCAACTACGACCAAAGGTATAGCCCAGATAACCGTTGTAATTCGTTGTGGATTTGGAGAGCCCAAAGGTTAAATTGTATCGATACCCATCGTTGGAATTGGTCAACAAAAACACATTAGTGAAGTTAGGATTGATTTTAATGGCATCACCGGTTTCCAAAAAGTAGGTTCGGTTATCGGCACCATCAAAAGTACCTACATTGTCCCTCCTGTTGATGGATTGAAAGAAAATACCCTTGAGCACTTTGGTGTAAGAAGCATCAAAAGTAAGGTCATAGTTTTGGGGCAATTTCACATTGAGGCCAATATTGCTTTTCCACTCCCGGGGCAATTCAAAATCATTGTCCACCAAATTGATTTCCGCAATGGGAGAATCCCCCGCCAAATCAGAAACATCATTCACAAGGGTCTGAACACCGTCAGGGCGAATGTCTACATTAAAATATTGAGTTCCTGAGATATATTCGGCATAGGCAAACCACAAATAGGGTAGCCTTCCCGTAAAGAGCCCCGACCCGCCATGCAATTTTATCCTTCGGTCCGCATCAAAAGTATATTCGAAACCGAACCTAGGATTGATATGTGGCGCGGTGCGTATCTCATTACCAAATTGACTGAATTCCGGGGTTTGGGTCACCTCTTCGCTAATCGGAATTTCGTTCAATAAAAACTGGGAATCCAAACGAATCCCAAAAGTCAACGCAAGCTTGTCGGAATAGCGAAACCTATCCTGGGCATACAGTCCCGCCACCAAAATATCCACCGTGGCCGAAGGATTGTTTTGAACAAAGTCGAAGGTATTATCAGTCAATCGGTAGACCCCACGAATACGTGAAGGTCTGTCATTCAAAAAATTCTCCACGGAGCTATATTCCCAACGCCCGTTCCAGGCCGATAAGAATCCGTAATCGATATCATTGTATTGGGCCAGACCCCCAAAGGTGAGTGTATGTTTGTTTTTGAACACGGTGAACTTATCCGAGATTTGAAGGGTGTTCAATCGGGTATTGTACACCGAAGCTTCCCGATAAGTTCCTGCAAAAATGCGATTGGAAGCATCCGAAATCTGAATATGTGGAAAGACTTCACCATCAAAATCGCGCCCTTCCTTACCATAATTATAACCGATGCTCAAGAGATTGGAACTAGAATTATTGAAGTTCGATTTCAGCTCTGTCGTAAAACTGTTGGCCACACTATTGTGCCTAAACCCTTGATTGCCAAAATTAAAAATAGACTCGTTCCATTCCAGATTATCAGCAAAACTGTTTACATAATTGTTCCGCAAGGTGAGTTTTGTCCGGTCGGAAATGTTAAAGTCAAAGCGCAAAAAGAGTTTGGTACTGTTGGTCCTCAGCGAAGCATCGGTAAAGGTGCCCGGGTTGTAGTTGTAATCCGTTTGTAGTTTGTCAACAATCAAATTGATGGTCTCGGTGGAAATATTGGAGCTTGAGCTTCCGGGAGCGTTCAAAACTGGATTATTGGAAGTGGCCTGCTCAAAATTCACAAAATAGAAGAGCTTATCCTTTTTGATGGCACCTCCGGTGGAAAAACCAACTTGAAAGTCATAAAACGATTGCACGTTCTGCTCAATGCCATCGGAATATCTTCCCACCAAGGCTTGATTGTTGCCATAGCCATACACCTCCGTTTGTGCCGTGTTGGTTCCGTTTTTGGTGACAACGTCCAGATTGGCCCCGGAAAAATTTCCAATGCTCACATCAAAAGGCGTGGTTTTTACGGAAAGTTGTTTTATGGCCCCAAAGCCTATGGGTTGCGTTCGTGCCAAACTTCCTGGACTTCCATTCGCAGAAGAACCTGCCGCCCCACTTGAAGGTTCTTGAAAACCGATAACATCATTATTGGCCACACCATCAATGTTCAAATTGTTGAAACGATTACTGGCACCGGCAAATGAATTGAGATTCGCTTCTGGCAGATTTCGGGTCAAATCTTGAATGCTTCGGGTGATGGTGGGGGTGTTTTTAAGGGCTTCTGAGTTTATGGTCTGCTCGAATTCCGATGAGGTGTTCTGGTCGGCGATTACAACAACCTCATTCAAACTTTCCCCATGCTCTTCCAACACAAAATCCTGATAGCTGGTTTCGCTAAGGTTGATGTTCATCCCCTGAATAGATGCAGATTGATACCCCAAAAAACTGACCATGATGGTATAGGCATTTCCTGGAGGGATATTTTGTACGGAATAATAGCCAGATTCTTGCGAAATGGCCCCGAACTTGAAATTGGTTTCAGAATCTGTAACAACGATGTTGGCAAAAGCCAAAGGGCTTCCATCAGATGTCGTTATTTTTCCTTCGAGTCTACCCGTTGTTTCTTGGGCAGAAGATAAAGTCGCACAGCATAGTGCAACTAGCATGAAGATTTTTTTCATCTAGAGTTATTGCTTAGGTGTTTCGCGTAATTTGGCGGGTTGATTTAGTCTACGCTACTGTACCCTGGCAACTACTGCCTGCTCCAGCGGTGCAACCATAACAATGTTGGGAAATCACAATGTTGCGGTCGTTTAAAATATCCTCATTGTAATCTTTAAGATGCTTTACCTTGCTGGCGACCTTTAGGTCGAGCATTTGGTTGAAATCACAATCGTAGAGCCAACCATCCCAACTTACGGAGATGGTATTGGTGCACATCACATTGGCTACTGCTGCTGGATTATAAGCCTCTACTAGGGCATACATATAGTCCTCATAGTTTCCAGAAGCCACTAAATAATCCAAAAAGCGGGAAATGGGCAGGTTGGTAATAGCAAACAAATTGTGGAACTGGATACCAAAATCTTCATCCAAGGCTTTCTTAAAGTCTCGCTCCATGGCCATTTGGTCTCCAGGCAAAAACGCCCCAGACGGATTGTAAACCAAATCCAAGCGCAAATCACTGCCCGGCATGCCGTAGCCCACAGCGTTCAGTTCTTGCAGGGCCTTAATGGATTTATCGAAAACCCCATCCCCCCGTTGCTTATCGGTTTTGCCACGGGTGTAGTGCGGCATGGAAGACACGACGTGCACGTTATGCTTTTTAAAGAACTCGGGTAGGTCGTAATACTTTTTATTCGCACGGATAATGGTCAAATTGGAACGTACTATAAAGTCTTGGATACCTGCTTTGGATGCTTCTTCCACAAACCATCTGAAGTCAGGGTTCATTTCAGGTGCACCTCCGGTCAGGTCCAAGGTATGGGCGCCGGTGTTACGGATAACCTCTAGGCAGAGCTCCATAGTCTCGCGGGTCATGATTTCCTTTCGGTCAGGTCCGGCGTCCACATGGCAGTGCTCACAAACTTGGTTACACATATACCCTACATTGATTTGCAGGATTTCCAATTTCTTTGGGCGTAATGGATGATGTCCTATCTCGGCAATTTTATCCTTGAAGTAGGGCAGTTCTCCATCAGCAAAGATGCCTCCGTTCAAGATATCCAGCTGTCTGTTGATGGAGGCAAGTTCACCATCACGAGCTTTTAGAGATTTCTTAGCGGCTTTTTTTATTTGAGGTAATATACTTTCGGCCATTTTTTTGAATTGTTTGTTGTTGGTTGCCAAGCCCATTGGCCTTTTAACCTACAACCATTTTTACATGGATAACTTGTTATACTTGTTCATCATCTGTACCCCGTGAACTAAGGTGGCACCACTTTCAATAGCCGCACCGGCATGAACTGCTTCCATCATTTCTTCTTTGGTAATGCCACGTTGCAAACCGTCTTTGGTATAGGCGTCAATGCAATACGGACATTTGACCACATGGGCCACAGCTAGGGCAATCAAAGACTTTTCTCTAGCACTTAGTGCGCCCTCTTCGAAAACCTTACCATAATAATCGAAAAATTTGTTGCCTATCTCTTCACTCCATTCGGTGATTTTTCCAAACTTTCTTAAATCTGCTGGATCGTAATATGAATTTGCCATTGTATTTTGTTCTATAAAATTTGTGATGCGCACCAAGGTGCATGAATTAAAAAGGGTGCCTCAGTAGCTGAGGCTTTTGGGTCGAAGGAAATTTAGCCCTTAAATGGCGAACCCTTATTAAAAGGAGTTGAGGTAGAACCGCTCTTGTAAATAGGAATGGGAACCAAGGTATTCGGTTGCCCGAAGTTGAATATCGTATTGAAAAGTGCAATCCAATATGTAGAAAAGCTTTTGATATAATTGGAAAGGCGTTTTACATCCAAAACGGAATCAATATCATCTAAAATGTCCAAAGAGGTTATGTGAATGTCTCGCATTTCCAATTGAAGCACCAATTCTTGATACAAAGTAGCCGATTGCCAAGGCAAAGCCTCAAAAGATTGCTTTTCGAATACATCTCGGTGTACGCCTAACAGGTAACATCCACCATCCAACGAAGGACCAATCACGGCCTTATCTTTGGACACTTGTTCTTTAGCGTTTAAAATATGCTTAGCCATAAGGTTGGGACTATCGTTGCCCACCGAAATGACTTTGCTGAACCCGAGCGCGAAGATGGATTCAAAAGCATTGAAAAAACGCTCTCCAAAAGTATTTCCATGCTGTTCTTCTTCTGAAAAATGAAAGAAAGGAAGTCCTGTATGCTCTATAGTTTGAAGGGTGTGATCTGTAAGGTTTTCAAAAAAAGCGATGCCTGTAATGCCAAAATTTTTGCGCGAGAAATCCTTCTCTGCCGAATTGGCAAAGAAAAGTATAGCGGTGTCATTCTGAGATGTATTGCGCAATGCGAAAAGCCTTTTCGTAAACTTACGATAAAAATGAATATAGGGTTTGGTCGAATTTTAATAACATGAATTACTAGGAAATTGTGAAAAACTATAAATTTTAACATTCAGACCTGTGAGTCGGTTCCAAAAAAGAGCAAGTATGGCGTTATATGGTCGATGAATAACAATTAATCGATAAACGGTAATTTCCGCGCAATGAGGAATAAGAAACAAACTCCAAAGTCTGTAAAGCTTCCTTAAAATTGAGCTGTATCAGTCCAAAATTTCAGCCCAAATGGTACTTTTGCAATACTTTTAAGCACTACCCTATATGTCTCAAATTGAAATCAATAAAAAATCGGTTGGATTGGTCCTTTCCGGAGGTGGAATTAGGGGTATGGCCCATATTGGATTAATTAAAGCCATGCAGGAACATGATATTGAGGCTGAAGTTATTTCGGGGACCAGCGTAGGTGCCTTGGTCGGTGCCCTCTATGCCAATGGAAATTCAGTGGAAGATATGCTTCAGTTCTTTCGCAAGACACCCTTATTTCAATATAATTTTTTTGCCATCAATAAACCTGGTTTTATTGATACGGAACGCTATTTTTCCATTTTTAAGGGTTTTTTCCCCGAAAACACCTTTGAAAGTTTGGAAAAACCACTTTTTGTGGTTGCCACAGATTTGATGAAAGGCTCTGAAAAAGTATTTTCAGAAGGAGAACTCATTTACCCTTTGTTGGCATCTGCTGCCTTGACCCCAGTATTCAGTCCAGTGGAAATTGAGCAGACGCTCTATGCTGATGGTGGAGTGATGAACAACTTCCCAAAAGAATATGTAGATGGTAAAGTTGATTTTATCATAGGGAGCAATGTGTCCATTGCCGGTGAGGTACAAAAGAAAGACCTGAAAAACTCCCTTCAACTGGCAGGGCGTGTTACCGGCTTGATGATTTATGCTTCCAGTCACCCAAAATTAAAGGAGTGCGACCTATTTATAGAACCCAAGGAATTGGAAAGAATTGGAGTTTTGGATAAAAAAGGTATCGAAAAAGCCTATCAGATTGGGTACGAACACGGAAGCCGAGCATTGGAGAAAGCCTTAGCCCTTTAAATTTTTCCGTTCAACCTTTACCCTTTACCAAAATCATACATCGTCATAATCTACCTTTAAGGTAGGTGTAAGAGAGTGCGCTTGGCAAGTTAAAATCAATCCCTCTGCAACTTCCCCGTCGGTAAGAATCTGGTTTTTGACCATTTCTGCCTTCCCTTCAGTAACCCGAGCAATACAACTACTGCATACCCCACCTTGGCAGGAATATGGGGCATCAATGTCTTGCTTCAAAACTGCATCAAGGACCAATTCTTTTTTGTCCATGGTAAGGTTGAAGGTTTCGTCATCCACAATAACTTCAACCTGTGTTTTTCCATCCAAATCTTCAGCAAGCTTATCCTCCGTATCCGAACTGGTAAATAATTCAAAAAGGATTCTGTCGTCAGAAACGCCATTTTTCTTTAGCGTGTCCGAAACCGTGTTAATCATTTCTTCTGGACCGCAGAGGTAGAAGGCGTCAAAATCCACTTCCTTGAACTTGTTTTTAACGATGAAATTCACGGTTGAGGTCTCAATTCGACCGAATAGTGCATTATCTTCTTGGGAACGGCTATACAAATGCTGAACCATAAACCTATCGGTATATTGCTGTTGAAGCTCTTGGATTTTATTTAGATACATAGTTTCAGAGGGAGTCTGATTGCCAAAAACCAAGATAAATTTGTTTTCAGGATGACTTTCCAAAACGGTTTGTGCTATGCTCATAATTGGAGTAATTCCACTTCCGGCAGCAAAGGCAGCAATATTCTTTTTGGTGTTATCCGCTTCAAAAATGAAACGCCCTTCCGGAGGCATTACTTTAAAAGTATCTCCTTCAGAAATGGAATCATTGGCATATACAGAAAATGTTCCGTTCGGTACTTTTTTGATTCCAACTGTCATTTGCCCAGAAGATGGAGCCGATGAAATGGAATAAGCTCTTCGCACCTCTTCTCCGTTTACACCGTGTTTCAGGGTAATATACTGTCCAGCGGTAAAGCTGAAAGTATCTTTGAGACTCTCTGGAATATCAAAAGTTAACGCAACGGAATTGGGAGTTAATGCTTGAACGTCCGAAATCTTTAGGGCATGAAAATCACTCATGAAAACAATTTTTGCGCAAAATTAAGGATTAGCGGTGTTTCAGCCTTCATTTTTAGAAAATTGTAACGGCTTGTAACAAAACTTTGATTTTGATTACTAATTTGGAGAAAAATTGCCAACCCATGTTCAAACACTTTATTCGACTACAGTGGAAGTCGTTTTTTAGGTCCTCTTCCTTTGGTAAGGGGCTTGCCTTAAAAGTCCTGATGATATTTTTCGGATTGTATATGTTGACTGCACTGGTTATGACCGGGTCAGGCATATACTTTATTCTTCGGGAGCTTTTTCCAGACCATAGCCCTATTTGGAGCATAAGCCAATTCATGGTGTATTGGGTGCTTATTGAGCTGTTCTTCCGATACTTTCTGCAAAAGTTACCGGTCATGGATATCAAACCCTTTTTGATTCTTCCAATCAATAAAAGTAAGATTACACATTATATTTTAGGAAGATCTGGGGTTTCCATTTACAATCTTTTTGCGATCTTTTTCTTTTTACCCTTTGCCATCGTGTTACTGTTAAAAGGGTATGCTGTTTTGAATGTACTGCTTTGGCTGCTTTCTATTTTTGCGATAGTGCTTTGTATCAACTACGTCAATTTTCTCATTAATAAAAATGACAAGGCCCTTTTTGTAATCATTGGGTTGATTTTGACCTTTTATGGCCTGGATTATTTTCAAATTGTACCCATAAAGGAGTTCTTTGGCCCTATATTTCATGGATTGTACGCGTATCCGCTTGCATTTTTAGTACCTGTTGGATTGGTATTGATTGTGTATTGGCTCAACTATAAGTTTTTGCGGAACCGTCTTTTCTTGGATGACTCTTTAAAGACTAAAAAACAAGAAGCCAAGTCTTCAGATTTGGCATGGACCCGAAGATTTGGTGATATCGCTCCTTTTTTGCAATTGGATTTAAAACTGATTTGGCGTAACAAGCGGACCAAAGCTCAGGTTTTTATTTCCCTCTTGTTTGTTTTCTATGGACTCATTTTCTACACCCAAGAAATTTATGCCAACATGATGCCCATGTTCGCTTTCTTGGGAATTTTTATGACCGGAATTTTCTTGGCCAACTTCGGACAGTTTATTCCAGCATGGGACAGTGCTTATTATAGCATGATGATGTCGCAGAACATTCCGCTTAGAAAATATTTGGATTCCAAGGCAGGATTGATTTCTGTGAGTGTGGTGGTCATGTTTTTGTTGACCATACCCTACGTCTATTTTGGCTGGGAAGCTTTGGCCATCAATTTTGGAAGTGCCTTATACAACTTAGGTGTCAATATTCCGGTGATTCTATATTTCGGTTCTTTCAATAAAAAGCGAATAGAACTTGACAAAAGCCCGTTTGGGAATATGCAGGGTACAAGTGGCACCCAGTTTTTAATAATGCTGCCTGTCTTGGGCGCTCCTATTCTCATTTTCACCATTTTTTACTTCATTTTTTCGGTTGAGGTAGGCGTTGCGGTACTTTCCATTATGGGAATTGTAGGATTCATGTTCAAAAACAAATTGCTGGATGTAATAACCAAACAATATCGTAGAAAGAAGTATGGCATGATAGCCGGTTTCAAAGAAAAAAATAGCTAATTCAAAATAACACGAAATACTCACGAGATATGATTATTGCTGATAACCTTACTAAAACATACGGTTCGCAACTGGTCCTGAATATTGACCATCTGGAAATCCCAAAAGGTCAAAGTTTTGGTTTGGTCGGGAACAATGGCGCAGGGAAAACCACCTTTTTTAGTCTTTTGTTGGATTTGATACAACCCTCATCGGGCAAAATTGTGAACAATGAGGTAGAAGTAAGTGCAAGTGAAGATTGGAAACCTTTTACCTCTTCTTTCATTGACGAATCTTTTTTGATAGGATATTTGACCCCGGAGGAGTATTTCTATTTTATTGGGGATTTACGGGGAAGAAACAGGGCCGATGTGGATGCGCTGCTAGCTCAATTTGAAGATTTTTTCCATGGGGAGATACTGGGCCAAAAGAAGTATTTGAGGGATCTTTCCAAAGGAAACCAAAAGAAAGCGGGAATTGTAGCTTCTTTTATTGGAAATCCTGAGGTAGTCATTTTGGACGAACCTTTTGCCAATTTGGACCCCACGACTCAAATACGATTGAAGGCTATAATTAAGGAATTGGCCGCGAGTGAAGGTGTAACCGTTTTGGTGTCGAGCCATGACCTTATTCACGTGACCGAAGTGTGCGAACGAATCGTGGTTTTGAATAAAGGGGAGGTGGTCAAAGACATTCAAACTTCCGCAGAAACGCTTAAGGAACTGGAAACCTTTTTTGGGGGATAAAAAAAAGCGCCGATTATCGACGCTTTTAGTTTTTGAAATTTTACATGCCCAGAACTGATGGGTCGTAAAAGAAAGAAGCTTTTTTTATTTTTCCGTTTCCTACTTCATAAACACATAGCTCTTCCATTTTGCACCGCCCCATACCTTTAAAGGTTACATCGCTCATCATAGGAACCGTAAAATGATTGCCCGCCACTATAGGTTCTCCAACAGAACCTCCATGGGATTCTTCAATGCTATTCGCCCAGGTTTCAAATCCTTTTAAAATATTATCCAATCCTTGGGTAATTTCGTTAGGAACTCCTGGCATTTCTACGCTTACTGCATCGTCTGCATAAAGCCTGTATGCTTCTTGATACTTTCCTTCTCTACAGAAACTTACCAATTGGTTTGCTACTTCTTGTGTTGTCATGTGTTTGTTTTTTATAATTAGTACTATCTTTTCTTAAGCTAGAGCCTTGTTTAAGTAAATGTTTAATGGCCGAATGGCCGAAAAATGATGTAAGACCTCTTCAATCAGGCTTTCTGAATTGTAGAAGGGGGCAAGCGGAAATTCGGCCATGGCATAGAATTGTTTGTTAAAAATCAAATCTGTTTTTTCCGATACAGCCATCAACTCTTTATCCAAACGCTTGGCTTTTTCCCCTTTCAATTTTCCGAAGTTTTGAACAAAATCCGTTTGCTCCACAATGGAAAGCAAGGCCTCAGCATTTTCTGCAATATGATAGCGCAAATGCTTCAATTCTGGGGTACTTATCATAAAGAGCCCACCACCCACGTGAATGTTTTCGGCGTCAATTCCCAAATAAAAGCCGGGAAGCTCGGACTTTTTACCTCCTGGAGAAAAACCAGCCTTCATTATGGTGTTATAGGGCGATTTGTCCTTGGAAAATCGGATATCTCGATTGATTCGGAACAAGGCTTTTTTGGAGTCCTCATCAATTTTGCTTTCCCAATCTTTTAAGGTTGGAAGGACAGCGTCCAATAGACTTAAAAAAGGTGTTTTTACGTCCTTTTCATAACGCTTTTTATTGGCATGAAACCATTCCTTGTGATTATTGTGGGCCAATTCTTTAAAAAAGGAGCTGTATGCTTCAGTAATCATCTGGTAGATATTAAGGTTCGTTTTGAATATGACGATTCAGCGGACTTCATTTGGACATATAGCTCAGGCTTTTTCTTTGATCAAGGTCAATGCCATTTCGGTCATTTCTTCCCAAGCATCTTGTTCCTCAAAACCCATTTCATACCATCCGGTCAAGGGTCCCTTGTTCTTAAAGGGGTTAAATTCTTTAAGATTAAGATGTGGTCCTTCCAGATTAAAATCCTTCCCTAATTTGAAAACCATTTTTTGTTTTCTGGAAAAAAACGCGAACACCTTATTGTTATAATGAATAGCTGGGGAGCTCATCATTTTCCCTTCGGTGACCTTTGGGTGTTTTGAGCAAAGCTTTTGTCGTATCCCGTCGAATTTTTCAAATTCCATCTCTCAAAGCTACAAAAGACAGATGCTCACAAAAAGGGCATATAAGACACTTTTAAGGGTTGATTGCGCCAAACACTTTTCCTATTTTTGAAAGAACCTAAATTCCACAGAATGAAACATGTATCTATTTTGGTTCCCAAGCGCAACGCCATCTTGAGCAGTGTTGTGGGACCTTACAAAGTGCTTTCGGTGGCCAATTCTTTCTTAAAGAAAACAGGCATTAGAAATGACGATTTTTTCGATGTGCATTTTGTTGGTTTGGAAAAGGAAACAATACTCTATGATGGTGCTTTCAGCATACATTGCAATGCCACCATTGATGAGGTTGAAAAAACGGATTTAATTCTTATTCCTGCTTTTCGACCTGATTTGTTGATTGAGGAAATGGAAGAAAACAAGGACTATGTACCATGGATTTTGAAACAACGCAACCAACATAGAACCGAAGTAGGGAGTATGTGTCTCGGAGCCTTTATCCTGGCCATGACCGGATTGGTGGATGGCAAACAATGTTCCACCCATTGGGCTGGAATGGAAATCTTTAGGCAGCTGTTTCCAAAAGTGAATTTGGTATCCAACAAAATAGTTACAGAAGAAGATGGGATATATTCCAGCGGTGGAGCATACTCCTTTTTGAATCTTATGGCCCATTTGGTTGGAAAATATTGCGGAAGACCAACAGCAATATATGTGTCAAAGTTTTTGGAGATTGATATTGATCGCGAAGACCAAAACCAATTTGCCATTTTTCAAGGCCAAAAAGATCATAATGATAAAGCCATTAAAGATGCTCAAGAGTTCATTGAGCAAAACGTAAATCACAAAATATCTGTGGAAGAGCTTGCCAAGAAATTTGCGATTAGTAGCAGAAATTTTGTCCGAAGGTTTAAAAAAGCGACTCAAAATACTCCCCTAGAATATATTCAACGCGTGAAAATTGAAGCTGCCAAACGGAGCTTGGAATCCACCCAACAAAATGTAAATGAGGTCATGTACCAAGTGGGGTATATGGACCAAAAAGCATTTAGGACAGTCTTTAAAAAATACGTAGGTCTTTCTCCCGTGGCATACAAAAGCAAGTACAATCGGGTCAGGGTAAAATATGAAAGCCCTTCTGCTTGGTAAAGTGTTGCTATGCGCTAACGAAAAAGAATTCGGTGTTTTATCGATGAAGCTTATAATAATCTTACCTTTTCTGAGTTAAGTTTACATACGATTACAGATTATTTTGAACCACTTTCAAAAAATTTTTGGGGCACTCGTTTTGGTTGGGGCACTATTGAACTCCTGTTCAGTCAAAAAAGACAAATTCATCAACCGAAACTGGCATGCATTAAATACCAAGTACAACACCTTGTACAATGGGAATCTTGCCTTTGAGGTAGGGCGAGAGGAACTCAATGCCAATTATCGAGATGATTTTTGGGAGATTCTTCCCGTGGAGCGCTTGGAAGTGACTGATGAGATAAAGTTGGATTCAGAGGACAACAACCCCAATTTTGAAATTGCTGAGGAGAAAGCCACCAAGGCCATCCAGAAGCACAGCATGAACATTAAAGACCAAGAACGTAACCCCCAAATTGATGAAGCCTTTTTATTGTTGGGAAAAGCTAGGTATTTTGATCAACGCTATATTCCTGCTTTGGAGTCCTTTAATTACATCCTTAGAAAATATGCGGCAAGTGATAAACTTAACGAAGCACGGATTTGGAGGGAAAAGACCCACATGCGGTTGGATAATCCAGAGCTGGCGGTCAAAAACCTAAAACGCCTATTCAAGTATGAAGACCTGCGTGACCAAGAACATGCAGACGCAAGTGCAGTATTGGCCCAGTGCTACATTAACCTCAAGGCTCCAGATACGGCAATTCAAAGACTCAAAATAGCTCAGGCATACACCAAAAAGAATTCAGAACGCGGCCGTTATCTTTTCATAATAGGGCAACTTTATAATCAATTGGGTCATAAGGACAGCGCTAATTATGCCTTCAATAAAGTAATTGGCTTAAATAGAAAGTCTCCAAGGGTTTACATGATTAATGCCCATCTAAAGAAAATCCAGAACATAGAAATCACGAATGAAAATCAGGAAGAGGTTTTGGAATATTTGACTGATTTGGAAGAGAATCGAGAGAATAGACCTTTTTTGGATAAGATTTACAGAGAAGTAGCCCAATTTCATCTGGGAACTCAATCAGACAGTTTGGCCTTGGTCTACTACAATAAGTCCCTAAAAGCAAATCAAGGGGATAAAAAACTAAGTTCCCTCAATTATCAGAGCTTGGCAGATTATCATTTTGACGAAAATAACTACAGAACGTCAGGTGCTTATTACGACAGTACTTTGACCAATTTAAAGGAGAATACACGTAAGTTTAGGAGAATCAAGAAGAAGTTGGATAATCTCGAAGACGTTATCAAGTATGAGGATATTGCCCAGTATGCTGATAGTGTGATTACTATTTATGACATGCCCGAAGCTGAGCGGAAGGCGTATTTTGAAGATTATATTGCTGAGTTGAAGCGTAAGGATGAAGCGGAAGCGGCGAAAGAATTGAAAAGAACCACCGCAGGCTTCGCTGCCTTTGGTGAATCTAGAGGAGGAAAAGAGAACAAGGGCAAATTCTATTTTTATAATATTACCAGCCTGGGATACGGTAAAAATGATTTTAAAACCCGTTGGGGCAATAGAGCTTTGGAAGATGACTGGCGTTGGAGCAACAAAAGCCGAACCTTGCCATCTGAAGCCACAGGAGAAGATGTTCTTGCCAGTGGAGAATCTCCGGAGGATTTGCCTCCAGACCAGAAATATGATTTGGACTTTTATTTGTCCAGAGTACCTACGGATGTTTCTGTAATTGACAGCCTTCAAAAAGAAGAGAACTTTGCCAATTATCAGTTGGGACTTATTTACAAGGAAAAATTCAAGGAAAATCTTCTGGCTGCAGGAAAATTGGAGGACGTTTTAAAATCAGACCCAGAAGAGCGTTTAATTTTACCATCCAAATACAACTTATATAAAATATACGAGGAGTCAGGAAGTCCTTTGGCCGAATCGATGAAGCAAAATATCATTACGAATCATTCGGATACTCGTTATGCGGAAATACTTTTGAATCCGCAAGCTGTGCTTGAAGGAGATACAGATAGTCCTGATGCAAGATACTCGCAGCTCTTTAAATCATATCAAAAGCAAGAGTTTTTGCGGGTTATCACACAGAGTCAGGAATATGTTGACCGTTTTACCGGAGACCCCATAGTCCCTAAGTTTGAAATGCTGAAGGCGAATGCTATTGGCCGGCTTCAGGGATTTGAACCGTTTAAGGAAGCTTTGAATTATGTGGCTTTGACCTATCCTAACAATGTGGAAGGAAAAAGGGCCGAACTGATGGTCAAAGAACAGCTCCCAAAAATGGCAAGCAAAGAGTTTTCCAAAGAATTGGGCTCTACTGGCACAGGAAATTGGAAAGTTGTGTTTCCTTACAAAATAAAGGACAATGAAAAAGCGTTGGCTTTAAAGAAGCGATTGGAAGAGGTTGTGAACGACCTTAAATATAAAAACGTTATATCCAAGGACATCTATAATCTTGAAGATCAGTTTGTCGTGGTTCACGGCTTTAAATCTCAGGAGTTTGCCTTAGGCTTTGTGGAGCTTATAAAAAAGAACCGTGACTACCGAATCAACGAGGAGAATTTTGTAGTTTTATCGGAGAATTACAAAGTCATCCAAATCCATAAAAATTTAGAATCATACAAAGAACAAATGTTAACCCCATAACCGTAGAACACAATGTTTTCAGACAACAAAAAACCCAGACCTATGACAGAATTTGGCGGACAACCCAACAGAATTGAAAAGAACACCAAAATAAAGGGTGATATTACTTCCGAAGCCGATTTTAGAATCGACGGAAAATTGGAAGGAAATGTAAAGACATCAGGAAAAGTGGTCATTGGTAAAGATGGCTATATCAATGGAAAAGTAGAATGTGTAAATGCTGATATTGAAGGAAAGTTCAATGGCGAATTGAATGTGAGCGATTTACTTTCTTTAAAAGCCTCAGCAACAATTGAAGGTAATGTGAGTGTTTCCAAATTGGCCGTGGAACCAGGAGCTACATTCAATGCGTCATGTACCATGGGTAAAGGAGCTTTTACATCAACTTCTTCCTCTTCCACTGCTTCGACTAGTTCCACTGCAAGTAAGCTTCAGTCTACCAAGACGAATGAGCCAGCAAAAGTCTCCTAAAAAAGACGAAAAAGACTATTTAAGAAAAGGGGCCAGGCTTTCCGGCATGGCCCTTCAAATGGGGTTGACCATTTATCTAGGGAATCTATTGGGAAAATGGATAGATTCCAAATACACTACCGAATTCGCCGAAACTTTGTTTACTTTGCTTGCCATAGGACTGGCTATGTATGCCATGATAAGACAAGTGACACAACTCAATAAGTAACTGCTTGAAAAGAGGTTTAATTTTAAGTTTAGGCATCATTTTATGCTTTGCTCTGGCATATTTTCTTACTTTAAATTATGTTCCCAAAGCGCAATTTTCCAAAATAGCTCTAAATGAACATTACGCATTCCATCTGATGTTTTCCATCGTGGTTTGCTTACTTTTTTTAGGTTTGAATAGGCACAAAAAATGGAAAGAGCAGCTCGGATTCATATATCTAGGCACATTTTTTCTAAAGTTGGTCATCTTTGTCGTAGTTTTCCATGAATTGCTTCAACCTTCCAAAAGCCTTGAAAATATTGAGGTTTTTCTTGTGTTGGTTCCGTTATTTCTTGGATTGTTTTTAGAGGTTTTTGTTATTTCACAACTACTGAATAAAACCAATAGGAAATAATTAAAAAATAAGGTGGAAAATCTTATATAACTAATTACCTTTGCGCAGATTTTTAAGGAGGGGTAATTAGCAAAAAATGACAAAGATTTTACGTAAGCCAAACCTAGTACTGACAGCCTTATTTATTTTTCTACTCCAGCCATCACTGTTTGCCAAGAGTGATGAGGGGCATGAAGGAGCGGTTGACACCAAAGACGAAGTAGGGGAATACATTCTTCACCACATCAAAGACGCACATGATTTTCATTTGTTTTCGTATACCGATAGCCATGGAGAGCGCAAACATGTAGGATTTCCTCTTCCGGTAATTGTTTGGTCCAGTAAAGGATTGACAACGTTCATGTCCTCCAAATTTCATCACGATGATTCTGGACATTATATTGTAGAAGCCAATGGAACTCGTTTTGTAAAACTGCACAGTAAAATCTATGAATTGGATGAAGGAGCAACCACTGTTTCATTTGATGAAGAACACCATCCGACCAATGCACACAAAGTGTTGGACTTTTCTATTACCAAAAGTGTATTTGGAATCTTATTGGTGGGTCTTTTAATGTTCATTTGGTTTGCAGGATTGGCAAGACAATACAAAAAGAAAAAAATCCCAACAGGTTTTGGAAGAGTGCTTGAGCCACTTGTACTTTATGTAAGGGATGAAATAGCCAGACCCAATATTGGAGAAAAAAGATACCGAGAATTCACAGGGTATCTTTTAACCGTGTTCTTCTTTATTTGGATTCTAAACCTTTTAGGATTGACCCCATTAGGTTTTAATGTTACAGGTCAATTGGCAGTAACTGCGGCTTTGGCCATTTTCACTTTGATTATTTACACCTTTAAAGGCAACAAGGGATATTGGGGACACATGCTATGGATGCCTGGAGTACCTTATTTGATTCGTCCTGTATTGGCAATAATCGAGGTTGCGGGAGCATTTTTAATTAAACCTTTTTCGCTGTTGGTTCGTTTGTTCGCGAACATATCCGCAGGGCATATCGTGGTAATGAGTTTGATTGCCATAATGGTTACTATGAAATCTGAAATGGGTGCAGTGGGAGCAACAAGTCTTTCATTTGTGCTTTCATTCTTTATAACATTGATTGAAGTTTTGGTTGCGTTCTTACAAGCATACATATTTACAATGCTTTCCGCACTGTTCATCGGAATGGCGGTGGAAGAACATGATCATCATTAACGAGAATTTTATTTTGTTTAACTAGAAATAGATTATTTATGACAGTTCCAAATTTAGTAGGTGCAGGCCTTATTGTAATCGGTGCGGGTATCGGATTGGGTAAAATTGGTGGTAGTGCCATGGAAGGTATTGCTCGTCAACCAGAAGCAACTGGTAAAATCCAAACTGCGATGATTATTATCGCTGCACTATTGGAAGGTTTGGCATTTGGTGCACTTTTCTTAGGAAAGTAATCCGATTAGCAGAACAACAACGCACCATTTTGCAACGATTGGTTGCAAAATGGTGTTTAAAAAACAAAAGAGAATATGGAACAGCTATTGAACGATTTTTCACCCGGCCTATTTGTAATGCAGACCGTATTGCTATTGGGTCTTATTTTCTTGTTGGTAAAATTTGCATGGAAACCAATTTTGAACTCACTTGAATCAAGAGAGAAAGGAATCCAAGATGCCCTTGACGCTGCAGAAGTGGCCAAAAAGGAAATGCAAAATATAACAGCGGACAGCGAAAGTTTGTTGAAAGAAGCCCGTGCAGAAAGGGAAAGCCTTCTTAAAGAAGCAAGAGAGCTTAAAGAAAAAATCTTAGCGGATGCCAAAGAAGAGGCCCAGAAAGAAGGGGATAAAATGATTGCTAAAGCGCAAGCTTCCATTGAAAGTGAGAAGAAGGCTGCCGTTGCGGATATCAAGGCGCAGGTGGCAACACTTTCCATTGATATTGCTGAGAAGGTAATCAAAGATGAACTATCCAACAAAAGCAAGCAACAAAAGCTTGTGGATGATATGTTGGGAGACATCAAATTGAACTAAGACCACTATGAACGAAGGAAGAGCTGCAATTCGTTACGCAAAGGCTACCCTGGATTTCGCTGTCGAAAAAAAATCAGCAGAAGCTGTTGAAAAAGACATGCGTATCATCAAGGATACCATAGCGGAAAATAAAGAGTTGGCGACACTTTTGGGAAATCCTGTGGTTAAAAGTGCGGTAAAGAAGAATATCCTTGGTGAAATCTTCAAAGATTGTAGTGAAATCACCAAAGGCTTGTTGGGTATTTTGACCGATAACAAAAGAATTGATTTACTTAAGGAAGTAGCCTTAAAGTACATTATTCAATATGAGCGGATGAAGGGGGAAGATGTAGCCTATGTTACCTCTGCAGTACCATTAAATGCTGCTCTTGAAAAGAAAATATTGGCTGAGGTGACCAAAATGACAGGAAAGAAGGTCACCATCGAGAACAAAATAGATGAAAGCATCATCGGAGGATTTGTATTGCGCGTAGGAGACTTACAGTACGATGCCAGCATCTCGAACAAATTGAATGGATTAAAAAGAGAATTTACAAATAGTCTATAAAAATGGCAGGAGTAAAAGCCGCTGAAGTATCAGCAATATTAAAAAAGCAATTATCTGGGTTTGAAGCTACCGCATCTTTAGATGAAGTAGGAACTGTATTGGAGGTAGGTGATGGTATCGCCCGAGTATATGGACTTTCCAATGCTCAGTACGGAGAACTTGTTGAGTTCGATGGTGGTATGGAAGGCATCGTTTTGAACTTGGAAGAAGATAATGTTGGTGTTGTATTGTTGGGGCCATCCAAATTAGTAACTGAAGGAGCAACGGTTAAAAGAACACAACGTATCGCATCCATTAATGTGGGTGAAGGTATTGTCGGTCGTGTTGTGGATACTTTGGGTAACCCAATCGATGGTAAGGGAGCTATCTCTGGGGAGACCTATGAAATGCCTTTGGAGCGTAAAGCGCCTGGTGTTATTTACCGTCAACCGGTAAATGAGCCTTTGCAAACTGGTGTTAAAGCCATTGATGCCATGATTCCAATCGGTAGAGGGCAGCGTGAGTTGGTTATTGGTGACCGTCAAACAGGAAAGACTACGGTTTGTATCGATACGATTCTAAACCAAAAAGAATTTTATGATGCCGGAGAACCGGTATACTGTATTTATGTTGCAGTAGGGCAAAAAGCATCAACAGTTGCTGCCATTGCCAAAACTTTGGAGGACAAAGGTGCTTTGGCGTATACCACGATTGTTGCTGCAAACGCATCAGACCCTGCACCTATGCAGGTATATGCTCCTTTTGCTGGTGCTGCCATTGGAGAGTACTTCAGGGATACGGGTCGTCCTGCTTTGATTATTTATGATGATTTATCAAAACAAGCGGTGGCCTATCGTGAGGTTTCCCTTCTTTTAAGAAGACCTCCAGGACGTGAAGCATATCCTGGTGACGTTTTCTACCTTCACTCAAGATTGTTGGAGCGTGCTGCAAAAGTGATTGCCGATGATGATATTGCAAAGAACATGAACGACCTTCCAGATACCTTGAAGCCTATGGTGAAAGGTGGAGGTTCATTGACAGCACTTCCTATCATTGAGACACAAGCGGGTGACGTTTCTGCCTATATCCCAACCAACGTAATTTCGATTACGGATGGTCAGATTTTCTTGGAGCAGGATTTGTTCAACCAAGGGGTAAGACCTGCGATTAACGTAGGTATCTCGGTATCTCGTGTGGGTGGTTCAGCCCAGATTAAGTCCATGAAAAAAGTTTCTGGTACTTTGAAATTGGATCAAGCCCAGTTCCGTGAATTGGAAGCTTTTGCCAAGTTTGGTTCTGATTTGGATGCAGCTACGTTAAACGTGATTGAAAAGGGACGTAGGAACGTAGAGATTTTGAAGCAAGCACAAAATGACCCATTTAAGGTTGAAGATCAGGTGGCTATCATTTTTGCAGGTTCTAAGAATCTTTTGCGTGATGTGCCAGTTAATAAAGTAAAAGAATTTGAAAGAGATTTTATCGAGTTCTTGAATGCAAAGCACAGAGGCGTTTTGGATACTTTAAAAGCAGGAAAGCTGACTGATGAGGCAACCGAAACCTTGACAACGGTTTGTAAAGAACTTTCAGACAAGTATAGAGGATAATCAATTGTCATTCCTGCCGTCACATCTGGAGCCCAGTCGAAGGGAGGCAGGAATCCATACTATCAAAATAGAATGGCAAACTTAAAAGAAATACGAAACAGAATTTCCACGGTTTCTTCAACCATGCAGATAACCAGTGCTATGAAAATGGTTTCTGCTGCCAAGTTGAAGAAAGCTCAGGATGCCATTACGGCCATGCGTCCGTATGCCAATAAGCTTACTGAACTTTTGCAAAGTTTAAGTGCCAGCCTGGATGGAGATGCTGGGAGCAGCTATGCAGACAATCGGGAGGTAAACAAGGTTTTGGTTGTAGCCATCACTTCAAACAGGGGACTTTGTGGTGCTTTTAACTCCAACATTCTAAAACAATGTGCCGTTTTGGAAGATAACCATGCTGGAAAGCAAGTTGATTTCTTGGCCATTGGAAAAAAGGGGAATGATGGATTGAGTAGAAAATCAAATGTGATTGCCAACAAAAGTGAAATTTTTGATGGTTTGACATTCGATGCAGTTTCAGAAATTGCTGAAGAGTTAATGGCCAAGTTCACAGATGGTGATTATGACAAAATTGAATTGGTTTATAACAAGTTCAAGAATGCTGCTACCCAAATCGTAATGACTGAACAATTTTTACCTATTGTGCCGATTGAAGGAGGTGACCAGAATAGTGGCGATTATATTTTTGAACCGGAAAAGGCAGAGATAGTAGAGCAGTTGATTCCAAAATCTCTGAAGACGCAATTATACAAGGCTATTCGAGATTCTTTCGCAAGTGAACATGGAGCACGTATGACGGCTATGCATAAAGCAACAGATAATGCGACGGAGCTGAGAGATCAATTGAAATTAACCTATAACAAGGCGAGACAAGCAGCGATTACCAATGAAATTCTTGAAATCGTTGGTGGGGCTGAAGCACTGAATAACTAAAGGTTATTCATGAACATAACACATAAGCCCCACTACATTAGTGGGGCTTTTTATTATGTATAAATCAGATTCTAATGAAATCTAAAAACACTGCATTACTCTTCATTTTCATTACCATTTTGGTAGATGTTATCGGTATAGGAATCATTGCTCCTATCATCCCAGAGTTCATCATGCAATTGACAGGTGAAGGAAACCATATGGCCGTGATTTATGGCATGTGGCTGACCACAGCTTTTGCTGGAATGCAGTTTTTATTTTCTCCGGTTATGGGTGAGATTTCAGATAGATATGGCCGTAAACCCATTCTTTTATTATCCCTTCTCGGATTAAGTTTCGACTATTTGGTTCACGCATGGGCACCAACGATTATGTGGTTGTTTGTTGGACGGTTTTTGGCAGGAATTACCGGAGCAAGTGTTACCGTTGCCACAGCGTATATCGCAGATATTAGTACGGCAGAGGAGAAAGCCAAGAACTTTGGTTTGATCGGGGCTGCTTTTGGACTAGGGTTTATCATCGGTCCTGGTATTGGTGGGTTTTTTGGTGACATCAATATTCGTTTACCCTTTTACATTGCCGCAGGTTTGACCTTTGCAAACTTCCTGTTTGGATACTTTGTGGTGCCTGAATCTTTATCCAAAGAAAAGAGAAGACCTATAGATAAAATGAAAATGATACCTGGTGTTTCCTTGGTTGCATTGCGGAAATACAAAGGCGTATTGATATTGATTTTCGCCTTTTTTATGGCCAATTTGGCAGGGCAAGCTTTGCCATCAGTATGGTCTTATTACACTATAGAACTATTTGACTGGAGCCCTAAGCAAATAGGGGTTTCTTTGGTGGTAGTAGGATTGTTGGTAGCTTTTGTTCAAGGGTTTTTAGTAGGAAAGGCCGTAGAGTGGTTTGGCAAACGCAAAGTGGTAAACATTGGATTTTTGCTTTGGACATTGGGGATGTTTCTGTTTTCTCAGGCCGATGAGCCATGGATGCTATATGCATTTTTAATTCCTTATGCGTTAGGGGGAATTGCAGGGCCAACGGTTCAAGGTATAATTTCAAACCAAGTTTCAGAAAAAGAACAGGGTATTCTTCAAGGCTCCATTACCAGTTTGGTTAGTATAACCGCTATTCTTGGCCAATTGATATTTGCTCCTGTTTTCTATTATTTCATTCGTCCTGAAACCACTTTTTACTTTCCAGGCGCGGCTTACGCACTTGGAGCCATTTTTTTATTGATAGCTTTTGTTTTCGCAACCTGGGCTATGAAGCGAATGGATATTGCGGGCAATCTTTAAGACCGTTATGACTTGTTCAACGGCGAATCAATATTATTGGCCTTATGAATTTCAATATACTCTTGGTTCAACTCATCTGAATCTTTGTATTGTACCCTTAATTCACCCAACTTAACCTTTAACTCCTTGACCACATCAGCGTATGCCGGGTCATTGTAAACATTGTTCATTTCCTGTGGGTCTTTCTTTCGATCATATAGTTCCCACTCGTCAACATCGTAATAGAAATGAGCCAGTTTATAGTCAATGGTCACTATTCCATAATGCCTTTTTACTTGGTGTACGGCTGGGTATTCGTAATAATGGTAATATACTGCATCACGAGTCCATTCTTCTGTATTGCTCGTCAAAAGCGGCATTAGGCTTTCACCCTGCATATCTTCGGGCGCTTCAATTTGAGCAGCATCCAAAAAGGTCTGGGCAAAATCGAGATTTTGAACCATTTCTTCATTGGTAATTCCTGGTTTGATTTGGTTGGGCCAACGAATCAACAAAGGAGTTTTGAAGGATTCATTATAGATAAACCGTTTATCAAACCAACCGTGTTCTCCTAGATAGAACCCTTGATCGGAAGTATAGACCACAATCGTGTTATCCGATAAATCGTTTTCATCCAGGTAAGACAAAACCCGTCCAATATTATCATCAACCGAAGAAACACAAGCGAGATAGTCTTGCATATATCTTTGGTATTTCCATTTCATTTTCTCCTCTTCAGTCATATTGGGCCAATTCTTCTCAAAATCATCGTTTATGATATCAAGAATAGGTTCATAGGCCGCTTTTTGTGCTTCTGTAATTCGTGCTGTATAGGGATTATCAAAACCTCCCTCATATTCACGAACCTTTGGGCTAAGGTTTTTCATTCTTGCCGTTACAGCTGGTCTAATCTTGCTATCATGGTTGTACATCATATCATTCAGCAGATTCATTTCTGCCGTCCTAGCTGCCGTTCCTCTATTTTCATAGGTATCAAACAAAGATTGTGGTTCCGGGAACTCTTTGCCCAAAAACTCCTTGAACTTATCAGGTCTGGGCCACCAAGGTCTATGGGGTGCTTTATGCAGATACATTAGCATGAATGGTTTGACCGTATCTCTTTTCTTGTCCAACCAATCCAGTGTTAAATCCGTGATGACATCAGTAACATAACCTTCAATTCGCGTAGTATCCCCTGTTTTGGTAATAAAATCAGGGTTAATGTAAGAACCTTGCCCTGGAAGAATCATGAATTCATCTACACCTTTGGGATTGTTCCCAAAATGAAGCTTTCCAAACATCGCTGTCTGATACCCGGCTTCCTGAAATATCTGTGGAAAAGTAACTTGGGTGGTGTCAAAGGGCATTTGATTATCTACTTTTCCATTGATGTGGGTATGCTTTCCTGTTAGAATAGTTGCTCGAGAAGGCGCACATATGGAATTGGATACACAGGCATTTGTAAAAACGATACCTTCCTTGCCGATACGATCAATGTTAGGGGTTTGAATCAACCGATTGTCATAAGCACTAATAGCCTGATACGCATGATCGTCAGACATAATGAATATGATGTTAGGCCTTTTGGCAACTTCTTTTTTCTCTTCTTTTTTTTCTTGACAACCCGATAAAAAGAGCATGCTTATAAAGAAGAAAAGGGAAAGACTATGAATAGTTTTCATTGGTTTTCAGTTTGACTCTTAAGATAACAATTATTTGATTCTGTTTTTTGTAACGCTGTCAAATCCATTATCTATTTATTACTGTGGGAACAACTTCACGGTTTTGTGTAACTTGCGCAGGGTTAAACAATCCTAGTTGAATCCTTTAAAAAAGCTTTTTAAACAAACCTTTATTTATGGATTGGCCACTGTGCTTCCCAGGGTCATTTCGTTTTTCTTGCTGCCTTTATATACCTCAGTTTTTGAAAATGCATCGGGATATGGTCAGTACACCAATATTTACGCATGGATAGCCATATTCAATGTGTTTTTGGCCTATGGGATGGAAACCACGTTCTTTAGATTCTATAATAAAAACAATGATAAAGGGAGCGTAGTTTCAACAGCACTAGTTTCCTTATTGGGTTCTTCCCTCTTGTTTTTAATTGTAGCTATGATAGTTAAGGGGTGGCTAGCGGATTTTACCAATATTGATGTAGAATATATTCGTTTTACCACGTACATACTGGTTTTGGATGCCTTGGCGATTATTCCATTCGCTTTATTGCGCGCCAATGAAAAACCTATGAAGTACGGTTTGTTAAAAATCATCAACGTGGCTATAAACCTTGGCTTTAATGTGTTTTTCTTGCTGATTTTACCGGGTATATCCGAACAAAACCAAGAGAGCTATCTAGCATCGTTGTATAGAGAAGGTTGGGAAATCCAATACATATTTATTTCCAACATCATTGCAAGTGGAATTACATTAGTATTCCTTTTGCCCACGTATTTACGGGTTAAATTCCGATTCGATATATCCCTATGGAAACAAATGCTCAAATATGCAGGACCTATTCTTGTTGCCGGAATTGCTTTTACAATTAACGAAGTTCTAGACAAGATCTTATTGACTGAATTACTTCCGGATGATATCGCGGAAGGAGAGGTGGGAAAATATGGTGCGTGCTATAAATTGGCATTGTTCATGACCTTGTTTGGCACCGCTTTTCGAATGGGAGTAGAGCCGTTTTTCTTTAGTCATGCCAACAAAGAGAACCCTCAAAAGACCTATGCCCAGGTTACGAATTATTTTATTATTCTAGGTAGCGTAATCCTTTTGGGCGTTGTGGTATTTATTGATGTGCTGGCAAAGCTTTTAATTCGGAATTCTGTCTATTGGGAGGCTCTGGATGTTGTGCCCATCATTCTATTGGGAAGCCTATGCCTGGGTATTTATCATAACCTTTCGGTATGGTATAAAATTACTGACAAAACAAAATATGGAGCATATATCTCATCCGTTGGAGCCCTGGCAACTTTACTAATCAATTTTCTTTTTATTCCAAAAATAGGGTATATGGCCTCTGCGCTGGCCACCTTGATTGCGTATGCGAGTATGATGATTCTCTCGTATTCTTTTGGAAGGAAACATTATCCAATTCCTTATAACATGAGAAAGATTACATTTTATTTGGGATTGTCCATTTTGTTTTCAGCACTTTCCTTTTATGTTTTTAACCGAAATTTAATAGCTGGAGGGGCACTTCTTTTGTTATTTTTGATATTGACATATAAGTTGGAAGGAGAAAATCTACGCGCCATTTTTCAATCCACACCTAAAAACTGAATAACAGAAATAGTGAAGCTAAACAGTGAAATGAAGATAAAGGTCATCAATTCCTCTAAACATGATTTGCCCCATTATGAAACCCTTGCATCTGCCGGAATGGATTTAAGGGCCAATTTAGATAAGTCCATAACACTAAAACCGTTGGAGCGAAAAATTATTTCTACCGGTATTTTTATGGAGCTGCCTGTGGGAATTGAAGCTCAGGTACGCCCGCGAAGTGGATTGGCAGCTAAAAAAGGAGTTACAGTTTTAAATGCACCCGGCACCATAGACGCGGATTATCGCGGTGAAGTAGGGGTAATTTTAGTTAATCTTTCCAATGAAGATTTTATTGTCAAAGACGGGGAGCGGATAGCTCAGATGGTAATTGCGAAACATGAAAGAGCTGAATGGGAAGAAGTTGGGCAACTTACCGAAACAGATCGCGGGTCAGGAGGATTTGGCAGTACAGGAACACAATAAAACAAGATACTAACCACGTTATATTTTATAGATACATGAAAATTATTGTCCCAATGGCCGGAAGAGGATCCAGACTTAGGCCACATACACTAACGGTTCCCAAACCTTTAATACCTGTTGCAGGGAAACCTATTGTGCACCGTTTGGTAAGTGATATTGCCAAAGTTTTGGGAGAACCTATTGAAGAGGTTGCCTTCATTTTAGGAGACCCTGCCTTTTTTGGTGAAGATGTTGTGGAGAGTCTTAAGGAATTGGCCCAGAGTTTGGGCGCAAAAGGGTCAATTTATAGGCAAGACCAACCCTTAGGAACCGGTCATGCCATTATGAGTGCCAAAGAATCTTTGAGCGGACCAGCAGTCATTGCATATGCGGACACTCTGATTCGGGCTGACTTTGATTTGGATAAATCAGCTGATAGCGTTATTTGGGTAAAACAGGTAGACGAACCTGAGGCCTATGGTGTTGTTAAACTGAGTGAAGAGAACCAAATTGTGGAATTGGTGGAAAAGCCAAAAGAATTTGTCTCAGATTTGGCGGTCATTGGTATTTACTATTTTAAGGATGTGGGTGTGCTTAAAGATGAGTTACAATATGTATTGGACAATAATGTGATGCATGGAGGCGAGTATCAAATCAATGATGGAATAAAACGTATGATGGATAAGGGCATGAAGTTTGTGCCAGGAAAAGTGGATGAATGGATGGATTGCGGAAACAAAGCAGTTACCGTGGAGACAAATCAAAGAATGTTGGGCTTTTTAGAGAAGGATGGTGAAAAATTAATTGCCTCCGATGTTACTTTGGAAAATGCCAATATTGTAGAACCTTGTTTTATCGGTGAAGGAGTTGTGATAAAAAATACTACGGTTGGCCCTTATGTTTCTATAGGTTCAAATACGCAATTGGAGAACTCAACTATCAAGAATAGTATAATCCAAAATGAAAGCAAAATATCCAATGCCAATTTAGATAATGCCATGATAGGCAATCATGTTATTTTTGATGGCAAATTTGAAACGGTAAGCCTTGGGGATTATTCGGAAATGAAGTGATTTTTTGAGAAAGGGGTAAAACTAAATGTAAATGATGAGGAATATATGTTGGGTAGTATTGGCTTTTTGTATACCCTTAGGCGCTTTAGCCCAAGAGGAAGAGAGTGCTGAGCTTTTTTTAGAAGAATATACCGATGAGTTTCAAAGCTTATTTTTTGAAGCTCTTAAGCAAAAAGGAATTCAAAACTATGATCGTGCAGCTGAAAAACTGTTGGAATGTAAAAATCTGCAACCAGATAATTTGGTCATAGATTATGAATTGGCCCGTGTCTATTTTCTGGATAAAAAATTCAACTTGGCGCAGGGGTATGCTATTCTAGTTCTAGAACAATCACCGGAAAATTATTGGTATTTGGAGCACTTTATTTCCATTTTGGAAAAGCAAGGCAATACTGTAGATGCATTTACGGATAGAATTCCGCTTACCAATACTTCACTGAGAGGAAATCTAGCAAAGATTTATTTCCAAAAAGGAAAGTATAGTAATGCCCTTAAGCAATTGGACAATTTGCCTCGCACCGCCAATACAATCAGCTTAAGACAGAAAATAGAAGATTCCATAAAGAAAAAAACGGTTACAAAAACAGTAGTTACCAAAAGCACTTTCTCACCTGAGAACCCATTGGAGGAGTTAAAAAAACGAATGGATGCGTTAATCTCCAATAGGGATTTTAAAACATTGGAAAATATGGCAAATGAAGCAAAGGACACCTATCCACTTCAGCCATATTTTCAGTATGCATATGGCTTGGCATTGACAAAAAACGGTAAAAAGGAAGAGGGAATAGAAATTTTGGAAGCAGCTTTGGATTTCATTTTTGAGGATATTCCCTTGAAGAATAACGTTTACAGAGTCTTATCTGAAACCTATGCCTCTATGGGAAATGATAAGAAAGCTAGTGAGTATGCCAATAAAATAGAAACGGGTTCATAGAAATAGGAGAAGGATGATGATTAAACAATTGGTATTTTTTATTTCAATGACACTTTTGCTTCTCGCATGTAAAAGCACTAAAAACGTAATTGGGGGAGAGGTGGACGGTTCTATCTCAACTAAAAAGATTATTGCCAACCACTATGGCAATCAGGAAGATTTTAAAACACTACGTGGAAAAGTTAAAATTGATTATTCCAATGGCAAGGAGAGTCAGGGGATATCTGTAAGCCTTAGAATGGAAAAGGACAAGGTGATATGGATTAGCGCCCCGTTAGGTGTAGTAAAGGCCCATATTACTCCAGAAAAGGTATCTTTTTATAACAAACTGCAAGGGGAATACTTTGATGGGGACTTTAGCTTTTTAAGCGAATTGTTGGGCACTGAACTTGACTTTGCAAGTGTTCAGAACCTATTGTTAGGCAACGCCATTTTGGATATGAGAAAAGAAAAATTCACTTCTCAAGTTGCTGATGGAAACTATCAATTGCAACCCAAGAAAGCGAAAGCACTTTTTTCACTTTTGTTTCAGCTGGAGCCAAAGCATTTTAAAGTAGCAACCCAAGAAGTGCTTCAACCGGAAGAGAATAGGTTTTTGAGTGCTAAATATACCTATCAAGATATTTCTGGAAGAATTTTTCCAATTTCAGTGCAGGTTGTTGCGCTTGATAAAAAAGATAGGACTATCATAGATTTGAATTTCCGTAATTTAGAATTGGATAAAACATTGAATTTTCCATATAAAGTCCCTAAGGGATATGATAAGATTATATTAAAGTAAAATGTCAATTAATAGTTCATATCGAATTGATTTAATGCTGATTGCATTCTTGTTGACATTTTGTTTGAATGCCCAGACGGGAGAACAGAAAGCCTTGGAGGCCAAAAGGGAAAGACTTCAAAAGGAAATTAAGGAGATCAATAGATTGTTGTTTGCTGAGAGGAAAGAAAAAGGGGATATTATTGACCAAATGGAGGCATTGGATAAGAAAATAAATGTGCGCCAAGAACTTATAAGACTTACCAATCAACAATCCAATTTGCTAAATCGACAAATAAGCGTAAACATAAGGAGCATAAGCAAACTAAGGGAAGACTTGAAGTTGCTTAAAGAAGATTACGCAAGATTGATTCAAAAATCATATCGGAACAAGGCGCAGAACAACAGACTGATGTTTCTCTTGTCGTCTGAAAACTTTTACCAAGCCTTAAAGAGACTGCAATATATGAAGCAGTACGCCCAACATAGGAAAAGGCAAGGGGAGTCCATCGCTACTAAAACTGCACAGCTTACTGAATTAAATAAGGACCTAGTAGAGCAACGAAAAGTAAAGGAACAATTACTGGTTGAAAATAGAAATGCAAAAAACACACTTTCCAAGGAAATAGCCTCCCAAAAGGAGCTTTTGACCAGTATTCGCCAAAATGAGGCACGGTATACCGCAGCAATTGATAAAAAAAGAAGAGAAGCACGAAAAATTGATAGGGAAATTGAACGTTTAATTAAGAGTGCTATTGTTACTACAAACAAAAAGACGGGAAATACCAGTACAAGAACATTTGCGCTCACTCCCGAAGCAAAAATTGTGGCAACGAACTTTTCTGCAAATAAGGGGAAACTGATTTGGCCAGTGGAAAAGGGAATAAAAAGCCAAGGGTATGGCTTATATAAGGACAAACTATATCCCGGTATTGAACACAGAAATAATGGGGTGACCATCACTACAGACAAAGGTAGCAAGGCAAGGGCTATTTTTGAAGGAGAAGTGATTGCCATACTTAGTGTGCCCGGGGGTAGTAGGGGCGTTCAAATAAAACATGGTAATTACATTAGCACCTATTACAACCTGTCCAAACTTTATGTAAAAAAAGGAGATAAAGTAACTGCCAAAGAAGTTTTGGGCGATATTTATACCAGTCGGTTTGATGGCAGTACAAAACTAAAATTCTATCTCTATCGAGATTCTAACAGATTGAATCCGGAAGAATGGATATATCAATTATAGAAAATGGAAAAAATAACTGACCTACAAGGTACTTTTGAATTGAACAACGGCGTAAAGATGCCCTATTTTGGTTTGGGCGTCTATTTGTCCAAAGACGGAAATGAAGTGATTCAAGCTGTTGACGATGCTTTGGAACACGGATATAGACATATAGATACCGCCTCAATCTACAAGAATGAGAACGGAGTGGGTGAAGCTATCAAACAAAGCTCCGTAAAACGTGAAGATATCTTTGTGGTGAGCAAGGTCTGGAATGCAGACCAAGGTTTCGAGTCCACATTAAGAGCTTATGATGATAGCTTGAAAAGGCTTGATTTGGATTATTTAGACCTTTATTTGATTCACTGGCCAAAAGAAGGACTCTATAAAGAGACTTGGAGGGCCCTCGAAAAGTTGTACAAGGAAAAAAGGGTCAAGGCCATTGGGGTAAGCAATTTTCTCCAGCACCACCTTGAAGATGTAATGACCGGTTCCGAAGTGGTTCCCATGGTCAATCAAATGGAATTCCACCCATACTTGGTTCAGCAGGATTTGCTTGATTTTTGTAAAGAAAAAGGTATTCAGTATGAAGCTTGGTCCCCCATGATGCAAGGCCATATTTTTGAAATGGAAGAATTTAAACAGCTCGCCGATAAATACGGAAAAACCATTGCTCAAATCGTTTTACGATGGGACTTACAAAAAGGGGTTGTAACGATTCCCAAATCTGTAAAAAAGGAAAGAATCATCTCCAATGCCCAGATTTTCGACTTTGAACTTGACGAAGACGATATGGCATTGTTGGATGCAATGGACCAAGGAAAGCGATTTGGGCCTGACCCAGATAATTTTGATTTTTAAGAAGTAAAAAGGGCCTTAAGTTCTGTAGCATCTTGAGGTTGCATCTTTCCTGCCAAGACCAGACTCAATTGTTTTCTCCGTAATGCTCCGGCAAAACGCTCCTTTTCCAAGTCTGTTTCGGGAGCTATTTCAGGCACTTCTGTAGGTTTCCCAGTATCATCCACAGCAACAAATGTGTAAATGGCCTCATTGGCTTTGGACCGCTCACCGGTAAAACGATCTTCCATCCAGACATCAATATACACTTCCATGGAAGTCCTAAAGGCTCGTGAAAGTGAAGCTTCGATGGTGACAACACTCCCCAAAGGAACGTTTCTGTTGAAAGCTACGTGGTTTACCGAAGCCGTAACGGTGATTCTTCGACTATGTCTTCGGGCAGCGATACTGGCGGCCCTATCCATACGGGCCAACAATTCGCCTCCAAAGAGATTGTTCAAAGGGTTGGTTTCTCCAGGAAGAACCATATCGGTCATTACAGTTTTGGAATCCTTTGGATTTTTAGGCGCCATACTTTTTTTGGCAAAGATAAATCAGTAGATAGACTTAAGCGAAAAGGGAAAGAGAAATTGAGTAACTTTCTATTGTCTAAAGACAATTTTGTATAAAAACTTTGATGATGAGTACTGAAAACCTTTTAGTAGAGTATTTCTCCCAATATATAGCGCTAAGTGAAGATGAGATACAAATCATAAAAAACGAAGATATAATTCGGGAGTATCCAAAAAATGAAGTCTTATTGAAAGAAGGACAACTCGCAAAAGTTTGCTTTTTGGTGCTTAAGGGTTGTGTAAAACGATACTACCTGGAAGATGGAGAAGAAAAAATTGTAGAATTCTATACTGAAAATGACCCCATTGCCCCTGTGAGCTATATCAACAAGGAACCCTCCAAGTATTATTTATCGTGTGTTGAGCCTTGTTTAATTTCAACAGGCACTGAAGAAAAAACCCAAGAGTTACTACAAAAGTTTCCAAGGTTTGTTCCCATTTTTATGAAGATAGGAGATAGTCTATCAGTTAAAAAACAGTCATTCTTGGACGACCTAAAGAATTTGTCACCTGAAATGCGATACGAAAAGCTGATTGAAACTCGCCCTGATTTAGTAAACAGGGTACCTCAATATATGATTGCAAGTTATTTGGGGATTCAACCAGAATCACTAAGCAGGATACGAAAACGGATTTGGGCCAATCAGAAAAAGGAAAACTCTTCTCCCTCTTCCACCTAATCCCTTCGCTGATATCTTTTCTTAACCGAGGTCAATGAAAAAGGGGCAAAGCTCCCTGAATTTTGCACTTTCATTTTTATCATAAACCCATGAATTATGAACAGTGTGAAAATAACAATAGCCTTAGCCAGTAGCGTTCTCATCTTTTTGCTGGGATTATTACTATTTATAAAGAACAGCGAAAAAGACCTTTATGATCAAACGGTTGAAATGGTAATGGCCCATCAAGGCCTTACAACAACCGATGAGTTGGGGAAATTTTGCCCTGAACTCAACGATATCAAACGAAAAATGGACCAAATTGGACGGTTAAATTCTAATATTCACAGTCTAACCGCTGGCCCTGCGCCTAACATCTCCGAAAACCAAAGTGAAGCAATATTTGCTATGACAGATGAAATTGAAACGCTTCGAAAGGACGTGAGAATAGAACTTACCAAACTTATGAATACCTATTCAGAAGGTCAACCAGCTAAACTGGCAGACCTGGGAAATTAACATGTCAAAAAAGTTATAATGAAAAACAAAATCAACTCACAATCGCTGCTTTCCACACTTTGGATTTTTGTTCTGCTCAACATCATTTTCCGGGATTTGCATCAGTTTTTGAATCAAGGATATATCGAAGAAATGATGAATCTAAACATATCTGAAGAAACAAAGCTTTTCTATGGACTGGTTTTAGAAATTCCAATCCTGATGACGGTTCTTAGCAGAATACTAAATAATATCTCCAACAAATGGATAAACATCACTATAGCCAGTCTACTAATGATAGGAACATTAAGTGCTCTTGCCCCAGCAGATATGGATGATGTGTTTTTTACGTTGATTAATACAATCGCTTTTTTAGCAATAATATATATCGCGTGGAAACTACCCTCCAAAAAAGGACTCGATTTTTCTAAAGTTGTTTAGGGCAAAAAAGTAAAATAACCCTTCTTTTAGGGTCTTTTGAAACAATCAAAGTTAGGTAATCGGGAAAAGAGAGGTCTTATTTTTCTGAAAGCAACCAAGCATCTCTTGACTCAGTACTTCGTATTTTTCTAAGAAAGCCTAGAGCCTCTTTTGAATCTTCAAAACTAGAATAGCTAACCTGGTGCAAGCCATATTTGTTTACCCCCAAATATTGAGCACTGAACCCTTTTTTCTTTAATTGGGCCACCTTTTTGTTGGCATTTTCTTTAATACGGAAAGCTCCCGCTATAACATGGTGTTTTCCCTGTTTTTTCTTGTTTAAGGTAAGGTTTACAGCAGGAAGTTCAAGAGGATTTCCATCAAAAAAAGTAGCTTCTTGTATCAAACGGGAAACCTCTTTTTGAGCTTCTTCCTGGGCAACAGACTGTTTGTTCTGGAATTCTCCAAAAGCCCTAAAACCTGTGAAACCTGCCGATATCATCAACAAGACAACCGCAGCATAAGACAACCATGGCCTAAAAGAAGTAGTTTCCCTTTTTTCTGGGGTGATGATGAATGGAATTTGACTTTCAAGTTCTTCCACCTCTTCTTTTAAGACTTCACGCTGAATAGGAATAGCACTTAAAGAAGCCATTCCAAAGGAAGAGGTCAGGTAATTGATTTTGTTCTCGGGCTGGAACTGTATTTTTCCATTAGAGTTTAACCATAGCTTCCCAATGCCATACAACTCTATCCGCTCACTGTCGTTGAGTCTTTTTTTCCAATTCTTCCCTACGTTCTCAACTTGATCTAGAATAGAATCGTAGTCCAGTTTTTTTTCTCTAGCGATATGGGAAACCAATACGCCATCATTGATGCTCAATTGGGAATTGAAGGAAATTGTTTTTAAAGGAGGGGTCAATCGGTTGGAAGAAGCGTCAATTTCTGCAGATTTGGTGTGGGCCAAAAAAGCACCAAAACCAGGCACAACTACACAATTGTGATCATAAAGTAAAGTTGATATAAATCCCTCAATACGCATCCCCGCAAATATTAAAAAAAAACAACAAGAGCGAAATACGGCTTATCACTTTTTATTAACATCCAAAAATCCGTATTTTCGAAGCAATCCCAAATCTAATACTAAGTGACTGAAAATGAAATAATTGCATCCTTACGATTACAATCTGTAAGAAATGTAGGAAGCATAACTGCGAAAAAATTGATAGCCCACTGCGGTAGTCCAAGTGCAGTATTTATGGATAAAGTACAGCACCTTTCGCGGTTACCAGGAATTGGAAGTACTGTGCTTAAAGAACTAAAAAATGCAACTCACCTAAAGAATGCAGAAAAAGAACTACACTTTATTCAAAAGGAAAATATAGGCATTACCTATTTTGAGGATGAAGAATACCCCAGCTTTTTAAAACACTGTGTAGATGCTCCAATAGTTTTGTTCAAAAAAGGAAGCATCAATTTGTCCAGAAGAAAAATCATTAGTGTAGTGGGCACTAGAAACATCACAAATTATGGTAGAGCTTTTTGTGAGCAGTTTATTTCGGACATAGCTCCTTTGGACCCTGTTATTGTAAGCGGTTTTGCATACGGTGTGGACATAACGGTTCAAAAACTGGCCATGGAACATGGTTTGCAAACTATAGGCTGTTTGGCGCATGGTTTAAATCAAATGTATCCAAAAAATCACTCCAAGTATGCAAACGGCTTTATGGAAAATGGAGGTTTTCTCACAGAGTTTTGGAGTAGCAGTAATCCAGATAGAGAGAATTTTTTGAAGCGAAATCGTATCATAGCTGGAATTAGTGAAGCCACTATAGTGGTGGAATCTGCAGAGAAAGGAGGTAGTTTGGTCACGGCTGATATTGCAAATAGCTATAATCGAGAGGTTTTCGCGGTTCCCGGAAGATATACCGATAAGTATAGTAAGGGGTGCAATGATTTGATTAAAAAACAAAAAGCACACATGATAACTTCTGCTGCAGAGTTGGTCTATTTTTTGGGATGGGACTGGGAGGAACAAAATGAAGGTAACGCATCTGCAACACAGAAACAGCTTTTTGTGGAGCTGGAACCTATGGAACATAGTTATTTATAATTTATTGCAATCCAAAGGGAAACAAGAACTAGATTTGGTTGCACTGGAATGTCAGTTGCCTATCTTCAAAGCTTCATCCACCCTTTTGGCCATGGAAATGAAGGGTGTGGTCCGCACACTTCCCGGGAAATTGTTTGAGGCTATTTAATACCCAACCTTTTCCCGTACTCTTTGTAAAACACCATTTGCCACTTTTCTGGCTTTTTCAGCTCCAACGGCTAAAGCTTCATCAATCTCATTCAAATGTTCCATGTAATAGGCAAACTTTTCCCGAGGTTCTTCAAACTTGTTCACTAGTACCTCGTACAAAGCTTGTTTTGCATGGCCATATCCATAATTTCCAGCTAAGTAGTTGGCACTCATTTCTTCAATTTCCTCCTCAGAAGCCAGTACTTTATACAATGCAAAAACATTGTCTTTGGATGGATCTTTTGGCTCTTCCATCGGAGTGCTATCCGTAACAATGCCCATTACCTGCTTCCGTAGTTTCTTGTCGGTTTGGAAAATATCGATGATGTTTCCCTTGCTCTTGCTCATTTTTTGTCCATCCGTACCGGGAACGTACATGGTCTCCTGTTGAACTTTAGCCTCAGGGAAGACAAAAGTTTCCCCCATTTGGTGATGGAATCTTGAAGCTACGTCACGGGTCATTTCCAAATGTTGCAGTTGGTCTTTTCCTACGGGTACGATATCCGCATCATACAACAAAATATCCGCGGCCATCAGCATAGGATAGTTAAACAAGCCCGCGTTTACGTCTTCAAGACGGTTGGCCTTGTCCTTAAAGGAGTGTGCTAGCGTAAGACGCTGATAGGGAAAAAAACAATTTAAGTACCAAGCCAGTTCTGTTACCTGCGGAACATCGCTCTGTCTGTAAAACACCGTTTCTTCAATATCCAAACCAAAGGCCAACCAGGCAGCAGCTGTGGCATAGGTGTTTTCTCGAAGCTGCTTTCCATCTTTGATTTGAGTAAGGGAATGCATATCTGCAATAAAAAGGAAAGACTCATTACTTGGGTCTTTTGCCATTTGAATGGCGGGCATTATCGCTCCCAAAATATTTCCCAAATGTGGTGTTCCTGTACTTTGAACCCCAGTTAAAATTCGCGCCATGCTTTTATTTTGTGCAGCGACAAAGGTAAAAGAATTCAAAAAATATAAAGCGATATCATTACATTTGAAACGGTGCGGAAACTATTAAAAAATATAGGTCATGTCTTGTATCGAATATGGTTCTATTTTTTGGTTGCCATCTTGATTCTTCTTTTCCTTCCCTTACTTTTGGCCACAACCTTTTCCGAAAAGACCTATCCACAGTTTTTTTGGCTGGCCAGAAACTTGTGGGCAAAACCTATTGTTTATGGTATGGGTTGTGTGCCCAGAATACGCTATCAAGAAAAATTAGAGCGTGGAATGAGCTATATGCTGGTAGCAAACCACACCAGTATGTTGGATATTATGTTGATGCTTTTGGTGAGCAAAAACCCTTTCGTTTTTGTGGGGAAAAAGGAGTTGGTAAAAATACCGCTCTTCGGCTTTTTCTATAAACGCGTCTGTATTATGGTGGATAGGGAAGATGTAAAAAGTAGAACAGGAGTATATCGTAGGGCACAACGAAGACTAGATCAGGGATTGAGTATTTGCATTTTTCCCGAAGGAGGTGTTCCAGACGAATCCATAACGCTAGATACGTTTAAAGACGGTGCTTTTAAAATGGCCATTGCACACAGGATTCCAGTGGTCCCTATTGTCTTTTTTGATAACAAAAAACGATTTTCTTTTACATTTCTAAGTGGAGGACCAGGAAAAATGAGAGCCAAGGTGCTTCATTTTTTTAGTACTAAGAAGTTAAAAGAAGAAGATAAAAGAGAATTGAATGAAGAGGTTAGGAACGTAATTCTGCAAGAACTTAAAAAGGCAATCTTTTAACTAGAAAGAAGGTTGGGTAGCCTAACAGTGATTTCACCAATTTCTTTGCTTTCGTTTTTTGAGAAAGTAATCTCTTTTACGATGTTGTATTTTTTTGCTGCATTCAATAAATCAATCTGATCCTCCCACTTCATGACATGGCTTCTATATTTAGGCTTGTATTCGACGGCAGAGATGATGGCATCATGGATATATTGTATTTTCAGATAAACGTATGATTCAGAAACTGTGAATGCAACGTTCAATTTTTCATTTTTATGTTGATTGTACATCGCAAATTCGATAAGATTCTCAAAAAGGGTAAGTGTAATTGAAGCGGGAATAATCGCATTGTGTTTTTTTGATTCCTCATCCACATAGATTTCATATTCAAACTGGTTATCATACCGAAGCTTCTGAAGTTTGAGATACCAATCCAACATCTCTATTTCGTCCTTTAAGGAAACAGTGTCCAATTCCAGATGTTTTAGATTGAAACGAAGAAGTTTGCTAAACAAGGAAAGATTATCCAGAGCAGATTTTTTATTCTCTGAGGTTACAAAATATTGAATGGCATTGATAACATTAAACACGAAATGGGGGTGAAGCTGCGAGTTTAGTGCCTTTAACTTCAACTCAACCATTTCTTCCTTTACCTTTAGGAGATTTTGATGTTTTTCAATAAGCGCTGCATTTGCCCTTACACTCTTGATTTTTATAGCACAAATTGAGGCTACAACAGAAAGCATTTTAAGGTGCTGCTCCTTGAAAAAGAATTTTTCGGGATGCTCGCAATCTATTACCCCATATATTACTTTTTCATAACTAACGGGGACACATATTTCGGAGAGTCTGGTAGCATCATCAACTATATAACGCGAATCGATTGATGTATCCGAAACAATCTCTGGAACCCCTGTCAAAGCCACAGTTCCTGTTATTCCTTTACCTAAGGGAATTTTTACGGGATTATGAAGTTTTTGGTCTTTAGGGTTCTTTGGGCCATAAGCCGATTTCTGTACCAGCAGATTGTTCTTTTCATCAACTAGGTAGATTACACAGTCTACAAAGCCCAGTTTTGAAATACAGTTCTTTGCCAAATCCCAAAGAATGTCTTCCTCATTTTCTTTTCCCATCAAGGACTTGGAAAAGTAAACAAGGATATCCTCGAAGCTTTCAGTTTCCAAAATTATTGATGATTGGGTTAAGACCTCAATTTACTAAAAATTTGATGTATCCGGTTTTATCAATAAAAACACCCCACCTGTTATGGGTGGGGCGCTTAGTGATTGTCTAAAGGGACAATCTTCCTAACCAACTTCTTTAATGCTTAAAACTTTAAGCTGACACCGCTATAAACGCCAACAGAGAATGGCCTGAAAGGCCCTGCAGTCTCTGAAAAGGTGTTCAGCTGATATTTAAACATAGGTTCTAAATTTAATTGCACTTTTGGAGAAACTTTGTAGTTAAAGCCTACACCTACATTGGTGCTAAAATTGACAGAATTGGCATTGTTGGCTTCTCCTACTTCAGTGACCAATTCATCAGACTCCAATAAAATGGTATCGTCTACAAGGAATAGGGAACTGAACCCACCAATAATATCAACTCCAAATTTTTTATCAATAAGGGCATAGTTAAGCTCCAAAGGAACTTCTATATACCCAAGCTGTTGTACCATTTCACCACTTAAGGCTGAAGTCTCATTGGATTGTATTTCGGAGAAACTATCAACGGCCGCCCTATCAGGAACACTTTTACTGCTTTGAATCACTAAATTTCTAGAAGTTTCTGTGTAATTGATGTTATCTATGAGTTCGTTCGTGGAACCCTCCAAAGAGGAAGAGAACAAAACTTCGTTGGTATCATAACCGTAATCCACCCGATGTACTCCAGACCTGACCTTTAAGCGTTTTCCCAGATTATAGGTCACGGTGAGGCCATAACTTAAATTCACATTGCCCGATTTTGAATTGGAGCTAAAATTGGAATGTATTGGGGAACCTTCCCCTGTTCCAGTAAAATAAACAGGAGCTACAGAAGGACCTACCGCCCATTTGCTTTCAGTATTTTCTGCTAAAAGCTCTTCATCTTCTTTTGCATTTTGTTCTGCAATGGCGTCATAGATGGACTTCTTCTCAGGTAATTCCTTTTCTGTCTTTTTTTCAATGTCCGTTTGTGCCACTGCACTTTCTTGTACATTCAGACTTTCTTTGCCATCCTTCTTAAGTATATCCGAGCTTTCCTTTTCTTGCATTTGTTTATCTACTGCAACAACTGCATCTTGAGACTTCTTGTTCTTATTGTCATCCAAGATTTGATTGACGGGATTTTGGGAATTATTAGCTTCAAGAGTCGAATTATTGTTTTGGGCAACTACGGTTTCAACACTGGAGTTGCGGTTAGATAGTTTTTTGTTCTCCCTCAACGTAGCTTCCTTCACTGTTTCATCAGAATTTGCAAGACCATTCGCGTTAGAGTTGTTCAAATTAATATTTGAAGAGTCTTCTTTATTTTCATTTGTAGACTCTCCTTCTTCGGAAGCAACCTTGGTTTGAAAAGAATTCTCAATTGAATCGATAGCATTGGTTTCACGAAGAGATTCCTCTTTATTCTCTGTATCAACAACCTGAATTTGGTTATTGTTGACCTTTTCTTTTGAGCTGTCCAAAGGATTGAAGGCAAAAAACAAAATGGCAAAAAGCGCAGCAACGCCACCCAATTTCCACCAGATGGGAATCACCCGTTTTTTGTTTTTCTTTTTGTCCAATGTGGCCTCAATAGCCTTCCAGACATTGTCATCTGGAGACTCATGAAAGTCCTGGAAAGTATCCTTGAACAATTGCTCTAAATTCTTTTTCCCCATTCTTAAATCATTTAAGCAATGTTTATGTTTTCTTTTTTAATTTTTTCTCTCAAAATCATTTTGGCTCTAGCCAAATTCGATTTTGAGGTTCCAGTGGATGTCCCCAACATCTCACTAATTTCTTTATGACTATATCCATCCAGCACATACAGGTTGAATGTGATTCTATATTTATTGGGAAGTTGTTGTATAAGAGCCAGAAGTGTAGATAAGCTAACATCCAACTCCTCCGTATCCAATTCTACTGAATCCTCACCGAGGTTTTCCGAGACCACGTCCATATACTGTTCTTTCCTATATTTCTGAAGAACGGTGTTTATGGTAACACGCTTAATCCAACCTTCAAAAGAACCTTTAAAATTGTACTGTCCAATTTTATCAAAAATGGTAATGAAACTGTCGTGCAAATTGTCTTCAGCTTCAATTCTGTTTTTAGAATATTTAAGGCACATACCGAAAAGAATACCGGAATATTTCTGGTATAATTCAGCCTGGGCCTTACGTTTTCCGTTTTTACAGTTATGTATTAGTTCCTCAAGATCCAAATGTTGGTCAATTTTGGATTATTGGTATTGTCAATTTGCGTCTTCTACCACAGGCACAGTATATTCAATAAAAGTGGCATCTCCAGATTCATCGTCTCCTGTATAAAACCTAAAAATATAGGTTCCGGTAAAGATAACATTGAATTCAAAGCTGGCTGTTACTTCTTCTGCCAACTGTGTGCAAGTCTCGTCATCAGTAATAACAGAACCGATAACCGTTACGTTTCTTTGGGTTTCGGCAACTGTGGCCACATCAAAACCTTCAAAAAAAGTACAACTATCCGGTCGCAGATATGTAACTTCTACTGTGTAGGTCTGATTAAGCTGAAAAGACTCGGGAAGGCTTGCCTCTACAACAGAAAGTGTGGTAAAATGAAAGTTTGGCCCATCATCATTCAAATCACATGAAGAGATTAATGGGAACAAAGCACACAAAAGACATGCTAATACTACCTTTTTCATCATCAAAATCTTTGATTAATAGATGACAAAGCAGAACAAGGGTTGCGTTTTGTTTCCTATAGTTGGGATAAAGAAGTTGAAAATTACGAATTTACAGTGGCAATGGCCTCTTTGATTTTTCCCTCCAGTTCTTCAGAAAGCTCTGGATTATCTACCAAAAGGGCCTTAACGGCATCTCTACCCTGCCCAAGTTTGGTATCGCCATAGCTGAACCAGGAACCGCTTTTTTTCACAATTTCATAAGCTACCCCCAAATCCAGAACCTCACCTACCTTAGAGATTCCCGCACCATACATAATGTCGAATTCAGCAGTTTTAAAAGGAGGGGCCACCTTATTCTTCACCACTTTTACTCGGGTTTTATTACCCTGCACATTTCCATCGGTATCCTTTATTTGGGTAGACCTTCTAATGTCCAAGCGAACAGAGGCATAAAATTTAAGTGCATTACCTCCAGTAGTGGTTTCCGGATTGCCGAACATAACTCCAATTTTTTCCCGCAACTGGTTGATAAAAATTACGGTACAGTTGGTTTTGCTTATGGTCGAAGTAAGTTTACGTAGCGCTTGAGACATTAACCTTGCATGAAGTCCCATTTTGGAGTCTCCCATTTCTCCTTCAATTTCACTTTTCGGAGTAAGTGCCGCAACTGAATCCACAATAACAATATCTATTGCGCCAGAACGAATAAGGTTATCGGCAATTTCCAATGCCTGTTCTCCATGATCGGGCTGTGAAATAATCAAATTATCAATATCAACACCCAATTTTTGAGCATAGAATCTATCAAAAGCATGTTCTGCATCAATAAAAGCGGCTATTCCACCGTTTTTTTGAGCTTCTGCAATGGCATGAAGTGTAAGTGTAGTCTTTCCTGAAGATTCTGGACCGTAAATCTCAATAACCCGCCCTCTTGGATAACCTCCAACACCCAAAGCAATATCTAAACCTAAAGACCCTGATGGTATAACTTCAACATCCTCCACCACAGTATCACCCATCTTCATAACAGCACCCTTTCCGTAGGTTTTGTCCAACTTATCAAGGGTTAGTTTAAGTGCTTTGAGTTTTGCTTCTTTTTCGCTGCTCATTGTTCTCGTATTTGACGAGCTAAATTACCATTTCTTTTTTCATGGACAATGGAGGCGCAACCTTTTTGATGGGAAAACATCTACAATGTACTAACTCAAATAAACAATATATCGAAGGTCTACTTCGTATGGCACATTTTGAACCGCAACTGGGAAATTTGCGCTATGAAAAGAATCAATGTGTATAGACTCCTTACTACCTAAGGAGTCTTTTTTCTTTTATACCTTTGCCCCCACTTTATAGTCACTCTTTAACTTAAATTATTGGTATAGCATGCAACTGTACAATACATTAAGTGCAAAGGAGAGGGAGAAACTTATAGAGGAAGCCGGGAATGATAGGCTTACCATCTCTTTCTACCAATATGCGCACATAGGAAACACCCAGATTTTCAGAAACCATTTATTCATCCATTGGAACGATTTGGATGTTCTTGGCCGAATTTATGTAGCCCAAGAAGGTATTAATGCACAGCTTTCGGTGCCAGCGGAAAACTTTCAAGCTTTTAAGGAACATCTGGACAGTATCACCTTTTTGGAAAATGTAAGACTGAACATAGCCATAGAGCAGGACAATAAGTCATTTCTGAAACTTAAGGTAAAGGTTAGACACAAAATTGTTGCGGATGGACTTAACGATGATACGTTTGATGTGACCAATAAGGGAATTCATGTTGGGGCCGGGGAATTCAACAATTTGATTGAAGACCCTGATGTGGTCTTAGTGGATATGAGAAACCATTATGAAAGCGAAATTGGGCATTTTAAAAATGCAATAACTCCGGATGTGGACACTTTTCGAGATTCATTGGACATTATTGAAAACGACTTAGCGGAGCATAAAGAAGACAAAAAGTTGGTCATGTATTGCACTGGGGGAATCCGATGCGAGAAGGCCAGTGCTTATTATAAACACAAGGGGTTCAAAAATGTATATCAGCTTGAAGGAGGGATTATTGAATATACCCGTCAGGTTAAGGAGCAAGACTTAGAGAACAAATTTTTAGGTAAAAACTTTGTGTTCGACCATCGCCGTGGAGAACGGATTTCCGATGATGTGATTTCTAATTGTCATCAGTGTGGAAAGCCTTGCGATACCCATGTTAACTGCGCCAATGAAGCATGTCATTTACTCTTTATTCAATGTGAAGAGTGCGCTAAAACCATGAATGATTGCTGCTCAACGGATTGTATGGAAGTGCATGCATTGCCTTTTGAAGAACAGAAAGCACGAAGAAAAGGGAAACACGCAAGCAATAAAATTTTCAAAAAGGGACGTTCTGAAGTGCTCAAGTACAAGAAATAACATTTCCGTTCTGGAACAATTTATCCTATCTTTACCTAGAATAATTTTATGAACCCTTTTTAAAGGAGCTTGTTAAGTTTCTTTAAATCAACATATTAAATATGGCGTGTAGCAGTTGTTCAACCGGTAAGGATGGACAACCGCGTGGCTGCAAGAACAACGGAACTTGTGGCACTGATGGTTGTAACAAGCTTACAGTTTTTGATTGGCTTTCCAATATGTCGCTGCCCAACGGACAAAAACCTTTTGAATTCGTTGAGGTTCGCTTCAAAAACAGCAGAAAAGAATTTTTTAAGAACATAGATAACCTTTCCTTGGCTATTGGAGACGTAGTAGCTACCCAGGCAAAGTCAGGGCATGATGTGGGAATGGTTACCCTGACCGGAGAATTGGTTAGGGTACAGATGAAGAAAAAAAAGGTAAATCCCGAAGATAAAACCCTCCCAAAAATCTATCGGAAAGCATCTCAACGTGATATTGATATATGGCAAAAGTGTAGGGACAAAGAAGAAGAAATTAAAAAACGCTCTCGAGAAATTGCCATTTCATTGAAGCTCCAAATGAAATTGAGCGATGTTGAGTTTCAAGGAGACGGGTCCAAAGCAACATTCTACTACACTGCCGAAGATAGGGTCGATTTTCGACAATTGATTAAGGACATGGCCAAGGCCTTTGGAATTCGGATTGAGATGCGTCAAATCGGTTATCGGCAAGAAGCACAGAGGTTGGGAGGAATTGGCTCTTGCGGAAGAGAATTGTGCTGTTCCACATGGTTAACAGACTTTAGGTCTGTGAGCACCGCATCTGCCAGGTATCAACAATTAGCACTTAACCCTCAAAAACTGGCAGGGCAATGTGGAAAGTTGAAATGCTGTCTGAACTATGAGTTGGATATGTATTTGGAAGCATTAAAAGACTTCCCACCTCAGGACAGTAAACTCCAAACCAAAAAGGGAATAGCATTCTGCCAGAAAGCGGATATTTTCAAAGAAACCCTTTGGTTCTCTTATAAGGATGACCCAGCCACTTGGCATGCTTTACATAAAGACCAAGTACATGAAATTTTGGAACTGAACAAGAAAAACGAAAAAATTGCCAGTCTTGAAGAATATGCCCAAGACAATGTAAGTGAAGAAAAATTGGTGTTTGAAAATGTAGTTGGCCAAGACAGCCTTACTCGGTTCGATAGACCTAAAAAGAATAAAAAAAGGAACAAAAATAAAAGGAAAGGCAAACCCAAAGCACGCTCCAATGCCCAATAAATTTCTTATTTCTCTTTTCATTTTACTGGCTATGGCGTCCTGTAATCCCAATCTGGAGTTTTCAGAATATGAAACTCTAAAAGAAGGAAGTTGGGCCATGGATAGACCGGTGGATTTTGAGTTTTCCAATTTGGATTCTTTGCAACCTCACAACATGTATATCAATATCAGGAACGATAATAATTTCGAGTTTAGCAACCTCTTCCTCATTGCTGAATTGGAGTACCCTGATGGAAATACTTTGAAAGATACTTTGGAATTTGCCATGGCCGAACCCACTGGAGAGTGGTTGGGAAAGGGACTTGGAAGTGTTAAGGAAAGCAAATTATGGTATAAGGAAAGCATCGTTTTTCCCGATTCTGGCGTATATAAGGTTAAAGTTACCCATGCTATGCGAAAAAATGGGGATATAGTTGGTATTCCTGTTTTGGACGGCATTACCGATATAGGTTTGGAAATTGAAAAAATCTCCCAATAAAATGGCAAAAAAAACAAATAAAAGTCAACCACAAGGCTTTGGAAAGTACATTAAGTGGTTCTGGATTCTTTTTGCGTCCGGGATGTTTGCCGTGCTCTTACTTTTCTTATTGGCATCATGGGGTGCTTTCGGTACCATGCCCACTTTCGAACATTTAGAAAATCCAAACACCAATCTTGCTACAGAGATTATTTCTTCCGATGGTGAAACCTTAGGTAAGTTTTATTTGGATGACAATAGAACACCAGTGCCGTTTAGTGATCTTCCAGAAAACTTGGTCAATGCGTTAGTGGCTACTGAAGATGCCCGTTATTTTGAACATTCTGGGATTGATGCAAGGGGCACCATAAGGGCTGTGGCATTTTTGGGAAGTAAAGGTGGAGCAAGTACCATATCACAACAGCTGTCCAAATTGCTCTTTACTAAAAAACCTTCTGGCGGTTTTGGTAGAATCGTCCAAAAAATTAAAGAATGGGTAATAGCCACTCGGTTGGAAAGGCAATACACCAAAGAGGAGATTGTACAAATGTACCTTAACCTCTATGATTTCAATTACAATGCCGATGGTATCCGTTCTGCGGCGCGGATTTATTTTGGCAAGGAGCCCAATGAATTGAAGACCGAGGAATCTGCTGTATTGGTAGGGATGTTGAAAAACTCTTCCCTCTATAATCCTATCCGAAGAGAAGAACTTGTATTGAATAGAAGGAATACGGTTTTAGGACAGATGGCTAAATATGAGTATATCTCAGAACAAGAAAAAGATTCATTACAGGCGATGGAGATGGATTTGAATTTTAGTCCAGAATCGCACCGTGAAGGGCTTGCCACTTATTTTAGAATGTACTTGCAGCGTTACTTGAACAAATGGATTGATGAAAACCCCAAACCTGATGGAGAAAAATACAATATCTACCTAGATGGCCTTAAGGTGTATACCACAGTAGATTCAAGAATGCAGAAAAACGCGGAGGATGCAGTTCAAGAACATATGAAACGCCTTCAAGCAGAGTTTTTCCATCAAAACACCCCAGATAGAAATCCGACTGCTCCCTTTTTGGACCTGGAGTCTTTCGAAATCGACAATATTATGGAAAGGGCCATGAAAGTTTCGGCACGTTGGAAGGCCATGAAACGTCAGGGAGTATCGGAAAATGAAATTCGGGCCTCGTTTCGCAAGAAAACAGAGATGACCGTTTTTGATTGGAACAGTGATTCCTTTGAAAAAGACACCATCATGACCCCGATGGATTCTATCCGCTACTACAAGACTTTTTTGCGCACCGCAATGATGTCTATGGAACCCCAAACGGGTCACGTGAAAGCTTGGGTTGGAGGGATAGACTACAAGCATTTTCAATATGATAATGTTATTCAAGGCTCTAGACAAGCTGGTTCTACGTTTAAACCTTTTGTCTACGCTGCAGCAATTGATCAATTAAGATATTCACCCTGTGATTCTCTTCCGGACAATCAGTATTGCATTGAACCACTTAAGCATGGTAATATGGAAGCATGGTGTCCAAAAAACTCAGATGGAAAATATTCTGGTGAAAATTTAACGCTAAAGAAGGCCCTTGCCAATTCCATCAATACAATAACGGCTCAGTTAATTGATAAAGTAGGTCCTGGTTCGGTGGTAAATATTGCGAAGAGTATGGGGGTTAGTAGAGAGATTTTGGAAGTTCCTGCTATTGCCTTAGGTACACCAGAAATAAATGTCTACGAAATGGTAGGAGCTTATGGGACTTTTGCAAATCAAGGAGTTTATGTAAAACCGGTCATGGTAACCAGAATTGAGGATAAAAATGGGACTGTTCTCTATGAATATAGGCCAGAAACCAAAGATGTACTGAGCAAAGACGTCGCGTATGCTATGGTCAATCTTATGGAAGGGGTTACACGATACGGTTCAGGAGGAAGATTAAGACATTCCTTTGCCAAAAATCAAAGTGTATATAAAGAAATTATCACGGGATACCCTTATGAACTTACCAATCCCATTGCGGGAAAAACAGGAACCACACAAAATCAGAGTGATGGTTGGTTTATGGGAATGGTGCCTAACTTGGTGACTGGAGTTTGGGTTGGGGGTGAAGATAGAGCTGCTCACTTTTCCCGACTGGCTTATGGACAAGGAGCCTCTATGGCCTTACCTATTTGGGCATTGTATATGAAGAAGAATTATGCCAACGAAGAACTGGGCGTTTCGCAAGGTGCGTTTGAAGAGCCTGAAGATTTATCAATCAATGTAGACTGTACCAAGGTCTTGGAAGATATCCAAAAGGAACTGGATACAGAAGATGACCTAGAATTGGATTTCTAACTCTAGCAGTTAAAAAAACTGAGCCCTAAGAATTATTAATCTTGGGGCTTTTTTATTTATTATATCGTATTTTGAAAATCCTTAAAGAAATGGAAGTATGATAAAAAAAACCGTCTCAAATGTAGAGGAAGCCTTAAGAGGTGTAGCGAATGGAATGACATTTATGCTTGGGGGTTTTGGACTTTGCGGAATCCCTGAAAATGCTATTGCGGAGTTGGTGAAATTGGGTATAAGAGACATTACGTGCATTTCCAACAATGCTGGAGTAGATGATTTTGGATTGGGCTTACTTCTTCAAAACAAACAAATCAAAAAAATGGTGTCTTCGTATGTAGGTGAAAATGATGAGTTTGAGAGGCAAATGCTTAGTGGCGAGTTGGAGGTGGAGCTAACCCCTCAGGGCACATTGGCAGAAAAGTGTAGAGCTGCTCAAGCGGGATTCCCTGCATTCTATACGCCTGCTGGGTATGGAACCGAGGTTGCCGAAGGAAAGGAAACCAGAGAGTTTGAAGGGAAGATGTATGTGTTGGAGCCTGCTTTTAAGGCCGATTTTTCGTTTGTAAAAGCTTGGAAAGGGGATGAAGCAGGAAATCTTATTTTCAAAGGAACAGCAAGAAACTTCAATCCTTGTATGTGTGGGGCGGCCAAAATTACTGTGGCAGAGGTGGAAGAATTGCTTCCGGCGGGTAGTTTGGACCCCAATGAAATCCACATACCAGGAATATTTGTACAACGAATTTTTCAAGGAGAGCACTACGAAAAGAGAATTGAACAACGAACGGTAAGAACCAAAGTATAGGAGATGCTAGATAAGAATGGAATTGCACAACGAATTGCAAAAGAGGTAAAAGATGGGTACTATGTTAATTTAGGGATTGGCATACCCACTTTAGTGGCCAACTTTGTGCGTGAAGATATCAGCGTAGAATTTCAAAGCGAAAATGGGGTATTGGGTATGGGCCCTTTTCCTTTTGAAGGGGAAGAAGATGCAGATATCATCAATGCTGGAAAACAGACGATAACAACCCTGCCAGGGGCATCCTTTTTTGATTCTGCATTGAGCTTTGGAATGATACGTGGGCAACATGTGGACCTGACCATACTGGGAGCTATGGAAGTTGCTGAGAATGGAGATATCGCCAATTGGAAGATACCCGGCAAAATGGTAAAAGGTATGGGAGGTGCTATGGATTTGGTGGCCTCGGCCGAAAATATTATCGTGGCCATGATGCATTCCAACAAGGCGGGCCAATCCAAGTTATTAAAAAGATGCACTTTGCCCTTAACAGGAGTAGGATGCGTGAAAAAGATAGTTACCAATCTTGCGGTAATGGAAGTGACTCCGGATGGTTTTAAACTCTTGGAGCGTGCACCAGGAATAAGTACAGAAGAAATCGAAAAGGCAACGGAAGGAAACCTGGTTATTGAAGGAAATATACCTGAAATGGTGCTATAATCGCCTTAACATCGTTCACAACAAAAACATAAGGTTACACAACATTCATTTCGTTAGGAAAAAAACAAAAAATACCTTTGAATTGTTCGATTTTTTCGACAAATTGTAATCCTAAATTTTTACCATGGCATCCAGACTAAACACCACTGCAACTGAAGACACTGTTCAAGTGTATCGAAATGATTTTCTAACCGGTTTTATGCTATTAATTAGAAAGCTTTTTATGCTTTAAGAACCGAACTAGATAAGAAATTTTGAAGCTGACCTTTAGAGTCGGCTTTTTTTTTGCCTTATTTTGAAGGTTATGGAATTTAAACTGAGAAAGTGTAACCTAACTGACTTGGATACCTTATTGTGGATTGCAAAGGAGACTTTTGTATCCACTTTTGCAAAGGACAATGACCCTAATGAGTTTCAGAAATATGTTAAGGGTGCTTTTACCCGCGGCAAGTTGAAAAAGGAACTTCAGAATGTGGCATCCCAGTTTTACTTCGTGTTTGAGCAGGATGAACTGATAGGATACTTGAAACTAAATCAATCCAAGGCGCAAACGGATATTAATGACAAGAATTCCATTGAATTGGAGCGTATTTATGTGTTAGAGGCCCATCAAGGAAAAAAAGCAGGCCGGTGGATGCTTGAAAAGGCGATTCAACTTTCCAAGAATCAAGATGGTATATACTATTTATGGTTAGGGGTTTGGGAACGTAATACAAAGGCTATCCGCTTTTATGAAAGAAATGGCTTCTACAAAGTAGGAGAACACTCATTTTTTATTGGTAAAGACGAACAGACTGACTGGTTAATGCGACTAGATTTTCAATAATCCATCCAAAAACAGAATATCCCCTTCCGCTTGTAGTTTTATGGCGATAGAATTCTCAAAAGCTATATGGATGAGCAAAGAGATTGCCTTTGCATTGGTCTTCGTTAAGCTATTTGTTCTGTAGATTACGTCCCTAATGGTAGAAAAGCTAACACTTGTTCGTGAAGCAATGTCCGCATAATCATCTTTGGAAACGTTTCGTCTAAGTACGGTGGAAAGCTGTTCACTAATAGGTTTTCCATATTCTTCTTTGGAAAATATCGCATCGCTGTTGATGACCAGGTTAAGTTTTTTGATTGAGCCCATACGCAGGTTTTATTGGATTGTCAAATTACGTGTCGGGGTCAAATCTTAGTTTTCTATATTTGGTCTGTAACCCAATTACAGAAATGTAAAGTCTTGCTGCGCAGAATCAAATATATGAAAATAATTTCATGTTTCATACGATATGCAAATAATCAGAAAGCTTAGAAAGAAGATGGGTGCAACCCAAACCGATTTGGCAAATGCAGTTGGGGTTAGCCTACGTACCATCCAAACCTATGAAAAAAAGGATGCCAATATTCCCAGTAAAAGGTTAGCTCAGATAGCCGCGTATTTTGAACTTAGCGTTATTGAATTACAGATTCGTGAGGTAAATGAGGAAGAAGCGACCTACGGTAATCAGAACCCATTTGACCATTTTGGGAGTCGATGTTATCCTTTGGATTTCGGAAAAACTTTTATGTTGGTACGCTTGCTTTTGGCTGAAACACAAGAAGAGTATGCTAAAAATAGGAATAGCAGTGAAGAACCTAAGGATACAATGAAGACGGGTTTTGTTGTGGAGACCTTACATGATAGTTCCCATTTAGCTTTTGAAATAGCTGGAGATTACATGAATGATGGTACAATTCAATCCATCCCGAATAAATCTATAGTACTTGGGGTGGAACATGCAGTGAATGAGCTGGCAAAAAAACCAAAATTGTTTTTGAACCAAATTATGGTATTGGTATTGCGCGATAGAATTACTTGTAAGAAAATAGTTGCTATTGATGCAGATAAAAAAGAGATTACCTGTAATAACCTGAATACTTCTCCTGAATTTAATGATTTCAAACTCCCTTTGGATGAAATCCTTCAATTGTTCAAAGTAATTAAGAAACAGATATAGTACCCTAGATTCTATTCAAAACTTCAGCTGCCTTATCCAAAGTTTCCTCAGTTTTGGCAAAACAAAAGCGAAGTAGGTTATCGTCTCTTTCATTTATATTGAAAACGGACATGGGTATACTGGCCAATTTGTAATCCTTTATGAGTCGTTCATTTAAAACAACGTCACTTTCCTTTGTAATATCAGAATAGTCCAATAATTGAAAATAACTTCCTTGGGAAGGCCGAAACTTAAATCTAGAACCAGAAATCGCATCTAAGAAGTAGTCCCGCTTTCTTTGATAAAAATCACCAAGATTTAGGTAGTGGTCTTGATTTTTAAGATACTCCGCCAAGGCAATTTGCGCTGGATGATTCACACAGAAGACATTAAATTGATGGATTTTGTTAAACTCATGCATTAAATCTGAAGGCCCCACACAATACCCTACTTTCCAACCCGTCACATGAAACGTTTTTCCAAAGGAAGAACAGATAATGCTTCTTCTGGAAAGGTGTTCAAATCGGGCAGCACTTTGGTGGACTGCACCATCAAAAACAATATGCTCGTATACCTCATCACTCAATAAAATGATATTGGTATCCCGTAAAATATCTTGCAAAGCAATCATATCGGCTTCTGTTAGTATTTGGCCACTTGGATTATGCGGTGTATTTATAATGACCATTTTAGTCCTTGAGGTGATTTTATTTCGGAATTCTTCCCAGTCCACCTTAAAATCTTTCCCTTTCAATTCTATGAATACAGGAACCCCTCCAGCGAGCTCTATAGCAGGCTCATAACAATCATATGCAGGTTTCAGAACCAGCACCTCGTCATCATTTGAAATAAAAGCTGTGATAGCAGTATATATGGCCTGGGTAGCTCCAGCAGTTACGGTGACTTCCTTTTCTACATTATATCTTCTACTATACATTTTTTCAATTTTCTCCACAATCACTTCGCGAAGCTGCTGTGCACCGGTCATAGGAGCGTACTGGTTGTAGTTGCCGTTCAATGCTTTTTTATAAAGATCCAGAAGTTCGGAATCTGGTGAAAAATCAGGAAAACCTTGCGATAGATTTATGGCATTATGTTCTTTTGCCATTTTTCCGACAACTGTAAAGATGGTGGTCTTAGCGTTCGGTAATTTGGAATTGATACTCAAAAAAGCACTCATACGATAGGCGTTTATCAAAAATAGGGAGTTATATGAACTATTTTAAAGGGTGTTCTTGAGAAACGACCGTTTCCAAATGCGTTATTACCTTTTGCAAACATTGGTCCAACTCTTTTTTGATTTCACGTTCCCAAAAACGGAATACAGTGTAGCCCAAACGTTGTAGTTCTGTATTGACTTCTTCATCTCTTTGTATATTCCGTTCAATCTTTGGAATCCAGAATTCTCGATTTGTTTTTATTTTGTGTTTTCGTTCTTCCCAATTATGCCCATGCCAAAATTCGCCATCGATAAAAATCACAGTCTTGTACTTCTTTAACGCGATATCTGGTTTTCCTATTAATTTTTTATAATCAATACGGTATCTGTAACCCGCTTCCCAAAGGGCTTTTCGGAAAGCCAATTCAGGCTTGGTGTTCTTTCCCCGAATCTTCCCCATGATTTTCGAACGCTCTGGAGTAGTATAAAATCCAGATTCCTCATTGAAACGAGGGACTTTGATGGGCTCTTTGGATTTGTAATTGGCCATAGGTTGAATCTAGGGTTGTTCAGGTAAGGTAAAAGCAATAATCTTGTTTCCTTTTGGGGTTCCCAATTTTTCACCCCCACAGGCCAAGGCTATATACTGTTTGCCATTTACCTCGTAGGTAGCAGGAGTAGCAAAAGAAGCAGCAGGTAACTTATACTGCCATAGCAGTTTTCCATTATAACGATTAAAGGCCCTAAAAAAACCATCCTTGGTACCTGCTATAAGAAGAAGGCCATTTTCTGTTATTATGGGTCCTCCATAGCTTTCGCATCCTGTAGGTTTTCCTGTTGGATTTTCCAGTCCTGGAGTATCCCCAAGGGTAATGGACCATAGGTATTCTCCCGTATTCATGTTGATGGCATGTAAGGTTCCCCAAGGAGGATCTATGGCAGGAAGACCGTTGCTATCCAAAAATTTGGTATAGCCGAGATGGCGATAAGGTAGTTTTGGATATTCATCCTTATTGTTTGAGGTTACTTCCATTTTATCTGGTTCATCAAACAGAAAAGCGACTAGCCCATCTACTTCCTCATCACTTAGCTGTGGAAACCCAATCATCATGCCCTTTCCTTTTTGTATGATTCGCTTTGTTTCCAGTTCTGATAGTTTTGTCTTAAGTCCAAGTAGAGAAGGATACCCACTTTGAACAACACCTTCGCGATTACTCTGATGACATACACTGCAATATTTGGCATACAGACTTTGTCCTGTAATGGTATTGTTTTCAGCGGTAGTTAAAGAGTCTTTTCCCATACGAAGCATGAATGCCATTTCGTTGGAGTTCACATAGAGAATTCCATTTTCTGGGTCTACTCCGGCACCACCCCATTCCGCACCTCCGTCATATCCGGGAAGAAGCAATATGGGATCAAGTGAGGGTGGCGCATAAACCGTTTTATTGGTTTTTTCCAGCTGTCTTTTTAATTCCTCTTTGTTCTCGGCAAATGGACTAATATTTTCTGTTGAGATTTCATCAGATTGGCGAGCAAACGGTTTTGGCTTTACGGGAAATGGCTGTGTAGGCCATGTTTCCTCACCTGTTAATGTAGATTGAGGTACTTTTCGTTCTTCAATATCAAATAGGGGCTCACCTGATAATCTATTAAAGGCAAAAACATACCCTTGTTTGGTTACCTGAACTACCGCAGGTATAGATTTTCCATCCAAGGTCAATGTCATCAAATTTGGAGGAGCAGGGGGGTCCCTGTCCCAAATATCGTGATGGGTAAATTGAAAATGCCATAACAACTCCCCAGTAGCAACATTCAGTGCCAAAAGGGAATTCGCATATAAATTCTCCCCTTTTCGAATACCGCCATAAAAGTCAGGAGCAGCAGAACCTGTTGGAACAAAGAGAATATTATTTGCCTCATCTAGAGCCATTCCTGCCCAGTTATTGGCGCCACCAACATATCCTTTTTGAAGCGATTCTTTATTTTCCCAGGTTTTGTAGGCAGTATCTTCAGGAAAGGGAATTGTATGGAAGACCCATTCCAACTTTCCACTTTCCACATTAAAAGCCATAAGGTTTCCAGGGGCGGCACCAATATCTTCAGAGACGCGTAAGGGCATAATGATTTTGTCCTCATGGATGATTCCCGGAGTATTAGATATCACAAACTTATCCTTTGCGGATTCTGGAAGTCCTGACCTCAAATCTATGGAACCCTTATTTCCAAAAGAAGCAACAGGTTTTCCTGTAATTGCATTGAGAGCCCAAAGTTGAGAACCTCGTGTAAATAGAATTCGTTTGTCCTCTCCTTTGGACCAATACGTTACCCCTCTGCTTGTTGAATGCCAAGCTTCCAGTTTTTCCCCGAATTGCCAAACTTCTTCTCCTGTGGCTGCATGTAATGCCACCACCCGTAAAGCTGCCGTAACACCATAAAGCAGAGTATCCACAACAATAGGATTCATTTGCATCTGACCAAAATCTTCTGATTCGTATTCCCAGGCAATTTTTAAGGAGGAGACGTTTGCGGAATCGATTTGGTTAAGTGTGCTGAAATGGGTCTGGGCTTTATCACCCAAGTAGGTACTCCAGGTTTCATATGTTGATGTTTTTTTTGGTTTTGAACAACCAATAACACATACTGAAGCAAGAACGAGTAGAAGAAGGGAAATTCTTGTAAACTTGCTCAGAATGGACATCACAACGGGTTTTGTACTAAAGATAAAAAAAGCCCAAACTCCATTTGGAATTTGGGCTTTGTTATTTGAATTCCCGACTTGTAGGAAGGTATACTAGCCTTTCACACTGGCGGAAAGATACTCCCTATTCATACGGGCGATATTCTCCAAAGAAATTCCTTTAGGACATTCCACTTCACAGGCACCGGTATTGGTGCAATTTCCAAATCCTTCCAAGTCCATTTGGCGAACCATGTTCTGTACACGTTCTGCCGCTTCAACCTGTCCTTGAGGGAGTAAGGCAAATTGGGAAACCTTAGCTGAGGTGAATAACATCGCACTAGCATTTTTACACGCAGCCACGCAAGCACCGCAACCAATACAAGTTGCTGCGTTGAAAGATTTATCAGCCATTTCCTTCTCAATAGGAATAGCATTAGCATCAACAGGTCTTCCGGATGTGTTTACCGAAATATAACCGCCGGCTTGTTGAATTCGATCAAAAGCAGTTCTATCAACAATAAGATCTTTGATAACCGGGAATGCAGTTGCTCTCCATGGTTCGATTACAATTTCATCCCCATCGTTAAAGCTTCGCATATGCAACTGGCATACGGTGATTCTTGAATCGGGTCCATGAGGTTGGCCATTGATCATTAAGGAGCAAGTACCACAAATACCTTCTCGACAATCGTGATCAAATTCGACCGGTTCTTCGCCTTTTGATATCAATTCCTCGTTCAATATATCCAGCATTTCAAGAAAGGACATATCGCTTTCCACACCATCTAAAGTGTAGTCCACCATGGAACCCTTGGAATCTGCATTCTTTTGGCGCCAAATTTTTAAATATAGTTTCATAGCAATTTATTTATAAGACCTTGTCTTTACTTTAATGTTTTCGTATACCAAATCCTCTTTGTGCAATTTGGATTTACTGGGTTCACCAGTATATTCCCAAGCTGATACGAACTTGAAGTTTTCATCATCACGAAGTGCTTCTCCTTCTTCGGTTTGATATTCTTCCCTAAAGTGTCCACCACAGGATTCGTTACGTTCCAAAGCATCCATGGCGAATAGTTCACCAAGCTCTAAGAAATCGGCTACCCTTCCTGCTTTTTCCAACTCTTGATTTTTAGAGTCTGGTGTACCAGGAATTTTTACGTTCTCCCAGAAATCTTTTCGTAGTTCAGAAATCTCTTTCATGGCTTCTTTCAATTCCTTTGCATTTCTGGACATACCACATTTGTTCCACATGATTTTGCCCAACTTTTTGTGGTAGTAATCCACAGAATGGATTCCACTTCCTGACATCAATTTCTCAATGCGCTCACGAACTGCTTTTTCGGCTTCATCAAATTCTGAAGTTTCTGTTGAAATGGGCCCGGTACGAATATCATCAGACAGATAATCCCCTATGGTGTATGGTAAAACAAAATAGCCATCCGCTAAACCTTGCATCAATGCAGACGCTCCCAATCTATTTGCACCGTGGTCACTGAAATTAGCTTCACCAGCTGCATAACAACCTGGGATAGTTGTTTGAAGATTGTAATCCACCCAAAGACCACCCATGGTATAGTGAACCGCTGGATAAATCTTCATTGGGGTTTTGTATGGATTCTCGTCTACAATTTTTTCATACATCTGGAAGAGGTTTCCGTATTTCGCTTCAACAATTTCTTCTCCTAGTTTTCTTACCGTTGTGTCATCCGGATTCTTCATTCCCGAGGTCAACGCTTTTTCACGTCCATAGCGCATAATGGCCGCATCAAAATCCAAATAAACCGCTTCCCCCGTTTTGTTAACTCCGTACCCGGCATCACAACGCTCTTTTGCTGCTCTTGATGCCACATCTCGAGGTACCAAGTTTCCGAAGGCTGGATAACGTCTTTCTAAATAATAATCTCTATTCTCTTCTGGAATCTCAGTGGGCTTCAGCTTACCTGCGCGTATAGCTTCTGCATCTTCCATTTTAGCAGGCACCCAAATTCTACCATCATTACGAAGGGACTCAGACATCAAAGTCAATTTAGATTGATGGTCCCCAGATACGGGAATACACGTTGGGTGAATCTGAGTAAAGCATGGATTGGCAAAGTAAGCACCCTTTCTGTGCGCTCTCCAAGCAGCCATTACATTGGCTCCCATACAATACGTAGAAAGGAAGAATAGGTTTCCATACCCCCCAGTTGCCAAAACCACAGCATGTGCCGAGTGTCTTTCAATTTCTCCACTGACCAAATCCCTAGCGATAATTCCTCGAGCCTTACCGTCAACAAGTACCAAATCCAGCATTTCATGACGGGTGTACGATTTGATTTTTCCTCTCTGTATCTGTCGATTCATAGCGGAGTAAGCACCCAAAAGAAGTTGTTGTCCCGTTTGTCCCTTGGCGTAGAAGGTTCTTGAAACCAATACCCCTCCAAAAGAGCGATTGTCTAACAAGCCACCATATTCGCGGGCAAAAGGAACCCCCTGCGCTACGCATTGATCAATAATGTTGGTAGAGACTTCCGCTAATCGATGCACGTTTGCTTCACGGGAACGATAGTCACCTCCTTTAATAGTATCATAAAACAGGCGATAAACACTATCGCCATCACCTTGATAATTCTTTGCTGCATTTACCCCACCTTGAGCCGCAATGGAGTGCGCTCTTCTAGGGGAATCTTGATAGCAAAATGTTTTAACGTTATAACCCAGCTCCGCCAGAGTAGCAGCCGCCGAACCTCCAGCTAAACCTGTACCCACCACAATAATGTCAATGTTTCGCTTGTTGGCAGGGTTCACCAAGTCTATTTCATTCTTATGTTTTGTCCATTTGTCCGCTAATGGACCAGCTGGCACCTTTGAATCCAATTTTCCCATGATTAGTGTGTTAATGGGTTAAGGTGGTGAAACAAGGCTATGAAAACAAAGCCCAGTGGAATGGCCACCGAAAATATTTTAGTAAATGTTTTGATTCCCTCAGAGTATTTATTGTTGACACCCATGGATTGAAAAGATGAAGAAAAGCCGTGCCATAAATGTAGACTCAACAAGACAAAAGAAACCACGTAGAGAATAGTTCTCCAAAAAGGTTCAAACTTGTGTACAGTTTCTTCATGATAACGGGTTGGCATCTCAGGATTTACCTCTACATATTTATAAACCATTTCCGGCACCCAAAAATCATAGAAATGGAGGGCTAAAAATGCTAATACTACCAAACCCGAGTAAATCATATTTCTGGAAACCCATGTGGCGTTGGCACTACCTTTGAATTTGGCATAACCAACATTTCTCGCTTTTTTGTTCTGAATTTCTAGTGCAAACCCCATGACAAAATGGATAATGACACCTGCAATCAAAATGGGCTGCAAAAGGTACTGCACCAAAGGATTGTATCCCATAAAATGGGACCAGGAATTAAAGGTTTCAGGATCAATGACCGAAGTAATATTGATGACGAAGTGTTGTGTTAAGAAAACAACCAAAAAAAGACCCGAAAGTGCCATCACTACTTTTCGGGCTATCGAAGATTTTATAAATCCACTCATTCGTGTTGATTTTACCTTCAAATTTACGGCACGGATGAGTTTTTAACAAGTTTTCAACTTTTCAAAGCATCTAATTTAGAATGAATATAAACGGACCGTGGAGATAAAATGCCAGATTGGGTTTTTTAGACCGATAGTTAAAAAGGGGGGAACTTTTTACTTTGGGCTATTTGAAGGCGATTTAATCTTGAATATTGAATAGCTCAGCTATTTCTTCATAGGACATTTTGGAATAGTCATACTCCGAAGATTTGGAGGTTATTATGATTCCTCCACCGTCATCTTCTGCTGGAACTCCTCCTGGAATAATGACATATCTATAATTCTCAAAGAAAGGAATGCCTACAGCAGTTCCATCCAAAGAAGCTACTGTAATTCTTAATGTTTCAACATCTTCTATTCTAGAAGAATAAAAGTTTGAATTTGAAATGAAAGGTAGTTGCATAACATCTGGACTTGAAAAGCCACCTGGGATATTTCGTCCGAAAACCAATACCACGCCTTGATTTATGATTTCCTGTGTCAATTCGGGAACATCAATGTCAAACCCGGCCGCAGTTAGAATGACATTGTCATCAAATTCCGAATCAATCCAATCTGAATAAATTACATTGGCAGTTCCAGTTTCTCCTTGCTCACCGTCCTGTCCATTAGCTCCGTCAGCTCCAGCCGGACCGGCGACTCCTTGTTCACCTTGAGGGCCCTGTGGTCCTGCTGGTCCGGTTTCTCCATCTTCAGCAGAGCAGGAGGCCAAAAGGAAGATTCCAAAAAATAAAACTGTAATACCATAAATTACATTTGCTTTTGTTTGCATAACACATTTTAATTTAAAATTGAGGAGGTAAAACTAAAATGCATGATATAGAACCCATCCGGCTAGGTTATATGAAGAGGTAACGACTTTGTATTGAACGGGATAAAGTGTATATGTTGCTTTTTTAAGCCAAAAAATCCCCAAATGCACGCTATAAGCTAAAAAAGCGGTTTATACACTGTAGTGAACCATCTATAAGAAAATGGGTCTCAGGGGTTAAAAGCTGATGTAATTTGCTGAAAAGTATAACCCCATGATAAAAGCAGTCATTGTAGATGATGAATCTGGAGCAATCAATGGACTTACTTACGAATTACAGAAGTTTCCAGATAAAATTCGGGTGATAGACACCTTCAGTTCGGCAACTGAAGCGATATCAGGAATAAATTACCTAAAACCAGATTGTGTTTTTCTTGATATAGAAATGCCAGATATGAATGGGTTTACCCTATTACAGAAACTGGCATATAGAGACTTTGCTATTGTATTTACCACAGCCTATGACCAATATGCCATAAAGGCATTTAAGGAAAGTGCTCTTGATTATCTATTAAAACCCGTGGATGAAGATGACATTAGGTCCATTATTGTAAAACTGGAAAAGCAAAACCTATCCAACAGTTTTCATAATCGGTTTCAAGAAACTCTGGATGCATTCACAAATTCCAATGCGAAAAGAATGGTCCAATTTCCGGTTAACGGAAAAATACTTTTCACAAAAATTGATGATATAGTCTATTGTGAGTCAGACGGGAACTATACCCACATCTTTTTGGATTCTTCAAAGAGCTTTTGCGTATCCAAGAAACTGAAGGAAGTTGAGGCATTACTTCCAGAGCGTACCTTTTTCAGAGTTCACAACTCCTTTATTATAAACACTTTGAAAGTTGTAGAGTACATTCGGGCAGAAGGATATGTGGTATTATCAAACGAGAAGAAGATTTCGGTCTCTCGAATAAAGAAAGATGCCTTTTTGAGAAAAATGGTTCATTGTTGATACTTCACAAAGGCTAGTTGGACTATGCTGCATTTTTTAGAGAATAGCAACGAGAATGGTTTGGGCTTCATGGTGGTGGTGGTCCTTTTTTACCTTTTTATATTTTTTCTTATACAATACTTCCAGCATAAAAAGTTGTTTTTTCTTCTTTATAGTTTGTATACTCTTGTGAGTGGAATAAGCCTTCTCAGATATATTAAGGGGGTCTTTTTTTCTGGATTTTTTGAATCTGATTTGGGGATGCGTTTTTCCAGGTGGATTCATTACCCAACCCAGTTATTGGGTACACTTCTCTTTACCTATTTCATTATCCTTATAATGAGACTCAAAGAGAAACATCCAAAAGCCATACGAATTATAGGGTATTATTATTTAATTGTTTCCCCTTTGTACTTGATTCTCTATGCCGTGCAAATGGTGAACCCTAAATCTTATTTGATAGATTATTTCCATGGGATGGTGTATATACCAACAGGGTACATCATATTCTTTTGGGTGTTTTACATGGTGTACAAGCAGAAAATAATGATAAAAAAATACATTTTTGCTGGTATGCTCGTGTTGGGGACTACCTATCTGATACTATTCATTTCCACCATCAAGAACATTAGGGTCAATGATCAATACCTTTATATTCTTTACTTAGGTATTTTAGTGGAAAGCCTTCTCTTTGCTTTGGCCATAGGGTTGGAACAAAAACTGGTCTATGTTGAAAACAATGAGATTCAGAAAAAGTACATTTCCCAATTGGAAGAAAATCAGATTATTACGGATAGTATGAATAGAACACTTTCCGAAGAATTGCGACAAACAAAATCCAATGTCGTTGAACTTACCGCTGAGGCCAATAGGGAGCGAACGGAGAAGCTCACCATGGCACTTGAGAACAAATTTTCCCAATTACGTCTGGATGCGCTTCGTAGTCAAATGAGTCCTCATTTTATTTTTAATGCAATGAATTCCATCAAATCCTATTTTATTGAAAATGATAGGGAAAAGGCGATATATTTTCTGACTAAGTTTTCCAAGTTGATACGGAATATTTTGGAGAGCTCAAGAAAGGAACAAATTTCACTTGAAGAGGAATTGGACATCTTAAAAGTTTATGTGGAAATTGAAAATAACAGATTCAAGAATGATATTCAATTTAAGATTGAAGCAGATGAGAACCTTCGTCTTCAAGAGATTATGGTTCCTCCACTTTTTTTACAACCCTTTGTGGAAAATGCCATTTGGCATGGACTTTTGACTAAGGAAGGAGAAAAGAACCTCACCATAAGAGTGCATAAACGTAATGATTCAAAAATGGTAAAAATTGAAATTGAAGACAATGGTATAGGCAGGGAGGCGGTCAAACTGCGCAACACCAAAAACGTTTTTGGGAAAGAGTCCTTAGGGTTATCGTTGACCAAGGACCGAATGGAACTGTTCAGCAAAAAGTTAGGGAAACCCCTCACGTACTTTATTAAAGACTTATATAACACAATCGACAAAAAAGCAATGGGCACTTTAGTAGAAGTAAACTTGCCCAAAGTGGCATAAATTCTAGCACTTCTTCACCTAATTTGTAGTAATTGGATAGCAAACCACTACAAGATTTAATTTTTTTAAACGATATTACAGAAGTTTAAGATTAGCGTTCAGTTCCAATGGACATTGCAATTTTATCGGTCAGTTTAAATGTACATTCTACCAGAAGAATAGTGGAAGAAGCTCAAAACCTAGGGCACTATGTTGAGCTGATAGATCACACCAAGTGTTCGGTCAAATTAGGTGAGAACAAACCTCAAATTTATTTTGGGGAAGACAACGTTACTGACGAATTTGATGCCATTATCCCTCGCATTGGAGCAAAAGTGACTCGACATGGTTCGGCCATTGTAAAACAATTTGAGATGAACCATGTTTTTAGTACAGCAAGATCATTAGGAATTACACGCGCCCGAAATAAAGTCAGAACACTACAGATAATGGCTCGCAAGGGTATTCCAATACCACAGACCCTTTTCTCCATTAATCCAGATAACATTGAGGAACAAATTAGAATGTTGGGAGGCCCACCAGTCATCATCAAACTTCAAGAAGGCACCCATGGGTTAGGCGTGATTTTGGCAGAAACCAAAAAATCGGCAAAATCCATTATTGACACATTGTACAAAATGGACACGAGTATTTTGTTACAGCAATTTATTGAAGAGGCCGAGGGGGAGGACATTCGATTGATAGTGGTTGGAGATAAAGTTGTGGCAAGTATGAAACGTAAAAGTGATATGGATGAGTTTAGATCCAATGTTCATCGAGGTGCAGATACGGAAGCTATTCAACCAACCTCTAAAGAAATACATATTGCCCTGAATGCCACAAAATATCTGGGACTTGGTGTGGCCGGTGTTGATTTGATAAGGTCAAAAAAGGGGCCTCTTTTATTGGAGGTCAATGCGTCACCTGGTCTTAAGGGAATTGAGGCTGCTACCAATGTCAATGTGGCCAAACATATAATTCAGTATGTAGAGAAAAATGCATTCAGGAAAAGAAAATAAGACCATTGTAATCAACAACAAGGCTATAGCGCCTGGCGAAAACAGCTTGGTACAGATTAAAATTGCCAGACTCCCAACAGGAACATTGATTGATATTCCCGTTCACGTTTTTAACTCAAAAAAGCCTGGCCCAACCGTTCTGGTTCAGGCAGGATTACACGGGGATGAAATCAACGGTGTTGAAACCTTAAGGCGGATGTTGGAGCAGAATATGTTCCATGTCAAACGCGGAGCGGCAATTGTGGTACCGATTCTCAATGTTTTCGGTTTCATTCATTTTTCAAGGGATGTGCCAGATGGGAAGGATGTGAACCGCAGTTTCCCCGGTAGTAAAACAGGTTCTTTGGCAAGCAGAATTGCACATAGTTACACTTCGGAAATACTACCGCATGTGGATTTTGCCATTGATTTGCACACAGGAGGTGCGCAGCGCAACAATTATCCTCAGGTACGCTTTACCGAAACAGATGAAATCAGCAGGTCACTGGCAGAAATGTTCAATGCCCCTTTTTGTTTTGCTTCACGACTCATTCAAGGGACTTTCAGAAAAGCTACTTTCAAAATGGGAATCCCTACTATCGTTTTTGAGGGCGGGGAAAGTATGCGTTTTGATGAGGATGCCATTAATTCAGGAATGGAAGGTATTTATAGGGTCTTGGTCGGGCATAAAATGCTTCCGAAGGAAGGAAAGCTCAAAAAGAAACCATCAGTAGAGTTGAAAAAACGAAGATGGATTAGGGCTTCAAGGTCCGGAATGTTTGTCCCTTCGATTTTTAATGGCTCATATGTGGATAAAGGACAGGAACTGGGAGTGATTACTGATACCTTTGCGAAAAAAAACCGAAGAATCAGCGCTCCGTTTGAAGGCTATGTTTTTTGTATAAATCACCAAGCGGTAGTGAATCAAGGAGATGCCCTTTTTCATATGGGGCAATAGAATTGTTGGAATTATTGTGTAATCTCTTTCTGTTCTTCCAATTTGGATAAGCTCCATTCAATGGCCTCATCCAAGTCAGAAAACTGTCTGATGTTGTTTCGAAAAAACATGCGTTCCAATACCAAGCTTGCAAAATTTCCTTGGGTACTCCCCACAACGGAGTATAAATCTAACTGGTGTCTATTGAAGTAAAACCTTCTCCAATCTGCGGCTACTACGGAATAGCTGTTTACACGATTGGAAATATAAGCGATGGGGTTATCCCTGCCAATGACTTCATAGGCAGCATCTACTGCTTTTGTCGCCATTTCCCAATCAAAGTGAACGCCTTCATTGATTTCAGAAATGACCAGATTGTCAAAAAAATAGAAAATACCAAACTCGTATTCTCTGATTTCTCGAATGTTTTTAAAGAATTCTATTTCCCGTACCCGTTTCATTTTTTCCAACGATGAAAAGTAGAACCCCTAAATAAGGGGAAGTCTCCAAAAATAGTAAAACTAGGATACCAAACCCACTTTCATAGGCAGATATTGAAAGATTTATTGTTAATATCTATGCTTTTTATCAAAAAGAACTGATAAAAACCCCTAATTGCATTGGGCAAAATCCATAATCATTTTTCCATATTGCTCAATTGTATGCCCAAAGCTTTGGTAGAAAGTTGTACTTCTATAAGCGAAAGAATTAAGGAGACCATTAAGAAGATAAGGCTGATACCAAAAACAATATTGGCCCAAACCATGAGCTCAACATAGATTAAGAACATGGTCACTGCTGCCAACAAAAAACTTATAATGGCTGTAGCCTGCATATTTTTAATGATATCCAGCCTTTTTCTAAGGGAATCAATCTGTTTTTTCAGTGGGGAATCTTCGGTTTCCTCAAACTGTTTATGCAGCTGACGAATAAGACCGGCAATGGCCAAGTATCTAGCATTGTAAGCCAGCATGGTCAAGGAGATGGCCGGAAAAAGAAGCGCAGGGATGCTAAGATTTAATTCCATTTATCAGGAGTATAGTTAGGGTTGAACCAGGCCATGTGTAAAGGGGTTTAGAGTTTATTCGGAGAAAGAAAGATTTTATGTTTCTGTCTTCCTTCGTTTATAAACCCAAGACTTTCATAAAAAGCTACATTACGTGAATTATGTTCACGAGTATACAATTCTATGCGAAGGATGTGTTTTAGTCTTTCAGAGACTTCTTGCAAAAAAGCTTTAAAAAGCTTCCTGCCAACTCCTCTTCCCTGAAAGTCAGGATGTATTACTATTGTTAAGTCGGTCAGTATGTGCTGAAAGGCAAGAATATCAGGCGTGTAGGCATGAATTTCACCGATAATCATACCATCTTTTTTTGCAAAGAACATCAACCCTTTTTTTAATGATTTGGAATAAAAACTTTCGATATAATCTGAAGTAATCTCATCATTTTTTCGGATGATTCCGTCTGGGAATTCTGCTACTACTTTATACAGGCGAAGCAATACATCATCATATCCGGCTGTGGCTTTCTCAATACTGAACGACATATTTTACTCTATCTTAAACTCTATATTTTCAGTTTGACCATTACCAAAAACCTTGACTGAGTAACTTCCCTTGGGTAAATACGTTTTACCATTTTTGGCTTCTTCCAATTTCATTTTATTCTTTTTCAAGAAGTTGCTCTTTCCTTTTTTAGAAAAGGCCAAATCATAGGATAAAATATTTATCCCCTTATCCGCCTCAATAGCTGTTGAGCTTACCTCTGTACCATTTGCTGTTTGTATACTGGCATGAACGGGACCAGCAGCCGAAGAATAAAAGTGAATGTCCACACCAGGAGTATTTGGTTTTATCCAAGAACTCCAAGAATTTCCCCAGCTTTTCGAATGCTTTATGTTTTCAACCTCAAAAACGGTCAACTTGGCATCCATAACTTTAGGAGTTACTTTCTGCAATGACGAAATATCCACCTTGTAAATGCTTCTTCCATGGGTTCCAATCAAAAGATGGTTGGCTTTTGGTTGAATGACCAAATCATGGACCGCTACATTGGGCATCCCATTTTGCATCAACTCCCAAGACTCTCCACGATTGAATGAAACATAAAGACCATTATCGGTACCAGCAAAAATTAGATTTTCATTTTTTGGATCTTCTACCAAAGCGTTCACGGGTGAACTAGGAATATTTACTGAAATGTTCTTCCATGATTTTCCATAATCTTCACTTACATATATATAAGGAGTAAAATCGTCCCAACGATACCCATTGAGCGCAGCATATACCCTTTCTTTTTTATGCATAGAAGCAGCTACTTCACTAACCCATAAATCTTTAGGAAGTGGATTGGATACACTCTCCCAACTGCCGCCCCCACTTTTGGAAACATGGATGAGTCCATCATCACTTCCTACGTATAGCAATCCAAAAGCAAAAGGTGATTCCGAAATGGTTGTTAGTGTACCGTATGCTACATTTCCTTTTTTACCCCCTTGGGTCAAATCTCCAGAAATGGTTTCCCAGTCTTCTCCCTGATTCAAGGAACGGTGCAATTTATTTCCTCCCAAATAAAAAATATCCTGATTATGTTTTGAAAGTAAAATGGGGGTTTGCCAATTAAATCGATAGGGAGATTCACCCAATTCATGTTTAGGCTGAATGTATTTTCTAGAACCATCCTCAAGATTTAATCTGTAATAGTTCCCAAACTGGAAACCGGTGTAGACGATGTTGGAGTTTCGGTTATCAATCTGTACCTGCATGCCATCACCTCCCATGATCATCTGCCAAGGGTTTTTCCCGGTCTGCTGCCATCGGCTGTCTTCCGTATTGTTATGAGCTCCTTTCCAAACCCCATTGTCTTGAAGCCCTCCATACACATTATATGGGGTTTCATGGTCCACGTTAATCGCATAGAACTGCCCTACCTTGGGTGAATTGTTCTTCATCCAACTTTCACCGTCGTCATAGGTGATGTTGACCCCACCATCGTTTCCATTTATCAAATGACCCGGTCTATTGGGGTTGATCCACAGTGCATGGTGATCGGCATGCACGTTTTCCTTACTTATGGAAGTGTAGGTTTTTCCGGCATCCTCAGATTTTATGAGCGGGACACCAGCCAGATAAATTCTGTCCTTATTACTTGGGTCTACTCGTATTTGCGCAAAGTAATAGCCATAGCTATAGAAAAGGTCATCGATATAATTCTCATTCATTTTGTTCCATGTCGCACCGGCATCATCACTTCGATACACTTCGGCCCCTATCACAGGGGTATCAAAAAGTAGGGAGTTGGCATTTTCCAAGTACTTGGCCAGATCAACCGGTTGCACTGCCCCGCTACGTACCATTTGCTTTACATTTTCAGCGCGATATTTTTCTTGAAAACCATTGGTTTTGAGAAAATCATTAAGCTTTTTATCCTCTAGTGCCAGAAACGCATCTTTGCTCATCGACTTGAAATCTTCCTTGGTCAAACCGTCTTTTTTCTCGGTGTCTTTTTTTGTTCTTCTGAATTGACTATCGTGAATGGCGTAAACGGTATAATCATCAAAAACCGCCAAGCCAATTCTACCGACGCCGTCCCCTGTTGGGAAACCGCTTTCAGCATTTGAAACTAAACTCCAAGTGCTTCCACCATCCGTACTTTTATAGATGCCCGAAGCAGAACCATTGCCTGAGAAATTCCACGCTTTTCTGTCTTTTTGCCAAGCGGCAGCAAATTGAATATTGAAATTATTGGGTGAATGGGCCAAGTCTATGATTCCCGTGACGTCATCCATGAACAATGTCTTTTGCCACGTTTGTCCCCCATCTGTGGTTTTGTAAACACCTCGTTCCTGGTTAGGAGAATATAGGTGCCCCGTTACTCCTACTACAACCTCATCAGAGTTGTTTGGATTAATAAGGATTCTACCAATATGATGAGAATCTAAAAGCCCCATATTTTGCCAAGTCTTTCCACTATCCAAAGATTTCAAGATACCTATACCTGCATAGGAGGAGCGAGAAGAGTTGTTTTCACCTGTACCTACCCAAAGAGTCCCGTTGGTCCAATCCACTGCTATGTCGCCAATGTTTTGCGTTTCCGAAGCATCCATAATTGGAGTAAAGGAAATTCCATTGTTCTTTGTATGCCATAGACCACCAGAGGCATAGGCCACATAAAACTTTGTAGGGTCATTTGGATTTACTTCAAGGTCTACCACTCTTCCGCTCATTACAGAAGGGCCTATGTTTTTTAAGGGGATATTCTTCACCAAGGAAGTCTGAGCCATTTTGGTTTTTTCTTTCAGTGCATCCATAACCACATTAGCAGGCGTTGCTGGTTTTTGGCCTATGGAAAGCTGAAAGATGAAAAGGAGTAACGGAAGTAATAAAGGTCTCATTAGGTGCTGTTTTATTTTAGGTGGTTGAAGGTATGAATTTGTCTTCGGTAACGCAATTGGCTACATTTGATAAAATCGTTTTGTTCACATGAAATATCTCCCAATTGATAATCAACTTTTTATAAAGAATCGCAAAAAGTTCATGTCCCAGATGCGGCCAAAGAGCATTGCGGTTTTCAACTCAAATGATATTTATCCGGTAAGCGCCGATAGCACCATGCCCTTTGAACAGCACCGCGATATTTTTTATTTAAGCGGGGCCGATCAAGAAGAAACGATACTCCTGCTTTTTCCTAATGCGATGGATAAAAAACATCGTGAGGTTTTATTTGTTCGTGAGACCAACGAGCATATTGCCGTCTGGGAAGGGGCCAAGTTGACCAAAGAACAAGCCACTAAAGTTTCAGGGATTGAGACCATTTATTGGTTGTCGGATTTTGATAAAATCTTTTTTGATTTAATGACCGAGGCAGATACCGTCTATTTCAATACCAATGAACACTATCGCCAAGCGGTGGAGACCCAAACCAGGGAGGACCGTTTTATAGCAAAATGTAAAAAAGATTTTCCTGCACATTCTTGGGCCAAAAGCAATCCAATTTTACAACAGATTCGGGGAGTGAAGGAGCCTGAGGAAATCGAATTGATGCAGATGGCCTGCGATATTACTGAAAAAGGGTTTCGAAGAATCTTGGAATTTACAAAGCCAGGGGTTTGGGAATACGAAATGGAGGCTGAATACTTACATGAGTTTATCCGAAATCGCTCCAAAGGGTTTGCATATACCCCTATAATTGCGGCAGGAAACAATGCGAATGTGCTTCACTACATAGAAAATAATCAACAGGTGAAGGATGGCGATTTGATTTTGATGGATGTGGGAGCGGAGTATGCCAATTATTCGAGTGATATGACCCGTACCATTCCCGCAAATAGAAAATTTACAGCTCGACAAAAGGAAGTTTACAATGCAGTGCTCAGAGTAAAAAATGAGGCAACAAAAATGTTGGTGCCAGGGGTGATTTGGGCGGAATATCACAAAGAAGTGGGCAAAATAATGACCTCAGAATTGCTTGGGCTTGGTCTTTTGGATAAAGCAGATGTAAAGAATGAGGATAAAAATTGGCCTGCATATAAAAAATACTTCATGCACGGGACCAGTCACCATATTGGTTTGAACACTCACGACTATGGCGAACTTAAAACCGCTATGAAACCCAACATGGTCTTCACCGTAGAACCAGGAATTTATATTCCGGCTGAAGGCATGGGTATCCGATTGGAAGATGATGTGGTGATTCAAAAAAATGCCGCCCCTATTAACCTTATGGGCAATATTCCAATTGAGGCAGAAGAGATTGAAGATTTGATGGCATCCTAGAATTTCGTGGATTAAAAGTATCGATTTGTATATTGAACAGGACCGTTTACCAATTTTAACACTATGGTGTTGGGAAATTTGGAGTTCTTAGAACCGAATCTCATCCAATACCAACTATGGAAACATTTATCAGCTTTCTTCATTTTATAGTTCGAAATCGCTTCCTGTTTTTAATTCTATCTATATTGATTCTTTTCTTACTGCGGTTTGCACTTTCATTCATGGTCTAATCCAAACCAAAGAAAACAGCGGTAACCCTATTAGTTACGCTTTTTATTTGGGCCACTTTTCTTATCTTCTTTTTTGGGACGGATTATGTAAACAAACAGATTTATACATATGGAAAAAGAGGAGATGGGATGATGGTTGATAGGGAAAACACGGGGGATTTATATAATGAAGAACCCATAATAAGATACGATGTGCTAATAAAAGCTGAAAATGGTGAGACAATGGAAATGAGCTTTGAAAGCAATGATTTTAACCTATATCCAAAACCAGCTGGAAGTTTTAACTATCCTTTACATGGCGAGACTTTCAATGTTAGGTATCTTGAGACAAATCCAGAAGCATTTGTTATTGTTACGGATGACAACAGCCATTATTCAAAACAAAGCAAATGTGAAAAAATGCTTCGGGAGTTGAACAATTCAAAGAACAAGCACGGTTTTGATAGTGAAAACACTTCCTTTAGGGAAAATTATCGTAAAGCCATTGCCAATTATCTTGAATTCGATTGTATTGAAGACTCCCAAACCAAGGGTTTTTATATTCAAGAAATGTCCAAGTTAGAACAACATTTAAAATGAAAGCACTAGTATTCCTTCTTCAACAGCCTGATATTGAAAAAAAGATGCAAGAAGCACCGGACAAATCTTATGAAATAGGGGTGGTCATCGGAGCTTTTTTGCCCTTTCTCGTATTAGTAGGGATTGCCTTTGCGATTTATCACTATCGTAGGAAGAAAAACAGCTAATATTGACGTCACTTTAGTCAAAAAGGGATAAGTGCTTCCGCATTATTGACAAGTACTAAAGCATCAAAATTGAAAATGAATTTTTTGAGATTTTCAGAGAAATTTTTGCCATAGGCCTTTTCACGAAAGGGCTCCAAGTGTATCACAACATACTTTTTGTTAAAGTCTGTCACAACCTCTTGTAGTTCTTCAGGCAGTTGCTTTGTATTGTCAAAATCACGTATGGGAATTTCAGCAAATGGATTTCCTTCCAGTACCGTTCCATTGAGTCCTGCCACCATAAAATGCAATGAACGCATGTCGTTGAAAGCCGCAAGTTCCGAGACATAGTTGGAGACATCATAAATCTGCATCATACTCAACCCCCGTGTTGCGTGGGTAGCTCCTAGCTTAAAAATCACCTTTGGGGTCGAGTTGGTTTCAAGGGCTTTCTTATAATAGACATTAAAATTGGACTTCATCAGTTCCCCACGAACATTGTTGTTCTTATAGTAGTCCTTTGAATAATAATACCCATAAATCTCTTTGGTCTTTTCGAATTGAGTTAGAATTTCAGTTTCTTCAGGGTTGGGTTTTGTGGCCAACAGACTATCGTGAAGCCCTTTGGTGTATTGAGAAATGAACATGTCCTTAAAAGACTTGTTCTTTACGGAACTTTCATAGGCCTTTTTTGCCTTTTCTTTCAATTCGTCTGTCATTTTTTTCAATGAAGGGTTGGCCGTATTGTTTGAGAGATGCTCAAAGTTCAATCGAAATTGGGCCATAAAAGTTTGATCTATTCCCCAAATGTCTCCTCCTTTGGATATAATATTTAAAAAAAGGTCATAGTCAGATACATTGTTATAGAACGGAATGGCAAAAGGAAATTTTTGGTGTAAGTTTTTGGCCAATGTCAAAGGCTCTTTTGAAGAAGCCATTTCTTTTATTTTACGTGCGGCCAAAGCATCGGTTTCAATACAAAGCGTATTAAAACCATCTTTATGGACGAGGTCAAAAATTGCGTTGGTGACCGTACCTGCCTCTTTTATACCGTGTTGCTCCCCAATCATTATAAACTGATTGTTGGGGCTTACTGAATCTATAAACGCAACAAATTCTTTATCCGCTAAGGCTTCGACCTCAAATGTGTGTTCTTTTAAAAGAACATCGGTTTGGCCCATAATAAGATTTACAAAGAAGAAAAAAGACAAAAAACGAAGTATCATAATTCACGGTTTGTCTTCAAATTTAGAAACCTATAAGTGTGTTGTTGCTATAGAATTTTGCGAAGTGGAAAATTAGAAGCATGAAACCCGATTAAGCCCTTGTCAACACCAATTTTGTACTTGTGAAACCATATAGGACGGCGCTTTTTTCAGAAAAAAATGAACTTCGGATTGTTATGATTGGCTACATTTAATCGAAATCTGAAGAAAATACACTAAAGATGAAAGCGCAAAAATTAAAATGGTATATGAGGTTATCCATTGCCTTGGTAGTCTCGTCCATTTTGTTTTTTATGATATGGGTCTTTTCTCAGTTTAAGGAACCTCCCGGGTTCAACTTTTTAATGAACACCCTTTTGGTTTTTATGGCTTTTGTTTGTCTAGAAAGCATAAGGGTTACCCAAAGAAGTGTATTAAAATGGAATTTTAAAAGTATTCCTTTTGTAAAGGATGTCCTTTCTTTTGTTTTGCCCATTTTGACAGGAACTTTGGTCTATTGTGTGCTATTTTATTTTTTTAAGTGGTTTGATCATTATCTTCTTGGCAGTGAACCCCCTTTGTTGGCACATATTGTTTCTGCTGTTTTAATAGGGCTGTTACTGTCCTTGATTTTTGGACTAATCCTTTGGCTAGTTACATGGAAAGACTCCTATTACAGCGCCATTATTAAAACAGAGAACTATAAAACAGAAATGATGCATGCGAACCTCAGTATGCTTCGTAACCAAATGGACCCCCACTTTCTGTTCAACAACTTCAATACTATCTATTATTTGGTGGATGAGAACCCAGACATGGCAAAAAAGTTCCTCAAAAATGTGTCGAATATCTATCGTCATATTCTGAATCATGCAGATGAAAACCTGATTGAAGCGAAGGAGGAGTATGAGGTAATGCTACAATATTTGGAAGTGCTCAAGGAACGTTTTGGTGAAGCTCTAGAACTGAGAAATGAAATCAAGAAAAATCATTTAAAGGAAAGGTATCTTCCTCCTTTGGTGTTGCACGAGTTGGTGGAAAATGTAATGAAGCATAACAGAATTGATAATGAAAACCACATTGTTCTGAAGCTCATATCGACCTCGGACAACCTTATAATTTCCAACAATAGGAATCCAAAAAAGGAAGTTCATAGTACGAAGAATGGATTGCGCAACATAATTGCACGTTATGACCTTTTAACGGACTCCAATGTTTTGATAGAAGAGGATGTTGATTCTTTTAAGGTAAAAATTCCTTTAATTACTACGGAACATGAAGACTAGAGTCATAATTGTAGAAGACGAACCCAAAGCACAAAAACATCTAGAGAATCTCTTGGGGCAATCTGGTTTTGAAATTGATGTGGTGGCAGCTTTGCCCAGTGTGGAAGTGGTTGTTGAGTGGCTTGAGAAGAATACACATCCAGATTTGGTTTTCATGGATATCCATCTGTCCGATGGCAATTCCTTTGAGATTATTGAAAAAACAAGCCTTGAAGCTCCTATTATTTTTACAACCGCTTATGATGAATATGCCATTAGAGCATTTAAGACCACGGGAATTGACTACTTGCTCAAGCCTTTGACCCATAAGGATGTGAATGAAGCGCTAGTAAAATTTTTTCGGACCAAGGACCACTATTTTAAGGAATGGGTGGCCAAAAAATTTGAGTTGAGCAAATACTTTCCAAATACTGTTTCCCAAAGTAACAAAGACCGCTTTTTATTAAAGTCAGGGAACGAGATGCTACCTTTTCATGCCAATGAGATTGCGTACTTCTTTAGAAGTGAAATTGTGTTTGCCAAAATTCATGACGGTTCCCAATTCTCTGTTAACACCTCACTGAATCGACTACAAACTAAGCTTGACCCCAATATATTTGTCCGGCTAAACAGGCAACTTTTGGTTAATATTGATTCCATCAAAAAGATAAAACCAGGCCAAGGCGGCCAACTGATTGTAGAGTTAAATCCCGAACATCACGAAACTATTGTGGTAAGCCAAGAACGAGCTAGCTGGCTAAAAACACGTTTGGGTCAGGTTTGATTTCTTATATATAATTCCCGAACTTCACGTATCAGACAATGTGCTTGATTGAAACGAAGCATATCTTTATTGATACGTGCAACCCAGATTCTAATCAATCTTTTTTTGGGTCAAATTAACTCCAATAAAAACTACCAAGGCAGGTAACACCCACCCCATATGAAATTCCCTTAAAGGAATCCAAGAAGTAAAAGGAGTTATGGTTTCTCCGTAACCGATGCTTCCTAAAAAATCCGGCACGCTAAAAAGAATGGTGGTCACCACCACCCAGCGGAACACTTTGGGTATGGCATATTTTTCAGGTAAGACATTCAATACTATCAAAACAATGGTAATGGGATAGATGAACATGAGTGCTGGCAATGCCACTGCAATAATATACCCCACATTGAATTGTCCCATCAAAATTCCAAGCACACATCCCAGAACTGCTGTTGCCATATATGCTTTTTGCGAATTGCCGAAACGTCCTTTAATAAAGTCGGCAGTACCTGTAATAATACCAACAGCCGTGGTAAAACATGCTAGGCTCACCAAGACGGTCAAAAATCCATGCGCCACATTGCCCAAAGTAGCTAAACTGATACCACGCAATAATGCGGTTCGTGCAATATCCGCATCAAAGGTATCTTGAAATAAGGCTCCGGTAAACATTAATCCAGCATAAATTAGAAAGAGTCCTAGTCCAGCTAGAATTCCAGCTTTGGCGATTAACTTTTTCTTGGCTTCATAATCTGCTTCCTTATGCTTTAGGTTGATGGAGATGATGATGACTCCACCTACCACTACGGCTCCTATAGCATCAAAGGTTTGGTAACCTTCCAAGATGGCATACGAAAATGGACTTTCAAAAGTGGAAGGGCCGAAAGATATAGTAAGGGTAACCGTTGCAATTCCCAATACCAAAATCAAGACCAGCAAAATGGCTGGGGTCAGAAACTTTCCAATAATATCCAGAATTTTAGAACGATTGATTACAAATACAAGTACCAAGGCAAAATAAACTATGCTGGTAATCAAGGATGAGCTTTCTGAAATAGGCTGAATGGCCATTTCATGAGTTACCGAAGCAGTCCTGGGCGAAGGCAGGGCAATGGAAATGGCGTAAACAATATAACAGTACAACAGGCTAAAGGTTGGGGATACCTTTTCGGCAAAATCAAACATGGTTCCCTGCAATCTGGAATGGGCCATAATACCCAAAATAGGAATTAAAACAGCAGAAAGACAGAAACCCAAAGCAACCAGCCACCAAAGTGCGCCTGCTTTAAAACCGAGTTGGGGAGGTAAAATCAAATTGCCCGCACCAAAAAAAAGAGAGAAAAGGGCAAAAGCGACAACCGCAATGGTTTTTTTATTCATCGAATGTTGATAATTTTTCGTGAAAGTAATTCAAAATAGTAATTTCGAAACAGGTAATTGAACCTGAAATTTTTACTGTTGACCGACTACTGTGCATTTCATCGAAAAAACCAGTTTTGAAATTAATTCGCAAAATAAAAAGTTATTAACAATCGTTGCACTATTATAAACCCAACAAAAACGAAAAACGCATTAAAACCAAATCCATAACTAGCAACTAGCGATCCCAAATCGCGAAGCCTGCCCCCTAAATCCGACTTATGAAAAAAACAACTACCCAACATGGCCATAAATTCTCTTCTTTCTTTTGTAATCTTTTTGGACACCATTATGTGGTTTCCAAAGAAGTAACACAACACATTAAAGAGTACAAGTGTCTTCACTGCAATAAACAAGTAACTACCGATGTAAGCGGAAGACTTTCGGTATTAACCCCTCAAATGCAGGAAATCAACAATACTCTGGAAGACATGTACCAAAAAAGAAAGAACAGAACGGTGCAGAGCGTCGCTTAATCCTGTTTACTCTTTCTAGAACATTATTCGGATTTATTCCCGGAGATTAAGAAGGCGTCATAGCTTGCAGTTGCGTGCCCCAAGACTGTTGAGTTTGAAAATGCCCTTGGTTTTCGGGATTTTTTTATTCTGACTTTTCCGAAAAAGAATTCCAACCTTGCGCCTGAATCGGAATTTTGGTATTGGCACGAGTGACTAAATGCGCTCCTTCTTGTTTTTCCGTCATATGCCCTATTACCGTTAAATTTGGATTGCCTTTTATTTTGTCAAAGTCCTTCTGGTCAATGGTGAAAAGCAATTCGTATTCTTCTCCACCGCTCAATGCAATCATGGTGGAATCCATTTTAAATTCTTCAGCTGCGGAAATGACCGTTGGGTCCAGTGGAAGTTTATCCTCAAAGAGATTACAACCTACCTCGCTTTGTTCGCATAGGTGCAATATTTCTGAAGAAAGGCCATCACTGATATCAATCATGGCAGTGGGTTTTACTTCCAGCTTTTCCAAAAGCTCTACGATATCTTTACGGGCTTCGGGTTTTAATTGACGTTCAACGATGTATTGATATGGTTCAAGATCCGGTTGATTGGCAGGATTTACCTTGAATACTTCTTTTTCGCGCTCCAACACTTGAAGCCCAAGATACGGACCTCCCAAATCACCACTTACCACAAGAAGATCATTGGGTTTGGCACCCTTGCGATACACAATATTATTCTCCTCGGCAATTCCAATCGCTGTAACGCTGATCAACATTCCTTTGGTGGATGAGGTGGTATCGCCCCCAACCAAGTCTACTTGATACAATTTGCAGGCCATCGCTACACCTGCATAGAATTCTTCTAAAGCTTCAAGGCCAAATCGATTGGATACGGCAACAGAAATTGTAATTTGAGTTGCCTTTGCATTCATGGCATATATGTCTGAAAGGTTCACCATTACCGACTTGTATCCCAAGTGCCTGAGAGGCACATAACTTAGATCAAAATGCACACCCTCTACCAAAAGATCTGTGGAAACAATGGTTTTCATTCCCTTCAAATCCAAGACAGCTGCATCATCACCAATACCTTTTATGGAAGAGTCATGGGTCAGTTCAAAATGTTGGGTCAGATGTTTGATCAAGGCAAACTCACCTAATGACTCTAAGGACGTCCTTTGGGTATTTTTATCTTCAAGCATTTGGCAAAAGTAATCAGGAATGTAATAAGTTGTATCTTTAAGTAAACTCGAACCAATAATGAAACGATTCAAATGCTTAGCCCATTTGCTATGCCTTTTTTTTGTGGTGTATGCATGCTCTTCAGATGACTCTGCTTCAGATAATCCTCCCACAAATCAAAACCCTGTACCTCCAACCACAGGAGATAATGAGCCGAATATAGGTGATGGTGCTGTGAGCCTTGGGCTTACCTCTTGCCAAGGGGGGAATGCCGACATATATCCTTGTAATGGATATGATTTATTGCTTCAAATGGATTTAGCTGCTTTTGGGGCTGGACGCGCCAACGATATTTGGGGCTGGACGGACACTACAACAGATAGGGAATATGCCTTACTAGGACTGGACAATGGCACTGCGTTCATTGACGTAACCGATATTGAAAACCCTGTATATCTTGGAAAAATGCTAACCGCAACAACGGAAAGCATTTGGCGAGACCTAAAGGTCTATGAAGACTTTGTGTATGTTGTTGCCGAATCTGCGGGGCATGGGATGCAGGTTTTTGATTTAAAACGGCTGAGAAATGTATCCAATCCACCCGTAGTTTTTGAAGCAGATGCCAGATACACAAGTATAGGAAATTGCCATAATGTGGTCATCAATGAAGAAATGGGTTTTGCATATCCCGTAGGAACCGCACGAAATGATGCATTCAATGGTGGCGTTCATTTTGTGGATATCCAGAATCCATTGTCCCCAACAGGAGTAGGAGGATATGCTGCGGATGGATATACGCATGATGCACAGGTTATAACGTATAGCGGACCGGATTCTGACTACACGGGAAGAGAGATTTTTGTAGGAGCAAACGAAGATCAAATAGTCATTGTTGATATTACTGATAAATCCAATCCAACACGAATAGAAACACTTACCTACTCCAATATTGGGTATACCCATCAAGGGTGGTTTACAGAAGACCATCGATTTTATATTTTGGGAGATGAGCTGGATGAGACCGACTTTGGATTCAATTCCCGCACCTTGGTTTTTGATTTTGCAGATTTGGACAACCCCCAATTGCATATGACGTACTTGGGCCCCACCGGAGCCATAGATCATAACGGATATGTTCTCGGCGACCAGTTTTTCTTAGCCAACTATACAGCGGGGATTCGGGTTTTGGATATATCACAAATAGAAAACGAAATAATTACTGAAGAAGCTTTTTTCGATACTTTTCCCCAAAGCAATGTAGCACAGTTCAACGGAGTATGGAGCGTCTATCCATACTTCCAAAGTGGAAAAATTATCGTAAGTGACGTAAATTCTGGCTTGTTCGTTCTTCAAAGCTCAAACTAAAAGAAGATGAAAAAAATTGTTTTGCTTGTTATAATTATTGGATTTTGTTCTTGCAATAACTCTGATGACAATGAAACAGCTTCTATGTCTTTTGATTTTTTGGGAGAATTGGATTGGGTGCAAAGTTTTGGAGGTTCGGGTGAGGATACCGCTCAATCCGTAATTCAAACTTCGGATGGTGGATATGCTGTGCTGGGATTTACCAATAGTACAGATGGAGACCTCGCGGGAAAATCACTTAATGTAAATGATTATTGGTTGCTCAAGTTGGATGCTGACGGGAATCTGCAATGGAACAAAACATATGGTGGAAGTAAGGATGATAGAGGGCAATCTGTTATCCAAACCAACGACGGGGGTTATGCCATTGTAGGCTACGCCATGAGTGATGATGGTGATGGCAGCAATAATGAAGGCTTCCACGATAATTGGATTTTACGATTGGATGCTTCCGGCACTATTCTTTGGGAAAAAAGTTTTGGTTTTTCCGGACATGATCATTCCTATGATGTGGTACAGACCTCTGATGGTGGTTTTTTCTTTTCTGGTTTTTTGGATGTGACCTCTTCCGAGGGAGAAGGAAATACAGGCAAAAGCCCATATCTTACCAGACATGGTGTTGGAGAGTTTTGGGGGACTCGACTGGATGCCAATGGGGACTTGATTTGGAGGCGATACTTTGGTGGAACAAACAATGACCGTTCTTTTGGAGTAGTAGAAGCCAATGACGGCGGTCTCGTCATGGTAGGTGCTTCGGAAAGTGATGACTTTGACATTTCCAATTCTAAAGGAAGCTACGATTTTTGGGTGGTGAAAGTAAGTGCTAAAGGAGAAATGCTTTGGGAAAAATCTTTTGGTGGGACAGGAATCGACAAAGCCTACGCTGTTGTCAAAACCCAAGATAATGCCTATGCCATTGTTGGAAACACATTCAGTGTGGACACTGATATTTCCAAAAACAATGGAGAGTCCGATGTTTGGTTGATCAAAGTCTCAGACAGTGGAGATTTGCTCTGGGAAAAGACTTTTGGGGGAACAGCCTTTGACGCTGCCCGCGGGTTAGGAACTACTGCAGATGGAGGTTTCGTAATAGCAGGAAATTCCAAAAGCTTGGATGGAAACGCCACGCAGAACAATGGAGAAAATGACCTGTGGATAATCAAAACCGATGCTGAAGGAAATGTTCTTTTTGAAAAATCCTTTGGCGGAGCTGATTTGGATTTTGGTTTTGATGCCCTTGAAGATGCTGAGGGAAACCTAGTGTTGGTAGGTGAATCTTCAACAGCACTTTCATCTAATAAGGAACATCAGGGTTCTACAGACCTCGTTATTCTAAGAATAAAATAGCGGCTCACTCAGAAGCCTTTCCGCTAATAGTTGCCAAAGCGCTAGCAATTTTTTCAGCTATTGGGTCTTTGTCTGTTATGCCATGTCGTTTCAAAAGATATTTGGGGTCATTATAAGTTAGAAATACTTTTCCGTCACCCTCCCATATCAAAATCTTTTGGGGTAAATCAATGGCAATGCTTCTGGACGATTGCATTAGAGGAGTGCCTAAGTTAGGATTGCCAAACAAAATCAATTTGGTATTTGGCAATTCCAGACCAACCCTTTTAGCGTTACCAGTATGGTCTACCTCGGCAAGAATGCCAATTTTAGGATTGGCATCCAAAGTTTTTTTAATCATTTCGCAAGTAGATTCGAAATCGTGTTTACTAATTATTTGTACAAGCCCGTTGTTTGTTTCTTGACCGTTCATATAGGATAAGAATAAAAGTGAAATTAGGAGAACAAAGTGTCTCATGATATAGAAATTTGAACCGTTTCGGTTTGTTTAAAGATTAAATATTCAACGTAAAACAAAGCTGTAGTCGTAGAAAATAGAGAAACCTTATTGGAAGATTCGTTATTATAATGTTAGGAAACCTTGTAGAACCCTACTTATACAGTATATTTGTAAGCTATTTAGAATGAATCCAAGCGATTATGATTAAAGTTTCGGAAACAGCAAAGAAAAAAGTTGTAACACTTATGACCGAAGAAGGTTTCGATTCTAACACAGATTATGTTCGTGTTGGGGTTAAGAGCGGAGGTTGTAGTGGGTTATCCTATGAATTGACATTTGACAAAGCAGCCGAAGATACCGATAAAGTTTTTGAAGACAACCAAGTGCGCATCATTGTAGACAAAAAGAGCTTTTTGTACTTGGTGGGTACTACTTTGGAATATTCGGGAGGTCTTAACGGTAAAGGCTTTGTGTTTAATAATCCCAATGCGCAGCGCACTTGTGGATGTGGCGAGAGTTTTTCACTATAAAAGTGTTGATTGATTTAAATTAATCGACAAACAAACAAAGCATGGCTTACACAGAAGAAGAGTTAAAAAAAGAACTGGAAACCAAAGAATATGAATATGGTTTCTACACCGATATAGAGTCTGATACCTTCCCAAAAGGATTGAACGAAGACATCGTCATCGGGATTTCCAAGAAAAAGGAAGAACCAGAATGGATGACTGAATGGCGTTTGGAAGCATTCCGCGTTTGGAAGGAAATGGAAGAACCTGAATGGGCCAATGTTCATTATGAGAAACCCAACTTTCAGGATATTTCTTATTATTCGGCACCCAACAAGAAGCCAAAGTACAACAGCTTGGATGAGGTAGACCCAGAGTTGTTGGAGACCTTTAAGAAACTAGGCATCTCTTTGGATGAACAAAAAAAGTTGGCGGGAGTTGCCGTTGATATTGTAATGGATTCCGTTTCTGTGGCCACTACCTTCAAAAAGACATTGGCGGAAAAAGGTATTATTTTTTGTTCCATTTCTGAAGCTATTCAAGAGCATCCAGAGTTGGTGAAGAAATACATCGGAACAGTTGTTCCGCAGAAAGACAACTTCTATGCGGCTTTGAATTCCGCAGTATTCTCTGATGGATCGTTCTGCTATATTCCGAAAGGGGTTAGATGTCCCATGGAATTATCCACCTATTTCCGAATCAATCAGGCAGGAACAGGTCAGTTTGAAAGAACGCTTGTGATTGCGGACGAAGGTAGTTATGTAAGTTACCTTGAGGGTTGTACAGCCCCATCAAGGGATGAAAATCAGTTGCATGCAGCTGTGGTTGAGTTGATTGCCTTGGATGACGCTGAAATAAAATATTCTACGGTACAAAATTGGTTCCCTGGAGATAAAGATGGAAAAGGAGGTGTCTTCAATTTTGTAACAAAACGGGGCCTTTGTGAGAAGAACGCAAAAATATCTTGGACCCAAGTTGAAACAGGTTCCGCAGTAACCTGGAAATATCCATCATGTGTTTTGAAGGGAGACAATTCCATTGGAGAGTTTTATTCCATTGCGGTTACCAACAACTTCCAGCAAGCAGATACGGGTACCAAAATGATTCACTTAGGTAAAAACACAAAAAGTACCATCATATCAAAAGGTATTTCTGCGGGACAATCCCAAAACAGTTACCGTGGATTGGTTCAGGTGAACAGTAGGGCAGAAAATGCGCGTAATTTTTCACAATGTGATTCTCTGTTGATGGGTAATAGTTGTGGTGCACATACATTTCCATACATCGAAACCAAAAATAAATCAGCCCAAATAGAACATGAGGCCACTACCAGTAAAATTGGTGAGGACCAAATTTTCTATTGCAATCAAAGGGGCATCGACACAGAAAAGGCCATTGCACTTATCGTAAATGGCTTTAGCAAGGAAGTACTCAACAAATTACCTATGGAATTTGCCGTAGAGGCTCAAAAACTATTGGAAATAAGTCTTGAAGGTTCAGTAGGATAATCAAAACAATACAAAATCAGCATCTCAATAGAGTTGCCAATCATAGAACAATGTTAGAAATTAAAGATTTACACGCAAGCATAGAGGATAAGAAAATCCTTAAAGGAATCAATTTAGAAGTGAATCCAGGTGAGGTGCATGCCATAATGGGCCCAAACGGTTCAGGGAAAAGTACTTTGGCTTCGGTAATTGCAGGAAAAGAAGAATTTGAAGTAAAAAAAGGAAGTATTTCCTTGGATGGAGAGGATTTGGAGGAATTGGCCCCAGAGGAAAGAGCACACAACGGTATATTCATGTCATTTCAATATCCAGTTGAAATACCTGGTGTTTCGGTTACAAACTTTATCAAAACAGCTATAAACGAATCTCGTAAAGCCAGAGGATTGGAAGACATGCCAGCCAATGAGATGTTAAAACTCATTCGTGAAAAGTCTGAACTTTTGGAAATAGACCGCAAGTTTTTGTCTCGCTCTTTGAATGAAGGATTTTCAGGCGGGGAGAAGAAGCGTAACGAAATCTTTCAAATGGCCATGATGGAACCCAAATTGGCCATATTGGATGAAACGGATTCCGGATTGGATATTGATGCTCTTCGCATTGTGGCCAACGGAGTAAACAAATTGCGTGGCAAGGATAACGCCATCATCGTAATTACGCATTACCAAAGACTGTTGGAATATATTGTTCCAGACTACGTACATGTTTTGCATGATGGGAAGATTGTAAAGTCAGGTACCAAGGAATTGGCGCTTGAATTGGAGGAGAAAGGTTATGATTGGCTGAAACAAGAAGCAGTTTTATAGGAAAAAGATGGATTTAAAAGATAAATTACTCTCTTCTTTTTTAGCCTTTGAAAGTAATGTGGATTTGGATAATCCCGTCCATGAAGTACGTTCGGAGGCCATAAAGAACTTTGAAAACAGAGGCTTTCCTTCCAAGAAAGAGGAAGCATGGAAATACACTTCTTTGAATAGTATCCAAAAAGTGGATTTCAGCATTTTCCCAAAAAAGGAAAGTACACTTGAATATAAGGATATCAAGAAATACTTTGTCCACGAAATTGATACCTACAAGATTGTATTTATTGATGGCGTGTACAGTTCGTATCTTTCAGAAACCACACATGACGGGGTAGATGTTTGCCTGATGAGTGCCGCACTTACAAAACCACAATATCGTCAGGTTATTGATGTGTATTTTAATAAGGTAGCCTCAAAAGACGAGTCATTGACCACTTTAAATACCGCTTTTAGCAAAGAAGGTGCTTATATCTACATTCCTAAAAATAAAATGCCCAAAAAGCCAATTCAAATTTTGCATTTGGCCACAGGAAATGAGGCAGCGTTGCTATTGCAACCCAGAAATTTGGTGATTGCAGAAGAGAATGCAGAAGTTCAAGTTATTGAGCGTCATCAAAGTTTGACAGGAAATGAGGTTTTGACCAACTCTGTCACCGAAATATTTGCGGCCAAAGACGCTATTGTAGATTATTATAAAGTTCAGAATGATGTAAATACGGCATCATTGATTGACAACACCTATATTTCCCAGAAGGATAACAGTGTGGTCCGTGTCCATACCTTCGCATTTGGCGGAAAGTTGACTCGAAACAACCTTAACTTTTATCAAAATGGCGAGCGAATTGATTCTATCCTAAAGGGTGTGACCATTTTGGGTGAAAAGCAGCACGTAGACCACCATACTTTAGTGCACCATGCGCAACCCAATTGTGAAAGCCATCAGGATTACAAAGGCATTTTTGGAGAGCAATCCACAGGAGTTTTCAATGGTAAAATAATTGTGGATAAAATTGCTCAAAAAACCAATGCATTTCAGCAGAACAATAATGTTTTGATAAGCGATAAAGCAACAGTGAACACTAAGCCTCAATTAGAAATTTTTGCGGATGATGTAAAATGTTCTCATGGCTGTACGGTAGGCCAGTTGGATGAAGAAGCTCTTTTCTACTTACAATCCCGAGGAATTCCAAAAAGGGAAGCCCAAGCTTTGTTGATGTATGCTTTTGCGAACAATGTATTGGAAAGTGTGCGTATTCCAGAATTAAAAACTCGTATCAATAAATTGATTGCAAACAAATTGGGGGTAAGCCTCGGTTTCGACCTTTAATCCGAGAATTTAATAGTTATGGGAATGGTGCGGACGAGTTTAGATGTGGCTACGATAAGGAAAGATTTCCCAATTCTAAATAGGGAGGTGAATGGAAGGCCTTTGGTCTATTTGGATAACGCTGCCACTTCGCAAACACCTCAACAGGTTATAGATGTCATTGTAGATTATTACCAGAATTACAATGCCAACATTCACAGAGGAGTGCACGCGCTCTCGCAAGAAGCAACGGATGCTTATGAAGAAGCCAGGCAAAAAATTCAACGGCACTTTAATATCGCCAAAGCCCATGAAGTAATCTTCACTTCTGGTACAACACATGCCATTAACTTGGTAGCAAATGGTTTCTCTTCTTTATTGAAAACAGGAGATGAAATTTTGGTATCGGCCATGGAACATCATTCCAATATTGTGCCTTGGCAGATGTTGGCTGAACGTACAGGTGCAGTTTTAAAAGTTATTCCCATGAATCAAAATGGGGAATTGGTCATGGAAGCATTTCATGAGCTGCTTTCTGAGAAAACCCAATTGGTCTTCTGTAACCATATTTCCAATGCTTTGGGAACGATTAACCCAATCAAGGAAATTATTGATGCCTCGCATAATGTTGGCGCAGCCGTTTTGATAGATGGCGCTCAGGCCGCTCCGCATATCAAGGCAGATATGCAAGCTTTGAATGTTGATTTTTACACAGTTTCGGCGCATAAGATATGTGGCCCGACCGGGGTAGGAATGCTTTATGGGAAGGAAGAATGGCTAAAAAAACTTCCGCCTTATCAAGGAGGCGGTGAGATGATTGCCGAAGTGACCTTTGAGAAAACAACCTATGCAGATTTGCCCCACAAATTTGAGGCAGGGACTCCAAATATTGCGGGCGGCATCGCCTTTGGTGCTGCTTTGGATTATCTCAACCATATTGGTCTGGATGCCATAGCACAATATGAAGAGGAATTATTGCAATATGCAACTGAAAAGCTTTTGGCCATTGAGGGATTAAAAATTTATGGCACGGCCCAACACAAGACTTCGGTAATTTCATTCAATATAAAAGGGATACATCCGTATGATATTGGTACTATTTTGGACAAGTTGGGAATAGCAGTACGTACAGGCCACCATTGTGCGCAACCGATTATGGATTTTTATCAAATACCGGGTACGGTACGGGCCAGTTTTAGCTTTTACAATACCAAAGAGGAAGTGGATGTGTTGGTGGAAGGTGTGGAACGAGCTAGAAACATGTTGCTCTAAAGCATCGTTATCTTTCTCTTAAAAGATTGATTCAGACCAACTCGAGTCGTACTTTTGAACAAAACTTTTAGATGGGCATAGCAGAGATTCAAGAAGAAATCATAGACGAATTTTCCATGTTTGATGACTGGATGCAACGCTATGAGTACATGATTGAACTTGGGAAATCACTTCCGCTAATAGAGGAAGCTTACAAAACCGACGACAACATTATAAAAGGATGCCAAAGCAAGGTCTGGGTGCATGCCGAATTGGAGGAAGACAAATTGGTCTTCACAGCAGATAGTGATGCCATTATTACCAAAGGAATCATTGCTATTTTGATTCGTGCATTTAGCCATCAAAAGCCACAAGATATTATTGATGCCAATACCGATTTTATTGATGAAATTGGTTTGAAGGAGCATTTGTCTCCAACAAGAGCAAACGGTTTGGTGAGCATGGTAAAACAATTGAAGCTATATGCTATTGCATATCAGACCCAATTAAACTAGAAATCAAATGAGCGAAGAAATCACCATAGATACCCAGGAGTTGGGCGAAAAAATTGTTAAGGTCCTAAAGACGATTTACGACCCTGAGATTCCGGTGGACATTTATGAACTGGGGCTTATTTATGATGTATTTGTAAACGAAGAGAACGACGTCAAGATTTTGATGACACTGACCTCGCCTAATTGTCCTGTAGCAGAAACCTTGCCGGTTGAGGTAGAAGAAAAAGTAAAGTCTTTAGATGTGCTAAAGGATGTTGAGGTCGAGATTACATTTGATCCCCCTTGGACCCAAGATTTGATGAGCGAAGAAGCGAAATTGGAATTAGGGCTATTATAACGTCATTTCGAACCTATTTCGGAATCTCATATTCCATTAATACTTAAATTGAGTTTGTATGGCTGAGGAAATTATCAATCGCGTAGCGCAAAGTAAACTGGTTACTTTTGATTTAGAGGAACTATATCTTCCTGGTGAAAGGGTCATATTAGATATCTCCCAGTGGCTTTATGAAGGGTTAATTTTGCGGGAAAAAGAGTTCCGCGCCCACTTGCAAGAAATAGATTGGAGTAAATACCATGACAAATATGTAGCGCTGACCTGTTCTTCAGATGCGATTGTACCCGGTTGGGCCTTTATGTTGGTGACCTCTAAATTGGCTCCTTTCTCCAAGAAAGTGGTTCAAGGTAATTTGGAAACCTTAGAAACTATTTTGTACCAAGAGCAACTTGCTGCTTATGATTTCTCCGACTTTCAAGATAAACCCATTATTATAAAAGGTTGTTCCAATAAACCTGTGCCGCAGAATGCCTATTTAATGGCCATTACTAAAATTCAGCAAATAGCAAAAAGTGTGATGTACGGAGAGGCATGTTCTGCTGTGCCTTTATATAAAAAGAAGTGATTTTAAAAAGATAAGAACTTACGCAAAAGTCAGGATTTGAAATCATTTTCCCTAGGAATAAGCTCCAATGTATTTGGCTTTTAGTTATAAAAACAAAAACCACCTTTGAAAAGGTGGTTTTTTAAGGTTTTTAAGAAAATTGTCAGGCCTTATGGATTACTTTAATCACAATTGACAAAAAATGGTTCGTCACCAAAAAACTCCCAACCATTATTATCTAAATTAAATAAGGCCACACCGGTTTCCTCTTCATCATTACAAAGGGCTAGACCCGATGCACCCAATGAAATTCCTTGGGGAATCATTTGTTCTCCTTCATTGTCATTTGCCCACCCGATTAAAGTGGCTGAAAATTTTGCTGGAGTCATTCCAGAGCCTATAATGAGACCTCTCATGTTGGCATCGAAAAGCCCCATATTTTTATCTACTACAAGACCACCAATGTCCCAATTGCCAAGATTTTGGTTAAAGCTCTGCGCATTATTGAACATAAAATCAACGGACTCCACTTCGCTCATAACCCAAATACTAATGTCTTGATTAAAAAGAAGTGCACCAGCGAACATGTGGACCATATCAACAGCACTGTCTATTTTCCAGACACTGATGTCTTGATTAAACTTCTCAGCTCCGGAGAACATGTAACTAAAATCCTGGACAAAACTTACGTCCCAACCGCTGATATCGTTGTTAAATTCGATACAATCACTGAACATGCCTTTCATTGATGTACAAGAGGTCAAATTAGGTTTGTCTGTAGCATTTATCTTAACATTGGTATTACTGAACATCATCTCCGTGCTCTTCCAAGCTATTGCACCCCATTGTTCGACGGTCAAAAACTGCTTAGCGCTATTTGAGAAGGACATCCTGCCAACGTCACCTTTAATTGCTACAGTATAGGTGCCTTCTTCTACGTAAATGTGAGATGCTTCAGATTGCAGAGGTGCAACAAATTCAGAAACTTCGGTATTGTCTCCCCAATCTACCTCAATATCCGTTATCGTTTCAAATGTTGATAAAACAAATTGTTCATTGCTCTGAGAAGTTTGTATCTTAAAAATAAATGATTCTGGGTCTTGAAATAGATTTTCGATAAGGTTAAGCACTGCTATAGTAATGGTAATCTCTGCACTGCTGCCTTGTTTTCCATCGGTTACGGATATTCCTAGAGTATGCGCTGTGGAGGTTTCAAAGTCAAGACTCGCTCCGGCCGCCAAGGTCACAATACCGTTGCCGTCTACTTCAAAGAGATTCCCGCTGTTTTGTATAATTTCATATGTAATGGTGTCATCCGTATCTGGATCAAAGGCATCAACGGTGAAAATGGTCTCAGTATCTCCAATATTTTCAGCTACACTGACCGTTTGATTCAAGTTGTTGATTTTAGGTTCTGTATTAGCATCACCTCGAATGTCACCATCATCACTGGAACAGGAGACAGCTAACATGACCATAGAAAAAATCATTAGGGTTAAAAAAAGTATTTTTTTCATGAATTCTAAAAAATTTTGATTAGAGCGGCAAAGAAAAAAAGAACGGGGATATGTTTTTCTTGTCAATTGATGGATACAGCGTTTGGGTTTATGAATAGAGATTTTTGATTGTTAGATGATGGTTAGGATACAAAATGTGGGTTTTGGGCAAAAGGTCAATGAGCAATGTACAATGACCAATTTCATTTGCAACCAAACGTAGTGCGCGTGATAAATCCAAGCCATCTATGTAGGTTTCTTGGACTCTCTCGAAATGACCTTTGGATGGAATTTGGTCTTTGGAATTTGTCATTCCTGCGGAGGCGGGAATCCACGTTTTAATGCGATGCCAAAACCGGTTCAGCATGACGCCAGGTGGGATTTCTCAAGTTTCTTTGTCCTCCACGTCCAATTGAGAAAATAAACAAAAAACAACTGGAAAGTTTTAAACTTTCCAGTTGTTTTCTAAAGTGTAATCACTCTGTTTTGAATGATGGGTAGCCCAGTGACCGGCGAAAAAAATCAAGGGTTGAAATCGGGACAGTCAACCGGATCGCCATCGGTTATAGTCCAAAAAGAACCAAACAAATCGATTAAATTGTTCCTTGCCGCACTGGCAGCATCGCAGAAGTCTATATCGACAGCACCCAAAGTAATCTGGAATGGAATGGTTTGCGCCCCGTCTTCGTCATCGTTCCAACCTATCAAAGTACTGGCATAGTCTTCCGGACTCATTCCTGAACCATCGAACATAAAACGCATCGCTTGGTCATTAGCTGAATCTCCTTCATCTGAACCAATGGCCCCAATATCCCAAGACCCCAAGTCTTGACTAAAGGCAGTGGCGTTAAGGAACATTCTTTTCATAGAGGTAACGTTTGAGGTACTCCACTCACTAATGTCCTGATTAAAACTTGTAGCCCCAGCGAACATGCCACCCATAAAAATCACATTTTCAGTATTCCAATCACTGATGTTTTGGTCAAAACTTGTGGCAGCCGCAAACATAGAGGTCATATTAATGGCACTAACCGGAATCCAAATGCTTAAGTCTTGGTCAAAGCTTGTGGCCCCGCTGAACATCGAGCCCATATCAATTACACTTTCTACGTTCCAATTGCCTATAGGTTGATTAAAATTAGGGGCATCCCTGAACATGCCGCCCATATTGGTCACATTGCCCATGTCCCAATCGCCCATAGGGCTGTTAAAATTGAGAGTATTCCTAAACATTTCAAAAGTAGAGGTACATTCACTGAGGACAGGTACTCCTGCCCCCTCGGCAAATCCTTCAAAATTGAAATTATTTCTGAACATGCCTTCCATACTGTCCCAGGCTATGGCGCCTTCGCCTTCGCCCCATTGTTCAACGGTTCGTAAGGTGCCGTCGCCGTTGAATGAAATTCGACCAACCTCCCCTTTAAAGGCCACTAAATATTCTGGACCTATTTCATAGTCATAGTTTTGCAATCCTTCTGAAGTAATCAAAACCTCATCGTTTCCATCTCCCCGATCAACCCTAAGATCAATGGGTTCGTCAACGCCAGCAAATACATTAAATGAAAATGTCCCATCGAATTCAGTATCAATTTTAATAATGAACGCCTCTGGGTCCTCGAAGAGGTTCTCAATGATGTTCTCCACGTTTATCTGTATCTCTTGTTCAGTGACCTGTTCGCCGTCGGACACGCTCACGGTGATGGTATGGGCGGTCTCGGTCTCAAAGTCGAGGCTCTGGCCCTCGCCCAGGGCGATGGTCCCCGTATCGCCTATGGTAAAGAGTTCGTTGTCGTTCAGGGTAATCTCGTAGGAAAGGGCATTCCCTTCCTCCCCGGTAGCGGATAGGTTGCCTATCTCGGTGGCGTCCTCGGCCACGGTGAACTCGGCCGTGCCGATGTTCGGCGGTATGGCCACATCGGTTACGGCAATGGTGATGTCAATGGTATCGGTACCCCCGTTGCCATCGGATACGGTTACGGTGATGGTATGCTTGGCAGTGGTCTCAAAGTCCAGTGCCTGTCCCTCGGCCAGGGTCACATTACCGTCGGCGTTGATGGCAAAGAGCCCCCCGCTGTTGGAGGAGATGGCAAAGGTAAGGGAATCGTCATCTTCATCGGACGCGGTAACGGTGAAGATAGTGGCCGAGCCGTCGGCATCCTCGCCGACCGAGGCCGTTGTGGTCTGGTTGGTGATCTCCGGGGCGGAGTTTTCCGTGACCGGAGGGGTCGTGGTACCGTTGTCGTCATCAGTGACCGGAGGGGTCGTTGTACCGTTGTCGTCACTGGAACAGGAGCCCAGCAGCAGTCCCATGGTAAGGATCATCAGGGTAAATAATCGTAATGTTTTCATGAAATCAATATATTTTTTGGTAATCTGCACAAGAAAACACAGATAGGGATAGGTCCACCCTGCCAATTGACGGATGCAGTATATGGGTTGATGGAAGTTGGTTTTCAGTGGTCAGAAGTTGGAGGTCAGTAATCAGTAATCAGATTTTAGATTTTCAACTTCTAACCTCAGTCATCTAATATTTAACCTCAGACCTTTAACTTCTGAGATTTGGCGTGCTAAAGTGTGACATTTCTTATTTTTGGGGTCTTAACACTAAACTCCATACTATGAAACAGATTTTATTTACTTGTATGCTATGCGTATCCCTCGCCCCCATATTCGGACAGAAAACAGCTGAGGAGATTAAAGCGGAGATGGGACCCAAAAAGGATTCTATTGCTGCAATCCAGGGCAGGGTAAATGCCCTCCAAGCCGAATTGGATGCACTTCCCGGATGGAAAATTGGGGCATTTGGCACCATTGGGGGGAGTATTTCCGAGTTCAACAACTGGTTTGCACAAGGGATTCCCAATAACTCGTCCGGTAATATTGGGTTTACCGTAAATGCTTTTGCCAATCTGCAACAGGAAAAATTCTTTTGGCGAAACGCAGCCAATGTAAACTTAGCTTGGGTAAAATTGGACGATAAGGATGACCCTACCGATGATGATGGTTTTCGAGAAGCTACGGATGTATTCAATATTTCGTCTCTTTACGGTAGAAAACTCAGTGAAAAGTTCGCTATTTCGGGGCTTGTGGAATATCGAACTACTCTATTGAGCAATGTGAACAACCCAGGATATTTGGATGTAGGTGTCGGTGCCACTTGGACGCCTATTCAAGATTTGGTAGTTGTAATCCACCCGTTGAACTACAATTTCGTATTTAGTGATGAGGATACCATTTTTGAATCATCCGCGGGGGCAAAGATTGTAGCGGATTACACCAAAAAGATAGGGGCCATCAATTTTAAAAGTAACCTGTCCATGTTCCAGAGCTATGAAGATGGCGATTTAAGCAACTGGACATGGACCAATTCCTTTGCCTATACGCTATGGAAAGTGATTGGTGTAGGATTCGATTTTGGACTGAGGAACAACAGACAGGAAACCTTAAATTTTGTTCGGAATTTAGCGCCGACTCCTACCCCTGATGCCACATTTGATTCCATAGACAACGAACTACAAACGTATTGGACATTGGGTCTGAGCTATTCCTTCTAACTGCAATAAAATAAAAAGAAAAAGCCCTCTTTCCGGAGGGCTTTTTTATGTGGGGTGAATTTGGGGTTTTAAAGCTTTTTTATACCACAGTCTAAAGTAGGTTAAGCGTATGGAAGATTTGCGGTAACACTATCACTTAAAAACAATATGAAAGTAGTTTTTCTGTGGTTTATGCTTAAATTTTTGTTGTGAACCGTAAGAAAATTGTGGTGGAGATGGTTAGGAGTGGTCGTTCGTCGAAGAAGTGGACCAATGAACTGAATTAGGAATGGTATTCATCCAAATGCTCCGGATACAAAAAGTTATTATACGGGAATCGGGTCACATGAATATCCCGGACTTCTTGGTATACCCGTTTTCTAAATTCATCCAGATTTTCTTTGTTCAAGGCGGAGATAAAAAGAGCGCGGTCCCCAATTTTATTGAACCAGGTTTTTTTCCATTCGGCCAAAGTGAAATGTGATGAGTTCCGCTCCGTAACCAAGTCATCTTCCGGAATGGTTTCAGGCACATATTGGTCAATTTTATTAAAGACCATTATGGCTTTCTTATCAGAACTATCGATTTCGTCCAAAATCTGATTGACCGAGGCAATATGTTCTTCAAAGTTGGGGTGGGAAATGTCTACTACATGGAGCAATAAGTCCGCTTCCCTAACTTCATCCAAGGTGCTTTTGAAACTTTCCACCAGTTGTGTGGGCAACTTGCGAATGAATCCTACGGTATCGCTCAACAAAAAGGGCAGATTCCCGATGACCACTTTGCGTACTGTGGTATCCAAAGTGGCAAACAACTTATTTTCGGCAAATACCTCACTTTTACTAATGACGTTCATTAAAGTAGACTTGCCAACATTTGTATATCCAACTAACGCTACCCTGACCAAAGCACCTCGATTGCCTCTTTGGGTTTCCATTTGACGGTCAATTTTTACCAACTTCTTTTTAAGAAGGGCAATGCGGTCTCGTACAATTCTTCGGTCAGTTTCAATCTCGGTTTCACCTGGCCCGCGCATACCTATACCACCACGCTGCCGCTCCAAGTGGGTCCAAAGTCCGGTAAGCCTTGGAAGTAAATATTCATATTGGGCCAATTCTACTTGAGTTCGGGCATAGCTGGTCTGTGCCCTTTGTGCAAAAATGTCCAGAATAAGACTGGTACGGTCCAAGATTTTGCAACGCAAAAGCTTTTCAATATTGTTCTGTTGTGCAGGAGAAAGCTCATCATCAAAGATTACCGAACCTATTTCATTGGCCTTGACGTACTCTTGCACTTCTTCCATTTTTCCACTACCTATATAGGTTTTAGGATTGGGGGTCTCTACCCGTTGCACAAAACGCTTGGATACTTCGCCGCCCGCTGTATAGGTCAAAAACTCCAGCTCGTCCAAATACTCACGTACTTTTTCTTCATTTTGGCTTTGGTTGATGACCCCAATCAGAACCGCCTTTTCATATGCAATGGCCTTTTTTTCTAGCATGAATTGAAGTAAAGTGCAAATCTACGTAATGTTTTGAAAGCGATTTTTGTATTTTGTCTTGAATAACTTCAAACTTAAATTAATATATCATCTACGTTTTGGAAGACCATTTCACGATTGCTTTTTATAATCTGGAGAATTTTTTTGACACGAAAGACGATCCGTACATTCTTGATGATGATTTTACCCGGGGAGGGGTCAAAAAATGGGATGAATCCAAGTTTAGAAGGAAGACCAAAAAGTTGGCGAAGACCATTTCTAGAATTGGAGAAGGGGACAGCATACTGCATCCCGTTCTTGTAGGTCTGGCCGAAGTGGAAAACAAAACGGTCATTGAGGGGCTATTGTCCACTAAATCCTTAAAGGATGTAAACTATGCATACGTTCATTTCGATTCACCCGACGAGCGCGGAATTGATACAGCCCTGCTCTATGATGCAAACCATTTTTCAGTCATTGAAGCCGAAACAATTCCATTGCTGGTAGACAATCAAAATGGAGAACGGGATTTAACACGAGACATATTATATGTGCATGGCAAACTGAACAAGGAAGAGATTCATGTGTTTGTGAATCATTGGCCCTCTAGAAGGGATGGTGCTGACGAAACCAGTCCCAAAAGAATAAAAGCTGCAGAGACCATAATTCAAAAATTGGAACGTATTCCTGATGAAAATCCAAATTGCATCATCATGGGTGATTTTAATGATGACCCAAAATCGAAAAGTATTCAACGCTTAATGGATACAGGTAAATTCATTAATCCCATGCAGTCTTTGCTGTCCCCCAATTCAGGTAGTGCCAATTACAAAGGGGAGTGGAGTTTGTTTGACCAAATATTGCTTTCACACAGTTTTTTGAATTTTGAAAAAGGAACACATAGTTTCAAAAAGGCCAAAATCTTTGCGCCTAAGTTCTTAAAGGAATGGAAAGGAAAATATAAGGGAAATCCATTTCGTACCTATGCTGGGAAGAGGTATTTGGGGGGTTACAGTGATCATTTTCCAGTATATGTGGTTTTGAAAGAAAATTAAAAGAAAGAAAAATACTACACAACAATATTTAAAACTTTCACAACAGCTCATCGAAAAAATTCGTGTAATTCATCGAAATAAAAGGGTTTTTTAACGATAGAACCTTCTTCTTAAAATAGTATTGTAGTCCAAATCTTACTCAACCTTGATTATGGACTTTATGACACCTACTTGGGCAACTAGGCTTTTCACATCGATTTTTTTACTGCTTTTTGGAATGCTTTCCAGTTTTGGACAAACCAATATGGAGAGACAGGAAATTCTTTTGGAATACAATCAACAAAAAATCACTTCTCTTGTTTCTGAATTTGAAGAGGAAGCAAAGATTAAGGCTTTACAAATAGATAAATCAGATAAAAAGAATGGTTGGAATGAGAGGGAGAAGTTAAAGGATGGAACCGTAGTCGCTTTAAACGACATTGGCGAAGATGGCACACTTTTGTATTACACAACCTTAAATGACCCAACGAACCAAGTTTCGAGGGCACAATCCTTATATTCAAATGGTTCATTAAACTTGGGTTTGGATGGCAGTGGAATGCAAGTTGGGGTTTGGGACAGTGGTATAGCACTTAACTCACATCAAGAGTTTGACAATAGAGCGCAAGCAGGCGATACTTCTCAAGAGGTGAGTCCACATGCCACCTTGGTAACAGGAAACCTTATTTCTTCAGGGATTAAAGCGAAGGCAAGAGGAGTGGCGTTCGGCGCTAAGGCCATAACACATAACTGGACAAGAGATAAGATTGAAGTAACCGAAGCCGCTGCTTCGGGGATGCTCTTGAGCAATCATTCCTATGGGATTAAATCCGATCGTGTGCCTGATTGGTATTTTGGAGCTTATATCAAAGTTTCACAAGATTGGGATAAAATCATGTACAATGCTCCGTATTATTTAATGGTCAATGCCGCTGGGAATTCACAAAGGTCACAAGATAATGCTTCGCCCATTTATGGTAAAACTCTTGACGGGTTTGACTTGCTTTTGGGCTTTGCCACTTCAAAAAATGCGCTTACGGTTACTGGAGCGAATACTAAGTTCAATGGAAAGGGAGAATTGACGGAAGCCGCTGTTGCAAGTTATAGCAGCTTAGGTCCCATTGATGATGGGAGAATCAAGCCAGACTTGGCAGGAGATGGTTCCTCGATTTTTTCAACTACTTCACAAAGCAATTCGAGCTATGGCATATCTACAGGCACTTCTATGGCGGCTCCTGGTGTTACCGGCTCGTTGCTCTTACTTCAGCAATATCACAATGAGCTTTTTGGCCATTACATGAAGGCGGCAACTTTAAAGGGCCTTGCGCTTCATACCGCAGATGATGCCGGAACTCCTGGGCCTGATTACAAAATGGGATGGGGTGTGCTTAATGCAAAAACTGCTGCAGAGACACTTCAGGATGAAGGATTCACAACCTTGATTGATGAAAACCAATTAATGCAGGGAGAAACCTATACGTTAGAAGTAGAAGCCTTGGCTACCGAAGACTTGATAGTATCCGTTTCTTGGACTGATGTTGAAGGAGAGTACGTCAATAGAGGAGATCTCAACAGTGCTACAAAAGCTTTGGTAAACGATTTAGATGTTCGAGTGATACAGAACAATGAAACGTTTTTTCCTTGGAAACTAAATCCTTATCGAGCGAATGATGCAGCGACAAAAGCTGATAATTCGGTTGATCCCTTTGAGCGCATAGATATCCAGAACGCGAAGGGGAGATATACTATTATAATTAGTCATAAAGGGGAATTGAAAAATGAATTCCAAGATTTTTCGCTTATCGTTTCTGGGGCAAAAATCTCAAACTGCTCGCTACAAGCTCCTGAAAATATTGAGTTGGATTCTTTGAAAGAGGATTCTTTGGCCTTTACTTGGCCAGAGGCGGAGGAAACCCTTTTTGAGGTTCAGTATAAAACAAGTTCAGATGATAGCTGGAGCTCCACTTTGCTCTCGGAAAACACCGTTCAACTTGAAGGACTTACATTAGGCAAAGAATATGAGATAAAGGTTCGCACGATATGCACCGAAAGCAAAACTTCTGATTTTTCTGAAGTACTACGGTTTACTTTTAACGGGACCGAAACCCAGATCTTGCAAAATGAAACGTACAGTTTTAATGAGCCGCTTAACATTAGTGTCTTTCCTAATCCAGCGGTGAATGAAATAAGCATAGATGCAGACCTTTCTCAAGATGCCGTGTATTCCATTGTAACCTCTTCGGGAACCATTGTTAAAAAAGGGAGCGCAATCGAAAAAGTGTCTGTTACGGATTTATCCTCTGGACTTTACATTATGGTGGTCCAGGATTATTCTGGAATACAAAGCACAAAGTTTTACAAGAATTAGAATTTGCTAGCCTAATTAGAAAAATTAGAGAGGACTAGAATCTTTCAATCTAGGTAGTTAAACTTTTTCAATTTCCTGTTCACTTAGAAGGTCATCATTTCTCAGTCTTAGGAAGACTTGTGCTGTGGTCACGACATCCAGTTCACAATAGGTCACAATTCGGTCCAAATCCTTATCCTCGTAAAATACGGATTGTACCATGCCCCCGTCCATATCCTCTTTTGGAGAAGGAATGCCTAGTACATGAGCCAATAACTTTAAAGAAGTATAGTGTTTATAATCCCCAAATTTCCATAGCTCCATGGTGTCCAAATGGGGTACTTCCCAAGGTTTTTTTCCGAATAAATCCAGTTTATATGGAAGATTTAAGCCATTAATTACCATTCTTCGTGCGATATAGGGGAAGTCAAATTCCTTACCATTGTGGGCGCAAAGTAGGTGTTTGGCTTGACTGAAATGTTCTTGAAGGAGTAGTTTGAATTTTTTGAGCAAATCAACTTCATCTCCATGGAAGGAAGTAACCCTAAAATTTCGGATATCATTTTTCAAATGAAAATAGCCCACTGAAATGCAGACAATCTTCCCAAACTCGGCCCAAATGCCAGCACGTTCATAAAAATCCTCTGGTGTTATTTCATCCTTACGTTGGTATTGCGTTTTTTGAGCCCATAAGTCTTGGACACTTTCTTCCAAGTTGGAAAAATTGCGATGTTGGGGTACCGTTTCTATATCCAAAAAAAGGATATGTTCAAGATTAAGTTTATACAGCATGATTTGGAGTTTTATTGGGGAGGAAGATAAAAAAAATAAGAAAATTCCTAGGAAAACCCTCTATTTCCATATCAAATGGCTCAAACGTATAGTTTATAGCTAGAAAAGGGAAGTTTGCTTAACTGGACTTTCATGCTCCAACAACCATTTTTTTCGGGAAAGGCCACCGGCATAACCCACTAGATGGCCATTGCTACCTATGACCCTATGGCAAGGAACCACAATCCAAAGCGGATTTTTTCCATTGGCGGCAGCTACAGCCCGAATGGCTTTTACATCTCCAAGTTGTTTGGAAAGCTCTAGGTATGATATGGTTTTTCCGAAAGGAATGGTTTGTAATTTTTCCCAAACTTTTTTCTGGAAATCAGTGCCCTCAGGATTCAATTTAAGATTGAAATCTTGTCGCTTTCCTTCAAAATATTCTTGAAACTGGTATACGGCGTCCTCCAAAACTTCAGGAATAATACCTTTTGGTTTTTTTTCACTGAGAACGCTGATGCTTGCCAAACCATTTTTATCACCTTTTAATTCTGCAAATCCTATAGGAGTCTCAATGTAAGCAGTTTCCATTATTCTACTTCATTTTCTTCTTCAATAATTCCTAAACGCTTTGCTCGCGATTCCCAGTTCTTTCTAGCCAAAACTTGAAGGTCTTCCACATTGTCACTTTCATCCATAATTTCTAAACCAAGCAAGGTTTCGATAACATCTTCCATCGTAACTAACCCGCTTACCGAACCATACTCATCAACAACCAATGAAATATGGTCCCTCTGTTGCACGAACTTATCAAAAAGCTCAGGAATGGGCTTGTTTCGCCGAGTTACCAATATTTCTCTTTTAAGTGTAGATAAGGTTTCCTTTCCTTTTTTGTTGATGATGGCTTCGAGCATCTCATCCTTCAAAACAAATCCAGTTATATTATCGGCCCTATCTTTAAAAATTGGGATACGGGAAAAGCGCAAAGGTCTATTATTTTCAAAAAATTCTTGGATAGTGGTATCCTCGGATGCAATTTTCATTACTGTTCTAGGAGTCATCACATCTTTGGCTTGAATTTCATCAAAAGTCAGCAAGTTTTTTATCACTTTGGACTCAGATTCTTGAAAAACACCCTCTTCTTCAGCAATATCTGTCATGGCAGTGAAATCTTCCCGGCTTAGAACGCTCCCATGATGTCCTTTTCCGCCCACAAGTTTTGTAAAGAGTTGCAAGAGCCAAAGCAAGCCGGTGTATTTAAGAATTAACACCATGATTTTAAGAGACTTGGCAGTAAAATTGGCCAATTCTTTCCAATAGGTTGCCCCAATAGTCTTGGGAATAATTTCTGATGCCACTAAAATTAAAATGGTCATAATAGTGGAGACAACACCTACCATCAAATCTTCGGTAAATTCAATACCAAAAATGGAACGGGTTTGGGTTCCATAAAGCTCGACATAGGCAATTTTTGCTTGGACCCCTACCAAAATGGCCCCTACCGTGTGTGCAATGGTGTTTAAGGTAAGGATAGCGATAAGAGGTTTATCGACATCTTTCTTGAGTTCCTCAAGTTGCGCGGCGTATTCTTTGCCTTCCTGTTTCTTTACATTGACAAAGGTTGGGGTTATACTCAAGAGCACAGCCTCCAAAATAGAGCATAGAAAAGAAAAGAAAATTGAAACGAAAGCGTAAAAGAGTAAAAGTCCCATAATGTAAAGTGCTTTCTAAAAGTAGGTATATTTTTTTTGAACTAGCCCATTAATCGCACTACGTCTTTTGCAAAATAACTGGCGATAATGTTGGCTCCTGCTCTTTTTATTGCAATAAGCTGCTCCATCATTACGCTATCATGGTCTAGCCATCCTTTTTCTGCAGCAGCCTTTAGCATGGCATACTCACCGGAAACTTGGTATACCGCAACGGGCACGTCCACTTCGTTTTTAATTTCTCGAACAATATCCAAATAGGCAAGTCCTGGTTTTACCATGACAATATCGGCCCCTTCATCCACATCCATTTGGGTTTCACGAATGGCTTCAAATCGGTTGGCTGGGTCCATTTGATAGGTCTTTTTGTCCTTGGGGACATTTTCGATATCTACTGGTGCAGAATCCAAAGCATCCCTGAAAGGGCCATAAAAAGCACTGGCATACTTGGCCGAGTAACTCATAATGCCTGTATTTTGAAACCCTTCATCCTCCAATGCTTCACGAATGGTAAGGATTCTTCCATCCATCATATCACTAGGCGCTACAAAATCGGCACCGGCTTGTGCATGGGAAACGCTCATCTCGGCCAATACCTCTGAAGTTTCATCGTTTAAAATCTGTCCTTCGGCTACGATGCCGTCATGGCCGTATGAAGAATAAGGGTCCAAAGCCACATCAGTCATGACCAACATATCTGGACAGGAATCCTTAACTGTTTTAATGGCCCGTTGCATCAAACCTTCAGGATTTAAAGCCTCAGTTCCTTGATTGTCCTTTAAATTGTCAGGGACTTTTACAAAAAGTAAAACAGCACACAACCCCATTTGCCATAAATCCTTTACTTCATTTTCTAGAATATCCAAACTCATTCGGTAATAGTTGGGCATGGATGGAATTTCTTCTTTAATCCCTTTTCCTTCCACTACAAACAATGGAACTAAAAAATCATCTGGAGTAATTATGGTTTCACGAACTAATCTTCGAATGGATTCGTTTTGACGGAGTCTTCTATTTCTGATTAATGGATACATACGTTATATTTCAATTTCACCAATAAGATAGGGAATGGCATGTCCCGATATTTTTACCCTTTCCTCCAAATATTCACATTGTAAATCCCCACCTCGCTCGGAAAGTTGTTTTGCGGAAAGTACAGTTTTACCGAACTTCTCAGACCAGTAGGGAGTCATGGTAGTATGAGCAGAGCCTGTAACTGGGTCTTCTGGCACACCACATTGTGGTGCAAAAAACCGAGAGACAAAGTCTACCGTATTTCCTGGTGCGGTGGCAATTACACCTCTGCAATCTATTTTATCTAAAAGGAAATAATTTGGATTTAAGTTTTTAATTTCCTTTTGTGAAGGATACACCAACATATAATCAGTTTTTCCTTTATAGGTTTCCAGGGGTACTTTTCCTATGGCCTCATTGATTGCCTCGTGAAGGTCAATAGCATGAAAATCATCCGCAGGAAAATCCAAGGATAACACGCCTCCATCTTCTTGACTTACAGTTAATTCGCCGCTTCTAGGAGAGTAAAACCGAATGGTATTTTCTGAATGGTTATGGTAGTTGAAAATTACATAAGCCGTTGCCAAAGTAGCATGACCGCATAAATCGACTTCAATTTCTGGGGTGAACCAACGCAGGGTATAACTCTCATTTTCAAGAACCGTGAAAGCGGTTTCAGCTAGGTTATTTTCTTGGGCTATTTTTTGCATGACTTCATCTTCAAGCCAAGAATCCAATACGCAGACTGCCGCAGGATTTCCTTTGAAAACCTCGGTTGTGAACGCATCTATTTGATAAATTTTTTGTTTCATATCCTATTGTTTACAAAACTACAGATTAAACCCAATCTTTAGGTTGCTGTAGAACCTGGATCAACCTTTCTTCTTCACTCCCTTTTTCAGGATGATGGTCATAACGCCATTGTACATGAGGAGGCAAACTCATAAGAATACTTTCTATTCTTCCATTGGTCTTTAAACCGAACAAAGTGCCTTTATCATGGACTAAATTGAATTCCACATAGCGCCCTCTTCGTATTTCTTGCCACGCTCTTTGATTTTGACTGTAATCCAATTGTTTTCTTCGCTCCACAATAGGAACATAGGCTTCCAAAAAGCTGTCCCCTACTTCGGTGACAAAGTGAAACCAATCTTCTATGGTTTTGCTGTCTGTTGCCTTACAATAATCGAAAAAAAGACCACCTACTCCGCGAGCCTCATTTCTATGACTGTTCCAAAAATATTCATCACACTTTTTTTTGTAGGTGGAGTAAAATTCTGAATCATGGTTATCGCATGCACGTTTACAAATCGCATGAAAATGTCTGGCATCTTCATCAAAAAGGTAATAGGGGGTAAGGTCCTGTCCACCTCCAAACCATTGGTCTACAATTTCACCTGTTTTGTCATACATTTCAAAATAGCGCCAATTGGCATGAACAGTTGGGATCATGGGATTCTTTGGATGAATCACTAGACTGAGTCCACATGCAAAAAAATCAACATCATCCACACCAAAATACTGTTGCATACTTTTAGGTAATGGTCCATGCACCGCCGAAATGTTTACCCCTCCCTTTTCAAACACTGCTCCATTTTCAATAACCCGGGTTCTTCCGCCTCCACCTTCAGGGCGTTTCCAAATATCTTCTTGAAACTTGGCTTTTCCATCAATAGTCTCCAATTTCGAGGTAATACAATCTTGCAGATTTTGTATGTATTCGTAGAACGGGTCTTTCATTCTGTTTCAATTATATGAACCAAAAGCATTTGGTTTTGATCAATTTCTTTTTCAGATAGAACAAGCACAGACTCTTTGGTCAGTTCCACCAATCTGTTTACAACTTCCTCCCAGGATTCCGAAATGTACTTTGAAAAAAAATAACGGCCTACGGCATTATTATGCAAATCCATTGCTCGGGCCAATGGGCTGTTTACAAAAGCTTCTTCGTGCCAATCGGTTACTTTCTTCGCCCAAACTTGTACCTTTTCAGGATTTGGCTTCCAATAAAAACAGGTTTTCGCTATAAGATAGTTCCATAGGGCATGCCGAAAGGCATTGGCTGGTCCATTTTGATGATGAGCTTTCCCATAGAGTTTTGTAGACAGCTTTAGGCATTTTTTGGTTGCAGAAAGTGTTGGTAAGACAAAAAAAGGATGTTTGATTCCCAAGAGAAACACCCGCCAGATGCTTCTCGCACCCACATTTTGCAAAACCTCTATAACATTCACTCTTTATACTCTTTTACAGCGTCTATAAAGGCCTTGGCATTTTCCAATGGAATATAGGGAAGTATACCGTGGCCCAGATTTACAACATACTTGTCTTTTCCAAAAGCTTTTATCATTTGTGTGACCATTTTCTTGATTGTTTCTGGTGGAGACAATAGGCGTGCTGGGTCAAAATTCCCTTGCAGGGTAATTTCCCCCCCAGTAAGATAACGTGCATTCATTGGGGAACAGGTCCAATCCACTCCCACTGCAGAAGCGCCAGAGTTAGCCATTTCCTTTAGGGCAAACCAACATCCTTTTCCAAAAACGATTACAGGAGCTTCCTCTTTTAGGGCATCAACAATTTGCTGAATGTATTTCCACGAAAATTCTTGATAGTCTACGGGGGATAGCATTCCGCCCCAAGAGTCAAATACCTGTACGGCGTTTACTCCAGCTTTTACTTTGGCCTTTAAATAAGCAATAGTTGTATCGGTGATTTTTTGAAGTAATGCATGGGCGGCTTCGGGTTGAGTAAAACAGAAGCCACGGGCCTTATCAAAACTTTTACTTCCCTGACCCTCCACACAATAACAAAGAATGGTCCAGGGAGACCCCGCAAAACCGATTAACGGAATTTCGTCTTCCAATTTTTCTTTGGTCATAGCAATGGCATCTAAGACATAGCCCAAATCGGATTCTACTTCAGGAACCACTACGCTATCCAAATCTGAACCTTTGCGGATGGGATTGGGTAGATAAGGACCAAAATTGGGTTTCATTTGAACTTCAATGTTCATCGCCTGAGGAATCACCAAAATATCGCTGAAAAGGATAGCGGCATCCATTCCATAACGACGAATAGGCTGAACGGTAATTTCCGAAGCTAATTCTGGGGTTTGGCAGCGTGTAAAGAAGTCGTACTTTTCCTTAAGCGCCATGAATTCTGGAAGGTATCTTCCTGCTTGGCGCATCATCCATACGGGAGGTCTATCTACAGCTTCTCCCTTAAGGGCTCTCAGAAATAAATCGTTTTTTATCATTTTCCTTTAAAATGTTTAATCACTTGTACCAATACATTTTCCACGGTGGGTTTATTGGCAACAACAATGTTTTTACTATGCTTTTTTGCTTCTTCAGCCGTAGTTTTCCCGATACAAAAAAGAGGGCTTTCAAGAATGGTATTTGCACGTAAATAGCTTTTTATGCCACTTGGACTGAAAAAGAGATAGCCATCAAAAGTGGCATTGAATTTTCTTTTTTTCAAAGTAGTCTCGTATCCTTGAATTTCACTATACTGAACGTTATTTTTTGAAAGAACTTCTGGAATTTCATCTCTTCTTAAATTTCCTGAAATGAAAATAAACCTATTGGTTTTATATTTTGAAATTATTGAATTGCCTAATTTTGAAGCACTTAAGGCCATCTCGACAACAGTATATCCTGAATCTTCCAAGAATTGTTTCGTTTTTTCACCTACACAATAAAATTTGAAAGATGTTTTGGATGGTTTTCTCTCAGTTCGATTTTGTACCTTAAGAAAGGCTTTTGCTCCATTTTTACTGGTAACAATAATATGATTTATAGTAGAGGGAATAGTAAAGTCCAATAAGGTAATGTACAGGGCATCATATTCCACTAAACCAATTTCAGAATTTAGCAAGAGTTCCTTTTGCGGTAACGATAATATTTTAGTGGAGAGCACTGTTTTCATCTCGTATCGCTTGCATCAAAATGTCCCCGCCCTGATTTAAAACCTGTTTTGCACAATCTTCTCCAAAACCATCTACGGAATTTAATTTGACAGATTTTTCAATTTCAATTTTTTCTTTGCCATCCAAGGAAAACAGAACTCCTTTAAAAAAAATCGATTCATCTTGAGTTTGAGCTAAAGCGCCTATAGGTGCGGTACAGCCACCTTCAAGGGTTCTCAAAAATTCCCGTTCCACTTTGGTTTCTATTTCGGAAGGTGTATGGTTTATTTGTGACAACACTTGTTGACAATGCGAATCCTTTTCTAAAGTAACAACCACCATCGCACCTTGTGCTGGTGCAGGAACCATCCAATCGAGAATAACAGCATCCTTTGGCATCAATTTGATGCGTTCGAGACCGGCTTGGGCAAAAATGGCACCTTGCCAATCATTTTCAATAAGCTTGAGCAACCTGGTGTTTACATTGCCCCTTAAATCAACCACATTATGGTTGGGATATTTGTGCAACCATTGTGCTTTTCTGCGTAAGCTTCCAGTTGCAATAGTAAAGTTTCCTTCAGGATTTTCTAAGAATTCAGTACCCTTATGGACCAAGATATCATGAGCTACTGCCCGCTCCAAAACCGCGCATTGAACTATTCCTTGTGGCAATTGCGTAGGGACATCCTTCATGGAATGGACCGCTATATCTATCTGACCTTTTAGAAGGGCAACATCCAAAGTTTTGGTAAAAATCCCTGTAATTCCCAACTCGTACAAGGGCTTGTCCAAAACCTGATCGCCGGTTGAGGTTATAGGAACCAAAATGGTGTCATGCCCTAAAGCTTCAATTTTAGCTTGGACAGTTTTAGCCTGCCATAAGGCAAGCTCGCTTTCACGAGTACCAATTCTTATGATTTTACCCATTCAGAATCAATTTCTAATTGAAAGATTTCTTGAATCAAGGCCAAGCTATTCTCTGAGTCTGAATCGGATTGTCGCAAATGGTTGGCAAATTGTTTGGTGATTTTTTGAATGATGCGGTCAGAAATGATTTCAGCCTGATTTTGATTGAAATCATTCAATTTTTTGGAATGAAAGTCAATTTCCTCGGCTTTCATCACCTTCAATTTTTCTTTTAGGGCATTAATTACTGGAGCAAACTTTCGGGATTCCAACCATTTTAAGAAATCAGTCTTTACTTGAGCGATGATTTCTTCTGCATTGGGGATAAATCGTTTTCTTTTCGCCAGTGTTTCATCGGTAACCTGAGACAACTGATCCAAATGAACCAGAGAGACATTATCCAACTCAAGGACATCATCAGATACATTTTTTGGTACAGACAAATCCAGAATGAGCAGGGGTTTTTTTGAATGGACCAAGGCTTTGGAAACCGTAGGCAATTGTGCACCAGTAGCTACTACCAAAACATCCGCTTTTCTAATTTCGGGCTGAAGTTCTGCGTAATCCTTAACAGTTAGTTGAAACTTCCCTGCAATGGCCTCTGCCTTTTGGCGGGTTCTATTGATTAAGGTAATATGGGAATTTTCAGAATGTTTTATCAGATTCTCGCATGTATTCCTTCCAATTTTACCAGTCCCAAATAAGAGGATGTTCTTTTCGGAAATATTGGGGATATTGTCCAATATGTAACGAACAGAGGCAAAAGCAACCGAAGTGGCGCCCGAAGAAAGTTCTGTTTCGTTTTTAATGCGTTTGCTCGCCTGAATTACAGAATTGCACAACCTTTCTAAAAAAGGATTAGTCATTTCATGCTTTTTGGCCCTATAAAAACCTTGCTTGATTTGACTAATGATTTCGAAATCACCTAAAATCTGACTATCCAACCCAGTGCCCACCTTAAAAAGGTGACTTATGGCATTGTGATTTTTATAGATATATGCGACTTCCTGAAATTCTTCAACACTACCTTGTGTTTGGTCACATAGAATTTTGATAAGTTGATAAGGATGTTGGGCAAAGCCATAAAGTTCTGTTCTATTGCACGTAGAGATGGCCAATAAACCATCTATTCCTTCCGCTTTGGCATTTTTCATTACCTCATCAATAGCTGGTACATCCAAGCTAAATTTGCCACGGGTGTGGGCATCAGCTTTTTTATAGCTTAACCCAATCGCGTAAAATGAGCTATGTTTGGAAACGTGATAATTTCTCATACCTGAGCAAAACTCGCCACAAAAATATATGGTGTATATTTGAAAAAATAACGCTGAAAGAACTAATAATATCAGTTCCTGTTCAATTCATTCCTTTTTCTGTTGAAAATTCTGAAAGTATAATGATTAGAGGCGTTATCGAGAGATGTTAAATTAATTTAGAGTGATTCTAAATAGATTTTAAAAGCAAGAATACAGTACTTATAAAATGAAAAATGTCGCTAAAGGAACCTACGAGGAAATCCTGATTGAAGATGGCTTTTATGTTTTAAAGATTCAAAATGAAACTGAAGATAAAGCCTTGGTTGAAAGGGATATAGATAGCTCCTTCATTCAATTTCATTTTTGTTTGAAAGGGAGCTCCCAGTTTTTGTTCAACGAAGGAAATTATCATTTGGAAGTGAATGAAGAAAATTCATTGTTGCTGTACAATACTCAAAAGGATTTACCCTTAAATCTTATAATGCAGCCCAACTCATGGCTGCTATCTGTGGTTATGACTATTCGGAAGTTTCATTCCCTTTTTTCCAGTGAAGCTGGATACATTCCTTTTCTCAGCGATGAGTTTGCTGAAAAGAAATATTACTCCCAAGAGGTGGTCTCGCCTGCGATAGCTGTTGTATTGAGCCAGTTGATGAGCTACAACCTCCATCCTTTCATGAAAGAACTGTACGTAAAAGGAAAAGTATATGAGCTTATTTCCCTGTATTTCAATAAGGCGCAAGATGCAGATTTGGAGCAATGCCCATTCTTGGCAGACGAGGACAACGTGCGACGAATAAAAATGGCCAAGGAAATCATCATAGCGCGCATGTCGGAACCTCCTACTTTGGCCGAGCTTTCTGAAGAAATTGGATTAAGTTTGAAAAAACTGAAAGAAGGTTTTAAACAGATTTATGGGGACTCGGTTTTTGGTTTCTTGTTTGATTATAAAATGGACTATGCCCGAAAAATGTTGGAAACGGGAAAGCATAATGTAAATGAAGTGGGGTTGAAGGTAGGCTACAGCACCGCCAGCCACTTCATCGCCTCTTTTAAAAAGAAGTATGGAACCACGCCTAAAAAATATTTATCTTCATCAGTCTAAATCGAATTTCTGATGAAACCGACTTCTATTTTTTTTACTTTACTTTTTTGCCTTTCTCTTTGCGTAAATGCTCAAGATAATGCAAAGGATAATGAAAAACTGGAACCTAAAACCCCAGATTTTGTGCTTGCTTTCACAAAAACCACCGGATATAGACATAAATCCATTGAAAAAGGAGTTCATACCTTAAGACAATTGGGACGAAAAAACAATTTTATTGTTCTTCAAACCGAAACGGCAGCGGATTTTAACGCTCAAAATCTAAAGAATTATAAACTGGTTGTGTTTTTGAGCACTACCCAAGATGTTCTGAACAATCAGCAACAGAGGGTATTTGAAAACTACATCAAATCTGGAGGAAGTTTCTTGGGAATTCACGCGGCTGCAGATACAGAATATGACTGGGCATGGTATGGAAAGTTGGTGGGAGGGTATTTTGACAATCATCCGAATGACCCCAATGTGCGTAATGCAAAAATTGATGTACTATCCAAAGACCACCCCTCGACCAAGCATTTGGACGATACCTGGAACCGAAGTGATGAATGGTATAATTATAAAAATATCAATCCTAATATTTCTGTGCTGCTAAACCTGGATGAGACCAGTTACGAAGGGGGAACTAATGGAAATAACCACCCCATAGCTTGGTATCATGAATTTGATGGAGGAAGGGCCTTTTACACGGGTGGTGGCCACACGGAAGAATCGTTTGACGAACCTGAATTTAGACAACACCTACTGGGAGCTATTTTATGGTGTTTGGGAAGAGATTAGCGTAGGCCGGGCAACAATAATTCCAGTATTACTTTTAATTTTTTTTAGATAATCCGTCAAGGGTTCCTCAGTAATAGTAACACTTCCTGAAATGGAGGCGTGAAGTAAATGGATTCTATCGTTAACTCGAATCGCGAATCCGGTATGGGTCACATCCAAACCCTTAATGGAAGTTGCCAGGGCAATAATATCTCCATTTTGGATATGTGCTTCTTGTCCTTCAATTTTATTTTGAGGTAAAATGCAAAGAGTTTCTTTAGCCAAGTCTGATTCAACCTTAAGTATCTCTTCATAATTGGTGTCATCAGCCAGAAAAGGGTAAAGATTTCTATGCGTACCCATAAAGTTAATAGGTTTTTCAATGGGTTCGCCACCTATTTCAGAAGTGATATCCTGTACCAATCCTTTGGATTGGTTGTTTCTTATCCATTCCGTAAAGTAATGTAAACGAGAAGGATAACCGTTGAGCTCTCCATTTATATACCGAATGGTTTCTAAGTTTTTTGCAAAATCCATTAACAATTTCTCATCTTCCTTAATTTGAAGACCGAAAGCCAAAACGTTTTCTACAAAAGTGGTGCAATCCAATCCTCTAAGATTGATGACCAAACTCTCTTTTGCCCCAACTTCCAAGGTTTTTTCCACATAAGGAGTATCCAAAAAAGATTTTCCAATAGCTACTATACTATCCCCAAGAGATGAGGTTTGTATATGCTTCAGTTGATTTAGCTTCTCTTTAAAAAGAACAGAATCTTCTGAAGCACATGTAATTTGAGCAATTAGTGGGTTCAAAAAGAGGCCGCAAAAAAGAAATAAAAAGTAAAAACGAGACATAGTAAAGTTGCAATGAAAGCTAAATTAAAGTTATCTATGGAATTATAAGGAAACTAATTAACCCTTTCCCGTACATTTTGAGCTTCAAGCCCTATTTTTGCGGGACAATACAAAAATTGATTTTCTTGCTATGAAAGGTGTATTATTGGTCAATTTGGGATCGCCTGATAGTCCCACTCCAAAGGATGTCAAACCCTATTTGGACGAATTTCTGATGGACGAACGGGTTATTGATGTTCCCAAACTGCTTAGAAACCTCTTGGTGAGGGGGATTATTCTTCAAACAAGACCAAAAAAATCTGCAGAAGCCTATTCCAAGATATGGTGGGATGAAGGTTCTCCACTTATCGTAATCTCTGAACGATTTACTGAAAAAGTCCGTAAACATACCAAAATGCCTGTCGCTTTGGGCATGCGTTATGGCTCAATGAGTATCAAAAAGGCATTACAAGAGTTAAAGGATAAAGGAGTGGATGAGGTATTGTTAGTGCCGCTTTATCCGCACTACGCAATGTCTTCTTATGAGACGGTGGTTGTAAAAGCTATGGAAGTTCAGCAAACATTTTTTCCTGAAATGCACTTGACCACGCTTCCTGCATTTTATAAAAATCCAGATTACATTAAAGTGTTGAGTGAAAGTATCGCCGAAGGATTGAAAGATTTTGAATATGACCATATTCTGTTTTCGTATCACGGTATCCCAGAAAGACATATCCGGAAATCTGACCCAACAAAATTCCATTGCAAAATAGATGGGAGTTGTTGTAAGGTAAATTCAGTGGCGCATCATACCTGTTACAGACATCAATGCTATGATACTACCGAGTTGGTAAAAGAACGCTTGGATTTACCTGAAGATAAAGTAAGTTCTTCGTTTCAATCCCGTTTGGCGGGTGATCCGTGGTTGAAACCATACACCGATTTTGAGTTTGAACGTCTGGCTAAAGAAGGCAAAAAAAGGCTTGCGGTCATTACTCCGGCATTTGTGAGTGACTGCCTCGAAACCCTAGAAGAAATTGCCATGGAAGGCAAAGAGCAGTTTGAAGAAGCTGGAGGGGAGCATTACATTCATATACCTTGTTTGAACGACAGTGATGCTTGGGTATCCCTAATGGCCCAGTGGGTCAATGAATGGGAGTCCAAGGAAACCTTGCCCGTTTAGATGGCAAAAGTCTCATCAGAACAACTAGGAACAGAACCGATTGGAAGATTGCTTATCAAACAAGCCGTTCCCGCTTCCATAGGAATCTTGGTCATGTCCTTGAATGTTCTGGTGGACTCCATTTTTGTAGGGAACTGGATTGGTTCCATTGCCATTGCGGCCATTAACGTAGTACTCCCTGTTTCCTTTTTTATTGCCGCTTTGGGTATGGCAATCGGTATTGGGGGTTCAAGCATTATCTCGCGTGCTTTGGGTTCTGGGGATAAGAAAAAAGCACTTCAGACTTTTGGAAATCAAATTACCCTAACCTTTATGGTAACTATTTCCATGGTCGTTCTTGGGTTGTACTTTGTCAATGATTTGATTCCCGCTTTCGGAGGGAAGGGAAACATTTTTGTGCCAGCAAAAATCTATTATACCATAGTACTGTATGGAGTGCCTTTCCTTGCCCTTTGTATGATGGGCAACACGGTGATTCGAGCTGAGGGAAAACCTAAGTTTGCTATGATAGCCATGATAATTCCTTCCGTGGGGAATTTGCTTATGGACTACATTTTCATCTATATATTCGATTGGGGAATGCACGGAGCTGCTTGGGCCACAACCACAGGTTATTTGCTTTGTTTTCTATACATATTCTATTTCTTTCTTTCTAAAAATTCTGAACTTAAAATTGGACTTTCACATTTTGTGTTAAAGAGTACTATTTTAAGGGAGATTGGGTCTTTGGGCTTTGTTACTTTGGCGCGACAGGCGGTCACCAGTATCATTTATTTGTTGTTGAACAACATCCTTTTCAATTTGGGAGGCGAAGCACTGGTTGCGATTTACGGTATTATAGGAAGAATGCTGATGTTTGCTTTGTTCCCAGTTTTTGGTGTCACCCAAGGATTTCTACCCATTGCTGGATTTAATTACGGAGCTGCTCGATATGATAGGGTTAAAGAATCTATCTATACAGCAATAAAATATGCCGCGTTGGTTGCAAGTATGGTTTTCGTGGGGCTTATGGTTTTTCCAGAGTTTTTAACGGACCTCTTTTTAAGTGATAGATTAGATTTGCCTGAGGAAGAAATTCGTGCCAATGCATTTGTCATGCAACATGCACCAACTGCTATGCGGTTGGTATTTGCCGCCACTCCGATTATAGCGCTCCAACTTATCGGAGCAGCCTATTTTCAGGCAGTGGGCAAAGCGGTGCCTGCTTTACTGCTGACACTTACACGCCAAGGCTTCTTTTTCATTCCTTTGATTCTCTTACTGCCCAGTTTTTTAGGAGAACTTGGGGTTTGGCTTTCCTTTCCAATTGCAGATGTTTTGTCGACCATAGTAACCGGATTATATCTGCGAAATGAGATTAAAACCAATTTGGAAATCAACTAACCCCATTCTTTACTCGGGCATCAGGGTAGCCGCTTTGCTGATAATTTTCCATTGACCTTCCAATTTTTTCAGCAGGAAAATATCTATAAAATGCATTCCTCTAGCAGGAATCTTAATTTCAGCTTTGGCCATGGCAATGTTATTCGATTGGTCGATGGTCAAAATCTTTCCTTCTCTACCATTGAATTTTCCTTTTCCCCGATTTTTGAATAAATCGGCGTACTCCTTTGGGGACAATACCCATAATTCTTGGTCTTTTTTGGACAGGAACAGCTCGGCTTCTTTGTAAAATGCAGATTCTATCTGTTCGGTATTGTTGTATGAAGAACCATCTAGATAGTCTTGAAGTGTTTTTCGTATGCTTTCTTCTTCAGATTGGGCATGTAAAGAAAGAGTTATTGCAGAAAGGATAAATATTAAAACTGTTGTTTTCATGATTTAGAGTTTACATTCTTTTTTGATTTGATTTCGATGATTTTTCCGTTGTCTTCATCGGTAAGGATATATAATTTGCCGTCCGGACTTTGTCTTGCCTTTCTGATACGAACCCTATCATCCAAAAAAAGCTCTTCAGCACTTTTTATAGTTTCGTTATCAATTTTAAACCGCCATAAACTTCCTCTGGAAAGCCCCGGGACAATTAGGTTGTTTTTCCACTGTGGGAATTCGGTTCCCGTGTAAAAAGTAAGTCCAGTGGGAGCTACGGTATGCTGCCAAAACCAAACGGGTGGGGTGAAATCTACACCTTCAAGTTGTGGAGGGGTATAATCCGAACTTCTTAATTTTCCGGAAGTCACATTAGGCCAACCGTAATTTGCACCGGGTTTAAGAATATTGATTTCATCGCCTTGAATGGTACCATGCTCGCTGAACCAAATTGTGTTTGTATCAGGTTGGACCGTAATTCCTTGAGCGGCTCTAATACCCATAGCATATACGCCGGGAATGGCATTTGGACCCAAATTAGGGTTGTCATCTGGAATGCTTCCATCCGGATTGATTCGGTAGATTTTCCCACGTTTATCAGTGACATCCTGTGCAATTGGGAGAGGTGGTTCATCCCGTTCCCAAAACAATCGTTCTCCTATGGTGACATATAGTTTACCATCTGCCCCAAAAGTCATGCCTCCGCCATAGTGATAGTATTCCCTAGTGTATGGAGCAGCTTCAATCAAAGTCTGATGGTTAATCAATGAGTTGTTGTTCAGTTGGGCTCGTACTACTTTAGTCGTGGTTCCAAAATCCTTTTTGGCCGAGTACGATATATATACCCACTTGTTTTTTTTAAAATTCGGGTCTACCAAGACTTCAAATATTCCTGAATTATCTCCAAAATGAATTGCGCGGATACTGTCTGTCAAATCACTTGGAAATCCCTTTACGGTTCGCTTTTCTTTTGTTGAAAGATTTACGCTCAAAAGGTTTCCATCCTTTTCTGAGACCAAAGCTTCATTGTTGGAGATGAAGGCGATGCTCCAAGGATGATTTAGGCTATCCAAAACCACTTCCTTGATGGGATAGAAAGGTTGAAATTCTTCAGTAACCGATTTTTTATGATTTTCGGCGCACCCAATGCAAAGTAGAATAATGGGAAAAATCAATTTGTTCATTTTTGGAATTTTCCCCAAATGACCTTAAAACAGTCCAGTTACTCTTTAAAAAACATGATTTTTAAAACGAAAAAGCTCATACTTTTCCGAACTCTCTCCGGTATTGGGATGGTGTGCGTTTTGTTTTGGCCTTAAAGGCCAGATTAAACGAAGTGATATTACCAAAGCCGCAGTCGTACGCCACTGCAATGATTTTCTCATCCCTGTAGTTGGGGTCTATCAATAAAGACTTTGCTTTCTCCACCCGATGACTTGCAACAAAGTCTGAAAAATTCTTTTCTTCATTTTCATTGATTGCTTGAGACAATTTTCGAGGAGACACCTTCAATCGTTCAGATACACTTTCTAGCGAAAGGGAATTGTCTAGATAGATTTCTTCTTCTGCAAACAACTTTTTTAGCGACTGCATTAATTGTTTGGATGTAGATTTATCCAGGGTTGAAGAATTATACTTTTCCAATTGAAAAGCGTGCTTTTGAAGAAAAAGGAAGGAAAAGACATAAATCAGTAAAGAGAAAAATAGAGCACCTCCAATATAAAAGGAGAATAAACCTGCCAGATGACCCATATAAAACAACCATATCAGAGCCGTTCCAATGACCAGATTTCTAAACCAACGGCCAAGAGGTTTTCTTATTTCCATTCGGTTTCCAACTAGCAAACCAAAGGAAATAAAAACGTAGAACGCCAAATGGGAAAAGACCAGAATGTAAATCACATACGATAAGGGGTTTGAATTGTTTGGAATGAGAACGGCAAATGCAACAAACAGTATGAAAGGCAGAAAATGAAGAAGATCTTTTAGTAAGAATTCTTTTTTGGATACAAGCAAAGCTTTTCCATAAAACCATAAAGAGGGTCCGGTAAGCAATATTCCGGAAAGGCCCAAATTGCGTTGCCAAGGCTCCAAATCCAAATAAACGTTAAGTACAGACTTGCCGATTCTGATAGTGAGTCCTAGTATGGCAAGGCCCAAAAAAAGGTTGGCTCTTCTATTTCCTTTACTTAAGGAGAAAAGATAAAACGAAAGGAACAAGGCTTGCACAATTCCCAAGCAACTTAAAGCTAATATTACCATATCCTTGCTCATACATCAAAAATAGGAAGAAGAGGACAAACGGAAATCTATGTCATTTTAAGTTGTTACTTTTAGCAAAAGACCTTTAACTAATGAAATTTTTACATTGGAGTTTTGGCATTTTTTTATTGATTTCAATAGGATGTACTGAGAAAAAGCAAATGGAAGAAACCTATTCGTTGTTCGTGGGTACCTATACCAATGGTGAGAGTGAAGGAATTTACAAATTAGATTTCAACCCCAATTCCGGAAGTTTGGACAGCATGAGGCTCATGGCCAAACTGCCCAACCCTTCATTTCTGGTTTTCTCGTCCGATAAGCAATACCTCTATGCGGTTCAGGAAACAGCTGATTTTGACAGTTTAGGTGGAGGTGTGACTTCCTTCGTTTTGGAAAATGGACAATTGAATGCACTTAATAGTAAAGGTACAGGCGGAGCCCATCCATGTCACGTGGCCTTTTCCAAAATGAACCAAATAGCAGTGTCCAATTACACAGGCGGTAATTTTACAGTTTTTGATGTAGAATCAGATGGAAGTCTGGGTAAAAGACAACTTATAGACCATAAGGTTTTGGACACAACAAAAGCTTCACATGTGCATAAGGCCCATTTTAATGAGGATGGGTTGTTCGCCTCTGATTTGGGGTTGGATGGAATTAAAAGATATATGAAAAAGGATGATTCCTGGCAATCCGCACATCAAGCTTCCATTGACCTTCCAGAAGGAGCGGGCCCAAGACACTTTGTATTTAATACCGATAGGTCCTTTCTGTATGTTATCAATGAGTTGAACGCAACAATTACCGTTTTAAAAAGAGATGATGAAGGTAGCTACAATCAGATTCAAACCGAAGATACCTTAGCTCCAGACTGGGAAGGAGGGAAATCTTGTGCTGATATTCATTTGTCACCAGATGGAAGATTTCTATATGGGTCAAATCGTGGAGAGAATACCATAGTTTTTTTTTCTGTTGATGAAAACACCGGAAAAATTACTTTGGTTGGTCGCGAATCCGTACGTGGGGATTGGCCTCGTAATTTTACCATTGATCCTTCAGGCAATTTTTTGTTGGTCGCCAATGAGCGAAGCAACAATATTTCCGTTTTCAAAAGGAATGTGGAAAAAGGAACTTTGGAATTCTTAAATGAAATAAAAATTGGCGCTCCAGTTTGTCTGGTTTTTCAATAATCCGGTTAATCAAATAAGGGCACTGCGGTTTCATCAGGATTTCCTTTAGCAAACCAGGTCATCTTGTGCTTTTGTGGCCATCTTCGAATCAGGGTATCCGCTTTTTTATCGTACCAAACGGCATCAAAATCACCTTTGGTGGTGAGTACAACACGCCATTCTTTTTGAAGAAGTGAAACATCTTCATAACTAGCGTTTAAGCTATCCCAATCTATTCCCGAAAGCACCTGAGGGTCCAAGTGGGCCATAACTTCTTTTTCACTCAAAATAGCCAACCAAATAGGTGTGGATAAATGCTCTATGGATAAATCTTCGCGTTTTCCTCCCCAACCAATTTTGATGTCTGACCCATTTCGAACGGCATTCATTAGTGCAGCTTTACTTCCTTTCAAAACAGTTCCCTCTCTATCCGTTTTAAGAACTACCTCCCAATTATTGGTAGTTGAAGGTTTTGGTGTACATCTAAAAAACAAGAGCAATACGACAATACTAGCTAGATTTTTCATGATTCGATTTTTTTGATGTGAACCTTTACAAGTTACGGAAAGACCTCATTAGAAAATACAGCGAGTATGATTCTTTTTCTTTAGAAGGCTATCCAAAAAAGAACTCATGCAAAAAACGTCCTGGAGCCAAAGTAAACCCTCCTGCAATGCCGATGGCACCTATGTAAAGTAAAACCATCTTCCGTTGATGCGCCTTTATTTTACCCTTTTTGATGGCCGTATAGGCCGTAGGAACAGTCCATATAGTGAGAAAACTGAATAAATGTATCCATCCAAAATGGTTTAAGAACCTTCCTCCCACATCCGCAGGCATAAAAAGAGTGAGAATGGCTGTTATCAGCATGAGAACCATGTATATTTTGCCAAGGTTTTTATGAATAGAAGTCCCCTTTTTAGCCATAAGACCGTAGGCTCCGAGAAAAATACAGGGTACTACGGTGATGAGGTGCGTATACATTAAAGTTTCATAGTTCATAACTATCTTTTTGAAAGGAATACAATTATTCCAATAACACTTAGGCCCAAAAGAATAGTGAAAAAAATCTTCCAAAAACTATAGGGCCTTGTCCCTGAAATGGTTCCATTTTCTCCATTCACAAAAAAGTTATATTCCTTGGCATTGTATCGGTAGGAACTTACATAAACGGGAAGTAGAATATGTTTGAAGGTTTCTTCGCTGAGCTGCATATCCATATGACTAATACGCTGGGTATCCCCTCCAATATCTTGCCTGCACCATCTTTTGGCAATCTGTTCCGCTTCCCCTTTGGCTGCCAAATGGCCTTGCTTTAATGGAATAGTATATTTTTCAGTAACAAACCCACGAAGAAAACTACTGTTGAAGGGTTGTAAAAGTTTTAGATTCCACATCGCAATTTTTGAAGGGACACGGCCTTTTCGTTGTTTTGAGGCTTCGACCAAAGTATCATCAACAAAACCCGAAACCTGACCGGATGCTGGATACCATCTCGTTTTTCTGACCCTTTGGGTCACCATTTTACCTTGTGAATTACGCACCCGTTTGGTTTCATAATAATACTTCCCCCTTTGACCTCGGTAAGAAGCATTGAGCTGCGCATCAAAAGTCCAATAGGGTAGATATAGCCCTTTGGTGAATTGTGGGTCCAAAGCTGCTTTTTTAAGGTTGTTTGGAGCAAACCATAGTTGCTGCACCCAGCGTTTAAAAATTTGATGTGATTTCTGTTGATCTATCTGAAAAGGAAGTACCGCACCAGGCAAAATCCACTCTTCTTTATATAGGTCTTCCAAAACCAAAGGCATGCTGCAATACACACAATGAAGAGATTTATAGTTTTCTTCAACATGCTGATTGGCACCACAATTTTTGCAATGCAACATGCTGATTTCCTCACTATGGCGTTGTGCGCCCATCTCACTTAAGTATGGGTAAAGTTCGAGTTCCTCGAACCCGTTTGGGTCAACCGAAATGGTTTCTTGATGGCCGCAGTAGTCACAACTAATGTTCGTAGTACCGGGTTTATACTTTAATTCGGCACCACAATTAATGCAGGACTTTTTGAGCTCAGTTTTTTGAATGGACTCTTCCAAATGAATATGAAAACAATTACTACTGTTTAGATGTTAGGTAAAGGGGGAGGGGTACTTCCACCCAAAAAGGATTTCAATTCTTCTACCTCTTGAAGGGCCGACCAATTTGACATTCCTTGTTTCCAAACCAAACTTTCACGATTAATAGTTCTATTAGCGAAAAGTGCTTTAAGCTGATCAAAGGAAACAGGTCCCTGTTGGGTACCATTTACTGCATAAAAGTATTGAACCTGGACGGGCATTGGAGGCGGAACGGGTGTTTGAGCTTGCTGCATTTGTGACTGTCCTCCCATTTGTGGACTCATCATACCTCCCATTTGTTGGGCAAGTACAAATCCCATTCCCATTCCCATTCCCGCGCCTGCGGTTCCACCTTCATTTTTGGCAGCAGCTTCTATGGCCTTTGCAGTTTTGAATTTGGTCAATTTATCTAAATCCAACTTATCTATTCGACTATACTCGAAGATTTCCTTTTTCAAATCTTCAGGCATGGACACATTTTCGATGTAGAATTTCTCTAAAGAGATACCCACACTTTCAAACTCAGGGGCCATAACTTCTTGACAGGTATCCGATAGCTCGGAAGTGTTAGCGGCATACAGTTCTATGGGCAAATTAGCTTCACCTACGGTATCGGTAAAACGAGTTGCAATCAAACTTTTTAAATGCTCATTGATTTCATAATTGGTGAAATTGCTATCGGTTCCTACAATATCCACGATGAACTTCCCAGCGTCTGAAATTCGAAAGGCATAAGTTCCAAAGGCCCTTATCTCCACCAATCCAAATCGCTCATCACTCAGAGTAATTGGACTTTTAGTCCCCCATTTTTCATCAGTGAACAGATGGGTGTTCACAAAATAGACTTCGGCTTTAAAAGGGGAATTGAAGCCGTATTTCCAACCCTTAAGGGTTGCCAAAATGGGCAAGTTTTGTGTGGTAAGGTCATAGGTTCCTGGTTCAAAAACATCAGCAAGTTGACCTTCATTGACAAATACGGCGGTTTGTCCTTCACGGACAATAAGCTTCGCTCCGTTTTTAATTTCATTCTGATAGCGCTCAAAACGATGTGCAATGGTATCATCGGTATAGTCGAGCCACTCAACGATATCAATAAACTCATTACTGAGTTTTTCCTTTATTTTTCCAAAAATATCCATGGTTTCGTGTTTTCTAGTTTTGACTAAAGCTAGCAAAAAAGTGTATAGCCTTTTCTAAATTTGTATAAAAATGAAACAATTTGTTACGTTTCGTATAAATGCAATTCAATGAAGCACATAGTAAGCATAGCCCTAAGTATTTTGCTGTTGGGTTTCTTTTCCTGCAAACCCGAAAAAAAGGAACCTCAAGTAAGTATAGGATCTGAAGAGAATCCCGAAGAAATCATTGAATTGACGCTGGAACAGGCCAATATATTGGCCACTCTGCCGGTGGAATGTATTACTAAGGAATACCCCAATAAATTAGGACATGTTTTGGGAGGTGAAAAAGATTTAGGTTCACCCAAAACCCTGCACCCTGCTTTTTATGGCTGTTTTGATTGGCATTCGGCGGTGCATGGACATTGGTCCTTGGTACGATTGCTCAAAACTTTCCCTGATTTGGAAGAAGCGGAGAAAATAAGACAGATACTCTCTGAGAATTTGTCTCAGGAAAATATTGCTACCGAAGTTGCTTATTTTGATAACAAGCATAACCGAAATTATGAACGCACGTATGGATGGGGTTGGCTTTTAAAATTGGCAGAAGAGCTTCATAATTTTGATGACCCTGTAGCAAGGGAATTGGAACAGAATCTTGAGCCATTAACGCAATTGATTGCTCAAAAGTTCGTGGCATACCTCCCTAAATTACAATACCCGGTTCGTGTTGGGACACATACTAATACAGCCTTTGGACTTGCCTTTGCTTGGGATTATGCTAAGAGTCTAAAGCATCAGGAGTTGAAAGATGCCATTCAAGATAGGGCTTTGGCTTTTTATCAAAAAGATTCAGGATGTCCCTTAGCTTGGGAGCCTAGTGGCGCTGATTTTTTATCACCCTGTTTTGAAGAAATTGACCTAATGCGACGAATTTTGAACAAAGAAGATTTTTTGAACTGGATAAACAATTTTATGCCTGATTTAAAAGAAATCAATTTTGATTTGCCAGAGGCCATAGTTGTTGATCGAAAAGATGGTCAATTGGTCCATTTGGATGGATTAAATTTCAGCCGAGCTTGGGTCTTATATGGTTTGACAAAACAATATCCTGATGAATACAGCCATGTTTTACCATTGGCACATAAGCATTTTGCGTATTCTTTTCCAAACTTGGTAGGGGACGACTATGAAGGAGGCCATTGGCTGGGCTCCTTTGCGATTTATGCCTTGGGCGAACGTTGATGCTTTTTTAAAGTCAGGATTTGGTGGAGTAATTTTATGGTCTATGGATAAAAATGTATTGGGCTCAGAACTAAAAGCTTGCTGCTTTGAACCAAAAACAGGATACTACCGCGATGGTTTCTGTAAGACCGGAGCCGAGGATATAGGCACCCATGTGGTCTGTGCAATTATGACCAATGAGTTTTTGGAGTTTACACGCAGTAGAGGTAATGACTTAATAACACCCATTCCTTATTATCAATTTCCTGGATTAAAAGCTGGTGATAAGTGGTGTCTTTGTGTCTCGCGTTGGAAGGAAGCTTATCTTGAAGGTTTGGCCCCATCGGTCATCTTGGAGGCAACCCATGAAAAAGCTTTGGAATACGGTAGCTTCGAGGAACTACTGGAGCATAAGTATTTAGAAGAATAAGAACCTAGTTAGGATTTACTCGATACGTAATTTTCCTATTGGTAATTATGGTTGACCTCACATTTAGCGTAACATCACCTTCATCGCAAAGTATACTGTTGTCTATAAATTCCATACTACATAAAGAAGGCAGGGAAGAGCCACTACCATCCATAAAACGCCCAATTGTAATATCTGAGGCCAAAGAAGTATCTAATGCGGAATTAGCTGGAGCCAAAGCAAGGGTTGTAGTTGTACCGTTGGCTGTATAGGTAACTTCGCCAGTTACTTCATTGTAAGCTACTGTGTAAGGATTATTGCCTGATAGAAAATTACCAAGATTAAGAGTATAGTCTTGTTGTAGTCCATCGGTTCCGTTGATAACTGTAACTCTAACCCCCAACTCATCTCTTGTAATATGATAGATTCTGAAATTGCCAGCAGTGACAATATCGGCGGTACCTTCCAAATCTTGATATTCAAAAGAAACAGCAAAACTTGTGAAATCGAAAATGCCACTGGAATTGGGAACTACAATGTCAAAACCAGTAGAGCCTCCTGCACCAGTGGGAAAGTGTATTCCACAACCTGTTTGTGCTGCATTTGAATTGACAGAGGTAGCATTTGGACCAATAGAAGCATCTGTAATTGTAGGCGTGTCAAAATCAAATCTTGAAACTACGGGACTAGGGGTACCATCATCGCATACCCTATAGGTAAAACTGTCTGTGCCAATAAAACCGATATTTGGAATGTAGGTGAAGCTTCCATCAGAATTCAAGGTCAGGGAGCCAGAAGATGGTCCAACGATTGGGTTTGTTCGGACGCTCATTGTTGCGTTTCCATTGGCATCACTATCATTGGCCAGAACTCCATTTACCGAGGTAATTGTTAAAGTGGAGTTGGTTCCAAGAACATAAGAATCGTCAACGGCTAACGGTGCTGATTTTTGTCCGGACATTTTTGTGCAGGCCAGAAAACAGCATAAAAGAAAAGTCGATAAGAGAGTAACTCTTTGATTCAAAGCAATTTGTTTCTTGAATATAAAAGTAAAGAGAGATGTCTGAAAGAGTAAATATTTGTTGTGATTTTATGGATAAAGGGGGCAAAAGAAGGAAAATAGAGGTTATTTCATTATTTCCTCACGTTTTTTTGGGTAAAATACCCATATGGAACTTTATTTAACCTCATGGTTTTTCCTTACTTTTAGTACGACTAATTCAACACGAAACGAAAATGAGAACTCGCTTTTTTCAAGCTAGCATTGTTGTGCTAGCCCTTCTACTATTGCCATGGGTTGCCGATGCCCAAAGACGAAGAAAATCCACAACACCATCACCAGAATATCCTTCAGAGCTTTACTCCAGTTTAGAGTATCGTTTGGTAGGGCCATTTAGAGGGGGCCGTTCGGCGGCAGTTACCGGGGTACCTGGAGAACCCAATCTGTTTTACTTTGGAGCCACTGGAGGTGGAGTATGGAAAACATTGGATGGAGGGCGTAGTTGGAAAAATATTTCAGATGGCTTTTTTGGCGGAAGTATTGGAGCAGTGGAAGTAGCCAAAAGTGACCCCAATGTTATTTACGTAGGTGGAGGTGAAAAAACCCTACGTGGAAATGTATCAAGTGGTTATGGGGTATGGAAAACGGAAGATGCAGGGAAGACATGGCAAAAAGCGGGACTTGAAAAAAGCAGGCATGTGCCAAGAATTCGGGTGCACCCAACCGACTACAATACCGTTTATGCAGCAGTCCTTGGAAATATTTACAAGCCTACAAAGGAACGTGGCATTTATAAAAGTACAGATGGTGGAAAAAGCTGGAAGCAAGTACTTTTTGTGAACGACCAATCGGGAGCAGTTGATTTGACTTTCGACCCGAACAACCCTCGCATTTTATATGCTTCAACTTGGCGCGCACAGCGAACCCCATACTCCCTGAGTAGTGGTGGAGACGGTTCTGCCCTTTGGAAAAGTACCGATAGCGGTGAAACTTGGACTGAAATATCCAAAAATGAAGGTTTCCCAAAGGACACTCTTGGAATAATGGGGGTTGCAGTTTCCCCAGTGAATTCAGAAAGAGTGTTTGCCATTGTTGAGAACAAGGAAAAAGGAGGTCTTTATCGTTCAGATGATGGTGGCAAAAAATGGACCCAGGTTAATAGTGAAAGAAAGTTACGTCAACGAGCTTGGTACTACACACGAGTATATGCAGATACTGAGGATGAAGACGTGGTATACGTGTTGAATGTACGGTATCATAAAAGTACGGACGGAGGTAAGACATTTAAGACTTTCAACGCTCCTCATGGTGACCATCATGATTTATGGATTGCGCCGGAAAATTCCAAGAGAATGATTATTGGAGATGATGGTGGAGCACAAGTCAGCTATGATGGAGGTGAAACATGGAGTACTTATTACAATCAACCTACTGCCCAGTTTTATCGTGTCACCACAGATAACGCTTTCCCATATCGTATTTACGTGGCTCAACAAGATAACAGTACTGTACGCATTAATCATCGCTCCAATGATGGTAGTATAGGGGAAGATGACTGGGAACCGACTGCGGGAGGTGAGAGTGCGCACATTGCAGTTGACCCTACCAACAATGATATTGTATACGGAGGAAGCTATGGAGGGTTTCTAACACGTGTAAACCACGAGAATAAAACTGTTCGTGGCATCAATGTCTGGCCAGACAATCCTATGGGTTATGGTGCCGAGGGAATGAAATATCGTTTCCAGTGGAATTTCCCCATTATTTTTAGCAAACACGACCCTAAAAAACTATATACTTTCTCCAATCATGTGCACATGAGCACCAATGAAGGACAAAGCTGGGATCTGCTTAGTGGAGACCTAACACGGAACGACCCAACCAAATTAGTCTCCAGTGGAGGACCAATCACTCAAGATAACACCGGGGTTGAATATTATTGTACCATTTTCGCTGCCAACGAAAGTCCTCTAAAAGAAGGCTTGATGTGGGTTGGAAGTGATGACGGACTGATTCATATTACCCAAGATGGTGGACAAAACTGGGAAAATGTCACCCCAACAGGAATGCCAGAATGGATGATGATAAATAGTGTCGAGCCTTCCAATTTTGATGAGGGGACATGTTATGTGGCGGGAACGCGTTACAAGTTGGGTGATTTTCAGCCCTATTTGTACAAGACCACCGATTACGGAAAAACATGGACCAAAATCACAAACGGAATTGAAAGCGAGCATTTCACCCGCGTAGTTCGTGAAGACCCTAAACAAAAAGGATTGCTCTATGCAGGGACGGAAACTGGAATGTACATTTCATTCAATGATGGTCAAAGCTGGGAAAAGTTTCAACTGAATTTACCTATTGTGCCTATTACTGATTTGACCATTAAGGAGAATAATCTTGTAGTTGCTACCCAAGGGCGTTCGGTTTGGATTATTGATGATCTTACAGTACTTCACCAGTTGGATGCTTCAGCGAAATCAGCAAGCACCAAACTTTTTGCTCCAAAAGATTCATACCGTACCAAAGGTAGAGCTGCAAAAGAACCTAGTTTAACGGAAGGTCAAAACCATCCAAATGGGGTAGTGAGTCATTTCTATTTGAAGAATTATTCCGAGAAGGATACAGTTCAATTGACGTATTTGAGCAGAGCTGGGGATACATTGGCAAGTTTCAGTACCCATGCCAAGGATAAAAAGAAGAAATTAAAGGCCAAAAAAGGAGGAAATACCCATGTTTGGGATACTCGAGGCAAGGGAGCCGAAAAATTGAAAGGCATGATTCTCTGGTGGGCCAATCTCAATGGAGCCAAGGCGGTACCCGGAGACTACAAGGTCTCGTTGGATGTAAATGGCAATGGACATACCCAATCTTTCAAAATAGTACCTGACCCAAGGGCAGAGGTTTCTATTGCTGATATGCAAAAGCAATATGATTTTATTACGAGCATCAATGAAACTGTGGACAAGGCACATCAATCCATAAAAAAGATTCGCAAGATTAATGAAAAATTGGATGCCTTCACGAAACAGTACAAAGGCAATGAAGCTACAAAAGACCTTGTGGAAAAAGCGAAGAAGATGAAAGAAGGGTTCGGTGAGGTGGAAAAAGCCTTGTATCAAACCAAAAACCGAAGTAATCAAGACCCATTGAATTTCCCAATCCGATTGACGAATAAATTAGCTCATTTGAACAGTTTGGTGAGTATTGATGATTTTCCTCCAACCGAACAGGATATTGCTGTAAAAAATGAAATGACCACAAAAATCAACGCGCAATTAACTGCTTTCGATAAATTAGTGGACGAGGAGATGAAGGCCTTTAATGCGGAGTTTAACCAGCTAGGGTTGGAGTATTTAAGTATAGAAGAATAACCGATATTATGAAAAATATAATATGCGTTGTAGCCCTAATTCTTGGGGCTACTTCTTTTGCGCAAACTGCTGAAGAATATTTTAAACCCGTTAAATATAGAAACATTGGTCCCTTTAGAGGTGGACGTTCCGTTTGTGCCACTGGAGTTGTAGGTGACCCCATGACTTATTATATGGGAACAACGGGAGGAGGTCTTTGGAAAACTGATGATGCAGGTCAGCATTGGAAGAATATTTCCGATAGCTTCTTTGAAATGGGTTCTGTGGGAGCGGTTGCAGTTTCTCAATCCAGCACGAACGTAGTGTACGTTGGAATGGGAGAACATGCTCCTAGAGGAGTCATGACTTCTTATGGAGATGGGGTTTATAAATCCGTTGATGCTGGAAAAACTTGGAAGCACATAGGTCTAAAAGAAACGCAGCATATTGCTAGGATTGTGATTCACCCAACCAATCCCGACATTGTATTCGTAGCTGCTCAAGGAGCACTATATGGGCCAAATAAAGAACGTGGAATTTTTAAAACTATTGATGGTGGAAAGACTTGGAAGAATGTATTGTTTGTGAATGATTTGACAGGCTGTTCAGAGCTTTCCATGGATGCCAATTTCCCGGACATACTTTATGCAACCATGTGGGAACATCAACGCAAGCCAGAAGTTGTGATCAGTGGAGGAGAAGGGAGTGGTGTTTACAAATCCGTTGACGGAGGGGAAACCTGGAAAAAGATTGAAAAAGGACTTCCCAAAGAAAAAGGAAAGATGGCCATTTCCGTAAGTCCGGCCAATTCCAATAAAGTGTATGCTCTTGTGGAAAGTGATTCCAATGCGGACAAAGGCGGGCTTTTTGTGTCCAACAATGCCGGTGAAAGTTGGAGTATGATAAGTGGTGACAATCGTTTAACGCAAAGAGCTTGGTATTATACCGAAGTATTTACTGACCCCAACAATGAAAATGTGGTCTACGTATTGAGCGCTCCAGCCCTTCGTTCCATTGATGGCGGAAAAACATGGAGTAGACTTTCGGGAACTCATGGTGATTACCATGACCTATGGATCAATCCTGATAACCCAAAAAATATGGTCATTGCCAATGATGGTGGCGCTGCAATCAGCTTCAATTTTGCAAAAAGTTGGTCTACTCAAAACATAATGCCAACGGCTCAGTTTTATCGCATTAATGTTGATAATCTTTTTCCATATAACATATATGCTGGTCAACAGGATAATACATCGGTAAAGATTGCAAGCCTTTCTGTAGGAAGGCGTAGTATCAGCAGAGAGGATTGGAGCTATTCGGCAGGGGGTGAGAGTGCTTTCTTGGCATTTGACCCCGATAACCCAAGATATGTAATGGGTGGGAGTTATTTAGGGACCATCAATTTATTAGATACCCATACCAAGGCCTCTACCAAGGTTATGGCATCACCGATTCAGTATTTGGGACGTGCCGCTAGGGATATGAAATACCTTTATAATTGGAATGCCCCTATAATTTGGTCCCAACATGAACCTGGAACGTTTTATCATTGTGCCCAGTTGGTCCTTCGAACCAAAGACAATGGAATAACATGGGAAGAAATCTCTCCAGATTTAACCCGAAACCAGGATGACAAGCAAGGAAATGGAGGAAGACCCTACACCAATGAGGCCGTAGGTGCTGAAAATTATGGAACCATCGCTTATATGATAGAATCACCTCATGAAAAGGGAGTGTTCTACACCGGAAGTGATGATGGATTGGTTCATATTACCAAAAATGGAGGGGAAACTTGGGAGAATGTCACCCCAAAAGGACTCCAAGAATGTTTGGTAAATGCTATAGAAGTATCACCCCATGATCCTGCTACGGTTTACATTGCAACTACACGCTATAAATTCAACGATTATACACCGGCTATTTACAAGTCTACGAACTATGGAAAGAGTTGGATCAATATCAGTTCTGGAATTCCAAAGGGTTCATTTACCAGAGTGGTTCGTGAAGACAAGGACAGAAAAAATCTATTATATGCAGGAACAGAAAAAGGCATGTACATTTCTTGGAATGGAGGCCAAAATTGGGAATCGTTCCAATTGAATCTACCCAAAACACCTATCCTGGATTTAATGGTCCACCAAGGCGATTTGGTTGTGGCCACCTCTGGACGCTCTTTTTGGATTTTGGATGATTTGGGATTGCTAAAAGAATACAACAAACCTCAAAAAGTAGCAAAATTATATCAGCCTGAGCCAGCCTACAATGGATCATGGGGGAGTGCTTTGAGCGGTAATTCGGCTAAATTTAAAGGGAGTCAAGCTTTTACTGGAGTAAATCCAGCCAATGGATTGGTATTGTATTATGAGTTGCCCAAATTGGACTCTACCGAAATCAGTATGGAAATCTTTGATGCCAAGGGGAAGTTGGTCAATTCATTTTCATCAAAAAAAGATGCAAGCTACAAGAAATATGATGGTGGGCCCCCACCGGCTCCAAAACTTGACAAAAAAGAAGGACTCAATCGCTTTGTGTGGAATATGGGCCATAAAATAATGCCTGGGATAAAAGATACCTACATCGAAGCCAACTACAGAGGTCATCGGGCTATTCCCGGTACCTACACTATTAAGCTCAAAATGGATGATACTGTCCTGGAAACAAAAGGGATAATCAAAGAGCTGCCAAAATACGATATCAAACCTGAACAATATGAGGCGTTCGATGTTTTCATGACGGAGACTGAAGCCAATTTAACCGAGATGCATACTATGGTGAATATGCTGTTTAAAGCTAAAAATCAATTGAAAGAGGTCCTGAAAAAAATAAAGGATGAATCGATTAAGAAGGAAGGCAAGGCTTTACTGGAAGAACTGGATGCTTGGGACAAGGAAATGGTACAGCGCAAGTCAAAAGCGTATGATGATGTAGAGAATTTCCCAAATAAGTTTACTGCAGAATACATGTTTTTAATCAATGCGACGGATAGCTCAATTCCAAGAGTGAACCAATCCTCGATTGACAGAAGAAATGAGTTGGAAGAGCAATGGAAAGGCCTCAAGCAAAGAGGAAAAGCATTTGAAAATGTAAAGATTCCTACTCTCAACAAGAGGTTATGGGAAGCGGGTGTCGGAGCTATTCAGCTTTGAAAACATAATACGTTTTTTCGACAAAGGTAAAAGGTCTTGCTTCTCAACTTTTTACCTTTGCTTTTAACTCCTTTTGTGAATAAAGTGGAATATTACAATTACATAAAAGCGCTACATCTTATTTTTGTGGTCACTTGGTTTGCGGGACTTTTTTATATACCGCGATTGTTCATCTATCATATTGAAGCATGGGCAAAACCATCTCCGGAAAAGGAAATCCTTACCAATCAACTAAAGTTGATGACCAAGCGCCTCTGGTACATCATTACATGGCCATCTGCTGTCTTATGCACTATTTTTGCCATCTGGCTGTTGTTTTTAATGCCAGGCTGGCTTCAGCAAGGATGGATGCACGTGAAGCTGTTATTTGTCCTTCTTCTGTTCGTATACCACGGAAAATGCCATCAAATCTTCAAACAATTGCAACGAGATGAGGTAAAATACACCTCACGTTTTATGCGCATTTGGAATGAAGGGGCCACCTTGATTCTTTTTGCAGTGGTCTTTTTGGTCATTTTGAAAAGTGCCTTCAATTGGATTTATGGCGTGGTTGGAATTTTTGTATTGGCTATTCTTCTCATGTTGGGAATTCGATTGTACAAACAGATACGAGACAAAAATCCAAACGCCTAATTGAATAATGAAAGTCAAGCACTAAATTCCAAATTTGATTAATCCTATTTTGAAATTTGGGGTTTGCATTTTTCGAGATTGAACCTTTTGGTGTGATTATTGCGTAATTTTATCTCAAATCCAAACGAGTTGTTCAAAAAACTATCCCTACGCTCGCGCATCTTTGTCACCATGATTTTATTGGTGCTTATAGCCTCTGTTTTGATTGCAGGTGTTACGGTGTATCAGTACAGAGAACAGAGCAGGGATTATCACGAACAACGTTTACAGCGTAAGGAAGAACAAATTCTTCAAAGTATTTCCTATACACTTCGTGAAACTACCTATCCACCAACGGAGGAAAATCTGGAATACATTTTTATGGATGAGATTTACAAGATTGCGGATGTTCAAAATGTAAATTTCAATATATATGATTTGGAAGGGACTTTGATAAAGAGTTCAAGGCCCAGTTTTGAAGCAGATTCCATTTCCAATTGCTTGGATGCAGAAATACTCAACAACTTGCTGGTTAGCAGTGATAGGCGTCATGTAGAAGAGAAAATTGCGGTTGGAGGAAAATTCAAGGCTTCCTATTCATATATAACCGACAATAAGTTTAAGCCCATTGGCATCATGAACCTGCCCTATTTTGAAGATAACTCGTTTAGCAATATGGAACTAAGGGAGTTTCTTTTTCGTTTGGCCGGGGTTTATGTAATCATGCTCTTGTCAGCAATTATCCTGGCGTATTTTATCTCAAAATATATCACTAGGTCATTACAGACCCTTGCGGATAAGATGAATCAAACAGATTTGACTCGGCGCAATGAAAAGATTTACATTGAAGATTCGAGTGAAGAAATAAAGAAGTTGGTAGACTCGTACAATAGCAAGATAGACGAGCTGGAGGAAAGTGCTACAAAACTAGCGCGTAGTGAACGGGAACAGGCTTGGCGGGAAATGGCCAAACAGGTGGCTCATGAAATTAAGAACCCGTTGACACCCATGCGATTGTCGGTACAAAGCTTTGTGCGCAAATTTAATCCTGAGGATAAAGATGCTCCTGTCAAATTGAAGGAGTTTTCGAATTCCATGATTCAACAGATAGACACCATGAGCAATATAGCTTCGGCATTTTCCAATTTTGCGAAGATGCCAGCACAACAGAATGAAACCTTGAATGTGGTCAATATCGTAAAGTTGGCTCTGGATATTTTCAATGAAGACTATATTCATTTCATTTCTGATGAAGAAGAAATAGTGGCCAAATTAGACCGGACGCAATTGATTCGCGTAGTTACCAATTTGGTAATGAATGCCACACAAGCCATGAACGATGTGGCATCCCCTAGAATTTTGGTAACGGTAGCTTCGGAAGGGGAAAGGGTAAAGATTTCCGTTGCAGACAATGGAATCGGTATAGCCGATGAGGTCAAGGAGAAAATATTTGAGCCGAAATTCACCACAAAGACCAGTGGCATGGGCCTAGGTCTGGGCATGGTCAAAAATATCGTGGAAAACTATAATGGAACCATCAGCTTTACCTCACAGGTAGGGAAGGGTACAGTATTTTCCGTTAAATTTCCAAAAGCATCTAAAAACACTTGAAACAATAACCCAAATGAATTACGAGAACATTTATATCGAGGAAGAGAATCACATTGCAACAGTTACCATAAACCGCCCCAAAAAGCTGAACGCCCTCAACAAACAGACCATTACTGAGCTGCACGAGGCTTTTAAGGAGTTGGATGAGGATAAAGAAATCAAGGTGATTATCATCACCGGAAGCGGGGAAAAAGCCTTTGTGGCCGGAGCGGATATTTCCGAGTTTGCCGATTTCTCGGTGAAACAAGGTGGAGAACTGGCAGCTAAAGGCCAAGAGTTATTGTTCAACTTTGTTGAAAATTTATCTACTCCTGTGATAGCTGCTGTAAACGGTTTTGCTTTAGGCGGAGGACTTGAGCTGGCCATGTCCTGTCATTTTAGGGTGGCAAGCATAAATGCAAGAATGGGATTACCAGAGGTTTCTTTAGGAGTCATACCTGGTTATGGAGGAACACAAAGACTACCGCAACTTATCGGCAAAGGAAGGGCCATGGAACTGATTATGACCGCGGGCATGATGGATGCTTCCAAAGCACTGGAATGCGGATTGGTAAATTATGTGGTTTCCCAAGAAGAACTTTTACCGTTATGTGTTAAGATTGGAAGCAGGATATCGAATAATTCATCTGTGGCCATAAAACACGCAATAAATGCGGTAAATGCGGGTTATAGCTATGATACGGACGGTTATGCCGTAGAAATCGATGCGTTTGGAACCTGTTTTGGGACCGATGATTTTATAGAGGGCACTTCGGCCTTTTTAGAAAAACGCAAAGCCGATTTTCCTGGGTCATAGCCGTTGGTTCAACCAAACCGGACTATGATGAGAAATACAATACTTTTCTTTTGCCTTTTAGTTTTTGGGGCGTGGGTTTCAGCCCAAAAAATGCCTGTTGCTTATGATTTTGGTGAGAAATTTGGTGATAGATACCGATATTCCAATCTCTTAACCATTGATAATGATGGAGATGGAGGATACATTTTGGTACGGGCTTATTTTCAAGGACTAATTTTAAAACCTAAAGGCTATTTTATTGAGCACTACAATAGCAATTTGGAGTTGGTGGAAGAATTCAACTATAAGTTGAAAGGAAAGAATTTTGTGGACGGTTTCCTAAAAGATGGAAAGCTGAATCTGCTCTTTTTGGACTATAACTATGAACGTGGACAATATGAATATTGGGTGCATCAAAGCCCAATAAAAGGATTTGATTTCACTAGGAAAAGATTACTGTCTTTATCATCAGAGCAGGTAAACAATCCTGTAGGAAAGAACTACTACAACCGAAACTTTTCAAAGGGTTTTACCACGGCCATTCTTTTCAATAAGGAAAAGACGGGATTTGTGATTAGCACTCATCACAAAAAGGGAAAATCAAACAAGCACATTATTCATTTGTACGATACCAATTTAAACAAGAGGTTTGAACATGACTTTTCCTATAGTGTGGAAGAGAAAAATTATGCCTTTGAGAATGTGGCCATATCCAGGGATGGGGAAACCGCCTATATCGTAGGTAAAGCTTATTTTAAAAAGAAGCGTTTTCGGGTAGAGGAAAGGAGATTTCAGTATGAGCTCATCAAGGTTTCCAAGAACGGAAGTCAAACTCAATCTTTTGACGACCCCGGGAAATATTCAGAAGCACTTTATCCTATAATTTACAAAGACAGACTAGTCTGTACAGGCTTTTATGCAGATAGAAAGGACAATCGATACAACGGTGTCGCCTTTTTTGATGTAAATCCCATCTCGTTGGAAATCAATTCAAAAAAGTATAACCCGTTTTCTCAGAAATTTATGGAAGACAAGTTTGGTCGAGATGATGATAAGGTGATAAAGAACTTGATTTTTAAGAGTGTAGAAGTAAGTCCAAATGATGAAATATTTTTCAATGCTGAAGAGTATTTCGTGACCAACAGCCTTCAATCAACAGGGGCCGGACAACGGGTAAAAATAGAGCGTTTTCACCATAATGATATAGTAAGTGCCAAATTGGATAGCAATGGCAACTCTATTTGGATACGAAACATCAATAAGGCCGAAGTTACCCAAGGTGATGGAGCCTATGCTTCGTACAGCTCATATATTAAAGACGGAAAAACCTATTTCTTTATATGTACCGCAGCAGAGAATCCACAGTTGATTAACAACGAACGCTTGATTTTTAAACAAGGTTTGAGCAGAAACCGAAATGTTTTTCTCATTTCGTTGGATGAAGCCGGAAAAATGGACTATGAAAAAATTATAGATGATAAAGAAGCCCGTTTACCGCTTATGGTTTCTAAGCCCTTAAAGAATTTGGACAGCAGTAATATGCTTTTCTACGCCAAGCGAGGAACCAAAAAGCAGTTGGTAAAAGTTTCGTTTTTGTAACTCAACGCAACATTTTGAAAGGTCGTACATCTTCTACAAAACGACCTTTTATGATAAACAAATTTTTTTACGCAGCCTATGTCCTTTTAGGGTTTACTCTATTGTTGGCATGCAACAATGACGATTCAGATTCTATTGAAAACGAGTTGACGGGGCAATGGAGTGTTGTTGCCATAAACATTTCAGACAGCCCAATAGGTCCTGTAATTGAACCTGGGGATGACGAAGTAATCTCGGTGAATTTCTCGCAAAACGGAGAGTTCTCAGGTACCACCTCCATTAATTCCTTTGGGGGACGAAGCACTACCAATGACAATACCTTGTTTATCAATGAATTGGTGTCCACGGATGCCTTGGACACCTTTTTTGGACAAGCATTCTATCAGGCGATGTCAGAGAGTAGTAATCAAAATCAACAGGCTTCGGTATTCACTATATCTTTTATAGATGAAAACACATTGAATTTGGTTTATGATGAATTCAAGTTTTTAACTTTTGAACGTCTATAATAATTGGATTTATTCCATATTTTTGGAATAAATCCATTAAATTGAAACAAGACAACCTACAAAAAGGCCGTGGCGCCCAGAAAAACACGCCAAATAGATTCCTTAAGCATGTGTATGAAATGCGGGAGGACTTTTTGGAATTCTGCCGGTTGGAAGGCGAAGAGGCGGAGCATACCAAGACGGAATACATTCCCATATTCCCCAAAACTATTGTCAATAAAGTGGACAGCCCAGATGTGGGCATGTCCTATTCCATGAATCCCTACCAAGGTTGTGAACATGGTTGTATTTATTGCTACGCAAGAAATGCACACGAATATTGGGGGTATAGTGCCGGGCTGGATTTTGAGCGCAAGATTTTGGTAAAGAAATCGGCTCCTGAACTGTTGGAAGCGAAACTAAAAAGTAAACGTTGGCAAGCGCAGACTATAGTAATGTCTGGCAATACAGATTGTTATCAACCTGCCGAGAAAAAGTTTGAAATCACTAGGGCCTGCCTAAAGGTCTTCCTAAAATATCGTCATCCAGTAGGCATCATTACAAAAAATGCGTTGATTCTTAGGGATTTGGATATTCTAAAAGAGTTGAACGCCCTTGAATTGGTTGGGGTGAACATCTCGGTAACCTCACTTTCTGAAAAGACTAGAAGAAAACTAGAGCCGAGAACGGCATCTATCAAAAAAAGGTTGGATATTATTAAGATACTATCAGAAAACAGAATTCCTGTAAACGCAATGTTGGCACCCATGATTCCAGGAATCAACAGCCACGAGTTACTGAAATTGGCCAAGGCTACTGCAGATAACGGAGCGGTCTCTTTTGCCTTTACAGTGGTCAGGTTGAATGGGGCCATAGGCGAAATTTTTACAGATTGGATAAAGAAAGCCATGCCCAATAGGGCGGAAAAAGTACTACACTTAATCCAACAATGCCATGGAGGAAGCATCAACGATAGTAGATTTGGATTACGTAACCGAGGTGAAGGCCATGTGGCCAAACAGATTCATGATATGGCCAAATTGGCCAGACAAAAGTATTTTCAGGGAAAACAGTTCCCTGCTCTAAGAAAAGATTTGCATGCAGCATATAAAGATGGACAGATGAAATTATTTTGATATGTCATTTCGAAATGAGGAGCAAGGCGTGGATTGAGAAATCTCTATTCAGTTTTAGATTTCTTACGTTCGTTCGAAATGACAATCGTCATGAGCCCGGTTTAAATAGTGATTAATGGTAAACGAATGTTAACATATATCATAGCTGTCACTTCGAGCGCAGTCGAGAAGTCTCTGCCAAAGATTTCTCACACGGCCTACGTTTGGTTCAAAATGAAAACTAAATATTTTTTAAATAAATTTAATGGACTGTCCAATTCTTCAATTCACTTTCGTCAATAAGATGAAACAAAGTATAAACCGGTCCATTCAAGGATGGACAAAAAATTTAGACCAATGAGTAATTTTTTGTATTTGTTTAGAGGCGGGGACGAAGCCTATGCGAAACTGTCCCAAGAAGAAAAACAGGCCCATATGGAAGTTTGGGGAAAGTGGATGGGAGGCCTCCAAGAAAAAGGCCATCTATTGGACGGTCTCCCATTGGATGGGGATGGAAGAGTAGTGCATAATGGAGGAGAACTGGTTACCAATGGGCCACATGCCGAGGGCGCTGAATTGGTAGGAGGATATTTGATTATTTCTGCCAAGAGCTTGGATGAAGCTACTGAGATTTCCAGAAGCTGTCCCATTTTCGATTATGAGGGAAGTACAGTAGAGGTAAGACAAATATTGGATATGGAAGATCATGTATGACCTCCCCAATACTAACCTTTTAGATTATGCTGGGAAACAGGGTTGCTAAGACCATTTGTTTTTCAGCATAATATTTGTTCAAAAATGACCAACAGCAATCTAAACCATACCATAGACCACCTTTTTCGTAATGAATATGGGAAGCTCATATCATTACTGACCCATAAATATGGAGTTTCCTTTTTGGAGCAAATTGAAGATGCCGCCCAAGACACCTTTCTAAAAGCAATGCAGGTGTGGGGGTATCAATCTATTCCTGATAACCCTACCGCATGGTTGTTTCGGGTAGCACAGAACAGACTTATCGATGCGCTTCGACGAGATAAGAAATCGGATTTGATGGGAGATAGACCTTTTCCAAAAGAAAAAGCGAACAAGGAAAGTGAAGTTATATTAGAAGGTGCGCTTGAGGATAGCCAGTTAAATATGATTTTTGCCTGTTGCCACCCAACGCTTTCGCAAGAATACCAAATCATATTGAGTCTTAAGTTGATGGGAGGATTTAGTAACAAAGAACTCGCGGATGCGTTGTTGAAGAAAGAAGATGCCATTGCAAAATCCTTTACTCGAGCAAAAAAACAGTTTCGGGAAAAGGTACAGTTCCTTCAGATACCAGTTCAGATGGGTTTGCAGTCGCGGTTGTTCCAAGTGCTTCGTGTTATCTACTTGTTGTTTTCTGAAGGGTATGCTGCTACCACTGGAGCACAACTGTTGAAAAGAGATATTTGCTATGAAGCACTAAGGTTGGCATTGTTGTTACGTAAAAACAAATATTGTTCCCATCCAAATTTGGAAGCTTTGATTGCCCTGATGTGTTTTCATGCCTCCCGTTTTGAAGCCCGATTGGATAAAGAAGGGAACTTGGTCTCTTTGGAGCATCATGATAGAGGTCTGTACAATCAAGAATTAATCCGAATAGGGATTCATCATTTGGAACAGGCAGGCACAAAAGACCGAACCCCGTCTCATTATCATTTGGAAGCAGCGCGTTCCTACTATCATTGTACCGCACCATCTTTCAGTGAAACGAATTGGAAAAACATTCTGTATTTGTACGATGTACAATTGAAGCAACAATACTCTCCTATGGTTGCCTTAAATCGTATTGTGCCCTACGGAAAGGTACATGGTCCAAAAAACGCCTTAAAAGAGTTGAGCAATTTGGAGAAACAGACCGATTTTTCAACTTCAGGCCTTTTTTATGCCATTTGGGCAGAGCTTCTTAAAGAGAAAGGCGATCTCAATTTTGAAACTTTTTTGAAAAAGGCCATAGCACTATCCGAAAATGATTTGGTAAAACGACATTTGGAGAAAAAGTTGAAGTCATCCTAGGTTATCCCAAGTCCCACCCTGCTCTATATTCTCGACTTACCCATTCGTTGGCTTTATCATAATTGGTGATTTTCATGTTGGTACCATCCCAAAGTAGTTTTCGTCTGCCGGGGTAGGCATAAGGTGCCCAGTCCCCAACCTTTTTTCCTTCTTTCAATACTTTGTATTGGTATGCTTTTACGGCAAGGTTGCCCATGAGAACCGTTTCGGTGAGTGGTCCTGCTTTCGAAAAGTCTGAAGAAGTAGGGGTGCTGTTCATACATCCATCAACAAAGTTTGCGATATGGCCATCGATGCCACCAGGAATTCTTGGGTACTTGGGTTCGGGTGATTTAAACAGTTTCATCATATCCGAAGGTAATAAGCGCGCATTTTTGGAATACGTGTCGCAGACCAGTATGCCTTTTTCACCATACATAACCGTTCCACCTCCACTATCCCCAATGGTTTCATCATCTTTAAGTTCATCGGGTAGATCTGGTTTTAGTCCGCCATCGTACCAGTTCAATGCAATATCACCATGATAGTCGTGTTTAAACTTCAAATGTATTTTGGATGATGGGGGACAGGAGGGGCTGTAGTCCGCTTCAACAAAATCACCTACCCAAACTGTGGTACAACTAGCCTCTGCTTCTTTAGGATAGCCCAAATCCAAAACACTGAAAGGGGTTTCCATAATATGACAACCCATATCGCCTAAAGCACCGGTTCCAAAATCCCACCAACCCCGCCATTTAAAGGGCAAGTAAGAAGCGTTATAGTCCCTCATCGCTGCAGGCCCCAACCATAAATCCCAGTCCAATTCTTTGGGAATCCTATCTTTTTTTGAGGGAACTGAAACACCTTGTGGCCATACAGGCCTATTGGTCCAACAATCTATGGTATGTACCTTTCCAATAATCCCAGATTCGACCCACTCCCGAGCAATACGGCTATCATCACTTGAAGCCCCTTGGTTTCCCATTTGAGTCACTATGCCATTTTCTGCCGCTACTTGGGTCATCAGTCGTGCTTCGCGTATGTTGTGGGTCAGTGGTTTTTCAACATAGGCGTGTTTCTTGGCTCGCATGAACGGTAACGAGATTACAGCATGGGTATGATCTGGGGTAGCCACCATAATGGCGTCAATATCGTTTAAATGGGAGTCATATACCTTGCGAAAATCCTTGAATCGTTTGGCATCTGGAAAAAGTTTGTAGGTATCCTTTGCCCTTCTGTCGTCCACATCACACAAGGCTACAAATTTTACTTTTTGGGTGCCTGCCATACCCTCAATTACTCCTCGTCCCCTACCACCTACTCCGAATGCGGCAACGTACAATGTGTCGCTGGGAGGCGTATGATTTTTACCTAGCACAAAACTAGGGACAATGGTAAACGCAGCTGAAGCAGCTGAAGCATTTTTAAGAAATTTGCGTCTTTGCATGGTATGGTTTTTTGAAGGAAATTAAGATACGAAAAAGAGATTATAGACACTATATTAACTTAGATTTAAGCTTAGAATAAAATCATAAGCAACTCATCTAAATTTCATTCCTATACGTATTAATCTATGGAAGCTCATATAACATGAAAAGAAAAGACCTCGAACCGATAAAAAAACAAGTTACCTTATTATCACGCTTTAGAGCAAAGGTTATTACCTTTTTTGAAACATCAAATGCTTGGGGAGTCTTTATAATGGGAAGTACGTTCGTGTTGATGCTGGGTTCTGCATACATGTTTTACATTTTACACAATGATTTTTCCCAATTCCGGATTGAGCGAAGAGAATCTTGGATAGGGATGTTTTTTTTGGTTGTGGGTACCGCTTTGTTTCTTTTCAAAGCAGGTTTTTTTGTCTTTAGCTTCATTCGTTATTTCAGATATAAAGCAATTTCATCAGTATCAGATGAAGAACTACCTACGTGTACTGTTATTGTTCCAGCCTACAACGAAGGAAAGCAAGTATGGAACACATTGATGAGTTTAGCCAACAGTAATTTTCCAGAACAAAAACTTCAGCTTTTTGCAATTGATGATGGGAGTGTTGATGATACTTGGCAGTGGATAAAAAAAGCAAAAGAACGCTTAGGAAGTAAGTTGACAATTCATAAACAGGAAAAAAACATGGGTAAGCGGCATGCTTTATATCATGGTTTCAAAAAGGGAAAGGGAGATATTTTCGTTACGGTAGATAGTGACTCTGAAGTCAATACAGATACCTTGAGGAATCTTGTGAGTCCTTTTAAAACAAACAAGGCTTGTGGTGCGGTAGCTGGAAATATAAGGGTGCTTAATAACAAAAAAGAGCTACTTCCAAAAATGCTTGATGTTAGTTTCGTGTTGAGTTTTGAATTTGTTCGCTCAGCAGAAAGTACGTTGAACTCGGTGCTCTGTACTCCAGGGGCGTTGGCCGCTTATAAAAGAGAAGCAGTTTTTGGATGTTTGGAAAGCTGGATAAATCAAACCTTTATGGGCGTACCATCAGATATTGGAGAAGACCGAGCATTGACCAACATGATTTTAAAACAAGGATATCATGTGTTGTTTCAAAGAAATGCTTTCGCATATACAAACGTTCCAGAAAAATATACAGGATTGTACAAAATGTTTATTCGTTGGGGCAGGAGCAATGTTCGGGAAAACCTTGAAATGTCTAAATATGTTTTCACAAATTTTAGAAAAAGAGGAAAATGGGGCGGTCGCCTACTTTTTGTAAACCAGTCTTTGCGCATATTAATGAGCTATCCATTATTGCTGTTTATGTTGTTTTTCGTTTTGACCCACCCCCTACTTTTTTTGAGTTCAACATTTTTGAGTATTCTTATTCTAACTACGTTTCCAGTTCTATTTTATGCCAAACGATACAACTTATCTGAATCTTTTTGGGCATACTCCTATAGTGTTTTGTACACCTTTGGGCTTTTCTGGATAACGCCATATGCTATAGCAACTGCAAACAAAAGTGGCTGGCTGACACGTAACTTACCTAATAAAAAATAAAAACTACTTTTTAGGGATTCCATTCCTTATAGAACCTGTCTAGAAAATCAATCATAAATTGATGCCGTTCCTTGGCCATTTTCTTGCCTGTTTCGGTATTCATTTTATCCTTAAGCAAAAGCAACTTTTCATAAAAATGATTGATTGTAGGAGCGTTGGATTTTTTGTATTCCTCCTTGGTCATATTCTGATTGGGGGGAATCTCAGGATTGTATAGTTCTCGGTTTTTGAATCCACCATAATTGAATGTCCTGGCAATACCAATGGCACCAATGGCATCCAACCTATCAGCATCTTGCACTACTTGGAATTCATTGGATGAAAAAGAAGAGCTTCCATCCAAACTGTTTTTGTATGACATGTATCGGATTATGTTGGAAACATGTTCTATTGTTCGCTCGTCTACATTTTGAGACTGTAGAAATTCAGAAGCCGTTTCCGGACCGATTTCTTCATTGCCATCATGAAATTTAGGGTCCGCTATATCATGAAGCAACGCAGCCAATTCTACCGTTAGAGAGTCTACCTTCTCTTCCAGGGCAATTTTTTTTGCAGTTTTGAAAACGCGTTCAATGTGAAACCAATCGTGCCCTCCCTCAGCTCCGTTCAATGTTTCCTTGACGTACGCAATAGTTTTGTCTATGAGTTGCTCTTGATTCATTAAGGAGTGTTTATACCTTTTTTGATTAGGGCTTCTGTTTGTTCAATCAATTCCTGTGAATTCCCATTGTTTTGAAAAGGTTGATGTACCTCAAATGTAAGATGGCTTCCCAAACCCATGGAAAACTTTCCATATCTCAGAAGCTTCCATGAATTGTTTATACTTATCGGGACAATCCAAGCTGATGGTGCGTGGGCCATGAGTACTTTAAGTCCGGTGGTATGGAATTTTTTCGGTGAACCATCCCGACTTCGTGTCCCTTCTGGGAATATAACTGCGCTACGTCGGTGTTCTTCAATATATTTTCCCAATTTCTCAAGCTGTTCAATGGATTGTTTTGCGTCCTTCCTGTTGATAAGTACAGAACCACCATGCCTTAAATTAAAGGATACACTGGGAATTCCTTTCCCCAGTTCAATCTTGCTCACAAATTTGGGGTGACACCTTCGCATATGCCAGATTATAGGAGGGATATCATACATGCTCTGATGATTGGAAACTATGATTAAGGGAACATTTTTAGGGATGTTATATTGGCTCTTGAAAGTGTAATGCGTGCCAAGGACATTGGTACACCGCATAAGGAACCAATTAAGGATGGAAACACTTCGTTTGTGCATTTCATAACCAAATACTCTAAGACAAAACCACTGTATTGGATGAAAAACGACCAGTGTAAGCCCGAAAAGAATAAAAAAGAAAACCGTCAGAGGGTAAGAAAGTAGCTTTTTCACTTTTGGATTAGGTTAGGTGTAAAAATAAAAAAACCACCCGTTGAGGTGGTTCTTTCCAGTATTTTTTTAAACCAACTAGCAGAATTCGTTATAAGCTTCCATCAAGTTGTCGGCAATCAGTTCTGCGGGTCTTCCCTCAATATGATGTCTTTCAATCATATGCACCAATTCACCATTTTTGAACAAAGCCATACTGGGTGAAGAAGGTGGAAAAGGAACCATAAGGTTTCTTGCTGTATCAACAGCTTCCGTATCAACACCAGCAAAGACAGTAACTAAATTGTCAGGAGTTTTTGAGTTCTGGAGGCTTAGTTTAGCGCCAGGTCTTGCATTGGCGGCAGCGCAACCACAAACCGAATTTACCACCACTAAAGTGGTACCTTCTTGCTTTAAAGCCTCTTCTACGGCCTCACTTGTATATAGCTCTTGGAACCCGGCGGTAGCTAGGTCCGCTCTCATTGGTTTTACTAATTCTTCGGGATACATAGTCTTATTTTTTATTCGAATTCCAAAGATAGGGGTTTTGTCGGTTTTTTTCATGGCCCTTAACATGGAGTAAAGAAATCTTACTGGTCAAAAAACTATCTTTGCCTCTTATTCTATTTGGAATGATTAAATGGGTCGCAGCCTTTTTGGGATATTTTGTACTTCGGTTTCCGGGAGCCATCCTTGGCTTCTTGATTGGAAGTTTTTTGGATAATTTGAATGGAAGAGGGTCGCGTGATGCGAGAACCATTTTTAGAGAGTATCCCCAGCCCAATGTCTCTCCCGCTGATTTTGAACTGAATCTACTTTCCCTTTGTTCAATTATTATCAAGGCAGATGGACAGGTAAGCCAAAAGGAATTGGATTATGTACGCCAGTATTTTTTGAGTACCTACGGAAAGGAAAAGGCCAATGCCATTTTTAGAACGTTCAACGAGGTCATCAAAAGGAGGGAGATTTCTGCTCAGCGCATTTGTTCATATCTAACCCAGCGAACCAAATACGAAGTTCGCTTACAATTACTTCACTTTCTTTTCGGAATTGCTCAGGCGGATGGTCAAATCAGTAAGGCCGAAGTCAGTAAATTAAGAGAAATAGCGGGATACTTAAGACTAGGGATTCATGATTTTGAGAGCATTATGGCCATGTTCATAAAATCGGCTGACAACTCGTACAAGATTTTGGAGATTGACAAGAATGCTTCGGATGATGAGGTAAAAAAGGCCTACAGAAAGATGGCTAAAAAGTACCACCCCGATCGTGTGGTAACCGAAGACGAGGCTATTAAAAGGGGAGCTGAAGAAAAATTCAAAGAAGTGCAAAAGGCCTACGAAACTATTCAAAGAGAAAGAGGGATTTCTTAACTTAGGCAATTCTTGAGTCTTTAACTCTTGATATGTATTAACCCCCAATCTTTAAACTATGCAGGAATTTTGGTTTTACGTCGACCTCGGTTTTAAGCACGTTATGGATGATGAAGCTTATGACCATATTTTGTTTTTGGCTGCCTTGGCCACTCCATTTACCTTTAAGCATTGGAAGAGAGTCGTAATCTTGGCTACTATTTTTACCATTGCCCATTGTACTTCTTTGGCTCTTTCTGCTTTTGAGGTCTTTACGGTTGATGTAGGACTAATAGAATTTCTAATTCCCGTTACCATCTTTCTCACAGCTCTGCTTAACCTTATCTATGTGAACAGGGATGCCGTGAATATTGGAATGTACCTACATAGTTTGGCCACTGCATTTTTTGGATTGATACATGGATTTGGTTTTTCCAATTACTTTAAAATGTTAATGGCGGAAGAAGATGACAAGATTACACCTCTTTTAGGGTTTGCTACTGGAATTGAATTTTCACAAATAGCCATCATCTTGGTTGTTTTGGGTCTGGCGTTAGTGATGCAGGGCATTTTGAAAATAAAACGAAAGTATTTTATCATTTTTCTTTCCGTTTTAATCATGGCCATTACAATACCGTTGTTGATTGCAACGTTCCCCAAGTAGGGTATTGTTAAATTTCATCGAATAAGATTGTAAGGGTCTTCCAAAGCAGGTATCTTTAAAATAATAGTAACTTCTTTTTTACTCTATGAAAGAAAGCAAACAACTGAAGTACGATAAGGCGTATTTGCGTATGGCCAAAGAATGGGGGAAGCTTTCGTATTGCAAAAGAAAACAAGTGGGAGCTATTATAGTTAAAGACCGAATGATTATTTCGGATGGATACAATGGTACACCCACGGGATTTGAAAACTTTTGTGAGGATGAAGAAGGATATACCAAATGGTATGTTTTACACGCTGAGGCCAACGCCATACTTAAAGTAGCTGCATCTACCCAATCTTGTGAAGGGGCAACTTTATACATAACCCTTTCTCCATGTCGGGAATGTAGCAAACTTATCCATCAGTCTGGCATAAAACGTGTGGTCTATAGCAAAGCGTATAAGGATGATTCAGGATTGAAGTTTTTGGAGCGCGCAGGAGTCATTATTGAACATATACCCCTTGTTGAAGAAATGGTTTAAAACCACTATGGTAAATTAGTTAATGGAAAAGAAATTCAACTATATATGGCCTACACTACTTGCTTTGGCGGTAGCAATCGGCATTTTTATTGGAGGGAAGCTTCATTTTGATGATACCCCAGAGAAACTCTTCTCAACCAATTCAAAAAAGGACAAGCTCAATAGACTTATTGATTACATAGATTATGAATATGTTGATGATATTGATACAGATAGTATCGTCGACGTAACCGTCAATAATATTCTTGGGAAACTGGATCCCCATTCAGTTTACATACCTAGAAGTGAGATGCAAGAAGTATCCGAAAATATGAAGGGGGATTTTGTTGGAATTGGGATAAGTTTCTACATGTATCGAGATACCATAACGGTAATACGAACAATAAAAAATGGTCCAAGCTATATAAGTGGTATAAAACCAGGAGATCGTATTCTTATGGCGAACAAGGACACTCTTTTTGGTAAGCGCATCGCTAATAACGAAATTGTATCAAGACTTAAAGGAAAGGCGGGGACCAAAGTTGATTTAAAAGTATATAGAAAATCTGAGGACAAGTTGATGGCCATGACGGTTACTCGCGACCGTGTGCCAATCAAAAGTGTAGAGTCCTATTATATGCTTACGCGAGATATAGGCTTTATTAAAATCAATCGATTTGCGGAATCTACATTTGACGAGTTCAAGGATGCCCTCAGAAAGTTGAAATTGCGAGGAGCACAAAAATTGGTTTTGGACCTCAGGGATAATCCTGGAGGATATCTGGGCATCGCAGAAAAACTAGCAGATGAATTTTTGGTGGATGATAAGCTCATCTTGTTTACAAAAAACAAAAAAGGAAGAGTAAAGAAAGCATATGCCACCAAAAAAGGGGATTTTGAGGACAAGCCAGTTTACGTACTGATTAATGAACGTTCTGCATCTGCCAGCGAAATTATTGCTGGAGCACTTCAGGATAATGATGTAGGTACCATAGTTGGAAGACGCTCCTTTGGAAAAGGACTGGTGCAAAGAGAGATGGATTTGGGTGATGGCTCAGCAGTCCGTTTGACCGTTTCCCGCTATTACACCCCGACAGGGCGCTCTATTCAAAAATCATATAAGAACGGAAACAAGGACTACTATCAAAAATTTATTGATCGGTACCGAAGTGGGGAATTGGTTTCTGTAGATAGTATCAAAGTGGCGGACTCCCTAAAATTTAGAACCCCAAAAGGTAAAATAGTGTATGGTGGTGGTGGAATTATCCCAGATGTATTTGTTCCTATTGGTAGCAACGAAGAAGAGGCCATTGAAAGCATGGACGATACCTACGAATTCTTTTCGCGATTCGTATTTGAGCATTTGGAAAGGGATAGAAAGCAATACGACAGATATACTAGAAATCAATTTTTAGATGATTTCCATGTGGATGATATTTTGTTTGATGAATTCATTCAATTTGTGCTGAACAGAAAAATCAAATTGGATTTTTATGCGCAAGAGGAAAAAATCAAGGATTATTTAAAGGCCAATATAGCCGAACAGATTTTTTCTCCCAACGAGGCTGCACAGATTAAAGGAGCGCACGATCAAATGCTTCAAAAAGTAAAGGAATTGGATGCAGAATCTCTTTATGACGGCAAAAAAGAAATAGGGGCGGTGGATTCCAAGGACTAATCTTCTTTGATTTTTTTGTCAATCTTTTTTGAGGTGATGTAAATCAACAACAAGATAATGGCACATAATGGCGCCAATATACCAATTAAGGCAATGGTACTGTCTCCTTGAAAAGGATTAGAAAAATCCACCAAGGTGACATTGTATGAAATAAGGCCTACAGCCATTAGAATCAAGAAAACGGTCAATACTTTGTTCATTTCGAATCTGTTGTTATTTCGTCAACAAGAGGTTAATGTTCGTGGCAAAAAGCTTTACTGAAATGGCCAATAGAATAACCCCGAAAACTTTTCTAATTATGTTGAGTCCGTTTTTTCCCAAAAGGCGTTCAATTTTGGAACTGGACTTTAAAACAATGTATACAAAGATAATGTTTAGTAGTATGGCCACTACAATATTTTCTACTGCATATTCTGCCCTCAATGAGAGAATAGATGTCATGGTTCCCGCACCGGCAATAATTGGGAAGGCAATGGGCACTATGGAAGCACTTTCAGGTTCATCATCCCGATAAAGGGTAATGCCCAAAATCATTTCTAGGGCCAAAAAGAAGATAACAAAAGCCCCTGCCACTGCAAAGGAGTTGACATCAATACCAATTAAGTTCAAGATGCTCTCACCAACAAAAAGAAAAGCTACCATTATACAGGCTGCAACAATGGACGCTTTTTCCGATTGAATATGGCCAACCTTTTTCCTTAGGGATATTATAATGGGGATACTCCCCAAAATATCGATTACTGCAAAAAGAACCATAGTTGCGGTAACAATCTGTTTGATATCAAAATTCATGGTCGTAAAAAATAAGTCTGCAAATTTACGAGTAAAAAACACTTTTGGATGTAATATGCAGGTATGGAAAACATCAATTTTACAGTTTGGATTATTTTTGAAAAAATTTGTGCTTGATTATGTTCCAAATTGGCAATACAATAGTTTCTGAAGATATCATGGACAACAATTTTGTATGTAACCTGAATGCATGCAAAGGTGCTTGTTGTGTAGATGGTGAATATGGCGCTCCTTTGGAGGATGATGAGACTGAAATTCTGTCTAATATTTTTGATAAAGTCAAGCCCTTTTTAAGACCTGAGGGAATTAAGACCATAGAGGAACAAGGCACTTTTGTAAAAGGTGAAGACGGGGAATGGGAAACCCCTTTGGTTGATAAAAGTGAATGTGCCTATGTAGTTTTCTCGGATACAGGAATTGCAAAGTGCGGTCTGGAAGAAGCTTATAACGCTGGGGCAACCCAATGGAAAAAGCCAATTTCTTGTCATTTATACCCCGTTCGAACACGTAAATACACGGAGTTTACTGCGGTTAACTACCACAAATGGGAAATTTGCGACCCCGCTTGTAGTTTGGGCAAAGAACTAGGGGTTCCCATATATAAGTTTGTTAAGGAAGCATTGATTAGAAAGTTTGGAGAGGAATGGTACCAAGAACTAGAGCTTGTGGCGCAAGAGCGGGCTAAACTGTAGGGATCTCTAAAATAACCTTGGTGCCTTGTGGCTGACCTCCATCATCAAAAAGGTCTACAATATGTATATCAAACTTGTTCTGGTAATCCTTCGCAAAATTCGCCAAACGCTCTTTGGTAATGCGAATGCCCACGGATTTTCTTTTTAGCACTCTATTCTCCTTGTTGGTCTCGGCTGCTGTTCTTCCGATACCATTATCCACAATTTCAATGTTGATATGGTGATCTCCCTTCTTCTTAATGTTTAAATGAATCATTTTTTCACCTTCTTTAGGAGAAAGGCCATGCCATAATGAGTTTTCCAAAAAGGGCTGAAGGGTGAGTGAAGGAATTTTGATATTATCCGGACATATATCCTTATCGATTGTGATATTGAAATCAATTTCGTTGGAGAACCGTATGTTCTCTATATTCATGTAAAGCTCAACGGTCTCCAATTCTTCAGACAAAGGAATCTCCTTTACTGATGAAGCTTCAAGAATTTTTCGTACCAGCTTTGAGAATTTGTTCAAGTAGTGGACTGCATTTTTTTGCTCGTTGTTAATAATGTAGAGCTTAATGGAGTTTAGAGAGTTGAACAAAAAATGAGGGTTCATCTGACTGCGCAATATGTTTTGCTCCAGACTCAAAACGCGTTTTTCGTTTTTACTTTGATACTGCCTGTACAAAATGTATAGAATGGAAGAAATCAATCCAACAATAAGCGAGCTGACCAACAAAGTGGTTTGATTTTTTCTAAGGCGTAGTCGAACAATCTCGTTCTCTTTAGCGAGAACAGAAATCTGGTTGGTTTTCTTTTCCGCTTCATAACGGACAATAATATCGGTCATGTAGCGTATATTGGTGGCATTGGTAATTTCAGTTTCATAATCATCGGCACGCTTGTAATACTCATAGGCTTCTTTGTAGTTGCCTTTTGCCAGCTGTAAATCTGATAATTTTTGATACCCGTAGAGTACATTACTCGGCATGTTGTGATTTTGCGCCATAGCAATACCTTCTTTGACAAACTTTTCGGCTTTATCATAGTTGCCCAACACCGTATGGGCCCATCCTGTATTTATGAAAACTGCTGATGTAATAAAGTAATCTCCAATGTTCTTAGAGGCTTCATGGAGGGGCTCCAAAAGGACCAGAGCGGCATGGGGCATATTTTGTTTCATGTAGATTTGGGCCAAACTATTTTTGCAAATGGTACGTCCGTAGTCAGAATCAATCTCTTCATTATAGGCCAGAGACTTTCTATAGTTTTCCAAAGCACCTTCCAAATCCCCTTTAAACTCTAAACAATCCCCTATGTTTTGATGGTTAATGGCCAGACCCAACTTGTTCCCCAACTCACCTTCAAGCTTTAATGCCCTTTTGAATTGTGTGATGGCCAAATCATACTGATCAAGACTCTTGTACAAGTGGCCAATGGAGTTCAAGGATATATTTATGTGTCTTTGTATATGATGTGAAGGGTCTTGAACGGCTTCTGCCAAAGCAAGGGCTTGTTGATGGTGATCTAGACCGGTTTTTATGGCATCGGTTCTACGGTATACTACCCCAAGCATGTTCAGGCTGAGTACTTTGAATTCCGTATTGTTTATTTCTTCGGATATCTTCAATGCCTCCTGATGAAGGTCTGCAGCTTTTTTAAATTGCGAAGTATTGCGATACCTCGCTCCCAATTGATTAAGTCCATACGCTTCCCCTTCCTTGTAGTTTTCTTCCTTGCAACGATTTGAAAAATAACGCATTAAAGTGGTGTCCCCGCGAACTGGTTCCAGTTCTGAATTCAGTTTTAAATAGGTTTTTGGCCTCAGTCTTATTACAGTTTCCGTCTTGTTTTTAAAATCTTGTGGAACGGATTGTGAACGGACATGGGTGATGGACCAAAAAAGAACTTGGGTCAGGAAAAGGGCTTTTAAGGTTAGCCTAAATGATTTGGTATGGTTCAACAAATAAATAATAGTTTCCTCTTGCTTTTACAGCAAATCCAAAAAATCGGATTTTTTCTGCCGAGAGACAGGTATTTTGTGATTGGATTCCAATACTACATACCCATCGGTTTTTAGAAATTCCTTTATTTTGTTGAGGTTGATTATGTATGAATTGTGTATCCTAAAAAAGCTGTGATCTGGTAAAAGGGCATTTACCTCCTTTAGTTTTTTGGTCAACAATATTTTATGGCCATCACTTAAATAGATGGTGCTATAATTCCCATCAGATTCGGCGTAAAGAATATCATCACTATGTAAAAATACCAATTTACCGTCAGTATTGATAGTTATTTTTTTGCTTGGAGACTCGGCATTGAAATTCAAGAGAATTTTCTCCAGTTTTTCCGCCGTATAATTCTTGGCATTAAACTTTTTTATTTTGGATAGCGTGACCTTCAAATCGTCTGAATCAATAGGTTTTAACAAATAATCAATGGCTTCGTTTTTTAAGGCCTGAAGCGCATATTGATTGTATGCCGTAGTAATAACCACAGGAAAGCTCTTGTTCTTCAGGGTTTTAATAAATTGAAACCCATCCATTGCAGGCATTTCAATATCTAAAAACAAACAATCTGGAGAATTGTGCTCCAAATAGTTTAGTGCCTCATGGGCATCCGTAAAAGAAGCGATTATATCTACCTCATCACTCAAATTTGTCAGCTCCCAGCTTAAACTTTGGAGCGCTTTGACTTCATCGTCTACAATTACTGCTTCTAACATGGGTCGGGGTTATTACGTATAATCAAATGTATAATATTCTGTTTAACCATTTTAAAATTATGTGCTAATGGACATTTTATGCTTATAAATGGAACAAAACGCCGCATAATGGGAAGCCATAGGTTTTTTCCTTCAATTTAGAAGGTTTTCTTTTTCAGTTTTCAATTCTATTATTGCTAAACATAGCCATTTATACAAGAATCCATGTCGTCCATACATACCATTGATGGAACTTTAAATTGTATCTCTACTTTAGCTTTGGTAACCTCACCAAACAGATATGAGAAAGTGTATAATTCTCTTTTTAATTTTAGTTGTGGCATTAATTGTTGCATCCGTAGCGGAACAGCAGGAGTTAAAAATTGAATCGGAATGGAAGGAATTGGCGGTTAAGGAATAGAACTGTTATTGTAAATAAGATCATTGACATTACCAGAAAACGTACGGCCAGAGCAACCAACCTCATAAGTGGAACTGCTTGAAAAAATATTTCTTGATTTTTTCAATTTTCGAATTTGGTTTTAGGTTTTGGGGGAACTACCTAAAAACTATATGGAGAAGGCTTGAAGGATTGAGAATGGCCGTACACTTTGGTAATCCAATAATATAAGTAAACAAAGCAAGCAATTTTCATAAGTAAGTAAGACCAAAGCGGTATAGCTATTTATACTCTTTGGTCTTTTTTTATTGTTCAAGTGTGCTAAAAAAATTGTACACTGCTTTTGGTTTTCGCAAAGCCAACAAACATCACTTGCGAACCTAGATTTCAACAAGTTGTGTTAAAAACTTTGACCTCTATTTTCTAAAACAAACTTTACAATCTGATCACATTTTTGAATCTTTGTTAGCCCTATTCACAGGGAAATTTTCGTCCAGTATTACTAATTCTTATTATGAAATTATGTCAGCAGCAGTAGAACCTATTTTGCAAGAAAATGAAGACCGATTTGTTATTTTTCCAATACAACACCATGATTTATGGGATTGGTACAAAAAGTGCGAGGCTTGTTTTTGGACTGCTGAGGAGATTGACCTTCATCAGGATTTAACGGATTGGAATAACAAACTGAATGAAGACGAACGTTACTTCATCAAACATATCTTGGCCTTTTTCGCTGCTTCAGATGGTATCGTAAATGAAAACCTGGCCGAAAACTTTGTAAACGAAGTGCAGTATTCAGAAGCCAAGTTTTTCTACGGTTTTCAGATAATGATGGAAAATATTCATTCTGAAACATATTCTCTTCTGATAGACACTTATGTAAAGGATGAAAAAGAGAAAGGTATTTTGTTCAAAGCCATTGAAAATTTCCCGGCCATTAAAAAGAAAGCAGACTGGGCTTTGAAATGGATTGATTCTCCAAGCTTTGCAGAACGCCTAATTGCTTTTGCAGCTGTCGAAGGAATTTTCTTTTCTGGAGCCTTTTGCTCTATTTTCTGGTTGAAGAAGAGAGGTCTAATGCCAGGATTGACCTTTTCCAACGAATTGATTTCAAGAGATGAAGGAATGCATTGCGATTATGCTGTGCATTTGCACAACAATCATTTGGTGAACAAAGTTCCTAAAGAGCGCATCACTTCAATTATTGTTGATGCCCTTAACATTGAAAGAGAATTCATAACGGAATCTCTTCCAGTTAGTCTTATTGGTATGAACTCGAAATTGATGACGCAATACTTAGAATTCGTAACAGACAGACTTTTAGTGGAATTGCAGTGCGAAAAAGTCTATAACGCCACTAATCCGTTTGATTTTATGGACATGATTTCTCTTCAAGGAAAAACTAATTTCTTTGAAAAAAGAGTTTCAGAATATCAAAAAGCAGGTGTTCTTAATAAAGAAAAGGATGCCGACTCACAGAAGATAAGCTTTGATGCTGATTTTTAAATAACCCACCAAGAAAGCCCTCGACCGCCCATCGAGGGTTTTTATGACTTTGACCTCAAGTGTTAAAAATTTAACACAAAACGCTGTTTGGTAGAACCAAGTAAGTATCATAATTAAAATAATCGTAGCGCATGTATGTAGTAAAAAGAGATGGAAGAAAAGAGCCGATGATGTTCGACAAGATCACGGCACGAGTTAGAAAACTTTGTTATGGTCTCAATGGCCTAGTGGACCCTGTAAAGGTTGCCATGAGGGTCATTGAAGGATTGTATGATGGCGTGACCACGTCGGAATTGGACAATTTGGCTGCTGAAATAGCAGCAACAATGACCACAACGCATCCTGATTATGCAAAGTTGGCGGCCCGTATTTCCGTTTCCAACCTACATAAGAATACCAAAAAATCTTTCTCAGAAACCATGAAGGATTTATACGAATATGTAAATCCACGAACAGGCAAAGAAGCACCTCTTCTGTCAGATGAGGTGTACAAAGTAATTTCTGAGAATGCAGAGACCTTGGATTCCACTATAATTTATAACCGTGATTTTGGCTACGATTACTTCGGTTTTAAAACATTGGAACGCTCATATCTGCTAAAACTTAATGGTAAGATTGCAGAGCGCCCTCAACATATGCTCATGCGTGTCGCTGTGGGAATTCATTTAAACGACTTGGATGCAGCCATAGAGACCTATGAGCTTATGTCGAAGAAGTACTTTACCCACGCTACTCCTACGTTGTTTAATTCAGGTACTCCAAAACCACAGATGTCTTCCTGCTTTCTATTGACCATGAAGGACGATAGCATTGATGGTATTTACGATACGTTGAAGCAAACGGCAAAGATTTCCCAATCTGCTGGAGGTATTGGGCTATCTATCCATAATATTAGAGCCACAGGATCTTATATAGCTGGAACAAACGGAACTTCCAACGGAATAGTGCCTATGTTACGGGTATTTAATGATACAGCACGTTACGTTGACCAAGGTGGAGGAAAAAGAAAAGGAAGTTTCGCTATTTATGTGGAACCATGGCATGCCGATATTTTTGACTTTCTCGACTTGAAGAAAAATCACGGAAAGGAAGAAATGAGGGCGCGGGACTTATTCTACGCCATGTGGATTCCAGATTTGTTTATGAAAAGAGTAGAGGCAGATGCAGAATGGACCCTAATGTGTCCAAATGAGTGCCCAGACCTTTTTAACACACATAGCGAGGATTTTGATGCATTGTATCTTAAGTACGAGTCGGAAGGAAAAGGAAGAAAGACCATTAAGGCAAGAGAATTGTGGGAGAAAATCCTCGAATCTCAAATAGAAACAGGAACACCTTATATGTTGTATAAGGATGCTGCCAACAGAAAGAGCAACCAGAAAAATCTGGGAACCATTCGCTCTTCCAACTTATGTACAGAGATTTTGGAATATACCTCTCCCGATGAGGTAGCAGTATGTAACTTGGCATCCATCGCTTTGCCCATGTTCGTGAAAAATGGCAAGTTCGACCATAAAGAGCTTTTCAAGGTTACAAAAAGAGTTACTAAAAACTTGAACAGGGTTATTGACCGCAACTATTATCCGGTCAAAGAAGCCGAAAACTCCAATATGAGGCATAGACCAATTGGTTTGGGAGTTCAAGGACTGGCAGACGCATTCATAATGCTCAGATTGCCCTTTACTAGTGATGAGGCAAAACAATTGAATCAAGATATTTTTGAGACTCTTTACTTTGCAGCCGTCACTGCTTCCATGGAACAAGCCAAAGAAGAAGGACCATATTCCAGTTATGAAGGTTCACCTATATCCAAAGGAGAATTCCAGCACAATCTTTGGGGTATCAAAGATGAAGAACTTTCTGGAAGATGGGACTGGGGCAAACTCAGAAAAGATGTTCTTAAAAACGGAGTGAGAAATTCATTGTTGGTTGCGCCAATGCCTACCGCTTCCACTTCTCAGATTTTGGGTAACAACGAATGCTTTGAACCGTATACTTCCAACATTTACACGCGAAGAGTACTATCCGGCGAATTTATTGTGGTAAACAAGCATCTTTTGGAAGACTTGGTTAAACTGGGTCTATGGAACGAGAATCTGAAACAAGAACTGATGCGTGCCAACGGTTCCATTCAACATATTGATGTGATTCCCGAGGAAATTAAGGAACTGTATCAAACGGTTTGGGAACTCAGTATGAAAGATATAATAGATATGAGTCGTCAACGTGGCTATTTCATTGACCAGAGTCAGTCTTTGAACTTGTTCATGGAGAATGCCAACTATGCCAAACTGACTTCCATGCACTTTTATGCTTGGAAGAGTGGCTTGAAGACGGGAATGTATTACCTGAGAACCAAAGCAGCTGTAGATGCTATTAAATTCACTTTGGATAATACGAAAAAGAAAGAAGTTCCGGTTAGTGTGGCAGCGGAAGCAGAAGTGATTGCAGCTACTACGAAAGGAGCTAAGACCATTCAGGTGGAGACTACTCCTGTAAGTCAACAGGAAGTAGATATTCAACCAATGACACCTGAAGAAATGAAAGAAATGATTGCACGTGCCAAAGAAGGCCAAGCTGATGACGATTGCTTAATGTGCGGTTCATAGTTTATACTGAACTTATCAGTATGTGATAGTGTTTATTAACTAAAACGCCTCGGAAAGTTTTACCCCAAGAGACAAACTTCCGAGGTGTTTTTATTTGTGCATAAAAAAGTCCTTCGTTAGAAGGACTTTTTTGTCTTAAAAATATTAGTCTATTATAAGGACCATGCTTTTCCCTGAGTGAGGGCTTCTGCAGTATCACAGGGCACATATTGACCTGGAATGGGCAGATAAGCCAATACCTCTTCGCCAACATATTCAGAGCTTTTATAGGACCAGACAGAGATGTCTCTAATCGAATTGGCAAACATATATCGAGCGATCTCATCGTCCAATACGGCACTGCCATTTTGTTCAATGGCCATAAAATATTCCCCTATAGCCTTATTGTGAGCTTCCTCAACCTCTTTGGTACGCTTTTTTAGATATGTTTTCAAAGCTGCAATGAAATCCTCTTCGTTTAATTCGGGCAAAGTTTCCTTTTCAGCGTCAGTCAGTACTTTGCCAAAAAATTTGTCCATTCCTAACTTTAAAAAATCCTTGTGTTCTTGGGGGAGCACATCTTTGGCAAACTGATCTATAAATACATGAACATTTACATCAGTGGCAGAAGGCGTATCTGTTTTAGGGAGAATGATATCAACCATTGTATGAACGGCAACACCTTCATCCTTGGTTAAAAAATCTGGGGTCCAGTCTAGAACTTTCTTGGAGTTACAACTTTGGACCAATCCTAATAATGTGGGAGCAGCCACGGTATACCCGAAAGCCATTCCCATATTTTTGAGTGCTGTTCTTCTTTCCATCAGATATTTCCTTTTTTAAGTTCTTTTACAGCATGATCTGCTGCTCTTGCGGTAAACGCCATATAGGTCAGAGATGGGTTGACACAGCTGGCCGAAGTCATAAATGATCCATCCGTAACATATACATTTTTACAAGCATGCACTTGATTAAATCCATTCAGTACCGAGGTTTTCGGATTGCGACCCATTCGCGCTGTACCCATTTCATGGATACCTAGCCCTAGAGCATAAGTTTCATCATAGGTCTCTATATCTCTTGCCCCCGATTTCTCCAACATGGCGGCAGCTTGCTCCTGCATATCCTTTCGCATTTCAAGCTCATTTTCTTTGATTTCTGCATCGAAGGTTACCGTAGGTAGGCCCCATTGGTCTTTTTTCTCATAATCGAGGGTCATCTTATTCTCATGATAGGGAAGAATTTCTCCAAAGCCCAACATGTTCATGGTCCAGCCTCCTGGCTTTAGAATGCCTTCCTTCAGTTCTTTTCCAAATGAAGCTTCGGCGACCAGATCTTCATAATTGCCTCTTCCAGCTCCTCCTTGGTAACCGTATCCTCTGGTAAAATTCTTCATATCACTAGACCCACCCAAATTTCGGAACCTAGGAATATAGATGCCATTTGGTTTTCTTCCTTTGTAGTATTTGTCATCAAAGCCATCCATTTTTCCTTCAGCACCGGCTTTAAAGTGATGATCCATAAGGTTGTGTCCCAATTCACCACTATCATTTCCTAAACCATCTGGAAAACGGTCAGATTTGGATTGCATGAGTATGGAAGTGGATGCCACTGCCGAGGCACATAAGAAAATCACCTTGGCCTTAAATTCAAATTCTTCTTTGGTTAGTCGGTCTATTACTTTGACTCCAGTTGCTTTTTTACTATCGGCATCATATATAATTTCGTGCACAATGGAATCAGGTCGTAAGGTCATATTGCCGGTTCTTTCTGCAGCGGGCAATGTAGAAGAAACACTACTGAAATAAGCTCCAAAAGGACATCCACGCACACAACGGTTTCTAAACTGACAACGCACTCTGCCATCTCCTTCAAAACGTTTGTCACTATTTATATGAGCAACCCTTCCTGCCGTGATTACCCGGCCATCAAAATGCTCCGCAACTTTTCCGCGAACAAAGTCTTCAACACAATTCAGCTCCATCATGGGTTCAAATTTGCCATCAGGAAGTTGAGGAAGTCCAAGCAATTCCCCAGATACCCCAATGTATGATTCCACTTTATCATACCATGGAGCTATGTCTTTATAACGAACTGGCCAGTCCACAGCAATCCCTTCTTTGCCATTTGCTTCAAAATCCATTTCACTCCAGCGGTAACTATGACGCCCCCACATAATGGAACGTCCACCTACATGATACCCCCGCATCCAATCGAAGCGCTTAACCTCGTTATAGGGATGCTCTAAATCGTTTACAAACCAATGTTGAGAAGCTTTCTTTACAGTATATCCCGTTCTTGCTTGTTTTTCCTGCTTTGCAAGATCTTCTTGGGTGGCTTCCCCGGCATTTGGAAAATCCCAAGGGTCCATGTTCGCTGTAGGATAATCTTCCCTATGCTTCACCATTCTTCCACGCTCCAATACCAAGGTTTTCAATCCATTTTCGCAGAGTTCTTTTGCTGCCCAGCCTCCACTGATCCCAGTTCCTACGACAATGGCATCATAGGATTCCTGTTCTTCATTGTAATAAAACTTACTCATGTATTCTGAATTGTTTAGTTCATAAATGTATTAATTATTAAATTAATTTTCTACATTTAAACCCTGCGTTTATTGAGAATTTGATACTATAACGTTGTAGTTTTTAGATTCCTTTAAAGATTCAATAATCTAACTATATGAAGAGAAGAAATTTTGTTCAGGGGACCCTTCAGGCGGGAGTTGCCATATCCGTATTTGGGCTACATTCCTGTAAACCTAAACAAAAAAAGGAAGAAGTTGTGGAGATAGAAGAAGTGGATAATGCTTCACCGGTGCTAAAACTATCCTTGGCCCAGTGGTCTATCCATAGAATGATAAAGGAAGAAGGTATGGACCCTTATTTATTTGCTGAAAAAGCAAAAGAATGGGGTTTTACAGGATTGGAGTATGTAAATCAATTATACGAAAACGAGCCCAATATCAAAGGTTTTTCAAAAGAAGCGATGCAGCACTTTGTTCAAAGATCAAAAGCTGAAAGTGAAAAGCACGGTATGGAGAACTTGATTATTATGATCGATCATGAAGGAGATCTTTCTGCAGCGGATGCCGGTGAAAGAAAAGAGGCTGTCCAAAACCACTTTAAATGGGTTGATGCTGCCGCGGAACTAGGATGTCATTCCGTTAGGGTTAACTTGATGGGCAGCAAGGTAGCTGAAGAATGGACTCAAGCTTCGGTTGATGGGCTCACCCAATTATCAAATTACGCCAACACCAAAAACATTAATGTAATAGTGGAGAACCACGGTGGTTTTTCATCAAATGCGCAGATGTTGGTGGATGTCATAAAACAAGTAGGCCTATCCAATTGCGGTACTTTACCAGATTTTGGAAATTTCTGTGTAAAACGTGAAGATGGCTCTTATTTTTCCTCACCTTGTATTGAAGAATATGATAGATACAAAGGAATACAAGAGCTAATGCCCTACGCCAAAGCTGTTAGTGCAAAATCTCATGATTTTGATGAACAAGGTAATGAAACCCATACAGATTATGCCCGTATGATGAAAATTGTCAATGAAGCGGAGTATGCAGGGTATATTGGTGTGGAATATGAAGGAGATGTTTTGGGTGAAGAGGAAGGTATCTTGGCAACTAAAGAGCTACTCTTAAAAGTAATGGAACAATCCGCGTGAAACATTCCAAAAAAGTATGAAGGGATTTTTACAACAGCTTTTTGATTATAATTTCTATTGCAATAAGCAATTGATGGAGCAATTTGGCCAAATGGACAAGGTGCCCAAAAAAAGCATTAAGATGTTCAGTCATATTTTAAATTCCCATCATATATGGAATCAAAGAATCCTGGGGAAGACCCACGAATTTGAAGTTTGGCAAAAACATGCCGTAGAAGATTGGAATGATATTCATTATGACAATCAGCGCTCTTCGTTTGAAATTATCACCAATGCTGAAGATTTTAATAAGCGAATTGATTATACCAGTACTGAAGGCAGGGCCTATTCCAACGATCTAAAAGATATCCTTTTTCACATAGTAAATCACGCTACGCACCACCGGGGACAAATTGTAATGGATATGAGGGCTTCCAAAATAGAGCCAATACCCTTGGACTACATTTTTTACAAGAGATAACAAATCAACTAACGCAATATTTGTATGAATTCAATAGCAAAATTTCAGCTGTCCTTTATGATGTTTCTTGAGTTTTTCATTTGGGGAGGGTGGTTTGTCACCATGGGCATTTATTTGCCAAACACCTTGGATGCTAGTGGGGCTGAAATAGCAAGTGCTTACTCTAGTCAATCTTGGGGAGCCATAATTGCTCCGTTCATTATTGGGCTCATAGCGGATCGCTATTTTAACGCTGAAAAAGTATTGGGAATACTTCATTTGATAGGGGCATTTTTAATGTATCAAATAGCCAATGCTTCAGATATTTCTGTTTTTATCCCATATGTCTACGGCTATATGATTGCCTATATGCCAACCTTGGCTTTGGTGAACTCTGTGGCTTTTAACCAAATGAAAGACCCTTCAAAGGAGTTTGCCTTTGTCCGTGTTTTTGGAACTATAGGCTGGATTGTTGCAGGACTCGCCATTAGTTTTTTTGGATGGGATAGCGAAGCTGGAGTGCAAGAAGGATTGTTGAAAAACACCTTTCTAATGGTTGCTGGCGCATCAGCCTTATTGGGAGTTTTTAGTTTTACTTTGCCTAAAACACCACCTAAGACTTCTAAGGATGAAAAAGTAACGATTTCTGATATTCTCGGATTAGAAGCACTAAAGCTCCTTAAGAACAGGAACTTTCTTATATTTTTCATTGCCTCTGTGTTGATTTGTATTCCTTTGGCATTTTACTACCAGCATGCAGGTCAGTTTTTAGGCGAAATAGGAGTTTCCAATCCAGCTGGGAAAATGACGATTGGACAGATTTCTGAAGTTCTTTTTATGTTGTTGTTGCCTTTCTTTTTCAAAAAGTTTGGCTTCAAAATGACCATTCTTGCAGGAATGTTGGCATGGACCATTAGATATCTGCTTTTTGCTTTTGGAGATGCTGGAGAGTTGGCCTTTATGTTGATTTTGGGAATAGCATTGCATGGTATCTGCTATGATTTCTTTTTTGTGTCCGGTCAGATTTATACGGATTCAAAAGCAGGGGAAAAGTACAAGAGTGCGGCGCAAGGCTTAATTACCTTGGCCACTTATGGTGTGGGTATGCTGATTGGTTTCTGGGTCGCTGGAAAAATAACAGATTCTTACTTGGTTTCTGAAAATGTACATGAATGGACCAATATTTGGACTTTCCCGGCTATTTTTGCTTTTGTGGTTTTGATACTTTTCATGCTACTGTTCAAAAACGAAAAAATAGAATATAAAGAATAAAATATATGCCTAAGAAAATTAAGCTTGGAATACTTGGAGGTGGAGGTGATTCCCTAATTGGTGTGCTACACCGGGTAGCGGCTTACATCAACGATAATTACGAAATAACAGGGGGAGTATTCAATGCCAATCATGAAGAAAGTATAGCTTTTGCAAATGAAATTGATATCCCTACCAATCGTGTTTATTCCGATTTGGACGCGCTGATAGAAGCGGAGCTAAAACTTCCGGAAGAAGAACGTATTCAGGTTTGCTCCGTACTTACGCCTAACTTTCTCCACTTTCCCATGGCAAAAAAACTATTGGAAAATGGTTTTCATGTCATTTGTGAAAAGCCAATGACGACTAATTATGAAGAGGCGAAGATTCTACAAGAAACCTTGGCCAAAGCTAAAAAGGTTTTTGCAGTGACTCATACCTACACTGGCTATCCAATGGTTCGCCAAATGCGGGAAATGATAAAAGCAGGAGAGTTAGGGAAAATCCATAAAGTGGATGCTAGATATTACCAAGGATGGATCAATGGGATTATCCATGACAAAGAAAAACGCTCCACGGTTTGGCGATTAGACCCCAAAAAAGCTGGAATCAGTTCATGCATGGGTGATATTGGCGTTCATGCCTTTAATATGATTGAGTTTACTACAGGCCTACAGGTCAAATCTCTTTTGTGCGATTTCAATTATCTGTATGATGACAATCAGATGGATGTGGATGGCACGGTTTTGATACGGATGGACAAACATGTCAAAGGTGTGATTCGAAGTAGTCAAGTAGCCACTGGAGAAGAAAATGGATTGGCAATTGCGATTTACGGTGAAAAAGCAGCCTTTAGATGGGAGCAAGAAAACCCAAATTATCTCTACAAATTAAGCGATACAGAGCCTTTGCAGGTATACAAACCTGGGCATGCCTATAATTCCGAATTATCTTTGGATGGCACCAAACTGCCTCCTGGACACCCGGAAGGAATATTTGACGCCATGGCCAATATTTATTTGGGAGTAGCTAAAGCTATTAGAGGAGAAGCCTATAATGATGGTGAATTTCCAACCATGTTAGACGGGGTACGAGGCCTTAATTTTATAGAAAGCACAGTGGAATCTAACAAACAGGGGAACATCTGGGTAAATCTAGATTAAAGACGAATTTTAAAGAATTGAAAGTCTAAAGGTCCAATTTATTCGGCCTTTTATTTTGAATGCAGTTTTTCAAACTGTTCAAAAACCACAATCATACTTTCTCTAGGTAGTCGTTTAAATTCGGAAAGCTCTCGGGTGTAATAGTCCCAGTGTACTTTCTTCCAATAGTCCAAGCTCTTGTCCCCTTCACCTTCCATTCTTGCATGCTCTTCCCGAATCGCAAAATAGGGAATAAGTTTAACCCCAGTGGTACGGATAATGGTCTTGGCTTTCCCGTTCCAATCCGTGACAATGGCCAAATCTCCTATTTTGGGAAGTGTTTCTTTTCGCAATTGTAAACCCAAAAGGGAATGTGAAGTGGCTCGTTTTATTTCCTTGTTGACCAATTCAGAACAGACATTGGCATCTTTTTCATTGTCGCAAAAGTGAATGACTTTAGGCTCACCTTCGCAAACAAGGTTTGGCTTTGAATTTAAAAAGTCGGTCCACAAATCTTGGGCAGAAGCATTTTCCATTAGAGTTAGAATTTTGAAGGCAGATAAAATTTGGGTTCTTTCTGTTAAAGGGCCTAAGATAACAATTGAAGTTTTAACAAAGAAAATGGGGAAACAAAATTTCATCCACTAAAGGGCTGTTTTAATTCTAATTGAATACCTATATTTATCTTTCTTGACAAAGAATTGTTGAACCATCTAATTTCCTCAACAGAGAATCCAAGAAATCTCTGAATCTTAATTTGACCAAAATGAAAACAATAAAAGGACCTGCCGTATTTCTTGCCCAATTTGTGGATAGTGAGCCACCATTCAACAGTTTGGATGGTCTTTGTAAATGGGCTTCTGATTTAGGATACAAAGGAATTCAGATTCCTACTTGGGAATCGTTCCTTATCGATTTGGATAAAGCAGCCGAAAGTCAGGACTATTGCGATGAACTCAAAGGAAAAATCAATTCCTACGGGTTGGAGATTACAGAACTTTCCACCCACCTTCAAGGACAATTGGTGGCCGTACATCCTGCTTACGATATTATGTTCGACAATTTTGCACCGGACCATTTAAAGGGAAAACCGAAGGAAAGAACCCAGTGGGCCATTGAAACGGTTAAAAAAGCGGCAACTGCAAGTAGAAGATTGGGAATTAAGGCGCATGCAACTTTTTCTGGAGCATTGCTTTGGCATACAGCACATCCATGGCCTCAAAGACCTCCTGGACTTGTTGAAATGGGATTTGAGGAACTGGCCAAGCGTTGGATGCCTATTTTAAATCATTTTGATGAAGAAGGTGTGGATGTTTGCTATGAAATCCATCCTGGTGAGGATTTGCATGACGGAGACACTTTTGAGCGTTTTTTGGAAGCCACAGGCAATCATAAACGGGTTAATATATTGTATGACCCCAGCCATTTTGTTCTTCAGCAACTGGACTACATCACTTATATAGACCACTACCATGAATTTATTAAGTCGTTTCATGTGAAGGATTCAGAGTTCAACCCTACGGGCAAAAAAGGAGCCTTTGGTGGGTATAACGATTGGGGAGACAGAGCTGGACGTTATCGTTCTTTGGGTGATGGGCAAATAGACTTCAAGACCATTTTTTCCAAATTAACCCAATATGGCTGTGATGTTTGGGCCGTGATGGAATGGGAGTGTTGTATAAAGAGTCCAGAACAAGGGGCTCGAGAAGGCGCTAAATTTATCGCTGATCATATCATTGAGGCCACTACCAAAACCTTTGATGATTTTGCTGGTTCTGATACGGATACTGACAAACTTAAAAGAATACTGGGATTATGAAGAAAATAAGCTTGCTCCTTGTTTTAGCACTTACCTTTTCGTGTAAAGAAAAGCCAAAAGAACAATCTACAGAACAGCTGGAAACAACTGAAGCTTCTAAAGAGGAAGAATCCGAATGGACCGTCTTATTTGACGGCACTTCTTGGAACGGATGGCATGTGTACTCTGGGCGTGAAATAGAGGAAGCATGGTCACTCCAAGATGGAGCTATGTTACTAAACAAGATTTCCGAAGCCCGCAAAGATGGAGAGCGTTTCAATATGGTAACAGATAAGGAATACACCAACTTTATACTTTCTATAGAATGGATGGTGAACAGTGGAGCCAATAGTGGTATCATGTGGGGCGTGGTTGAAGATGAAAAGTACAATGAGCCATATATCACAGGACCTGAAATACAAGTATTGGATAATGTATCGCATCCCGATGCAAAAAACGGTACAAGCCATCAGGCGGGGGCCCTTTACGATATGGTTTCTCCAACTCAAGATGTAGTAAAACCTGTTGGGGAATGGAATCATTACTTGATTACCATAAATCACGACACCAATGAAGGAAGTGTGGTATTGAATGGAACAAAAATTACCGAATTTCCGGTAAATGGGGACGCATGGGATGCTATGGTGGCCAATTCAAAGTTTGCCACCTGGGAGGCATTTGGAAAATACAAAACCGGAAAAATTGCATTGCAAGACCATGGAGAGCCCATTGTAATTGGGTACAGAAATATAAAGATTAAAGAGTTATAAGATGACCAAACAAGTACTTGCTTTTTTTGCTGCATTAGTTTTGACCGTATGCTTCGTGTTCGGTCAAGAGAAAGAACCCACTACTCCAGAAGCTACGGAATTTTATGAACCGGTACCTCCAAAGGTAATTCCTGGGAAGAATGGTGCACCTCCAAGTGATGCCATAGTTCTTTTTGATGGGAGTAACTTTGACGAATGGATAAGCTCCGTAGATAGTACAGCGGTCAAATGGAATTTGAATAAGGATGGTAGTATGACCGTGAAGGACAAAACCGGCAATATTCAAACCAAACGAAATTTTGGAAGCTTCCAATTACATTTAGAATGGAAGTCACCCGCTGAAATACAAAGAGAAGGACAGAATAGGGCGAATAGTGGAGTGTTCATACAGCAACGTTATGAAGTTCAAATTTTGGATAATAATGATAATCCGACCTACGTAAATGGGCAGGTAGGATCCGTTTACAAACAAGGCGTTCCATTGGCCATGGCATCCGTGCCCACTGGAGAGTGGAACAGTTATGATATTGTTTTTCATGCACCCAAGTTTACCAGGGGAGGTAATATTGATGAACCGGCCACAGTAACCGTAATCCACAATGGGGTGTTGGTCCAAGACCATTTTGAAATTGAAGGAACCATTAAGTACATAGGTTGGCCCAAGTATGAGGCTCATGGGAAAGCCCCTTTAATGCTTCAAGACCATAAGGACAATAGTAGGGTGAGTTATCGCAATATCTGGGTTAGGGAGTTGAACTAGCCCATAACGCTTTTTCATACATCTATTCTAACCAAAAGCCCATTGGCTATTTTGGTTACCTTTGCCAAAATTTAATACTCCGCATGATTCAATCCATGACCGGCTTTGGAAAGCACGTGGTGCAGCTTCCTTCAAAAAAAATTACCGTAGAGATAAAATCACTGAACAGTAAAAATCTGGACATAAATGCCAGAATTCCTCAATTGTACAGGGAAAAAGAACTGGAACTCAGAAAAATGATCGCGGACAGCCTTTCAAGAGGAAAGGTAGACCTTGGGCTTTATGTAGAAATCACAGGTGAAGAAACTACTTCAGAAATCAACCAAGGTGCAGTAAAAAAGTATATGAAACAGTTGGGTTCCATTACTGAAGGAGAACCCATTAAACTCCTGGAATTAGCTTTACGCATGCCCGATACCCTTCGTAGTGATAAGGAAGATTTGGATGAAGAGGAATATGCTTCAATTAAGGAAGCCATGCGGCAAGCACTTTTAAAAATAAAAAACTTTCGTGAAAAAGAAGGCAGCGTTTTGGAAGCTGATTTTAAGCTTCGGCTTAAGACCTTGGGTAATCTTCTCAATGACGTAAAACAGATTGACCCTGAACGCTTGAATACCATTAGAGAGCGTTTGAACAGGGCATTATCCGAGCTTAAAGTTGAAGTGGATGCCAATCGATTTGAACAAGAGCTCATTTACTATCTGGAGAAATACGATATTACCGAGGAAAAGGTACGCTTGGCCAATCATTTGGAATATTTTGATTCAACCCTGGGCTCTGGAGATTCCAATGGAAAAAAATTGGGATTTATAGCGCAAGAAATTGGAAGGGAAATCAATACCATAGGGTCTAAAGCAAACTATGCTCCCATGCAGCAATTGGTAGTTCAAATGAAAGACGAGCTTGAAAAGATTAAGGAACAAATGCTTAATGTACTATGAGCAAGGGTGGAAAACTCATTATTTTCTCTGCTCCTTCAGGCAGTGGAAAAACTACCATTGTAAGACACCTTTTAAAACAGCCCGAACTCAATTTGGCTTTTTCGGTTTCAGCGACTTCCAGACCCCCAAGAGGAGAGGAGAAAGATGGGGTCAATTACTATTTCATATCCACCAAAGAGTTTAAACAACATATCAAGAATGACGATTTTTTGGAGTGGGAAGAAGTTTATAGAGACAACTTTTATGGGACTTTAAAAAGTGAAGTGGAACGTTTGTGGGCCCAAGGGAAAAATGTAATTTTTGATATTGATGTGGTGGGGGGGTTGCGAATCAAGAAAAAGTTTCCCAAAGAAACACTAGCGGTTTTTGTTAAACCTCCAAGTGTTGACGAACTAAAGATTCGGCTTAAAAAGCGAAGTACGGAAAGTGAGGACAAAATCAATATGAGGGTGGCAAAAGCTTCTGTTGAATTGGCTACAGCTCCCCAATTTGACAAAGTGATAAAGAACTACGATTTGGATAAGGCTTTGGAAGAGTCGTATAGACTAGTTGCCAACTTTGTTCACACTAAATCCGAAGAAGAATAGATAATAGATGGTATGAAACGAATTGGATTGTTTTTTGGAACTTTCAATCCTATTCATATAGGTCATTTGGTCTTGGCCAACCATATGGTGGAGTTTTCCAATTTGGATGAAGTCTGGTTTGTAATCACTCCACAAAGCCCTTTCAAAACAAATCAATCTTTGCTGGAAAACCACCACCGCTACCAAATGGTGTATGAGGCCGTTGAAGACTATCCAAAACTAAAGCCCAGCAGAATAGAGTTTGAACTTCCCCAACCCAATTATACCATTAATACCCTTACGCATTTATACGAAGAATATGGAGATTCCAACCAATTTGCATTGATTATGGGCGAGGACAATCTCAAAAGTTTCCATAAATGGAAGAATTATGAGGTTATTCTGGAAAATCATGAGATTTATGTATACCCCAGAATATCTGATGGTAAAACAACGCCAAAATTATTAGAACATCCCAAGATACACCAGGTTGATGCCCCCATTATGGAAATTTCATCCTCTTTTATTAGAAAGGAACATGGCTTGAATAAAAACATACGGCCGCTTCTTCCTGAGCGCGTATGGAAGTATATGGATGAGATGAACTTTTATAGAAGCTAAAAAAGGTTGTCTAAAAAGTATAGATTCGTCAACCTGAACTTGTTTCAGGTTCTCTTAAATGGTTGTGCTTATTAATATTGAGATTCTGAAATGAATTCAGAATGACGACTTTCACTCTTTTTAGACAGCCTCTTTCAATATTAGCTTTTAGAATTATTTTCCTTCCTTCTCATCTAAAAACTTGATATCCCTAGTATTTTTTTGAACCGCGACCGCGGCAAATAAGCTAAGGGCAAACGACATGCCATAAAACCCTTTTTCACTTAATTCAAGATCCGCATTCCACAGCCCGATAATCAATAATAAAATGGATGCTAGTGTTGTAAACCAGCTAATGCCATAATAGGCGTCGGTAACAGGCAGTCCTTCTTGCCGGTCCCTAACGCTTTTTTGCACGGAGACCACCGAGAAAAGCCCAAAAAGCAGTAAAGTGAAATAATACCCTTTTTCATTGAGCCACATATGGGCATTCCATAATCCGATACAGTACGAAGTCATTCCAATAAACAATGCAGACCATGAAGCCGAAATAAAGGCGGATGTTGGTCGTAAATCAAATTTTCTTTCTTTTTCTTTTTTCTCAAAGTTCAATGCATTCTTTTCATTTAAAGATTGATTGTCCATAATTGAAATTTTTAGAATTAATGATGGGGCAAAGATGATGGAAGTGTGTCATCGAAATCAAAACATCATTATTTAAAAACTAATGATTGAAAATTTTGATTTTTTTATATAATATATTGTTTTTTAATATATTAGAAATATAATTTATGATGATTCAATGCAAACTATTTTAGATATACTTGCTGTGTTGTCCCCAAAGGAAAAAAATGATTTCAAATCCTATTTGAGAAAGAGAAACCAACGGGGGGATACCAAGAACCTACAACTGTTAAGGCTTATTGATGCGGGAAGCACCAAAGATTTGGACCTTAAGCTATATGGTAAGCCGGCGAAAGCTGCTTTTCATGCGCTTTGTAAAAGACTTCAAGATGTCTTGATTGATTTTGTGGCAAGCAAAGGTTTTGAACAGGAATCTTCCCAAGAGTTGGAGATTTTGAAACTGGTATTGGCCAGTAGGATTTTTTTTGAGCAAAAACTTCACAAAATTGGATTTAAGACCCTGAATAAAGCAGAGGCAAAAGCGGAACAGATTGATGGGTATTCCATTTTAAATGAAATCTACCACACCAAAATCCAATATTCGCACCTAAATGATGCATGGGTACTTTCAGATTTGATGAATAAATATGAAAGAAACAGAAGACTTTCCCATCAGGATTTTCAGCTCAACATGGCATATACTAGCATTAAATCGGAACTCAAACAGCGCACAGGAAAATCAGTACATGACATTGTCACCCAAACGTTTTCTGAATTTCATTTAAAACTTAATGACGACCTCACTTACAAATCCTTGTACCAATTAATGGTCATTACGGCTACTTCGGCCAAGCTGCAAAATGATTTTTACACGTTAACCCCATTTATAATAGAAGTGTTTGAGGTGCTCAAACAGAAGGGCGATGTACCTGAAAAATATCGGTACTATCATATTAGCATGCTGTATTTAATGGCAAGTACCGAATTTAGGAATAAGCGCTTTGAAGCTTCAAGACTGCTCATCGTTGAAATGGAGGAAGCCTTAAGTAGGAGCCGCAAGGAATACTCGCAAGTGTTCTCCAACAAGCTGTCGGTTTTAAAGGCGCTGAACGAAGTGTATACAGGAAATCCTCTAGAAGCCATTGACCTATTGAAGAGCACTCCTGAGGTTGATTTAAACAAAATGCTAGTCCTGATTATGTGTCTTTTTCAGCAGAATATGTTCTCTGAAGCTTATGGATACTTAAAAAAATTAACGCGTTCAGATGATTGGTACGAAAAAAAAATGGGCTGGACCTGGGTGTTGAAACGAAACATTATAGAGATTCTCTTATTGATTGAGCTGGATAAATTGGATATAGTACTGAATCGGTTTCACAGGTTTCGAAGAAAGTTTACAAAGAAATTGAAATCAATTGAAGAAGAGCGGGTTTTGATTTTTATAGACTTAGTGAAGGAATATTATGTGAATCCTGAATCTGTACGTTCAAAAACTTTTGAAGATAAGGTTGAAGCATCCTTCATTTGGTTGGACAGGGAGCAAGAAGATATTTTTGTGATGAGCTTTTATGCATGGTTAAAGGCGAAGATGCAAGACCGTAATCTGTATGAAGTGACCTTGGACATGGTTTCTAGTTGATGGTTAGCGAATGGCATTTAGGATATCTGTTCCTAAATACTTATCGTCTGAATTGTAATACCATGCTCTGGTCTTAGGAATTTTTATACCATTGATTTCTTCTATATCTTTCAATAGAATATATTCACCATCTCCTTTTTGTTCATCATGATAAAACTGATAGACCTCCATTGCAAAAGTGGTTGGGTCAAAATAGAAATACCATATATCATCACCTACACCTTCGTCGTAATTTACTTTTAAAACAAAATATTCCTTGCCCTTGAAAATCTTTCTTTCCACTTTAGGGTCCAATTTTGTTCCAGGGTCTTTCAGTTTCATAGGCAAACCGTATAGATAGGTATAGTAGTTTCGCAGTAAATCGCCTCGTTCACAGGTCAACCGATATTTTTTTCTATCCTTTTCAGAAATCTTCTTGCTTCCGTTCAAAGAGGTAGTGCACTTTTCTTTTTCAAAACTATACGAATATTGTATGCTGTCTTTTTCTACTTCCAATTCAAAAATTTCTTTGGGGATATTCAAATGTATGGAGCTTTTTCTATCACTTGAATTGGGAGTCTCCATCACTACCAGGAAAGTAGTATTGAAACTCTTCCATTGGTTGTTTGGGTCATGATAGCTGATTGCCTTATCCAAAAGCTGGGTAGCCGTAATGTTTTGTGAATACGTTTTTGTCGCTCCAAGAAGAAGTAACAGAGTCGCTAGGTAACGCATAGGGTCTTGGGTTTAGTTTTGCTTTTGGACTCTTGCAGGCTCTACTGTACTATCGTGTTCACTATAATAAAGCTCTAACAACTTTAAAGTCGATTTAATCAAGTCTTTGCTCTCCGTGAGAAGAGAAAAGTATAAGGTAGTGTTTTTAGGGCTGGATTCTTCTGTCCGAGTGCGAGCCACTTGTTTTTCCAACTTCTCCGAAACCATATTGAAAAGCTCCTCACGCTGTCTTAAAATAGATTCTATCTGTACGAACTTTCTAGATTGAAAAATTTCCTGAGTGCTTCTAAATAAATCTTCTAAAGTAATATCCAGTTCTTTCAATTCTTTGATTTGGGTATACTTTAATTTCTTGTGGTTGTTATGGACATGTTTGTGTCCCAGGGTAGAGATGTATTCTAATGATTGGGATATGTCTTGCAAAAGCCCCAAAAGATTTATATAGAAATTACTCGCTCCACCAACGCTTGATTCATCCAAATTTTTAATGAAATAGAAAACATTGTTCTTTAGGTCGTCTATTTCTCGAGACATCTTCTCCACTCCTTTTCTGTTCTTTTTCAGCATTTCTATATCATGCTTGGCAAGCCCGTTTATGGAGTTGGTGTAGATTCTGTTGCTACGCTTTATCATATTGCCAATGTTGTCGGCACTTTCTTCAATAACCCCTTGAATCGAGCTGCTTTCGGCCCTTCTTAAGCTATCTTCAGCTTTGATTTCCTTGGTTTTCCTGTTATGCGACATATAGTTTCGTAGCAAAATGAATGCAGTAGCCACAAGAAGAAGTATTAAAGAAACCAGTTTCCCCAAATGTAGTAGGTATGCAATAATGGCAGCAGCGGTGAAGGCACACAGCGCCGTAAAAAACCAACCACCAATTACATTCAATACCCCAGCAACCCGATATACTGCACTTTCAGCGCCCCAGGCCCTATCGGCCAATGACGTTCCCATGGCCACCATGAAAGTTACATAGGTTGTGGAAAGCGGTAATTTCATGGACGTTGCAATGGATATAAGCACACTGGCCACCATGAGGTTTACGGAAGCTCTTACCATATCAAAAGCCGGCATATCCTGAACCTTGCTTTTAGGGACATACTCGTAGGGTATGGTGAATTGTTTATCGGTTACTTTCCTAATGGATGGAGGAATAATCTTTAGGATGTTTTCAGAAGCAGCTATGCTGAATTTTACGATTTGTCTGGAAAGAAAATTAGGTTGGAACCGTTCTTCGCCTTCATCCTGCCTGGCCAAGTCTACACTTGTTTTCACAACACTTTTTGCTTTTGACGAGAACCAAAGTGTTACCACCATAATCGCACCAGACAGAAGCAGTAGTAGGGTAGGCGTACGCACTGCGGCAGACAATCCACTCATATCAAATTGAGACGGGTCTACACCGGATACACTCCAATCTTGGAAAGACTGAAGGGCGGCAATAGGAACACCAATGAAGTTTACCAAATCATTTCCTGCAAAAGCCATGGCCAGCGCAAAAGTTCCTAGTCCAATGACTACTCGGTATATGTTCTTATTAAAGAATTGTGCCAGTACCCAAGACAACAAGGTCCAAAAAACAAAGTTGGATAGTACAAAAATCTCCGTTTGCGTGTTCGCGAATTCGGTTAGGGCGCCCCCAAACAAATCAGCACTCTTCAAGCCTTTTACCAGTATAAAATGCACAATGGCAGAAATGGCCAAACCGCCAAAGATGGCCTCCACCCATTTGGTTTTGTTTTTATAATCGAAAGAGATGAGTAAACGAGAAACGAACTGTACAATTGCACCAATAGTAAATGCTATGAAAACAGAGAGCAGTATTCCAAAAATAATCTGTGCTGCTTTATCGGTATTGATGTATGCCCCCAAGTCGGAAAAACCTCCATCTGTGTTTACTATTTTGATTAAAGATATGGCGACGGAAGCACCAAGCAATTCAAAAACAATAGACACTGTGGTTGAGGTTGGCATTCCAAGGGTGTTGAAAAAATCAAGAAGCAATATGTCCGTTATCATTACGGCCATAAAGATGAACATGATTTCGGCAAATACGAATTCCCCTGGATTAAAAATTCCTTTCCGGGCTACCTCCATCATTCCGCTTGAAGACATTGCCCCAAAGGCAATTCCTACACTAGCCACTATCATGATGGTACGAAACGAAATGGCTTTAGAGCCAATGGCAGAATTCAAAAAATTAACAGCATCGTTGCTTACTCCCACAACTAAATCGGTAATGGCCAATATGGCAAGGGCAATTACCATAAAAATGTAGATGTTTTCCCCCATCCTAAAATTGAAATATGGCAAAAATGCCATTATATATCTGGACCAAGGTTAATAAAATGTTACCAAATGGCCTTATAAATCCTGGATTTGTTTCTCCATAACCACAGCACATTTATCTTTTGATATATCTTCGCCAAAATTCAAGGAATTTATGGATTGGGAACAACTACTTTCCTTAAAGAGGTATGGGGATAGTTTTAAGCGAGAACGGAAAAATCAAGACGAAACACGTTTGGGGTTTGAGGTGGATTATGATCGAATCATTTTTTCATCTCCTTTTCGTAGTTTACAGGATAAAACCCAAGTAATTCCTCTTCCTATTTCCGTTGGTTCCCAAAGAAACTTCGTACATACCCGACTGACTCATAGTCTTGAGGTATCCGTTGTAGGGCGAAGTTTAGGAAGAGCAGCGGGCAAACAGATATTGGCCAAATACCCTGAATTGAACAATCAATTGGGATATCAAATAAATGATTTTGGCGCTATTGTGGCAGCTGCTGCTCTGGCACATGATATTGGTAACCCGCCCTTTGGACATAGTGGTGAAAAGGCCATTGGTAATTTTTTTGAAAACGGAAAAGGGAAAGTGTACAAAAGCCTATTAAGCCCTGAAGAATATCAGGATTTGGTGGATTTTGAAGGCAACGCCAATGGGTTTAAGCTATTAACGGAATCCAAGGGGGGAGTTGATGGAGGCCTAAGATTGAGTTACGGAACCTTGGGCGCCTTTATGAAATATCCTAAAGCTTCTCTGCCCAAAAAGCCATCCAAGCATATTGCCGACAAAAAGTTTGGGTTCTTTCAGAGTGATGAAGAGTTTTTTTTGGAAGTGGTGAAAGAACTTGGCTTGACTAGGAACCCAAGCAATCCTGAAGTTGGTTTTTACAGGCACCCTTTGACGTATTTGGTAGAGACCGCTGACGATATTTGCTATACCATCATAGATTTTGAAGATGGAATCAACTTAGGACTTATATCTGAGGAGTATGCTCTTGAGTATCTAATCAATTTGGTAAAGGAAAACATCAGCACCAAAAAATACAATGAGATGCCTCATGCCAGTGATAGATTGAGTTATTTAAGGGCCTTGGCAATAAGCACACTAATTTCGGATGCTGTCTCAGTTTTTGAAGACCATCAGGATGAAATTCTTCAAGGTACTTTTGATTCGGCACTTTTGGATAAGGGAAAATATCAAGCCCAAATGGATGACATCATCAAAATAAGCATCGAAAAAATATACCAATCCTCCGAAGTTATAGACAAGGAAATTGCGGGTTACCGTATTCTTCAAGACCTATTGGAAGTCTTTACAGATGCTTTGGTAAACACAAAAAACGGTTCTAACTCCAATTATGACAATCTGTTGGTTAAGAGTCTACCAGAAAAGTACAGGAGTGTAGAAGGCTCAGTATACCATATTCTTTTGGATACCTGTAGTTTTATAGCAGGTCTTTCAGATAGTGCCGCGGTACATCTGCACAACAAGATTATGGGGCAGCATATTTAGAAGGCGTAGGTAAGGCCCACACCCAGCAATTGTTTAAACTGAATTCTGGGTTCTCCTGGGTTGATAACCGTTCCATCATCCGCCAATTCTTCATCAAATCGAATGTCATCATCATAGATAAGATGAGTGCCGATATTGGCATTGATATATTTGTTCACTTTTAGGTTAAAGTTAACTTCCCAATCAATATCCACGTTACCAAAACGTCGCGTGTAATCTGTATACAAACTCAGTCTATGATTCATAAACACATTTTTAAAAACTTCTTTCTCCCAAGTATTGGTGATTAAGAATCCAACCTCCGTGAAAACTCTTTCACCTTCTTCCACTCCAAAAGCTCCTTGGTTTGATAAAGCTTCATCCAAAACGAAGGTTGCCTTTAAGGAAATAGGAGACATGAAAAGGTTGAATTTATCTTCTTCAACTATATAAGCTGAACCAGCACTTAGGAATAGGTATCCTGGAGCCATAAATCTGGAGATTGGGGTTGTCCTGTCTGGATAATTAAATCCATTTGAAAATTGTGTATTTAAAGATGCATTAATCGAATAATACCAATTGGTTATGGTATCCTTCCGAAAACTAAAAGTAGAGTTAAGTCGAATCTGATCGTCTGTTTTTCTAAGTTGTCTGCCTTCTTGGGCATTGAGACCATATCTTAACCGTAGCTCATTTTTCCAATCCAGGTATCTAAATTTATAATTACGCGTAAATCGCATATTGGCCAAAGCGGAGACCGAATTTTCACCCCCTGCATTCCAATTCACAAAAGCCACTTCATTGATGTTCAACCCAAATTCATTGCCCTTTTCCCAAAAGGATTGTGGAACAAAGCGTTTGAATTTTTTATTCAGGGTCTTGGTACGGTTAAGAACGGTGACCGGACTTGTTAATTTTGCACCCCTTGGCACATACTTCAACTTGACGTCTTTGATTCGTATCGGTCGAAAGCTTTCGGTACTATCATTACTCCTTTCAAAAACTCGCAGAGGATTAACCTGGGCAAAGGAAGAATAGAATGAAAAAAAACATAGGACAACAACAAGCAGAAGTCGTGTCATAAGGCTGATTTTATTTTTTCTCGTAACGAATTTATATCAATTCCCGCTAATTCATGGGTCTCCATCATGGTGCCGTGCTCAATAAAACGATCAGGCACTCCAAAATTGGTGATGGTTTTTTGTAAACCACGCTCACTGGCAAATTCCAATATTGCTGAGCCGAACCCTCCTATTTGACAACCGTCCTCTACAGTAATAATGCTATCATATTGTTCAAAAATGGTAAGGAGCATTTTAGAATCCAAAGGTTTTACAAACCTCATATCATAGTGACCTACAACTCCTTCGGAATCGATATCTTTTAAAATTTGAACTATCGAATTACCTATGTGCCCAATGGAAAGTACGGCTACCTTAGAACCGCTTCGAAGGCATTGCCCTTTTCCAATCGATATGGATTCAAAGGAAGTTTGCCAATCCATGGTTACCCCTCTTCCTCTTGGATATCTTATGGCAATAGGGCCGGAGAGGTCTTTTTGAGCGGTGAACATTATATTTCGTAGTTCCTTTTCATTAAGTGGGGCGAAAATAATCAGGTTAGGTATACATCTTAGGTATGCTATATCGAAAACCCCATGATGTGTGGGGCCATCTTGGCCGACAAGCCCAGCTCTGTCCAAACAAAAAATGACAGGAAGGTTTTGCAGGGCCACATCGTGGATTATTTGGTCATAGGCCCTTTGTAAAAAGGTGGAGTAAACATTGCAAAAGGGAACAAGCCCTTCTGCTGCCATACCAGCTGCCAAGGTCACTGCATGCTGTTCTGCTATCCCCACATCAAAGGCCCTTTTCGGAATGGCCTCCATCATAAATTTCATGGAACTTCCAGTAGGCATAGCAGGAGTGATGCCAACAATCCGTTCATTCTGTTTTGCTAGCTCCACCAGAGTATGCCCAAAAACGTCTTGGTACTTAGGAGGTTGTTCTTTCTGCGAATTTTTCAAGCGCTCTCCCGTAGTAGCATCAAATTTTCCTGGAGCGTGGTAAGTAACCTGATTTTCTTCAGCTTTCTTGAGTCCTTTGCCTTTTGTAGTTATAATATGGAGCAGTCTGGGTCCTTTTATGCCTTTGAGTCTTTCCAATTCGGTAACCAGAAAATCCAAATCATGCCCATCAATAGGACCAGAATAATCAAGGTTCAGGCATTCAAACAGGTTTTCATCTTTTGCCGTTCCTTTTTTAACGTTAGTCAGATACTTTTTGAGCGCTCCTACACTGGGGTCAATGCCAATGGCATTATCATTTAACACTATAAGTACATTAGTGTCGGTTACGCCTAAATGATTAAGCCCTTCAAAGGCCATTCCACTTGCAATAGAAGCATCTCCTATCACGGCAATATGTTGTTTTTCCTGATTGTTCTTTAGCTGCGATGCCATGGCCATTCCTAAAATGGCTGAAATTGCCGTAGAGCTGTGGCCTGTGCCAAAATCATCAAATTCACTCTCACTGCGTTTCGGAAAACCACTGATGCCGCCTAATTGACGATTGGTTTCGAAAATCTGCTTTCTTCCTGTTAGGATTTTGTGCCCATAAGCTTGATGACCCACATCCCAAATCAATTTATCTTCTGGAGTATTGAACACATAATGTAGGGCAATAGTTAATTCCACCACACCTAAACTTGCCCCGAGATGCCCTTCTTTGGCGGCCACAATTTTTATAATAAAATCGCGCAGTTCATAGGCTAAAAGGGGGAGCTGTTCTTTACCTAGCTTTTTTAGGTCTTGGGGTGAGTTGATATGTGCTAAAAGTGATTCCAATAGGTTAAAAAACAAAAATACCCATTATCCATAAATTGATTTGTTTTAGATTCGTTTGAAGAAACAAAAAATGTTAGACTTTGGAGAATCCTTTTGACGATGGTTACTTTATGAAAAAAGCACTACAGGAAGCTGAACTTGCTTTTGAAAATGGGGAGGTTCCGGTAGGTGCGGTAATAGCAATCGATAATAGAATAATAGGGAGGGCGCATAATCTTACTGAGAGATTGAATGATGTAACGGCCCATGCGGAAATGCAGGCCATAACCGCAGCGTCCAATTTTCTGGGTGGAAAGTATCTTCATAACTGTACATTGTATGTTACCCTTGAGCCATGTCAAATGTGTGCTGGGGCCTTATATTGGAGTCAGATATCAAAAGTGGTATACGGTGCTCCGGATTTGGAACGAGGATTTAATGTGATGGGAACGCAGCTACATCCCAAAACAGAGATTTTTGGCGGTGTTATGGAAAAAGAAGCATCTGAACTTCTAAAACGTTTTTTTATTCAACGAAGAAATCTAAATTAAGTCCCAGAAATTCTTTGTTTTTAGCCAGATATCTTGAAAAGTCAAAACCTAAATTCTCAGACAAACCGTAAGTGGGATAGTTTAAAGTTGCTGATGCCTTATCACCATAAAAGAAATTGAACAGGAGTGAATAGTCTTGTGAGTCTTGATTTTTAATAAAAAACTTTTTTGCCTCTTTTAATTTAAGAGGCACATTATATGAATTGTAGGCTGTCTTCCATGCAACAAAGGTTTCCTGACCCAAATGGTCTTTTAAGCTTTTTGGCCTCTTATATCGTATCCAATAAAAGGTTCTAAATAAATATTCCTTAGTTCTTAGACGTATAGTGTCTGCCGTAATTTTTTCGCTGGTCCAAACATAAGGAGTACAAAAATTCCGTTTGACAAGCGGCTCAATTAAGAATTTACTGGAAAAATCCACGGGGGCCTTATTGGACCATGACCCTCCTATATCATCTGCTAGGTTTAGGGCAACTTTGATTTCTGAAGGAAGCTCATTACTCAATTCCTTATTTACTTCTTTTGTAACCTCTTCTATGAGTTGTTCCGCATTCAGTTTTTTGAGCGCTCTTATTTTATGAAGCACCATATCTTTCCCCATTGGATTATAACCGGCAATGGGTAAGCTTATATCGTCTTTTTTGGTGCCCTTAAGGAGAGAAAGATAGGCGTCAAATCTTCCGCGATCCCTTGGTAGTTCATAAAGGGATTCCATTTGGTCCAATATGGGCAACAAAGCAAACATAAACTCAAAATAGTTAAAAACTGGGCATAAAAAAACCCCGATGCTAACATCGGGGTTACTTAATCAAGAATACAATATATTATCCGATTACCTGCACTTGTGCGGCAACCACACCTTTTCTTCCTTCTTCTTCTGAATATTCTACCTTGTCCCCGTCTTTTAGCTCTACGCCGTTCAACGCAGTAACATGGACGAAAATGTCGCGACCTGTCTCGTCGTTGGTAATGAATCCATAACCTTTAGATTCATTGAAAAATTTTACTGTACCAGTCATTTTAAAAATAATTGTTAAAAACGCGAAGGTATGCTATTAAAATGGTAAGTAATGCTATTACGCTTTAAATCTTTAGAAATTATGGCTTTTTCTTATTGCGAGCCTCGTTTTCTTGCATTTTTTTTATGTTTTCATGATTTAGCATATAGTCTTTCATTTTTTTGCCCCTACTTTCTTTGATGAGAAAGAGTGGCATGGCCACTAAAAACAGACCAACCGTACCTGCTCCAATGAACTTATTGCCCTTTATCTCATCCTCGGATTTAATGTTAAATCCGTAGATTATTGATGTAAAGGAGAGTATCACAATCCCTAGTATTAAATACCTCATTTTCGACTTCATTGGGAAAAGTTAATCAGTTTTCTTCTATAGGCCGTTAGTAATTTTGATTTTGAAATGAAACCCACATATTTTCCATTGTTGATTACGGGGAGGTTCCAAGCACCACTGTCTTGAAATTTTTTCATTACTTGTTTCATGGTATCGCTATCCTGAAAAATATGCTCTGGAGGTGCATGCATTAGATTGTTAACGAATATCTTGTCGTATTGTTCGGTATCAAACATGATTTCGCGTATATCATCCAAAAGAATAATGCCGATAAGCCTTTTTTCTTCATCCAAAACAGGAAAAATGTTTCTCTTGGACTTAGAAACGGATTGATGTAACATCTCCCCGAGAGACATTTCGGGAGTTACAGTCTTGAAGTTCTTTTCAATAACATTATCCATTTCCATGAGGTTCAGCACCATTTGGTCCTTGTTATGTGTCAAAAGAGCACCAATCTTGGCCAACTCTTTCGTATATATGGTATAGTCCAGTGCATTTTTGGTCATCAAATAAGAAATAGAAGCGGTAATCATTAGCGGCACAAAGAGTTGATATCCACCCGTTATTTCGGCAATAAGGAAAATCGCCGTGAGAGGTGCATGAATTACTCCCGCTATCAATCCGGCCATTCCAATTAGGGTGAAGTTACTTTCCGATACTTGCCAGCCAAGTCCCAGATTATTGATGATTTTTGCCACCACATTCCCCAAAGCACTGCCCATTACCATAGTTGGAATAAAAACCCCACCAGCTCCACCGGCGGCAAAGGTGGTGGTCATGGCGATTGCCTTGAACAGGGTAATACCAAAAAGTAGGGCAATAACCACCCAAATGTTCTCTGTGTAGGCATCAAAAGGTGTGCTGCCCAAAGCCATTAAGTGATTACCGTCCAAAAGATTATTAATGAAGCCAAAGCCTTCCCCATATAAGGGTGGAATTGCGTAGAGCATGATTCCAATAGCAATCCCACCTACCAAAAGACGGTATTTAGGACTCCTAAAAGGCTCGAACCACTTCAGGATTTGAAAATACATTTTGGTAAAATAGATAGATGCAAAAGCGGTACCCACTCCCAAAAGGATGTAAAACAATGTGTCACTGAGCTGAAAGCCTTCTGTCAATGAGAAACTAAATAGCACTTCGTTCCCTAAAAAGAAATAGGAGGTAAGTACGGCAGAAATGGAGGCCAACAACAAGGGTAAAAGGGAAGACATGGCCAAATCCAGTGAAAATACTTCCATAGCAAAAATAACAGCTGCCACAGGAGATTGGAATATGGAGGAGATGGCTCCCGCAGAAGCACAAGCTACCAATAAAGACCTTGTCTTGGCATCAATATGAAACAATTGGGCAAGATTGGAACTCAAAGCGGCACCGGATTTTACGGCGGGCCCCAATAAACCAACCGAACCCCCAAAACCTACAGTAAGAGGAGCAGCTATCAAGGGCGTGTAGATATCTTTTACTGGCAATAACCCTCTTTTCTTGGACAGGGAAAAAATAATGGATGATACGGCATGTTGCAGGGGTTCCCGATGGACAAACTTGACATAGAGAAACACCAAGGCCAAGCCAACAATTGGAAGTATAAAATAGAGTTGATTTTCAGAGAAAATTATACCTGCTTTAAGCAAGGATTGGATGAGATAGGTAAAGTTTTTCAGGGTTACTGCCACCAGACCTGCAGTAAAGCCAACCAATACACTCATAAGGTGCACAAAAGTCTTGTTGGAGATGTTCTTATATCTCCATTTTAAAAACTTGGTGAGGAGTTTCTTGGTATTTGGCATTTTATTGAATTAAATAAAAGTACTGATTTAGTCGCCAATACTTTTACTTAATTCTTCTAAATCTTCCTCATGTATTTGACGCAATGCTTCAACATAAACCCGATTGTAAAAGAATTCCTTTTCAAAATCATTTTTTGCTTCTTCAATTAGAAGTCTCGCTTTTCGCAACTCATCCGATTCGAGAAAAACTTGGCCATGTAATATTGAGCAATACGGATCTCGTTGCACACCTTAACCTTCGCTTAATGATACTTCATCTGGGGCGATATATTCTACATTATGAGAGTATTTAAATTCATTGACAGAAAACGGCCACTAATATTTATACTATTTGAAAACAAGAAATCCGGAAGCTAGTAGGGTTACGACCAAGACTGAAAGGAATGAACCTTTAACCCGTTTTTCAATACCTATTTTTCAATTTGAAGACGGGACAATTTAAGAAGTATACTTCTGGTTAAGAACCAGATAAAGAACATTTCAAAAGTCTTCATTTTTACTACAATTCTTTCTCTAGACTTTGAAGCTCATCAAGATAGACTTGATGGTGTCTTTCCATGTAAACCCCGTGGTTGAAATAACCTGATTTAAAGTCTTCTTGAGCCTCTTTCAATACTATCCGAGCGGAATCTTTCTGGCTTCTGGAGGCTAGAATTTTTGCCATTTGGTACTTTGCGTCTGCAGATGTTTTGAAGTAATGTATGATTTTTCTAAAATCCTTCATGGCTCCATCCAGATCACCAGATTCCTTTTTTGCAATTCCACGATATAAAAAAGCATTTATTTCAACCCAATCCTCTCCAACGTCGTCGGTTTCTTTGTTGATGTGTTTATCAAAAACCTGGATACACCTTTTATAATCCTTTAGGCCCAAATATGCTATTGCTCTCCAATAATCAAAACTGTGCCCTCCAGTATAGTCAACAAAATTGGGAGTTAAAGTGTCAGCAGCATTCAGGTCCATTATCGCTTTTTCGTAATTTCTGAATGAAATTAGATACGCACTTCCTCTTACTGGCAACCAAGTCTTCGCATCAAAATGAACCGCTTTGTCAATCAAAGTTTTCCATTTATGGGGCATTCCCCGTTTTAGATAGGCAATTGAAAGTTCACGAATTGCCTCGGCATAGGTAGAGTCAATAAGAATAGCTTGTTCAATCAAGTTCATACATTCCGGAGACCCCTGGGGATGCTTGAGGGCCTGAGCATAAATTTTTTCAGCTTTTTGCCTTATTTCTTCTTGGGATAATTTGGTCTTTTTGTCAAAACATGAAAAAAGAAACATCAAAATAAATAGGCTAAGGAAGTATTTCTGTAATTTCTCCATTTTCAATTTTGTAGGTTAAAAACATATAGGAATCTCGATATTCTCCACGAATAAAGTTTGGATTCCATTCTTTCAACTGGATAGTAAGGTTGAACAAGTGTTCAGTCAACTTGGGGTTAAACTCTTTTGGAATTAGGTCAAGGTTGTTCTCATGAATGATGTATCTCCCAGCTTCACCTTTGCAATTGATAACAAAACGAAAGGTTAAGTAGCCTGAATTACTATAGTCTTCGTTTACGTAATTGTCCAAGATAAACCTTCGTATCCCATTTTTTCCTTGGCTATAGGTAGCTTTTTCGGGATTATAATATTGGTATATCTGGGATTCGTTACATACATGAAACCCATTATTTAACCTTGATTCGTCCGGATTTATGTATCCGATAACATGTTCATGCTTTTCGAAACCCTTTACTGTATTTTGTGTATCCTTAAAATTTGAATTCCGAAGAACCGTAACAACTACCAGGGAAAGAAAGGCAAGTAGAACAAAAAATATTTTAACCTCTTTTTTCAATTTTAACAAGACTTAAGTGTTCGCCTATCCAAGAGTCGAACGTTACAAAACTGTAAAACTTAGAGGTTGAAGTGTAATATAGTTTAATACAAAACTACTAAAAACTATGAATCAAGCTTAATATGCAACTCCTTTAACTGTTCATCATCAATGGGAGATGGGGCATCAATCATTACGTCCCGCCCACTATTGTTTTTTGGGAAAGCAATAAAATCACGAATAGTTTCCTGTCCGCCCAGAATGGCCACCAATCTATCCAGACCAAATGCAATACCTCCGTGGGGAGGAGCACCATATCTGAAGGCATCCATTAAAAAGCCAAATTGATTTCTTGCCTCTTCTGGGGTAAATCCAAGATGCTTGAACATGGTAGATTGAATTTCCTTGTCATGGATACGAATGGAACCACCACCTATTTCATTTCCGTTCAATACCAAATCGTAGGCATTGGCCCGAACTGCTCCAGGGTCTGAGTCCAGCAATTCCAATTGTCCCGGTTTTGGGGACGTAAATGGATGGTGCATGGCATGATAATTCCCGGTTTCTTCATCCAATTCCAACAATGGAAAATCTATAACCCATAGTGGTGCAAACTCATCTGGTTTTCTCAAGCCCAAGCGTTCTGCCATTTCCATGCGCAATGCGCTTAGTTGAGCACGGGTCTCATTGGCATTTCCGGAAAGAACACAAATCAAATCTCCCGCTTTAGCTCCCGTAACCTGGGCCCATTCTGCCAAGTCGTCTTGGTCGTAAAACTTATCTACAGAAGATTTGAAAGAACCGTCTTCATTGCATTTGACATATACCATGCCTTTGGCACCTACTTGGGGTCGCTTGACCCAATCAATAAGTTTATCAATTTCTTTACGAGTGTATGAGGCGGCACTAGGGACAGCTATGCCCACGACCAGCTCAGCAGAATTGAATACGTTGAAATCTTTGTGTTGTGCCACTGAATTCAACTCACCAAATTCCATCCCGAAGCGAATATCAGGTTTGTCGTTACCGTATTTTCGCATGGCTTCGTCAAAAGTCATTCTAGGGAAATCACCAGAATCTATTCCATGGATTTCTTTGAGGAGATGTTTGGTCAATCCTTCAAAAGTGTTCAAAATATCCTCCTGTTCCACAAAGGCCATTTCACAGTCTATCTGCGTAAACTCAGGTTGACGGTCGGCTCTTAAATCCTCGTCCCTGAAACATTTTACAATCTGAAAGTACTTGTCCATTCCACCAACCATCAATAATTGTTTGAAGGTCTGAGGGGATTGTGGCAAAGCATAAAACTGTCCTTCATTCATGCGGCTAGGGACCAAAAAATCACGAGCACCTTCGGGGGTCGATTTTATTAGATATGGTGTTTCTACTTCGATAAAACCGTGGTCAGATAGATACTTACGAACCTCCATGGTCACCTTATGTCTAAAGATGAGGTTGTTTTTTACTGGATTTCTTCGAATATCAAGATAGCGATACTTCATTCGAATATCCTCTCCACCATCAGTATCGTCTTCTATGGTGAAGGGAGGAAGTTCAGAAGGATTTAAGATGTGAAGCTCGTTTACCAATACTTCAATATCACCTGTTGGAATATTTGGATTCTTTGAAGCTCGTTCAATCACGGTTCCCTTAATTTGAATCACGGTTTCCCTACCCAGTTCTCGGGCACTTTGCAAAAGCGTCTTGGAAGAACGATCTTCATCAAAAACCAATTGAGTAATACCGTATCTATCCCTTAGGTCTACCCAAACTACAAATCCTTTGTCTCGTACCTTATGTACCCAACCACTGAGAGTTACATTGGAGTCAATATCTGATGAGCGAAGTGCTCCACAAGTCTTATTTCTGAACATAATCTGAGAATGAACGGCAAATTTAAAAGGAATGGTGTGATTTACTACCAGTTGAACAGATTTTATATTGGATTATATACAGGGCAAAAAAAAGGACAACAAATTCTTTAAGCCGGACATAAACAATTAATAAACCATGGATTAACGTAAATTTTACATATGAATTATCAAGACCTATGGACAAAAGCTTCGTTTAATTGTTAGCTAATGTTTAAAAAAATGAAAACATAAATATTTGAAAAACAATTAATTATGTGTTCAAAGTTAATTTAATGTAAATAAAATGTTACTCAAAAGTGTATTTAATGTAAAATAATAATTACTTTTATACCGTTATAATCCTTGAAAAGAATTTAAAACCCATATAGATGAAGCAATCAATATTACTCTTAATGATGGTGTTTTCGGTCTGTATGTACTCCCAAAGCACAGAACCGACTTTGGAAAAAGTGGGGAAATTGGTTAAGGCTACATATTTTCACGAAAATGGTAATATAGCTCAAACGGGCTATATGATGAAAGGTAAGTTGCATGGACAATGGTTTATGTATACCGATAACGGACAGAAAATCGCTTCTGGTAAGTACGAAGAAGGAAAAAGAACTGGTAAATGGTTCTTTTGGAAAGGAGAGATTTTAAAGGAGGTTGATTATGCGGACAATCGTATTGTTAGTGTAAAAAACTGGAACAAGTCAGAAATTGTTTCAGTAGACTTATAACTTAATCTGTTGTAAAAAAGCCCGGCCAATTGGCCGGGCTTTTTTTGTTTTAGGACATCCTACTTTTATGCTGCTATATCCAATACCTCTTTTTTGGTTTCTTCCTTCTTTACCCTATTTTTTCTAATGCGAACCTTAACGCGATACACTATGCTGAACAAGATTGGTACAACAATAAGCGTAAGGAAGGTGGCTACAAACAGTCCGTAAATTACGGTCCAAGCCAGGGGTCCCCAAAAGATTACGTTATCTCCACCAAAGTAAATGTTGGGATTAAACTCACTAAACAGTGTAAAGAAATTGATGTTGAATCCTGTAGCCAATGGGATAAGCCCCAAAATGGTGGTAATAGCCGTCAATAAAACTGGGCGAAGCCTAGCTTTACCTCCTTTGACAACGGCCTCCATAAAATCATTTGGTTCCAACAAATCGTCTTCATCCAATTCCAATTCCACTTTTTTACGATCTATCAAAAGTTGGGTATAATCCAACAACACCACCCCATTGTTCACCACAATACCCGCCAAAGAAATGATTCCCATCATGGTCATCATAATAACGAATGCACTTCCAGTAGCAACTATGCCTCCAAAAACCCCTATCAGACTCAAGAATATGGCCAGCATAATGATACCAGGTTTGGAAATGGAGTTAAACTGGAAAATCAGGATAAAGAAAATCAAACCAAGACCCGTAAAAAACGCACCCATCAAGAATGCCATTTGCTTGTTCTGTTCTTCAATTTGTCCCGTGTAATCCACCTTAATGTTTGAAGGAAGATCGGTAAAGCTTTCCATTTCATCTTGAATTTTACTGACAATGGCACCAGCATCTGTATATCCAGGAGCTAGAGCCGAGTAAACGGTGACCACACGTTTTACGTCTCTATGTTTAATGGCACTAAAACCTGAACTGTTCACTTGTTTGGCCACTGCCGAAACAGGAACTTCTTTGGTTTGCCCTGAATTTTGGTCTTTGAAGGTGATTCTTTGATTAAACAGGGCACTGGTATTGTATCTGTTCTCTTCATTGAATCTTACATAGATGTCATAATCTTCTCCATCTTCTTTATAGATACCGGCCTTAGCTCCAAAAATTGAATTTCGAAGTTGCTGACCTACCTGGCCTGTAGCCACACCCAATTCTCCGGCTTTTTTGCGATCTACGGCAACAAGCATGGAGGGTTTGGATTTGTTCACATCAATCTTGAGTTCATCAATACCTGGAATGTTTTTTGAGTTGATATAGTTCCTCATCTTTTCAGCGGAAACAATCAATTCGGAATAGTCATCTCCCTCCAATTCTATATTGATGGGGTAACCAGCAGGAGGGCCAACAGCATCCTTTTCCACAGAGATGGCAACACCAGGGTAAATATCTTTAAGAGCTTCCTGTACTTTTTTCAACAAATCATTGCTGTCTGCCCCTTCTCTAAATTTATATTCCCGCATGGTGGCGGTAATTTTTCCACGGTGTGGCATTTCAGCAGCCGAACCCCCATCGGTTTGAGGATTTCCAGCTCCTTCACCTACCTGCGACACTGCACTTTCAGTTAAGAAATTGAAATCACCATTTAGATAGGCTTCTTCGTTGATGATGTCATACACTCTCTTTTCAACATCTTTGGTAATGGCATCGGTCTTTTTAATATCGGTCCCTTCAGGATATTCTATATAGACAATAATCTGATTAGGTGTATTGTCCGGGAAAAACTCAACTTTTGTACGCTGACTTCCAACAGATGCCCCGAAGCCCATAAATGCCAAGAACAACAAAACAAAAGTTCCTATGGCAATAAAGATGGGTCTTCTTCCAGCCAATGCTCTACGTAGTGTTTTTTCATAGAACTTTTCCCATCTTGGGAGAATCTTGTTTTGAAATCCGTTTGCCCAATTTCTTAGGAACAAACGATATATCCAAAGCAGAATGGAGGTCAAAACCATTAGGGTTCCCAAGGCTCTATAACTACCACCCACAATCATAATAAGCAACCCGATTCCACCAACTATTGCTGTTATTCGTATAATCTGCTTCAATGGCATATCCTTGTCTTCTGTAGTCATGTAGCGAGATACGAGAACGGAGTTAAAGAAAATGGCAACGAACAAGGATGAACCCAGAACTACTGAAAGTGTTACCGGGAAGTAGATCATAAATTGACCCATTACTCCTGGCCATAGACCTAGGGGAACAAATGCCGCGACGGTTGTCAATGTGGATATGATGATAGGAAAAGCTATTTCACCAATTCCCTTTTTAGCTGCCTCAATCCTTGACATGCCTTCTTGGTCCATTAAACGATATACGTTCTCAACCACCACAATACCATTATCTACCAACATACCTAAGCCCATAATGAGACCGAAAAGAATCATGGTGTTCATGGTATAACCCAAAGTGCTCAAAATCATGAGGGACATGAACATGGACATAGGGATAGCGAAACCTACGAACAAGGCATTTTTGAACCCTAAAAAGAACATCAATACCGTGACCACTAGAATAATTCCGAAGATGATATTGTTCACTAAGTCATCCACCTGTCCAATAGTTTTTGCGGATTGGTCGTTCGCAATGGTCACTTCCAAGTCTTGAGGGAAGACATTCGCTCTGGCATCTTTAACCATAACCTGAATCTGTTCCGCCGCGGCCACCATGTTTTTACCAGCTCGTTTTTTAACATCCAGCATTACTACAGGATGACCAAATTCTCTGGCGTAGGTGGTCTTGTCCTCCTCTTTGAAAGAGACCTTGGCAATATCCTTCAAATAAATAGGTTCATTGTTTTCAGATTTTACCACAAAGTTTTCGAGCTCACTGGGCTCATCAATCTCCCCAACAATACGAATGGTCCTGCGCTGTCCACTGCTAATCAGATTTCCTGCTGAAGTGGTCATGTTTTCCCTACTGATGGTGTTGATGACATCGTCAAAACTGACTTTGGCGGCCATCATTTTATAGATATCAACAGCAACCTCGACCTCTTTTTCTTGAGCACCTCGAATATCTACTTGTTTGATTTCCTGTAGGCTTTCAATCTCATCCTCCAGATATTCCCCATATTCTTTTAGTTTTTCTACGGGATAATCCCCTGAGATATTGATGTTGAGGATTGGTATCTCCTCAGACATGCTTAAATCAAAAACGGTTGGCTCTACTTTGGCACCGTTAAAAGTGGGCCAATCTTCACCGGCCGTTTGTGAATCTACTTCATCTTTAACCTTTTGCTTGGCAGCTTCAACGGAAATGCTCTCATCGAACTCCACAATGATCATGGAATAATCCTCTTGAGAGGTAGAAGTTATTTCGATGACGTTACTCACCGTTTTCAATTCATCCTCCAAAGGGTCGGTAATCAGCTTTTCAATATCCTCGGCCGTGTTTCCTGGATATAGCGAACTAATATAGATTTTTGTTTCCTTGATTTCTGGGAAATTCTCACGTGGCATGCTGAAGTAGGCCGAACCTCCTAAAAATAAGATTACGGCAATCAAAACATACATGGTCGTTTTATTGTCAATAGCCCATGAAGCCAGTCGAAACTCCTTATTTACTTTTTTCTTTTTCTCGTCCATAATGCTATGTTTTGACTATTCTACAGTTAGAATTTTTACTTTTTGCCCATCCTTTACACTTCGTGCACCTTCATCAATGACACCGTCTCCATTTTCAATGCCTGATATCACCTCGACCAAATCACCTTGCGTTTTTCCAGTTTTGATAACCGCTTTCTTGGCGATGGCATCCGAAGAAGTGGAATCAGAGCCTACTAGATATACGTACTGCTCACCTTCGGCATTTTCTGAAACAATGCTTTGTGGAATCAATATAGCGGACTCATTGGTATAATCGTTTATCATCACTTTGGCCGTAAGGTTGGGCTTTATCTTGCCATTATGACTTGGTACTGGAATCTCTGCCGTAAACGAACGGTTGCCGGGATTGATAAAATTACCCGTCTGCCTTACTTTGGTAGTGACACTATCACCAGTAACTGGAAAGTATACTTGAACGTTCTTTCCAGGGGTAACATTGGGCAAATGGCTTTCTGGAACGTCTACTTCTATGTACATGTTAGAAAGGTTCACAATTCTGAAAACCTCAGAACCAGGCCCTGGACTCACCACGGTACCTTGGTCTTTGATTACATCATCAATAATTCCCGAGAAAGGAGCTCTTATCGATGATTTAGCCACTTGACTTTGCATTTGGCTTACAGCACTTTCTTGAGATTCATAAGCTGTTTTGGCTTCTAAGTATTGAATTTCAGAACCTATATTTTGTTCCCAAAGTCTTTTTTGACGGTCAAATGTAGTTTTAGCCAAAGCTGCTTGAGTTTTCATTTGAGCCAACTGACTTGAGAGTCCGCCATCATCAATCGAGGCCAACAACTGTCCCTTGGAAACTTTCTGTCCTTCTTTGACGTACACCTTAAACAAGGTGCCTGCAATTTCAGGATAGATGAGAACATTCTGTTTGGTTGTAACATCACCTTGAAGCTCAAGATAGTGGTCAAAGTTTTCGGTTTTAGCTTCAATTGTAGTTACCAACGGCAGTTTTGCGCTATCGTCCAAGATGGCAATCACAGAATCCAGCTTGTAGATGTCCATTTCCAATTCTTTTTGCTGAGAGGCAATTTCGTTTCTTTTTTCGCGAATGGCGGCTAAATCCTTGCCATCAAGTACAGTTTGTAAATCTGCTCCGCTACCACCGCCACATGAATAGAGGGTGATTGCTGCAAGAACTAATAGGGATATTCTTTTCATGATTGTATGGTTTTGTTCTTTGATTATTGATTAATTATGGTTTCCAATTCGGTTTTACTATTGATTACATCTACCATGGATTGTAAAAACTCCTGCTGGGTAGAATACAACTGTGTTTGGGCTTGTCTCAGCTCAAAACTGGTTGCTAGACCTTCAGTATACTTTATCTGGTTTTTATTTTCAATACGTTCGGCCAGCTTTAGATTGTCCTTGGAGGTATCATATTCCTCTATCGCTAGGATATAATCACTTTTGGCACTTTCCAGTTGAAGCCTAATTTGTTCTTCGGCCTCTGTTAATTGAGTTTTTGCCTTTTCAAATGCAATTTTGGCGCGTTGGGTGCTCGCACTTCTTTTTAATGAACTGAAGATTGGGATGCTGAGGTCGAAACCAAGTATAGAAGTTTCAAACCACTGTTGTCCTCGGTCCAAAAAGTTAAAACTATCACTAAAGGAATTTGCACCGTAGTTTACAAAGGCATTAAGGGTTGGAAGAGCTCTACTTTTGGCCAACTTCAATTCGTAATACCGTTGCTCGTTCAAATTAAGGGCTAGCTTATAGTCCACGTTGTTTTCAATATTGAACTCTGTATCCAAAATGGTTGGCGTAATCTGTTTTTGAGTCAAATCTTCCAAACTTTCTGAAAGCTCTGTTGGATTTGCTATGGGCAGTCCCATCATCAGATTGAGCATTTGCAGTGTGATTTTTTCCAATCTTTTTGCATTTTTAAGCTGATTATCCACAGAAGACAGGGTAATTTGGAGTTGGTCAACACTTTCTTCGTCTCCCAAACCGTTTTCATAAATACGCTTGGTTTCATATAAGTTCTTTTCCAGAGTTGCCTTGTTTCGCTCCGAAATCAGTACACTCTCTTGGGCCAAAAGCACATTGCCATAGGCTTCTACTACTGACTTTCTAACGTCCAAGGAGGTTTTTTCTTTATTGTTCTGACTAAAACTCAAAAATGCCTTGGTAGCCTGTACTCCAACTATATATGATCCATCAAAGATTTGTTGCGTTAAGGTAGCCGTAGCTGTTGCGGTCTGCGGTGGTCCAAAGATGATGGGAACAAAAACATCCGGGTCTTGCACTACTCCAGGAGGCAAAAACTCCGGTGGAACAAGAATTGAGGGAAACTGGTTTATGGGCTGAATCAATTGGTTTTGATAGCTAACAGCACCTGAAATTTGTGGAAGACCATCCGCAATGGTTTCCCATTTCTGTTTTTGAGCGTCCACAATGTCCCTGTCAGCATTAATGGCGCTATAGTTATGTTCCAAAGCATAGGCTATGGCTTCATCCAATGTAAAGCTATTGGGTTTTTCTTGACTTAATAAAAGCAATGGCAGACTTAAGATAAGACTGATACTGATTGTTCGCATTTATTCTTGGTTTGAATTGATGATTGAGTTTAATATTTTTCTTCCTTTGGGAGTCACTACTCCTCTTAAATGATATTCCAAAAAGTCATCCTCTAACTGGGAGTTAGAGAAAATAGTCATGGGGAACAAATCGTTGTCTTTTATACTGATTGCCCCACTGAAGTAAATTCGTGCCACAAACTCTACATTTAGGTTATCTCGATAAATACCCATTTCAACACCTCTTTTAATATTGTCCAAAACACAGTCTTGCATCACTTCAAATTGTTTTTTCTTTAGTGAATGATGAAGTTTTGGATAGTATTTCTGTAACTGATATTGTGGTGAAGATTTTTCACCTTTTAAGTGATTCATGGCAAATCGCTTTATCTCGTACAGTTCTTTAATTGGGTTTTTTTTGAGGGCCACTATCTCGTCGATACCATTTGAGATAAACCAAAACAAATCCATCGTTGTCTCTTCCACCAATTTGGTTTTATTCTCAAAATGGGTGTATATGGTTTTTTTGGATATCCCCATTTCATTGGCCAAATCATCCATAGTAACGCTCTTAAATCCTAGATTTAGAAAGAGTTCTGTCGCCTTATGTAAAATTTTTTCTCTCATTTGAGGGGTCAAATGTAAATAGGAAACTATAAAAACAAAAAAAGTTTCCAAAGTTTTACATTTTTTTAACGTCCAGATATTTGTTGCTTTATCTAGACCAACCAACTACAAAATGACGAATGAGAAAATCCTTTTTGGACTGAGTTGTGTTTTTTGATCTTGAATTCCAGAAAAACGCTCTGGAACGACTGCCGTATCTCTCTTTAATGATGTTACTTTTTTTATCCTTCTTCATTTTTCTGTTCATTTTCAATTCGCTCAACATAAGCGTTGTATGCTTTTTCGCCTTCCTCTTTCCAGAAACTGTCATAATGCTTCCAATCTGCAAATGATCTTCTGGATTTGCACCAATCTTCCATTTTACGCTTTCGTTCTTTTTTCATGCCCTTCCCTTTGGAAGAGTGGTTGCCCATTCCGAACAATATTTTTGCCAGGGCCAACAAGCCTATTGCTTGCCAATACCCAATTGTGGTTAGGCCGAATATTGTAGGCATTAGCCAATTCCATAGCCACATAACCACAAACCCCATTAAAAAGACAAACAGAATTCCAATCAGTATCATGAAGAATACCTTGAATCCTTTGGTCACAAAATTTTTGACTTTCATTTCGTACTTTGTTTCAGCTTCCATTTCAATATTTTTAAAAATTATTCTTTTCTTTTTCCAAGATTTTAGCCAGAATGGACAGGGCCCTATGTCTTCTTGACATAAGTGTGCCTGAAGAAATATTGGTTTCCGTTGTTATCTCCCGATACGTGTAACCTTCAAAGTCCACGGCAATAATAATGTCCCTATATTCTGGTTTTAGCTTCTGTATAGCATCTCGCAAAGCCTTTTCAAGCTCTGGTGTATAAGAATTGTCTGCTTTATCATAGAACAATTCTGCAAACTCTTGCCAACGATGGTCCATATCATCACTTGTATAGGTGTTTGTTTTCTTGGACCGCATCAAATCGATTATTCGATTCCTGACCGCATTGTACACAAAGCCTGTAATGTTGGAAATTGGCGTTGCATCCACGGGCCTTGAAAATATGCGCACCGCTACATCCTGAACAACATCCTCAGCATCTCGCTCGGTTGAATTTTCAATCCTGGACCTTACGTAAGCTCTCAACGAATGATATTCTTCGTTGAAAAAAGTGGTTAATCTATTTTGATCGCTTTCTTGCGGAGATGACATTGGTTGATTGTTCAAATCTTCTATCTATAAAGACGAAGGTTCTCAAAACTATTGCGTTTTGAGATAAACTTTTTTCAATTCTTATGTTTCTTATACGCCGTAGCACGTATTTTTGGAATATGACGAAGCAAAATAAAATAGGTGAGTTTAGAGATAAAATATTAGCTCACTTGGATGAGAGATTCAACTCAAAAGCACCAAAAAACCTTTATGATCCCATCTTATACATTCTTGGATTGGGAGGAAAAAGAATGCGTCCTGTACTGACTTTGATGTCGGTGGATGTTTTCAATGGTAAAATGGAAGACGCTTTGGATGCAGCATTGGCCATAGAGGTTTTCCATAATTTTTCCTTGGTTCATGACGATATTATGGATGATGCTCCCTTGCGAAGAGGGAAGGTCACCGTGCATGAAAAATGGGATCTCAATACCGGAATACTTTCCGGTGATGCGATGCTTATAAAATCGTATCAACTCTTTGAAGCTTATGAACCTGAAATATTCAAAAAATTAGTTTCCTTGTTCAGCCAGACTGCTATAGAGGTTTGTGAAGGCCAGCAATACGATGTGGATTTTGAAACGAGAAATGATGTTACCATTCCGGAATACCTTAAAATGATTGAGTATAAAACAGCGGTCTTGGTTGCCGCTTCCTTAAAAATGGGTGCTATAATTTCCGGGGCCACCAATTCTGATGCCGAAGCTATATATGAGTTTGGAAGAAGCTTGGGCATTGCTTTTCAATTACAGGATGATTATTTGGATGCCTTTGGTGATCCTAAAACCTTTGGAAAGCAAGTGGGAGGGGACATCATAGAGAATAAAAAAACCATTTTATACCTCAAGGCACTTGAATTTGCTTCGTCGGATGATAAGGTGGAATTGGAAAAACTATTTTCAGAAAAACCGGAAAATCCCGAAGAGAAAATCAATAGAACAAAGGAACTATTTCAAAAAACAGGTTCGGTTGTCTTTCTAAAAAAGGAAATAGAAAACTACACGGACAGTGCATTTGAGAGTTTGGATAAAGTATCTGCCTCAGAAGAAAACAAAATACTATTAAAGCAGTTTGGCAAACAACTTATGGAACGTACCATCTAAAAAAGACGACCCAATAAGGCTCTTACAAATGGAATAGGTTGGGGTGCAGCCATTATTCGGATATCTTCCCAAATGTTGGTTTCATTATCCAGAAACTTAAGAATTAAATGGGCAGGCCTTTTCTTGAACAGCGATTCAAAAATGGATTGCCCCAGGTGATTGTTTTTGGCTAAAACATCCAACAGCAGCATATCATAAAACAGAAACTTGTCTTTTTTATAAAACTGGGACAAGGGTTTGTTCTGTTTTAAATGAGTGGTAAGTTTTTTTACTTTTTTACTAGTAGAGTAAAAGGTGAATCCTGTGCTGGGTTTGGCCCATCCACCTGCTACGCCAATATACATATGGGAATCCGTATTCCTTTTATGAAAAGGATGAGCCGTCATAGGAATACTTCCCTCTTCTTTTTCAGTTATAGTATATGGAACATCCTCGAAATGTTCATCTAAATACGCCTCAATGGCTTTTTCATACTCTTCCTTTTCCAACAGATGTTCAGAAAACAAGGTGTATTCAAACAGTGCCTCAGTTTCAGTAAGGGGAAGCACATACATAAAACGGGTATTTCCTTTTTGTGGAATGGAAAAATCCATGAAAGTGGCCTCATCAATCTTAAAAACCGGTTTTTCAGTTTTTATGAACCACCCAATAAAATGTTGTTGAAGCACGGGATATTTTTCCTGACCGTGTAAAGAGTCATAAGAGAAAATGCTATTGAAAACCTTTTCACAGGTATAATTTTTGTCCTTTCCCAATACCTCCATACCGTTTTGAAACGCATTTACAGCGGTGACTTCATCCGTAGTTCGGGTAATGTTGTTGTGCTTTTCTATTTTATGATTGTAATGGGAGTAAAAATCCATAGCCCGTATCATCTTATAGGAATAGGGCGCTATTTTGGTGGATAAACGCAGACTTTTGCCTGCAAAATAAATTTGGGACCAACTTTTTTTAAGTAAATGGTCAAAAATACCTTCCCCAACTTCCCAAAAACACCAAGTACGGTCATTTTTGGTTTTTACTTCTTTATCAATAAGTAAAATGGATTTTGAAGCAAAAAAATCATCGGATCCCAACGAATCTGCCAAAAGCAATCCGGAGGCGCCTGCGCCGATAATGATATAATCGTAATGGGCCATCGTTCAAAAATACGGAAAGCAAAACAAGCGCAAATCAATTGTTTTTACGATTTTCTTCTGGAAATGAAAAGAAAACATGAAAGTAAAGTAGTCTTGAAATCCTGATTTAAGGCTGATTATTCAAAATTCTATTCAATTTTTTAGGCGAGAGGTACTCAAAATATCGCGCTGTAATTTCAAACTTTTCATTGAGAATGACCATTGCTGGAAGTGAAAAAGGTCCATTTTCTCGGGAAGCAAGGAGTAGGGGGATTTCGTGAGTTGCATTTCTTTTTTTACCTACTTCTTTATTTGTGTACGTATCACCACCAAAAGAGATGGTTTCTTGAGATTCGGCATTCATTTGTACCGCGTAATATTCAGTGTTCAATGTTGTAATCACCGGAGGATCCTTAAATGCCGCCTTATCCATTTTCTTGCAATAGGCGCACCAATCCGCATAGAAATCGATAAAGACTTTTTTAGGTTTTACAGCAAGGGAATCTTCCAACTGTTCAAAACTGAGCCATTGAATTTCATCTTCTTGTGCAAAAGCTTCAGTTGATGACAAAAACGTCATCAGAGAAAATAGTATCCCAATTGGAAAAAAGGTTTTTTTCATATATGATGAAGTGTTTCTCATCCTACTAGTATTTATCAGTGAAGCTTTCCAAATTTTAGGCCAAAAAAGAAAGCACGTGGAGCATCAGGACCATAGATATAATCAGAATCCCGTCCTGGGCCTATATCAAAATCATCCTGAAAGCTATTAAAAATATTGGTCACCCCACCAGAAACCGTAATCATAAATGAGTCACTGAAATCGAAATGGGTTTCCAGCTTAATATTCATGTCAAAAAAAGAACCTGAATCGTTTAGCTCCAAAAACCCATTATCACTGATTACCCGCGGAACAGTCATATTACCGGTATATGTTCCTGTAACATCTACATTAAATTTTTCACTTGGAATCCAAGTCGTGTTTAAATAGCCATAAAAGTTGGGCACCCTAACAAATTCGTCGATAACGATATCAGTTTCTCCAGGTGTTCCGTCACTTTCAAATAATAGCTGGGGTTCATCCCATTCGGTTTGTTGTAAAGTACCTCCTAATTGAAAACGCCATTCTGGATTTGGAGATAGCCCTAACTCAAAATTAGAACCATAAACACGGGCTCCTTCACCGTTTCTTACTTCCTCCAAAATGGAGCCATTTTCTAAAACAGCACCGGTACTGACCAAAGTGAAAGGGTCTTCCAAACTCGTGTAGAATCCTTCCAAAAGGAAATCAAATTGTAATAAATTTTTGGTCTTGGAATAGTTCAATGAACCTGTAAATGCATTTGAAAATTCAGTATCCAAGTCCTCCGATAAGATGACGAACTGCGGCTCACCACCTACACTGGATATATGGAGGTCTTCATTAAAAGTTTGCGGGGCTCGAAAACCTCTAGCATAACCACCTCGAAGACGCAACTCCTCCGTGAGTTTATAGGACAATGTGATTCTGGGTGAGAGGGCGGTTTGGTTTAAATCTAAGTCCCTTTCAATACCTCCTACGGAATAATCTCCTACAACGTTGACATTATCCAATCGTGCACCCAATAAGGCGGAAAATGTATCTGAAGGTTTCCATTCGTATTGGGCATAACCACCCAAGGTGTTTACGTTTTGGTCAACCAGGCGATTATATCCAGGTATTTGATCTTCGGTAGTACTATAATTGAATTCTACTCCTGCTGTGAGCACATCATTATTTTGAAACGTTTTGGTTATTTGTACACCATTGACCCATGCCAAATCTTTGGTCGTTCCAAAAGCATTATTGGCCAATAAACTGTCTTGTCTGGTTCTTCCGCCTCCCAATCCTCCGTAAAAACTATCGCGGTTGGTGTAGGATGCTGAGGTATAAACCTGTGTTTGTTGTGTACCATCTTTACTGTTTATTTCATAATCTGCGCCACCAATAAAAGTATCATGGTCCAGTTCTTCTGTAATATCTGTGAACTGGGGAGCCAGTTCCAAACGGTCTCCTCCTCTTCGGTACTCACGAATGGCGTTTAAGTTTACAGAAACACGACTTCTCTCAGTAGGTCGCACAAAGGCCTTGGCCCCAACTGTGGTATTTCGTAATTCTACCAGTTCTGTAAATCCATCATCATTGGCATCATACGCTTGCCGGTTTCGATAGGTACCAAAAAGAGTGACACCACTATTAAGATCATCAGCAACAATGGAACTGTTGAAATTAACGATTCGGTCAAGGGCATCACCGTCAATAATGGCGAGATTACTACCTATTTCCCAAGTATTTAAAACAGGATCTTTTGTAATTATATTTACGGTTCCTGCGATGGCGTTGGAGCCATAAAGTGCAGAACCGCCACTACGAACCACCTCTACACGTTCGATAATGTTTGTGGGAATCTGTTCAAGGCCGTACACACCCAAAAGAGAAGTGAAAATGGGTCTACTATTCAAGAGAATTTGCGTGTAGGCGCCATCCAAGCCATTTAATCTTACCTGTGTAAAACCACAGTTTTGACAGTTGGTCTCTACGCGAACTCCTGGAGCAAAATTAAGTCCTTCAGCTACGGTAATAGATTGGGTGGCCGTGAGTAATCTCGGTTTTAAAGAGGAGACCACAACAGGAGCACTTCTGCGTTCCACACGGTTTCGCGTGGCGCTTATAACTACTTCGTCTAGTCCTAAAGCATCTTCAATTAGTGAGAAATCAACAGTCAAAGATGAGCCTTGGGAAATGGTTAGTTCTTTGTTTTGAGAACGATACCCTTGGGATTGGACCACCAGAGTAATTTCACCTGTTGGAATTTCAAGTTGATAGGTGCCATCGACATCTGATGTGGTCCCAATATTTTTGCCTTTGACAAATACACTGGCGAAAGGAACAGGCTCTCCATCTGAAGTTATGGTTCCAGAAACAGTTCCGTTTTGTGCGAACAAAAAAGAACAAGAAAGAGTAGCAAGGAATAGTGAAATAAGCTTCAACGATTATTATTTAGAATTAGACCAAACAAAAGTAGATAAATGCAACTAAGTCGCAAAGAAAAAAAGGGTCAATTAAATTATTTTTTAGACAAATCTAAAAATTGGTTTTGACAAATAAAAATGTATTTTTGGAAAAATCTTATATGACTCGTTCTGAAGAGAATTACATAAAGACCATTTTCCATTTGGGAGGAAACACCACTACGCTGATATCTACTAATGCAATTGCGGAGCAAATGGAAACCAAGCCTTCTTCCGTTACAGATATGTCCAAGAAGTTGGCTGAGAAAGGACTAGTTCACTACAAAAGATATCAAGGGGTTACTTTGACAAAACTAGGGGTAAAAGCGGCACTTTCTATAATTCGAAAACATCGGCTTTGGGAAGTGTTCTTGGTAGAGAAATTGGATTTTACTTGGGATGAGGTACATGAAGTTGCCGAACAGTTGGAACATATAAAAAGTGAAAAACTTATTGACCAAATTGATGCTTTGCTGGGTTACCCCAAATACGACCCTCATGGCGACCCCATTCCCAGCAAGGATGGTGAGTTTTTGGAACGGGACAAACAGCTTTTGAGCGATATGCCCAAGCAGAGTTTAGGAGTTTGTGTAGGGGTGAAAGACACATCACCCACTTTTTTAAAATTTTTGGACAAGAACCAAATTGCTTTGGGAAACACCATAAAAGTGCTGGACATTGAAGACTTTGATCAGTCACTTTCCATTTTGGTAAACAATAAAAAATTGAACATATCACATCAGATTGCATCCAATCTTTACGTGAAAAAGCAGAACTAATGGAACAAATAATCAATTATTTTGAAAGTATAAATCCCATTCGGGCAGCTTTGTATGCCACTCTTTTTACTTGGGGATTGACAGCGCTTGGTGCTGGATTGGTTTTTTTCTTTAAAAAAGCAAATAGGGCCTTGTTGGATGGCATGCTTGGTTTCACTGGAGGGGTAATGGTGGCTGCCAGCTTTTGGAGTTTATTGGCTCCTGGAATTGAAATGAGCCCAGGTGAGGGTTTTACCAAAGTAATTCCAGCTGCTGTTGGTTTTCTATTAGGGGCAGCCTTTATTTTTGGTTTGGATAAGATTTTACCTCACTTGCATATTAACTTTCGTGAGGAAGAAGCCGAAGGGGTAAAAACGCCTTGGCGTAGAACCACTTTGCTTACTTTGGCCATTACGTTGCACAACATTCCTGAAGGATTGGCCGTGGGCGTTCTTTTTGGTGGAGTGGCCGCAGGTTTTGATGGAGCTAGTATTGGAGGCGCCGTGGCTTTGGCATTGGGGATAGGGTTGCAAAACTTTCCAGAAGGTTTTGCAGTGGCCATGCCCTTGCGTAGGCATGGATTAAGTCGCTGGAAAAGTTGGGTATATGGACAAGCGTCAGCGATTGTGGAGCCCATTGCCGGGGTGTTGGGCGCTTGGGCCGTACTTACTTTTGAACCGCTGTTGCCCTATGCACTTTCATTTGCTGCCGGTGCCATGATTTTTGTGGTGGTCGAAGAAGTAATTCCAGAAACACAAAGGGATAAGTATACCGACATTGCTACCTTGGGATTCATTGGCGGATTTATTATTATGATGATGTTGGATGTTGGTTTGGGATAACATTAAATTTATTTAGAGATGAGAATATTGTTTATGGCACTCCTTGTTTGTGGAGTTCAATTGCAGGCGCAAACGGTAGCTGATTTTCAAAAAGAAATCGATGCATCTGTTTGGAAACCCTTTCAACAAGCTTTTGAAGCTTTGGATGGTGAAGCGCTAAATGCCACGTATGCTGAAGAAGTCCTGCGGGTAACTCCTCTAGGAATCGATACCCAGAATACCTTTAAAGCTGCAAATCTGAAACGTTTTGAGCAAAACAAAGCTGATGGTGTTTCCATTGCCTTGGATTTCTGGTTTGATAGTCGCCATACAAATGGGGCGGCTTCCTACGAAGTAGGCTTTTACCGCATTGGATTTACGGATAAAGCTGGCAAGACCAACTATAGTTATGGACAATTTCATATCGTAATCCAAAAACAAAAAGGGGAGTGGAAGATTACCCAAGATTGGGATACTACCACCATTAACGGGAAAACGATTGGCACAGAGGATTTTGCCAAGAAAGAACCGATACGCTTTTAAGTACGTAACTCTTCAAGCAGCAAGCCAAAATCGTATTGCAGGTCTTCGTGAAGGGCAGCTATCTTTTTCTCTATAAAAAGCAATTGTCTTTCATAGAGATTCATCAAGGTGACATTCCTTCGAATAGAAGGATGAAAGTCCTTTAACTTTTCACAGAAGTACATCAAGAGCTCCACCTCGGTTTCTTTGTTACCAGAATAGCGAATGAACTTTTTAAGTGTCCTTAGAATCTTTCGAACACTTTTTTTGATGTAGAAAAAACTGTTGGTATTGATTAAAGAAAATTGTTCATCCATTTCAGATTTTACATGTTCAATATATCCCGCTTCGTTGTCTGCTTCAAAAAGTAGATAGGTAAGCAATTCCTTATTCTCTTTTTTGAATCGGGCTAGACGCAAGCAGAGCTGAAGAATTTCATCATCTGACCTGTATTGCAGTTCTTTTTTTAATTGTGCTATCGTAGCCGTTTTCATTTGGGAATATATTTAGACAGCTATCAATTGTTCTAGAAAGTCTCCGACAAAATAGGAGACCACTGCGGCAATTCCGCCCAATACCAAAGTCTCTAAAATACCCTTGATAATGGATGTTTGATTTACATAGGTCTTTAACCAACCAACAATAATAAATCCAAGGCCGGTTAAAACCGATGCAATCAAGAACAAGTTTTTGTCCAAAGGAGAAACATAATCCACCACGTAAATAACCAGAGGAATTAGTCCTATCAGAATGAAGGAAATATAGGTCGTTGCCCCAATCCAAAATGGGGAGCGGTCTTCTTTTACCATTTCCAGTTCTTCTTTCATCATGGTATTTACCCAAATCTCCCTATCATTGGTAATCACCTCTACCACCTTGTCCAATAACTCTCCCTCAAATCCTTTGGCGGCATAAATCTCCTTAATTTCCTCTTTTTCAACATCGGGAAGATTTTCAATTTCCCAATATTCCACCTGCTTATGTTTGTTGTAATTGTCCTGTTCTGATTTTGTGGAGAGGTAAGCGCCTACGGACATTGCAAAACCATCTGCCAATAGGTTAGCGAAACCCAGAATAATGATGATGGAGCTATCCAATCCTGCCCCCACAGAACCTGCAACTACGGCAAAAGTGGTAACGCATCCATCAATGCCTCCATAAACGAATTCTCCCAGGTATTTTTCAAAGCGCTTGAATATACCTGAATTTTGATGGAGCTGATTTTCGCTATATGGTACAGTATTCATTTGGCTGGGTTATTGACGAAGATAAGAAGCTCCATTGACATCTATTATGGTACCCGAAGTATATTCGGCACCTTCTGAAGCCAAAAACAAAATGGCATGCGCTACTTCTTCGGGTTGTGCCATTCGTTGAAAAGGGGACTCACGCAGCAAGTTTTCCCGTTCAGCAGGTGTTAAGGTCACAGCTGCCATTTCGGTTTCTGTAAAACCTGGTGCTACCACCCCAATATAGATATTGTAAGGCGCCAACTTTTTTGCCAAAGATTGGCTCATGGCATTCAAAGCGGCTTTGCTAGCGCCATATGCTGGTTTAGTAGGTTCGCCTCTGAAAGAACCTCGGGAAGAGACATTGACTATGCGCCCACCTCCACTTTTCATCATGGCATGGGCTGCCCAATAACTCATATTGGACGCAGCAAAAAGATTGGTTTTGAAGGTTTCCTCCCACGCATGGGTCCAATGGTCAAAATCAACCGTATCGATTTCATGAAAAATTGAAATCCCCGCGTTGTTGACCAGTATGTCGATTTGTCCAAAGGCGTTAACAAAATCATCAATCAATTCCTCACAATTCTCTTTTTGGGAAATGTCTTTTTGAAAGATTTGATGACCTTCACCCTGTAACTCTACAAGAGTTTTTTGTGCCTCTTTTACGTTCCTCCTGAAATTGATACCAACCTTAGCTCCTTTTTGGGCAAAGGCGATTGCAGTGGCCTTTCCAATTCCTCTAGAACCACCGGTAACAAGCACGGTTTTGTTCGTAAAATCCATTAGCGAACATGTAAAGGTTGAACTTACTTTTTAACTCGAATCGGATAAGCAGGAGTTACCACCTTTTTAGGCGGATTTTCTTTTAACTGCTTCATAACAATTTCAATCGCTTTTTCCAATTGGGGATCATGGCCTTTAATAACCAATTCTGGAAGTTGCTCCACATCAACATCTGGGGCAACACCTTCATTTTCTACCCTAAATCCTTTTTCGGAATAGAAGGCAAGGTTGGGTGCGGTAACCACGCCTCCATCAATGAATTCAGGATACCCTAAAACACCTACGAGTCCACCCCAGGTACGCTTACCTACCAGAGTTCCCATTTCAAACCGGCGGAACATCCATGGCAGATAATCCCCACCGGAACCAGCAGTTTCATCAATAATCATAACCTTGGGTCCTTGAATTGATGCACTGGGTGACTTCAAGTCTTTTCCATATCTAAAATTCCAATGCGCCTGTAGGGGCCGCTTTAAGATGTCAATGTAGTAATCGGCAAGTTGTCCTCCTCCATTATAGCGTTCGTCAATAATGATAGCCTTTTTATTGGCCTGTGGATAAAAATATCGCTTGAAATACTCAAAACCTGCACCGGCAGTGTTGGGCACATATACATAGGCAACCTGACCATCGGTCGCTTCGTGGACTTTCTTTATGTTGCCTTCTACCCAATCCCGGTTTCGAATGGCCCATTCCGTTCGTAATGGAGTTACTTGATAGGTTTTTGCATTGCTTCCATCTGGGTTTGAACTTACTTTTAAATCAACTAAGGTATTGGCCGTATTCTCAAAGAAGCTGTAAATATTGTCGGTACCTGAAACATTTTTGCCATTTACAGAAATGATATAGTCACCTTCAGAAACTCCAACTCCTGGTTCTGTCAATGGAGACCTTAAATCTGGAGTCCAATTCAATCCTCCATAAACTTTGCTGATTTGATAGCGATTGTTGTTGATGGCATAATCAGCCCCTAAAAGTCCGCCTGGAACATCTTTGGGGTCGTTGAGCGCATCTCCATCACTGCCAAAACGGTGGTGCCCCACCGCCAATTCACTGAACATCCATTGCATGATGCGGTAAAGGTCATCCTTACAAGAAGCATGTTCCACAAAAGGTTCATATTTGGCCTTCATGGCATTCCAGTCCGCTCCATGCATTCCTGGATCATAGAAGTAATCTCGATTTACCCGCCACGCTTCATTGAATATATTTTTCCATTCTTCTTTTGGATTTATTTTGATGGATATGGCATCCAGATTCAAAGGACCGTTTTCCGATTTTTTACCTAAATCAGATACGAACCAGGCCCCTCCATTATTATAGAACATCTTCTTTCCACCACTGGCAATTTCATAATAGTCTGTTTCAAAAAGCTCTTTTTCTTTTCTTTCTTCAAAATTGAATTTCTTTAAGTGGGATCCTGAATCATCTGAAGATAAATAATACAGTTCTCCTTCATCCACAGAATTCAATTCGCTATAATCCCCAGCATTTATGGGTAAGGCGATCATTCTATTTTGAATACCAGCCCAATCAATTTTTAAAACCTTGGGAGTGGGTGAATCTTTTTTACCTTTTTTGGAAGAATTTTCTTTTGCTGGTTCCTCCTTCTTTTCTTCCCTATTTTCCTCGTCATTTTCTTTCTTTAACGGCGAGATTATATTTTTCTGTAAAGTAATAGCATATATCGAATAGGAGGATTCCTTATCTTGATTTGACTGATCAAACCAATTCACCACGGGACCGGCATCTGTGGATGCCATCAAATAGATGTATTTGCCACTTGGGTCAAAGGTAGGCTCAACAACATCCGACAACCCATCAGTTAGTGCGTAGGATTTATTTTCGCTTAGGGAATACAAAAATGCTTTTTCAAAATTTGTGTCCGTAATTCTTGTGTAGGCAATCCAGTTGGAATCAAAGGACCAATCACTGAATTTTTCTCTTAAATCACCTGGAACAAATAGGTCATCTTGGTCTATTTTTACTGTTTTGGATGTAGCTAGAGTGGTTACGTAAAGATTTCTTCCATTATCCACATAGCTTACTTTTTTACTATCGGGAGACCAGTGGATATTTCCGTAGAACCCAGTTCCTGTCAAAGTGATTTTTTTTACTGATCCACTTAGAGTGTTCTGAATATGCATAGCATATTCTTCCGAAGCATCTGAAAAATAAGCTATGGATTTGCCATCAGGTGACCAAGAAGGAAATTTTTCGTGCACCCCAGGGGTCTTGGTAATATTTTTGGGATCACCTTTTTTTGCAGGCACAGTAACAACATCTCCGCGGAAATCCAATACCACTCTTGCTCCAGACGGTGAAATGTTTCCTGATCTCACATATTGTGAGCCAGACACAAAGCGTTCTCTAAGTTCCAATAGGTCGGTGGCAATATTGATGGTCAGTTTTTTGTCGTTTCCAGAAGCGATATCATAAATGTGCAAAGTGCCAGCATGTTCATAGATTACCGAGTTATTATGAACCTTGGCATTGATGACTGGAAAATCAGTATAATCCGTATGTTTTTTTACAGCTTTGGTCTTAACGTCGTAACTAAATAGGTTGAACTCTCCATCGCGGTCACTTCTAAAAACCACGTTATCACCAGCCCATTGTGGTTGGGTATCATTACTCCCTCCTTGAGGTTTTGGAACTTCAACCACTTTGTGATCATTGGTGTTGTACACCCATATTCTAGAGGTGCGTCCACCTCGATAATTTTTCCATTGGCCAAAAGCATCAAAAATGGTCGTGTAGGCTATATGCTGTCCATCATCTGAATATGAAGCCCAGAATGCATTCGGAATTTCTAATTGGGAAGTGGCCCCGCCATCTATTGAAACAGTATATAGTTGAAAGTATCGATTTGTATGGGAATTTCTACGGGATGCGAAAAGTATACTTTTCCCATCGGGAGAAAAATCCCTGATTAAGTCAAGATAAGGGTGCCATGTCAGCCTTTTAGGAATACCACCAGTTGAAGGAACTATGTAAACATCTACATTACCATCGTATTCGGCATTAAAAGCAATCATGCTGCCATCAGGAGAAAATATTGGACTGGATTCTATCCCTTCATCAATGGTTAGGCGTTTAGGGTTGGATCCATCCCGATTTGCAACCCAAAGGTCTTCGGCGTAGACAAAGGCAATTTGCGTATTGCTGAGGGCAGGTTGTTGCATTAATTTGGTTTCGATTTGGGCATGCCCTATGGTGATTTGAAAATAGGCAAAAACGAATAGGAGTTGGGTTACGAAAAGTCTTTTCATTTTCTGTAGTGTTGATGATTTTTGAAATGTGATTGAAGATACAGGATCGCTTTCAAAAAAACCGAATAAAGCTATATTTTTTCCAGCTCTGAATCTATACGCTGCTTCAACTCCTCAGCCCTTTTTTTTATGGTACTCCACCTAATGATCTGCTCTTGGTTTCCCCCAAATTTTAGGAGAACCATTTTCCAATATTCCTTGTTTTGGGCAAGCGCGGTAGCATCGAGATTTTTAAGGACAGATATATCTCCCATATTAAGTCCAAGCATTGCAAGACCTTCTTGGTTCAAGTAAACATGCTCTACCAACAAAGGGGTAATGTACTCATCGGTGATTTGTCTAGTAGTTCCATCGGTATATGTTTCTTTGGCATTTCTGTAATAGTTGAAAATATCCTGTCGTAATGCCTCATTTTGGACAAAACTCATTTTACCAGAAGATACGGCTTCATCAAAAATGCCGCTATTGCTTTTAAAGTATTGGTCAAAAACAAACTCATAAGACTGTCTGATAAAACTAGCTTTATCAATGCTTTCAGGTGTTTTTAAAAGCTGAACAAGACTGTCCAGTCGTCCAAGCCTTTCGCGAGACAGTTTTGTATTATTTTCTATTTGGCGAATGTCCAATTCCACGTCTTTCGAGAGGTTGGACAAAAGCAGTCGCTCTAGCTTTCTTTGCTTGTTATGTTCACTATAGTCATTTATTTGAAGGGCAATTAGAATTCCTATGACGACCAAAATAATCTCTCCTACAGCATATAAAACATATTGAGAAAATTTGTTCTCAGAGAGCAAGTTTTGACGCAGTTTTCGGAAAAATCTAATCATCAATCCAACTTTTTAGGAACACTCTGATTACTATTTACTTTCCATAGTTCATCTTCATAAATGGAAGTGTATTTAACCTCCATAAGGAAAGGGACATCTTCTATGGTCTCAATGCTTAAATATTCAAAAACACTGTCCATTTTGGAAGTTGGCAACTTATATACAAAAAGTGAGCGTTCCTCATTGGGGGTTAGGGTGGTTCCTCTGCCAAGGGTTGAGTGCTGGGACAGATATCCGTATTCCAATAATTTGGGAAACTCTTGTTGGAAGAAGGTTTCTGTATCCAAGGCAAAATGGCTTCCTTGATAGATGTAATAAATGGAATCTATTATGGCTGGCCCCAGACCTTTGTTTTCAAGAACCTCCTGAAAAGTAACCAAAGAATCGTTTCCACCTTGATTGGTAGTAAAATCCAATCTGGGTTTCACGGAGAGCTTGCTCTGGACCCGCATAATATCGGTTTGATAGATAAAAATAACCAAGGTAAGGATACTGATTACCATGGCTGAAATACCCAAAAGCCTATCTGTGCTGATTTTCTTAAAGGCCATAGAAAATACGGTTGATTATTGGTTACTAAATATAATGGATAATACCGAGATACGATGGTTTTGCGAAATGAGGCCGAAGCTCTACCTTTAGGAATCAAATTGACTTATATGACACGGACTATTCTCATTTGTTTTTTACTTGCTATTTCCATTCAAAGTACCAAAGCCCAAAAACCCAACTTTTCATATTTGGATGTATTTGAACTCCAATATGTGTCTGATCCCCAAATATCCCCAAATGGAGATTGGGTAGTCTACCGAAGAATGGGTTTTGATATTATGAAAGACCGTTCGGTTGGGAGTCTTTGGTTAGTGAAAAGCGATGGGAGTCAACATCAAAAGTTAACAACCCGTGAGGTAAATGAAAGTAGTGCCCGATGGTCACCAAATGGGGATAGGATTGCCTTTTCCAGCAGTACAGAGAATGGCTCTGAAATATATATGTATTGGGTGGCCACTGGGAAAGTGGCCAAATTGACCCAGCTACCTTTTAGTCCAAGTTCGTTGACATGGTCACCTGATGGAAAATCTCTAGCTTTTTCCATGAATGTTCCCAAAGCTCCACCTGTGAGTGCCAAAATCCCAAAAAAACCGAAAGGAGCCAAATGGGCTGATGCCCCTAGGATTACGGACAGGGTATACCACGAGGCTGATGGTAGGGGTTATATCAAGCCAGGGTTCAATCATATTTTTAAGGTTTCAGCAGAAGGAGGTGCCATAAGACAACTCACCTCAGAAGATTATCACCATAGAGGTGCTTTGTCATGGAGCATGGATGGCGCTAAAATATACTTTTCAGCCAATAGGGTGGAAGACTGGGAATATCGCTTCCGTAATAGCGAGATTTATACGGTCGCAGTTGAAAGTGGAGAGATTGAAGCCTTGACAGATAGGGATGGCCCAGATTACAATCCGAAAGTATCTCCAAACGGAAAGTATGTCGCTTATCTTGGGTACGGAGATAAGTTTGAAGCCTTCCAAACCCGGAAGTTGCATATTATGAATGTAGATGGTTCTGGAAAACGTATGATTTCTGGAAATCTGGACCGAACCATCTCTAATATTCAATGGGATGCTAAAAGTGCTGGGCTTTACGTTTCCTATGATGATAAAGGCAATGGGAAAGTGGGACGTATTTCCTTGAATGGGGAAGTATCTAAAATAGCAGACAATTTAGGAGGAACTTCTTTGGGCAGACCGTATGGTGGAGGGTCTTTTACGGTTTCCAAAAATGGGACAATTGCCTTTACTCAATCTAGGCCAAACTATCCGGCTGAGTTGGCAATCATAGGGGTTAAAAGCAAGACGGTTCGGAAAGTTACTGCATTGAATCAACCTTTATTGGGATACAGAACCCTTGGTGAGGTCGAGGAGGTTTGGTATAAATCTTCCTATGACGGACGCGATATTCAGGGATGGGTGGTATACCCTCCCAATTATGATAAAAACAAAAAATATCCTTTTATGGTTGAAAACCATGGAGGCCCCATTTTGAATTACGGGGACCGCTTTTCCGCTGAGATGCAGTTATATGCTTCAGCAGGATATGTGGTTTTTTATCCAAATCCGAGAGGAAGCACAAGTTACGGTGAAGAATTTGGAAACTTACTTCTCAATAATTATCCCGGTCAGGATTATAATGATGTTATGGACGGAGTGGACCATTGTATTAACATGGGTATAGCCCATGAGGATCAGTTGTTTGTTACCGGAGGTAGTGCTGGGGGAATTATGAGCGCATGGATGATTGGAAAAAACAATCGTTTTGAAGCTGCAGTAGTGGCAAAGCCGGTGATGAATTGGATAAGTAAAACCTTGGTGGCGGATAATTACTTTGGATATGCCAATAGTAGATATCCTGGTCAACCCTGGGAAAATTTTGAAGGGTACTGGAAATTTTCACCAATATCCCTCGTTGGTAATATAGAGACACCTACCATGGTGATGGTCGGTATGAACGATTTGCGAACCCCGCCAAGTGAAGCAAAACAATTGTACCATGCCTTGAAATTGCGAAAAATTGAAACAGTTTTGGTGGAGATTCCAGGTGCAAGCCATGGAATAGCCAGCAGGCCAAGTAACTTAATTACCAAAATAGCGAACACGGTTGCTTGGTTTGACAAATACAGGACCGATAAAGAAAATGAGTAGAAAGAAAAGACATTGGTTGTGGAACGTATTGATTGTTCTTACCCTTGTTTTTTGTGCATCTGCTTTTGTGGTGCATTATAAAAATTGGCATTCCATTGAGGAGGGAGAGCTAAGCATTACCTCCGGGATTTATCACTTAAAAATTTCCATTTCAGAGATTGATAGCATTTCGTTGGTAGAAAGAATCCCGGAAATGGAGCGCTCACATGGCTTTTCTTGGATGGAAAAAGAAAAAGGGGTCTTTCAGGATTCCCTAACTCAATCCAAAGTATATGTTTTTGTAGATGATTTAAGGCAGCAAAAAATACGCTTGGTACATAATGATTCGCTAAAAGTATTCCTGAATTTCAGTGATAGTTTGTTAACACAAAAAGTATATGGGGATTTAAATGAAGAACTAGTACTTAAATTTGAGCAGCAAAAGTAATTTTGGCATTGTATATGTGTTTGTCCCATCAAGTAATTCAATATTTATGAGAACCCTTTTGTTGTTTTTCTTACTGCTTCCTGTTTTTGCTCTTTCACAACATACACTTTCGGTTACGGTATACAATGTTCCTTCTTCTCAGGGTAAGGTAAGCGTGGCCATGTATGATTCCGCTTCTTCTTTTCTGAAATTTGATGAAGTTGCCAAAAGCGGAAGTGCTTCGGCAAAAGAAGGAATGACCGTACTTACACTAGAAGATGTGCCCGAAGGGGAATATGCGATAGCCCTTTTTCATGATAAGAATGGCAACGATGTACTTGACACGAATTGGCTGGGAATCCCCAAAGAGAAGGTGGCGTTTTCAAAGGCAAAGATGCGAACCTTTGGCCCACCAAAGTATGAAGATTGTACTTTTGAAGTCACTTCTGATGGAAAAATCAGTGTTTATTTTTAAATATGGTCTCAGCTGAATTTGTTCAATTCTTTGGGGCGTTGTATGGACTCTTGGCTGTCGTTCTTGGCGCCTTTGGCGCTCATGCCTTAAAAAAGAAATTGACCCCGGAACAACTTCAAAGTTTTGAAACCGGAGTCAAATATCAAATGTACCATGCCATTCTGTTGGTTTCCCTTGGTTTTTTTCTAAACTTTAGTGAAACACTTCAGAATTATATGGCACTATGCTTCATTCTGGGAACTTTCTTGTTTTCATTCAGTATTTATGGCTTGGTTTTAAGTTCTTCAACAGGGAGAAAGCTTAAATTCCTTGGACCGGTAACCCCGCTGGGAGGCCTACTATTGGTAGTTGGTTGGGCTTTACTTTTGTTCGAAGTCTTACAATCGTAAATACATATTGCCATTAACGGTGTTTAATCGAAGTGAGTTAGTGGCATTAGCAACACTAGCCATAACCTTCTGGCCCACATGTCTGTCCGTGACTTTTAAGTCTATTTTCTCATCCGCATAGATTTGTCCATGAACGGTTTCCGCCATTAAATTGGATTTTCCTACGGACAAATCGATTTCTCCATTGATGGTCTTGAGCTCCATATCCCCTTGGTACTTTTTGATATCAATATCGCCGTTAATCAAATCCGCAGTAAAATTCCCATTAATAATCTCAGCATTTAGGCTGCCATTTATACTTTTTACCATAAATGTGGCATTTTTGGGCACATAGAGCACATAGTTGAACTCATACATATCGTCGGTATAATAATATCGTTTTCTTCCACTTTGTTCTCTTTCCTTATGGAAAGCTTTAAAAACTGGTTTTGCATCAGAAGTTATAGAAACATAGCTGTTGCTTTCGTTCACATCCAATGAATAAAGATCAAGAAACTTTCCTTGGTCCGTTTGGATGTCCGCTTTAAAATATATGGTGGACTTATCCCAGGTCTTTACTTCTATTTCCGATGCAAACTTTACATCAAGGTTTATGGTCTGCCCGGTATAGTTGATATTTTTTTCAATAATTTTCTGACCTTTTACGGTAAGTGCCAATAATGTCATGGCCAAGAAGAGGATGTTTGTTTTCATGACTGTTCGTTTTTTGATTGTTACTTTTTTCTCAAGTAGATGTTTCCGTTGGTAGACTTGAGTGAAATGTTCACTCCTCCATTGTTGATACTAGCTTTTACACTTTTTCTGGAGTATGATTTCAACCCGTCCTTTTCTTCGCGTTTTAAATCGAAATTGCTATAAATCTCTCCATTTGTGGAGCTTATAGAAAGTTGTGCAGGAGTATCGGAAGGCATCGACACATCCACAGCGCCATTTGTGGTATAAATTGAAATGGGTGAATCTTGGGTAACCGTATTGAAAAAGACGTCTATGTCACCATTCAAAGCATTTGCCGTAACTGGGCCATTCACATTTCGAAGATCTACGCTTCCATTTAGACGAGCATTCGCTTCAACCTCTCCAGAAAAACCGTCTACATCAATATCTCCGTTCCATGTGCTTTTTACCGAAACGTTTTGGTCTTTGGGAAGAAAGATTCGTGCAGTTTCATTTTTCCTGAGATTTTTTACAAGAAGAGTGTTGCCATCCTGCACCACATAAAAACCAACATCAGTGTTATCTTCTCCACCTTCTCCGACCAGTCTAAGTCCTTTAGCTCTTTCTGAAACTTCCGAGCTGTTATTGGCCTTGATTAAAAGCTCATTTTTACTGTGGGTTCTGACTATAATGTCAGCTTTGGATTCGATTTTTACCCACTCCACACCACTTAAGGATTTGGTGTAACCGTCCTGCGCCTGACCGAAACTGGCCATCAAACACGCCGCTAAAAGAATAATTGAATTTTTCATGATTTTCGTTTTTTGATGTTTATATAATTTTTGGTAATCCTGTCTTAATCTGTTCTTTGATGAAAGGTTGTGTGTCCTCCTGCTCAAGTAATCGCTGCATGGGGCCAATGGCTTCCTTTTCCTGCATCTGCACCAACACTTGAATGATAACAATTTGTATGCTGGGATTCTTTTCCTTGCTCAAGGCCTCAATGAATACTTCCTTAACCTTCTCAGAGGAAGAGAATCTAGAAAGTGCTTCGAAAGCTGTCAATCTAACATTATCATTTTCATCATTCAGCATACGTTTGGCCAAAGCATCGACCACGGCATCATCCGGATTTGGTATTTCTTCAATGTAATTTACGCCTTGGATACGCTTACTGGCCGATTGATTTTCCATTAAGGAAAGCATTACGGTCTGCTTCATCTGCAAGGTTTCGCTTTCTAGGGAAGCAATACTGCCATCCGTCTTTTTTTGTTGAAAAAGACTTCCTATTTGGAACGAGGTTACCAGAAGTGCTATACTGGCTGCAATTTTAAGCACATTGGATGCCCAAGACGACTTTTTCTTTTTGGATTCTAAAGGAATCACCTTGGCAGACTTACTTTTTTCAGCTTCCAAAGCTTCTTCAAACTGCATTCGCAGACTATTTGAAGGAACTGTTATATCCTCTTTTTCGAAAGCTTCAAAAAGCGCCTTCATTTCTTCCAGTTCTTTTCTTGCATCTTCTGATTGGGCCAAATGAGCCTCCAATTCAACTCTATCTTTTTCAGAAATGGTATTGTCCAGATACTCCGGCAACAACTCATCAATACGGTCTTTTTTCATGACTATATGGTTTCCAAATACATTTGTTTTACTTTTTTCAATACTCTACACACTCTGGTCTTTACCGCACCTGGGGTACTCCCTACGATTTCTGCCAGTTCCTCATATTTGATTTCCTTGAAACGATTCAGGATAATCAATTCCCTATCTGAAGGGTCCAATTTGTTCAAAACACTTTGTAAGTGCGAATAATCTTCATGTATCAAGTTTTCCGACTCCACAGGTTTGTACTCCAACACTTCTATATCATCATGATTGCGCTGATTTCTGGTGAAGTGTGTCTTTAAACTGTTTCTGGCAATGGTAAATAACCAAGAAACAAACGAACCGTTTTTATAAGTACCTCGATACTTTATCACCTTGTAAAAAACATCCTGTGTAAGATCTTCGCTCAACATTCGGTCACCAGACATTTTGTACAAAAAGTTATAGACATGTTTGTGGTGTCTATCAAAAAGTAGCTTTAACAAATCCAGGTTTCCCTTGGCTACTTTTTGCATTATTGTTTCGTCTGTCCAGGTTTCCAAAAGTTGTGTTTTGTTTGTCTTCTACTCTGTATAGTCAGAAAAAAAGAAAAGGTTACAATAGGCGATAAAAAAAATGAAAATTAGGGTTACTCGTTTAGTATTTCTATTGTTTCTCACTCCATTTTAGTATTTCAATATAGAGCTGGTTCATGGAAATTGCCGGATTTTCTTTGTAAAGTGACATTAGTTGGCGATTAAACTCCTTAAAACGTATAAAACCTCTTGAGGTTTCCATTTGGAACTCCATAATCTCAAGAAATTCAGACACTTCATCTTCGGTGAAAAAATCCATACAATACAGGGAGAATACACCCCAAGTCATGTATTCATTAAAAACGGCATATCTGTTTTTATAGTTTCTATTGAACTTATCGCGTTTTACCCATTTATCCAAATCCTGAAAAGCCATGTCTATTTCATCAACCATTGCGTCTGAAACGGGATTGACAAAATTGTGGTCAATCTCGGTGAAAACTACTCGGGACGATCTCATTTCGTTGATTGCATCCGAATACTCAGGATTCCTGCTGGATGGCATAACAAACATGGCTGATAACTTAAACCCGTTGTCTTCAAACTTCTGGGCGCTATGTGCTCCACCGGATAGCGGGGAGAAATAAACAGCATAGCTACCATAGGTAAATCCAAACTTATCTTCTAACCAGTACTGCATTTGGCCAATAGGGTTCAAAGTCTTATACGTTTCTATGAGTTTGTCATAGTAAGGCAGATGATTCTTATAGAATGCCCTGAAGTTGGATGTTTTTGCAAAATCTTCAAAAACCTTCTTGTTTTCAATGAAAGGGTTTTTGGGGCTTTCAAATCCCATATTGTGAATAATCCCATCATCCGTTATCTCATTCTTTGCATTGAAAAAATATCCGCAGGCATTCATTTTTAATGCATAATAAAACCAATAACCATCCTCATCATGTAATTCTGAAATATTCTCATTTATCAATTTAATAGCGTCATGTTCTTTGTAAGGTTGAAAGTATTCCACAACTTCTTTATGATAGGGAGTATTCATCTGGGTCATGTTACTATCAATCCTACCAACATCCGAGATGGCTACCATGATTTTGGCCAACTCGTGAACTTCGGGAATTTCCACTCTCAGCTTTCCTCTGTTCGCTTTTATGTATTCTTGACTGAATGTTACATTTCTTGGTACACCCACAAGCTGTGTAGCGGCTGGTTCCATTCCAAGAACATTTATCTGAAAGTTGATGGTGTCATGTAATCTGATATGAAAAACAGCTGTGTCAATGTCTGAGGTGAACACCACTTTGGTTGGATTTCCATTTTTGGTGTCCACATGCATTCTATCTGGGTTTAGACTGGGGTCAACTCCCCAAATCCGATTGGTATTATTGCCAATTTTACAATTAACTTGATTTTGATTGGATTTTAGGACTTTGGGTTGATTCTCATTTTTTTGCTCTTGGCAGGCTAAAAGGGTTACTAAGCCTAGAATAAGGCAGCTTGCTTTATGTTTCATTTTTTAAAGGTTTGGTTTACCTTATATAGCCAAGAATCACAAAAGGGTTACAAAAAAGACACTCTTTTTCATAACCAAAATGTAATACAATTTAGGTAATGATGAAACATTAACAACCGCAGTCGTCCTGTCCACAAGACTTTGAACCAGAACTTTTGGAGCGTAGCAATGACTTGGGCAGAAAAAATTTCCACACCAAATACCCCACGGCTATGGCAAGAATTGAATAGGCCAATATGTCTTGAAGCAACTCCATATTATTTTAAAAGTTGGAAGGCCGTTAAAGCTACAAGGTACGCAAAAGCGCTCATAAACAAGAGCTGGAGTAGGGGCCATTTCCAAGAATTGGTTTCTTTTTTAACTACAGCAAGTGTGCTCATACATTGCATGGCAAAGGCATAAAAAAGCATCAGCGAAATACCGGATGCCAAATTGAACAAAGGTTTCTTTCCAGATTCATCCAGTTCTGCCGCCATTCTGTTTTTAATGGTGTCTTCTTGATCACTCCCTACGCTATAAATGGTGGCCAAAGTGCCCACAAAAACCTCACGAGCTGCAAAAGAGGTCAATACCGCGATTCCAATTTTCCAATCGTAGCCCAAAGGTTTTACCAAAGGTTCAATCGCTTTACCTGCGTATCCCATATAGGAATGCTCAAGCCGATAGCTGGCCACTTCCTGTTGCATGGCACTTTCGGTAAGGATTTTGGTCATGACCTGAACAGAATCTTGAATAGCACCAATGCCCATGGCTTTTTCACCACCAGTAATGCTCAGTGGGGTACTCTTTATATATAAATCAATATTATTTTTGATATAGTTTTTGCTGTATGGTGAGAGCCCTTGTTTTTCGATTCGTTCTTCAACAATGGTTTCAGCGTTTTTAAAATTATCAGAATAGCCATTTGAACCCAAGAACCAAAGAATGATGGCAATGGCCAAAATGATTTTACCTGCACCAACTACAAAACTTTTGGTCTTTTCCAAAACCGTATATCCTACATTTTTTATAAGAGGTAAACGATACGTAGGCATTTCTGCAATAAAGAGGGTACGGCTTTTTATTTTCAAAATCCTGTTCAAAACCATCGCCGAAAAGATGGCCATGCCAAACCCCAGAAGATAGAGTAACATCAGGGTAAGTGCCTGATAACTTAGTCCTAAGAAACTTCCCTCAGGGATTACCAAGGCGATAAGTATTAAATAGACAGGTAACCTGGCCGAACAGGTGGTAAAAGGTGTAACCAAAATAGTTATGAGACGTTCCTTCCAGCTTTCAATGGTTCGGGTGGCCATTACTGCTGGAATAGCACAGGCTGTTCCAGATATCAAAGGAACTACACTCTTTCCGCTCAAACCGAAGGGGCGCATTAATCTATCCATTAAAAATACCACGCGGCTCATGTAACCACTCTCTTCCAAGAGCGAGATAAATAGGAACAAGAAGGCAATCTGGGGTATAAAAACGGCAATACCTCCAATTCCCGCAATAACCCCCTCTGCTAATAGGTCTGTTAAGATTCCTGAAGGGAGTGTATTTTTTATCCAATCACTCACTAAAGAAAACTGTTCGTCAATAAAATCACTGGGATAGGTGCTCCATTCAAAAATCGCTTGGAAAATCAGCAATAAAATCAAAAAGAAAATAACATACCCAAATATTTTATGGGTCAGAATCTTATCCAAATTAGCTCTTAAACCAGTGGCAGCCTGCAAATCTATTTTGTAGGTGTCTTTTAAGGTGGCATTGATAAACTGATAGCGAAGTACGGTTTCTCGATGTTGGAGTTTTTTAAGCTCGTCCTTAGATTTAGTAGAAAAGGATGTCGCATCTTGAATGCGTTTCTTTTCGATGGGCATGAAGTTGACGTCTTGGGTAATTACCAACCAAAGCTTGTATATATCTTCTTTTGGGAAAGCCTGCTTCAACCGTTCAAAATATTCTGGAGATATTCTGGAAGTATCCAAATTGGGTTCCGACGATAAGTCTTTGTAGTTGGCTATCAACTCTTTAATATAACCAACACTATTGCCTTTTCTAGTGCTGACCAGCGCAATTTTCGTGTCCAACTTTTTTTCCATGGCCTCAATGTCCAGGGAAATTCCCTTTCTGGACATTCGGTCCGCCATATTGATGATCAGAATAGTGGGTATACGAAGGTCTTTTATTTGGGTAAACAACAAAAGATTCCGCTTTAGGTTTTCTACATCCGTAATGACCACGGCCACATCGGGATAATCTTTGTCATTTTTATTCAAAAGAACCTCAACTACTACACTTTCATCTAAAGATGTGGTATTGAGGCTATAAGTTCCAGGAAGATCCAAAATATGTGCTTTGACACCTCTCGGCAATTTGCAAATCCCTTGCTTTTTCTCAACAGTAATGCCCGGGTAATTCCCTACTTTTTGCTTAAGACCGGTAAGCTGATTGAAAATGGATGTCTTTCCAGTATTGGGATTACCAATTAGGGCTACATTGATACTTTTACTCATAAGGAAGAGGAATTGTCTATGATATCCACCGGAATTTGTTTGGCCAAAATCCGCCGTATGGCAATATGGGTTCCACTCACATTGATGTAGATAGGATCTTTAAGCGGAGCTACCTGAACCAGTTCAACTTCATTTCCGGGAAGACAACCCAATTCCATGAGTTTAATAGGTAGTACGTTATCATCAAAATCAATGATAATACCCTTCTGTCCGTGTTTGAGATCAGCAACTGTAGCCACTAATATTATTTAGATTCATTTTAAGTTAGGCAAAAGTAAAGAAAAAAGGAAGGAAGGAAGGATTAAAAAGAATAGAAAACCTTGATGGTCCAATCATTCTGTATAACTGGCCTGTAAAATTTTTAGGTCTTCCAAAAGCTTTTCGATGTCCTCTGAGTTTGTTCCATCATAAAATCCACGTATTCTTCGTTCCTTATCCACCAGAATAAAATTTTCGGTATGAATCATATCATAAGGTCCCCCATCCCCATCTGTTTTGACAGCCAAATATGACTTTCTGGCCAATTCATAGATTTGTTTTTTATCGCCTGTGACTAAGTTCCATTTACTGTCCACCACTCCCTTTTCCAAAGCATATTTTTTAAGCTGTGCTACCGAATCAATATCAGGGGTAACGGAGTGCGAGAGTAAAAGAACATCCGAATCTTCTAAAATAGACCCTTGTATCTGGGCCATATTTTTAGTCATGATAGGGCATATGGTGGGGCAAGTGGTAAAGAAGAAATCAGCAACATATATTTTATTCGCATAGTCTTCTTGGGTGATGGACTCACCATTTTGATTGGTCAGCTCAAAATCTGCAATGGTATGATATTTTTTTTTGTAGTGTAGTGTGCTGTCCACCAGTTCTTGACTTACCATAGAAGGCTGATAAACAGGTAGTTTTTGTTCTGGCTGAAGCGCATTGTAAAAAAGGTAAACAATTACGGCCGACAAACCCAAAAGTACCGCTCCAAAAAACTTGTATTTTGCAAAGAAAGAACCCATGTTGCAAAATTACGGCCGAGGCTGGAAATCCTCAAAACAAAAAGATCTTTTAGGTGCTAAAACTTTCTTAAATGCATTTATGATTAAAATGATCTTTTGTGAAAAGGGCTAAAACCTTACTTTTGTGGGCTTATTGTTAGATTTAGATTGAATGGGTCTTTTTATACAGATAGTAATGTTCGTGGTAATTATCTCCGTTTTGGTGATTTTACACGAGCTAGGGCATTTTCTTCCTGCCAAATACTTTAAGACTAAGGTTGAAAAATTCTACTTGTTTTTTGATGTGAAGTTTTCACTTTTCAAAAAGAAAATAGGAGAAACGGTCTATGGTATTGGGTGGCTTCCTTTGGGGGGTTATGTGAAGATTGCCGGGATGATTGATGAGAGTATGGATACCGACCAGATGAAAGAGGAGCCCAAACCCTGGGAGTTTCGTAGCAAGCCAGCTTGGCAAAGGTTAATCATCATGCTTGGCGGGGTAACAGTAAACTTTCTTTTGGCATGGGTGATTTACACCTTTATGTTTTTCAACAATGGAGAAACCTATATTCCGGTAAACAAGATTGAACATGGTCTACATGTGGACCCGGTCAGTGAAAAAATTGGTTTGCGAACGGGCGATAAGATATTGGAGGTTGATGGAAAGCCCGTTGAGAAATTAGATAGGTATCTTTCCATGGATATTTTATTTGGTGACCAAATCAAGGTACTTAGGGATGGAGAGGAAAGACTGATAGTTCTTAGTGATGAAGGCAAGAAAGCAGCCTTGGAAAGTAGGGGGAGGCAATTTATAATTCCCAGACATACCTCTTTGGTGATAGGATACGTAGCAGATAGCTCCAATGCCAAAAAATATGGAATTCAAGTTGGGGATAGATTGGTGAAAATCAATGGTAACAAACTACAATTCTGGGATGAGGTGACTTCACAAATTCAGGCTAATAGGGGAAAAAACCTAATATTAGATATTGAAAGGGATGGAAGAGCCATGAGCCTTAATACAGTTGTGCCAGACAGCTTGCCACTTGGAATTTTACACAACGCATCTTTAGCTGAGCGTGAACTTGCCATCACAAAAGAGTTCACTTTTCTTTCAGCGATTCCAAGAGGGTTTATTGAGACTATAGATGTTCTTGTAAGACAGGTTAAACAGTTTAAATTGATTTTTAATCCTATCATACAAGGATATAAACAGGTCAAAGGACCTATAGGTATTGTGGAACTTATGCCCACAACTTGGAATTGGGGATTCTTTTGGAGCTTTTTAGCTATGTTCTCAGTTTGGTTGGCTTTTGTGAACTTGTTGCCCATCCCTGCTTTAGATGGAGGTCACGTCATGTTCTTACTTTATGAAATGATTAGTGGTAGGCCACCTAGCCAAAAGGTTTTGGAACGTGGGCAAATAGTAGGGTTTATTATCTTAATGGGACTTATGGCTGTCATTTTTGGGAATGACATCTGGAATATCATTAAAAGATTTATTTAGGTGATTTTTTGCTTGTAGTCTTTTAAAGAAACTGCTATATTTGCACCCGCTTATTGAAAATTATTCCTCCTTAGCTCAGTTGGTTAGAGCATCTGACTGTTAATCAGAGGGTCCTTGGTTCGAGCCCAAGAGGGGGAGCAGTAATAGTAAGGCTTTAGAGAAATTAAACTCTAAAGCCTTTTTTTATTTGCACGCAATTTGCACGCGGATTGAGAGAAATTTTATTTGGAGTTAAACTTTAACATTTCAGTCTAAAAATTTCTAGAATAACTTGTGATTTGTCCCAAATACTTACCCTTAAACTTTGCGCATGGATCCTGTTTTGATTTTATAGTGTTCCGAAAGATAAGCGTAAAATAAAATCGAAATAGGGCGCACCTATCATATCTCTAATATCCTTTTCCCATCAAAAAAGGAACTATAAAACTACCCCAAACAATTTCAAATTTCATTTGATGAAAACAGTCTGACAAACGAGTACAAACTAAGGCAATAAACATTTTTTACTGTAAAAAATTCCTATGTTTACTGGGTCTACCAAGGTTTTTACTGTAAAAACTATTTTGGGTCAAACTTTATATTCATATAATTAATTGAAAATCAGTCAACTAAAAAAAGTAACATCGCGTTAGCGTGTTACCCTCTTGCTTTACATTCTTCGTCCTGCAAGCAGGACAAAAACTGTAAACACAAAGTGCCTTTCACATTAGTCATATTAAACCAAAACAATTCAAATTTCATTGATACATAATATTTAGAGAAAATCAGATTATTATAAATTACATATGTGACTGTTTAACATTAATTGAAATCAAAATATGATAGGAAACAGAATATGAGTATCCAAATATCCCATAAAAGTTGAATTAACAAAACCATTAAAAGAGATCAAAAAAAGGACACTTCAATTATCCAGAAATTGATTTTGTCATACTGTCCCTTAAAATAGCCTTTTTTTGACATCGGACGATAGAAAACTCCTTAATGCCCCTACCTGCTAATTTCAATAAACAACATGAGAATTATGTTAAAACCCAAATAATTCTGGCACCCAAAGACTAAGTTCTGGGACATAGGTGATTATCATCAAAACAACCAGCATGATAATAAACAGAGGGAGTAACGGGCGTACCACCTGCTGAATTTTGAGATTGGCTACCCCACAGCCTACGAAGAGTACCGAACCCACTGGAGGGGTGCAAAGTCCAATACAGAGATTCAGTATCATAATGATTCCGAAATGAATGGGGTCAATCCCCATTTGGGTGACGATGGGTAGGAAAATCGGTGTAAAAATCAATACCGCTGGGGTCATATCCATAAAAACACCCACAAAGAGTAGAATCAAATTGATGATTATCAAAATGATGATCGGATTATTGCTGATACCCAACAGTCCAGCACTGATTTCCTGGGGAATGCTTTCATAACTCATTACCCAACTCATCGCCACGGAGGTCGCAATCAAAAGCATGACAATGGCCGTGGTTTTTGTGGTTTCCAGAAGAATGGAAGAAACATCTTTTAGCTCAATCTCCTTGTACGCAAAAGCCAGTAAAAAGGTATAGACGACCGCTACCGCGGAAGCCTCCGTGGCTGTAAAAATTCCAGCTACAATTCCCCCTATCACTACGACCAATAGGAGTAAACTGGGAAGCGCATCCAGAAATCGTTTTAAAAAGATTTTGATCCCTATTGATTTTGCGGTGGGATACTTTTTCCTCCAAGAGTAAATACCTGCAACCAGCATCAAGGCCAGTCCAATCAAAATACCTGGGACATAGCCCGCCAGAAAAAGCGCGGCAATACTAACCCCACCACTGGCCAAAGAGTAAATAATCAAAATGTTACTAGGGGGGATAATGAGCCCTGTAGTAGCACTGGTAATGTTTACTGCCGCGCTAAATGATTTGTCATATCCCTCTTTTTCCATCATTGGATTCATAAATCCACCTATGGCCGAGGCCGCAGCAACGGCTGAGCCCGATATGGCCCCAAAAAGCATACAGGCGATAATATTTACAAAGGCCAATCCCCCAGGTAGCGGACCTACAATGGCTTTCGCGAAATCAATCAACCTACGGGCGATACCGCCTTGGTTCATCACTTGACCCGCCAAAATAAAAAACGGAATAGCCAAAAGTGCAAAACTGTCCAGAGAGGTGGCCATACGCTGCGCCAGGGTGGTCATGGCAGGTATGGTTGGCATGGAAACTACCAAAGTGAGTAGTGCCGACAGCCCTATGCTATAAGCAATGGGTACCCTTATACCCATCAAGATGACAAAGCTAATCACCAGTATGAGTGCTTCCGTATAGTCCATTTTTGTTTTTTAAATAACTGTTGCGCCTTTTTAAAAAGGTATCCAAACTGAAATAGGTGATAAAAAGTCCCGAAATGGGCACGGCACTATAAATCCACCCCAACGGAATCTCCAAGGCAGCGGATTTCTGTTGCAGCTTAAAAGTGAGTATACATAGGTTGGTGCCGCCAACTACCATTACACATATAGCAAACACAATAATGGCAAAGGCCACCAAGCCCGAAAATAAAATGGGTGCTTTGTTAATTGTAGCGACTGGAATTAGGTCGATGGCCAAATGCAATTCTTTCCCCGTCGCATAGGCGGCCCCATACAAGCCCAACCATATTAGGGAAAAACTGGCAATCTCATCGGTTAACGTACTGGGAGTTCCCAATACATAACGGGATATCACCTGCCAAATTACCGAAATCAACATAAGGGTCATGATGACCAAAAGCATTTTTTCCAGAATTGCATTGACCCGTTTTCTCATTACTGCATTTCTTTTATGGACTGCATCAACTGAGACGCTTCAGAGTTCGGTTCAAAAAGCTGACCAAACTCCTTGGTCTTGGCAGCAAAAAGCGCTTTGTTCGGATAGTTGATCTTCACTCCAGCCTCTGTTATTACTTTTAGTGCTTCCGCTTCTGCTTCCGCCCATAACTTACGTTGATAAATTACCGAAGCATTGGCTGCTTGTTGAAGCCACTTACGCTCATTTTCACTCAAACGTTTCCATGTTTCTGTGCCCACCAACAATACGTCGGGCACAGCCGTATGCTCATCAAAACTGTAGTAGTTGCATACTTCATAGTGCTTTGAAGTATGGAAACTTGGTAGGTTGTTTTCGGCTCCATCCACCACACCTTGCTGTAGGGCGGTGTACAATTCCCCCCAAGAAATCGGGGTTGGGGAACCCCCTAATTGCTGCACCATGCTCACTGCCATATTGCTTTTTTGCACCCTGATTTTCATTCCTTTCAAATCCTCGGGGGTTTCAATGGGCTTGTTTTTGGTATAGAAACTGCGACTTCCTGCATCATAGAAACAGAGTCCGCGAAGCTTGTAATCCTCGCCCTTTTCCAAAAACTGGCGCCCCACTGGTGAATCATATACGGCATGGGAATGGGCTTTATCCCGAAAAAGGTAGGGAACGCTCAACACCTTATATTCCGGTACGAAGTTTTCAAGAACCGCCGCGGAAACCTTGGTAATGTCCAAACTTCCAATTTGAAGCAATTCCAGACATTCGCGTTCCGCGCCCAGTTGACCACTGGGGTAAATCTTTACGGTAAGCTTTCCTTTTGAGGCTATTTCCAACTGTTTCCCCAAATCCGTCATAGCCAAATGCACCGGGTGATTGGTATCGAGCCCATGAGCCAGTCGTAACACCTTCGCTTCCTCCTTACTATCGCAAGAAAGAAACCAACAAAACAGGATTATGAGTGAAAGCAGTCTGGTTTTCAACCTATTTTTTGAGTTTTTTGATGGTTTTTATGGTTTTGGAAACGGACTCGGTCAAATCTTCAAAACGGCCGGAAGTAATCACTTCTTGTTTAAACAGTTGACTTCCCATGCCCACACAATGGACCCCAGCATTGTACCACTCGGATAAATTCTCTTCGGTAGGTTTCACCCCTCCTGTAGGCATAATGGGCACTTTCGGATACACTGCTTTTACCGATTTGATAAATCCAGGGCCTAGAACATTCCCCGGAAATGCTTTGATCAATTTTGCTTCAAGTTGCAGGGCCTGATACATCTCCGTTACCGTGCCACACCCGGGTACCCAAAGCAAATCTTGTTGATTGGCGAAATGGGCAATCTCGGGAATCAATGCAGGTGAAACCAAAAAATGAGCCCCTTCATCCAAAAAATGGGACGCATCCTCTTTGGTAAAAAGGGTTCCGATACCCAGGTAAAGGTCGTTGTATTGTTGGGCATGTTTTAGAAGTTCGCCAAAAACTGCCAACGCATTTTCGCCCCGGTTGGTAAATTCAAATACACGAACCCCACCTTCATAACAGGCATCCAATACTTTTTTGGCTACGTCGATGTCTGTATGGTTAAAAACGGGAATCAATCCCGTTTCATGCATGCAATTCAGTAGCTGTTGATGATTGATTTGATTCATACTTGATTTTTACTTTTATCTCGACACCCTTCCGGAAGCATCACCACCCATTAGTTTTTCAACCTCGTCCACCGTAACTTGATTCGCATCCCCTTTGATGGTGTGCTTCAAACAGGAAGCGGCTACTGCAAAATCCAAGGCTTTCTGGTCGTCACCTTGATATGTCAATAATCCGTAAATCAATCCGCCCATAAAAGAGTCTCCACCTCCTACACGATCTACGATATGGGTAATTTGATACGTATTGGATTCATACAAGGTTTTTCCGTCATAGAGCACACCGGCCCACGAATTGTGCGAAGCACTAATGGACCCTCTCAAGGTAGTGATAACCTTTTTCGCTTTTGGAAACTTCTCCATCATCTGTTTACAGACCGATTCAAAGGCCTTGGTACTCACCGAATGGCCTTGAGTGACGTCCACACCCTCGGGATGGATACCAAAATGTTTCTCGGCATCTTCCTCGTTTCCCAAAATAACATCACAATGTTCCACCAGAGGAGTCATGATGGTCTCAGGTTCAACCCCGTATTTCCAAAGTTTTTTTCTATAATTCAAATCGGTGGATATGGTCACTCCCATTCGACTTGCCACTTCACAGGCTTCCAAACAGGCATCAGCCGCACCTTGTGAAATGGCCGGGGTTATTCCCGTCCAATGGAACCAGTCCGCATCTTTAAAAACAGCCTCCCAATCAATCATCCCTTTCTCAATTTGTGACATCGCGGAATGAGCTCGGTCATAGACCACCTTACTCCCTCGGGCAACAGCCCCAGTTTCCAAAAAGTAGATACCCAATCGTTCTCCGCCCCAAATGATGTTCTCCACATTTACACCTCGTTTGCGAAGTTCCATCATGGCGCATTTTCCAAGGTCATTTTCAGGTAATCGAGTGACAAAATCCACTGGAATACCGTAGTTGGCCAAGGAAACCGCTACGTTCGATTCTCCACCCCCATAAACCACATCAAAAGAATTGGTTTGGGAAAAACGTAGAAATCCTGGAGGAGCAAGGCGTAACATAATTTCACCAAAGGTGATTACTTTTTTCATTACTACGTGTGTTTTGGTCTTAATTTCAAGAATTAAAATCGATTGGAAACCTACTATTTTCAAATTACTTGAAGAAAAGTAAAAGATTTTTAGTTAATTTGTGCAATCGATTGCACAATATTAGCAATTAAATTTGAAATGAAACAAAAAATCCTAAAAATTCATCCTCAGGACAATGTGCTGGTAGCGCTGGATAATCTGGATCAAGGAGAAGCCCTAGAGTTGAATGATTGTTCATTACAGTTAAAACAAGCCGTAAGAGCCAAACATAAATTTGCTTCTCATGATTTAAATAAGGGGGATATCATCATGATGTATGGTAGTGTGGTGGGAAAGGCCCATCAATCTATTGGAAAGGGAGAAGTGTTGACTACCGAAAATGTATCCCACGAAGCTGATGTTTTTGGAAAACGAATTCCGGATTTGGATTGGAGCCCACCAGATATTTCAAAATTTAAGGGTCGTTCGTTTTTAGGATATCACCGCTCTGATGGTCAAGTGGGAACGGCCAATTATTGGGTCGTAATTCCCCTTGTGTTTTGTGAAAACCGTAACGTAGCCGTTATGAAGGATGCCTTTTTGGAGGAGTTAGGGTTTACGCATCCCAATAAATACAAAAGTTATGTAAGAAAGTTGGTGACGCACTATCAAAATGAGAGTGCCGCCAAGGTCGCTATAGCGTTAGAAGAAGAACAAATTGAAGTATCCCCAATTTTTAAGCAGGTGGATGGGATTAAATTCCTGACCCATCAGGGAGGTTGTGGTAGCATTCGGCAGGATTCTGAAGCGCTTTGCGCGTTGATTGCTGGTTATTTGAACAACCCAAACGTCGCAGGGGGTACCATTCTTAGTTTGGGATGTCAAAACGCACAAATTTCCATTTTAAAAGATAAACTACATGCCCTGAATCCCGATTTTGATAAGCCCCTACATATTTTGGAACAGCAGAACGAAGGGACCGAAGAAGACCTCTTGGTCAAGGCCATTACCCTTACCTTTCATGGCCTGACCGAAGCCAACAAGGCGACACGTGAGCCAGCTTCTTTGGAAAAATTGACACTTGGACTGGAATGTGGAGGCTCAGATGGCTTCTCCGGAATCTCAGCCAATCCGGCTGTAGGGCACGCCTCCGATATATTGGTAGCCTTGGGTGGAAAAACCATGCTGGCGGAATTTCCTGAACTCTGCGGTGTTGAGCAACAACTCATTAACCGTTGTACTCATGACGCCATTGCCAATAGGTTTACGAAGATGATGGAAGCCTATTCCAATGCTGCCGTTGCGGTAGGCTCTGGTTTTGACATGAATCCCAGTCCGGGGAATATCAAGGATGGTTTGATTACCGATGCCATGAAAAGCGCAGGAGCCGCCAAAAAGGGAGGCACATCGCCCATAACTGATGTACTTGACTATACAGAATACGCCCATAAACCTGGACTTAACCTACTCTGCACCCCAGGTAACGATGTGGAAAGCACAACGGCTTTGGCAGGTTCAGGGGCCAATATTATTTTGTTCACCACAGGTCTGGGTACGCCAACGGGCAACCCCATTGCACCGGTTATCAAAATTTCTTCCAATACTGATTTGGCCCAGCGAATGCCCGACCTTATCGACGTGGATGCCGGTAGTATTATTACTGGGGAAAAGTCAATCCCACAAATGGGGGAAGAATTGATGGAATATATCATCGATGTGGCCAGCGGGAAGATAAAGACCAAGGCCCAACAACTGGGACAAGATGATTTTATACCTTGGAAACGCGGAATTTCACTTTAATTGTTTTGCATGAAAGACTTATTTGATATTAAAGGAAAAAACATTCTTATTACCGGTGGAACTGGGGTTTTGGGTTCAGAATGGTCCAAATACCTTGCGGCAAAGGGGGCAAATCTTATTGTACTGGGAAGAAAGCTGGCAGAAGCCCAAATGGTAGCTGATGACATTAGAAAGCATGGCGGTAAAGCCACACCTTTTGGCTGCGACGTTACCAATGAAGAAAACTTAAAAAGCGTTTCGGATACCCTCAAATCCCAATTTGGTAGTTTGGATGTACTCATCAACGCCGCTGGTGGCAATATGGCAGGAGCGATTGTAACCCCAGAGCAGACATTATTGGATAGTGATGTAGAGGCCCTAAGAAAAATCATCGACCTCAACTATGTGGGGACCTACCTCTCCATTAAATCGTTTTTACCGCTTTTTCTGGATGATAAAAAAGGGAGTGTCATTAATATCTCCAGCATGTCTGCCGAGCGCCCATTAACAAGGGTTATGGGGTATTCCTCCGCGAAGGCTGCCATTGATAATCTTACGAAATGGCTTGCCATCGAATTTGCGCAAAAATATGGGGAAGGATTACGGGTTAACGCCGTAGCTCCCGGTTTTTTCCTTACAAAACAGAACAAAGAACTTTTGACCAATACCGATGGAAGCTATACGGATAGAGCAAACCAAATTATTGACAATACGCCCATGAATCGATTTGGTCAACCGGATGAGCTTTTTGGAGCTATTCATTATTTGTGTAGTGATGCCTCTAAATTTGTAACAGGTACGGTACTTGCCGTGGACGGAGGTTTTGGTGCCTATTCGGGAGTCTAAAAATTGAATGAAGCGATGAAGAAACTATTGCAAACCATGCGCTGGTACGGGCCAAATGACCCAGTGAGTCTTTCCGATATTCGGCAGGCCGGTGCTACTGGCGTGGTTACCGCTTTGCATCATATTCCCAACGGAAAAATCTGGCCAAGGGAAGAAATCCGCAAGCGCAAAGAAGAAATCGAAGCAGCTGGGTTACAATGGGCCGTAGTGGAAAGCATTCCCGTTCATGAAGAAATCAAAACGCGAAGTGGCAACTACAAACAACACATAGACAATTACAAAGCTTCCCTGGCACATCTGGCGGAAGTGGGCATTCAAACGGTCTGTTATAATTTTATGCCCGTTCTGGATTGGACCCGTACCAATCTTTACTATGAATTGCCCTCAGGTGCTAAAGCACTTCGGTTTGAAAAAGCAGCTTTGGTAGCTTTTGATTGTTTTATCTTGAAACGACCCAATGCCGAAAATGACTATACTCCTGAAGAATTGGTCAGAGGGGAATCCTATTTAAAAAATAGTTCAAAGGAAACCCAAGAAGCATTGGTCAAAACCATCATTGCAGGGCTTCCAGGGAGTGAAGAAGGGTATACCGTAGCGCAATTTCAGGAACAATTGGACACCTATGAGAAAATAGGCCTAGAAAAACTCGCTTTGCATTTGAAGCTTTTTTTGGATGAGATAATCCCAGTTTGTGAAAAAGTTGGAATCAATATGGCCATTCATCCCGATGATCCGCCTTTTCCCCTATTTGGACTGCCCCGTGTGGTCAGCACTGCCGATGACGTTCAACGCATTTTATCGCAAACCCCGAGTCCGAATAACGGATTGACCTTTTGTACCGGTTCTTTTGGCGTGCGAGCCGACAATGATTTGGTAGCAATGGTTGAAACCTTTGGTGACCACATCCATTTTGTTCATCTGAGGAGCACAGAACGGGATGACCAAGGCAATTTTCACGAAGCTCATCATTTGGAAGGTGATGTGCCCATGTTCAAGGTGATGAAAGCCCTCTCCCAATTACAACAAAGAAGGAATCAGTCTCTGCCCATGCGGCCCGACCATGGGCATCAGATGATGGATGACTTGAATAAGAAAGCTAACCCTGGATATACGGGCATTGGACGATTAAAGGGGTTGGCAGAACTACGCGGTTTGGAACATGCCATTTTACAGATGAATAGTTAAGATTAATCTACCACCAACTCTTAAGAAAATTGGTCACTTCGAGTGATTTTTCTGGGCAAAGCACAAAAAATCGTATCGAGAAGTGTATTTCTAAATTAAAAAACCTTGTTCTCGATATTTTTTCCTTTGGAACACACTAGAACTGACGGTTTCACTTTGAAAGATATCATGATACCTAGGAATCCGAATTAGTCCTTTATCGAATAATCATAGATTTTCTCCATCTCCTCATAATACGCTTTCAAAACACGAAAGGCTTTCTTTTTAAAACCTCCATTGGAAATTAGCCCTTTTCGATTCCAACCATCTTGAATTAAAGGTAAGTTTCTTCTGGGTGAACGAAAATCGGCCAAAATCCAAGGGGTTATACCTCGCAAGGCGGGAATCTTCCGGAGCATCTTAAGTTGCTCCACATACAAATACTCCTGATATTCTTCGGTCCATCTCGTTAACTTATCCCCGTGATGGTTGTACAATGCCCCACCCCCAAACTCACTGACAAAAAATGGTTTATTACTAGGCAGTTCCCATGTCACTTCCGAACATCGCTTCGGTAAGCCTGAATACCAGCCGATATATTCATTGCAGGCAATCATATCTACATCTTCGGCGAAAGGGTCGGGAATCTTAACAGTATCAGCAGTGCTTTTTTCATCCCTTTCTAGCGCAGCACTTATAAATCGGGTATCGTCAATCGCGAGGGCAATCTTTTTTAAATCCCTTAAAAACTTCAATCGCGAAGGAACTTCTGGTGTCTCATTGGCCACCGACCATACAATAACACTTGCACGGTTTTTATCGCGATGTACCAGGGTTTCCAATTGTGATTTGGCCTGGGCAAAAGCCACTGGATTTTCATAGTCGATGCCCCAATACACCGGTATTTCTTCCCAAAGTAAAATGCCCATTTTATCCGCCAAACGGGGCATATGTTCATTATGGGGATAGTGAGCCAACCGCACAAAATTGCAGTTGAGCTCTTGTGCCCATCCGAAGAACATTTGAGCTTCTTCCATAGAATTTGCTCTCCCAACCTTTATGGGGTTTTCTTCATGGAGACTAATGCCCCGGAGGAAGATGGATTTTCCATTCAATAGGATATTTGGCCCATCTGTGACAATGGTTCTGAAACCAATATCATCCGTTAGCATATCTTCACCACAAGTGATTTCAACCGTATACAATTTGGGGCGTTTGGGATACCATTTTTTGATACGCTTCGCGGAAATTTGAAATTCCGCTTTTCCGGTTTCATCCAGACGAAAGGTTTCCTCAATCTTTGCTTCCGGGATTCTAATCGATACATTTTGCTGTGCTCCATTCGATACTTGAATGTAGCCCTTGATTAGGTCTGCGTTTTTAGGGTCCAGTTGAATTTTATAATCCTGAATATGGGTTTTGGGCACTGCTATCAACTTCACATCGCGGGTAATACCGCCATAATTCCACCAGTCCGTCGTAAAGTTCGGCACATGATGTTTTTCCCTTTTGTTGTCCACACGAACCACCAAAGAATTATCTTTTGATTTTAATTTTTCGGAGACCTCAAAGTTGAACGGATCGAATCCTCCCAAATGCTGACCAACCTTTTCCCCGTTGAGGTATACATCGGTCTGGTAATTCGCAGCTCCAAAATACAGAAACACTTCAGTCCCCTCTTTTAGGTTATAATCGAAAGTGGCGCGATACCAAATAGCACCCTCGTAATACTCCAGTTTTTCAAATTGGCTGTTCCAATCCCCAGGCACTAAAATCTCTGGGGAGGTATTGAAATTGTACTCCACACGGTCCCAGCGGTTTTCTATGACCTTATCGGTGTAATAGGGCTTTGCGGATGCTTTTGTGGATTCCGCCTCATCAAAGGGAAGCCAGTTTCTATGGTTGCGATACCCTGTATCGTAGGGGTCGATAACGTACTTCCAGTTGCCATTAAGCAAGGTCGAAGGTCTGCTGTATGCATTTTGGAGCAGCGGTTCCTGCGACCATGTAAACTGCATTCCAAATAGAAAAAACAGAAAAAAGCCAAGACGTATTCTTTTCATAGGTCAATCGTTTGTGGGCAAAATGTTCGTGTTGATTTTGGTGTTTTCAAAGTGTATTTGCGAAGCTTCCGAAACCACCTCCAATTGTGGAGATTGGTGAATGGCACAGTTTTCAAAATATACTTTTCGAATGGGCTCTTCAGGTCTTCCTTTGATGACAATGGATTTGCCCGTGGCTTCTTCGATTTGAATATTCTGGAAATAAAAATCTTGATACGTGGTGAAGTATTGGTTTCCCCGCCAGCCTTTATAATCCGTGGTGAACTCAAATCCATATTTCACGGCTTCAACCTTGATGTTTCGTATAAAAACATTTTCGATAAAGCCTCCCCGGTCGGGATTGCTTTTAAACTGAAAAGCATGCTTTCCACTGGATACCAATTCGCAGTTCTCCACAAAAACGTTGCGAACCCCTGCTGACATTTCGGAACCTATACAAAATCCACTTCCCACTTCGGTCTTGAAGCTATTGTTTCGAACGATGATATTTTCATTGGGAGGATACGGCCATCCATCCTGGTCACGACCTGCTTTTAGCGCCACGCAATCATCATGCGTACTTATAACACAGTTTTCAATAAGAACATTTTTGCAGCTTTCGGGATCAATCCCGTCGTCATTGGTAGTGCCTGCCCCAATATTCAGCGAACGGATGGTAATGTTTTCCGAAAGTACGGGATGAATTGTCCAAAACGGGGACCCCTTGATACTGAAATCCTCCAAAAGAACGTTCTTGCAGTTGATGAATTCAATGGCCGAGGGCCTCAAATAATGTCCCGCTCCAAAAACCCGTTTTTCCAAAGGGATTTCATCATTACCCATTTGTCTCAGCTGTTTCTTATCGGCATCCTGTTTTTCTTTCCAGGTGTACCATATTTGTTTGGTCTGCCCATTGATCAACCCCTTTCCAGTAATCGCTATGTTCTCCACATCAATTGCGTAAATAAGTGGCGAATAATTCATGAGAAAGGTACCCTCCCATCGCGATTTTACAACAGGTAAATAATCTGAAGGATTCGGCGAAAACCAAAGTTCTGCCCCGTTCTCCAGATGCAATCGGATGTTTGATGCCAAAAAAACACTTCCCTTGATATTGTATCTTCCAGGATTGACTTTTATCGTACCGCCTCCATCTTCGGAAAGTTGGGAGATGGTCTTGTTGATGTTGTTTCTAAAATCCGTGGTGTCCTTAATAACTACTGTCGTATCCTGAAAGGAAGGCACTTGAATAGCTTCCAAAATATCCGGATAGGTCACTGACCAAGCCTTAGCAATGGTTTGTTGGGCCTTTTCTTTGGTAAAATCATCCTTAGGTTGCAGGTTACATGCTAAACTGAACAGTATTGGAATAATCCCAAATATTGTTTTTGTTTTTAAATCGCATTGTGATATACCTCTCGAAAACCTCATAACTTACTGAAATTCAAATTGGTGCACATCACTTAGAAATCGTAATCCAAAAGCTGTGGCAATGTCGCGATAGATGAGTTTCATTTTTCCGTTGTCTTTTGCTTTTTGGCGAATCTCGTAATAGCCTCCTGCCAAGTTTTCATCCGGGTGTTCAGCTGAAAATTGATTTTTTAGGGTAAAGTCCAGTGCTTTTTTAATGTTGGCCTTGAAATCCACATGACCCAATTCCAGTAATCGTAGCCAAAGAATTCCCGCGAAAGAAGTCCCTGAACCACAGGGAGAGCGATCATCCACAGAGCCATCGGTATAGCTTAAGTAAAAAATCACTCCATTTTTTTGTTGGATGGAGGCCAGTCCATGGCCTGTTTTAAGGGCAGCATCCAAGTATTTTTGATTCTCGGTCAAGGTGTAGGCTTCAATTAGCGCCTCCGCATTCCAAGTATTGAATCGTGCATGGATTTTTCCAGTATTTGGGTCATTGGGCTCAAAATCCATCCAGAAGCCATTGTCACTTTGACTGGTGACTAGTCCATCGCAAACCTCCAAAAAGGCATTTTTATAAAGTTCCTCTCCCGTAAACTCAAACATATCTTTCGACAAATACCCCTCGGCATTGGGCCGCGCCACCTGTTTAATGGTGATTTCATGACCTTGGTGTTGCGCATGTGGACTTTTTTCTTTCCAGATTTCTCCGGTTTCCGGATCCACAATATTATAGCTTAACCGATGCTCGGGAAGATAGAGGTTGTCCAAAATCCATTCTCCTGCTGAACTGGCGACCTCAGCATATTTAGTGTCTCCTGTAACCTCGCTTAGGTCAAAGAGTCCCGGTGTTCCATCGGTAATGGTAGTCGTGTTGATTAGATTTCCTACGCTTGCCCCATGAATAGCATTCATGTAACCGGCTAGGGGGTGTCCTACAGGAAATTGTAGACTTACCCACCAATTCCCCCCTTTTATAGCATAGTTTAGAGCGTCCTCGTTTTGGGTCACTTGGTAGGCATCCAAAAGTCCTTGAATCAGTTGCCCTGTGTGCCAGGCCGGTTCGTACTCCAGCCAGGTACCGGATATCATTTCGTAATCCCCTTTCGCTTTTCCAGCAGCATCCAAACAAACGCTTCCTGCATGTTCTATGCCGCGATTCAATGAAATCTCTATTTTTTGTTGATATGCTTCGTCTAAATCGAGGGATTCCCTTTGAGCACAACCCAGAAAACACCAAAAGAGTGGAATAGCAAGGAATAGTTTACGGGTCATGGGATGATTTTGACATTTAGGGTATCCAAGGAAACATTGTGCTTCCAAAACAAAGGGATGGAATCATTCGGGACTTGGTTAAAGGTTACATTCTTCAATCGGACCTTTTTCGCATCAGCAAGTATGAACTTTCCCTTTTCACGAACAAAATCGGATGTCGAGGCCCACTGTTTAATTTTTTTGTTTCCCTTTGGCTTTTTCCATGAAGAATTATCCAGATGCCCCATGAAAGTTACATTCACATTTTCCAGTTGAATATCATCGATCATTTGCGCTGGATGGCCTGACATATAAAAAATACCGTTTGTGGCAATGGAACAATCCTCAAACCGAATATTTTCTATTTGACCCACGGGAGAATCCTCTTTTCGCTGATGAATATCTATAAAAATACCATATTCCTGTGCATGACGAGCTCCGGTTTCCGCATCAATATCTTTAAAGAGAATGTCCCGATAGACCCCACCATCCATCATAAACAAAGCCATCGCATAGCGGGTTTTACGAATGGTAATATCTTCAAATACTATGTTCTCTGTAAAATGGCCACTGCCCGTTCCCAGTTTTAGGGCAGAGTCATCACTCTCCAAATAGCAATGCTTTACCAAAACGTTTTCCACTGTCCTAGGTCTGGGATTGCCTTTTGGATCATGCCAAAGGTCTGCTTTGGAAGTTACTTTAAGACAAATGGCATCATCTCCCGTTCGAATGTCCGCATTGGTTACTGCAATATTTCTGGTATTTCGAATGTCTATTCCATCCGTATTGGGACTCTGGGGATTGTTCTTTATGGAAATACTATCCACGGTAACACCATCACAAAAGTTGAAGTTAAGGGTATGCGACGGACTATTTTCAAAGTGTATTCCGGTTACTGAAACGCCTTTGGCATCACTGATGACAATCCAAGGTTGCGGTCGTTCCGTAAACTTCCAATCCTTATCATAAAAAGCGGTTCCGTTACCATTAATGGTTCCCTTACCTTTAATTATGAGACTATCGGCATAAGGGGCCGAAATGAAATGTCTTTCAGGATAATCTTTCATGTTGGGACTGGCCAAGAGTGTCGCTCCTTCATCAATTTGTAAAGTGATATCAGGACCCAATGTCAATGCTCCGGTTAAAAAGGTCCCCTTCGGGATGATAACTTTTCCTTTTGATTTTAACGCCTTATCAATTGTGGACTGAATGGCTTGTGTATTCATCGTCTTACCATCGGGAACCGCACCAAAATCGAGAATATTGAGCTCTTTTTGACTTTGCCCTCTACAGGATATCAAGAGAAATAAACCAAAGACAGGAATCAGCCATACCGCATATCTCATTTGGTGTATTTTTTATCGTAAGCCCTCACCTGATCTTCATCTACCTCCACACCCAACCCTGGTCTATTGCTAATATGCAAACGACCATTTTTAAATTCCGGAAAACCGGTTAAACAATCAAAAGCCCCAGGCGCTTTTTCACGTAGCGCAAACTCCTGTGGAAGCGTCGCCATTTTTGTGGCGCAAACCCAATGGAGCATACAAACCGTGCTCAAAGAGGGTCTAGAATTATGGGCTACCAGTTTCACCCCTTTTTCGGCAATAAAGTCACCAATCCGTTTTCCTCCGGTAAAGCCTCCGCACTTTAGCAAATCTGGATTTACCGCCCATGACCCCCCATAGGTCAATAAATGCTGAATCTGTTCTACCGTATAGGCGTGTTCGCCAAAAACGATGGGGATATTCACGTTATCCACTATTGCCTTGATGGCTTCGTAATCGTAAGGCGCTGTAGGTTCTTCCCACCATGCCAAGTTGAATTCCTCAAGTTCTTTACCCAAGATAATGGCCCTTTTTTGGGTATGTCCCATGTTCGCATCCATAGCCAATTGAATATCGGCACCAATAGCTTCGCGAAGCGCCCGAGCGAAATCAACGGTATTGTCGTTGGGAGGGTCTTGGTTTTCGAGTCCCCAACGCATGCGAAATTTCAGCGTTTTATATCCTTCTTCGACCAATGCTTTGGCCTTGGCCGCTGCCTGCTCTGGTGTAGGATAGACATCTCTTGTAAAACTGGCGTATATCTCCACGGAATCCCTCAGTTTACCCCCGAGAAGTTCGTAAACGGGTTTCTGGGTAGCTTTTCCCATGGCATCATAAATGGCGCAATCAATTCCCGATAATGAATAGGTGAGCAGACCTCCGGGACCTAAATCATATTCGGACTTGATGCAATAGTCCCAGGTCTTTTCTATGTCGAAGATGTTGGTGCCTTCAAAGTAGTTCTTTAAGGTTTTTTCTATTAAGGTACGGGAACTACGTTTGTCATTGGGCATGGCTTCAGCCCATCCTTTGATGCCATTGTTGAGTTCAACCGAAACAAAAAGTGCCTTGCGAAGCATAAAAGTGTCAATGTCCTTGATTATAAAGTCATCATCCTTTGCCATCTCCGTAAACATGGCTATCGAACATTCATTGGATTTCAGGCCCCAGATAGGAAAGGGCAACCCTGTTGCCAAGGTTGCCGATGAAATCGTTTTAATGAATTCTAATCTATTCATTTACAATTTCTTTAAACTAAAACTAACCAACTTAAACTTATTTTTATTCTCTCGGTGTACCACTAAAATTGATGGTCCATCCTAAGGTCCAATCATCATCTGGTGAAACGGCTCCCACGAAATTCACAGCATCGAAGAAATCGCCTAGTGTCGAAGCATCCGATGAATTGGTGTTAGAAACCCCAATGAAAGTATCCGTTAAGGTTATTTCGTCTACCGAGTTCTGATTTGCTGGCTCTAAGTATTCATCATCAATACTGCTATGCAGTCCGTCCTCATCTCCCGCCTGACCATTACCAAATACGGCGGAATTTCTAATAATCATATCGCCGTCATCACTTCTGTTTCTAAAAGAATCGTCAAAACCAGTAACAATAAAGTTATGGAATTCTCCTTGGCCTCCATCCCGTATTTGGACCCCATCAGTGTCTCCAGCTCCATCACCAAAGATAAGTGGACCAATGACCGTGACGTTGGACATTATAGCATCGGAGTTTCTAGGGGATTCATCGGTGTCTCTTCCGAGAATACCTTCGCTATCATCAACATCTGTAAGAATAACCCAAAACTGTCCATTGCCTTCCCAGCCATCACTGTAGCGTATACCACGATCATCTGGTTTGGTTACCAAGATATGTTTTAGGTTTACAAAACCTCCTCGCATACGGATTCCGGTATCATCTGCATTGTGAACTTGAACAAAGTCAATGGTGGTTGCGCCACCTACTTGTCGCAGTTGGAGTGCCTCATCGCCGTTTCCGCCATTCTCAATGCGCACATATCTCAAAATTCCCGAGTTGCCGTCCGGGGTATCATCCCCTCTTAGGACGACACCAATCCAATCCCCATTATCAGGCTCATCAGGTTGATTGGGAGCGGCGTTGATAGAAGTGAATACTATAGGTTCTTCTAGAGTTCCTTCAGCTAACAGGGTTCCTCCAATGCGCACATTTAACTCGGTATTCTCATCCAATGCGTATACTGTGGTACCTTCTTCAATAGTCAAGGTTGTAATATCGTCTACTTCAACTTCGCCATTGAGCAACCAAAGGTTATCCTTATCAAAGGTCTCATCAAAGTTAATCCTTCCAGTTACTTGTCTAAAGGTAGTTCCGTTGATTTCCACATCCTCAAAAGTAAAGGCGGGCTCTACTTCAGAAACCGTTGCCGTAAAGGTTGTACTTTCCGACTCACCAAAGGAATCGGTAACGGTAAACGTAAAGGTTTGGGTCGTGCCCAAAAGGTCATCCGTTATTAAGAACTCCAATGTGAAGTCATCTTCTCCCTCTGTTCTTTCTGGATAGGTTATACGCTCTATTACAGAATTGCCCCTTTGCACCACAAACTCCCTAAACAGGGCGGATGCTTCATATTCAGCTGTTACTCTAATGGTTTGGCCAATACGGAATGATCCACTATCTATGGAAAGTTCTATTTCAGGGGAATCGAAGGCTGGTGGTTCAAATGAATCATCATCGTCATTGCAAGAAAAGACCAGAACCAAGGTAATGATTGCGATACCTGTGCGCAAGAGTTTATCTTTTATTCTCATAGTGTTAGAATTTAAAGTTTAGACCAAACCGAGCAGACCAATCATAAATCTCATAATTAGTGACCTGGCTTCTTACAGACTGGAACTCTAAGTTAGGTTCGTTGGTAAGATTGACGAACTCAACAAAGACGGTCAAATTATCAGAAATCTTCTGGGATGCGTTTACATCCAACTGATAGCGTTCTTCCAAGAAAAAATCCTGTTCTGGGTCATCCGAAAAACTTAAAAGCGAACGTCCATTATAGTTCAATGAAGCCCTAGCACTGAATCCGCCTAAATCATATGAAAGGGCTGCATTCCATGTATTATCTGCTTGCCCTACGAAAGAAACATCTTCTCTTACTAGGGTTTCGCCTGTATCCTCATCAAAAAACTCGAAACTGCTATTGGAATCAACATAAGTATAGTTTAAAAAGACCCCAAGACCTGATAGAAATCCAGGCAAAAAGTCAAGTTTTTTGGTGAAGTTCAACTCTATACCCAACAACTCAGCTTCATCCCCATTAATCGGTTCGGTTTGAAGGAATACATCATTGTTGAAATCGACATTGGAAATCTGATCAAAAATGAAGTTTTCAATTCTCTTGTAGAAAATTCCTCCAGAGATAACCCCTGCTCCCTTTAAATAGGATTCAAAAAGCAAATCAAGATTATCTGCACTTGCAGGAAGCAGCTCTGGATTTCCAGTGGTCAACAATTGATCTGCAAAGTTGATATTTTGTGATGGGACCAAATCTTGAAGTTCAGGTCTTGCATACGATTGGGTATACGCAAACCTAAGGTTCGTTCGGTCATTAAGTTCATACCTAAGATGTACCATAGGTAAAAAGAAGTCATAAGAATTACTTCCAGAAACTGGTTCTGATGAAATTGGAACAGCCGGAGCTCCATCTTGAGCCGGCGGTTCTATTTCCAGCCTTAATGCATCATAATTCACATCGGTTTTCTCATAACGTACACCAGCCAAAACCCTGAATTTATTAAACTGTAGTTTTCCTTGGAAATAAGCTGCATAAACGTCTTCACCCGCATCAAAAAAGAAGCTCTCACTGTTAATTCGAGAAGCATTTTCATCAATTTGATAGGCCGCTTGGTTATCCATAAAATGCTGCATGGCTCTTTGTGGATCTGGAAAACGCCCCATTTGGTAGCGACCATCAAAAATGGAACTTTCATTGTTGTCAAAGACCTGAGTGAGATTGTACGGACCGTTGAATTCATTGTACTCTATGGTGTTTCTTCTTCGGATATTATCCAAGTCTCGATATTTTCCTCCTGTTTTGAATTCTCCCGCGTTTTTTCCAAGATTAAAAGGAACCGTAAGGTTTATTTTGGCTACCGTGTTGTCGCCTCGATTCAATATGGGTTTATCTTGTTGAAACGAATTGAAATCATAGGCTGCGTAGTCCTCAAAGTCGAAATCTGGAGAAGAGAACAAGGTGAAATCCCCATCTCTGGTCAGTCGTAGGGTTAAATCGCGTTCCCGGAAAACAAAGCGATCACTTCGTAAAACCCTTTCCGAACGAGTGTAGTTGATTCCATAATCAAGTTGTCCAAAAGTTCCAAGCGGATGCTTTCCATCAAAGGTTATTGTGATGTTTTCCCTATCAATTACGCGATCATTAATGTCACGCCTCACACGTACATCATTATCTGGACCGGCAACGTCGGGATTTAATGGGTCATTGTAGTTGTTCCTTGGACGAAAACGAGTCCTTCTTCTTAGAGACTCATCTTCAAGTTTATTGTATATGGCTTTGAAGATTACCTGAGAGTTGTCGTTAAAACGATAGTCAAATGTCGCATTTACACCTATTCGAGTCCTTTCATTCAGTAAAGGACGTAACCGATAATCATCAATGACATTGGCCCTAAATGAATTAGGGTCATCTTCGCTACCGATTCTTCGATTGCGATAGGTTGCTTCAAACCGCTCTTCACCGTTTACTGTGTTGTAGTAGCTACCTCCAAACAATATTCCAAATTTGTTATCGGCAAATCTTCGGTCATATTTTAATCTAACGATTTGACTTCCTCTTCGAAAAAGGTCATTATATCCGCCCCCAATAGATCCTTTAATTCTTCCTTTGGCCGAAGCCGCCGTTGGTGTTATTAGATTAATAGCACCGCCCACGGCGTCACCGTCCATATCTGGAGTAATCGCTTTGCTAACTTCCATGGAAGCTAATTGGTCGGCACTAATTAGCGCAAGACCTTCTGTACGACCACCACCTTCATCCGTAGTTGGAATTTGCTCACCGTTTATGGATACCGTGGTAAAGTTTTGTGGGGTTCCTCGGATTTTTACGATACTTCCCTCACCGTTATCCCTCTCGATAGTAACACCAGAAACGCGTTGCATGGCTTCTCCAACATTAATATCTGGAAAACGCCCGATTAAATCTGCTGAAACAATGGTTTTGATATTGTCTGCATTCTTCTGTTGATTGAAAGCTCGTTGCTGTCCTTCCAAACTTCCCGTTACAATTACTTCACCTAAGGTGTTAACTGATGGTTGCAATACAATATCTCCCAAAGAAAGGGAAGAGGAATTGACTTCGATTGTGGTTCGATAAGGTTCAAAACCTATATAGGAAACCTCAATTTCATGAGATCCATAAGGAACTCGAGGCAAATTGAACAATCCTTCCAAAGAACTGCCGGTTCCAATAGCCAACTGGCGAATCACCACCGAAGCACCAGGAAGTGGTTCTCCTGCTTCTCCTAAAACACGTCCACTTACGCCACCAAATGATTGGAAAGCTAAAGCGTAGGAAGAATTCTTGTCAGGCTCGTTGCCCCAGGAAAGGACAAAACCAAAACATAAAAACAAGATTGGGACAATTGTTTTTCTGATTGTTAGCATCTTCATTACTTAATAATCAATTTCAGTTAATTTGTTTGTGCAATCGATTGCATAAATAATAAAGAAATATTAAATTCACAAATAATAGATTGAAAAAATGCGTAAATATTAATAAATAAGAGCTTTTTCTTACATTTAAAAAACTTTGTCCAATATTTTTAAATAGACAAATTAATCTATAAATTGCGCAATCGATTACATTTATTTATAATTATAAGAGCTAAGTATTTTTGTAGAAAGTTCGGTTGAACCTAATGGAAAACACTAAAAAAACTACCATACATGATATCGCGGAAAAGTTGAATGTTACAGCTTCTACGGTATCGAGAGCTCTAAATGGGAATCCTAGGATAAGTGACACCACCCGTAAGGCTGTTCTTAAAACGGCTCGGGAGCTTAACTACGAACCCAACCAAATAGCATCGGCTTTGCGAAGTGGCCGCACACAACTCATTGGAATGTTGGTTCCTACTATAAATCGTGCTTTTTTCTCATCCATCATTAGAGGTGTTGAAGAGGTTGCAAATTCCTTGGATTATCGGGTAATTGTCAGTCAATCGAATGAGGTATTTGATAACGAAGAGAACGCTGTGAAAGCCTTTTTGAATGCAAGGGTAGATGGAATAATTGCCTCTATTGGGAAAAATACCCAGCGGTTTGATCATTACCAGCAGGTATTGGAACGTGGACTTCCCCTAGTATTGTTTGATAGAACCACGCCCAACTTGCAAACTAGTCAAGTTGTAATCGATGATTATCAAGGTGCTTACCTAGCTACTTCCCATTTGATTGAACAAGGATGTACTAGAATTGCACATTTCACAACGGAACGAAAAATAGATATTTATAAGGAGCGCTATCGTGGATATGTGAATGCATTAGAGGACCATGGCATTGAACAGGACGTAGCTTTGGTTTTTAGCGGTAATCTTCAGCTTGAGGATGGGCGTTCGCATGCACAAGATCTATTGAACAGTGGTGCAGATTTTGATGCCATATTCTCTGCCAGTGACTATGCGGCCATGGGAGCTATGCAGGTTTTAAAAGAGAAAGGACTCAAAATACCCCAGGATGTAGCTTTGGTTGGTTTTTTGAATGAACCTTTTACCTCTTTCACCGATCCTCCCTTAACCTCGGTGAATCAGTTTCCTATAGAAATGGGACATACAGCTGCCAATCTTTTCTTCAACGCCCTCAATTCAGAAAAAAAGAAAATCGTCACCAAGAAAACGGTCTTACAACCTGAACTGATTGTTAGGGCTTCATCCTTGAAAAAGAAATCGTAAACCCTTCATTATAATAATATCATATGGCATCGTCCAAAAAGAACATACAGTACAATCGATTGCACAAATCAAGTTCCAAGTTCATGGATGAAGATTTTCTGCTTCAGAATGATTTTGCCAAGAGACTTTACCACGATTTTGCCAAACTCTTGCCCATTATTGATTACCACAATCATCTGCCTGCGATAGAAATCGCGGAAAACCATCAATATGATAACTGTACACAAGTATGGTTAAAAGGTGACCACTACAAATGGCGAGCAATGCGCACATTGGGGATTAACGAGAAATACATTACTGGAGATGCTACCGATGAAGAAAAGTTTATGATGTGGGCAAAAACGGTTCCCTATACGCTTAGAAACCCGCTTTATCATTGGACGCATATGGAACTCCAGAGATATTTTGGTATTTCGGAGCTTCTTGATTCAAACAATGCAAAGCAGATATATAACACTACTGGAGAGCTTCTTCAAGAAAGGGAGTTTAGGACAAAAGGGCTTTTGAAAAAAATGAATGTGGATGTTGTGGCAACCACTGATGATCCTGTAGATGATTTAAGAGATCATGCGAAATTTCAGAGGCAAGAGCCTACTCTAAAACTACTCCCATCCTTCAGACCCGATAAGGCCTATACGGTGGAAGAACCTGAAGAATACATAAAGTATCTAACTCGACTGGGTGAATGTGTAGATTACGAAATCAATACATATTCGGATTTGGTTCAAGCGCTATATCAACGCATACTTTTTTTTACTGAACTAGGTTGTAAGAGCGCAGACCATGGATTGGAACAGTTTCACAACTTTGATTTAGGAGATTTTGATGCTTCCTTGCTCTTTCAACAACTTTTGAGTGGTAAACAGTTGTCCTATAAAGAGATAGCTTACTTCAAATTTGAGACCTTGGTCCATCTTAGTAGAAAATATGACGAGGTTGGATGGGTGCAGCAGTTTCATTTGGGTGCCTTACGCAATACCAATCAGAGAATGCTGTCCAAGCTTGGCCCTGATACGGGATTTGACAGTATCGGTGATTTTCAACAGGCCAGACCCCTTGCCAATTTTTTAAATCTTTTGGATAGTACCGATCAGTTGACCAAGACCATTATCTACAATTTAAACCCATCGGATAACGAAGTTTTTGCCAGTATGATAGGAAATTTTAATGACGGTAGCGTTAAAGGAAAAATGCAGTTTGGTTCTGCTTGGTGGTTCCTGGACCAAAAAGATGGCATGGAAAAGCAATTGAACAGCCTTTCCAACTTAGGCCTGTTAAGTTGTTTTATTGGTATGCTAACTGATTCAAGAAGTTTCTTGTCATTCCCAAGACACGAATACTTTCGTAGAATCTTGTGCAACCTTTTGGGGACCGATGTCCAAAATGGTGAGTTGCCAACTGATGAGAAGTGGTTGGGGAAAATCGTATCAGATATTTGCTACTATAATGCCAAAGACTACTTCGGATTTTGATTCATAGTTGACATGAAAAAACTAAATAGAAAAACGGTGCCTATGGTGCCAGAACGGCCCATTCGAATCATTCAATTTGGCGAAGGTAATTTTTTGAGAGGTTTTGTGGATTGGATGGTAGATATTCTTAATGAGAAAACCCATTTTAATGGGAACATTCAGATTGTTCAACCTCTACAAAAAGGAATGGGAGCATGGATTAATGAACAAGAGGGCCTTTACCATGTGTTACTTGAAGGCATAGAAAAAGGCATAAAAACCCAAACCACCAGGTTAATTACTTCCATTGAAGGTGTCTTGAATCCCTTTGAGAATTATCAGGCTTTTTTAGAACTCGCAGAAAACCCGGATTTAGAGTTTATCGTGTCCAACACTACCGAAGCGGGAATCGTTTTTGATGAAAAGGATGATAATCCAAAAACTCTTCCTAAAACGTTTCCCGGAAAACTTACTGCCTTGTTGCATCAACATTTTATCAGCTTTGATAGATATCCTCCAAAGGAATTAAAAATCCTTCCTTGTGAATTGATTGAAAAAAATGGAGATAAGCTCAAAGAATGCGTTCTGAAGTACATTGAACTTTGGAATTTATCAAAAGATTTTGTTCAGTGGGTTGAACGTAGTGTTATTTTCTATAACACCTTGGTTGACAGAATTGTTCCCGGTTTTCCGAAAGAAAATATTCAGGCTATTCAGGAGAAGCTGGACTATGAGGATAATCTTGTTGTAAAGGCCGAGCCTTTTCATTTATGGGTCATAGAAGGCCCTAAGAAACTTGAAGACCTTCTTCGATTTAAAGAAGCAGGGTTGAATGTAGTATTTACCAATGATTTGACTCCATTTAGAACCCGGAAGGTTCGGATTTTGAATGGTACGCACACAGCCATGGTGCCTATTGCTTATTTGAATGGTTTCAAAGAGGTACGAGAGGTTGTGGAGGACGAAAAGATGGCGAAATTTCTTGACCAAATCATTTTCAAGGAAATTATACCCACTCTGGATATGCCAAAAGAAGAACTTGAAACGTATGCGTATGAAGTATTGGAAAGGTTTAAAAACCCCTTTATAAAGCATAAGTTGTTGGATATTTCTCTGAATTCCATATCTAAGTTCAGAGTAAGGGTTTTGCCCAGTATTTTGAACTATTTAGAAAGTTACAAGCAGGTACCCGAAGGTCTGGCAGTTGCCTTCACTTACTTAATGGTGTTTTACAAAGGAGAACATGCATCCCAAAGTATTCCCATTAAAGATGACGAAACAGTTGCCTCTTTTTTCAAAGAGGCCTGGAGTTCTAAAGATGTGGAACTCACCATATCTCGAATTTTGTCAAATGAAGCCTTATGGGGGATAAACATGGAAAAAGAAGTATTGTTGACCAACTTTTTTAAAAAAAAAGTAATGGCTATTACGAACGTTTAAGATTTACCTCATAATGCTAGAAAATTCTTCAAATACAAAAGTCCTGTAAAACGAACAGTTTGGGGCACTCGTACCAGTCACAAGGAATTCAGTTCTAATTGATAGGTATCAAGTATTTTGCTTGGTAAGGACTTAAGGTAAATTTGTGTAGTACTTAATTTATCGTGTCCAAGCATTATAGATATAGCTTCCAAAGGAACTTTTTTGAACATGGCATGTGTTGCGAAACTATGTCTTGATACATAAGAGGTCAAACGTTCTTGGATACCACACTTTTTGGCTATTTCTTTAAGCCCAATATTATACCTTCTTAGTTCCCATTGGGCATCTTTGTACTGTAGCTCTAATGTGTCTCTATATATTATAGGTAATAAAAACCAGATGGATTGGGATAATCCATATAGTATTTAATTATGGGTTTAATCTGATCGGTTATAACTATATCGTAGCGTTTACCTGTTTTTCGTCTTTGAAATTTGACACGGCCATCGATAATATTATCTCTTCTTAAAAATGCCATGTCAATAAAGGACATACCTAGCATTAGGTAGGAAAGTATAAAATAATTTCGATAGTGAAAATATCTGGAACCAACCTTGGTTTCCATTTCAAGAATTTTCTTGATACTTTCCAGTTTTATAGCCCTTTTCTCAGTAGGTTTTGTCCTAATTACATAGTGTTTAAAAGGATATAATGATTCATCCACCATTCCTTCTTTTATGCCTTTGTTATATATGGCTTTTATGGTTCTCATATAAGATGCAATGCCGTTGATTGAATTGTCAGGGTTTGATAAATGGTATCTTTCAAACCGTTTCAAGAATTCAAGATTTAGTTCATTGAATTTTAAATCTCTACCGCTGGTAAAGACCTTTAGTCTTCCAATAATCCCCGAATAATTTCTGGCTGTGCCGATTCGCTTTTCCTGAATAAGTTCTTCAACTTTTTGAAGGCCAAATTCATAGAAGGAGCTTAACCGTTTCCTATTTACTATTTTATCTGCTATATCTTTGGCAGTAAGTTTATCCAATTGGTTATTGTCGGCTAGTTTATTGATTACTTCTTGCGCTTTGAGTTGTTTTTTTAATAAAAGGGTATTCATCAAGTGAACAGAATCAACATCTGGGAAATTTCTTTTTACTTTACATCTTTGATGGTCCCAGTATTCCTCGGGTACGTAATGCCCAGTTTTTATTGAAGTAGTTTTTCTAAAATGGGTTAGCCTTAAAATGATGGGAAAACATCCATTTTGAATCATTCTTCGAGTGTCCAAACTTAGTTTTATACTTGTGTTCATGAACATAAGTTATAAAAAAAATTGCACGCAATTTGCACGCAAAAAGTTGATTTCAATTGATTTTGTTTGACAACAAAATTTATTAAAACTATGATAATCAATAAAATACGCGAATTTTAAAATTTAATTGTGTCCTATTCGTGAACACTGTTAATCAGAGGGTCCTTGGTTCGAGCCCAAGAGGGGGAGCAGAAATTGTAAGGCTTCAAAGTTAAAATCTTTGAAGCCTTTTTTATTGTTTCTAACTAACGTACAAACAGGATTATCTCATGCATAATAAAAAGATTAAACAAAATCTATTTTATTAAGCTTTCTCTGTAATCTTCCTAAAATAATTCATACTTTGAACTGATTAACAGTCAACCAACCTCAAAGTTAGATTCTGAATGGACTATTTTGTCATAACCAGTATCCTTGTTTTTTTATCCGCAGTCTTTGGTTATCTCAACCTTCGTTTCTTTAAACTTCCCAATACTATAGGGCTAACACTTATAACAATTCTTTTTACCCTAGCGGTTTTTGCCTTGAGCTATTTTGATGATACCTTGCTGAAGGCAGAAAGGTTCATCATTTCTAAAATAGATTTTAAGGTGGTGCTTTTGGATGTAATGTTGAGCTTCCTACTCTTTGCTGGGGCCTTACACACTGATTTACAAAAGCTGAAAGAACAACGTTGGCCTGTTTTGGTCTTTGCCACCTTTGGGGTTTTGGTCTCTACTTTTTTAGTGGGGACGGCCGTTTTTTACCTTTTACAGCTATTGGGGCTGCAAGTTGGTTTTATCTACTGCCTGCTTTTCGGGGCTTTGATATCACCTACGGACCCTATTGCTGTATTGGGAATTTTGAAAAAAGCAGGCGCTCCAAAAAAATTGGAAATTAAGATTGTTGGTGAATCCTTGTTTAACGATGGTGTTGGGGTAGTTGTATTCTTGACCATTTTTGGACTGGCAAGTGGTTCCAATGGTTTTTCGTTGACAAATGTATTGGAGCTTTTTGTGGTTGAAGTTTTTGGAGGATTACTTTGGGGCCTCTTTTTAGGCTGGGTGACCTACTATTTCATGAAGCGGATTGATGATTACAACATAGAGGTCATTATTACTTTGGCCACTGTGATGTCTGGAACTATAATAGCTACGCATTTACATGTTTCCGCACCTTTGGCCATGGTAGTTGCTGGTTTGATGGTAGGTGGGAACAAAACTCGTGAACAGGCCATGTCAAAACTTACGGAAAGCTATGTCGATAAGTTTTGGGAACTGATAGATATCCTTTTGAACACTATTCTATTTGTCTTGATTGGAATGGAGATGTTGGTGCTCGAGTTGAATGCAACCTACATTTATGCCGGATTGTTGGCCATACCCATTGCTTTGGCCTGTCGCTATATTTCATTGATAATTCCTGTAAAACTGTTTCAGGAACGACTGGATTTTGTGCCCAACACCACTCTTATAATGACATGGGGAGGATTACGAGGAGCTATCTCAATAGCCTTAGCATTGGGGCTCACAGAATCCATGGAAAGAGACTTATTTCTGGTGATTACCTATATCATTGTTATTTTTTCAATTTTGGTACAAGGACTTACAGTCGAAAAACTTATAGCTAAATTGAAATTAAAACCTGAAGAAAATGAATAACCAAACCTTAGGTTGTTTTCAAAAGCCTATAAATGCAATTATTATATCGAAATAGAAAAGAATATATGAAGTCTATCAAAATTTTTGTTGTCCTATTTTGCTTCATGTCAAGTTTGTCCAACATCTTGGCCCAGGATAAAAAAACCTATAATGTGGGAATCTTGGTAGATAGGGTAAATCCAGAACTTTCCCCACTGATTGATAAGCTAATAAATGAAGTTAAAGCTGTTGTTGGCGAAGATGCCAATATTGTTTTTCCCGATTCCGGTCTATTGGTGAATAATTTCGATTTGGAAAGTGCTCGAAACAACTACAATCAATTCATTAACGGTGATATCGATATTATTTTGGCGTTTGGTGTAATTAACAATGAGGTGATAAACCCGTTGGCCGTACATCAGAAACCTACCATTTTGTTTGGTGCCGTAAATAGGGATGTACAACAATTGGACCTTTCAAAAACCAGTTCAGGAATAGAAAACTTCACCTATTTGATTGAATCAGAGTCGTACCAAGATGATTTAAATCGTTTTAAGGAGCTCAGTGATTTTAAGAACCTGGCAATTGCCATTGATGCACCCATAGCGGAAATTTTACCACTCAAAACAATATTTGATGCTGAATTGGCCACTTTGGATGCTAGTTATCGGTTGATTCCTTTTGAGTCGGTAGACGATATTGTAAACAACCTAGATGGTACGGATGCACTGTATATGGCAGGTGGTTTTTTTATGACCACTGAAGAAAAGGAAACCTTAATAGCTGAACTCATCAAACGAAAATTACCCTCTTTCACCGTTAATGGTCCTGCTGATGTAAGAAGGGGCTTTTTGGCTACTTTACAGGCAGAAGAGAATTTGGATCAGTTTTTTAGAAGAATCGCTTTAAACGTTGAAGCCTATGTCACCGGTACACCAATGTCAGAATTACCAATATACATAGATTACAACCCTAGGTTAACGATAAACTATAATACCTCTGACGCAATTGGATTCCCAATCAAATACAGTTTGATTGGAGAAACCGATTTTGTTGGCGAGTTTAAAAATGTACTGTCTGAAAGGGAATATGGTTTGCTAACTGTGATAAATCAGGCGCTGGAACAAAACCTGTCCATACAATCCAATCAAAGGGATGTGGATTTGGCATCACAAGAGGTAAAGTCGGCCAATAGCAATTATTTGCCATCACTTACCGCTTCGGGCACAGCTAAGTATGTGGACCCTGACTTAGCTGCCATAAGCAACGGACAAAATCCGGAGTTTTCCACTGGAGGAAACATTACCCTGAATCAGACTGTCTTCTCTGAGGCGGCCAACGCCAATATATCCATTCAAAAGAATCTACAGAAAGCCCAGCAAGAAGATTTCAATGCTTCCCAGTTGGATTTAATCTTTGACGCAGCCAACTCCTATTTTAATGTATTGATTCTAAAAGCGAATACGCAAATTCAGGTACGCAATGTAGATTTGACCAAAAGGAACCTTGAGATAGCTGAACAGAATTTTGAGGCTGGACAGTCTGGAAAATCGGATATGCTTCGTTTTCGAAGTGAAATGGCGCAAAATACCCAGGCTATGGTAGAGGCCATCAACCAATTGGAACAAGGGTTCCTGATTTTAAATCAAATTTTGAATAACCCTTCCAACTTGGAAATTGATGTGATTGATGTAGAATTGGACGAGGGTATTTTTGAGGATTATAAATATGAAGAATTGTTCGGCTTATTGGATAACCCAACCTTACGAGAAGCTTTTACCGACTTTTTGATTCAAGAAGCCTATAAAAATGCACCCGAACTTAGGGCCCTAGGATACAACCTGGAGGCTACCGAACGCAATATTCGATTAAACGGCTATGGTCGGTTCTTACCGACAATAGCGCTGCAAGGGCAATACAACTCTACCTTTAACCGCTCTGGGGCTGGCAGTACGGTTCCCGAAGGCCTAGGGTTTGGTTTGGTGGATAATTCTTACACTGCGGGGGCAAGTATTTCCATTCCAATTATCAATCAAAATTTGAATAATATAAACAAGCAAACGGCCCTAATCCAAAAGGACCAGTTAGAAATAAATCGTGATAATTTGGAATTGAACATTTCGGTAAACGTGCGAAATGGCGTGTTGAATCTTGTGAATCAGATGTCAAACATACAATTATCAAAAATATCAGAAGAAACAGCTTCTGAGGCTCTTGAGCTAACCCAAGCTTCGTACTCTGAAGGTGCGGTAAATATTGTCCAACTACTGGATGCTCAAAACAACTATTTAAATGCGCAATTGGCCCGCACCAATGCGGTGTATAACTTTTTAATCAATGCACTGCAGTTGGAGCGTTTTATGGGCTACTATTTTATACTGAATACAAAAGAAAAGAATGATGAATTCAGACAGCGCTTTTTTGAATTTCTAAATGCGCAAAATTAATTGACCAAAAGAACCCGGAATATGAAAGTTACACATCAATTCGCTTTACTATTGGCCCTAGGCCTGATTTTAATTTCCTGTGGAAGTGAAGAAAAAAAGGAAGAAACCACCTTGCGACCTGTAAAGTATATGGAAATCGGCTTTTTGGGAGGTGAAGATTCAAGAACCTTTAGCGGAACCGCGAGGACCGATAAAATCATTAATTTGAGTTTTAGAAGCTCTGGCATCATTACTCAGTTTGATTTGAAGCTTGGCCAAAAAGTGAAAAAAGGGCAGCTGTTGGCTAAATTGGACAATGTCCAGGCCCGCTTGGCCTACGAACAATCCATAACACAGCTGAATAGTGCAGCTTCTCAAGTAAATACTGCGAAACTCAGCCTTAATCGGGTTCGCACGCTTTATGAAAAGGGGAGTACATCACTTAGTGATTTTGAAGCCGCTAAGAACTCATTCAGAAATGCCGAGGAAAGTTATAAATCTGCTAAACGCGGAGTGGAGATTCAGCAAGAACAGATTAATTATGGTTATATCTATGCGCCGGAAGATGGTACTATTGCATCCGTTTCTGCGGAAATTGATGAGAATGTTAGCCCAGGTCAAGCTGTTGCCGTTTTGAATTCGGGTACCGATATGGAAATTACCTTGGGTATTCCGGAAAGTATCATCAACGGAGTAAAACCTGATATAGATGTGGTTGTCGACTTTACCTCAATAGAAGAAGCCCAATTTAAAGGTCGAGTATCGGAAGTGGCTCCTGCGGTAGATGTTAATACATCAACCTATCCGGTTAGGGTCATCGTAACAAATCCTAGTGATGCCATAAGGAGTGGCATGGCGGCCAATGTGACTTTCGATTTTGGCAATTATGACTCTGCGAACAATGTATTGGTAGTGCCTCCCCATGCAGTTGGAGAGGATAGCAATGGACGTTTTGTATTTCTAGTTGAAGGTGAAGGGGAAACAGGGAAAGTGAAGAAACAGGCAGTAGAACTCGGTAATTTGACGGCACAAGGATTTGAAGTGACCTCAGGACTTTCTTCAGGGCAGCGAATAGCCGTGGCTGGCTTGCAAACCCTTTTGGATGGCCAAGAAGTAAGGTTGCAATAACAACACTATAACCGACCAGAATATGAATTTAGCCAAATTCTCCATCGATAAAAATCGCATCACCTTTATGGTGCTGGCAACTATCATTTTGTTGGGAATCAACATGTATTTCAGTTTATCCCAAGATAGTATGCCGCCGTATACGGTTCGTGTGGCAACTGTAGTTTCACAGTTTCCAGGTGCCAGCCCAGAACGGGTAGAGCAATTGGTTACTGATAAAATTGAAAAAGTGGCACAGGAACTACCTGAACTTAAAGAAGTGACCAGCACCTCTCGCACAGGCCTTTCTGTTGTAAGTGTTTCTTTAAAAGACGAAGTTTCCCCAGAAACTTTGCAATCGGTCTGGGACCGGTTGCGGAGAAAATTAGGTTCAATTCAAGGTCTCCCATCTGGGGTTACACCAAACTTAAATGATGATGGTATTGGAGACGTGTACGGTATTGTTGTAGGCTTAACATCGGATGGATTCAGTTATGCTGAAATGAAGGAATATGCTGATGATATCAAGGATGATTTAATTAAGCTTCCGGATGCTGCCAAAGTTGAACTAGGAGGTGTTCAAGAAGAACGTGTTTTTGTTGAGTTTGACAATACTAGGCTAAAAGAATATGGCCTATCTGCGTCTAAATTGCAACAAAATATAGGGGCAACAAACATTTTAAGCTCCGGAGGTCAAATCAATGTAGGGGATGAACGTATCATCTTGGAACCCACAGGAAATTTTGATTCCGTTGATGATATTCAAAACATGTTGATTCCCGTAGGCAATGGTTCTCAATTAGTAAAGTTGGGAGATATCACAAACGTGACAAAAGGCTATATAGACCCACCAAATCAAATTGTAAGTGTTGATGGAAAAGAAGCTATTACCATGCACGTCAACCTAAAAGAGGACAAAAATATCGTCTATCTGGGTGAAGCAGTGGATGTGATTGTAAACCAATGGCAAAAGCGATTACCGGTCGGTTTGGAATTGACAAGGGTCTCCTCTTTGGATAACTATATTGATGTAAAGGTCAGCGATTTTATGGTGAACCTGATCGAGTCCATTAGTATTGTATTGATAGTAATGCTTGTATTCTTAGGATTCCGGACTGGATTTGTCATTGCAAGTTTGATTCCGATTGTAACCATCATGACTTTAATGCTCATGGGTATCATTAACATGGGTCTTAACCAGGTTACCTTGGCAGCACTTATCATGGCATTAGGTATGTTGGTTGATAATGCCATCGTAGTAGCTGAAACCATTATGGTTAAATTGGAACAAGGGATGGAAAAGTATAAAGCCGCAATAGAGGCCTTTTCTGAGCTTTGGATGCCGTTATTGATTTCGACTTTGACTACTTCCGCAGCTTTTTTGGCTTTCTACCTTTCCCCAACCACAATGGGGGATATAGTGGGACCAATTTTTGTTGTAATTACTATTGCCCTAATGTCATCTTGGTTAATCGCTTTGACGGTCATAACCATGTTCTGCTATATGTTTCTCAAAGTAGCACCAAAGGGTGAAAAGAAACTAAGTTTGGTAGATAGAATTATCAACTCGGCCAAGCGATATTATAAGGATTTGATTTTGCTGGCACTTCGACATAAGTACAAAGTCATTGCAGGTATTTTTTTAGCCTTCTTTCTTTCCTTATATGGTTTCGGTTACATTCCCTTTATCTTTTTCCCGGACAGTGACCGGAATATGGTTACCATTGATATCAACCTACCCGAAGGCAATAAGATTGAAAGCACCACCGAAGTAGTAAATCAGATAGAAGGCTTCATGGCCGATTCACTTAAAGTCAATACTGAAAGAGAAAAGGGAATTGTAAGTTGGTCCTCATATATCGGCGAAGGACCAGAATCCTACGACTTGGGATATTCTCCAGATGAACCCAATTCCAACTATGCCCATATTTTGGTGAATACCACCACCTTTGAAGAGAACGCAGAGATGGTACGACGTTTGGATGCCTATGCCTTTCAAAACTTCCCTAATGCGGACATAAAAGTAGGTCTGTTGGGTTCAGGTGGAGGAGGCACTCCTATTGAAATTAAAGTTTCAGGACCAGAACCAGATGAACTGGCCAGCATTGCGGAAAGCGTTAAGCAAAAACTTTCTGGAGTTGCATTTACCAAAAATGTAAAGGATGATTGGGGACCAAAAAGTAAAAAGTTCTTAATTGAGATTGACCAAAATCGTGCTCAAAATGCGGGTATTACCAGCTCTGATATTGCCACATCTTTGCAAACCGTTTTAGACGGATTCCAAACAGGTGAATATAGGGAGGATGACAAATCCATTCCTATTTTAATGCGAAGCGGTGATAGCCAACAACAGACCTTAGCGTCTTTGGAAACCTTAAATATTTATTCTCAAAACAGTGGTAAAAGCGTACCCTTATTACAAGTTGCCTCTATAGTTCCAGCTTGGCAATACGCCAAAATCAAAAGACTGGATATAAAAAGAACCATAGTCATTAGCAGTGAATTGAGAGATGGGGGCAATGCGTCGGCAATTATGGCAGTGGTTAATCCATGGCTTGAAGAACAGATTAATGGGGTATGGCCAGAAGCGTATTCCTATCAATTAGGGGGTGATGCCAAGCAAACGGAAGAAAATATGGGGCCTATAATAGGCTATCTTCCTATTTCTGGATTCATAATCGTGCTGTTGCTCATAATCCAGTTCAATTCCGTTCGAAAAATGGCAATGGTTGTCCTGACCATTCCTCTCGGAATTATTGGTGTTGTGGTTGGTTTGTTGGTGTTTCAAGAGGCTTTTGGGTTTATGCCCTTTTTAGGAGTAATCTCGTTGGCAGGTATTGTGATTAATAATGCCATTGTGCTCATTGACCGTATGGAGGTTGAACTCGCGGCTGGGCGGAGTGACCAAGACTCCGTCATTGCAGCTTGTTTGCAACGTTTTCGACCCATATTACTATCCACATTCACTACCATTTTAGGTCTATTGCCACTCTACCTTTCAGGAGGGGAAATGTGGGAAGGTATGGCTGTAAGTATTATGATTGGGCTATTGTTTGGAACCATAATAACCTTACTTTTTATTCCATCACTTTATAGTGCCTTGTTTAAGGTAAACTACGAGGGGTATACTTTTAATGATGAGCTTTTAGAAGACTAAGCTTATAGGAAAGTGATATGATTGCAAGACTATACAAGTTTCGCTTTGAGATTTTTTTGGTCATTCAAGTTGCCATTCTTTTTGGTTCTTTGATTGTTCCTGCAGAGTTTTTTGAGTTTACCTTGTTGCCATTGTTTTATTTGATAAGCATTTTAGGCGGAATCTTGGTAATATCGAAACATAAGCCTATGGCCTGGTTTTTTGTGACACTATTCTTGATTTCCGCTGTTATTTTCGGAAGTTCCATGATTAACCGTCAAGAATCGCAAAGTAATGTTCTGATTCGACTGATGATTTATTTTATTTTTCATATTGTAGTAACTTGGAATATCATAAAACAGGTCTGGCAAGCGGAGTTTGTGAGCAAAAATGTGATATTGGGATTGATGAGCGGATACATTTCGTTGGGCTTTTTGGCGTTTTTTTTGTTCATGTCCATAGAATTGACAAATCCTGGGGCTTTCCAAGGCGCTTTATTGAACTCAAGCGATATGAGTTTATTCAGTGAAGCGATATTGTATTACGCTTTTATTACTTTAATGACTATCGGCTATGGAGAAATAGTTCCAGCGATTCCTTTAGCCCAGAAGGCTGCGGTTTTGGTAGGACTGGTTGGACAGTTTTATTTGGTAATTGTTACTGCTGTGGTTATAGAAAAATTTATCAGACATAATCATTCCTAAAGTACAATACCCAAAATAACCGAAATACGGATTGATCATGAAAATCAGAATCAAGGGAAATTCAGTACGTTTTAGATTGACAAAATCGGAGGTGCATAGGTTATGCAAGGAAGGAAGTGTGGAAGAGAAAACAGAGTTTGACGAATCATTTTTCTCGTATTCGGTAGTAGCTTCAGATGAACAAGAAGCTTTACATGCCTCCTTTTCAGAAGGCAGAATTATGCTGCATATTTCAAATGTATTATTACGCCATTGGGACACCAATGAAAAAGTTGGATTTTACCACAATCAGCTTCTTGCCAATGGTAGAGAATTAATCTTGACCCTGGAAAAGGATTTTGTCTGTATGGATCAAACCGCGGAAGATCAGTCCGATAATTATCCAAATCCTAAGTTGATGTGAACTTTAACAAAAACAACTATAAGCTTTGCATGCCTTTAGAAAATTGTTGTTGTTATGCTTTTTACTTTTAATGGTTAAACCGGGTGCCCAGAGTGATTTTGATTTTAGAAATTACTTGGCTTTAGGGATGCATTACAATATTTTAAAAGCCAAATAAGTTATTTCATTTTGCGTTTGACACGCTGTTCTTTACCAAAGCCTTGGTCAAGTCCAATGCGTAATTGCTAACAGTCTTTTCCAAACTAGAGGGGTCCCTGACCTCAAAACGACCTACCCATTGCAAGTTATCTCCCGAAGATTCTGCCAAACGATACAAGCTACTTTCAAAGATGTATTTCGTGCCACTTTTCAACTGGTCAGGTTCCCATGTTGTGATTGGGTAATATGTGAGATACCGTCCAAATCTGCCCACACGGGCAGGCACATAGGCCGTTGAAGTACTACCTGGAACAACATCCGTATATGCTTCGGTATTGATAAGGTTGGTCACAATAACCCCGTCGTACCCATTGGACATTAGTTTTTTCTTAAGTGAAGCCAACTCACTATCCGAATATTTTTTATTGATGTCCACCATGGCATTAGCAGAATAGGAAGACACCGCGTTTAAACCCTGTTCGGCCAATTGAGAGACAACACTGTTTTCAAACTTGATTCGTGCAGTATTGTCTTTAGAACGACCTACTACTAGAAACTTCTCATAGTCATTCTTTGTTTTGCTAACGTTTTCCGAACTCGTTAAATAGGATGAACATCCTTGAAGTAAAAAAAGAAATAGAAATCCTGCGATGATGGTTGGTTTTTTCATGGTGTATAGTGTTTACATCATGTAAGGTTTCAAAAAAAATCCGTTCCTACAAGTTTTGAATCCATTAATTAACAAGTATTTACTTAAATTTTTAGGGTGTTTTTTTGTATGATATGGAACCGAAAAAGGGTAAGTTTTTAGAATAAACAGGATACAATTATTTCAGCAGCCACTTGACTTCCCTTAAGGGAAGGGTGAAACCCATCCTGCCCATAATAAGAGTAGTCGTTGGTACTATCAAAATGCTTTTTCCAGACTTTACCAACGGGGCATATACCAGCATTGATTGCTCTTGCTGCATCTTCGTGGTTTTTTATTACCGCATCAAATGTAGAGTAGTGGTTTTGGGAGGGCCAAACCATAAGAAATACCAACTGACCTCCATAGGTATCACAAAGATTTTTAAAGCGTCTGCCATAATCAAACAAAACTTCTCTACCATAAGGCTGAGATGAAGGTCCTTGCTGTATTAGAACGAAGTCATATTTTTCTTGTTTTATCATCTTTTGCGCCTTACCATCTTCCCAATGGTCGATAAGGGCGTAGTTGGGATATGCAATCATATCAACATCCAAGCGAATATCCTTTTGGAGTGCTTCTCCTTTTACCAATTCTGGTAAATTGTTATAGTAGGTAAGGCTATTGCCAATAAACAAAACTTTGGCGTGCTTGGAGTTTACTCCTGCTTTTTGGGATTTTACAGGAATCACGGAAAGTACAAAAATCAATAAACAGATACCCTTTTTAAGCATGCTACATGAAAAGCTGATGCTCAAGATAGAATATTTGCTTCGACAAGTGGTTACGCAAAGGTTCTTTAAAATTTGGAGTCACCTTTATACTGGATATTTTTATCAGGATATAGCAAGGGCAAGGGAAAACTGTTTAGGCGTAGGTCACTTATAGTAATGGTATGCAGTGCCCGTTTTGGTTTTTTCAACTTGTTCAATTGTATGTATAGTTTTTCAGGATAGGTAACACCATTTTCATTTTTATTCAGTCCATCAAAACGGATGGACCCAAATACGCTCTTAGGTACGGGGAGGTACATTCCTCGAACTGTGTAACTGGCAAAGGAAAGATTACCAGATTCTCTATCTATATATAATAAGTATTGGTCATGCTCTTTATGAGGTTTCAGTTTATCCCAGGTAGCAAAAACCAAGTCGTAGGTTTTGTTCTCAAACTCTCGGACTCCTGCGTATTTTAGGATTGGGGCATTCCTCAGGCGCAGTGGAAGCTCGAAAAAATACTGAATCGCGGGTAAGGTAAAAGAGATGCTTTTTTTTCGTCTGAAGCTTACCTTTCCCTCTTCATTTATCCTATAGTGCTTAAAAGACTGAACACCATAAATGGTTTTATTTCTTGTCTCGAGATAATTGAACTGCCCGTCAAAAGAGAAGGGCCTGAATCGCATTTGCATGAGTTCATTGTCCTTGGGAAAAGGATTGGCGATTGCATATAGCCCTTTCCAGTCATCTTTGGCTTTAAATGAATAGTTTTTAGAGGTTTCAAGTATATCTAGTCGATACTTTTTAATGACACCATCCAAAAGTTGTATTGCCTTGTCTTCACGATGAGGTAAATCTGGGTTTAGTTCAGAAGTTCGTAAATCAGCAATCTTGCAGCTTTGAACAATCAGCACAATGATAAGTGTAAAAAGTAAAGGAAATCTTTGTTGCATGGTGAAAGAGTCGAATTGTAGGCAAACCCATTACATGTATTTTCTGTAGATGCTTGGAAAAAAGAAAAATCAAAAATAAATTAAACTTTTGTTTAACAATAATTAAAAAAATATAAACAAATTGTATTTTTGTTTCTTAGTATTATTACAACAAATGATTTTGGTGATATGAACATTACGAACAAAATAAAAACTGGGATTGATACAAAAGAGTTTGAGCAAATCTCTATTTATGACATAGCCATCAAATCCTTAAATGGCTCTTCCATTGATTTGAACCAATTTAGGGGTAAGCACGTACTGTTTGTAAATGTTGCTTCAGCTTGCGGATTTACTCCTCAATATAGAGAACTGCAAAAGTTGAGTGATGATTACAATGAAAAACTGGTTGTAATAGGATTGCCGTGCAATCAGTTTGGTAAACAAGAACCAGGTAATGCAGATGAAATTCAGCAGTTTTGCGAACTCAATTTTGGAGTTACATTTTTGCTTACGGAAAAAATCAATGTAAAGGGAATAAACCAACATCCACTTTATACCTGGCTTACCAATAAGAATTTAAATGGAAAGAAGGACTCAAGTGTAAAATGGAACTTTCAAAAGTATTTGGTTGATAAGGAAGGAAAACTAGTGGACTATTTTCTATCCTTCACTAAACCAAAGAGTTCAAAAATCACTAGACACTTGTAATGACAATTTGTCTACTTCGGCTTTCAGTTGATTTTGGATTGTTGGTGCTAATTTGGATGGTACAGTTGATTATCTATCCGAGTTTTTCCTTTTTTTCAAAAGAAAATCTGATTGAGTGGCATAAAAAATACACCAGAGCAATGGGCTATATTGTAGCTCCGTTGATGTTGTCTCAATTGGGAATCTATCTGAAAATCGTGTATGATGAGCCCAGCATGTCAACTGTTTTGCCCTTGGTTTTGGTATTGGGAACCTGGCTAATTACCTTTTTCCAGTTTGTTCCTAGGCATCAAGCAATATCAGAAGGTCAAGTTAGCGGCACATTACTAAAAGAGCTGATAACAAAGAATTGGATTCGGACTACTCTTTGGTCTTTACTTTTCGTTGTAAGCTGCTTTTATTGCTTGCGAGTATAGTTTGTTTCTAAAGTGGTGGTTCCAGAAAGACTATTTTTAACCTAAAGATTTTCTATCTGCTTCATAACCTGTTCGGCCTCATAGGTTTTTTCGTCACTTAACTTCCTATTCGTTGTAGAAAGTGTGTGCGCTTCTTTTAGAAGCTTCGCATATTTTTCCTGTAATTTTTCTTTCTCAGATTTTTTCTTGAACAGACCAAACATTATTCAATGATTTAAAAGTTTTTTGAAAACTGTATTTTATAAAAAAGGGACGCTCCAATCTGCTCGCACTCAAAATGAATCCAACGTTTTCCATCTCACAGCAATTTTGAGGAGTGCGGTTTTCATGGAAACGCCCCATCTGTAATTTATACTAGGGGGTTGCCCTTTAATCGCTTATCTATTTTTTTCTTTTTAATGGTGATACGTTTCATAACCTCCATTAGCCTTGAGTCCTTTGTTTTCTTGTAAACCTCATTGATACGTAAAACCAGGTCTTTAGCTTCTCTAGATGCTTTTACCCGGTCACTTGTAGACATGTGGCTCATCGGTCTTTTCTCAAACTCTTCAGCCTTTAGCAATACATCCATTTTGTTTAATAATTATTATTAATACTTAAACAAAGATAAGATATGAATCATTAGGTTGCGGAGAATTTAGGCTATTAGCATTTTTTTAACAAAAGGAATGTTTTCGAAATAAGAAGGAGGAAAAGAGTGTCATTTTTTAATCCTTTCTTCAATTTCCTTGTAAAAGATGTAATAATAACCCCAAAATTTAAGAATTCCTTTATTTTAGGATGAAGTGTTCGTATTTTTAAGTGTTCAAAATTTACGAATATGAAAAAAATAGTAGCATTAATTTTTGTTTTTTCGATTTTTGGATGTACTTCACTGAAAAATACGCAACAAACGGCTAGTTCAGAAAAGGGGAAGCACATATTACCTCCAAATACAGCTTCCAATAAATATTCCAAAATTCGACAGGGGGGAAATTAGGTAGTGGGATAATGAGACAGGTAAGAAAAGAGCTTTTTGTTTGATTTCTTGCTCTTGAATGGTTTGCCTCCGAATCATTTTTGTGAATTCATGAAAATGCTTTCAACTTAATTGTTATTGAAACAGGTAATCTATGGATTAATTGGTAATTGTGTTTGATACATTTTAATCTTGGATAATACTAAATTTGTTTTGTGGAAAGTAATTTGAAAGAAAGCTTTGGAGTCTATTTTGAAACACCTCTCATTACCGAAATAGAGCAAGTAGGCAAATCCAGTTCATTTCAATCTGGGGATAAAATCATTGAAATCGGGCAGTACATTAAAGGAATGCCATTATTACTTTCAGGTGCCATTAAAATTTTAAGGGAAGATGATAATGGAGATGAGTTATTGCTTTACTATTTGGAACCTGGGGATACGTGTAGCATGACCATGGCTTGTTGTTTCGGCGATACAAAAAGCGAGATTAGAGCCATTGCAGAAACAGATGTGGAGCTTGTTATGATTCCTGTTCGGAAAATGGAAGAATGGATATCCAAATACCGTTCTTGGCGTAATTTTGTTTTTGAAAGCTATCATAACCGCTTGAACGAATTGCTTGTTACCGTGGATGGCATTGCATTTAAAAATTTGGACCAACGCTTGGTAGATTATCTCAAAAAAAAGGCAGAAATCGCAAAGGACCAGAACGTAAAAAGTACCCATCAAGAAATTGCGTATGACCTGCACACGTCTCGGGTAGTAATCTCCAGACTACTTAAAAAACTCGAAGGCTTGGGAAAGATTGAACTGCATAGAAACCATATCACAATTATTGACCTCTAGCTTTTGCAACTTGGGTTACTCAGGATTTCGGTATTGCTGATTACCTTTGCACCGATGCTTAAGCGCTTTTTTCCCATACTGGATTGGCTGCCCAATTATAAAAAAGAATTTCTTTCTGGAGATATTTCGGCAGGACTCACCGTGGGAATCATGCTTATTCCGCAAGGTATGGCCTATGCGCTTATTGCTGGACTTCCACCAGTATATGGACTTTATGCAGCTTTGATTCCAAATTTGGTATATGCCTTTACCGGTTCTAGCCGAAAATTGGCCGTTGGTCCAGTAGCATTGGATTCTTTGATTGTGGCTTCAGGTTTGGCTGCCATGAAATTGGCCACAACTCAAGAATACATTACAATGGCTCTGTTTCTGGCCCTCTTTGTTGGTCTTTTTCAATTGGCAATGGGGTTTTTTAAAATGGGTTTTTTGGCCAACTTTTTATCCCGTCCCGTAGTAAGCGGATTTACATCAGCAGCAGCATTGGTAATAGGGGTAAGTCAGTTGAAATATATCTTAGGATTGGATATAAAAGCTCTGGGAACCCTTGAAACAATTCTTGAAATTGGTCAAAAACTAAATCAAACGAATACTTGGGATTTGGTAATAGGCATAGTTGCCATCATCCTGATTCTTTTCTTTAAGTGGTTGTACAAAAAGCTTCCAGCGGCTATGCTTGTTGTGGTCTTGTCCATTTTAGGAATTTATTTCTTTGCTGATTACATGGGTCAAGTCTCTTTGGTTGGAGATATCCCAAAGGGATTACCTAACTTTTTTATGCACAAAGTTGATTCCATGCATTGGGTTTCCGCATTTCCAATAGCATTTACCTTGGCCTTTATTTCGTTTGCGGAAGCCATGACAATGGCCAAAGCTGTAGAGGAAAAGAGCAATGAATATTTTACCGATGCGAATCAAGAACTCAAAGCTTTGGGCTTATCCAATATAATAGGCTCCTTTTTTCAGTCGTATCCTGCGAACGCTGGCCTTTCAAGAACCGCCGTAAATGTGAATGAGGGAGCTAAAACAGGTTTATCTTCTATAGTAAGTGCTATTGTGGTGGGACTTACGTTGCTTTTTCTTACCCCTATTTTCAGCTTTTTGCCAAAGGCAGTTTTGGGCGCTATTATTCTAGTGGCCATTTACAGTTTGATTGACTTGAAACTCCCCGTAGAACTTTTCAAACAAAGGAAGGACGAGTTTATACTGCTCATTCTAACATTTTTAACCACACTTTTGATTGGAATAACCCAAGGAATCATTTTTGGCGTTCTCTTTTCTCTGGTTCTACTGGTAAACCGAATATCCAGACCACATATTGCTGTTTTGGGAAGAATAAAGGGAACAGATTATTTTAGGAATGTGGAACGCTTTGAGGAAGAAGCAGAGTCTTTTCACAATATTCTTATTCTTCGCTTTGATGCCCAACTCTTTTTCGGGAACAAAGATTATTTTAAAAGGCAGTTGCTAAATCAAATCAAAAAAAAGCAGCCAGGATTAAAGTATGTTATTCTAAATGCAGAAGCCATAAACTACATAGACAGTAGTGCACTTGCTTCACTCGAACAGCTTATAAGCGAACTTCACGCACAAGACATTCAATTTTTGATTGCTGGGGCCATCGGACCCACTCGCGATATTTTTTACAGTAGCGGATTGATTGAAATTCTTGGACGGGAGAATCTATTTGTGCGCACTCATGAAGCCGTTGATTACTGTGAAAGCCTTAAAACAAAAAATAGCATACAGCAGAAAATAGCATTACAATCAAAAACGAAGATGAATATGTGACTTTGGTCACAGTACGGCTCTTTTAGCTATCTTATCTTTGAAAGCAAATTATAGACCCATGAAGATTGAACAAATATATACCGGATGCTTGGCTCAAGGAGCCTACTATATTGAAAGTGAAGGCGAAGTGGCCATTATTGACCCACTTCGAGAAGTTACTCCTTATTTGGAGCGTGCAAAGAAAGACAATGCGCAGATAAAGTACATTTTTGAGACCCATTTCCATGCCGATTTTGTGAGCGGTCATGTTACACTTTCCAAAGAAACTGGTGCTCCCATAATTTATGGTCCCAACGCCAATCCAAGTTTTGAGGCCATTACTGCAAAGGATGGGGAAGAGTTTAAGGTGGGCAATATAACCCTGGTTGTATTGCACACACCCGGCCATACTATGGAAAGCACCACCTACCTTCTTAGGGATGAAAGTGGGAAGGACCATGCCATTTTTAGTGGAGATACCCTTTTTCTTGGCGATGTGGGTCGCCCGGATTTAGCCCAAAAAGCAGCAAACATGACCCAAGAAGAACTGGCAGGAACTCTTTTTGATAGTCTGCGCAGCAAAATAATGCCTTTGGCAGATGATGTTATCGTGTATCCGGCCCATGGAGCAGGTTCCGCATGTGGCAAGAACATGATGAAAGAAACGGTGGATACTTTGGGAAATCAAAAAAAGATGAACTACGCATTACGAGCAGACATGACCCGTGAAGAGTTTATAAAAGAAGTAACGGATGGTCTTCTGCCACCACCTCAATATTTTCCGTTGAACGTGAAAATGAACAAAGAAGGGTATGATGATATAGATGAGGTATTGGAAAGGGGAACAGTAGCTTTGAGCCCTGAAGCTTTTGAAGTGGCCGCCAACGAAACAGGAGCGGTAGTTCTAGATGTAAGACATCAAGATGATTTCGCCAAAGCACATATTCCTCGTTCCATCTTTATTGGTCTGAATGGAAGTTTTGCTCCTTGGGTGGGCGCTTTGATAGCAGATGTGAAACAACCTATTCTTCTGATAGCCCCAGAAGGAAAAGAGGAAGAAACCATTACGCGATTGTCTCGTGTTGGGTTTGATGGAACCATTGGATATTTAAAAGGAGGAATTGAAGCATGGACCAAGGCTGGTTTTGAGGTGGACACCGTAACAAGTATTGATGCTTCAACGTTTGCCAATGAATTTGGTAAAGATTCTTTGGTGTTCGACGTACGAAAAGAACCTGAATTCAATGCCCAACATGTAGCGGATGCCAAGCTGACCCCTTTGGATTTTATAAATGATCATCTTGCAGAATACCCATCCGAAGAAAATTTTTACATCCATTGCGCCGGGGGATATCGAAGCATGATTGCAGCCTCCATTCTAAAAAGTAGAGGAATACACAACCTTATCGACATAGCGGGTGGATTTGGGGCCATTGCTAAAACCAATATTCCCACAACGGATTTTGCCTGTCAGAGCAAGTCCAATTAAAATTTAACTATAGCACAAATGAAAGGTCTTCGTATTTCATTGATAGCATTCACCCTTTGTCTATCCTGCAATTCTGATTCTGATAAGAAGGTTGTGCAAATTGACCATCAACAAATGGTTGACAAGGTCTTGGGAAAAGATGTTCAATTGGTTGATGTTCGGACTCCAAAGGAATACGAAGACGGACATATTGATGACGCCGTTAACTTCAACGTTAAGGATAAAAAAAAGTTCTTGGAACAAATACAATCCTTAAGTAAGGAAACACCTGTTTATTTGTATTGTAAAAGCGGGGTTAGGAGCAAAAAAGCGGCTGAATTGTTAAAAAAGGAAGGTTTCTCCACAGTTTTCGACTATTCAGGAGGATATGAAGATTGGAAAGAAAACAAAGATTGAGTATGGCAAAGTTTAACGATATTATTTCGGACAAGAGACCAGTTCTAGTTGACTTTTTTGCGGAATGGTGTGGACCTTGTAAGATGATGGGTCCAATATTGGAGGATGTTAAATCCAAAATAGGGGATAGGGCCAAAATTGTAAAGATTGATGTAGATAAGAACCCAAAGCTGGCTGCTCAATATCAAGTACGGGGAGTTCCTACACTTATCATTTTTAAAGAGGGAAAACCAGTTTGGAGACAATCTGGTGTGGTACAGGCCCAATCTTTAGAAAACGAATTAAAAAGTATGGAATGACCGTTTCACTTTTTTCGGAATCCATAAACTAACTGGCCCCAAAAGTTTTTAGGAACGGTTTCTTCGCCAGGAAATCCCAATGGTATTGTTCCGCTATCCTCAGGAATATGATGAGTTCCAAAAATATAATCCCACAGGCTCATGCTAATACCGAAGTTTACACCAAACTTCCCTTTGGGAAGAGTATAAGAGTGATGGTATAAGTGCATTACCGGGTTGTTGAGAATATATTTCAGAGGACCATAGGTCAACTTTATATTGGCATGGTTCAAGTGGCCAATGGCTATAGCTACAAAGTGAACAATGTATGCCTGTTCTGGCTCAAACCCTCCTAAAAGCATTACACCAAAAGTTTTGAGGGGTTTATACAAAAGATTTTCCATCCAATGATAGCGAAGGTGTGCCGCAAATCCCATCTCCTTTACGCTGTGGTGGATTTTATGGAATTGCCAAAGTACAGTAAACTTATGGAGGCAGATATGTGTAAACCATTGAACAAAATCCAAGAGAATAAAAAATATAACTAGCTGCGCCCAAGTTGGTAAAGAAGAAGTGTCAATTAAGGCAAAGCTTTTGGCGGTAATGCCTACTTGTGCAAAAAGAACTTCAAGCATCTTATAAATACCGCTAATGACTATGGCGAAAATGAAAAAGTTAAAGAACATATAGAAGGCATCCAACCAAAAGTCTTTTCTAAAGATGGATTGGTCCTTGCGCCAAGGAAATAGAATTTCCAGTAGCCAAACCGCAAGTGAAATCAGAATTAGTCCCCAGAAATAATTGGAAGACCACGGCACTTGGAAAAGGATGGATTTCCAGGTCCAACTTAAAGTGCCCATAAAGCCTTGCAACAGTGCTTTCAAGTAATGCTCCATGCTAATGGATTGGTTTAGGGATTCAATATAATTCAAAATTAATGCTTCAAGTGTAACATCGGTTACCAAAACCTCCCCTTGGTAGGTGTAGTTTTGAATATGAAACTAAAAGTGTGGCAGAAACTGGTGATTATCTGTTTAATTTGTTCAGGGATAGCGGTTTTGATAGCACTTGTCATAAATCTGTTTAAATAATTCGTGTTATGAAAAAGAATATGGGAGGATTGGACCGTACAGTCCGTTTTGTTGTGGCCGCGATCATTGCGGTATTGTACTTTACAGGAACCGTTAGTGGAATTTTTGCTTACGTGCTCCTGGCATTGGGTGTTATTTTTGTACTTACTTCATTTATCAGTTTTTGCCCCTTATATACCCTTTTTGGAATCAACTCTTGTAGAAAAAAAAATAGTTAATAATAGGTTGCTCAAATATGTCTTGAACATAAACGAATGAGGTGTATGCTATCAAGAATGGTTGTCTGAGAAATATCATGTTTTTTATAAAACATGTCGGTTAAATTTGATTTTCATAAAATTGAAAAAATGAAATTACTTCACACAATTCCGCTTGTTTCTTGGGAAAATGGTATTTGGATGATCGGTGTTTTCGCCGTTGTTGTCATTGTACTTGTCGGTGGCGTGCTTGCATTGATGAATAGTGGTAAAAATGGAGAATCTAAAGAATCCTAACCACTTGGACCTCCAAAAAGTTTGATGTAACCTACAAAAAACCTTTATTGTTATTGACAATATGGAAAATCAATTGATTTTCCCTTTTTAATTTAAAAATATCAAATGAATTGGATTTTACAGCCTTGGCCTTGGTATGTTTCTGGGCCATTGATTGCTTTTGTGCTCTTCCTGCTTACCATGATGGGAAAGCGTTTTGGGATGTCGTCTAATCTAAGGACAATGTGTACCCTATGTGGTGCGGATAAACATGCAGAATTCTTCAAGTTTGATTGGAAGGCACAAAGATGGAATCTGTTGGTGGTCGTAGGTGTGGTTATTGGTGGTTTTATTGGCCATTTCTTTCTTTCGGATGGTGATGCAGTTGCTATAAGTGATAGTACAATCGCTAAATTGAAAGATTTTGGTTTTAATGGAGCGGGAAAAGAGTATTTGCCAGCTGAACTCTTCGGCAATGCGGTTTTTTCAGACCTAAAAATGCTTTTGTTCTTGATAGTTGGTGGCTTTTTTGTAGGCTTTGGTGCTCGTTATGCAGGTGGGTGCACTTCAGGGCATGCTATATCTGGATTAAGTAATTTACAATTACCTTCCCTAATTGCGGTCATTGGCTTTTTCATTGGTGGTTTGTTAATGGTACACATTTTATTCCCAATTCTTTTTTAATATGAAAACAGTTGCGTACTTGTTTATTGGTATTTTCTTTGGAATTGTACTTTTTAAGTCCGAAGCGGCTTCCTGGTTTAGAATTTTTGAAATGTTCCAGTTCCAATCGTTTCATATGTATGGGATTATGGGTTCTGCATTGGGCTTGGGGATTTTGCAAAACCAACTAATTCGGAGATTTAGGGTGAAGTCATTTTTTGGGGAAACCATTACATTTTCTCCGAAAGACCCAAGTTTTAAAAGGTATATGTTTGGTGGTATACTTTTTGGATTGGGATGGGCTCTGGCCGGCGCTTGCCCTGGACCTATGTATACTTTGATTGGAGCCGGGTATTGGTCAATTTTCCTTGTCTTAATCGCCGCGTTAGCTGGAACTTATGTCTATGGAATTTTAAGAAACAAACTTCCCCATTAGGAAATTTGTCTGATTTTACTACAAAATGACGAGTTTTCCTTGTATATCATGGAGAAGAATATAGCTTTGGGGTTTATTCTGTAAAGCCCAATGTCTCTTTCAATTTGTATAATCGATGATGATCTTGTTTCACAATTTGCCACTAGGTATTGTGTGCAACAGTTTTTTTCAGATGTGGATATTAACACATGTGAGAGCGGTGAAGAAGGTCTTCTGTTCTGTGAAGGATTCTTTGAGGAAAGAAAACAGCTTCCAGATGTTATTTTTTTGGACTTGGTAATGAAGGAAATGGACGGTTGGAGCTTTCTAGATGTGCTTAAGCAAACCTATACTGGGGTTAAATTGCCCAAGGTTTATGTCCTATCTGCTTTCACCAATGCTAAAGATAGAGCCATAGCCAAGGAAAACGCATATATAGCGGGGTATTTTGATAAACCCCTTTCTCGAAATCACTTACAAAAACTATTGATCGAAGAGGAAAAGGGAACATGACATAGTCTCCGGAATGTATTGCAAGCCTTTCCAAAAAAATTAAATTTGCAATCCACATTTTAAGTTGGCCCCGTAGTTCAATGGATAGAATAGAAGTTTCCTAAACTTTAGATGCAAGTTCGATTCTTGCCGGGGCTACTTTTACTGCTTTAAAGGAGTTTACAAAAAATCAAAAAATATTGATTTTCAATGTTTTACGAATTTTTAGTTTCAAATGATATCATTTGAAACTATCCATTCGAGTTCACAAATCGTCAACATTTTTCTCTAAATGTTTTCGTATTTGGAAATCGGTCCGGTTTAAAGTGTTAAACGAACTACCCATTGGTGATTTGACTTTCGTCCTAAACTAAGTTTAATTAAAAGACGAATGTCATGCGGACACTTTCTACATTTTCCATTCTATTTTGGGTATACACCAAAAGATCTAAGAACAACCAAGCACCGATTTACGCCAGAATTACTGTAAACAGAAAAAAGCTCAATATTAGCCTTAAACGACGGGTGGAAACTCATCTTTGGAACAACCAAAAACAACGAATCAATGGAACAAGTGAAAAAGCTCGAAATATTAACCAATATTTGGATGAAGTATACGCAAAACTGTTTCAATGCTATCAAGAGCTTAGGTCAGAAAATAAATCGATAACCCCTCAAACCATAAAGTTGAGGTATACAGGTGATGATAAAATTGAGCAGTACACGTTACGAGACATTATTGAGTACCACAATGCAAGTATGTTCGAAAAACTGCATGGAAATACTTCTAGACTTTACCTTACAAGTCAAAAATACATTCTACTATTTGTGAAGAAAAAGTACAAGGTAGATGATTTCGAACTTTCAAGTCTTGACTATAAGTTCATACTAAATTTTGAGAGCTTTCTAAGGAATTACAGTCCACAGCATTATAAAAAACGAATTGGTAACAACGCCGTGATGAAGCATATTCAGAGGCTGCGAAGAATGGTGTCTTTGGCCCATCAACTGGAATGGATTGACCGAGACCCTTTCGTGAAATTCAAACAAAAATTGACCCCAACTCACAGAGGTTTTCTGACTCCTAAGGAATTGAAATACATAGAAGAGCTGCAAATTAAATCGACAAGATTAAAATTGGTCAGGGATCTATTCGTGTTCAGTTGTTATACGGGAATAAGCTATATAGATGTAATGCAACTAACGAATAAAAGTTTGGTGCTTGGATTGGATAATACAAATTGGATAATGACGCAACGGCAAAAGACTAGAAATGCAGTCAAAATTCCATTGCTTTCCAAAGCATCAGAGATAATTGAACGTTACAGGCACGATAAAAGGTCTATGATTAACGGTACACTTTTCCCAAGAATATCGAATCAAAAAATCAATGCCTATTTGAAGGAAGTAGCGGAGCTAGCCAAGGTAAGAAAGAATCTCACTTTTCACATGGCTAGGCATACCTTTGCCACCACCGTTACTCTTACCAATGGGGTTCCTATTGAGACCATTTCTAAAATGCTTGGTCATCGAAAACTGACCACTACCCAGATATATGCCAAAGTACTAGAAAAAAAGGTTTGTGATGATATGCAGCTTCTAAGGGAAAAACTAGAACAGTCCTAAAAAACCTTGCTTTATTGTCCCCTTAGCATGTAAGATATCAGAGAACCTGTTATCGTTTTGCTAGACTAAAGTTTTAATCGAAATATAATAAAGGGAATTTAAACCGCTACATTCAATTAATATCCGTTTCTTTACCAAGCTTTACAGATTATCCACGAAAATTGAGCCAGTCTTGAAATAAAAAGAGAACCCCTCCATCGTCATTTTCCAATTATCACTAGGGGTCCATTCTAAGCTTTTTTTTGAAAATTTCAACACTAATGTGCCAAATATAGTAAAGGCTAACTTTTTTACCGCTTTTGCATTGCCCCCTTGGTCAAATCAATTGGCGAGATTGAAATTGGACAGAGGAGCAATCCCAAAGGCAATGGAACCATAATTTATGTCTGAAGCTCGTTATGATTAAACACCAAATACTATGAGGCCACTTTCAATAGCAAAACAAGTTACCAATAGGGATGGTGAATCACTTAAAAGATATCTGCAGGATGTAAGCCGTATCCCCATGATTACGGAAGATGAAGAAGTCGAGTTGGTAATTCTAATAAGAAATGGGGACAATTTGGCGCTTGAAAAGTTGATTAATTCAAATTTGAGGTTTGTTATATCCGTAGCCAAACAATATCAAGGCCGGGGTTTGAAATTACTCGATTTGATAAACGAAGGAAATCTGGGATTGGTAAGGGCTGCAAAGCTATTCGATGAGACCCGTGGATTTAAATTCATATCTTATGCCGTTTGGTGGATACGTCAAGGGATACTCCAGGCGTTGATGGAAACCACAAGAATGGTAAGATTGCCTCTGAACAAAATAAGCGTAATTAACAAGATAACCAAAGCTTCCTCCAATTTCGAACAGATTCACCAACGACTCCCTTATGCCGAAGATATTTCTGAATTGATAGACGTTTCTCTTGCTGAGGTCCAACTCTGTATGAAACATTCTATGTGGCCCATGTCTATGGATGAAAGATTAAATACAGAAAGCGACAACTTTACGCTGTATGAAGTTTTAAGTTCTGGCAATTTAGATAGCCCTGAGAAGGGTCTTATTGAAAATTCATTAAGGACAGAGTTAGAGGGATTGCTAAATATCCTTTCGGATCGTGAGACCTACGTGATCAAAAAATATTACGGGATTGGAACAAATAACGGAATTGGCATGGGTCAAATTGCCTACCAACTAGGCCTCACAACAGAACGGGTAAGACAGATTAAAACGAGGGCATTGTTACGTTTAAGGGAGTCATCAAAGTGCGACTTCCTTAAGGAATATTTGAAATAGTTCTGTTTTTGAACAGACGATTTATCAATAAGACCATATCCCATTTTTTATTTTCTAATATCTTTTCGTGTTGTATTCAAAGGTTACACAATGATTTTGTGCTTAAAACACCATTTATTGACTACCTTTAAGAAGCAATTACTTTCACTTTCCTCAAGGGTATTAGATTCCTATTGTTCAGGCAGAAAATCTGTTTTAACTATCCAGGATTTAAAATGTAAAAATCCATTGATCGTTATGTGCCTGCTAGGTGACCACCTTTACTTTTAAACTAAGGATATGAGATTATACATAAAATACATGGTCAGTCTTCGTTGTAAAATGTTGGTAAAGGAAGAATTGATAAAGTTGGGACTGGATTACGTTAAATTGAATCTAGGCATGGTTGAAACTATAGGGGAAATTACCCATGAAAAACGAGTCCAACTCAAGAATAATCTGCTCAAGTCCGGATTGGAATTGTTGGATGATAAGAAGAGTATATTAATCGAAAAAATAAAAAATGTAATAGTTGAAATGGTTCATTATCATGATGAAATTCCAAAAACAAACTATTCAGGTTATTTAAGCGAAAAACTGGGATACGACTATACCTATCTGGCCAATACTTTTTCTGAAGTGCAAGGAATCACCATACAGCACTATATTATCAAACATAAAATCGAAAAGGTGAAAGAATTATTGCTATATGATGAGCTTAACTTGGCGGAAATTGCCTATAAACTTCACTACAGCAGCCCATCTCACCTGTCAAATCAATTTAAAAAAGTTACTGGTCTCACACCATCTTTTTTCAAAAAAATGAAGAAAAGAAGACAGCAAAATCTTGAAAACCTGTGATATATGTAAGTTTCACAAATATTTATATAGCAAAATTCCCTTGGTTCTGTCGCATCTTTACTTGCTGTTATGATGTTAATGAACAAGACTAAATACAAAACATTTATGGACATATTCGAAAGGGACAATTTGGTTTGCGGTATTTTCAAAAAATTAAGAGATGTCTTTAGAACTGTATTCGATAATGAAAGCCAAGAAACTGCAATGCGGTAGGAATTGGAGAAAAATCTAAAACCCAATTTAATCAGAATCGAGAAATGACTTTGGGAAATTTCAAGTACATGGCCTGAACAAAACTGGGAGAAAGAGAATTTAATTTTGTTTATTGATTAGTGCTTTTAGATTATTTAAAGGCCCAAAAAAGAGCAGGAACTAAAAAACACTGCTCTTTTTTTGTGAAAAGCCAAATGGGCTGGTATTGTAGCAACCATTGTTTTGGTTAAGCAATTTTATATCGCAAGCAGCAATTATGAAATAAACACCATAAGAAAATGCGCTATCTGTTTTGCGCTTATTTTAATAATGTTAAGGGTCGCCATTTCACTTTCATAAAGCAATAAAAAATAAAATTATGTCGAGAGAAAAAGAAGGAAAACAGAAATCAGGAAAAACAGCGCCATCAAGCACGCCGAAAGAGAAAAAAGCCGCAAAAAGAGCAAAACGGGATGCTAAAAAAAGAGCGGAACAAAACAATAAGTTACAGACTTGATTATGGAACCAGGTGAATTTGAAGAATTAAAAACGTTTAATCTGGTAGATGTATTGGAATACAGTTCCAATGACATAGTAGTCAAAAACATAATGGTTCAGGATAATTGTATCATACAGGCGTTTGTATTTGATTTTGGCAAAGTTCAATCTTTTGAAGAATCTCCTTACTCTCGCTTCATTCACATAATCGAGGGAAAAGCTGAAATGGTAATCAACAATAATTCCACTTTTATGCAAATGGGAGATTCCATTATTGTTCCTACATATACGTTTAGTTCTATCGAAGCAAATCATAAGTTCAAAATGATTTGTACTACCATTAAGGACTAACTATAGTGTATGAATAGATAATTGGTATAATGACAAAACGCTTCAGAATCAAGCTAACGCTAATGCACTGGTCTATTCTGATAGACAATCAAACCCTTATGAAAGTAGCACTATGGACGCGGACAACTAAATAATACAACTTATGAAAGCTAAAGCTTTGGTTTATTGTGAAAATGAATTTGGCCGTATAGACGGTAAAGTGGCCAATGGACTCATTCGGCAATCGGAGACCTATGAAATCGTCGGGGTCATTGATAGTTCTAAGGCTGGTCAGGATGCGGGAGAATATCTTGAAGGTGTAAAAAATGCAATTCCCATTTTCGAAAGTATAGCAGTGGCTTTAGAAGAATTAAACGCTATCCCTGAATATTTTATTTATGGTGTCGCCCCACTCGCTGCCTTCTTAAGTGATGAGCAAAGGGAAGTTATTTTTAGTGCTATGAAGGGTGGAATGAATATAGTTAACGGTCTTCCTGAGTTTCTCAGTGAGAATACTCAATTTGCCCGTATGGCCCGTAATTATGGAATAACCATACTGGATGTCAGAAAACCTCCAAAACGTGAAAATCTCCATAATTTTTCGGGACGTATTCAAGAGGTGAAGGTTCCGATAATTACGGTAATGGGTACTGATTGTGCGGTGGGTAAAAGAACCACATCATTGGTATTGGTGGAAGCCTTGAGGAATGTAGGTATTAATGCTGTCTTTGTGACCACCGGTCAGACGGGCTTGCTCCAAGGCTCCAAATATGGGGTGGCAATAGATGTCTTAACCTCTGGGTTTGCCACGGGTGAGGTTGAAAACGCCATCTTAAATGCCTATAATCAGGAAGGACCTGATATCATCGTTGTGGAAGGACAGGGAGCATTGAGCCACCCTGCATTTACTTCTTCAAGTGCCATTATTCGTGGGGCAATGCCAGATGCAATCATAATACAACATTCCCCGAAGCGGAAAAGTTATTGTGACTACCCTAGAATTCCTTTGTTGGATTTGGTAGATGAGATTGAAATGATAGAGGTATTCTCCAAATCAAAAGTTATCGCCATTACCATTAACCCTGAAAACATGACCCAAGAAGAGTTGAATCAAATAATAAATCAGTACGAATCAGAATATGATTTGCCTGTTTCGGATGTCTTACTACACGGATGCGATAAGCTGATTAAAGAATTGATCAAAGCATTTCCAGAGTTGGAAAGAGAGTCGGTGTTGGTTTGAACCTTCCCAGAATCGATATTGATTTGGCAAAGACTGCCCACAACATCCGACAGTTGAAAAAATTGTACGGCTCCCAAGGCATTGATATAATAGGGGTGACCAAGGTAATCGGGGGCAATCCGATAATCGCTGATGTATTGGTCAAGAATGGTATTAAAATCCTTGCAGACTCTCGAATTTCGAATATAATAAAAATGCGAAGAGCAGGCATAAAGGCACAATACCTGTTACTCCGAACACCAGCACTCAGCCAGGTACAAGAAGTCGTTATTCACACCCACATAAGCCTAAACTCTGAATTGGAAGTTCTAAAAAAACTATCGGAATGTGCTTTGAGAAACCAAAGCACACATAAAGTTGTTCTCATGGTGGAACTTGGAGACTTGCGGGAAGGAATCATGCCCTCGGAAATGGATACCATTGTAAAAGAGGTGCTCAATTTGCAAGGCTTGGCATTGGTGGGCATAGGAACGAATCTTGCATGCTTTGGCGGAATAAGTCCTGATGCGGACAAAATGAACGAGTTGTCTTCAATAGCCGTTCGTCTGGAAGAAAAGTTCCAAATTACCCTAGCAATGGTGTCCGGCGGTAACTCCGCAAATTACAACTGGGTTACGTCTTCAAAAGATGTGGGCAGAATAAACAGCCTACGATTAGGGGAATCTATTTTCTTAGGAAGAGAGGCACTTTGTAGAAAACCAATACCGGGACTTTTTACCGATATTTTTACTTTGATGGCTGAGATCATCGAAGCAAAACGAAAACCATCACAACCCTATGGCCAAGTATATCAAAATGCGAATGGTGATATCCCTAAGTTTGAAAATAAAGGCTTGATGGATAGGGCGATTCTTGCTATTGGAACGCAGGACGTTATAGTTTCAGGAATTACTCCAAAACAAAAAATAACCGTGCTGGGTGCCAGCAGTGATCATTTGTTGTTAGACAATACCAAAACAAATCTAAAGGTCGGAGATACTATGGCGTTTGACCTGAATTATAGCGCACTGTTAAGAATATTTAGCACCCCTTACATTGCAAAAAACACAATCAATCAATATGAATGTGAAAGCATACTGTGAGGAGGTCGAGAAAAAAGACCTACAGAATAAACTTTTGGCCCCCTCAATCTGGATACGGGAAAACCATTCACAAATGGTGAGTTTGATGGACACGGATTTTAATTTGATTTTTGAACCTTGTATTTTGGAAGATTACCAATATTTGATCAGAGAAGATATCATTGAAAAAATTGGCCGAATTAGCAAACAATTGGATAGACAAAATAAAATGTTGATTGTCCGTTCTGCCTGGAGATCTTCCGAACATCAAAAGCTTTTATGGGATTCCAAATTTGCACACCACCAGAAAAAACATCCCGAAAAATCGAACATTGAAATCAAAGAAACCATAAGCTATTTTATCGCTCCCCCGACCATGTCGATGCATGCGACAGGTGGAGCAGTAGATGCCTTGATTTATGACAAACTTGAGGATGGTGTGATGGATTTTGGAACTAACAATGGTTTGGAAATCGACCTTTCAAAAAAATGTTATCCCTACCATCCAGATATTAGTGCTAAAGCGAAAAAAAATAGGGCCTTGTTGATCGGTCTATTTGAAGACGAAGATTTTGTATGTGATTTGAAGGAATATTGGCATTTTGATTACGGCAATGTAGTTTGGGCTATTGAAAAAGAAAAGGAATATGCCATTTATGGACCCATAACTTAGATGTGCCGACTCACCGAATGAAGAGCAAGGGTTTGTTTGCTATCTGCAAAATCCCTTGATTAACCTCCCAGTTAAAACCAAAAAAGAGGGCTCCTGCCCTCTTTGACAATTTTGTTCCTTAAGAAAACCGTATTAATTTTAAGGCAGTATGCCTCCGGTGATTTCTCCAGCTCTCATGACGGGTAATTGGCCTGTCAATACTTGGATTGTTGTCTTTAGTTATACTCTTTGTCTGCTTCATAATTCCTTCTCTATTTAACTACTTGTGATGGGTGCAATAGGCTCCCTTATCTACACTCACAGTTGGAGGTAAAGGTAGTCGAAACTTAATGGTAAGAGGGTGAGTTTAACACGATGCTAAGACAGATAAAATGCGAGGTGCAGGCTATTTGATAGTATGAAATTTTGAAATCTCCCTCCTGTGGGCATTGTCCATTTAAAGTATGAACAACGTATCGCAGGGAAACACCTTTAGAACGATTCATAGTGGCTTAAAACACATCTTGTTCATGGAACATCCTTTTGCAAAAGGCCAAAGTTCCCATGCCCTATTTTTCTTTAAAAACACTTTTTTGCATAGCGATGAACCTCAAAATTAACGGAAAGCCATTTAATGACCTTTTATCGCTCCAGACCATGTGTGATTTATGTAAGATTTCCATGAATTGGTATAACATGCTCGGGCATGGGAAATCCTATCTTTATAATTAAACCTAATTACTATGGATAATAGCCCTATGGGTGAGTTGAAAAATATATTGAAAAAAGGGCAAAGGAGAAACCTGATCATTATTGCCACATTGGTTGTATTGCTTTTTGCGTTCAAACCATGGGTTCAAATTGGCGCAGGCGAGCGGGGGGTTGTCCAGAATTTTGGAGCCGTACAAGACCATGTTTTGAATGAAGGAATACACTTCAAGATACCGATAGTACAAACGGTAATCTTGATGGACGTAAAAATTCAGAAGGCAATGACAGATGCTGCCTCTTCATCTTCTGACCTGCAGGATGTAGACCTATCTGTTGCCCTCAATTATCATATCATACCTGATAAAGCCAATTTGGTATATCAAACCATTGGGGTTGAATTCAAAGAACGTATCATTGACCCTGCAATTCAAGAGGTAATGAAAGCTGTGTCAGCCAGATACACTGCCGAGGAATTGATTACCAAGAGGCCTGCAGTCAGTACCGAAATGCAACAAGCACTCACTTCAAGATTGCTGGCATCGAACATAGCAGTTGACGCTTTTTCGATTATCTCATTTAGTTTTTCCCAAACGTTTACCGATGCCATTGAGGCAAAACAGACCGCGGAGCAAAATGCTCTGAAGGCAAAAAGAGACTTGGACAGGATAAAGGTCGAAGCCCAACAAACCATTGCTGCGGCAACAGCCGAAGCCGAAGCGCTACGGTTACAAAAAATGAATATTTCTCCTGATCTTATTGAGCTAAGAAAGATAGAAGCTAACCTTAAGGCCATAGAAAAATGGAACGGGATTTTACCTGAAGTGACTGGTGCAGGTGCAATTCCATTTATTGGAGTAGGTGGTGCAATTAAAAACTAATGATGAGAATGTCTTGGGATTTTAATACAGTATCCATAATTATGGTGTTGTTGTTTGTCCACCTTATATTAGGTGGTGTTCGAGGACTATATAGACATCTAATGATTGAAAAACATCAACACAATTATTATGCCGACCCTCCCATGAATATTTTTGGCAAACTCGCACACAATTGGTTGGCCGGTACTTTGAGTTCGACCACTTTTTTCCTTTCAGCTTCCATTACGGTAATGCTTTTTTTATTCTTTTGAAAGATGAGATAAAACGAAAAGAAAAATTATTCTTGGAATTCATTCTCTCTTGGACAGGAAGTTATATCGGCATGTGCTCCAAAATACCTGATGCTCAAAACCGGAAGATATTGTTCTTCTGATTCTTCGGTGAAATTGAAAAATCTGTCTACTATAAAATCTATGGTGAAAAAGTTGATGCCACAATTTTGAAACATCACTCTTGAAGGTGTTGCCCTGGTATAAGCTTTTGTAAGCGTATCACAGTGGATGTTTCCTCGCTATTATCTTCCCAAACCCTAACATTCTCAACAAACGAGATGATAAAGTTTTCCCCAATGTGTTTATCCTCATGTAGTGGATACTTTTCAAGTATAACCGAAAGAATTTCATCGAAGACAACTATTTCTTCCACACCTAATGCTGTTTTGCCACAAAATGAATACCCATCCTCAACACGCCCAAGAAAAATCCCTTCTACCTTTTTTATTTGACTTGTCCCTTGGGGAGGGAAAATGGCCAGTGTGGTCAGAAATATAAAGAATAGCGTTCGCATAGTAATTTTTATGTCCCTTGATCGAAAGTTTGATTGTTGGGATTTAAGTTCAAATACCTTTCTGTCTTTAAGATCTCAGGTCTATTTTGCTATACTTGTCTTTACTAAGAGAAGTTTGATTGGGGAACTGACAAAGAAACCATAAGAAAGATGTAAAATGCCACCTTTAAAAGGTGGCATTTTAACTGATATGGAAATAAATTGTTTTTAGGCCAATTCCACATTTACCGCATTCATTCCCTTTTCTCCTCTTTCCACTGTAAATTTGACATTGTCATTTTCACGAATCTTGTCAATAAGACCGCTTTGGTGCACGAAGACATCCTCATCGGAATCTGTAGGTTTGATAAAACCAAACCCTTTGGCGCTATTGAAAAATTTTACTGTTCCTTCTTTCATTACTTTATATTTATTGTTTACTATTTTGTTCAATACTCGTTTTAAAATATTCATCTTATTTTTTTGTCTTAAAATTTCGTTATTGCCTCACCACGATAGTCTGCAGCTTTCCCAATTTGCGCAAAACGCTGACATGGTCTCTAATGGCACTAACGAATGTTCGTTTTGTATTATAGGGCATCCCATATTCCTTGGCGGTTTCCGCTACGATATTTGATATTTTTTTATAGTGTACGTGACAGATGTTGGGAAGTAGATGATGTTCTATTTGATAGTTAAGCCCCCCGATCAACCAGGAAAAAAACCTGCTTTTGGGCGCAAAATTGGTTGTGGTGGCCAATTGGTGCGCGAACCAATCGCCTTCGACCACTCCGTCTTTATCAGGTATGGGAAACTCCGTATCGGGCATAATATGTGCCACCTGAAATATACTACTGATGAGCAGTCCAGTGACAAAGTGCATGCTAAGGAAGGCCAAGATAATAATCCACGGCGCCAAGGGTACCATTAGCAAAGGTATGATCAGGGCATACGAATAGTAAAGCAGCTTCCAACCAATTATCTTCATAACTTCATCCCTGAATTCATTCTTTTTGTTCAGATATCCCATCTTCCTGTAGCGTACAAGTCGAACAAAGTCTTTGGCCGTCACCCATGAAATGGTGGATAGGCCATAAAAGAACCACACATACCAATGTTGGAATCTATGCAGCGCATTTTTCTTTGCATTTGGAGAAAACCTAAGGAAAAAGGGGGCGTTTATATCGTCATCCGCTCCTTCTATATTTGTATAGGTATGGTGCAGTACATTGTGTTGGATTTTCCAAACCGTGGCGTTCGCACCTATGAGGTTCATGGTATAACCAAGGTATTTGTTCACTTTTTGATTTTTGGAGTACGAACCATGAATGGCATCGTGCATGATGCCCATGCCGATTCCGGCCATACCAATTCCACTGGTTATATATGAGGCAAAAAGCAGCCATGGGGACGCAATGGCGCCAATATTGATAAAAACAAGGGGAACAAAGAACACTGTTAACATCAGAACGGTCTTACCGACCATGCTTTTGTTCGCATGCTTGCTGATATTGTTTGTTTTGAAATATTGGTTTACCCTGTTCCTAACTGTTTTTGAGAAATCAGAGTTTGTTCTTTTTGAAAATTTTGGCCTATTGATGCCGTCAATTGTGGTTTGATCTTTTGTCCACATGTGATTTAAAGGATACTAGCAAGCGCAATCTGTTTATGATATGTTGAACGATTATACTGTCCTGGAGCTACTTAATATTAGTAGATTAAGACGGCAAGCTTCAACACCCTGAACGTTGGGCTTAGAATGTTATTTAATAATTACCTTAAAAAGAAGAGAGCTGAAAATAAATCGAGAATTGGGTAAGACTAAATGAATCTGGGCTTTCTGATTTTTACATGGCAAAGGTACCCGTAATTTGTGCAATATTCCCCAACTATATGTTAAATATTGATATTCAATGTTTTAAGATATAAGGTGCAGATAATATACCAAAAGGCGTAATAGGATGAATATACAGTTTGTTGATATTTCTTGATGCTTCATTAAAAGGCCGTTTCATAGGACAACTTCCAGAATCGAACATCCTTTAAAAATACAAGTCCCGTTCCCGGTCTTTTTTAGTAGTATCGTTAATTGACCTTTTTTGGGACACTTTATTTAGATATTAGCTAACTGACATATTAAGTATCCCAAATCCTACCATGACTTACCTGCGCTGGATCCTGTTTGATTTTTGTAGGGTTCGGGAAGATAAGCGTAAACCAAAAATCAAATAGGGCCTTTACTTATGCCCTTTTGGAGTCGTGCTTTTTCATTGGACTGATTATTTTCTTTTCTTAAAACTGTATTGTTTCCCACTATCTATTGAGATTCTTTTAAAAGGATTCCTTGTCAATAGTTAAAAACTGAGAACCTTTTTTATCCCTAGTTGGTTTTTCGGCTACTTTGAAGTTGGGTAGCAATTCAAGATGTGTCATTGTCATGACAATCTTGCTTTTTCTCCCCGTGGTCGCAAAAGGAAAAAAGAAAATGAAAAAGCAACACATCCAGTTCAGGTGCAGTATCTATGAAAAGAAGATGCTGAAACTAAAGGCTAAAAGGGCGGGGCTCTCACTTTCCGAATATTGCCGTGGATCCGCCCTTGGCCATAGCATCATTGAACGCCTGACCCCAGAACAACTGAAATACTATTCCATACTAGTGGAATACAAAAACAATTTCAAACGGATAAGCAACATATTCAAGAAAAGGGATCCAAGGCTTACCAAGGAAGTTGTGGAACTGGCAAATGAGATAAGAAACCATCTACATAACTTCAATAGATGATTGGAAAGGGAAAATCCATATCACATACCAGGGCTTCCATCGCCTATGGATGGAACCAGGAAAAGGGTGCAGAAATCATCCACAGCCAACATTTGGCCGGGGAGAACCCAAGGGAAATTACGGAAGAATTCAAGATCGTACAATCACAGAACCCACGGACCAAGAAGAACACTCTGAGCTTTGTGCTGAGCCCTAGTATCGAGGATGGAAAGCGATTGTCAAAACAAGAACTAAGTGAACTTACCAAAAAGTTCATCAAGGCCATGGGGCTAAAAGAAAGGCAGGCCATTGCATTTGTGCATAGGGACAAGGAACATACCCATATCCATCTATATGCGAATAGGATTGGATTTGATGGAAAAGCATATAAGGACAGCTTCATCGGAAAGAGGAGCCAGCAAAGGGCCCATGAAGTGGCAAAGGAAATGGGACTTACCAATGCCAAGGACATCCAACACCAAAGACTTGATAAAACCAAACAGATAAGAAACGAGATAAAGCGGGTACATGAAGAAGTGATACGATCGGATAGACCGAAAAGTCTAGATACCTATATCAAGTCAATGGAAGAAAGGGGAATCAAAGTAATCCCAAGTATCAACAGACAACAGAAACTTCAGGGCTTTCGGTTTGAGTACAAGGGACAGAACCTTAAAGGTAGCGAGGTACACCGTTCGATGTCGGGAGGAAGAATAATCGCCCAAATCTCGGAAAACGCGAAAAAGGTAATGGACAAATCAAAAGTCCCGGCCTTAAAACTTGTTGGAAAAACAATCGAACTGAGCACCAATATCGCAACTGCCTTGGCAAAGCGGTTTGCGAAGAAAGCCATTAAAAGAGCCATTGACCAGGGCATCGGAATTTAAAAACAGGGAACAATGAAAAAATTGGATGACATCATGGAATTATTGACGGACGAAATCAATGGGTTCCAGAATTCGATCAAAAAGTTGGAAGGCCTATCCAAGGGTCTAAATGAGGTAAAAGCGGATACTTCAAAATTGGAATATCATCTAAAGGAACACCTTAGGCGCCAGGAAAGGATTCAGTCGCTGAATAAAGTAACATATAATGATATCAATAAAAAGCTGAAACGGGCCAAGCTTATCCCCAAATGGTTGTTGGTAATCTTTCTATCTCTGCTAATCATACTGAGTATGGTAATTGGATATTTGAGTTTCCAAGTGGTCCAATTGAACAAAAAGGAGAAAGCTATCTCGACGAAAGAAAAAGTTGAACTTCAAAATCAACAGTAGGTTGCGCCCTTTTCCGATTTTACTATACGCTTATCTCCCGGAACGCTATAAAATCGGAATAGGATCCATGCGCAAAGTTTAGGGGTAAGATATGGGACAAGCAATCCAACAAAAATTATAATCTCAAACCATGATTTATCTTTTTCTACTCATAAAATGCAATCATTTATCATCATTCGATTACTTTTGTAATGACGGAAAAATAACACCATAAAAGTTCACAAATCGTCAACATTGAAACTCATTGAAAGCTGAAAACCTTTTAAACAGAGAGGTCTAGGGCAAAGGTTCGATTCTTGCCGGGGCTACTTTTTTGCAAGGTATCATCAAAATCCATTACTAATACCACATCTTTCAATGGTCTCCTACAGGCATTAAATCAAAAATGTTAAGCCATTTCAATAGTTGTTATACCGATGTTAATGTCATAAATTCAATACATTTCTTAACGCTATAAGCCAACTATCTTATTCTTAAAAAGACATTTTTGTCCTTTTATGACAAAAATCAGGTTTTCCCTCCAGTACACCCGCTACTTTTGAAGTATGAAACAATTGTTGGTCATACCATTCATCTTCATTATGTTAGTGAAGCCGTTATGGCCCATTGCGGAGTATATTATCAATTACAATTACATTGTCACTAATCTTTGTGAGAATAGGGAACAACCACAGCTTCAATGCAATGGTAAATGTTACCTGTTCAAATTATTGGCCGAAGAAAACAGACAACAAGAAGATAACCCTTTTGAAAATCAACAACAGAACAACGAGTTGATTCAATTGGTATATTATGTTCCTCAAAGCGATTTACAACCCACCCTAGTAGATATAGAGCAGAACATAACACTTTGGTCATACTTTGACCAAATGAATACACCTCCATTTATTAACAAACCTACACCGCCTCCTAAAACATGGGTTTAAGAAAACCGTAAGTATCTGATAGTGGGCTTCAATGAGAAGTTCCATAATCTTTTGGTATCACAACTTAAACCACATTACAATGAAATTTCATAAAGGTTGCCTACCTGAACAGGTAACTAAAGGACATCAAAACAAGAAAGTTTCAGTTATCTGGAGTGCACTTGTCCTTATGGTGTTCACCTTTACCAATGTCTATGGTCAAACTGAAAATCCATTTGCTACAGATAGTATTCTTACTGTTCAATTGGACGAGGTAATCCTAATCAAGTCACGTATGCCCGAAGATTATCAAAAGCAGGCCAAGCCCCTAGCTTCTATTGATGATTATCTTGAAAAGAGTCATAAGGTCAATATGATGAAACGCGGTGCTTACGCCTGGGAGCCAATGATCAATTCTATGACTAGCGAACGATTGACCGTGACCATCGATGGTATGCGGATTTTTTCTGCTTGTACAGATAAAATGGACCCCATCACTTCATATGTAGATGTCTCTAACCTTCATTACGCTAAGGTGACCTCTGGACAAGAAGGAGCTGAATTAGGCTCAACCATAGGTGGTGGAATAGACCTGCAATTGGATAAATCAGGTTTTGAAAATCGAGGATGGCGAACCAGTTTTGAATCAGGCTTTGAAGCAAATAATATGCAACGCATTTTAGGTTCGGAAATTAACTACTCTAATGAAAGTAGCTATATAGATGCTGATGTTATTTATAGAAAAGCTGAAAACTACACAGCAGGTGGAGGAGAAGAAGTTGCCTTTTCGCAATTCGAGAAATACAATCTTTCGGCTAATGGTGGCATACAACTAGACGAGGAAGAATCTATTGAGGCATCTTTCATCTACGATGAGGCAAGGAATGTGGGCTACCCAGCACTACCCATGGATGTTTCTTTAGCAAGGGGTATTATTGGTTCGGCCGAATATAAAAACCAGGGTTTTATGGGATTGGATGATTTTAAAAGCAAACTCTATTTCAATACCATTACCCACATGATGGACGATTCGCAAAGACCTGATGTCCCCATCCGTATGGACATGCCCGGTTGGAGCGATACGTACGGTTTTATTAATCAAGCTCAGCTAGAGGCGGGGAAGCATAGCGTTCAATTGAAATGGGATGGGTTTTACAATCGCTCCTTGGCAGAAATGACCATGTATCCTAATGACCCAAATCAGATACCTATGTTTATGTTGACTTGGCCGGATGTTAGAACTCTGAATACTGGGATTTACTTAGAGGATGAGTTCGAACTAAAAGAGGGTCAACTGAATTTGGGCGCAAGGATTGCCTATCAAGGCTTCCGGGTAGCTGATGAATTTGGTTTGAACAGCCTCCGAATTTTTTACCCAGATTTAGAAGCGTCTCAGACACGGTTTCTCAAAAGTATATCTGCACGGTATTATAGGAAATTAGGGGATTTTGAGGTTTCCTCGGGAGTTTCATTTGGAGAAAGGGCACCTTCTGTTTCCGAAGGATTTGGTTTTTACTTATTCAACAGCTTTGACAACCATGATTACATTGGCGACCCTAACCTGAAAAATGAGCAATCCTATGAAATCAATGGAAAGCTATCTTGGGAGAGTAACAAGGTCAATGTCTCTTTAAACGGAAACTATTTTCATATGCCCAATTTTATAATTGGCGAAATAACTCAAGGGCTAAGTACCATGACCATTGGGGCTGCGGGCGTAAAAACGTATACAAATTTGGAGTATGCCACGCAGTACAATGCTACTCTGGAGTCTAAATGGAATGTTTCCTCCAATTTAATCTGTAATGCAGTTGTTGGTTATCATAGAGGCTTTGATAACGATGGTAGAAACCTGCCTTTTATTAGTCCTTTGGCTTATAGTGCTTCATTAGAATATGCAAAGAAAAGCTTCACGGCGGCGTTTCGGCTTTCGGGTGCGGCAGATCAGGTCAATTTCAACCCTGAATTTGGTGAGGACAGAACAGCCGCCTACACGGTTTTTTCAGTAAACATGGGTAAGACCTTTAAGCTGGGAAATCAAAATTTTATGTATACCAAAATAGGTGTCGAAAACCTTTTTGACACCTGGTATTCCACTTTTACCGATTGGGCCAACATACCTCGAATGGGACGAAACATTTATGCCACCTTGACCTACAATATCAATTAAGACAATAACAACTTTTGAAATATTAAAATATGAACATAATTAAATTTTATACCCTGACACTTTTTATCGCTGTATTGTTTACAGCTTGCTCGGATAACACCGATGATCCAATTGTGATTGATGAAAATCCATTGGCCGAATTCAATCTATTGTCAAGTTTTAATGTCAATGGTCACACCTTGGAGGTCTATTCTGACCAAAACCAGTATACCACTGGCTATAACGAACTCTTTTTTAGAATAAAGGATAATGAAACGGACAGTTATGTTTCTAATGCTACGCTATCAATGAACCCTGTGATGCATATGGAAATGATGTCGCACTCCTGTCCAAAATCGACCATTTTAAAAACTAATGAAGATTCAGTCTATAAAGGCTTCAGTATTTTTCAAATGCCGGGTAATGCCACTGAATATTGGGAGTTGAACCTTGAATATGGTATTGATGGACAGACTTATAATCTTGCAGAGCGTATTGAGGTAAAAGCCCCTGCCGATGGCAAGAAGAGAGTTAATGTTTTTACGGGATTGGATGAAGCACGATATGTGCTGGCCATGATGCCGATGACACCGGATGTTAAGGTCAATGACTTCTCGGCCATGCTCTTTAAAATGGAAAACATGATGACCTTTCCAGTAGTGGAAGGATACAGTATAGAAATTGACCCTCGCATGCCTGGAATGGGCAATCATAGTTCACCGAACAATGAGCATTTAGTTTTTGATACTTCCAATGCCATGTATAAGGGAAAATTATCGTTGACCATGACCGGTTATTGGAAAATCAACCTTAAAGTAAAAAATACGGCTGGAGAAGTACTTAAAGGTGAGGACGTGACCGAAGAAAATGAAGCTAGTAGCTTGTTCTTCGAAATGGAATTCTAATTCTTTTAAAAGATGACTTAGGAAAGAAGACTGCTCGTTTAGAGTGGTCTTCTTTTTTTCTAAAGAGGAAGAATTGACTTACCCTCTTTAATATTGGCGACCAAATCAGAGATAGTGGTGTTTTCTAAATTCTTTATAAAATCGGTTTTAGTTTCTCCTACTAAATGATGAAGCGGGCAAGGGTTTTCATTATCACACTCCCGAATGCTCAACATGCAAGAACGGAGTTTTTGCTCTCCATCAATTACATCCACAATCTTCATCAACTGGGTTTTCATATTCTCTTCATTCAAATAAAAACCTCCATGCGGTCCTTTAACTGAGGAAACAATACCATGTCTCTTTAATTCTTGCAACAGTTTGGCAATGTAATGTGGTGGAACGTTGATGGGTTTGGCAATGTCTTTTGCTAAAACCTTACGGTTTTCTCTGGCATTTACGGCTAAATATAGCACCCCTTTGATAGCATATTTGGACGAGTTTGAAAACATAGCAAATTATTTTTCTTGAAAGTTAAAGATTAAAAGACATTTTTATCCTTTATATGACAATAATCATGTTTTCCACAATTAATCGAGCTTACTTTTGGACAATTGTTAAAAAAACAAGGCCATGAAAATCAAATTTGCAATTTCTGTGTTCGTACTCGCTCTTCTAATGATAGGATGTGGGGGAAAAACTGAAAAAAAAGACGAAAGTTTTACTGTTGACCGTAAAAAGTCTTCGGAAAAGGTTGAGCAAGAAGCATCTGAAACCAGTCAAGTACCTGCCTCTCAGCGAATCACCCTTGATAACAAAGGAGTGGGACAAATCAAAGAGATTGCCTTGGACCCAGAAATAAATCAAGAGATGGCAACTGCAGGTGGCGAATTGTTTAAAACCAATTGTACCGCTTGTCACAGAGAAAACAAACGTTTTATTGGTCCAAAAATGCAGGGCATTTTAGAACGTAGAAGTCCAGAATGGGTCATGAATATGATTTTGGACCCCAAATTAATGACGGAAGAAGACCAATGTGCTAAGGATTTGTTGGTTGAGTTCAATGGCGCGGCCATGTCCAATCAGAACTTAACTGTGGAACAAACACGTTCATTGCTGGAATTTTTTAGAACACTTTAAACCAAAATATATGAAATCGAATATCCAACTTAAAACTTTGGTCTATTCACTTCTATGCTTGTTTTTAGTAGTGGGTTGTAATACCAATGCCAAGACAGAAAAAGCTACATCCAACGAAGTGACCAATGCCACTGAGGCCAACAAAGAATCAGGCCAAGCCTTTATAGAGGGTGATGTAGGCTCAACCGTATTGGCTGTAGCCATTAACTCCCCTGACCATACTACTTTGGTAGCTGCCGTACAAGCTGCTCACCTTGAAAATGCTTTGGTAAATGCAGGACCGCTAATGGTTTTTGCTCCCACCAATGAGGCTTTTAATGCCCTTCCCGAAGGTACTGTGGAGAACTTGTTGAAACCAGAAAATAAGGATGCTTTGGCCAATATCTTAAAGTATCATGTAACCCCCGGTAATTATTCCAAAGACTTTTTGAAAAAGTTCAAAAAGGTAGGACAAGCCAATGGTCAAGATGCCATGGTTGAAGTAAAAGGAGATGATGTATACGTGGGAGGAGCCAAAATCATAGGTAGTGTGACTGCTGGAAACGGTATTGTGCATGTTGTTGATAAAGTCATCTTACCTCCGTCTGAAGAATAAATAGCTGTATATCAATAAATACTAAGAAAAGATGAAAAAAATCTATTACGTAATTGGCGGTCTTTTGGCGGCAACACTACTGTATATTGGATGTAATCAGGCTGCTGGAACCAATACCAATGGTGCACTGGCTTCATCCGCTGCGGAGAAAGTGTATGTGGCACCAGGTGAGCAAGATGAATTTTATGCCTTTCTTTCAGGAGGGTATAGCGGAAACTTAACAGTTTATGGCCTCCCTTCTGGTCGTATGTTTAAGGAAATCCCTGTATTTTCCCAATTCCCTACTTCGGGTTATGGGTATTCAGAAGAAACGAAACCCATGTTAAATACCTCTTTTGGTTTTGTTCCATGGGATGATAGCCACCATCCGGATATCTCTCAGACGAATGGGGAATTAGACGGGCGATGGATTTTTATAAACGGCAACAACACTCCAAGGATAGCACGGATCAGTCTTGAGACATTTGAAACTGAGGAAATCATTGAAATCCCCAATAGTGCTGGTAACCATAGTTCTTCATTCATTACAGAGAACACGGAATATGTAATAGCGGGTACACGATTTTCTGTCCCTGTTCCGCAACGGGATATGCCCATTAATGAATATAAAGGCAACTTTAAAGGTGCGTTAAGCTTTATAAGCGTAGCACCTGAGACAGGTAGGTTGGATATAAAATTTCAGGTATTGATGCCTGGGTTCAATTATGACCTTTCCCACCCTGGGCGTGGTAAATCACATGGGTGGCATTTCTTCAGTACTTATAATACGGAGGAGGCAAACTCTTTAATGGAAGTAAACTCTTCTCAAAATGACAAAGACTTCATAGCTGCGATTAACTGGAAGAAAATTGAAGAATATGTAGATAACGGTGGTGGTACAAAAATGCCAGCCAATTACGCTCATAACGTGTATAGCCATGAGACACATACTGGAACATCAACAATGAAGAAAGAAGTTTTGACCGTTGACCCTAACGAAGTGCCAGGTGCTATCTATTTCTTACCAACACCTAAATCACCGCATGGTTGTGATGTAGACCCAAGTGGGGAATATATTATTGGCTCTGGTAAACTTTCAGCAGACCTTACCGTTCACTCCTTCACCAAAATGTTGGCTGCTATTGAAGCAGAAAAGTTTGACGGGGAGGCTTATGGTATTCCTATCCTGAGTTTTGACGATGTAATGGCGGGTATTGTAAAAAGTGGCGGTTTAGGGCCCCTACACACAGAGTTTGATGCCAGCGGCAATGCCTATACAACCTTCTTCATTTCATCAGAAGTAGTTAAATGGCGTTTGGGAACATGGGATGTAGTGGATAGAAAACCTACGTTCTATTCCGTAGGTCACTTGATGATTCCCGGTGGAAACTCACGTAAGCCTTTTGGCAAATATGTTGTGGCGATGAATAAAATCACTAAGGACCGTTACCTACCCACAGGCCCCGAAATGGAACACTCTGCACAGATTTATGATATCTCAGGAGAAAAGATGGAGTTGATATATGATTTTCCAACCCATGGAGAACCCCATTATGCCGCTGGATGCCCTGCGGAACTTTTGGCTCCAAAGTCAAAGAAAATCTATCGTCTGGATGAAAACAAGCATCCTTATGGCATCAATAATCCTTCAGAAGCTAGGGTTGAACGTAACGGTAATGAAGTTCATATTTATATGAGTACGATTCGTAGTCACTTTACTCCGGATAATATTGAAGGAGTCAAGGTAGGGGATAAGGTATATTTCCATATCACAAACCACGAACAAGACTTTGATGTACCCCATGGTTTTTCCATTATTGGTCAAAACACCTCAGAGTTATTGGTTATGCCCGGGCAAACTAAAACCTCGATTTGGGAGCCCAAACAAGTAGGAGTATGGCCATTTTACTGTACTGATTTCTGTTCCGCACTGCACCAAGAAATGCAAGGGTATGTGCGGGTATCGCCAGCCAATTCAAATATTGAATTATCCTGGTCATTGGGAGAATAACAACCTCTACAATAAACATGCGGGTCGGTCTAGACCGACCCGCTTTTTACAAAAAATAGGCCGTAACACTAGATTAAGAGATATGAAAAAGGCAAGTTTTTTAATGGGTATTGGACCGCTGTTCTTATTAGGGTTATTTGTTTTTCCTCTTTGGAATATAGAATTAGGAGCTCCACAATATCCTGAACCTTTGGGACTGAACATTCATATAGATGGACTTCAAGGACAGAGTGAATTTGACATTCAAAATATAGATGGATTAAACCATTATATTGGGATGAAAACCTTGCCCAAACCCGAAGATATGTGGGAGTTTTCAGTTTTTCCAATTGTTATCGGTTCAATGGTGGCATTAGGTGTTTTGATTGGTCTTTTAGGGTATTTCAACAAACTAGGTTACGGATGGTTTTTCGGGTGGTTTGTTCTGATGTCAATTTTAGGCGTATTGGGTATGTATGACTTTAATGCCTGGATGGTAGACTACGGAACCAATTTAGACCCTAAGGCTATTATGAAACTGCAAAACCCAGATGGCACCCCAATGAGCTATAAGCCACCTCTTTTAGGGCATCAGAAAATGTTGAATTTTGATGCATACTCATACCCGAGACTAGGGGCATACCTCATGTTCGTAGGGATGGTTTTAACCGTTTTAGCTGGCTATGTCGGAATGCGAAGCCGAAGTAAAAAAGTACAATCTATGACCAAAGGTAAATTGGCAACTAACTAGAAAATAATGAAGAAAGGTAGCGCCTATTTTTTGTTGATTTTAATCTTATCGTGCAAGGTCGCTCCTGAACCTATAGTTTATGGAGAAACCTCATGTAATTTTTGTAGTATGACAGTGGTTGACAAGCAACATGCTGCACAATTGGTTACGGCCAAGGGGAAAGTTTTCAATTTTGATGCCTTGGAATGCATGATTAATTACCTCAGTGAAGTTGAAGTGCAAGAAATAGGTCTACTTTTAACCAATACGTACCATCAACCTGAAGTCTTGACAGAAGTTCAAAATTGTACATTCTTGATTAGTGAGGGCATTCCGAGCCCTATGGGAGCCTATTTGACGGCTTTTCAAACTGTAGGAGAGGCGCAAACTGCTTTGGCAGAACATCATGGAGAGTTATTCACATGGGAAGAATTACGAGTACGATTTGAAAAGAACCCAGAAATAAGTCATAATCATGTATACCATAAACATTGACAACACAATAGCCAATCAAGCTTTTGATGGGTTACAAATCACACAATTAGTGAAAAATCCAAAATTTGAGGTGTTAAGTATTAGTTTGGCGAAAAATGCCGTTTTTCCACCTCACGAATCCAATGAAGATGCCCACCTCATTATGTTACAAGGACAAATTGTTTTCTACATTGAAAATAACCCTGTCAATCTAACGGAGCAGCAGGAGTTCAGTTTTCCGAAACATACTGAACATTGGGTGGAAGCAACGGAAGATTCCAAATTTCTTATCATTCGTTGATGGTACGAAACTTAGTATTCCTGACATTCCTATTCGTTTTATTTTCTGGCGAGGCGATTGCTGATACCGTTATGGTATGCTCATCATGCACTATAAAATCGATTCAGGAAGGTATAACGGTCGCCAAGGAATATGATACAGTTCTGGTAAAAAAGGGAACCTATTACGAGTATAACATTCATGTGGACAAGCCCTTAACCCTAAAAGGCGAAAACTATCCCATTATTGATGGTCAGAAAAAAGGGGAGATACTAAAAATCATTTCAGATAATGTTACCATTGATGGACTTTTTATTATTAACGTAGGGGTTAGTTACACTACCGATTTTGCAGCTATCAGAGTAACCAAAAGTGAAAATTTCACCATTCAAAATGTTGTACTTGAAAAACTGTTCTTTGGTATTTATCTAGAAAAGTCGTCACATGGTACGGTATATCATAATAAGATTATCGGTAATGCCAAAGACGAATACAATTCTGGTAACGGTATACAACTATGGTACTCTCACTTTGTGAATGTTAGCCATAACCATGTTCAAGGTACTCGCGATGGCATTTATTTGGAGTTTTCGGATAATATTACCATCACTAAGAATACCAGCACAAAAAACCTTCGATATGGCCTGCACTTTATGTTCTCAGATAACGATGTGTATACGGAGAATACATTTGAGGGAAATGGCGCTGGTGTAGCCGTGATGTTTTCTCGAAACATTGATATGGTTAACAATACCTTCAAGAAAAATTGGGGTACCTCGGCCTACGGCTTATTGTTAAAGGAGATTAATGATGCTAAAATACGCAACAATACTTTCGAGGAAAATACCGTTGCCATTAGCATTGAGGGGTCTAACCGGATTACATATCAAAATAATGACTTTGTAAAGAACGGATGGGCCATTCGAGTTATCGGTGCCTGTTACACCAATTCATTCATGGGCAATAATTTTTTGCACAACTCCTTTGATGTTTCCTATAACAGTAGATTGAACGACAATGAATTTCGTTCCAACTATTGGAGCAACTATACTGGATACGACTTGGACAAAGATGGCATTGGAGACGTTCCCTACAGACCCGTAAAACTGTTTTCCTACATTGCCAACAGAACACCAGAAACTATTATTTTGCTACGCTCCCTCTTTATGGATATTATCGATTTTTCTGAAAAAGTATCCCCAGTTTTTACACCAGATAATTTGAAGGATGCTCAACCCTTGATGAAAAAACGCCTGTGATACAGATAGCTGGTTTACATAAAAAATTTGGAAAAAACGATGTCTTAAAAGGTATTGACCTTAACATAGACCCAGGTAAAATCTATGCAATTCTTGGCCCAAACGGATCGGGAAAGACTACTTTGATTAAAAGTATTCTGGGCATGGTGATTCCGGATAAGGGGTCCATTGAGGTTTTGGGTGAATCCATAAAGAAGGGTTGGAAATACCGAAAACAAATTGATTACCTTCCTCAAATAGCCAACTTCCCAGGCAACCTAAAGGTTGAGGAGCTTATGGCAATGATAAAGGACCTTCGAAATGATAAAGGTGAAGCTGAAGAACTGATTGAGATTTTTGCCCTTCAGCCTCATTTGGACAAGAAATTGGCCAATCTTTCAGGCGGTACCAAACAGAAAGTCAATTTAGTGATTGCTTTTATGTTTGAAAGTCAGCTACTCATCTTGGACGAACCCAATACGGGATTGGACCCCAATGCACTAATACAACTGAAAGCGTTGATTAAAAAGGAAAAAGAGAAAGGAAAGACTTTGCTCATCACCTCACACGTGATGCAATTTGTGGAAGAAGTGGCCGATGAGGTCATTTACCTTTTGGAAGGAAATATTTACTTCAAAGGTACCCTGACCGAATTAATGGAAAAGACCCAACAAACCAATGTAGAACATGCTGTTGCAGCATTGACCAAAAAGAAATAAATGGGTAAGGTTTTAAAGTATAGTTTCTATGATTTGATTCGGAGCCGATGGAGCTATATCTATTTTCTCTTTTATCTCGCTCTTGGTTTTGTGCTATTGTTTTTGAACAACGATCTTTCAAAAGCAGTCATCACTTTAATGAACATAATTATAGTTCTTGTGCCACTAATTGGAACCATTTTTGGGACCATGTATTATTATAACTCCAAAGAGTTTACTGAACTCCTACTGGCACAACCCATTACACGTTCGCATATTTTTTTGGGTCAATATTTGGGCGTAGCAGGTTCTCTCTCTTTTAGTTTAGCCTTAGGATTGGGTATTCCCTTTGTTGCATATGGGTTGCTAAAAAGCAATGCAATTTTTGATTTTACATTGTTATTGGTTACCGGGGTGTTTCTGACTCTTATCTTCACCGCTTTGGCATTTAATATTGCTATAAGCAATGAGAACAAAATAAAGGGTTTTGGCTACGCGGTACTTTTATGGTTGTTCATGGCAGTGATTTATGATGGTATCTTCCTACTCTCTCTAATTGTTTTTGAAGAATATCCTTTGGATACTTTTTCAATGGTCGCCACCGCATTCAACCCAATAGACCTTTCAAGAACCTTAATTCTTTTGAAGCTTGATATTTCCGCTCTTTTAGGCTATACTGGAGCCGTGTTTAGAAAATTCTTTGGCACTCAAATAGGGTTTTGGATTTCCATTTTGGTTTTGACGCTTTGGATAGTCCTTCCAATTCTTAGATTGCAATATAAAGCGAATCGTAAAGATTTTTGAATAGATAGTAGTGTTACCCACCTCTTATTTTTATAAAACAGTATCTGACTTTAGTTAGGGGGTCAATAACTGTTGACAATTAAAATTGGGGTTAGATGTGTAGACATATTCAATCAGATTGATTCCTATTTCTATTTTCTATCTGTTTGGAGTTTTCCAGTATTGACCTAAGCAGATTTATTCCTTTTAGAAGATTAACTTAAATTACATGGGCAAATGACATATAGGTGACATCCAAATGTCGTAAAGATTTCAAATAGATAGTAATAGTTTTATCCCTGTCAAATATTTATTTCCATGCACAATAAATCAATAGCGAAAAACTTAGTCTATCAAAGAAAATTAAAAGGTTTTACGCAACAAGAACTATCAGCTAGAACAGAAGTCACGGTGCGTACCATTCAGCGTATAGAGAAAGGAGAGGTAAGTCCACATTTACAAACCATTAATCTTTTGGCAACTGCTCTTGAGATTGAGGTTGAAGACCTTTTGCCATTGGAAAACCCTAAAGAAGAAGCCATTCAAAAAAAATGGCTCTTACTTATGCACGCCACACCACTCTTGGGGTTTGTAATTCCCTTTTGTAATGTGCTTTTCCCTTTGTTTTTATGGATTCACAAAAGAGAGGATAATTCCTTGTATGATAACCATGGGGCCAAAGTGATTAATTTTCATATCACTGTTTTGTTAGTATATGTTTTAGCATTTGTGGCACTATTGACGGTTGAAAAATGGGGCTTTGTATTTTTTGTCTCAGTTATTCCATTGTGTGTGTTGATTGTTATGGCAAACATTATATATGCGGTTAAAGAACATAAATGCTATTATCCTTTGTCAATTCCCTTTTTGAAAAGTAAAGCAAGAAAAACATCTAAAGCATTTTTATTCCTAATCCCATTGTTGGGGATTGTTAGCTGTACACCTCTTAGGAATGATGAAATAATTCGTCTGGATGGTACCGAAATTTCAAAGGATTCCTTAACTCAGAAGATAAATCAGTTGATGGAGGATGCCAATGTTCCTGGAATAGCTGTTTCAGTATTTAATGATAACGTACCGGTATACCAAAAAGCATTTGGATACAGAAATGTTCCAAAACAACTTGCACTTACGGATTCCACAAATATTTATGGGGCTTCTTTAAGCAAAGCTGTATTTGGTGTACTTGTTATGAAATTAGCAGAAGATAAGGTGATTGATTTAGATACACCCCTTGAATCCTATTTGCCCAAAAAGATGTATGAATACGAACCAGAAACCCGCTGGCACGATAACTATTCCGATTTAAAAACGGACAGTTTATACCATAAGATTACGGCAAGAATGTGTCTGGCGCATACCACAGGATTCAATAACTGGAGGTTTTTTGAATCTGACAGAAAATTACGAGTGAATTTTGAGCCTGGCACGAAGTACTTCTATAGTGGCGAAGGCTTAGTATTTCTTCAAGTTGTTTTAGAAAAGATTACAGCCAAAGGTCTTGATGAATTGGCTCAAGAACATATTTTCAAACCTTTGCAAATGAACAACACGTCTTATCAATGGCAACCAAGATTTGAAAAGGACTTTGCCCATGGACATAATGCCAAAGGTGAACCTTATGGCAAAGACATTGATAATGAACCTAGGTCTGCCAGTACTATGGAAACAACGGCAAGGGATTATACAAAATTTCTTACTGCTGTATTGAATGAACAAATATTAAGTAAAGCCTCTTATGAAGAAATGTTCAGTCCTCAAATTAGAATTAAATCTTTAGCACATTTTGGCCCCAATGCCCAAACTATAACTAATAAATATGACAGAATTAATTTGAGTTGTGGGTTAACCTGGTTATATTTTGATACACCTTATGGAAGGGCAGTTACTAAAAGTGGTCATGGGGATGGATTTCAGCATTATTCAATTTTATTTCCTGAAACAGGTAAAGGAATGTTAATTATGACCAACAGTGATAACGGAGAGAGTATATATAAAGAATTATTGGAGATTGCTTTAGCAGATATTTATACGCCTTGGGAATGGTCAAACTATATTCCGTATAATAACAAATAGTAAAGGTGAAAAGAATCATTATGATAATTCACAAATCTTCATCATAGGAAACCACGAAAAAACGGAAGGCTGTTTAAACGATACCTTTGCCCATGGCTAAAAAAAACCAGCAATATGCGTGATTCTGTATTTTTTTTGGAAACTATGAAAGAAAAGCGACCCCTGATATTATTGACTTTTTTTCTATTCACCCACTGTTTTTGTTGCCTAGCTCAAAATACAAAGCTTGAAAAAATTCAATCCACTCAATTTAAACGATTGCATCGGCTAAATGACTCGGTTTATCGTTCGGAACAACCAAGTAAAAAGGGTTTTAAAGAATTGGAGGCCTTGGGCATAAAAACCTCAATTAATTTTCGTAGAAATAAAGATGATGTAAAGAAAGCTAAGGGAACCGCTTTGGAATTAATTCATATGCCGCTGAAAACCGCTGAACTCACGGAAAGAGATATTGTAAATGCATTGCGAGCCATAAAAGATGCTAAAAAACCGGTTTTGGTTCATTGCTGGCATGGCTCGGATAGAACTGGGGCAATAATGGCAGCATATCGTGTAGTTTTCGAAAACTGGTCCAAAGAGGATGCCATTTCCGAGTTGAGAAAACCTGAGCTCGGGTACCATGAAAAATGGTATCCAAATGTAATAGACCTAATTTCCAATCTTGACAAAAAGCAAATAGTAAAGGAGTTGGGCCTATGAGACAAAAGCACACAAGTAGGCTCTTTTTCTTCAAAAATTTTAAGGTTGAGTTTCAACACTTAACTCCCATTTTTAGGTTTTCTTGTTTTGGAATCAAAGTCAATAAGTAATACTAAAAAGCTTGGGAGTCGGTAAGCAACTCCCAAGAAGACTATATGTACCATTTTACTATCAAGTTAAATGGGTTTTTAATCCAAATCAATTTGGCGAAGGGCTCCATTAGTTTGTGTAATGTACAGTACATTTTTGTTGGCATCCCCAACAATGCCATTTGGTGTGTCGAAAGTAGCCCCTAAAAGACTACCTTCTGTTGTACTCTTTGTTCCAGAACCTGCAAGTATTGATGACTCGCCACTCAAAGACACCCTATAAATTACATGTTCTTCTACTGCTGTAGCGTAGATAACATCATCCAAAATAGTTATATACCCAATTACAAAACCCGGTCGTATAGTACGTATGGTCGTTATTGTCTCAATAGATTTATCCGTACTGATTTTCAAAATGGCACCAGTTACAAAATTCCCTACAAATAAATCTCCCGAGCTATCAAAAGCTATGCCTACCCCTCCGGCAAGTAGGGCATCTTGAACATATACGCTTACTTCTCCATCCGTATCTATCTTATGTATCCCTGGGAAAGAAAAATTGGAAACATAAACGTTACCCTCTTCGTCCAGTGTAATGCCTGCAGGAAAACCAGGTAATGTGGCTAGGGTTGTTCTATTGTTTTCAGAATCGATTCTGATAACATCTCCAATGGTTTGATTGGACCCGGGTTCAATAGGTCGTACGTTATGCACAACAAATGTATTTCCAGAACTGTCAATAACATTTCCTAAAGGTGCTACAAGGTTATCAACTGCTACTTCGACAGATGCAGATTCTGGATTGAAGCTCACGACTTGAGTACCCATGAATTGGTTAAAATTACTACCATAAACAATTCCATTAGCATCTATAGAAAGCCCATCAGTTGCCCCAAAATTCGATACTAGTGTTTGCACCTTAATTTCTTCTGGAGGGACAGGATCTGGATTCTCACTCCCATCTGGCTCTACGGGTGGTTCATCAGATTCTGATGAACAGGAGTATATGGGAAAGACGCTCAAAGCTAGTATTAAAGAGTATGTAATATACTTTTTAAGATTAAAGACTGTTTTCATAAAATTGCTATTTAAAGGTTTAGATAACAATCTTAAGTAGAACCCGTCTGGCAATCGACCGTGTATATATCTTCGAACAATTGGATTAACCTGCCAATCTCTTAATGTAACTGCTGGGTGTTTCTTTCAGAAGGGACTTGAAGGCTTTGTTAAATGTGGATTTTGAATTAAAGCCCACTTCCATGGACAGGGAAAGAAGGGTTTTTATCTTGTGCTCGTCTTGCTCCAACTTAAAAATGAACTCTCTGATTCTATATTCATTGATAAAATCATAGAAATTGGTCTCATATATGGAATTCAGTAGCCATGATAGATTATTTGTTGATGTGTTTAACTCTTTTGAAAGATATGCCAAGGTCAGTTCATTGTCCAGATAAAGTTTTTCGTCATTCATGAGTTTGTGCAGTCTCTGTTTTAAATCATCAATGCTTTTTTCATCCATCAACCTTCTCAAGTTAGTTTTTGGTTTTTCAATTGCCAGCCTAAATATTTCTGGCTGTCTAACAGCAAAAAATCCGACAATGTAAATTAGCACAGGAATTGCAATCCATACCATATTATAGGTAATAACCGGAACCCTAATTTTTAAAACATACATGTTTAGGAAGCTAAACCCCCAAGCGGTTAAAATTATACCAGAGGCTGTTAATAGGACAATGGAATACGGGAGCGTGGATTGTGTAAAAGAGAGTTGCTCTTTTTCCTTTTTTTGAAGCTTTTGAACAAAACGAAGACTTAAAAACCAATAGTATAGATTAAATACTATGGCCACCAATTCTGCTATTAAAAAAAAGTAATTAAAATCTCCAGACATTAACTTCTGACCAAACTCTTGATTCGTATAGGTGTTTAAATGGATTAAGAAAGTCAGATAAATTAAAGCAGGGATATAATGAAATAGGTTTAGCGCAAAGGTTACTTTTCCTTTTTCCAAAAGACGCCTTAAATAAATGTAACCCAAAGGTCCAAGAACAAAAATTAGCGATTCCAATGGAGCCAATCTTTGTATTATCCATGCTTCATTGGCCTTATGAATCATCATTCGAGTTAATAGAACAAAGCAGCTTAGCAATAACTGTAGTGCCAAAACTTTGTTTGCCGCTGCATTTCTTTTTTGAATGATGAGAAGGGAAAAACTTAAAAAGAGACCTTGTGCTATTCCAAGAAGCAGAAATATATCAACCACATTATAATTCTCCATAGCTCTTTGGATTTTTTCTCAAATTTATTTTTTTCTCAGCTTTAGAGGTTCGATTATATAGATTCATACGCTTTATTTCAACTTTTTTTATCACAAATCACGACTACCATTGTTTTGATCTTCTAGTTTTTCCTAAGACTAAGGTTTAATGACATATATCAGATGAGTGATAATCGGGGGACCTTATATTTGGGAGAACTTTCCTTTATTTTTATGGTACTGGCAATTCTAATTATTGTTTACATTTTCATCTCCCTTGTGCTAGTGATAGGTATCTTGATGAATGGGGTCAGACCCACTAAAACCTTAGCATGGCTACTGGCAATATTTACCATACCCGTTGGTGGAATCCTACTTTATCTTCTCTTGGGAAGAAATCGTAGAAAGAACAAGTTGTTTCCACTACAAGATGATTTCCTTAAAAAGGCGGGTTTTAAATACACTCTAAAGGACACTGATCATCCTGATATTGTGGATAAAACCATAAAATTAATCAATAGGACAAGCAAGTATCCTTTAACTCAACGGAATAGAATTACAATTCTTACTAATGGGCAAGAAACATTTGAATCTATATTTTCTGCCTTGGAAAATGCAAAGGAACACATCCATTTTCAGTATTACATTTTTGAGGAAGGCCAATTGGCCAGTAGGTTGTTGGATGTTTTCAGGGCTAAGACTCAAGAAGGTGTAAAGGTTCGACTTTTATATGATGGCATTGGAAGCTATTCTTTAAGCAAGAGCTATATAAAGGTCTTGAAAAAGGCTGGCGTTGAGGTCTACCAATTCTTACCCTTTAGATTTGGAAGATTTTTGTCTTCACTCAACTATAGAAATCATAGAAAAATAATTAGTGTTGATGGCGGAATCGGGTTTACCGGAGGTATTAATATTTCCGATAAATATCTTCGGGGCGAAGATGTTGAAGGAAATTGGAGGGATACTCACTTAAGAATAGATGGTGAAGCGGCTTTTCTACTTGATACAGTATTTATGGCAGATTGGCACTTAGCTTCAGGAGACAAAGTAGCTGTTGACGGCCCTCAACAAAATTTGAAGGGAACTGTAGAGGACAGTTATGTGCAAATAGTACCTAGCGGTCCCGACGATGATTTCGACACAATGGAACAAGTATACTTTTCAATGATTAATAGTGCCAAACAAAGTGTTTTTATATCTAACCCATACATCATCCCGAATTACGCAATTTTACAGAGTTTGAAAACTGCTGCCCTAAGTGGATTGGATGTGAGACTATTAATGTCAGAGACTACGGACAGTAAACTTGTGGACTGGTGTGTCAGGGCATATTTTGAATCGTATTTAAAGGCTGGAATAAAGCTTTATTTATACCCAAAGGGTTTTATGCACAGCAAGGTTGTTATTTGTGATGATAACTTGGTCAGCGTTGGAACCGCAAACCTTGATGATAGGAGCTTGCATCAGAATTATGAAGTAAACGCTCTGGTCTATGACAAACGGATTTGCGAACAAATGAAGGAACAGTTTTTAGTGGACTGTGAAAAATCCATTAGACTGAATTATAAGGCGTATAAAAACAGAGGTTGGCCAAGCAAGATACTGGAAGGGACGGCAAAACTAATGAGCCCGTTGTTATGAAATTAAAGTCTCAAAACCTAACTCGTTTCTACATCCTTTGTTTTCCTCCCAACAATTGATGTTATAGATTGTGGTTTCAGCTATGTTGCCAATGGCTTCTTTGGTCATGAATGCTTGATGTGGGGTCAATAAAACATTTGGAAGTTCCAATAGTTCCAATAAAAGTGGGTCGTTTATACCGGTTTTGGTGTTGTTTCTAAAGAAAACACCTCTTTCGGATTCATAAACATCTGTTGCGTACGCTTTAAGCGTTTCATTTTTGAGTGCTTCAAGCAGTGCCCTTGTCTTCACAACTGCCCCTCTAGCCGTATTTACCAAAATAGTCCCCTTCATCATTTTTTGGAACAATTTTTCGTCAAACATATAATGGGTTTCATAGGTCAATGGAACATTGATACTAATAATTGACGCACTGCTACAGAGTGTATTCAAATCCATATACTCCAAATCGTATTCACTTTCCAAATAGTGGTTGACCTTGAGGTCATTGGCAACTACCTTACAACCAAATGCGTGAAATAATTTTACCAAAATTGAGCCTATTCTTCCTGTGCCCACCACACCAACCGTTTTACCATGAAGATTACTTCCCATGAGTTGGTCCAGAAGAAAATTGTTTTTGTTTACCTGGTCATTGGCTTGTATTATTTTTCTGTTCAACGCCAAGAGCAAGCCCATGGCATGCTCTGCAATGGCATGAGGAGAGTAGTCCGGAGCATTTGCCACCCTAAGTCCTATTCGTTTTGCCGATTTTAAACTAACGTTGTTGTAACCCGTGGATCTTAGACTAATATACTTTACTCCTAGGTCTTTGAGTATTTCCAGTACAACTAGGGAAGCATCATCCCCAGAGAAAATGGAGATTGCATCATACCCAGCCGCTAAAACAGCTGTTGTGCTATCCAAAGATTCCTTGATGAACCTAACTTTATGTTTGCCATCATTTGCTTTTAGCAATGGCTCTTTTTCAAATTCCTTTGTGCTATAAACCAGTAATTTCATTTGCTAGCTTTTTACGAAAAATTAAATCCTGCTCTTTTAAAGCGAACACAACCAGTTTCACATAGTCGTCTACAGTTTTATCAATATCCACCGGGTCCGTAATTTCTATATTTCCCCTCCAAATGAGTTGTCGCTCTTTGCCAAAACAAATACAGTACAAGGAGGTTTCGGCTTGATAGACGGTATATTCATCGTAATACCCATTCTCGTAATAAATGGATTGATGTTCCAAATAATCATAGCTGAAGGTATCAAAGAACCTATCCGTATCTGACATTCGTTTTTTGAATGACCGCTTGCTTTCGGAACCAATGATTTTTGTGAACAGGATAGCATCAAAATCCTTGTTAAGAAGTTGTATTTCAACTTTGGACAATTCTTCTTCGGATTTTTCTGATGAGGTGAATTCTACATCAAAAAGGTCAATACTTCGGAAAGACTCTATGTTTCTTTTGTCAAACTCCTTCTGGAGCTTGGTTTCAAACTTGACGCGTGCTTCCTCATTGGCGGTCATTCCCACAATCAATACTTTATTGGCGTCGAAAATTACGATTTCCGGGTTCTTCCAGTTGTTGACCAAACTGGTAGATGTACAACCCGATATAAGCATTGCTAGTATTGAAAGAAGTCTTTTCATGTTTATGGTATTGGGTTTATTTTGGTGGGTCCAATTGTTGCCCTAGGTTAACTCAGCAGTTTTTTATGCTTTTTTTTCTTCTTCATGATTTCAGATATCACCTTGAAGATGTACGACTTGGCAACTTGATATTTTTCCAGGTGCGTTACCATCTCTTTGGCTAATCTTTTGTGCGTTTCCAAATAGGCATTTTCCATTTTGATTTGATCAACAGCATCAACCATAATGATTAATTGATTCTCATGCAATTGTATCTTTTTGTGCAATAGTTGCGTATTTTTCTTAGCGGTAAGAAGCGCGTCAAAAGAATCTTTCACCTGATTGAAAAAGTTACCGTCCAACAAATCCAGCGTAAAATCCTTTACAACATTATCCAGGAACTGTTGTTCATCTTTGATAAATTCAAGTTGGGACAACCAGCGCTTTGATTCTTTATGCATTTCATCCGCACTGAACCATTCTTGATAATGTTCTTTTCTATCGATTTTTTCCATGATTGCAAGATTTAGGCGGTAAATACCCTCATTCACCGCCTTGATTAATTAAACAACTTCAATAATCCGCTTGGGCTTTTCCTTCGCTTCTTCCATTTTAAAAAGGTGCATTTTCAAAATCCCGTCTTTATAGGTGGCTTTTACCTCTTTACTCTGATCTACCGCACTAGGAAGTTGCATACTTCGTCTAAAACTATTGTAGTTGAACTCCTGTCGAGTGTAAGCCTCTTCTTCTTTGGTTTCTTCTTTGGTTTTTTGAGCAGAGACTTCAAGAAGATCATCTTTCATGGTGATTTCAAAATCCTTTTTATCGAAGCCTGGTGCCGCAAGTTCAATTTCGAAATCATCTTGACGTTCTTTAACGTTCATTGCCGGCAACGATTTTTCTAGATTGAAGAAATCATCGTTGATAAAGGTGTCGCGATTAAAAAAATCAACTAGGTTTTCATTCCAAGGGAATCTGTTTCTGTTAAATCTAACAAGTGACATAATTATAATATTTAAGATTAATGAATTTGATTTGGAACAATTTAAATCTTACTTAAGCTTCCGCAAATGATGTAAATCAACCGGAACACTTTTAGGGCTACTTGGAAGGCTTCTTACGTTTCAAAATTGAACCCGCATAGTTGTAGATATCGGACTTCAATTTGATATAGTTAGTAAGATGTTTCGATACACGTTCGCTTAGTTCTTCATGTTTTTGGTAATAAGCCGAATCACAAGCGGAAGTGGTACATTCCAAAATACCCCCTATAGTACTTTCGTGTTTATATATGAGCCCTTTTATTTTTTCCTTTTCCCGTATTGATTTTTTGTATGCCACCTTGAAAAGCTCCAAACGTTCAAAAAGGTTCGGGGTTCTCGGTTCAAATACATAGGAGTGCAAAAGCCCATTTATAAAAGTCATTTCATCATCTATAAATTCAATATTAGACTTCCATTTTTGAAGGTCGCAGTAAAGTTCTTCTGGGTTTTTTCCTTGATATGAAGCTTTTTTTTTCAAAACGGATTCAAATTGATTAATAGGAAATGTATTGAAAGAGGACCTCAAATAAAATGACGTAAATCATGACATTTACCCAAAACCTGTTAAAATACCATCAAATGTTCAAGGACTCCCTGGCAAGAGCTTTGAACTGGTTATGGGTCATGCTGTCAACCCTTTCATTGCTCTTGATTTTTTTTGCCAGGTCTGGGTTGTTCTCCTTGATATCACGAAAAAACCTATCCGCAGCCTCTGCTGGGCCAAAGAGTGCAATCTGGTCCGCATCCTTAATCAAACTGACAATGTTTTCAAAGTATCTTCTCAGCTGATGCTTTTCACGTTCAAGGTATTTACTGTCCTGGACAACATCCTGAGGGCCCCACTTAGTCTTTGATCGGGCTCCTCCTTTGGGGTTAAAGAATTCAAGTTCGGAAGCAATAGTTGAAGAGCGCTCCAAACCATTTTCAAACATGACAAAATCGCACTTTTGTTTATCCATCCATATTCCAATTTTCTTCATCTTCTTGTATTATTTATTATCATTTAATTCTAGGATGGGAATTTTGGGGTCATATCCAATTTCCTTTATAAGCGGATTGGATAGAATGCTGCCAAAAAACAGATGTCTACGATTCATAAATGAAATCATATCACAATTTTTGCTTTCAACAAAAACGTTTATCCCCTTTGCCACATCCACCTCTGGTAAGAAATGCGATTCGTAGTCTGCTCCATGCAGTATGTCCTCAAGGAGTTGTTTATTGGCTTTTTCCTTGGAACTCAACTTCCCATCCTTGTTTTTATCTATATGTACTACATGAATCAATGCATTATGCAACTTAGCCACTTCCAATAGGTGTTTTATTTCACTTTTCTTGAATGCAGTTTTGTAATCCGTTGGAAAAGCAATTGCTTTTGGATTACAATAAAAATGACCTTCAGGGACTGCAATTACGGGACATACCTTTATTTTTTCCATTACGGAAACTGTATTGGTACCAAAAATCCGATTCTTGGCAGCGGTGACACCTTTGGTTCCCATTACTATAATGTCAATGTCTTTTTTGGCAATTAGATTTCTAATAGCTTCTACCAGACTATTAAAGGTGCAGATACTGTGAAATCTGTGTTTTGGATTTTCAGGATGAATCTCTATTTGAGCCATTAACTTTTCCATCCCGTCCTCAGAAGCCTTTTTTCCCATTTCGTAAAAACGTTCACCGGGCTCTGGCACCATCATACTATCCAGATTGTATCCTGAAACCTGATATGCATTCAGAAGATAAAAATCACAATCAATATTCGCGTAAAGACCTTGGGCATACCTGATGGCATTAAGCGCATTTTTGGAATAATCGGTAGGGAGCAGAACTCTTTTATTCATAGTCTTGACTTTTCATTAAAACTACTTCAAGCGTCTTTTGTCCACTATGATTTTAGTCAATTTGACTTAAAATAGTTTTCGCTATTGATTGGTCAATTTTAATTATGGTATGGGAGTACCATAAATGGAACTATGGTATGAAAACCGATTTTCTTTATAGTGGGTTCTATGAAAATGCGCTCCATGAATGTATGCTTGTTCCGAACCATAGTTAAAAGTTCTATGTTGTGTTCGGTTTCATAACTGTTTATGGCTTCAATTAATTCTTGATCGGGCAAATTATGGTACACGTAATCTGTACCCTTCATCTTGTTGAAAAGAACCGTTTTGTTCTTTTCCTGCTCAGCAGTAAGTCCTTTGGGTACAGCAACATGCATGATATGAAGTTTTGAACCATGCAATTTCATTACATCGCGCAGAAAATGAATATCGGTTAAGTTATAGTCGATTTCAAAATCTGTTGGAAGCAAAATGTTTTTTGGGGCCTTGAAAATACTTTCTTGTGGAATGACCAAAACCGGTGCCTTAGATTTTTTTATCACGTGTACGGCGTTCGAACCTAAGAAGATTTCCTTTGCACCGGTAGCTCCTTGGGTCCCCATTATAACCAAATCCACCGTTTTGTTCTCTACCATTTCAGATATTTTATCCACTAGATGATTAAAGGCCGAATGGATGATAAACGTGTGTCTGGGATTGTTGAATTTCGCTTCTATCTCTTCCCGTTTTTTTTCCAAACGACTTTCTGTGTAATATTTATAGTCATCCGGGAAACCAATTTGACCGGGACTTCCAAGGGCGTAATCTATACGGTAAATCGCAGGGGTGTAGACATGCATCAGATGGAATACACAAGTAGTGTCTTTATAAAGTTGGAGACCATATTCAATGGCATTCTGCGCGTTTTCCGAAAAATCCGTGGGTAAGAGAATATTTAGCATGACATCATATTTATAACTTCAAAAATAAATGGGCGAGACAAGGTTTACCATGATATGTATCAACCTAAAAAAGTATTTAGGGGCAAATAGTGAGATGATGCGAAGAGAGTCTGCCGAACAGAGGATATCGCCTAACATGAATTTTTGTTCTTACTGACACAGGTCATTTTCCAGAACTTTGGGTCAACCTAATTTGTTCAAAAAGCCAAAAAATGGAACAAATTGAAACAATCAGAAGCACTCTAAACCCAAAAAGATCCACAATGGAGACTTCGAAAAAACTTGAAGACTTCAGGAAAAAGCTCAGTGAGCTACAGATAATCCTCACCAATTATCTAAACATGAATTCTACAATACCTCATCTTGAGGAAACCCGCGAGATTGCATGGTCCATCCAAGAGCTTAGATTCAAGCATAAATCCTTGGTGCAACAATTTTCGAATACCATGGAGACGGGCCGAAGCTTTTCTATTTTATCCCGCAGACTTGCGGGTCTTGAATCGGAATCCTATTCTCTGGAAAGAGTATTGGAAAGTCTAATCAAAACCTAACTTTAGGTGATATCCATCTAAGGCCTCTTCGACTGAAATTATTTTTTTCCGTAAAGGAAACATTTCAATTATCCCTCAAAATCAGGTAGTACCAACAAAGGAATTTCACTTTTAAAGCTTACTTTTTTTACTATGGGTTCCTGTGTCAACTGTTCAAAAAAGGTGTGCTTGTAATTTGTAAGAACAATGAGATCTGCTCCCTGTTCTTTTGAAAAGTTGCGAATAGCTTTGGAAACAGTGGTTTTGATAGCTTCTTTGTAGAAACTAAAGGGTATTTCGCCAAAACGTTGTTTTAGGATTTGTTTGTTGGATCTTTGTATATCGTCTAGAACAAATTCCTGAGCTACATGAAAGATTCTGATTTCAGATTTCCAATGTTCCATCAGCTCTATTAGGGGATTGAGGATGCTTTTGGGAAAGAAATGTGCATACTCTGTGGGAAATACAACCGTTTCAAGTGACTTGAATTCAAAAGAACTTGGCACTGCGAGCAGCATGCAATTTTTAATGTTTTTGAGTACCCTTACCGTATTGCTTCCCATAAATATTTCCTTGGCGCCACTTGCTCCTTTGGTACCCATTATAATACCATCAATATCCAATTTCGAAATTTGCAGTTTTATGGTTTCCACCAATTCTCCTTGTATGGAATGGGTTTGAAAATGATGTTTTGTATTATGATGATTACGTTTGATATAGGACAATATCTTAGCGAGCTCCGTCTTGGAATGTTCCTCTAACGATTGCTGGGAATATCCAGTTCTTACGGAACTTTTAAAACCTGAAATATTTTGAATTTTTGGCTCGTAAGCATGTAATAAGTGAAAGGTGCATTCAAAATCCCCATAAAGTTTTATAGCGGTAAAAAACGCGTTCCATGCGTTTTCGGAAAAATCAGTGGGCATTAAAAGCTGTTTCATGTTTTCCAGTTTAAGTGTTTTCAGAAGTGTCCCTAATCACCAAAAAAGGCACGTTTGAGCTATACCCTATGGCATCCACATTTTGTTTGACAAGCAAACGCTCAAGGAATGCATGCTTTTTATTCATCATAGCAATCAAATCTATTTGGTTGTCTTCCACATAACTGTGGACAATATTGGGTTTGTATTGTTCAGTGATATCTTCAAACAATACTTTTCTTCCTTCAAAAAGTTTCCTCAAATGTTCTTTGTTCTGTAATTGGGCTGAAGATTTTTCATCCTCCTCAGCCGCATGTACAATATGGATTGTAGCATCCCATTTAATGGCCAACTCTTTTATAAGGCCTATGTCTTTTGACTTGTATTTTCTGGCATAATCCGTTGGGAACAGGATATGTTCAATGGATCTAAATTGATAGTTTTCAGGTATGGCCAAAACCGGAGTATTTGATTTTCGTATAACATGAACTGTATTGGAGCCCAAGAAGAATTCTTTGGCACCCGAAGCTCCCTGAGTTCCCATAATGATCATGTCTATGTTTTCCTTGGAACAGATTTCTTGGACATGGTCAGTTAGGGTATTGAATGCTGATACGGTTTCATATTGATGCAATGGGTTTAGGTACTTTTTAGAGATATGGTCCAAAGTCCATTCCAAGCCTTCCAGAGAGGCATCAACCCCTTTATCTGGAATAGTGCTTACCGCAGGCCCCCCAATGAGGTAATCCAGACGGTAGAAATTTGGGGTATAGGTATTCAATATGTAAAACAAGCATTTCTCATTTTTAAAAAGCTCCAAACCATATAGTATGGCGTTAAGGGCGTTTTTCGAAAAATCTGTCGGTAGGAGTATTTTTTTCATGATGTATCGGTTTATCTGGGCAGATTTTGCATTACCAGGAATGGAATTTTAATCTTTAGACCCAGTTGGTCAATCGTAGAACTATACAGCATATCCTCAAAGAAAGAGTGTCTGGAATTTACCATGGTAAGCATATCCACTTCGTGTTCTTTTATATATTCCAATATGGTTTCAACTCTGTTCTTTACTGGAGCTGTTTCAAAAAATAGATAGGCTTTGGTCAGATTGCCTTTTAGAAAAAGCTGGTTATCTACTTGGCGCGCGCTCAAAACATTGAAATCCGATAGATATAGAAAGTGGATTTCTGATTTGAAGTTCCCTGCAAGCTCCGATAGCAATTTTAATTCCCTTCTTTTGAACGGGAGCATATAATCTGTGGGAAATAGAATGGCTTTGGGTTGTTTATACTCAAAATCAGAAGGGACAGCGAGCACTGGACACTTTACATACTTGAACACTTCTATGGTATAGCTTCCGAAGGTAGTCTTGTTCGTACTGTTTTCACCATGGGTGCCCATAATGATAAGGTCCAGGTTATGTTTTTCAACCAAATCATTCGCTGCATCCACCAAACTGTCAAAAGCAGCTACGGTGATAAACTTATGTAACGGGTTGGGTGGGGTACCTTCTATGGAAGAAACAAGTTTATTAAGTTTTTCCTCAACTTTTTTGCGAATATCACGCTCTAAGGTTTTTCGTGTTTCAACCGTTGTGGTTTTGTACGGGCCATATACCTCTTCGGCAAAAGCATGCAAAAGATAAAACTCTGCTCGGTTGCACTTGTACAGTTCTTGCGCATATTGTAGGGCCTGCAGTGCATTCTTGGAAAAATCAATTGGAATCAGGATTGTTTTCAAGGTCTAATTTTAACCTTAAAAATATGGGCCTGAGTCAACACATAAAATGATATTCCTCATTCATGGAACTCTGGATACTTGTTTTTGTTCATGCACCACGTAGAAGGGAACCGTGGTATGAAAACTGATTTTTTCGACAATGGAGTCAAACAGAATTTGCTGTATAAAATTTAAATTTTTGGCTACCATAATGATCATATCAACATCCCTGCTCTCAACAAAACACTGGATGGCCGCCTTTACTTTTCTATTGGTAATCGTATGAAAACTGTATCGCTCCAAAAATGATTCAATCAAGAAATCCTTCAGGTATTCTTTATTTTTCAATTGTTCTGAATTTAACTCAGTATCTCTTTTCAATACGTTCATGACCCGTATTTTGCCAAAATTTAATTTCAACATTTCCGAAATGGAATTCAAAATGCCGTGAGTATAAAAAATGTTGAAATCCGTAGGGAATGCTATCTCCGTGGGCATTTGAAATGCCACATCCTTAGGAATCACCAAGGTGTTGCACTGTACTTTGGTAATCACATCGCCGGCATTACTACCCACTACTTTTTCGCGTAAACCGGAGACGCCTTTTGTGCCCATAACAATAAGATCAATTTGCTTTTCTTCAAATTGCTTCTTAATGGTCTCTATAAAAAACCCTTGTTCAACTACAAAGTTGAATCTGTGATTGGCACCATTGCTCCATTTTTTGGCCCTTGCATTTAATTGAGACATATGAAGTTTGGATGCTTCATATTTTTTGGAGGATGTGGTGTTCTTTTGTGTGCTTAAGAGTGGTGCTACGTGAAGTAGGTAAAAGTTGCAATCATTTTCTTTAAAGATTATTTGTGCGTATCGCAATGCGTTTTCAGCATTTTCAGAAAAGTCTATTGGGACCAAAATATTCTTCATCACCAAGGGAATAACGTCACTAATTTAAAGTGGATCAGAATATTATATAATGACAAATATCAGATAATGGGAACAATGGGGGTCTGAAAACTATTGAATATGCATCAAGGTTTCCCTATCCAATATTCTAATGTCCCTATTTTCAACCTCAATCAATCCCTCATGCTTGAAATCTGACAAGGTCCGGATGAGACTTTCGGTGGCCACTCCTGCTACATGGGCCAGGTCACTACGAGTTATTTGCAAACATTTTTTTGGCCCTTTTCCCATGGCTTTTTCGAACTGCAATAAAGTTTGGGCGGTTTTCTTTCGAACAGAACTGTATGCCATTTGCAATAATTGCTTTTTTATCTCGGTAATGTTGCCGGCAAGTACTTCCATCAGCTCAAGGGAGACATTTTTGTTATCCTCCAGGATGGTTCTCAGTTCTGATTTCGCTATACCGGCCATTTCAACATTCTCAATGGCCACTGCGTATTCTTGATGGGGTAGATTTTCCAAGAGAGAAGTAAATCCCAAAAACTCGTCAGCTCCATAGAGAGCGGTGATCAGTTCTTTGCCCTGTTCATCCAGTCTGTAGCATTTTACTACGCCCTTTAGTATTAAATAAATGGTATTCGAGTGCTCACCTTCACTATATACCGTTTCCTCTTTCTTAAATGAAACTATTTGACCATAATCATCAAAAAAGTTTTTCAACTGATGCAATGAGCGTATTTGGTTCCTTGTTCCTTGCTTTTGATGTTTTAGTGATATTAAGGAATCAATAAGCTTTGCTTTTTGCAGTCGAGAGTGGATTGCGTTTAAAAGCTCTTCTTCTTCAAATGGTTTTGTTAAGTAGTCATCGGCTCCAAGATTCATGCCCTTGCGTACGTCTTGCCGCTCCGTTTTTGCTGAAATAAAGATAAAGGGTATGTGTCTGGTTTCAGGGTGTGAGGATAATTCTTCCAAAACACCATAACCATCAAGCTCGGGCATCATAATGTCACACAGGATTATATCGGGCAATTCCTTTTTTGCAATGTCCACAGCTATTTTGCCATGGGCTGCGTCAAAAACCAAAAATCCTGATAAATCAAGAAGTTCCGCTATGTTCTCACGTAGTGATGCATCGTCTTCTACAAGTAAAATCTTTTTCATGGGTTGCCTATTTAATGGGAATCTTTACCATAAAGGAGGAACCTTTGTCCAATTCACTTTCAAAAGCTACTATTCCGCCAAGGTTGTTCATATGCTGTTTTACAATATTCAGCCCAATCCCTGTGCCTTGAGTGGTAAGTACATTGCTTGCCCTAAAATACCTATCAAAAACAAAAGGTTGTTCTTCTTCGGGTATGCCAAGTCCTTTGTCTTTGACCTTGATTGTCAAGTGATCTTGGTCTTTTTCAACCAAGAGTTCAATATTTGTATTTTCAGGGGAATATTTAATGGCATTGTGCAAAAGATTGGAAAGGGCCAAAACCATTATTTTCTCATCAAATGAAATGGAAATTCCATCTATGTCCTTGGGATAAATTATGTGTTGACCTTCCTTTAAAAGGGTATTTGCATTGTAAACAACCTCATTGATCACTTTGCTCAAAGAAAAGTTGGTTGAATTATACTTTACCTTATCGGAATCCAAACGCTCTATGGACAGAAAATCAGTAAGGATGTTGTCCAGATACCTAACTTTTGTTTTAATGGTTTCGATATGCTTATCACGTTTGTCCTGTTGATCTCCCTCCGTATACTTTGATAAAAGGGATGTTGAGGTAAGTATACTTGTCAGGGGTGTTTTGAATTCATGGGATACCAGAGACAAAAACTTGGTCTTTAGCTCGTTTAGTTTTTTCTCAGCTTTTAATGCTTCGCTAAGTTGCATGGTACGCTGCTCAACCTTGTTTTCAAGAGTCTGGGTATAGTTTTTACGTTCCGTGATATCCAATACAATAGCAACGCAAACCCTTTTCTTGCCAATGGTTGATAACTGCAAGTGTGCCTCCACGGGATAGGTGGTGCCATCTTTTCTGCGGTGGATGGTTTCGAACTCTATCTTTTCTTTGATACCATTGAGCAAAGGTCTAATCAAACGGGTCAAACTATCATGTGTGAGCTCGGGTTTTATATCCAGAATGGATTTCTCTTCCAACTCCTCAGTGGTATAGCCCAAGTTCAATCGAGCCCCATAATTCACATCTAAAAACTTAAAGCTTTCCACATCGAACACAAATATTTCGTTGCGTGATTCATTGAAAATCCTATACCAGTGATTTATGGCCTGCTCTGCTCTTTTTCGTTCGGTTATGTCCACGACCAAGGCCATTATGTAATCCTTGCGAAGTAATTTAAAGGGGTTCAACCCGATTTCGAGGGGAAATTTGGTGCCATCCTTTCTAACTCCTTCTAAATCTAGCCCAAGTCCCATACTTCGCTTTTTGCCTTTGGCGAGGAAATCCTTAAAATGCGATTCATGGACTACTCTACTATTTGTTGGTAATAAAACACTTAGGCATTCTCCATTCAAACCTTCTTCAGGATACCCAAACATTGCATTGACCACACTATTGCTGGCAACAATGGTTTGTTTGTCATTAACTATAAGAATACCTTCCGAAATGGCCTCAGATAGGATTTTGAAAATACTATTTTGCTCGAAGAGTTTCACCTCTTAAAGGTAGTTTAAATTGCTGATCTTGGTCATTTAACAATACATCCAAAGGTGATACATTGTACTTGTAATACTAAATATAACTGTCATGATGGTTACCAACAAAAATATAGGAAAAGCGTTTTATCAAAGTCTTGGAAAGCTGTTTTATGCTGTGGCAAAAGCGGACCATAGTGTTCACATAAAGGAGATAGACAGGCTTAAGGAAATGGTTAGAGAGCATTGGTTGGAAGTGGATGAAGTTGAGGATGAATACGGTACGGATGCCGCTTTTCAAATTGAGACTGTGTTTGATTGGTTGTTGGAGAATGAAAAGGATGCAGTTGAGTGCTACGAAGATTTTGAAAGGTTTTATACGGATCATAAGGCTCGTTTTAATGATCAAATCAAATATTTGATTATGGCAACGGCTAGGTCCATAGCCTCTGCATTTTCTGGAAGAAATAAGTCCGAATTGATTAGACTTGGTAGGTTGGAGCTACTCTTTAAGACCTGACTAAATCTTAATGGTCATTAAGGGTAGTTTTACCGTGTTGGCCATTTTTTCCCCTATGCTCCCCTTAAAGAAATGGGCAATGCCCTTTCGGCCATGCGTGGGAATCACTACCATATTTGCAGAAATGGATTCCGCGAAGTTGAATATGCCTTGCTCAACATTAAAATCATGATAGATGTTCACTTTGTGAGTGTTCCCGATTATCGATGTGAAATCGGCTACTTTTTCGGCAATTTGTCGGCTGTTCAAAAAATTGGAACCTTCCGTATTAATATAAACCAGTTGAAGTTCGGCATTAAAAAGATTGGAAAAATCAAGTGCTTTTTTAAAGGCTGCACGATTTTCGGCTTCAAGATTGCAGGCGAAGACCACATTTTCTATCTTAAAGTCATGATGAGGTTTTTTAATGACCAACACCGGGACTTCTGCAGAACGGACCACTTTTTCCGTATTGGAGCCAACAAATAGCCGGCTGAATCCTCTTGCACCGTGAGAACCCATAACTATCAAATCTATTTGCTGTTCTTGTGCCACTTTGTTTACTTCCTCAAAGACCTTATAGTTTTGAATAACCGTCTTTACAGGAATCCCCATTAAATACGACTTGTTGGTGTATTCATTTATTTTTTCTTTGGCCAAATTCATATAGTATTTGGCCTCTTCTTGTTCATACAATTCAGATTTAGCCAATACAGATTCGGAAACACCCATCATGTGAAAAATGGTAATAGTTGCGTTAAGTTTCCTGGCCAATTGAGCGGCGACCTCCAAAGCATATTCCGAACAATCGGAAAAATCTACAGGTACCAATAATTGCTTCATTTCCATTTTTTTGATGTTTATCTAGGTTATTTTATTTAAGACTGCACACAGTTTCAGTATGGGACATGTCCCGTTATTGAGTCTAGGAATATGTTGGATTAAAAGTAATGGTGGATTATGGCAGATACTATGACCCACGTCATTTTGTATGAAGTGTACTACTAGCATATTTGTTCTTATAAATCCTAGGTTATGGCACTAAATTTCAATCAATATGCTTCAGAAGGCAACAAGTTCTTAAAGGAATATGCCAAACAGATGAATTTGGGGGATAATACAGATAAGGCGGGCAGAATATTGACTTCTGTTCTGTATGCATTACGAGATATCATCCCAATTCAGGAGTCGTGTCAATTTATGGCGCAATTGCCCATGTTTTTGAAAGGGGTTTATGTGCATGGCTGGAGTGTCGGAAAGAAAAAACCAAAAATCAAGCGTATGCCCGAGTTCATTGATTTGGTACGCAAACATGATGGGGCAGCGGCAATAAATGATTTTGAGTATAGCGAGGAGGTGGCTGAACAATACATCAAAACAACCTTTATTTTTTTGAGAAAGTATGTATCTCTAGGTGAATTGGAGGATATACGGGATTCGCTGCCAAAAGACCTTAAGGATATGGTCTACTCCAATATCATGTTTTAACAAAAAAATCAGAACAATGGGACTAAAAATAAAATCAACTTTAGCTGCATTCTTTATGTTATCGGGCCTTATGGCGCAGTTGCCTGAAACTTTTGATAAAGTAGCACCATTTAACGAAGGCATGGCCGCAGTACAAAAAGGAGACGAATGGGCTTTTATTGATGATTCAGGAGCTCTTGCCATTGATTTCCGCAAGGATGTTTATTGGAATATGGAAGCGAAAAAGCATTCAAATGGGATACATGCCATTGAATACCCACATTTTTCAGATGGCCTATGTATGGTAATGACCTATGTTGAGGATATTCCCATATATGGTTTTATAAACCCCAAAGGAGAATTGGCAATTGAACATCAGTTTTTAAATGTAAACCCTTTTAAAAATGGGTATACCATTGGCATTGTTTATGAGAAAGTATTGAGGGGACAGAACGAGTTTAAATTGAATATTTATGAATACAAGTTTCACGAGGTCTTGATGGATACTTCTGGTGATATTGTGAAATTTCTAAGACGACGATATAATATTCAAATGAGAAAGGATCGCTACAAAGTACCCATGATTAATTCTAAGTTATTAAATGATCAGTTGATAGCTGTCAAAACGCATAATGAATGGCAAATACAAAAGATAGATTTCTAGCTATCATTAAATCTTGACCCTAGTTTGATGTCTATTTGGGGGTTAATTTGTCAAGGAGCAGATACCAAACAACAAACGAAAGAAGTGTGAACTTTTGTATCATGGGTAATAGGTCTACCCAAAAGTCAATAAGGTACAAGAGGTTGTTGGAAGTGAGTGCAACCAAAAACAATATACCTGCCCATAATTGTTCGTAGCACCTGTTTTTCGCAAGGTCCAAACACACAAAAAGAACGGAAAAAATACCTGACATTCCTGAGAAAAAAATGATACGATCATGATTTCCGAACGGTAGCAATAGCATCAAAAAAATGGAAAACAGACCAAGCCCATGCCAGATTATTTGATACCATCCATAATTTGGTCTTAACACCGTAATCAGTTTTCTCCACAAGAACAACAATCCAAAACATATAGACCATAAGGCCACAACTGCAAATGGTCTGGCTGTATTTCTATATAGGCCTGGGATGCTGGGTTCAATCAAATCACAGAGATAACCGTCCCAAATTGAAATTGTATTATTTGGGGAAAGTAAAGCCAATGAATGAACATGGATAAGTATGGAGATCAAATAGAAAACAATGAAAACAGCCAAGGCCATTTTGGGAATGGTCTTTCTTGAAATAGAATTATGCCAAGAAAAAGTTTCCATAGGTTCATCAAGATTCTGGAAGGAACGTCTTCGGATAACTGGGGTGGCTATAAAAAAGAACAGGAGGTTTGCACCTCCTGTTCCGCTATAAAAAAACCGATTTCATTTTTATACCATCACCTTGTTTTCAATACTCTGTTGCCAAAATATCTAAGACAAAACATCAGTACTTGATGAAGTCAATTTTCCACCAGGCCTCTGTTCCTTATCGGTTCAAAGACCAACCGGTATGCGGATAAGCTACAATGAACTCTTCCTCTTTACACTGCCGTAAAGATCATTCCGGTCTTTATCAAAAATTCTCATGAACGTCATTAATGGTGCTAAAGTATAAAGAGTCCCTAACACCTGAAATGACCTAGATCAGTTTAAGAAAGAAATATTCAAAATCAATAATTCTTTTTAAACAATACAATTAAACCGTTTCTTTTTCTGCCTGTTGTTTCTTTGTAACGATTTTTTCTATCAGTTCAGGAACTTTTTCAAAGGCCGCCGCAAGTCCATGGGATTTTCCTGCTTCCAAAAAAGATATTTCGTTATCCTTGGTTACCAAAAACCCAATAGGCTCAATGCCCATTCCCGCACCTGCACCAAGACCTTCACCTTTGCGTATTTTTCCATCAACACCTTCGCCACCTCCAGAACCAAATCCCATACCCACTTTAATTACAGGTACGCATTTGAACTCACCCAGTTGAAATTGCTCTCCAACTATGGTATCTGTTGTAGCTTCTGTTTTAATAAAATCCGTAATCTGTTTCAGTAATTCTTCAAATTGTAAATCCATGACTTTTTGTTTTATAATTAATAAATGATTTTAATAAGTGAATTGGCCTATTTTGTATCTGCAAAATCAGACCATTGGTATCTCTAAAATTGATTTGACAGGGCAATCCGTAAAAATTGATCAAAGCGAAAACCGGATATAGTTTGGCATTGGTTATGTAATCCCCTGTATCGATATCAAGCCTAAATCTTTTGAGCCTAAAAGTTCTCAGCAAGGCTATTATCTGGCCCAAAGACCAACCTTTTTTCTTGCTCTCCTTCTTCTTAACTCCTTTTTTCATTTTTTGAACTTGTTTCTTTCTTTTATCAAAAGGAGAAAAATAACGGGTGAAAAAGAACACCTTCAATCCAATTTTTAGTATTGAATCCTTGTCCGCCTCCAACCACATTTTTGCCAAACCTTTAAAGGTTATTTGGTACTGATTGTTGAAAGTGTTTATTGTCAACTCCATAGGTAGGAATAAAAAACCTATCAATACCAGAATAAGCAAAGACAAAAGAATAAGGAATATCATGTTTTTAATGGCAAAAGAAGTATAATAATCACCCCTGTACAATGACTGTAATCATTTTACGCCTTGTGTTTGGAAAGTAGTTTTGCCAAGGTCCATAAGTCGTTTTTGTCATGAAAAAAGTACACTTGTTCGTATGGTTTATTGCGTTCGGTATCGGGATTCTTTCCGCTCAAAAAAACACTTCCAAATTGCATCTGTTTGAAACGAAATTTGACATTAATACTGTTGAAACAGTTAATGGTATGATATATAAAGTTGAGACTATTTTGACTTCGGATAAGGACTATTGTTGTATACACCTTCAACTTGAGAATAATGAGCGCAAAGTAAACATACATGTTGGACCAGATTGGTATTTGGAAGAAAAGCGTTTTGAACTGAAAAGGGGAGACGTGCTACAGGTTACCGGTTCTAGAATCATCTATGAAGGAAAGGAACTTATCATAGCTATGCAGATTGAAAAGAACGGAAGCATCCTTCCACTTAGAAATGAAAAAGGATGTCCCTTGTGGCAGGAATGTCGCAAGGACTCTAAACCCAACTAATGCTAAAATTGAAAAGTTGAATGGTTATAATCCAAAACAGTAGTAAAAAGACTTTTATGAAAACCATCAATAAATACCACCTAGTTTGTTTTATTTCATTTTTATGGGTTGTTGGTTGTACTAAAAAGGACCAAAGAACATATCCACAAAAAGTACCGCTAACCGAATCGGTCTACGCTTCTGCAACTATTCAACCAGATAGCCTTTACGAGGCTTATTCTTCTGTGTCGGGAATTTTAGATTACAACTTAGTGGAAGAAGGCGAAATGGTGAAAAAAGACCAGGCTATTGTCCAAATAGGGAATTTGGAAACTGAGATGAACAAACGAAACGTTCAGTTATCATTAAGATTGGCGCGTGATAATTATGAAGGGGAAGCGGCTATTTTGAGGGAAATTCAAGACGAAATCAAAACAGCACTTCTACAGCTTAAAAATGACTCCATAAATTACTTCAGGCAAAAGAATCTATGGGAGCAAAACATTGGTTCAAAGATTGAGTTTGACAACCGGCAATTGGCTTATGATCTTTCGCAGAATACCCTAAGATTATTGAAAAGGAAATACGAGCGGACACAAAATGAATTGTCCACACAGGTGATGCAAGCTGAAAACGATGTTAAGGCCGCTCAGAAGATATCAAGAGATTTTACCATAGCTAGCAAGATTGATGGTACCGTTTATGCCCTGTATAAAAATCCAGGTGAAATTGTGAGCACAAATGAGCCAGTAGCGGCGGTAGGTCATAGCAATAGATTTCTTATAGAGTTGCTTGTAGATGAAGTCGATATCGTGAAATTGGATATAGGCCAAAAAACATGGATCCTATTGGATGCATATGGCGACCAGGTGTTTGAAGCGAAATTATCCAAGATCTATCCAAAAAAGGACGAAAGATCGCAAACGTTCAAAGTAGAGGCCACGTTTTTATTGCCCCCTAAAAAACTCTATCCCGGTCTATCGGGTGAAGCAAATATTGTTATTGCGGAAAAGGATGAGACTTTGACCATAATGAAAGAATATCTAATAGATGGTTCCAGAGTACTGACCAATGAAGGAGAAGTGCCTGTCAAAATTGGCATACAGAGCTTGGATAAGGTAGAGATACTGGATGGAATAGATGAGAATACGGCCATACTAAAACCCAACTGATGATAAACTGGAAGGTCATTTTAGAAATTGCCAAAACCCATTTGGTTACAAAGAAGAAGTCAACGATTACAGCAACCTTAGGGGTTACCTTCGGTATTGGTGCCTACATCACTTTAGTGAGCTTTATGACCGGTCTCAATGAAATGCTTGACGATCTGGTACTGAACCAAACGCCCCATGTTCATATCTACAATGAAATAAAACCTTCTGAAAAACAGCCAATAACCCTTATTGAAAATTTGGACGAAGCTTTCAATGTGGTACACTCCATAAAACCAAAACAAGGGCAGCGAAAAATACATAACGCCCTACCTATATTAAACTATTTACGAAATGATGAAAATGTTAGAGGGGCTACTCCTCAGTTGCAGGCTCAAATATTCTACTTATCAGGATCTATTGAATTGGGCGGGAATCTTGTTGGCGTGGATATTATGGAAGAGGTACGACTTTCGAATATTCGAGACAACATAGTCGAAGGAACTCCGGAAGCATTGAAAAATTCTGAAAATGGTATCCTTCTGGGAGCTGGGCTGGCAAAAAAAATGTCACTTTCTGTTGACGATAGGGTACAGGTCAGTACCGCTGAGGGGAATATTTTTCCTCTCAAAATAGTGGGCATCTATCAAAGTGGAATAGCAGAGATAGACAATATTCAAAGCTTTGCAAAATTAAAAACGGTGCAACGTGTTCTGGGGGAAGCGGAAAATTATGTGACCGACATCAATATCAAACTTTTCCAAATTAATGAAGCGGAACAAATGGCCAACCGGTTGGAGAAACAATTTGATATTGAAGCCATCGATATCAATGAAGCGAATGCACAATTTGAAACGGGTTCAAATATTAGGAACCTTATTACGTATGCGGTATCCGTTACTCTTTTGATAGTTGCAGGATTTGGTATCTATAACATTCTGAATATGCTGATCTACGAAAAAATGAAGGATATCGCCATTTTGAAAGCCACTGGTTTTTCAGGACGAGATGTTAAATACATCTTCATGAGCCAGGCCATAATAATTGGTTTTATCGGTGGGGTGTTGGGCTTGTGCATTGGGTTTCTGTTATCCAAGCTTATTGACGGAGCCCCTTTTGAGACCGAAGCATTACCTACGATTACAACCTATCCTGTAAACTATAAACTTGGTTACTATATGATTGGATTCTTTTTTGCCTTGTTATCAACCATCATTGCAGGGTATTTACCATCAAGAAAAGCAGGTCGCATTGATCCTGTTCAAATAATACGGGGGACATAAACAGTTTGATATGGGCCTTATTCTGGAAGCAAAAAACATAAACAAGCACTTTTATAAACCTAAGGATTTTCAAGTGCTAAAAGATATTTCATTTGGCATTGAGGCTGGTGAATTTGTATCAATAATGGGTAAATCAGGTTCTGGTAAATCGACGCTCCTATATATACTTTCCACCATGGATACCGATTATTCGGGTTCACTTTTTTTAAATGGAGGCTTGGTAACGGGCAAAGAGCATCAAGAGCTTTCCCGAATACGAAATAAAAGCATCGGTTTCGTATTTCAATTTCATTACTTGCTTTCGGAGTTCAGCGTTCTTGAGAATGTGATGCTTCCTGCAAAGAAACTTGCGGAAAAATCATATGATGAAATAGAGCATGATGCTCTTGAAAAGCTTAATATGCTACATATTGAACATCTGGCCACTAAAAAGGCCTCTAGGATCTCCGGAGGGGAAAAGCAGCGGGTGGCCATAGCACGGGCATTGATAAACAACCCTACCATTCTAATGGGAGATGAGCCAACGGGCAACTTGGATAGTTTTAATGCGGAAAATGTGTTTCAGATTTTTAAACAATTAAAAGAGGAACAGGCACTTTCCCTTTTGGTGGTTACGCATGATGGCGACTTTGCAAAACGAACGGACCGCATCATTCAAATGGAGGATGGACGTATTGTACATCAATAAACTGATTTGGTTCCTAGACGTGCTTTTCAATTTATTGTTTGCTCTTTTAATGTATCGTTGGAATCCCGAGCGAACATGTCCACTATACTTTCTTTGTTGAAGACCAGCAGTGGAATGGATATTTTGCCTTCTATGGTTTCCACGGTATCCTTGCAGAAAAGCCTATCAAAAAAAGAAGGTTGCTCACGCTCCATCATCACAAGCATTTCGGGGATTTCTTCCTTAATACTGTTATGAATCCCTGATTCCACGTCATCGGCATATTCAATGGAGAAAATAATCTCAGGATAATCAATCCTTTTTAATACCTCTTCTTTAAATACTTCCATTTTCTCCTCAACATTAACCTCTGTTTTGAGAGGAATGTGAAAGACCTTGATCAAGGCACCATAAGATTCAACCAGTTTTGCCACACGTTTAAGGGCGAAGACATCCGTAGGCTCAAAATCTGTTGCGTAAAGCACGGTGGAAATATCATGAAGATGATGGTCGTCAGGTAGAATGAGCAATGGAGATTTAAGTTTGTCCATTAAATTCTCCGCTATATTGCCAGTAAAGAATCCTCTTAATGATTTTGTGCTTTTGACTCCTACCATGACCAAATCAGCATTGATTTCTTCAGCGGTTTTTAAAATAGCTTTTGAAATATTGGTGCTTTTTACTGCATGAAAATCTGCATCCACAGCTCCAAGCTCATTTTTTAACTGATTTTTACAATACTTTTTAAGTACCTCAAGTTGATCTAGAAAATAGTTTTTTTCCAAAATACCCCTTGACCTAACATTAGCCGTTGTAAAGGGCTGTAGGTCGTATACATGTAGAATGTGCAGATTGGCGTTTAGTACCCTGCTCAGCCTATGGGCATATTTTAATGCGGCCGAGGTAGTTGGAGTACAATCTGTGGCATAGAGTAATGTTTTCATAACACTTGTCTTTGGATTTTCATAAAGTTATTTCATAGGAATACCATGGCAAATGACCTATGTCAGGGTTAATGGATTTGGATGAATCAGGACCTTTTTTATCTAAAAATGGTAGAAGAACTTCTTTTCAGATGACGTAAATCATTTTCCGAGTGGAATACATTAGGTAGGTTGTTTAGCAATGGAAACCATGTTTGATGAGGTCCTGTATTGCAAAATCAAAGAAGAAATATGATAATTGGAAGGATAAAAGTAAAAGAGCTCTCAGGTCTCAAGTCGCCAAAGAAAGTGGAGAATAGGCTGAACGCTTTGGGACATATACAAAAGGTAAGGTTAGACCTGAATCACAACACGATATTTTTTGAATATTCCACATTTAGGGATTTGGATACCCTTATCTGCGAGTTGAGAAAAATGGGTCTGTTTGTGCTCCGTATTTATCCGAAAAGAAGGGTGAGTGGGAGTACCAAACTCAAAGCTTGATATCGTTTTTTATATAGCTTAATTCATGCTTTGTGCTGGGATACTTATTCAGTTTTATAATCGGTTATTTTACAGTTGAAATACTCAAAGTCTCCTTCGGCTAAGTTCCAAGTGGCACTTAATTCTGTAGGGACCAATAAGCCATCCTTTTTTTCATATGCATTAAATCTCCCTGTAAATTCTTCCAGCGAATCACCCCTATAACGATGGGTAACAAAGTGGTCTATCAATCCCTTATCATTGAAGTAAAACACACCTTCGGCAGAAGTATGGTTTTGTACTATTTTGGCTTTTACAGATTTATCATCAAGAATTTCCCAGTTTATCTTTTCATTGAGAAAACATATTGGGTACAGAGCCAATTCTCCGAGACATCTTGCTAGAGCACTTTGATGGGTTTTCGCTGAACTATCTGAACCTAACGAAAAATAACCTAGAAAACTCACGTTCGTCTCACCTTCACCTTCTATACTTTTATCTATTACAAAAAAGGGAAAGCTTCTTGCTGCCCAAACAAAACCTAAAGGTTTCGCAGATATGAACTGCTTTCCGGTAAAAGTCATCCAGCGTTTATTTTTTTCCTGTCTAATGTTTCCTGATTGTTTCAAAATGACATGGCAATCCTTACACTTTCCCAATACCCCAACTTTCAATACGTATTGTCTCACAATTTGTGGTAAATGATTGAGGTCTTCTTGGGTTGCTGGTTTTTCGGTATTACCACTAAGATTGAAAAGAAATTCGACCTGTTTGTTTACCCGTTTGCTAAAGTGATAATACGCGTAGAAAATGGCGCCCGGTAATACAAAAACAAATAAAACGAACAGCAGTATAAAGAAAACACTGGATTGGGGAGTTAGAAATATCATGAGGCAAGGGTTTTATCAATTGTAAAATGTTGGATACATATTCTAGGAATATCAAAAGCACATATTTTTTCCGATCAGACCCACAAATCATTCTTCGTCCAAATTAACTCTGTTAGGATGGTGGAACAATGATTTTAATCAGCTGTTATCACGGTATCCTTCTCCTTGATACATGCTTCAAAGTGGTGTGTCCGGTATTTGGAACTGGCATTGTTAAAGCATTTCCGCTGATTTGCATCATTTTATAAGCTCCTGATTGACAATACATTTGTCGGTATTCCAAAAATAAACACATATGAAAACAACTACTTTTTTGCTAACAGTACTTTGCGCTATGTTTTCTTTTGGTCAAACAGAGAAGACAGGAGATATCTTAATTAACACTACCCAGACGGATGACACCTATCGGGCTGGGGAGAGTATCAAGGTGAATTCAGTTGTCCAGGGGGACTTGGTAATTGCCGGAGGAAACCTTGTAATAAATGACAGCATAAATGGAGACTTAATTGCAGCTGGTGGTGAACTATATGTAAATGGTTACATCGCTGATGATGTGCGACTGGCTGTGGGTAGAGTCACTATAAACTCAGAAATTGAGGATGACTTAATCGTCTTTGGCGGTGAAGTAATCCTCACAGAAAATGCCAAAGTAAATGGAAATCTCAAGTGTTTTGGCGGAAATGTTGAAATAAATGGAGAGGTAAATGGAAAAGCCGAAATTAAAGGGACAGATGTAAGCATCAATGGAGTTTTCAATGAAACTTCAAAAATAATAAGTGAGGAATTCACTGTTGGACCTAATGCAAAATTCCACTCGAAAGTTGAGTATTGGAATAGCGATGGGGAAATAGACTTTAAGGAAGCGCTTGTTAACACGGAAGCTACGTTTAATGAATCTTTAGGTGAAGAAAACTCGGAGTTGTCAGCAACTACATTCGGTACAAAATCCCCTTCATTATGGGTGTTTTATATTTTATCCGCTTTTTTGGTTATCCTCATACTGCATTCACTTTTTAGAAATACATTTTCAGAAGCTGTTGAAGGTTTGGAAAAGAACTGGTTTAAAAGCTTCGGGATTGGCCTAATCTATCTGTTCGGTATTCCTTTGCTGATAATTCTTGCTTTCTTGATTGTTATTGGTATTCCCATAGGACTCTTTGCTACCGGTATTTTTTTGTTCAGCCTTCTGTTTGGTCATCTAATTGCTGCACTGTTGTTGGTTTACTACTACAAAGATAAAAAGACAAAAAAATGGAACTTTTGGGGTATTACCTTCCTTGCTTTATGCCTTGCCATAGTACTTCGATTGTTCACCATGTTGCCTTACGTTGGCATATTGCTTTCAGTGGTTATTCTATCAATTACTTACGGAGCACTCACCTTGAAGGTAATCAACTTCAAAATAGTGCCAGTGAAAAAGTGATAGTATGGAAAAGGAACATCCCAATATTAGAATTCTAAACAAGTTCGACCCTTCTAATTCAAGCACTATTGGAGAAATGTTGGCTGAAGATTTTGTTTGGCATTATATTAACCCTGAGCTGCCTGAGGTTGAAGGAGACTATTATGGCTCATCGGGGTTAATTGATTTTTTTAAAAAATTGGCAGTTGGCACCAACGGTTCTTTTAAGGTAAACCCAATATCCGCTTTTCCCATGGGGGATGAATTGGTCATCACACATGTCAGGGATACTATGATGTTGGATGGCGAATCTATGGAAATAGAAGCGGTTGTTTTATGGTGTATTATTGATGGTAAGATTAAAGAAGCTTGGGATATCCCTGTATCACATACCGCCACTTTTAAATAACGAATAAAAGGGATTATGAAAATTGTTGAGGTTACACCGGAGAATGCAATGAAAGAGACTTTTTTTTGTATCAAGGATACAAAAAGGCAAGGCTTTAATGACAAACTAGAGTGGTTTGAAAAGCGCTTTCAAGAAGGCTTGAGAATAAAAATTCTTAAGAACAACGAGGACAAAATGATAGGCTTTATCGAGTATGTTCCAGGCAAATATGCCTGGCGTCCTATTAATGCGGATAACTATATATTCATTCATTGTACTTATGTTTATTCGAAAAAGGAGAGGAACAAAGGGTATGGTGCCATGCTTATTGAAGATGCCGAAAAAGAAGGGAAAGCAACGGGTTTGGACGGAGTGTGTGTAATGACAAGCAAGGGCGGATGGCTGGCAAATAAAAGCGTTTTTGAAAAAAATGGATTTGAACAAATTGAATCCAAAGACCGATTTGAGTTATTGGCGAAAACCTGGAACAAAGATGCTAGAAAACCAAGTTTGTTGGACTGGCATCGGCAACAAAAAAAGTACAAAGGGTGGCACCTAATTTATGCGGACCAGTGTCCTTGGAATGAGAAATCGGCGGCAGCAATCTTAAACGTTGCCATGGATTACGAAGTGGATTTAAAAGTTTCCAAAATAGAGACTGTAAAGGAAGCCAAAAGCGCACCATCTGGATTTGGGGTGTTCAGTCTTTTACATAACGGTCGGTTACTGGACGACCACTATTTAAGTGCAACTCGGTTTAAAAATATTTTGAAAAAAGAGTTAGAGGTAACAAAATAGTATTTGGTACGTAAAGATGTCCTAGCTACAAGGTTTTTTTGAGATACTCACGTTGAAGCAAGTGTTTTTCTTAAGCTTTGATGGGGTACCATAGTTTTGCTAGATACCTTTTGCCTAAAATCTCAAAAAGGGCAAAAAACACTAGTGCTAAGTGTAAGAAAAAGAATCAGTGAAAAAGGTCAGTTTGTTGTTAGTGTTTTGAAATCCAGTACCGTTTCATTTGTGTAGGTTTCCCCGGACCTTAGTACACAACTTGGAAAATGTTTGTTATTGGGGGCGTCCGGAAAGTTTTGTGTCTCAAAGCAAATGGCTGGGAATACACTGTAGGTTGCTTCATCTTTAAAATTCACGTGCGGGAACTCAGGTGGAGTGTATATCACCACCGCAGGCTGTTTGGAGAGCACTTTCATACAAATTCCGCTCTTTTCTGAATAGAGCGCAGCGGAAAATGGCTTAGGTGAAAGCACGTAAACGGTATCAAGTCCTGATTCCATTATTTTTTTGATTTTGGCCTTGTTGACAAAATCATAATGCGTCTTGGAACAGTTCAATATTTTTCCTGTTGGAAGTTTTTTCTTATCCAATTCCAATATTTTGTTGCTGTTAATTTGAAGATAATGGTCGGATACGCTTCCTTCCCCATTAAGATTGTAATAGGCATGATTGGTTAGATTGAGCACCGTGGTCTGGTCTGTGGTCGCTTTATATAAAATTCTTAATGCATTGGATTCAAGAAGTTCGTATTCCACAGTGACTTTAATGTTCCCGGGATAACCACCTTCCATGTGCTCACTCAGTAAACAGAATTTTACATTGTTGCTGCGACTGTTTTCGGTAGATATTACCTCCCAATATTTTTTGTGGAATCCAGAGCTACCGCCGTGTAAGTGTACTTCGTTTTCATTTTCTATATAATATTTTTTTCCTTCCAACTCAAAAAAGCCCTTGGAAATACGACCCGCATATCGGCCTACTGTGCATCCCAGATATAAACTATGTTCTTGAAATTCTGGACATGTGTAATTTTCAGCATTGTCCAGTCCTACAACCACGTTAACCAAATCATTGTTACGGTCGGGGACTTTTAAGGACATCAGGGTGGCGCCGTAACTACATACTTCCATTTCCATTCCTTTGGAATTGGTAAGTTTGATTACCTCCATCATAATTGGTCTATTTTCTTTAGTAGCATTGGAGCATTGATTATCCGGTGAAATAGGTTAGTATTCCAATAACAATTACAACCAGTAAAATGGAGAGTACAACATCAATGGTGTCATAACTCTTCTTGGCCAATTGTTTATCATCTTCACCCAAGGTTCCAAAAGATAGCCCTTTAATGGTTTTATAGTCTGGAGCAGTCGTTGCCAATGAAACCCCTATGCAAAGGGCTAGGGAAAAAATGAACATAAAAATGGCCATATGGGCAAAATTTATAGTCGCAAATGTATAGGCAAATCCGGATGTCAATTGCTCGCCAGTTTGACGAAAATGTTCAATATCAGGTTGATAGTAAATCTCTGCACTTAATCTTGCAACAAGCAAAACCAATCCGGTCATCAAGGTTGTAATAGCGGCTGTTGAGTTCACTCTTTTCCAAACAATTCCAAGAAGGAAAACAGTTGTGACCGGTGGGGCAATATAGGATTGTACATTCTGCAAGTACTGGTACATAACACCACCTCCAATCTTTTCCATTATCGGAATCCAGAAAATACCTAGAACAACAATTACCGCAGTGGCGGTCTTACCGATTCGTAGGAGTTGTTTCTCCTCCTTGTCTGGCATTATCTTTTTATAAATGTCAATGGTAAAAATGGTGGAACATGAATTGAAAACCGATGCCAATGAGCTCATTAAAGCAGCAATAAGTCCTCCTGCTACCAATCCTTTTAATCCAACAGGCAGTAAGGTTTTTACCAACATAGGAAACGCCCGGTCCGCTTTTTCTACACTAAATATTTCAGGATTTTGTATGGTCAAGGCAAAGGCAATGATTCCTGGAATAAGGAATATGAAAATGGGCAATAACTTCAGATAAGCTCCAAAAATAGCCCCTCTTCGTCCTATTTTGATATTGTTTGCGGCCAAGGTTCTTTGCACAATGTATTGATCGGTACACCAATACCAAATACCTACAATTGTGCCTCCAATCAACAGTCCGGTCCATGGGAAGTCGGGGTCGCTCATAGGTCGCCACATATTAAAGTGTTCTGGACTTACTTCTTTCACAGTTTCGGTCATTGCAGTCCATCCTCCGATTTCATTCAGACCTAAAACAGTAATAATGATGGAGCCCAAAATCAAAATAATAGTTTGCAGGGTTTCGGTATATATTACGGCTTTCATCCCACCTATAATGGTATAAATTCCTGTAAAGATTACAATGCCGATTGCTCCACCCCAAAAGGAAACCCCCAATAGTTCCGATACTACAATACCACCGGCATAGATGGTTACCGAAACTTTGGTAATCACATAACCTACCAACGAGAAAATGGATAAGAACCATCTTGACCGGCTATCAAACCTTTTCTCCAGAAACTCTGGCATGGTAAAAGCACCACTTCTGATGTAAAAGGGCAAGAACAACCACCCTAATAGTAGTACAATCCATGCGTGGAGTTCATAATGTGCCATGGGTGTTCCGGACTCAAATCCGGTCCCAGCTAATCCCACTACATGTTCGGAGCCAATGTTGGAGGCAAATATGGAAGCTCCTATCACGAACCATCCTACATTTCTTCCTGCCAAAAAATAGTCTTCGGTATCTTTATTTTTTTGTAGGACTACCCAAACGGCGACACCAATCAACGCCAAAAAGTAGATGCCTAAAACTATCCAATCCCCAAACTCAAGAACGGACTCCATAGATTATATGTATTGGTTTATGATGTTCTCGAACAGCTCCTGTTTTCCACTGATTAAAGGCAGTTCGCCATTTTCTTTGGCAATGGAGTACAGGCTCTCAAAGTCAAGCTCTCCCTTTTCAAAAGAAGCACCATCTCCTGAATCAAAAGAAGCATAACGCTTTTCTCTCAATGCATTGTAAGCAGAAGAACTTATGATTTTTTCAGCGGTCAATAATGCTCGTGCAAAGACATCGGCACCCCCAATATGAGCCAAAAAGATGTCTTCGGTGTCCGTTGAGTTTCGTCTTATCTTGGCGTCGAAGTTAATTCCGCCACCTTGTAACCCTCCAGAATTTAGAAAGACCAACATAGCTTCTGTAGCTTCATAAATGTTATTTGGGAATTGGTCGGTATCCCATCCATTTTGATAATCCCCACGATTTGCGTCTATGCTTCCCAGCATACCTGCGTCGGCTGCTACCTGGAGCTCATGCTGAAAGGTATGCTGTGCTAAAGTAGCATGATTGACCTCAATGTTTATTTTGAAATCTTTATCTAAACCATACTGTTTTAGAAAGGCGATGGATGTTGCTGTATCAAAATCATATTGGTGCTTCATAGGTTCCATAGGCTTAGGCTCTATGAAAAAAGTCCCTGTAAAGCCTTGTGCTCTAGCATAATCACGAGCCTTGGTCAAAAACATGCCCATATGATCCAGTTCTCGTTTCATATCCGTATTGAGCAAACTCATGTAACCTTCTCTTCCGCCCCAGAAAACATAGTTTTCACCATCCAAGGCAATAGTGGCATCCAAAGCTAATTTTACTTGGCCCGCTGCTCTAGCCAGAATATTAAATTCGGGATTGGTCGCTGCACCGTTCATATATCTGGGGTTGGAAAAACAGTTGGAGGTTCCCCATAATAGCTTGATACCTGTTTCCTGTTGTTTTTGCTTTAGATAGGATACAATGGTCGCCAAACGTTCTTCGGATTCGGTAAATGTGGCCCCTTCGCGAATTAAATCGTAATCATGGAAGCAATAATAGTTGAAGCCCAGCTTAGAAATGAATTCGAAAGCAGCATCTGCTTTCATTTTGGCTGCTTCAACGGCATCTTTGGGTTCATCCCATGCATATTGCTGTGTTCCAGGACCAAAAGGATCCGCCCCTGTACCACAAAAGGAGTGCCAGTACGCTACGGCAAACTTGAAATGGTCTGCCATGGTTTTGCCTGCAACTACCTGTTCAGGATTATAGTACTTATAGGCCAAAGGATTGTCAGAATTCTTTCCCTCAAAACCTATTTTACCTATGGATTTGAAATATTCGTTAGTTAATGCCATTAGTCTTTTGGATTTCTTAGTAATGTATTTAATGTTGTTTTCCATCGCTCATAGGCTTCGGAATATTTGCTTGTTTCTTGATTAGGCGTAAAGGTTTGTACATAATCATTTTGGGATACCATGGTGCCAAAATCAAAAGCGCCATCTGCTTTTCCAGCTGCCCGAGCAGCTCCTACTGCGCCTGTTGTATTGTACATCTCAATTTCTTGATTTATTAAAGTAGCCACCGTTTCTGAGAATATCTCTGAACGGAACAAATTGTCGTTACCAGCGCGAATCACATTGATTTGGGTATTGTCTTTTTTCAGTATTTCCATGCCGTACACAAAAGAGAAAGCTATGCCTTCCAAGGCGGCACGTAGTATATGCCCCTGACCATGTTTATTGAGATTTAGATTGCTGATATGACTACCTATTGTTCTATTATCAAACATCCTTTCCGCACCATTCCCAAAGGGAATGAGTTGCAGATTATCTGCACCTATTGGTACTTTGGAAGCATAGGAATTCATGACCTCATATGAGTTTTGGCTGAGATTCAATATATCTTTCAACCATCGGTATTGAATTCCACATCCGTTGATACACAATAGCTTTCCAATTCTTGGTTTTTCTGGGGAGTGATTCACATGTGCAAAATTGTTCAATTTAATGCCTTCAGACGCCTTCAAACTATCCGTAACGGCATACAAAACCCCCGATGTTCCGCCAGTCGTTGCCACTTCCCCAGGTTCAAATACATTAAGGGATAAAGCATTGTTGGGTTGGTCACCAGCTCGATATAAAATGGGAGTCCCTTTTTGCAAACCACTTTCCTCGGCTCCTTTTTCCGAAACTTTGGATTGAACACCAAAGGTGTCAACTATTGTCGGGATAAGATTTTTGTCTATTCCATAATGATTTAAGACAGTTCCCGCAGGTTCCGAATTTTTGAAATCCCACAAAATCCCTTCGGACAAACCGGATATTGTTGTGGTGAAATCCCCAGAAAATTTATAAGCGATATAGTCGCCAGGTAACATGAACTTATGAATCCTTTTATAGTTTTCTGGTTCGTGTTGTTTTACCCAAGCCAGTTTTGAAGCTGTAAAATTGGCCGGAGAGTTTAGCATATGTTCCATGCATAGGTCTTCACCAATTTTTGAAAAGGCCTCTTCGCCTAGGTTCACAGCTCTACTATCACACCAAATGATAGAATCCCTGATTACATTTCCATCTGCATCAACTATGACCAAGCCATGCATCTGATATGCGATACCGATACCCTTTACATGTTCTGACTCAATTTTGTTTTCACCTAAAAGCCGCCTTGAAGCCGCGCAAATGTGTTTCCACCATACTTCAGGGCCCTGTTCCGCCCAATCCGTATGACTGCTCACAATTTGCATCTCCTCACTGGGTTCTTGTAGGGTAAAAATGGCCTTGCCCGTATTGGCATCCACTAACGAAGCCTTAATGGAAGAACTTCCTATGTCAAAACCGATGTAGAACATGCTGGTTTGGTTGCTTTTGGTTACAATACTTTAAAAGATAGGGGTATTCTTTAAATTTTTACCCCACTTCCTGAAACAATTAGTTTTTTTACTACTACAGAACCCTTTTGAATGCGGTCTAACGAGGGTTGGGCGCCACCAACTGAAATCTCATATTCTCCAGGTTCCACAACTTTATCACCTTGTCTATTTATTGTGCTTAATTGTTCTTTACTTATTTTGAAGGTTAAAGTTCTACTTTCCCCAGATTCAAAAGAAACCCTATCGAAAGAAGCTAATGTCTTATGCGGATTGTATTCATCTGCATTGGGGTTTTGAATGTATACCTGAATGACTTCATCTCCCTTAATCTCTCCTGTATTTTTAACCGTGATTTTTACTGTTAGGTCCTTGCCTGCTTTGAGCTCTTCAGGTATTTCGAAATTACTATACTCAAATGTAGAATAGCTGAGACCGTGACCAAATTCATACAAAGGCTCTCCTTTAAAGTAGCGATATGTCTTTCCTTTCATATCGTAGTTGCTAAATGAGGGGATATCGTTAATGTCCTTGTAGAAAGTTACGGGCAACCTTCCAGATGGGTTGTAATCTCCAAATATAACATCTGCTATAGCGGTTCCCCCTGCCTGACCCGGATACCATGCCTCAATGATGGCTGGAATATTTTCATTTTCCCAATTTACGGACAATGCACTTCCGTTGAGCAATACTAGAACCGTGGGTTTTCCAATGGCCTGTATTTTCTGTATCAAGTCGGTTTGGGTTTTCGGCAATTTGGTGTGCACGCGGTCTCCTCCAGAAAAACCGTCGACTTTTACCTTCATCTCTTCTCCTTCTAGCAATGGGCTGATTCCCATACACAAAATCACAGCATCAGCATCTTGGGCAACGGCAATGGCTTCTTCCTCCAAATTATCATTTGGAGCTTCCCATAACAATCGCATAATGGAGTGGTCGGTATAGTTCTGAACACATTCGAATCGGATTTTGTATTTCTTGCCCGCTTCCAATTTTACATATTCATAAATTTTTTTGGGATGATGCACATCTTGTCGTTCCATCAACAGCTCATCATCCAGAAATAGTTGCATGGAAGAGAAGGCTTCACCGCCCAGAGCATAGTTTCCCGTTTTCTCCACGGATAGGATACCTGCCCAGCGAATGGAATATGTATCCGGATTCATGTCTTCAAAAGGAGGTGTGGTCCTCCACGTAAAATCTACTTTTTCATCAATTCTTGTATGTTTTGGTTGCCCCTCAAAGGCAATATTATCAAAATATTCACCTTTTAGCCCTTTTGTTTTTAGTGTATTGTCTGTGAACAAAACAGATTTTGGTATTGCTTCAAAAACTGGAAGACCCTCTGCCAATTTACATCCAACAGCATAAGAAACTTTGGTATTTGGAAGCTTTTGTTGGATACCTTTTAAGGGAGTAATGGGTTCAGTGGGATATCCGTTATAGTTTCCTAAGAGAACCTCCAAGTCATCTGCGTTTGAACCTATTACAGCTATCTTTTTAATCGAACTTTTATCCCATGGCAGGGTGTTTTCCTCATTCTTAAGAAGCACAATCGATTTGCGGGCCGTTTCAAGCGCTGCAAGTCGATGTTTTTCGGAATCCACAACATCATAAGGGATATTCTCGTATGGTACAGCACCTTCAGGAGCGAACAATCCCAGTTTAAGCCTCGCTACCATTAATCTTTCTAAGGAAACATCTAATTCTGCTTCGGTAATCAAGCCATCTTTAACAGCCTGTACCAATGCCGGATAGGAATTCCCACAATTCAAATCGGTTCCAGCTTTTACGGCAATGGCAGAAGCTTCTTTAGCATCTGCACTTATTTTATGGGCATTTTCATCATAAAAATCACGAATGGCCCAACAATCGGAAACAATATAACCATCAAATCCCCAGTCGTCACGTAAAAGGCTACTGAGTTCTTCATTTCCGCAACAAGGTTTACCGTTGAAGCTGTTGTAGGCACACATAATGGAATATACATCGGCTTCTTTGACCACTTTTTCAAAATGAGGGCTGTAAGTATTTAAAAAGTCTTGAGGACTAGGAACTGCATCAAATCGATGGCGGTCTGCTTCAGGGCCACTATGTACCGCAAAATGTTTTGCTGTGGCCACCAGCTTTAGGTAATTAGGGTCATCTCCTTGCAAACCTTTAATAAAACGAACCGCTAATTCTCCTGCCAAATAGGGGTCTTCTCCATAGGTTTCCATGCCACGGCCCCAACGAGGATCTCTAAAAATATTGATGTTGGGCGTCCAATAGGTAAGGCCTTGATAGATACCTCTTTTACCTCTTGAAGCAAATTCGTGATGCTTGGCTCTAGCCTCATCTGAAATGATTTCTGAAATCTTGGACATATTGTCCTTGTCAAATGTGGCGGCCAATCCTATTGCCTGAGGGAATACCGTGGCCTTACCAGCTCTTCCTACACCATGGAGGCACTCATTCCACCAATTGTATTCAGGTATGCCAAGTCTATCTATCGCTGGCGATTCATAACTCATTTGGGACACCTTTTCCTCAAGCGTCATTTGGGATACCAGTTCCTTTGCTTTAGCTTCAAAATCAAAAGAGGTGTTATCGCTGATTTCCATCTCTTTGTTTTTTGAGATTGACCCTGAGCAGCCTGCCAATAGAATTAGGCTAAGGGGAAGGCCCAAAATAAAGTTTTTGATTGTCATTTGTTTGTTTTAATCAAGGTTATGAAATGCTTGAATTATATTCGATTATGTTCTTTTTTGATTCGATGTTTTTTATACTGTCATTTTAAAGCTTGAGCAAAACCTTTGTATGCTTCTTTCTTTTTAAATGAACTGTCAAATAAAAGGGGCCAATCTGGGTGACCGTATTCTGGAGTTACCCATGAATCATCATCTTTAAGTCCCCAAACTGTTAAGGCATATTTGTATGCTTCGGGAATTTCATTAAATACTTCCACTACTTCAAAGACTTTCTTGCCCTGTGCTTGAAGTCTTTGTTCTGTTAATTCTTGAATATCTCCTTTTGGATTGGTTCTAACATCCAATTCTGAGAAGTGTACCAAAAGCTTTCGTCGTACGCTCAGGTCTGTTGCCTCTTTAATGGCCCGTTTATTCGGGAATGCATAATCAATATGCATTTGATACCCCACTCCATCGATGAGGTTTGCTGCCATTAATTTATCTATCATTTGAAAGGCTCCTTGTTGTTTCTTGTTATCATAGATCAATCCATAATCATTATAGAACAGCTTTACGTCTTTATCCGCATTTCTTGCGTATTGGAAACATTTCTTCACATAGTCGGCCCCCATACGTTCTAAGAAAATAGATTTTCGAAATTCCGTACTTTCCTCATCAATAGCCTCATTAACCACATCCCACGAATCTACTTTTCCCTTATACCTTGAAACCACAGTTGTAATATATTCTTCTATGATTGATTCAAACTCCTGATCGGTTCCTTCAAAGCTTTTTAGAAAATCGGGTATACTTCTATGCCAAATAAGGGCATGTCCATGAATGTTCATATTGTTTGCTTCAGCAAAATTTACAATAGCATCTGATTGTGTCCAATCATAGATTAGGTTCCCTTCATCATCAATTCCTTTGAGTATGCTTTTCATCTTCATGGCATTTTCCGCAGTGATACTATTGAACTCCCGTTTGTAAATTTCACCATAGTCAGGGTCTTCAATTCGGTGTGGATTCACCGCTACACCTACTTTAAAATCCTTTGCTAAAGACTTTAAAGTCATTCCGTCTTCAATAGGGGTATTAGCCTGGTATCTTTTTTTATTCGTTCCTTCTTTTACTACAAGAGCTACATTGTCAAATTGTACGATCTGTCTCTTAGTATTGGAAAAAACATCTATTCCGATTTTAACCCTGCCCACCTTGTTGATATCAATACTCTTTTCATGGTTACTTGGGTCGTAGGCGTAGCCAAACTCACCTAAATTAATTTCTATGGTTTCCCATTCACAGGTATTTTTTGTGAATTGATATAGCCAATTCACATCGTCGCTGCAACAGTCATTTGGACCGTCAACCAAAACAACATTGATTACAGTCCCTGGGGCACCTCCACAGTTTACATCCATTTTGAGAAAGACGTTATCAATAGTTTTGTCTTTGAGTCTTTTCTTTGGAATCAATCTAAAAGTAATGTCTGATTGACTGACCAAATACCCTTTTGTCGTGGAACCATTCCAAATCAGCTCGTAGTACTTTCCATCACTATTGGCTCTTTTGTTTTGGACTCCGTAAGGACCTAAATCTCCATAAGATTGCCACGCATTGGGCAGTATACCTCCTCCATCAAAATCTGTGATTAAAAATTCATTCCCAGACTGGGCAATGCCCACATTTATAAAAAAGAGCGTAGAGAAATAGTAAATCAAGCTTGCTTTTGTCACTTTCATTGAGTGGTATTCATTTTAAAAATGTTGAATTTTTTACAATTCAAATGTATTTTGAGGATTGATGGCAACAAAAGTTTTATGTAGCATTAAATATAAATTTTGATGTATCTCGCGGTCTTTCCATTTATATTATTTGGAAAAATGTTGTGGCGATAAATAAGGCCATGGAACACATTAAATGAGTGCCATAGCCTTATGTCTATTCTAAAGGTTATTTAGTGTTTGTCGATTGTACCGTATTACGGATTATTCGCACCCACCTGTTATATTATCAATATAAAATGTTTCAGAAGAACTGGCTTGTACAGCGATATAAATTTGAAGTTCGTCATACAATCCTGTGGGTACAAAAGCATCACCTTGGTTTGGTTGACCATTAAACGCTAGTGTTGCATTATTGAAATCGAATGTAAGTTCTTCCCATCCAGTACCTCCATGACTAGCGCTTACCTCAACTTCAGGAGCATCGGCGACACCTTGGGTTGCATTTACCCTGAAATCGACCGCCTGTTGTGACCATAAAAGCATAGTTATCGTTTGTTCTGTGCCGCTGAAATCGATAGACTCTGCAGGGAAATATTGAAGGGCTTGAAAATCAACACCTCCGCCAATTACCTCAAGTACGTTTGAAGCTTCGGTATTGGCACCCGACAAGTCTGGATTAGCGACTATGGTAGGGTCTCCAGCTAAATTAAATTGACCAAATGATTCACCGTTTTCCATGGTCAACGGTGCAAAAAGAGGTGTACATGGTTCAGGTTCAGCCGGTGCGTCCGGAGGAGCTGCTCCACCATTTGGGCATATTCCTACATTATCCAAATAGAATGTGCCGGCTACATCATCTCCCGGACTTATAAACATTTGAAAGCGAATATACTCTCCAGTGGGGACAAAATCCGCACCATCTGCTACTCCTAGAGCTCCATCAGGGTTTCCAGTAAAACCTGCTGTAGCAGTGGAAAAATCAAACTGAAGTTCTTCCCATCCTGTTCCAGTATGGATTAAATTCACTTCTGCTTCACGTTCTGTTTCGTTGTTGGGGTCTTGTTGCACGGTCAATCTTATAGGTAACTCTGTATCTGACCAGAATAACAATCTGACCACCTTATCATCAGCAGCGAAATTGGTTGGGCCGGTCATCTGAACACCGAATCCATCAAAATTCCCTCCGCCGTCTTGTGTTATGGCAAGCACATTGGAAACATCTGGATTTGCACCAGATGGGTCAGGATTTGGTATAACTTCAAGTTCAACTCCGTTAAAACCAAAAGAGAACGCAGGGTCATTTCCATCGTCCCAAGTTACTGGCGCACTAAAAATCTGTGTGCATGGATCTGCTGGTGGAATTACTTCAAATTGTTGTTCGGTGACCATGTCATTAGCCGAAATAGCTCTTACGGTAACAAAAAAGTTCTCATCAGCTTCAGGATAAATAAAGGTCACGGATTGTTGTATGCCAATCAAAACAGCTTCGACCCCAGGCAATCCAGAGAGCACCTCAAAGGCCGTAGCTCCTTGTGCTGTTGGGCTTATTGTTACCGAGAAAGGAGGTTCTTCATTGTTAAAAGCTATATTGGCCTGAACTTCACTTGGCACAGGGCCTTGCATCAAAACAGCATCAAATTCTACCTCTCTGTTGCAAGAGAATATGAAAAATGGTATTGTTAGCAAAATACATAATCGCAGAATGACCGGTCGCATAGTTAGTTTGTTTAAAATATAATGTAGACAATATAACTTTTTACTTCCTTTGGTTTGGGATTGGGGATTTGTTTAGAGGACCTATGCAACATTTGAAACTTAAAATGCTACAAATTTTATTTTTACTGGTGCCAAAATGCTCTTTCTTGAAATTTCAATTGTACAGTGGATGGTGAACGTTAAAAATGATTTTATTAGACTGTTAAGGTGGGTGGTTCTGATTGTTTTTTCTCTGAAAACAATGCAGATGCAATCTCAAATTGACTTTCAGTCTTTAGAATTCAATGCTGTAAAAGAGAATATTTTTCAACGTCCCATAACGGCCATGGTGCTGGATAAGTTTGGTTTTATCTGGATAGGTACTGATGGTGCTGGACTTTATAAATTCAATGGGTATTCTTATACGTATTATGTTCATGATCTTAAAGACCCCAATAGTATAAACAGCAACTCCATAAGTTCACTTTATGTTGATACAGATGGAAAGTTATGGATAGGTACAGATGCTGGCCTTTGTTTGTATAATGATCAATCAAACTCCTTTAAAAGATTTAACAACAACGTTGACGATATAGTTAGTCCAAACTATACTAATATTTTGTCCTTTGCAGAGCATGAGGATAGATTTTTAGTAGGGACCTATGATGGAATACGTGAAGTGGATGAAGAAAAAGGTGCCCTTAAGAATTATGCGCTTTCCGGCACCTCGGTTTTGGATTTGAGGTATTCCACTAAGGGAAATCTTTACATAGCTACAAACCAGGGATTAAAGCTAGAGCGCTATCATGAAAAGGGTCAAATTGAAGAAATCCCCTTAAATCTTAGTGCTTTAGATAAGCACATAACAAAATTACACCTGGACAAAAGGGAAAATCTCTGGGTGGGAACACTTAGGGGTGGAGTGCTCAAAGGAGATTTAAAAAAGGCACGACCAATATTCGAAAAACTGGATATTGTACAAAGTACCATAATGTCCATAACAAGTGGTATGGAACATGTTTTTGTTGCCGTGGAGAATGAGGGATTGGTCATACTGGATTTGAATGGAAACATTGTCAAGCACTATCAGTACGATGCCAATGACAAAACTAGTATTGCTTCAGACTCTGTATGGGCCATCTTATTGGATAACGAGAATCGACTCTGGCTAGGATATTATGAGAATGGGATGGGGTTTTTTGACCAACATCACAACAAGTTTAGTGCGTTACAAAGAGATGATACCGGAAACAGTATACAGACTAATGATATAAAAGCTTTGGCCAAAACCGATGAAGGTAAAATTTGGATAGCACAAATCAACGGGATTGACATATTGGACACTCAGACTGGTAAAATCAGTTCTGTTTACGGAAAGACAGATTCTGAGTATAAAGGTCTTAGGGAAGGGTTATACATAGAAGATGTTTTTGTGGACAGCCAAGGAAATGTATGGATTGCTACCTGGGGAGGAGGTGTTTTTCTTCTCTATAAAGACACAAAAACATTCTTGAATTTCACTGTAAGTACAACTTCTGGGGTGCTTCAAACAGATAAGGTTCGTTGCTTTACGGAAGATTCAGCAGGAAATATATGGATAGGTTCTTTTTTGGAAGGGGTTTATTATTTTGATCCGAAGACCAAAAAAATCAGAGTTCCCAGCGGAGATGCTTATGAAAACTCTCAGATTATCCAAAAAGATGTAAAGGTATTACATCATGATAGTTATGGTTATATCTGGATAGGAACTTCTTCCGGGCTTTATCATATTAAAAAAACCAAAGGAAACCATTACGATGCAGTAGCCCATAATAATGCGATTTCGTCCAAGTTTGGTGGGCACCCTAGCTCCAGTCGCATTCTGGATATATATGAAACACAAGATGGGACTGTTTGGTTTGGAACTAATGGAGGGGGGCTATTCTCCTACACAAGAGACAAGCAGGATTTTGAACGAATGGAGCTAAAAAATCATAATCTTACTTATGTGAACGCCATTTTTGAACCCATTAAAAATGAGTTATGGCTAAGCAGTAAGCAGGGCGTTCTAAAAATTGATCGTGCTACTAATGAGTTTGTTCGATTTACCACCTTCGATGGATTGCTTGAAAATTTCTTAATTGAAAGAGCGGTGGTCATGGATAATAATAACCTATTATATCTTGGCACAAAAAAAGGGTTGAATATTATAGACCCACAAAACATTGTCTATAATCCATACTTGACCAAACCGTATCTAAAAGATATTAGACTTTTCAACAAAAAAATTGACAAAAATGGCCAAGTCAGTCCTTTGAACTCAACCGTTGACAGCGATATGATAACCCTAAAGCATAACCAAAACGTACTGACCATTGATTATGAGGCTATAAGCTATACAAGACCCGAGAAAAATAAATATGCATATTATCTTGAAGGTTTTGAAAAAACTTGGAACTACGTAGATTCCAAGACCAGTGCCACATATACCAATCTTGCTTCGGGAGATTATACCTTTAAGCTTAAAGCTTCAAATAATGATAATAAATGGAACGAGGCTTCCGTAATATTAAAAATCAGGGTAATGCCACCTTGGTGGAAGACTGTTTGGGCTTACATACTCTATATTCTCCTTCTTTCGCTAACTGTACTTTCCATAATGTTCCTTTACAAAAAGCGGGTTAATGAGAGAAATACATTTAGACTTGATCGTGAGCGTAGAAAGCAAAAAGTGGAGCTCCAACAGCAAAAACTTCAATTTTTCACTAATATTTCCCATGAGTTCAGGACTCCTTTAACATTGATAATCAATCCTATAAAGGAGCTAATAGAATCAGGAGATGCCAGCTTCCCCGCTTCAGTTCGGCAAAAACACAGCATCATAAACAAAAATGCAGAGCGGCTTTCACGATTAATCAATGAATTGATGGATTTTAGAAAGCTTCAGTCCAATAAACTTAGATTGAAAATCAGTCAGTTTAATATTGTAGATCATACAAAGAGCATACTTAGTTTTTTCAATGAGGAATCTAAAAGAAGATCTATTCGCCTTGATTTAAAATATGAAAACAAGAATTTACAAGTTTGGGCGGACAGAGGAATGCTGGAAAAGATTTTATTCAATCTGTTGTCCAATGCCTTCAAGGTAACGCCTAATCAAGGTAGAATCCAAGTACGGATTATCTCGGATGAAAAAAGAGTTTTACCTCTGATCAGTGAAGAAACTCCAATTCCCGTAATATCGGTCAGTATAAAGGACAACGGGCCAGGAATAGATCAAAGGGACTATAAGAAGATTTTCAAACGATTCTATCAGATAAGTGAACTGAACAAGTCATATTACGGAAGTACCGGAGTTGGTCTTGAAATGGTAAAAAGTTTTGTGGAACTTCATAAAGGTCTTGTGGAAATTGATAGTGAATTGGGGAAAGGTTCCATTTTCAAGATAATATTGCCTTATGGCAAAGAATTCTTTCAGGGTTCGCAATACTCAAAAACTCATGAAGAAAAAGAAGCGGTTCTCATCAATGAAACATCCAAATCAAAGCAGGAGGTTTATAGTATTGAAGATATTTTGTCCAAAAAAGAATCCAAGAAAAAGCTGCTCATTACGGAGGATAATGTAGATCTTCAGGACTACCTTATCTCCATATTGGAAGAAGATTACGATTTAATTGTGGCTTCCGATGGTCAAGAAGGATGGCTAAAAACCATGGAGCACCATCCAGATATTATTATTACCGATGTGATTATGCCGCTAATGGATGGTATAGAATTCAGTGAAAAAGTGAAGAATGATCCTTCGTTGAGTCATATTCCAATAGTAATACTCACTGCAAAAGAACTAACTAAAGACAGGATAAAAGGTATGGAGACTGGGGCTGATGCCTATCTGGTTAAACCATTTGACACTAAAGAACTTAAAGTAGTTTTGGAGCAGCTTCTCTTAAAGAAAGAACGCCTTTTACAGCAATATTCCAATGTGCCAGCACCTAGCATTTCAAAGAAAGAAACAGATTTGGATAACGACTTTATCCAGAGGGTTGTAGAATATGTTCAGGAAAATATTGAAAACCCTTCATTAAATGTGGAAAAACTATCTTCCCACCTGTGTTTGAGCCGAAGTCAGGTGTATAGGAAAATTAAATCTTTGACTGGGTTATCTCCCATAGAATTCATAAGAAGGGTTCGTTTGGAAAGGTCTAGAACCCTATTCCAAAACGATAAAAATCTCAATGTAAGCGAAGTTGCACACAAGGTAGGCTTTCTTTCAGCTTCGTATTTCACAGTATGCTATAAAAAACAATTTGGGGAGCTTCCCAAAAAAGGAAAGTAAAGTTTTAATCCTTTTCCCGTTAAATACGCAGGAACTGAACTGGTTTTAAACTGCTCTGTCACTTCACATTTTCTAAGGTCTAGGCAAATGCAACATATGACATATTTATTGCATCAAATAAAGCGCCCATAAGCTGAAGGTAAAATTAACTTGCACGTAGCGGACCTAACCACATTGTTTTCCTACAAAAAACGCGGTCACCATTTGGTCTGAAATTAAATCTAAACTAATCAAACAAATGAAGCTAAAGAACTTATGTCTTGTCCTTTTGTTAGTCATAACAAGTCAGGCAATTGGACAAGTGGTTACCGGTAAGGTTGTTGCTGGCGATAGCCCCCTGCCCGGTGCCGCAGTCATTATCAAGGGCACCCAAATTGGTGTGGTAACTGATTTTGATGGAAAATATACACTTGACAAAGTAAATGCGGGAGATGTTTTGGTCTTCTCCTATATCGGATTTAAACAGAAAGAAGTTACGTATGCAGGTCAAAGTGAGATAAATGTTGAACTTTTTGAAGATTTGGTAAGTCTGGATGAAGTGGTAATCGTTAACTACGGAACCCAGCGAAATACACCTGTTTCAGTGGTTGATGCAGAAGAGCTGAGCGAATTTCCAACAACAGATATTGGCCAAGCACTACAAGGAAGAGCTGCCGGGGTAACCATTACCAATGGAGGCTCACCTGGGTCACAGACTTTGGTACAGATACGCGGGGTAAATACGTTTGGTGATGGCACACCACTTTTTGTAGTGGATGGGGTGTTCACAAACAGTATCAACAGTCTTGATTTGGCCAGTATTGAAAAAATTGATGTACTAAAGGATGCTGCTTCGTTGGCGGTTTATGGCTCTAGAGGTACCAATGGGGTAATTTTGATAACAACTAAAAAAGGTAAGGTTGGGAACGCCTCATTTTCCTTAAATGTATCATCGGGTATTCAGGAATTTAATAGAAGATATGATTTATTGAATACCGAACAGTACATACAATTCTTAAGAGAAATAAACGCATTGGCAGGACAAAACGGGGGGCCTGACTTTCCAGTTGGAAGGGTGAACAATGACCCCACCTTTGATGGAAATGGAATTGATACAGATTGGCAAGAAGCATATTTCAGACAAGCTCCTATTTATAACATAAGTGCCAATGTAAACGGAGGTAGTGAAAAAGCACGTTTCAATGTGGGCTTTTCAAGATTGGACCAAGATGGTGTATTTATAGACACAGGTTTCTCAAGAACAACGCTTAATATAAATACTGATGCCAACGTAGGAGACTGGCTTGAGTTGGGTCAAACGCTTTCCCTGTCTTATAATGAGACCGTATCTCCTGAACAAGACGGAGGGAGAGACCCCTTGCAAAATATAATAGGGCAAGCCCCATATGTTCCTGTGCGGGCAGAAAGTGGTTTATTTGGAGGCACAAATTCTGATGACCTAAACGATTCTAGAAACCAAATCAGAATCCAAGATTCTCAAGATAACCTGACACGATTTTCATCGGCTATTGGTAGTTTGTATGCCAAGTTTAATATTGCGAAAGGTTTAACCTTTCGTTCCCAGTTTGGATTAAATGCCAATCTATTGCTACAAGATAGAGAAAGAAGGGCCTTTGCAGAAGATGGGGGAAGATTTGTTAACCCCATTAACTTTATTGATAAGGTAAGACAAACGCTATCACAAACCGTTTTTACCAATACCTTGGTCTTTGACCGGGATTTTGGTAAGCATTCCATAAACGCTTCAGCTGTATTAGAACAAACCCAAATACGGTTTGAATCAGCTTCTATTTCAGATAATAATGAGGTCTCTTCGGAAATACCTGAGGTTTTTTCACCAAATGCGCGAGCCACTTCTTTTTCGGTCCCAGAAAATTTGAATTCTGTCCTCTTCCTGGCTGGATATGAGTTCGACAATCGTTATTCTGTTAGTGCCTCAGGAAGACGTGATACTTCTTCTAGGTTTTCACCTGAAAACGCTTCTCAATGGTTTTTCTCGGGAGCTGTTGGATGGGATATCTCCAGCGAATCTTGGTTTAATGTGGAAGCAATCAATAGTATGAAGTTTCGAGCGAGTTATGGGGAAACAGGGAACAACAGAACAGGAAATGCCGTAAATCAATTTCTACCAACATTAGGTTTGAACCTTCCTACTTCTTTAAATGATGAAACCTCTCCGGGTATTAGTCCAAACAATGCGGCAAACCCTGATTTGAGATGGGAAACTCAAATTAAGCAGAACTATGGTCTGAGCACGGCTTTCCTCTATGATCAAATTCAATTTAGCGTGGATTACTTCAAAAACCGAAGTGAGGATCTTTTGATTCCAGTGGAATTACCTTCTTCAGCGGGAATTCCTGGAAACTCCCAGACAGGCTCCACAGTTATCAGGAATGTAGGTATTGTAGATGTGGAAGGCTTTGAGTTCACCTTGGGTTACAACGATTACAAAGGTAAATTTAAATGGAATTTTTGGGCCAATTTGACCCGTGCCGAAAATGTGGTAGAGAGCTTGGGAGCTTCTGGAGAACCTATTGAAAGGGCTAGATTGAATCCACCGTTTGCTTCTGCATTGAACAGGCTAGCCGTGGGCGAAGCACCTTTCCATTTTTTCGGATTGGTTGCGGATGGAGTCTTTTCCACTCAGCAGCAAATAGACGCTGAATTACCTAATAATTCAGATTCGGCAGTACCAATTCAACCAGGAGATGTAAGATTCCTTGACCTTAATGGAGATGGTCAGATAAGCTTGGATGATCGAGATGTGATTGGAGATCCCAACCCCGACTTTACGTATGCCATAAACCTTAGAGCCGAGTATAACGGTTGGGACTTTGATGTACTTTTTAATGGTGTTCAAGGCGTAGATGCTTTTAATAGCAATATCTTCTATTTGGAAGGCTTGGATAATGGACTGAACTATGGAACAAGGATAATACGTCGTTGGCAGAACCCAGGTGATATCACCGATATTCCAAGGTTTAGGTTCGGTTCCAACTTAAATAATGAGATTTCTTCAAGATATATAGAGGATGCTTCATATTTGAGATTAAGAAACGTGACCGTAGGATATACATTCCCAAGCAAACTGATTAACAAATCAGGAAATGGGATACTCAAAAAATTACGCTTTTATGTCCAAGGGCAAAACCTATTGACTTTTACAAATTATACAGGATTGGACCCAGAGATTGCACCCTTTTACAATGCTGCAGGATTGGTTGATGGATTGGGTATTGACCGAAGTGCTCAACCTAGACCCATTACGGTGTTAAGTGGAATCCAAGTGGAGTTTTAAATAAATTAATTGTGAGAAAGATGAAAAGAATCAGTAACTATTTTTTGAAGAGTATGTTGATGCTCTTCGCGCTCTTGCATATGGCATGTGATGAAAATGTGCCCGTAGAAAATACAAACGCTTTGAATCCGGATATCTTCTTTGAGTCACTGAGTCAAGTTGAAGCTGCGGTTAATGCAAGTTATAATCAATTTCAAATTGTTTATCAGCGCACGGGATATATTTTCCCAGATGCAATGTCCGATGAGGTGGTATCTAGTGGAGATCCTAATTTTGCACCCTTTAATAGATTTGAATTCAATGCCACTCTTGACAACATTGCCCAATACTGGACCGCATGTTTTAACGGGATAGGGGCCTGTAATTTTGTAATAGGGAATGAAGAAAGAATGCGAACCAATGCGGCGACATCAGATTTTACGCAAACTGATATTGACAATGCTTTGGGCCAAGCTTATTTTTTAAGGGCTTTGTATTATTACCATTTGGTCAAACGTTTTGGTGGGGTGCCCTTGAAATTAGAGTTGGAAACCGCTTTGGATGATGAGCCCAGAGCAACAGCAGATGCAGTATATGAGCAAATGATAGAAGATTTGATATTGTCCACTCAATTGACCTTTCCTAAAGGAACTACTGAGGTAGGAAGAGTAACACGAGAAGCGGCATATGCTCTTTTGGGAAAAATATATCTACATAGACAAAGGTATTCTGAGGCCCAGCAGGCATTCAACAATGTTACGAACCATTCTTTGCTTCCTATGGAGAATTATCGGGACAATTTTAGTGAGTCTGGTGAGCATAATGATGAATCCATGTTTGAAGTAGGCTACAATGGAGAAGTTGGAACGGAGCAGGAACGTTGGGCACAAACAGGTATTGGAACCTCAGAGGTAACTTTTCGCTCTCAAGATTACACAGGATGGGCCAACGCGAGACCTTCAACCAAAGTGATTGCAGAATACGAAGATGATGACCCTAGATTGGACCAAGCCATTCTCGTTGATGCTGATAACACATATGGTCCCGGAGATTCATTCCAATTCCCTTGTCCAGGGTGCGTGGGAGGACCTGTTTGGTACAAGTTTTCTCAACTATATGATGAGCAGGACGTTTCTGAAAACAGCGGAGTCAATGTTCGGATAATGCGCTATGCCGACGTTATTTTAATGCAAGCGGAAGTTGAGATGAATCTGGGCAACAATCAAGCGGCCATAGATTTTTTAAACCAGATACGGGATAGAGCAGGAATGCCACAATATGGGACTGCTACCATGGATGCCAGAGGTTTTCCTGTGAATACTTCGGAACAGATATTTGATGCCATTGTGCACGAAAGATTTGTGGAGTTGAGTGGTGAACAGCAACGTTTTGATGATCTGGTTAGATGGAATTTGGACGACCAAGAGCTTTCTATTTTTCCAGATGCCAACTTTAACAATCCGGACCCCTCGCTTCGAGTTGTTCGAAATTATGATCCGAATGTACATCGAGTCATGCCCATACCACAAAATGAGATTGATAGTAACACTGCCATCGGACCTGGGGACCAAAACCCGGGATACTAGGGCATTGAGTTAGTTAAGTTTGGTTCTAATGAGCGAGAATTCTATTTTTCGCTCATTTGCTTTTTTAATAATTTAAGGCGAAAGAAGTAGTTGAATGATGGATAAAATATGAAAGTATGTGGAGAAATCTTGTAGTAATGTTTCTTTTGGTTTGTATCGGATGTAAAGATAATTCCCAAAAAAAAGACATTACAGAAAATGACGTTGAGAAATCGGAAAAAGTGATTTTTTCCAAACTTGCTCCAAATGAATCGGGAATCACATTTGAAAATAGGTTGGAAGAAAACGACACTTTGAACTACTTTACCTATCCCTACATCTATATGGGAGGCGGAATATCTGCAGGAGACATAAACAATGACGGCTTAACGGACCTCTTTTTTACCGGGAACATGGTTTCCAATAAGTTGTATCTGAACAAAGGGAATTTAAAGTTTGAGGATATTACCGTCAGTGCCGGTTTGGATGGCGATAAAAGGTGGTATACCGGTACTACCATGGCCGATGTGAATGGTGATGGATTAATGGATATTTATTGTTTGGTGGCAGGTCAATCGGGAAACAAACAAAACCAACTCTTTATCAATAAGGGAGATAATACTTTTGAAGAACAAGCCGCCCTATATGGACTTAACGATGCCGGTAACAGTGTTGATGCAACCTTTTTTGATTTTGACAATGATGGCGACCTCGATGTGTATGTTGCCAACTATCCCATAACACCATTTGAATACAATAGTTATAACTACAAGATGCGGATGGATCGTGTGACGGATTTGGAAACCGATAACCTCTATAGAAATGATGGGGACCGATTTACGAAGATTACTGAGACATCTGGAGTAAAACTATATAGTCTTTCTTTAAGTGTCACAGCCTCCGATTTAAACGAAGATGGGTGGACAGACCTATATGTTTCCAACGATTTTAGCACCCCGGATTGCCTATATATTAATCAAAAGGATGGGACATTCAAGAATGAAATCAAGAATGCGACTTCCCACACCTCGTTCTATGGTATGGGAGCAGATATTGCCGATTTTAACAATGATGGTTTTATGGACATTGTTCAAATGGATATGGACGCTGCTTCCAATCGAAGGTCAAAAGCGAACATGGCCAGCATGAACCCCGAGCTTTTTGCCAACATAGAAAGAGTAGGTTTTCAGTATCAGTATATGCAGAACGCGTTACAACTAAATACTGGATATCGTCATCAAGGCATTCCAAAATTTAAAGACATTTCTAGATTGGCAGGAATATCTTCCACGGATTGGAGCTGGGCCCCCTTGTTGGCGGATTTTGATAATGACGGCTTCAAGGATTTGTTTGTTTCGAACGGGACTCGTAGGGAAATTAACAATAAAGACTACTTTGAAAGTCTAAAAGGCGAGAAAAAACATGAGGATAGCTTATTGGTAAAAAGTCTTCGAATTCCATCTGAGCCTATTGATAACTTCATCTTTAAGAACAACGGAGACCTTACTTTTTCAAAGAACAATAAGGCATGGGGTATCGAAGATAAAGGCTTTTCAAACGGTGCTGTTTATGCTGATTTGGATAATGATGGGGACTTGGAATTAGTGACCAATAACATTGATAAGGTTGTCTCCATTTTTGAGAATCATAGCTCCGATTTAAACAACCACATTACTCTGGGCTTTAAAGGCAACCCAAAGAACAGCCAAGGTCTGGGGACTAAGGTCCATTTGTTTCACAAAACCACACATCAGGTTCAAGAAGTAACCTTGAGTAGAGGTTTTCAATCTTCCGTAGCACCTAGGTTACATTTTGGTTTGGGTGAAGATGATATCATCGATAGCCTTATAGTCATTTGGCCCGACCAAAAGATGCAGAAACTAACGGGAATAGAGGTCAACAAAAGCTTGACTCTGGATTTTAAGAATGCAAAACCGCATACCCAAAAACGGGAAGTAGCCAACCAATTTTTCAAAAGCTTTTCGGATACCTTGGCGTTGTACAAGCACAAAGAGAATACATTTGATGACTTTAAAAATGAGATTTTACTTCCGCATAAGACGTCTCAGTTTGGCCCAGGGTTGGCCGTTGGAGATTTGAATGGGGATGGTTTGGACGACTTCTATGTGGGGGCCGCATCAAAGTATCCTGGAGGCATGTTCTTCCAAAAAGGGGACGGTTCTTTTGAACAACAAAAACTGAAAATCTTATTACAAGATAGAATGCATGAGGATATTGGGTCGCTCATCTTCGATGCCGATAACGATGGAGATAATGATCTTTACATAGTAAGTGGAGGTAATGAGTTTGGACCAAATTCACCAATGCTGCAGGATAGGCTATACATAAATCAAGGTAACGGGCAGTTCGAAAAAAGTGTAAATACGCTTCCTACTATACTTGAAAGTGGGAGTAGAGTCTATGCCTGTGATTTTGATAAAGATGGAGATAAAGACCTATTTGTGGGCGGTAGACTAATACCTGGAAATTACCCTTATCCAGCGACTAGCTATATCCTCGAAAATAGAAGTACAACAGGCTCTCCTAGATTTATCAATGCTTCGCAGACCCTTCTTCCAATTTTGAACCAGATAGGTCTTGTAACCTCTGCGCAATGGTTTGACTATGATGGTGATGGTTGGATGGATCTTGCCATTGCGGGTGAATGGATGAAGTTGCGGATTTTTAAAAATCAAGCGGGAAAGGGATTCAAGGAAGTTTCTAAAGAACTGGGATTGGAAGATACAAGAGGTTGGTGGTTTAGCCTAAAGGCAGATGATATTGACAATGACGGGGATTTAGACCTTATTGCGGGCAATTTGGGAGAGAATTATAAGTATAAAGCATCTGGAGAAGAAACCTTTGATATTTTCCTTAATGATTTTGATGGAAATCGCACCAATGATATTGTTTTGAGCTATTACAATGAGGGAGAACAATATCCAGTCAGGGGAAGGGAATGCTCTTCGCAGCAAATGCCATCCATAAAGGAAAAGTTCAAAAACTACGACGCTTTCTCAAAGGCAACTTTGGTTGATGTGTATGATGAAAAGAAATTGAAGAACAGCATTCACTACCAAATAGGTTCATTCAAAAGCAGCATTTTTATAAATGAAGGTGATACGTTTGTCCGAAGAGATTTACCCTTAAAGGCTCAAATTGCACCTACGAATCAGATTTTGGTTTCAGATTTTGATTTGGATGGGACAAAAGATATTGTCCTTGGAGGAAACTTATATGCCTCTGAGGTTGAAACGCCAAGGGCAGACGCAGGTCACGGACTCTTTCTTAAAGGAAGTCCAGAATTGAGCTTTGAAGCAGTGGGTCCCCAAAAAACTGGACTCTATATGGATGGAGATGTTAAAGATTTGGCCATGATCACCACTGTAAACGGGAAATCTTACATTCTAGTTGCCAAGAACAAAGACTTCTTGGAATTCATTGCTATAAAAAATAAGATTACATTGTGAAGTAACGATTTTTAATCGTTTGCTTCGACAATAATATCAGCTATGTTTCCAAAGGGCCAAGTCAGGGTCTGTCTGCTGAAAATAGCCAGGCCATCGTTGGAAACACCACTATTTCCATTGTCCCACCAAACACTTGCAAAACCTCTTTCTGCCGCCGCCTCGGCGTAAAATGTGGCATGTGCGATACGATCATCAAGGTTTTCTTGATTTCCAGAAGCCCATTCTCCCAATACTACGGCTTTACCATTATCAGTGAACTTAGCTTTTATACGGTCCATCTCGGCCTCAAGTTGCGCCTTGTCATCATCGGTCCCCCATGTCGTGTCGGTCCCTTCCAACGTGAATGGGAATGGAAAATAAGAATGTAGTGATATTATAGTTCTTGGGTCATCATTCGGGATAATTAATGCATCCATCGTCAAAGGAAGCGTGCTTGCAGCATAGGTGGAAATCATGATTTGCCTTAAGCTATTGTTACCTCCTGTGGCTCTAATAGCATCCAAACTCACCTGATGATATTGATTGACTACATCTCTTCCTTCTGCGGTTCCGCCTGACCATTCTTCAGGAGTGTTTTCGTGTCTAGGTTCGTTTAAGGTTTCAAAAATGAGAAAGTCGCTATAGTTTTTGAATCGCTCCGCAATTTGGGTCCATAGCTTGGAAAGTCGGTCTTTCACTTCATCGGCTTGAGCATAGGTAGGTATTATCCAAGGGTCATCATGATGTATATTAACAATCACATACATATCGTTAGCCCTACCGTAGTTCACCACTTCTTCTACTCTGTCTAACCAACTCTGTTCTACGATATAGTCGGGAGCAGGTCCTTGGTGAAAACGCCATGTTACAGGAACCCGCAATGTATTGAACCCTCGCGCAGCTACTTCATCAATCATGGCCTTGGTGGTTGCCGGATTGCCCCAGAATGTTTCGTCGGGTCCTTCGGCATCCAAACTATTTCCAAGATTCCAACCGGTTTTCATTTCGGAAACAATATCAATTGACGAAACATTTCTCATGGTGCCGTCGTCAAATTCGCTCGGAGCGCCGCTTTCATCACCTGGATTGGGTTCAGTTGGTTGTTCCTGTACCGGATTCTCGTTAGGTACAATAGTAATGCTTCCCGAATCAGAGCAACAGGAAAATAAGAAAAACAGAAAAACGAAAAATAGCATAGAATATCGCATTGGGAACAATTTTTTCTCAAAGATACGTACGAACAATACCCACATACTAGTTGTTTTGATGCATAAACCAATAGAAATGTAGCATGAATCAATTTAGTTGGTAGTTCCATTTTTAGCAAAATGCAGTAACATTCAGTTAAAATGATAATAACATGTTTTACTGGGTACCGTAAAATAGCTGTTATCCTATAGAAAAAATACCGTACAATGAGGTCATTTGTTTCCTAACTTAGCAAAAAGCTTTATTATGGAGAGGGGAATAGAAAAAGTCTTTAATCAAGGAGCGATACCTCCAAGTTTCATTGCTGATTCCATTGCCAAACAGCAGTTAAAAACACAGATTGGGGCCCATGACATTTTTTTGGGACAAGTACGGGCTGATCTTATTGACGGTAAAACTGTGACAGCTATTGAATACACTGCCTATGAAGAAATGGCCAATCTTAAGTTCAATGAAATAAAGGAATCTACTTTTGAAAAGTTTGAAATCAACTGCATTCACATGTATCATAGTATTGGTAAAGTGAGGGTAGGCGAGATTTGTCTGTTTGTTTTTGTTTCCTCTCCGCATAGGAAAACCGCTTTTGATGCCCTGCACTATGCGGTTGAAGAAATAAAAGCTGAGGTCCCGGTTTTTGGCAAGGAGCTCTTTGAAGATGATTCCTATCAATGGAAAGTGAATACATAGAATCATGGTTGATATTACAGAAAAAAAATCTACGCACCGTACTGCGGTTGCACAGGCTATTGTAAAGGTAAGTTCCCAAAATACCATTAACGCCATAAAATCTGGTTCGGTTCCTAAGGGTAATGTCTTTTCGATGAGTAGAGCAGCGGGATTTTTAGGAGTCAAGAAAACAGCAGATTTACTTCCCGATTGCCATCCGCTCCCCGTGGAGTTTTGCAGTATTGAGTTTCAAGTCGAAGATTTGGAGATTCAGGTTTTGGTAACCGTGAAAACTTTTTATAAAACGGGAGTTGAGGTTGAAGCTATGCACGGGGCGAGTGTGGTGGCACTCAACATGTACGATATGCTAAAGCCGATTGATAAAGGAGTTGAGATTCACCAGATTAAACTGCTAAAAAAAACAGGTGGAAAATCAGATATTGATATTAGCTAATTTTCCTTGGAAACCAAACAGATTTATCGAGTTTTCAAGCTAAGATTTTCCAACATTGCCTTAGTAGTGGCCGCCAAATCAAAATCGGGCTTCCATCCCCAATCCTTCCTAGCAGCACTATCGTTAATACTACTGGGCCAAGAATCCGCGATTTGTTGCCTGAAATCTGGAAGATAACTAATTTCAAATTCCGGTATGTTTTCTTTGATGCTTTGAGCAATTTGCTGCGGAGTAAAACTCATACTTCCCAAATTATACGATGAGCGTACAGACAAAGCATCGGAATCACTTTCCATGATTGTTATAGTTGCTCTAATAGCATCTTCCATATACATCATGGGAAGTTGGGTATCTTCAGAAAGAAAACATTGGTATTTTCCTGTATTCAAAGCTTCATGGTAAATGTCAACGGCATAGTCGGTAGTTCCACCTCCAGGCATGGTCTTCCAGCTAATTAGTCCTGGATAACGAAGACTTCTCACATCCACCCCGAACTTTTTGTGATAATACTCGCACCATCTTTCTCCAGACTGCTTGCTTATCCCATATACGGTACTAGGTTCCATTATGGTGTTTTGAGGCGTGTTTTGCTTTGGGGTGTTTGGCCCAAAAACTGCTATGCTAGAGGGCCAAAAGATTTTATTGATTTTCCCTTCCTTAGCTAGATTGAGGACGTTGAACAAAGAATTCATATTCAGATTCCATGCCCTCATGGGAAATTTTTCTGCTGTAGCACTGAGCATGGCAGCCATTAGGTATACTTCTTCTATTTCATAATGCATGATTACATCCTCAATCGCTTCATAATTGGTAGCATCCAATAGTTCAAAAGGCCCTTTAGCCACTAAGGATTCGCTACCTTCCCTAATATCGCTGGCCACAATGTTGTCCGCTCCATATTTTGCACGAAGTTCCATGGTAAGTTCCGTGCCAATTTGGCCACATGCTCCTAGGATTAGGGTTGATTTTTGCATTGAAAAAGGAAATTATTTGTGTTATTGCGTAAAGATAGCCTTTCTTAAAATTTGTAGATTCGCCTATGCAAAAAATGAAAGCAATAATTGTTTTATTGGTCATACTGGGCTGCAAGGAAAGGCAAACTCCAGAAGTGGATTCACAAAAGGAAATACAAGAATTTGAGTATCAAAAATTGCCCAAGAAATTGGAGGTAAGCGCTGAGGCAGCCACTATCTTGAATGAATGGCCAGAGTTTATGGCATTTAACAGTAGTGTTGATGTCTTGTACAAATCTACCAATAATGAAGACCTTAGTTTGGCTATTGACGATTTGTTGGAAAAGGAAAAAGAGCTTTCGGCCAGTACTTATCCCGAACCTTTTGATTCATTTCAAATAAAAAGTAGGCAGAGGGTCTTTAGGACATTACTTTTAAAAGTCAAGGCAAATGTTTTGAACAAATCAGGTACCACAGAAACCACTATAGAATTGCTTGAAGCTTACAACATAATTCGACAACAGTTCAACAGCATACTCAGTAGCCAACTTGACACAAAACTAATACTAGATGAAGAAGAGTAAATTGATATTAATACTTGTATTGACAGTTCCTTTTTTGGGAGTTGGACAGGATACAGAAAAAACTGCGATTAGCACCCTTTTGGATGCTTGGCATAAAGCTGCGGCCGATGCCGATTTTGAGGGGTATTTTTCCAAAATGACTGAAGAAGGGGTTTTTATAGGAACAGATGCTACCGAAAACTGGCAGAATAAAGACTTTCGCGCTTTTTCCAAACCTTATTTTGATAGGGGAAAGGCATGGAGCTTTACTGCGGTAGAACGAAATATCTACGTTGGAGACTCAGGAAAAATTGCTTGGTTTGACGAGCTGTTGGACACCCAAATGAAGTTATGTAGAGGTTCTGGGGTTGTTAAAAAAGAAAATGGGCAATGGAAAATTGCCCATTATGTACTTTCAATAGCTGTTCCGAATGAAAATGTTACTGAATTGATAAGGCTTAAAGAAAAGAAGGACAATATCTTATTGCAACAGTTCAGGGAGCAAAAACAAAACTAATTCTGTTCACCTTCGGCAGCCTTCTCTTTTCTTGCAACCAAGGCTTGCTTGCTCAAACTGGCCAAGTTAAAATTGGGTTCAATTTTTAAGGCTTCATCAATCGATGCAATAGCAGTATCAATATTGTTTTTGTCCTTGTTGTATGCAACCAATCCCTGCAGGTGGTAAAAGGCCGCTTTTAACGAAACTTCATACGGTTGTTGACGCTCATAAAAGGCGTATTTCATCTCATCCGTGGAATTTGATAACCCATAATCAATATTGGTAGTGGCACCATCATTATCACCAACCTGAATTTTTAAATCAGCGATTTGGTAAGCTAAGTATGCGGAAGGAGTTCGAGCAAACAACAATTCGAAATGCTCCAAAGCCCTTTTGGGTTGATTGAGAGCCTTCAGTGAGACGGCTTTCACTTGAACGGCTAGGTCGGAGTCGTCCGTTTTCTTTTCAATACCAATGGTATTCAAAGCTTGCAAGTGTTGATTGTTGTTCATGTACACATAGGCAAGTGTATCCTTTCGCTCTTTGGAGGGAGTCAGAACATTTAGATGTGTTAAGGCATTGATTATTCCATTTACATCTCCCTGTAAACGCATTTCATTATAAAATGCCCTATAATGGTCTTCTAGATCTGTATTGGACTGTGCAAATGAGCTGAGGCTTGTTAAAAACAAAGCTATCCAAAGAATATTTTTCATGTGTTCCATTTTTTAGTGGGCCAAAACTAAAAAAATTATTGGTATACCTCTGTTAAAGAACAAGTAAAGACAGAGCAGTTGTCCTTTTTAAGAGGAAACATCTTTCTTTTAATGCCTATATGGCCATGAAAGTGATGTCCTTATTGGAATATTGTTTGAGCAATCGGGCATAAAATGCTAAACTTTTTACATCCTGTGCAAGACAGGATTTTAGAAAAGTGGTAAGCTGTTCATAAAAAAGGTTGACTGGCATTGTGGAGACAACCGTGTTTATGGTTTTGGGGTCGTACTCCATATCATTCAGAACCACATCCATTTTTATTCGATGCCGATTATAATCTATTTCGACATCTGCTGCATTGTAGTGTTTTCTTAAAATCGACTTATGAAAGTCTTGACATCTTGAGGTTATGTTGGGGTTTGCACTACTTTTTGTAATCAAATTCTCCATCTCCATCAAGATTCTTATCGCTAATCTTGAATTTCCCATTGCTTTATCACTTAATCTGGTGTAAAAGTAGGTATAACTCAAGTTAACTTACTTGTAATCAGCGTTTTGTTAACTTAAAATTATCTTAATTGTTGCGAAATGTCAATTTTCTGTGGTCAATTAAGAGACTATTGAAGTGAAAAATTTATGCGATTTGTTAATAAAATTCCTACTTTTTATAATTCCACGAACACTTTTGGGTGAAGTAGCCTCATATCCCGGTATTGGGAGGTTTCTTTTTATGGCTTCTTGGGTATAGTATTCCTTTTTTGTGGGATGTAATGGATAGGCCGCATTAAAGGTCTCATCCCAATATTCATTCTTAATAATGGTATGGATAATATGGATACAATCATCAAGATGAATAAGATTCACCGGGTCATTTCCATTCGTCAATCCCTTTTTATTGGAGAGCATGGTGACCGGATGCCTTTTAGGTCCAATCAGACCACCAAAACGGATGATGGTTGCTTTGAATTTTTGGTCCTCTTTAAACAAGTTTTCACAAACCAATAACTGTTTTCCAGATTCGGTAAAGGGTTGAGGTATGCTATCTTCCGTTATTTCGCCTGCAATATTTCCATAGACCGAAGTGCTGCTAGCAAAAACAATGTTTTCAACCGAACTGCCCATTAATTTTGAATGGAGGTGCTTCATTTTTTCAACATAGCTCTCAGCGTTTAATTTTCTTAGACGAGGAGGTACGTTGATGATGAGAATCTTAATATTATTCAGGAAATCTTCTATTTCACCCTGAATAGAATCACTGTGAAGGGCTATTTGATAGGGTTCAATACCGCTATGCTTTAGCAATTCCATTTTTGATGCAGAGGTTGTAGTTCCATGAACCTCGTATCCCAAGTTTACTAATTCCTTCGCTAGGGGTAATCCTAACCAACCGCATCCTAATACACCAATAGATTTATTCAAACTTTAGGGTTTTTATGAGCAAAATGGCATCATTCAATACAAAAGGCATTGGAATACTGTTTTTTGGTCGTTCGGGGATTGTAAACAACGAGTTGGTCAACAAATCATTGCTGGATTCATAAAATGTAAGCTCCAAAACAGAATCTTTAGGAAAACTGAGTTCCAATTCTGTGTAGTCGTTATCGCTTACAAAATGAGTGGCCAATCTTCTTTTTCTCTTTTCCAGATAATAGCTTGAAAAGGGAAGGTTATTTATTTTGGCAGAGTTTAGCTGTATTGCATTTGTATAAACATCCAACCGGTTTATATCCCTTTTTGGGGTAAAACATAGCTCCAAAACTCTTTCATTTCCTATAATTGTATCTGTAACAGTGTCTATAATAGGGAGCTCAATGTTTTTTTTCTGTGTGTTATTCACATAGGTAAAATTAGAGCGGTATTTACTGGGAATGGTTCTAAATTCATTTGGTTCCGGTATTTTTTTGTCTCTTCCCAAATACTGGCTGTTCCACTCAATGAGGGAATGATCATAGGTGGCCCAGATGGCTTCGTCCTTATCAATATCATGAACATACATTAAACTACTGGGCTTTGGTCTATCTTCTGTAAAACCGGATTGGATATGCCCCGAGATACTAAAAATGATGAACAGGAATAGGAGCAGGTAAGCAAATCTGTTCTTGTTCTTTAATTGAGCTACATAAGGAAGTGTCAAAAAGAACAATAGGGTGCAGAACAATGTAGAAGCCATTAGCATTTTCAACCCAAGACCTACGGGAAACATTTTAATAAAGGGGGCATAAATGAAAATCGCTGGCAGACTCAAAAAAACCAATAGAAAAGGGTTGGGTTCTTCTTGCTTCATTATGACAAGCAATGCTGCGAGAACTCCAAACACTGGAATCACAAAAAAACTGGCACCTTCCAAATAAAAGCCGACCAACCAACAAATAGTAATCCATAGAAAAATGGGAAATACTAATAGGTCTTGGATTTTTGTCTTTCTGAATTTGTGGTAGACCCAAAAACAAACCGCACATGACAGTAGCGTATAAATCGCGATATAGGTATGGCCATTGTACGTGAAGCCATGCAACATATCTTTGAACCCAGGATACCACCAAGTAATGGCCGTCCATGCAAAATATCCAAAAGCACCATTAATGATTAGAACAATCAGGGCTGGCAATGTTCCCCTTAGAATTCCCTGCGTAGAGAGTTGCTTTTTTCTAAATCCATATATAAGCAATCCTACAAACAACAGACTCACAATCCATAGCATGGGAAAAATCCATTCGAATGGATAAGCAATGAGCCCGTAAAACGGAAGATTTACATAAATTAAGTCGTTTAGACTCTTAAGATTGGTTAAGTCAGCTTGACTGAAATGATTCAATAAAGGCATTAAGTAAGAACCTTGATGAGCCAGTGTTTTTTTGTCCAATCGGTCGTGAATATCCAATGCCGTGTGGTAATCAAAGTGATCATCAATAAAGGCAAAATTGAACCCCTCGATATCTCCATCTTCTCTAAAAACAGTTAAATCTGTATCATTGGGCAACATTTTATAAATACTGTAAGCCAATGAGTTGGCAACTGGGAACTTGGGGTTCGCCTTTATGAACTCATCAATTAACCTTGCATTCCCTCTATTGGTTTCCACCAGCATATAACTTGGCCCTCCGCTACCACGTGCCTCAAAGTTCAGCACCAGTCCCACATCTTTAGCCCAAGGGTGCTCATTCACAAATAGTTCAGCTCCGTTTAGACCAAGTTCCTCGGCATCTGTAATTAGTAGGATGATATCATTTTTAGGGACGTTGTCTTTTTCCAGATATGCCCGTATACCTTCCAAGATTGTGGCTACACCACTTCCAGCGTCACTTGCTCCAAAGGATGAGTGAGGATGGCTATCATAATGGGACAATAAGAGCAGGGCTTTTCCTTTGGTAGTGCCTTCAATGCGAGCTAAAATATTAGTGGCCTTAGTTAATGTTGAATGATCACCAAGAACGTAACCCTCCTGTAGGGATGTTTCTAGACCAAGTTTTTTTAACTCCGAAATAATGTAAGCCCTTACCCTTTGATGTCCTTGAAAACCTACTGCATGAGGTTCTTTTGATAAATTCTCCACATGAATTAGAGCACGGTCAGTAGAAAATTCTGAAGAAGTGATATCAATGTCATTTTCATATTGGGGCATAAGTGACCTAAAGCTCCAATACATTGCTAAAAGCATGAATAAAAAGGCTAAAGATTTGGACAGTTTCATGGGAAGCTATGTTGATGGCTAAATTTATGAAATTATGAAAGGTTCTCATATTATGCCTTAAAAATTTAAAAAATTCGCGGAATTTTCCTATATTTAATATTCAACCCTAAAAAGTAACCCTATGGGAATCAAGAGTTTTCAAGGAGTCCGATCAAAAGATTCTGGAAAGAAAGAATTCAATGCGCCCATTTTGGTAGAGGATTATATGACCAAAAAATTGATTACGTTCTCACCAGAACAATCCATATTGGAAGTAATGGAAGCTTTTGCCAAACACCATATATCAGGTGGACCGGTAATGGATAAAAATGGGTTCTTAGTAGGGATTATTTCTGAAGCGGATTGTATGAAGCAAATTTCAGAAAGTCGCTACTTCAATCAACCAATTTTAGATAAGAGTGTAGAGAAGTACATGACAAAAAATGTACAGACCATACCCCACGATATGAGCATATTTGATGCGGCGGGTGTATTTGATAAACACAATAGACGTAGACTTCCAGTCATGAAAAATGACATTCTAGTTGGACAAATAAGTAGAAAGGATATTGTTATTGCTGCATTGAAACTAAATGCGCAAAACTGGAAATAGCCTAACTATTCTCGCTTCACTATCATAAATCTATCATTTTCCAAAGGGAGATATCCGAAATCATATAGAAAGTAATATGTAGTGCCTTTTTTGGTAGTGTATAAATTGGTAAAGTACTCAAAGTCGAAGCCTTTATCCATGAGTTTCATTTTGGTGGTCGTGGTCTTACCATCCTTTAGAGTATGTCCACTCAGTATTCTGTAATTTTTTCGGAGCTTATTGTTGATGTTTCTTAGCAGGTTCTTGCTATCCTTGTTCAATCGGTTGTTGTAGCTGTTTCTGCAGTGGTCCGAGCAGTATTTTTTATCTACCCTGCCAACTACTTTTTCGCCACATTCCAAGCAGGCTTTTTCCAACATGTTTAAGATTTAGGTAATCACAATATCGTATTTTTTTAATAAACCAATACTGTTCTCCTTGCTGAACCGTGCTTTTTTAAGGTGATTTTTTTCTAAGTCAATAGTAAAGTTGAACGCTGTAGTAAAATCCGCTTTCTCTAAAACAGTTTGATGAAAAACAGCCTTTTCTAAATTGCAATTGTGAAATGTGGATGCGGTAAGGTTGGTTTCGGTAAAATCGGTTTGTTCAAAACTACATTCCCCAAAAAAAGTTTTTGGTAGGGAAAGCTCAAAAAAAGAAGCAAAACCAAGATTGCAATTGGTAAAACCCATAGATAAGAACAACGTATCACAATCTTCAAAACGAAGCCCGATTAATTTGGAATCTGAAAAAGAACATTCCTTAAAAGTTGTGTGTTTAATATTGGCATTGGTTAAATCACAATCTATAAACTCACATTCCATAAAGGTTTGATTGTCTAAAAAACCATTGGAGAATATGCAATTGCGAAAAACACAATGTTCATATTCTGCCTTTGGAAGAGGTACTTGCGAATAATCCCTACCTATATATTCCTTATCAGCAATAAACGGTTTTTGCATCGATATGAGCTATTCTTTCAAAAGAAGGGCAGGTAGTTTAAGTTCTTGAAAAAGACTGTTGAACTTGGCCATTTCGTTATCCACAATAGCTTTCTTTTCATTTTCAAATGTGTTCCATTTACCTAAAAGGTCATTCAAACGTTCCTTGGCACCTTCTGTAACTTTAGGCTCTGCAGTATCCACAAATCCTTTAAGATGCATGAAATCCGCATTTAACTGATTGTGAAAATTAATGACATCCTGAAATGTTTTTTGATTGGGCTGGATAAGCTTTTCTTCCCAAGTTTTGATTCTTTTTACCAGAGAATCACCGAGTTTGACAAGTTCTTTTGCATTTTCATTGTCCTTTAATAAATTGTCATAAGCCAAGAGCTGTTTTTTAGCTGAACGCATTTGGTTCACGGCTTCATGCATGGAGGTAATGGCATTCTCAATCTGATTTAGAATCTGCTGTTGCTCTGAGTAATCTGCTGGGGTCGCATTTATTTTTGGGTTTGCGAGAACCTTGGCTTCGGTTTCAACGGTCTGGTCTTCCAAAGTAAGACGCAAAGTATATGAACCTGGCCCTACTCGCGAACCGCCATAATTTCCAAAAACAAAAACCTTGTCTATGGCCGGTATCTGATTCTTCCTAAAATCCCAAGCAAAACGGTTGAATCCTTTTTTTGATGGGAGCACTGCAGGTTTTGGTGGTCCTCCAGGCCATGACTTGAAATCCTTGGGCTTTTTGTTGTTGATAGTTCTGATGACTTTTCCATTCTGAACCACTTCAAGTTTTAAATCCAAAGAATCTGCATCCTTAGGTAGGTAATAATCAAAGATTACTCCGGATTTTGGATTTTGCCCTAATCCTGGAACCGGCTTTTCAGGACTGCTTCCAAAAATACGATAGGTATCCTTGGGTTGAAACAAGGTGAGGCTGTTTTCATTACCATTTATAGTTTGCAAAGTGGACAAATCATCCAGAATCCAAAAAGAGCGACCTGCCGTAGCGATTACCAAGTCATTATCTTGAATGATAAGGTCATTGATGGGAACCACCGGAAGATTCAATTGGAACTTTTGCCAGTTCAGACCATCATCAAACGAAATGTAGAGTCCGGTTTCTGTTCCTGCATATAAAAGTCCTTTTCGCTTTTTATCTTCCCGAACCGCTCGCACAAAAGTGTGTTTGTCTTTAATACCTTCCGTGATTTTTGTCCAAGTTGTACCATAATCGGTTGTTTTGAAAACGTACGGTTTTAAATCCATGGATTTATATCGCATTACGGCAACATAAGCCGTACTTGGATCATGAGGGGAAACTTCTATACTGTTTATTATACCTGCTCCGATATTGGGAGGAGTAATGTTTTCCCAGTTATCCCCACCATTCTTGGTAATGTGCAATAGGCCGTCGTCTGTTCCGGCATAGAGAACGCCTTCTTCGTGGGGGGATTCCACCAAATACATGATGGTATTATAGTTCTCGCCTCCCGCGGCTTCATTGGTGTAAGGTCCACCCCCGGGACCTTGCTTTTCTTTTTCGTTTCTGGTTAAATCCGGACTCACAACCTCCCAGCTTTGTCCACCATCTTGGGTTTTGAAAACCACATTTCCCGCGTGATAAATGGTATTTCGGTCATGTGGAGAACTAATGATTGGTGCATTCCAATTATATCTGAACTTAAAGTCCTTGGGCACTTTGCCCAAACCTAATTCAGGGTATTCCTTAATAGGTTTACCTTCTCTAGAAGCCTTTACCCACTTTTCAATGATGCCTTGATAGCATCCACCATATACAACTTCTGGATTGTCGGGGTCAAAAGCCAAATATGCACTTTCACAACCTGCTACAGAATACCAATCTTTCCAGTCAATTCCATTGTCATTGGTTCTGCTTGCAATGGCAATGGCTGAATTATCCTGCTGACCACCATACACATTATAAGGAACCAAGTTGTCGGTTATTACCCTATAGAATTGTGAGGTGGGTTGATTTTGTTGAGTGCTCCAGCTTTTTCCTCCATTATTGGAGACGTTAGCTCCTCCATCATTGGAATTTATCATCTTGGAGTTATCAAAAGGATGTATCCAAAGATGGTGATTGTCACCATGCGGTGTCGGAAGCGGAGTGAATGTTTTGCCACCATCAATCGATTTGGTTACAGGAGCATTGAGCACATAAACCACATTTTCGTCCTGAGGGTCTGCAAAGATTTCCATGTAATACCACGAACGTGCTATATTGATTCGATTTGAGTTGACCTGTTTCCATTTTTTCCCAGCATCATCACTTCGATATACACCTCCTTTTTTTCCCTCTGCCTCAATTACGGCAAAAACGCGTTCTGGATTGGCTCTTGAAACGGAGATTCCTGCCTTTCCGAACTCTTTGGGCAATCCTTCTTTTAGTTGTTCCCAGTTAGAACCACCGTCAACGGATTTATAGATTCCCGAATTTTCCCCTCCAGATTCAATTTTCCAGGGAAAACGCTGGTGTTGCCACATAGCTGCATAAAGAATCAAAGGATTTTTCATATCCATGGATAAAGATGAAGCACCGGTAATCGTATCTACAAAAAGGACACGTTCCCAAGTTTCTCCTCCATTAAGTGTTCTATATATACCTCTTTGCTCTGATGGACCGTACTGAGCCCCTTGGGCCGAAATAAATATGATGTCTGGATTGGTAGGATGAATAATCACATCTGAAATGTGCCGGGTTTTATCAAGACCTATATGTTTCCAAGTTTTTCCTGCGTCAGTTGACTTATAAACACCATCACCCATAGAAGTCATTACTCCCCGAGCAGCATGTTCGCCCATACCAACCACCACAATGTTTGGATTGCTTTCTGAAACTGCTATTGCACCAACGGTTCCAGTATTCATCTGGCCATCTGAGATGTTTTTCCAGGTAATACCGTCATCCACGGTTTTCCAAATACCACCGCCCGTTGAGCCCATATAATAGGTCATGGATTGGCCAACTACTCCTGAGGAGGCTACACTTCTACCACCACGAAAAGGACCAATATTTCGCCATTTGAGTCCATGAAACATGGAATCCTGGAGAACAACTTTTGGAGCGGAAGTATTCCTTTTACGTCGTTGTGCTTGATGACTATTGGGTATTAAGAATAAAAGAACTAAGAGAAAAGAGTAAGGTTTCATTTGAGTTGGAATTAGTCTTTTGAAAGATACAAAACCCTAACCGATTTGTTAAAACAAAGATAAAATCAATTTTTTATTTGGAACGAATGTTCTAAAACGAATATGTTTGTATCGGAATGAACGTTCCAAAATAAAACAAACCCTAAATAAAATCAAAATGGGAAATCTAGAAGGTAAAGTAGCTGTAGTAACCGGAGGAAATAGTGGTATCGGTTATGCCTCAGCCAAAAAATTTAAAAAGCAAGGAGCTAATGTAATTATCACGGGTCGCTCCGAAGAAAAAGTAAACGCTGCCGCAAATGAGCTAGGTGTTCAAGGTGTTGTAGCTGATGTTAAGGATCTCAACGCTTTGGACAGATTAGTTGCTCAAGTAAAAAACAATCACGGTGTGGTTGACATTCTATTTGTTAATGCAGGCATCTTTGCTCCGGCACCAGTAGGCCAGATTACAGAAGAAATGTTTGATAATCAGATGGGAATCAACTTTAAGGGAGCGGTATTTACCGTTGAAAAGTTCTTGCCCATTATTAAAGATGGTGGGGCCATTATCAACTTGTCTTCAGTCAATGCCTATACAGGTATGCCTAATACTGCCGTTTATGCTGCAAGTAAAGCAGCAATGAACTCGTATACAAGAACGGCGGCAACTGAGTTGGCGCCAAGAAAAATTCGCATCAATTCGGTGAATCCTGGCCCGGTATACACCCCTATTTTTGGGAAAACAGGTATGCCTGAGGAACAATTGAACGGTTTTGCGGAAGCCATGCAAGATAGAATTCCTCTAAAACGTTTTGGACAGCCCGAGGATATTGCTAGTTTGGTAAACTTTCTAGCATCCGATGAGGCCTCCTTTATCACCGGTGCCGAATACAATATTGACGGTGGTATCAATGTCAATCCATTATTGGTGGGATAAGCTTATTTTTGTGTATGCCACGTACCAAACAATTTAATGAAAGGGAAGTATTGAATAGAGCTATGGAACTCTTTTGGGAAAAAGGGTTCCATGCTACTTCCATTCAGGATTTGGTATCCCATTTAGGGATAAATCGTGCCAGTCTCTATGATACTTTTGGTGGTAAGGAAGCTCTATTCAACCAAGCGTTTCAAGAATATCGCAACTCATCTGGAAACATGGTTAAGGGTCTTCTGGAAAGTGAATCTTCGGTAAAGAAGGCATTTAAAAAACTTTTCAATTTTGCTATTCAAGAAACAGTGAATGATACATCAAGAAAAGGATGCTTTGTGGTCAACACAACAACTGAGCTAATCCCTGGAGATGAAGTCATTCATAACATCCTTTGTGAAAATTTGGAAAATGGAGCAGAGACGTTCACTTCGGTAATTCAAAAAGGAATTGACCAAGGAGAAATCGATATCTCAAAAAACGCCAAAGACCTTGGGTTGATGCTTTTCACATTTTACAATGGGTTCAGAGTGGTCTCTAAAATAGATGCGGACCCAAAGAAACTACAACGAATGGTTACTACAGCCTTGTCCGTCTTGGATTAGGGATTAAACCCTAAACTTCGATTAGTTTTACTCAGGTTTTCACCCGTTCATACCGAAAGGCAACCTCTCTTTCCTTCCCACTCTCACTTACCAAAACATGAAAGTTAGCGTGGTTCTTGTTTATTTTTTCGATGGTCATTCCCTCAAAAAACACTTTTTCACCTTCAATTTTTACGAGCTTAAAATCGACTGTTTCATCTTTTTCTTCCCATCCTTTGAGGTCACCATTAAAATGTTTCAGTTGAAGTATCAGCGTCTCATCCCGTTCTAAAATATGTCCTATTTCGTAAAAGGTAACCTCCCCATCATTCATTAGTCTAAAAACAAACATCATTGAATTTCCTTGAGGTGGACTCCATATCTCTTCGGTAATACCGCCAAAGGCTTCACCTTTCCAATGACCTGCCAGCCATTCGACCTCACTCAAGGAGGCTTTGGGCGGTTGCTGATTTTTTTCGAGTTGTACCGTGTTCTGTGCACTTAGACCTAAGGTCATTAAGAGTGCAAAAAATAAATTGGTTTTCATGGTTGTCTTTTTTATAAGACGAACCAATCTTTGTTAATTGGACAATGCAAACTTCACATTCACGGAAGTCTCTACTTTGATTTGTTCAAAATCAACATCCAAAGGTTCCGGTGATTGAGCCACAGCAGCTTCAGCATACACATTTATTTTCTGTCTTGCATAAGTTCTGGGATAATATGGCTGCGAACTGTCTACAATATGGATAGCATTCCCCACTTTTTGATTCAACGGAGCGGTAAGGGCATCTGCCTTTTTCTTTGCTTTTTTAACGGCTTTTGATTTTAGTTCAAGCTCTAAGGCATCCATTTTGGAGTACTCGGTTTTCTCTAAATACGTATTTGCAATTTTCAATCTTTCTAAGGCGGCCAAAGCATCACCTGCCTGTTTTCCGGAATACACTAGAAGGGAAAAACTTTTGCTCTTTAATACGTCTTTTTGGCGTAAAAAATACTTTTTGAAATTACTGCTCAAATCCTTGATGAATAATTGTTTGTCCAAATTAATTCCTAATGAGCGAAAGGCCTGGGCCATTTTGTTCTCTTGTTCTTCAACTGATTTTCTTCCCTTGGAATCTTTTTCAGTAATGGTAATGCTCAAGTAGATTTTATCTGGTGTTACCAAGGTATCAACACGGGCAGAGGTTTCTAGATAAGGAACATCCAGAAAGCTTTTGGTTTGCGCAAAAGCAGAAATCGAAATAATTGATACAACTAGAAGGAAAGCTAACTTTTTCATTGAGGTCAGGTTTTAAGTTAAATACCGTATTGCTAAGTTACTCGATAGATTCCAAAGTCCATGCCAGAAGTAAAAACATCTAAAAAATTATTATGTTCGTTTAGTGAGCTTTAGGATTCCCTCAAAATAAACACCGATTAATGAAAGAAAACCTGATTAAAAAGGCTGTAGAAGTTTTAGAAAACAATTGGCAAGATGGGTTTACTATTCCCGCACAGGGATTATACCCATTTCAATGGAAGTGGGATTCCGGATTCATCGCATTGGGATACGCCCATTATGATATGCAGAAGGCGATAAGGGAACTGGAGACGCTGTTGGATGCACAATGGGAAAATGGTTTCATTCCCCACATTGTATTCCACAATGATAGTGACACCTATTTTCCGGGGCCGGACTTTCACCAATCCCAATTACATCCAAAAGCTTCCAAAAAATACCGTTCAACCGGAATGGTACAACCTCCTGTTTTGGGTTTTGTTTTGGAACGCATCTATGATGTTGCAGAGGACAAAAGCACCGTTCTGTCTCATTTGGATAACCTTATTGATAAGGTTTACCATAATCACGTATACTTTTATGAAAATCGGGATATACATAATGAAGGTTTGGTCTATATCTACCACAATTGGGAGTCTGGAACTGATAATTCCCCTATGTGGGATGATATCTGGCGTACAATGAACCCTCCCGATTACGAATTTGAACGTAGGGATACAACCCATGTAGACCCATCACAAAGACCCACAAAAAGAGAGTATGATCATTACCTGCACATCATTGAGATAGCGAAACAGCACGGGTATGATGATGCCAAAATAGCCGAACTTTCCCCTTTTCTTGTGCAGGACCCCTTATTCAATGCCATATTGTTGCGTTCCAACGAAGCATTGATTAGATTATACGGATTGCTGGATAGAGGAGCCGATAAAATAGCTTACTTACGGTCAAAGCATAGCTTGGGAATTGATAGTATGAATACTAAACTTTTTGATGAGGATTCAGGAGCCTATTTGCACTTTGATCTCCGTTCCAATCAATTGTTACCTTACATTTCATCTTCCTCTTTTACACCTTTGTATGCGGGAATTCCAACTAAGGAAATAGCTTCAAAGTTAGTGGAAACCCTTACAAAGAAGTTTGGGGATAAAAGCAAACTTTTATGTGCATCATTTGACCCTACCCACGAAAAATTCAATCCCAAGAAATATTGGAGGGGACCTATTTGGATAAATATGAATTGGATTGTATTTCAAGGGTTGAAACGCTATGGATTTGAAGATTTGGCCGAAAGAGTAAGGAAGGATTCAATTGAACTTGTTGCAAACCACGGTTTCTATGAGTATTTTGATTGCAGAAAGGATTATCCAAATGCATATGGAGGGAATAATTTCTCCTGGACGGCAGCACTTTTGATTGATTTATTGCATTCGGATTGATACTTTCAGATGAAGGAATAGTTGTATAACCAACCCATACTACCTAAATGAACTACATTGACTACATCATTATTATTGTATATCTGGTTGCCTTCTTGGGCATTGGGTATTTCTTCAAGGAAAACAAAAGCTCAGGAGATTATTTTCTTGGAGGTCGAAGTATGGGATGGCTTCCTTTAAGCCTTTCCACCATGGCGACCCAGCTTTCGGCCATAAGTTTTATTTCTGCGCCGGCATTCGTTGGACTCAAGGATGGCGGTGGACTGCAATGGCTCACTTACGAATTTGGTGTTCCCTTGGCTATGGCCTTTCTTATGGTAGCACTAATTCCAACCTTATACAAATCCGGAATAGTAAGTGTTTACGAATATCTTGAAAAGCGTTTTGATGCTTCTTCAAGGTTATTGATAAGCTTTGTTTTTCAGATTAGCCGTTCGGTAGCTACCGGTGTGATGGTGTATACGATGGCCTTGATTCTTCAGGCAACTGTTGGAGTCGATTTCTGGATTTCTGTTTTGATTATCGGCGTCATTACGCTCGTTTATTCATTTCAAGGGGGTATGAAAGCTGTTATTTGGGGGGACGTTATCCAAATGATCATTCTCTTTTTGGGAATCGTGATATGTTTGGCCTATGGTATAAGCGAATTGGGAGGGTTTGAAAATTTCTTGACCAATGTGGATAAGGAACGCATCACTGCGGTGGATTTCACCAAATGGGGCTTTAATAATGCAGATAAAAATGACGAGTTTGGTTTTTGGCCCATGATCATAGGTGGATTCTTTTTGTATGCATCTTATTATGGTACCGATCAAACCCAATCGCAACGACTCCTATCTGCAAAAGGGATGCCTACCATTAAAAAGTTATTATTGGCCAACGGACTTTTTAGATTTCCGTTGACACTTACCTATTGTATTATGGGATTGGTCCTTGGTACGTTGTTGGTCCAGGACTTAGGTTTTCAGGAAATGATGGAATCCGTGTATCAGGCCAATTCAGAATCTCTTGCTGGGAAAAAGGAGGATTTAATGGTTCCGGTTTTCATAATTAAATACTTGCCAAATGGTATTATTGGGATTTTGATTGTAGCTATTATGTCGGCAGCCATGTCTTCTTTAAGTTCGACAGTTAATTCCCTTTCGGCCGTAACCATGGAAGATTTTGTAAAGCGCTTTAAACCCAATATGGATGATAAAAAGTATGTATTAACTTCAAGATTGCTTTCAATTTTCTGGGGGTTAGTTTGTTTACTATTTGCCTTTTATGCTAAAAATATTGAGGGTACCGTAATTGAAGTTATCAATAAAGTAAGCTCTGTATTTTTTGGACCCATTCTTGCTGGTTTCATGTTGGCCATTATGACCAAGAAAACCCATGCTCTGGGTGCCAATATAGGAATTGTGGTCGGGGTGTTGTTCAATATGTACCTGTGGTTGTATGTTCCTGAAGTATTTTGGTTCTGGTGGAATGCCATCGGCTGTTTAGTTACTGTAGTTGTAGCAATGGTTGTTAGTACCTTGATCAAGAGAAAGGTTAATGAAGGTTTGGAGGTAGTATATTCCCCATCGAAAAAAGAAGTGGCACTTTTGCTTGGATTTTTTGCTTTTATCGTGGTATTGAGCATTTATATGCCCAAACTTCTATCTTGATCTAAATGTATTTGAATAAAAAAAGTCACCCTAAACCGAACTATATTTGAATCCTATTGCAATTGGGAAATATGAAAGTACATACTTGTAGAATAGTTGTTTTTTGTCTTGTTTTATTCATTTCTATTTCCGCTTTCGGACGGAATGATAACCAAATCTATATTCAACCTCCATTTTTGACTTCGGGAGATACGGTTGCTATAGTAGCTCCTGCTGGCATTCTTAAAAACCGGGAAAAAAGTATTTCAAAAGCGATGGAGATTTTGTCCTCGTGGGGATTGCACCCTATTTTGGGGAAACATCTATATGCCAAGAACAATCATTTTGCAGGTACCGATGTCCAAAGGGCGGAGGATTTTCAGAATGCCATGGACAACCCAAGTGTTAAGGCTATTTGGTGCGCTCGTGGTGGATATGGTTCCATGCGGATACTGGATAAACTGAATTTTTCAAATTTTGGGAAAAGTCCAAAATGGATAGTTGGTTTTTCAGATATTACCGCTTTTCATGGGAAACTTGACCAATTGGGAATTCAAAGTATACATGGCATGATGGCCGCGGGCTTGGAATTAAGTGAAGAGCTTTCTGATGAAACGCAGGAAAACATCAATAGCCTTAAAAAAGCCCTTTTTGGAGAAGTATTACGATATGAGTTGGATTCATCCCCTCACAATAAAAAAGGCTTAGCAAAAGGGGTTTTGATAGGAGGTAACCTTTCCCTGCTCCAGGCTAGTCTTCAATCCGATGCTAACCTGGATACTGAGGGTAAAATTCTCTTTATTGAAGAAATAGGTGAATACAGATACAGTATTGATAGAATGCTTTACAGCCTTAAGCGAGCTGGATACTTTGATGGACTATCTGCTTTGGTAGTTGGAGAAATTAGTCAGGTGAAAGTGAATACCACTCCATTCGGTATGTCCAACGAAGAGCTCATTTTAGATGTGGTGAAGGAATGTGATTTCCCTGTACTATTCAATTTTCCCGCTGGACATGGAGATGAAAATAGATCTATGATTTTTGGCAAAACAGTGACCCTTGATGTTGGAGAGAACCAGGCCGTGCTAACCTTTGAGAAATAAAACGAATGAAGTTTGTCTTGGCTCCAGATAAATACAAAGGCTCACTTTCTGGCGAAGAGTTTTGTGATGCTGTTGAATCAGGTTTGCTAAAGGTATTTCCAGAAGCGCGGGTTTTAAAAAAGCCTTTGGCTGATGGGGGAGATGGAACCCTTGAGGTAGTCAAGCATTATCTGAATGCCGAAATCGTATCGACCACCGTGAAGGACCCATTGTTTCGGGAAATTAAATCGGGCTATCTTTTTTCAAAAGAAAAAGGGGTTGCCTTTATCGAAATGTCCGAAGCTTCGGGATACAAATTATTGTCCAAAACAGAGTTGAATTGCATGAACACAACCTCTTTGGGTACTGGGGAGCTCATTAAAGATGCTTTGGAGAGAGGCGCCAGACAGATTGTTTTGGGAATTGGGGGTAGCGCAACCAATGATGGCGGAATTGGAATGGCTGCAGCTTTGGGTTATCAATTTTTGGATTCAGATAGAAATGAAATCAAACCTATTGGAAAGAATCTAAGTACCATAAGCCATATTGATAGCGCAAATGTTCATCCCAAATTAGAGGGAGTAGATTTTAAAGTGGCTTGCGATGTGAAAAATCCCTTGCACGGGAAAGAAGGAGCGGCTTTTGTGTATGGTCCCCAAAAGGGAGCAACCCCGGAAAATGTTGTCACACTGGATAAGGGACTTCAAAACTTTGCAAAAGTGGTCCATAAAGAATATGGATTAGATGTACAAGGCATTCAAGGAGCTGGGGCAGCAGGGGGAATGGGAGCAGGAGCAGTTGTTTTTTTGAAGGCCTCCCTTGCTTCAGGCATTGATTTGATTAAGGAAATGGCTCAATTTGATGAAGCGATACAAGGTTCAGATTGGATTATCACCGGTGAAGGCCAGTTGGATAAACAAACCCTATCTGGTAAAACGATTGCCGGCGTACTGCAAGCTGCCAAAAAATATCAAATTCCCGTGGCCGCTTTTTGTGGTTCGGTTTCGGTCAGTATTGAAGATTTGGAAACCATGGGATTGGATTATGTAACCTCTATAATCAATCAACCGGGAACTTTGCAGGAGGCAAAGGACAAAAGTTTTGAGAATCTGGTACTGACTAGTTATAATTTTGCCAAAACTTTAAAAGCCAAAGAGAAATAACTCAATCAAACGGTAATAAATCCGGTTCCAGATACTGCTTTTTAGCCAGTTCGGAACGATAAATGTCAAAACCGTAGTGGCTTGCCATGAGTTCTTTAAAATTGTATTTCAATCTTGGATTGCTTTGTATGAACGTTTGAAAATCTGAACGGTTTGATTTCAGCATAAAATGATAAACAGCACGTACGGCAGCAATGGTCAACGTCTTATTAAATTTGTCGGCAACACCAAGTTTGGTGGTGTACCCTTGAATTTGATTTACAATATTGGAAATTGCTTGATCAATCCCGTATTGGGTAATATGAATCCAAGCCAATCGAATATGGGCTTCATGTGTGAAAAGCTCTGGAGGCAATAGGCCCGCTTCAAATTGTTTTTCGAACTCTGAGTCTGTCATCGATTATTGGTACTTTTTGTTCATTTTATATTCCAAAGATATCTTTATGGTTGGCCATTCGCTGTTCAAGATAGAAAAGATAACCGTATCTCTTATATTTCCCATCTTATCAATACGATGATTTCGAATAATTCCATCCTGTTTGGCTCCCAATCTCAAAATCGCATTACGTGATGGAAAATTAAAAAAGTTAGTCTTAAACTCTACCGCAATAGCATCCAAGGCTTGGAAAGCATGCTGGAGCAAGAGGTATTTGCATTCCGTATTGATTCCTGTACGCTGAACCCTTTGGGCATACCAGGTGTATCCAATTTCTACTCTGCGATTGGGGGCATCTACACTGCAATACCTTGTAGAACCCACAACCTTGCCAGACTTCTTTTCAATAATAACAAAAGGTAGGGCGAGACCTTCGGATTCCTGTTGTAAGGCAAAATCAACATATGCGTCAAGGCTATCTTTTGAAGGAACAGAAGTATACCAAATTTCCCAAAGATTCCCATCCGAAGCGGCTTCTAAAATCTCTGATTTATACGATTCTGTAAGAGGAAGTAACTTCACTAAATTTCCCTCTAACTCAATTGGGTTCAACCATTTAGCCATAACCGTGATTTTGATGGTCAAATATACTGTGATTTTAAAGTTGGTTGCTATCAGAATCTTACTTTTGAGATACAAATCGTGAACTGTGCAACATGGAACAAAATATAGGATTGTTGACCTTAGTGGTAAAGGATTATGATGAGGCCATTGAATTTTACACTCAAAAAATGGGTTTTGATTTAATAGAGGACACCATGTTGTCTGAAGATAAGCGTTGGGTTGTGGTCAAACCAAAAGGTTCAAAGGGCAGTGGATTGCTTTTGGCTAAAGCAGTTAATACTGTACAGGAAAAAAGCGTAGGCAATCAAACTGGAGGTAGGGTATTTTTGTTTTTGAATACAGATGATTTCTGGAGAGATTATAAAATCATGATTGAAAAAGGGGTCATTTTTTTGGAGGAACCCCGGGAAGAAGCCTATGGGACCGTATCGGTTTTTGAAGATTTATATGGAAACAAATGGGACTTATTGGAAATTTCTTGATTTTGAAAATTCTGGCGTGCGGTTTTAAGGAGAACATTGATGGTTCAAAACTGTAACAATTTCAGGAATGTTCAATCTTTGGATATGAACAATTCTCTAATCCAACCATGTCATTAAAATATCTCCCCTTGTTTTTCGGTCTTTTTCTTATCATTTCTCTGAAGGGACAAACACAACAGCTGCAGTCTTTTTTTGATGCGTATACGGAAGAGCATCATTTCAATGGAAATATTTTAATAGCCGAAAGAGATACCGTTTTATTTTCCAAAACATACGGAATGGCCAATCAAGAATTTAAGCTGCCAAATGAACTGGAAACAAAATTTAGAATAGCTTCTATTACAAAATTGTTTACTAGTGCTTTAATATACAAGGCAGTAGAAGAAGGTAAGTTTAATCTTGATGACAAGATATTCCAAGTATTGCCCACTTATGAAGGTGAGGGGGCCAAAAAAGTGAACATACATCAGCTGTTAACGTCAACTTCAGGCATTGAAAGCCTCGAAAGCGAAGGAGATGTGGTTTATGAGAAGAAACTAACTTCTGATGAGGTGTTAGGAAAGTATGCCAGTGGACAATTGGACACCCTACCAGGAACTAAATTCAGCTATAATAATGCAGACTATATTATTTTGGGTAAGGTATTGGAAGAAGTCTATCAGAAATCATTTGAAACCATTTTAAGAGAAAAGATAATTGAGCCCCTTGAATTGTCCAATACCGGAATTTTAGATTATATGGTGATACCTAACTTGGCAACCCCATACTGGTGGGATAAGGATAAAAAAAGATTCGAACGTGATATTCCATATTATGTTGAAAACTATTGGTCATCAGGTAATATGTATTCTAATATCAATGATTTGGATAAATTTTCGAATGCACTTTACGAGGGTAGGTTGATTAGTGAAGATTCTCTTGAGAAACTACTGCGTACCGTAGAAGGTGTGAGAGATTACGATAACTACGCAAGTGGTTTGTGGTCATTTTCTTTTCCAATAGGAAATAAAAAATATCATCATGGCGCTTCAAGACCAGGAAATATTTGGGGTTCTGAATGTATGATGTTTAGATTTATTGAAAAAGAAATCAATATCATAATTCTTTCCAATGGCATGGGAACCGCTGATATGTGGAGTATGCTTCGTAAAGTACAACCCATTTTATATGATGAACTTTAACTGAACGCTAAGCCGATAATCTAACTTCTTTGTGTCAACATAGATTTCATTTTCTATCTTTTAATCGATACATAAACTTATGGCCACTCCATTGGTCATCTACTGCGGCTACTTTCGTGTCTACAAGTCCACTATCCTGGCCAGCTTTCATAACAGCAAACTTGTCAATCTCTGTTGGAATTTTTGATGACTTTTTAGGCCAACTTATCCAAAGAATACCGTTCTTTTTCAAATTGGGTTTTGCTATTTCAAGACCTGATTCTAGTGCTTCTGAGGTTGTAGCGAAAATATGGATGAAATCAACTTCTGATTTTTCAGTTGGACTTATCAAAACAACTTCATCTGGGAAATCATGGAAAAATTCAAGGTAGGGTTTAGGAGCATTAAAGACTTGAACCAGAAATCCAGGTTTGATGCCTAGTTTTTTAGCCAATGGGGTTCCAGAATAGCCAGCGGTGCTCATTTTTAAGAAAAGTACAATTTTTTCCTATAGTAAGCAGTGTTTTAAATGTACTAAACACTAAGTTGTACTTCGTTACTATTTCGGAAGCTAAAACTGAACAGGTTTTATTACAACCAAGGCTTCAAAATCAATAGTATCTTTACGGAAGCTGTTTGATAATAATGAATAGCTTTTTAATCAATTAGTAACAAATAAAATGAAGAAATTTTGCATTTTTCTTTTTCTTTTTATGACTGTCATGTGCCAAGTCAAAGCCCAAGACAATACCAAGATATCTACTATGGATTTTGTTCAAATCTTGAATGAAAACCGGGAAGAAACGCTCTACTATTTTCAAAACAATTGGAAAGTTCTAAGAGAAATGGCGGTTAAAAGGGGCTATATCCATTCTTTTGATGTTCTTGAAACTCCTTTTAGTGAGGATGCCCCATTTGAGTTGATTTTGATTACGACCTACAAAAATGAGGAGCAATACGGAGCACGAGAAGAACATTTTCGCGAACTGATTGATGAGAAGGGCGAGTTGGATTTAATGAATGATAAAAAACCAGGGGAGTTCCGAAAAACTTTGTTTAACAAAGAAAATGTAACCCACTGGGATTCGTTGGAAAGACGTTAGATAAGTTATTGGCCCGTACTCAATTCTAAGAGGACAAGTAGTCTTTTTGGCTTTCGTTAAGATAGATGGGATAATGAAAATTGTCCAACTTCCTCAGTAGGAGCAATAGTCTTTTTTTCTCCTTCTCGTTAAGACTTTTAGAAACCAGATTTGCCGCCAATGGTGCCTTTTGGTAACCTCCCTCTACGGCCTCTTTCCCTTTTTCAGTTAGTCTTAAAAGCTTACCCCTTTTATCATCTGGGTTAGGAAATTCTTCAATGATTCCCCTTTTCAGAAGTCTTTTTATTACCCCCATTCCCGATGATTTGTCGTATGCCATCATCCTGATTAAATCTGTCTTACCAACATGTCCCGCTCCATCAAGTATGGCCGTAAACGCAAACTCCATGTCGGTGGAAAATGGCAGCCCTTCCAAAGCCATTTTAATATAGGTATTTGAATATCGACTCAATCTTCCAATATGAGCGGCCAATTCTACTTCAATACTATGCCCCGTGATATGGAATTCTTCATCGGCTTCATCCGAAACATTATGCACTTCCATCCACTCCAAAAAGTCGTTGAGAGTACATGCCTTTTCAGGATTTTCTTCCTGAAAGGTACCTACCAACGAAACTAACGCTTTGGTTAAGTCATACTTATCCATAAACAACTATTTAACACTAAATTAATTAAAAATACTATTTTTTAATTGTTTTTTGTTTAATATTTGCAAATATAAATTAAACACAAATGAAAAATTTCCAACCATTCACATTTGTTTTACTAATACTTTTACTGCTGCAGTTCCAAAATATGCAAGCTCAAGTTACTGCAGATTTATTTGGTATTGTAACCGATAAAGTAGGCCAACCTATTTTTGGAGCTTCGGTTTACCTTGAAGGTACTGATAAAGGGGCTCAAACCGATTTTGATGGGAAATATCAAATTATAGGAATCAGTCCGGGAACCTACAATCTAGTGGTTAGCTATATCGGATACGAAACCCAGACCCAATATAATGTGATAATCCGTTCTAAGGGAACTCCCAACTACAATTTTGTACTTCAAGAATCCGCTCAGCAGCTGGACGAAGTTGTTGTCTCTAACGCAAACAAGATAAGTAGACCTAGAGAGACACCTTTGTCCACCCAATCTCTTTCTGCTGTGGAAATTGCCACGTATCCGGGCAGCAATAATGATGTGGTACAGGTAGCCCAGACACTTCCAGGTGTCTCTCCATCAATTGGAGGTTTTCGAAATGATTTGATTATCCGCGGGGGTGCACCCAACGAGACAGTATATTATTTGGATGGAATGGAAATCCCAAATGTCAATCACTTTGCGACTCAGGGAAGTGCCGGAGGACCTGTGGGTCTAATTAACGTGTCCTTTATTGATAACGTAACCTTATCCACTTCGGCTTTTGGCTCCCAGTATGATAATCCTCTGTCCGGCGTACTTCAGTTCAGTCAGCGCAATGGAAACAATAGAAATTTCAATGGTAATTTCAGAGTAAGTGCTAGTGAAGCTGCTTTGACCCTGGAAGGGCCTCTGTTTAAAAAAAAGGCAGAAGAGTCCAAAACCACTTTCTTGGCTTCGGTAAGGCGAAGTTATCTGCAGTTTTTATTTGAGGCTATCGGTTTACCTTTCCGTCCCAATTATTGGGATTACCAGTATAAAATCAACCATAAGATAGATTCGTACAATGACATAAGCTTAATTGGCGTGGGCTCAATTGATGATTTTTCAGTGGAGGCCCCTGAGGACTTTGATGCGGAACAGCAAGCGCAGTTGGAGCAGGCCCCATTTATTGAACAACGGACCAACGCCATTGGTGTTACTTGGAAGAATAGATTCAAGGATGGCAGTGGCTTTATGGAGACTACCTTGAGCAATAATACCCTGGTCAATGATTTCACTCGATTTGAAGACCCGGAAAACGAGACCGGAATCATTTTTAGAAACGATGCAACCGAATCTGAAACAAAACTTCGATATGCAGTAACGAAGTTTATGGGAGACTGGAAACTGACCTCTGGATTCAATTTCCAATACTCGGATTATGAAAATGAAACCGTAAACCTTACCGATGGCATAGCTTTCAATACTGCTATCGATTTTTATAAATATGGTCTTTTTGCCAATGTGACGAGGTCCTTCTTTAATGATAAACTGGATGTTTCTTTCGGCTTTAGATTGGATGATGATACTTTTACAGAAGAGGACAACCTACTTTCTACTTTTTCCCCAAGGTTGTCCCTTTCTTATGAATTCTCAGAAAACTGGAGAGTGAATGGGTCCGTTGGCAGGTATTTCAAAATACCACCCTACACCATCCTTGGCTTTAGGGATAATGATCAAAATCTTGTCAATCAAAATGCCGAGTATACGTTGAGTGACCATTTTGTTCTGGGATTACAACACTATTTTGGTCCATCGTCCAGTATTTCTTTGGAAGGCTTCTATAAACGGTATGATGATTACCCAGTTTCCGTTTTGGACCAAGTTTCTTTGGCAAACAAGGGGGCCGACTTTGAAGTGTTGGGCAGCGAGGATGTTGAAACGGTAGGAAGAGGTAGAAGCTATGGCGCTGAGCTCCAATTTCAGCAAAAACTATCCAATAACTTCTACGGAATTTTTGCCTACACTTGGTTCTACAGTGAATTTACCGGATTTGACAGAGACGTGTTTTTACCTTCAGTTTGGGATAGTCGCCATCTGATTTCTTTTACAGGAGGTTACAAATTCAAGCGAAATTGGGAGCTAAGTGCGCGATACCGTTTTGCAGGAGAAACTCCTTTTGTCCCCACCGATTTGGAAGCCACCTTGGCCAACTATCCCGAAGTGATTTTGGACTACAATCGTTTGGGAGAAGAGAATTTGAATGTTTTTAGCCAGCTCGACCTAAGAATCGATAAGAAATGGAACTTTGAAAAACTATCTCTTGATGTTTTTGTTGAAGCCCAAAACGTGTTGGGTCAAAACATTCCACAACCTCCCGAATTTGGTCTAAACAGAGGGCTAGATGGTTCCATAGTGCAACCGAGAAGTTTGGTCGAGATTCAAAGTGATACAGGACAAATCATTCCAAGTATCGGTATTGTTTTGGATTTTTAAACAGTTACATCCGTTTACAAACGAAAGCAATTGATTACTATACGATTTTAGTATTTTCCACTTTATAGGTTTGCCCTGTCGAACAATGGAGTTCGGTAGTATTAACTGTTTAACGCTAAAATTAATAATCATGAATGCACTAAAAAACAAAGTACAGTTGATTGGAAACCTAGGAAATGACCCCGAAGTTATTATCCTTGAAAATGGAAACAAACTGGCTAAATTTTCCATGGCCACAAATGAAAGCTATAAAAATGCAAAAGGGGAGCGGGTAACTGAAACTCAATGGCATAATATAGTGGCATGGGGGAAAACCGCGGAAATAGTGGAAAATTATCTGACAAAGGGAAAGGAAGTTGCCATAGAGGGCAAATTGACATCAAGGAGTTATGAAACCAAGGAAGGAGAAAAGCGATATATCACGGAGATTCAATGTAAGGAATTGTTGATGTTGGATAAATGATGTAAGGTAAATCATCGATAAAAGGGAGCAAATGCTCCCTTTTTATTTTAAAATCAATGATTTAACAATAACTTATAATACAAATAGGAAACCATTGGGCCAAATTATCGTCTATTTATAAAAGAAACATAAAAATGAAACGGAGTTATTTGCTCTTACTAGTCCTTCTTCTTGGTTTTGCAAAGCAAAGCCAAGCTCAAGGTACTACAACGAACTCCAAGTTACTGCGTTTCTATGAAGATTTGGCGGAACGCGATGCCGCTTACGAGCAAGGCCTACAATTGGACCATCAAGATGAGTTGGACTATTGGAACGATCAGGAAAGCTTTGAGAGGGAATTGGGAAAATCAAATTTTTCCTTCTACCTGGTTTACATGAAGAGCAAAAAAGAAGCACACCGCAAGTATCTTAAAGAATGTAAAGGGTCCTGTGTTCATAGTGATGTCTACTGGAAGAAGATGAGAAACTATCTCTCAACACCGGATGCCTTGGACCTTTTTAAGGCAACTACAGACGTAGCTCAATCTACTTCCATAAAACAATAAAAAAACCGCCTTTTGGCGGTTTCTTATGCAACTTTTTTCAATAAATCATAGCAGGGACAACGTTTACATCGTTTGCTTTCTGACTTCTTGTATTTTTTACAACACTTGGTTTTGCAATTAGTAAGAGGGAGCTCTTTAAGTAAAGCCTTCTTTTCTTTTTTGCTGGTCTTTTTGCTTTTTCCCATCTGAATTAATCAGTGGGTCAAATATAACTATTTTAAATTAATCTAAATAAATAGTTATTAACACTTACTCACCAGCAGTGTCAGAAGCAGCACTCTCCACCGTTAGTTGCTGTATATCTCTATCAAATAGATAAAGTCCTCCTTTATCATCGCCAATAAGATTGATTTTGTCCAAAACTGTTCTAGCCAAGGCTTCTTCTTCCAACTGTTCGGCTACGTACCATTGTAGAAAATTATGGGTAGCATAATCTTTTTCATCTAAGGTGATGTGAACCAATTCGTTGATGCTTTGCGATACAAATACTTCATGATCAAACAATTTTTGCAACATCTTTTGGAGGGTGCCAAATTCAGTTTCTGGAGCTTTTAAGTCGGAAACTACAGCATGACCACCTCTCTCATTTACATACTTTACCAATTTAAGCATATGCATTCGTTCTTCATCAGCGTGTCCATACATGAAACCAGCTACACCTTCAAGTCCCTTTACTTCTGCCCAAGAGGCCATGGACAAATACACTTGTGATGACTCTGCTTCTATACGGATTTGCTTATTTAAAGCCTCTTCTAATCTTTTTGATAACATATTTTTTTCTTTTTAAGTCATGTAAAATTACTAAATGGACTTGGTTTTAGGACTGAAAACTAGTTATTTAAAATCAGATTACTTAAAATCAGAAGCGTACCGCGACACCCATAGTACCCGGTCCGAAATTGAGATTCCAACTTAGTTTTTTCTGTTGGTCATTGTATTTTTGGTCATACTTGGAATCTAAGTACTTATCGATTGATTCCACGATGAAAATACTCAGTACCGTGCCAAAAGCCACATCAGAGACCCAATGAAATCCATCGTTTATTCTGGCAAAACCAGGAATTAAGCCTATCGTGTATATTCCTGCCTTTACCCATGGACTTTTAAATTGTTTGGCAATGGCATAGGCATTGCTGAAAGCTAATATGGCATGTCCGGAGGGGAAGGAATCGTAATTGAACACCCTATTTACATTAAAAGGGTCATACGTACTTGAGGAATCTCCACTCTTTGGTCGTGCCCTGCCTATAATTCGCTTGCTCACCTGTTGTAAAAAGCCTCCAGCGGTAGCCGAAGCAATTAGAAGCACACCTGTTCTTCTAAGTTTTTCATTTTTGGTGAATAGGCCTGCAAGATAAACACCACCGGTGAACATATAATTGTTCTCTGGATTACCATACTCAATTCCATAATTGACAAGAAAATCAGGGACATCATCTCTAAAACCATCGGCCCAACTATCCAATTCATCATCCACAGTAAATAAAGCCAAAGTTCCAGCTGTTACATACCCAAAATTGGCCCATTGTTTTCCCTTCCAATGAAACGGGCGACTATAAGCATGACCAATACCGCCAAACACATTGCCCATGTCATAGGTGAAATGGTTCCAAAGACTTTCTTTTTTATCAATTTTTAACTCCTGTGCGTTTAACTGAACCAAAGTGAACATGAGCAATAATAGGGGCAATGATTTCATAAGGTTGAATAAAATGAATAGCAAATTTATGTATAAATGTGCTGGGCCAAACGAAATGTATTGGCATGTGCTTCAATGATTATTTTGATTTCTGGGGAATATCCTCCGCCCATGCTGCACTGAACTGGAACCCCATTGTCAAAACAACTCTGTAACACAAAACGATCTCGTTTTTTACATCCTTCCAAAGTCATTCCTAGGGTGCCTAACTTATCGGTCGATAGTACATCCACACCACATAAGTAAAAGATAAAATCTGGTTTTAGTCTTTCCAGAAGTTGGGGCAGAATCTCCTTAAGCTGATTTAAGTATTCTTCATCGGTTGTTCCCTTTTCTAAAGGAATGTCCAAGTCAGATGTTTCCTTTCTAAAAGGATAGTTGCCCTTACCGTGCATGGAGAAAGTGAAAACAGAACTATCCTCTTGAAAAATTTCTGCGGTTCCGTTTCCTTGATGCACATCCAAATCAACAATAAGAATCTTCTGGGCCAATTTATTTTGAATAAGATACTTTGCTCCAATCGCTTGATCGTTTAGCATGCAAAAGGCTTCTCCTCGATGGGAGTAGGCGTGATGCGTGCCTCCCGCTATGTTCATGGCTATGCCATGTTCGAGAGCGAATAGACATCCCTTTATCGTGCCATCGGCAATGATGCGTTCGCGTTGTACCAGTTCTTCACTCAAGGGGAATCCAATTTTTCGTACCTCGCTGGGTTTTAAATTAAGTTGGGTGAGATTTTGAAAGTATTCTTCATTATGGACCGCTAAAATATCTGAATCATTCAATAAAACAGGTTCGAAGAAATTATCCTGTACGCAAGTGCCTTCGTGCAACAATTGTCTGGGTAGCAGGTCATATTTTTCCATGGGAAAGCGGTGACCTTCAGGCAATGAATGTTTGTAAATAGGATGATAGGCTATTTTGAGCATTCCTAAACTAATCTTTTTTATGCAAGGCCAATTGAATGCGTTTTCGAGGCACATCCACATCCAAAACCTTAACCACAATTTGCTGATGTAGGCTTACATGTTCATTGACTTCTTTGACATAGGAATCCGAAAGATTGGAAACATGGATAAGCCCACTTTCTTTTATCCCAATATCCACAAAACAGCCAAAATTGGTGATGTTGTTGACAATGCCGGGCAGCAATTGACCTACTTGTAAGTCTGTAATCTTTCTTATGTTTTGGTTAAAGGCAAATACTTTGGCTTTTTCCCTTCGATCTAAACCTGGCTTTTCCAATTCTTCAAGAATATCCTTCAGAGTAGGCATCCCAATAGTTTGATCACAATAATCAACAAGATCTATGTTTTGAAGTATGGATTTGTTTCCAATCAAGTTGGCAAGCGAGATTCCCTTATCTTTTGCCATCTTTTCTACGATTGGATAACTTTCGGGATGTACAGCAGAATCGTCAAGTGGATTTACACCCTCCTTTATTCGCAAGAACCCAGCACCTTGTTCAAAAGCCTTTCCCCCAAGTCTAGGAACTTTTTTAATTTCAATCCTACTTCTAAAAGCTCCATATTGGTTACGATGGGCAACGATGTTCTCTGCTAGTTTTGGTCCTATGCCCGATACGTAACTGAGCAATGGGACACTGGCCGTATTGATATTCACACCCACAGAATTCACACAACTTTCCACAACGGTTTCTAAGGAAGTTTTCAATTTGGACTGGTCCACATCATGTTGGTATTGTCCTACACCAATGGATTTGGCATCTATCTTGACCAGTTCTGCAAGCGGGTCTGCCAATCGTCTTCCTATGGAAACAGCTCCTCTTACAGTAACATCGTAATTTGGAAATTCATCCCTGGCAATTTTTGATGCTGAATAAATGGAAGCACCTGCTTCACTAACCACAAATACTTCGATGGGATGCTTAAAACGAATTCGTTTCACCAAATGTTCGGTTTCGCGGGACGCGGTTCCATTACCAATGGCAATTGCCTCTATTTTATGGGCGTCAACCAAGGAACTTATCTTTTTGATAGCTCCTGCGGCATCATTTTGAGGCGCATGAGGATATATAGTTTCGTTGTGCTTTAAATCACCTTGGGCATCCAAACAAACTACTTTACAGCCTGTTCTAAAACCAGGGTCGATGGCCAAAATTCGCTTTTCACCTAATGGAGCGCCAAGTAGTAGCTGTTTCAAATTCTTGGAAAAAACTTGTATGGCATCGTTGTCTGCTTTTTCTTTGGCATTTTTTAAAAGTTCATTGGATAAGGAAGGAAATAAAAGACGTTTGTATGCATCTCCTATGGCCATTTCAATCTGAACGGAACAGGCATTATTTGATTTGATTATTCTACTTTCTATCTTATCCAATGCCCTTTCATCATCGATTTCAATTTTTACACGAATAAACCCCTCTTTTTCGGCTCTCGAAATAGCTAAAAATCGATGGGAGGGACAACGGTTCAATGGTTCACTCCAATCAAAATAATCAAGAAACTTCTGCGCTTTCTCGTTATCCTTTTTGGTTTTAATGACTTTGCAGGTCAAAAGGGCATGTCGCTCCAATTGGTTTCGTAGCTGATTTCGGATACCGGCACGTTCATTGACCCATTCAGATATGATGTGTCGAGCTCCTTCAAGAGCTTCATCTTCGTTTTGGATTTGATTTGTAAGGTATTTGGAAGCGATGAACTCTATTTCATCACTTCGTTGGGCCATGATGATTTTGGCCAAAGGCTCTAAGCCATTTTTACGAGCAACCTCAGCTTTTGTTTTTTTACTTTTTTTGAAGGGGATATAAAGGTCCTCTAGACTGTTGAGGTCTTCGCAATCTTGTAATTTGGATTGGAGTTCCGGAGTCAATAGGTCTTGCTCCTTGATAGCCTTTATGATGGCTAATTTCCTTTTCTCCAAAGCTTCAAATTCAGCTTTGAACTTTACAATTTCTCCAATCTGTACTTCATCTAGATTGCCGGTACGTTCTTTTCGATATCTTGAGATAAAGGGAACGGTACAATCTTCATTTAATAAGGCTACTGTATTCTCTACGTTTTTTTGAGAAAACTGCGTATGCTTTGTAATGAATGGGATGAGCTGCATGGACCAGTATCTTGCTGAAGAGCTAATTTATACTTTCCCCATTTTCAACCCCATTTTCATCGGGATTTAAAAACACCAGTTTTCCAGATTCATTTTCGGTCATCAAAATCATACCTTCGCTTTCCACACCGCGTAGTTTTCTGGGTGCTAAGTTTACCAAAACGGTGACTTTTTTCCCAACAATGTCTTCAGGTTTAAAGCTTTCAGCAATCCCGGAAACTATGGTTCGTGTATCCAGTCCTGTGTTAACTTTTAATACTAAAAGTTTGTTGGCTTTTGGCATTTTCTGAGCTTCAACAATAGTACCGACACGCATATCCATTTTACTGAAGTCATCAAAAATTATAGTGTCTTTTTGCGGTGTAATCTCTTTTTCCATCCGTGCATTGACTTGTTTGGTGGCTTCTAGCTTGGCTAACTGAGCTTCTATTTCCTTGTCTTCTATTTTTCTAAATAATAATTCGCCTTTATTGATCTGATGTTCTGGAGATAGGAATACTTCTTTGGTGCTTACCTCATTCCACGAGGTCCCTACTTCTTTCGACCTGACGTTAAGAATGTTTTTAAGTTTGTTTGAGGTAAACGGTAAAAAAGGTTCACTCAATACTGCAAGTCCGGTCGCAATTTGAAGCGCAACGTACATTATGGTTTTGGTTCGGTCTTCATCTGTTTTAATGAGCTTCCAAGGTTCTTCATCTGCCAAATATTTGTTTCCCAAACGTGCTAAGTTCATCAACTCTTGACTTGCTTCTCTAAATCTATACCTATCTAAAGAATCTTCCAAAGTTTTTGGGAACGCTGCTAAGGCGGCCAAGACATGTTTGTCTTGTTCCTTTAATTCGCTAGGTTCTGGTACTATGCCATTGTAATATTTTTGAGTTAGCACCACCACTCGGTTAATGAAATTTCCAAAGATGGCGACCAATTCATTGTTGTTTCTGGCCTGAAAATCCTTCCATGTAAAATCATTGTCTTTGGTTTCCGGTGCATTGGCCGTTAGGGTATATCGTAAGACATCTTGCATATCTGGAAACTCTTCCAAATATTCATGCAACCAAACGGCCCAATTCTTTGATGTGGATAGTTTGTTTCCTTCCAAATTCAAAAATTCGTTGGCCGGCACATTTTCTGGTAGCACAAAATCGCCATGAGCTTTTAGCATGCTGGGAAATATGATGCAGTGGAAAACAATATTGTCCTTTCCAATAAAGTGAAGCAACTTAGTGTTTTCGTCTTTCCAATAGGGTTCCCAATCTTTTCCTTCTCTTTTTGCCCATTCTTTTGTGGAAGAAATATAGCCTATGGGCGCATCAAACCACACATAAAGTACTTTACCTTCAGCATCTTTCACTGGAACGGGAATTCCCCAATCCAGATCTCTTGTTACTGCCCTAGGTTTTAGACCATCATCTATCCACGATTTACACTGACCATAGACATTGGGTTTCCAATCGCTTTTGTGACCCTGTATTATCCATTCTTTTAAGAAATCTTCATATCTATCCAAGGGTAAGAACCAGTGTTTGGTTCTTTTTAAAGTAGGAATGGTCCCAGTAATGGTAGATTTTGGGTTGATAAGATCCGTAGCATTTAATGACGAACCACAATTTTCACACTGATCACCGTACGCTTCTGTATGTCCACAAACTGGACATGTACCCACTACAAAGCGATCGGCCAAAAACTGCTCAGCTTTCCCATCATACAATTGTTCCGTAGTCTCTTCTATAAAATCTCCTTGGTCATACAGTTTTTTGAAGAAGTCTGAAGCTGTTTTGTGATGTATTTCTGCTGAAGTCCTGGAGTAATTGTCAAAAGTAATCCCAAAGTCAACGAAGGATTGTTTTATAATTCCATGGTACTTGTCAATAATCTCTTTGGGTGATACTCCTTCTTTTTTAGCTTTCATGGGAATGGCCACACCGTGCTCGTCGCTCCCACAGATGAAAGCAACATCATGTCCCTTTAGGCGAAGATAACGGGCAAAGATATCCGCAGGCACATAAACTCCAGCCAAATGACCAATATGTATGGGACCATTGGTGTAGGGGAGAGCAGCAGTAAGAGTATATCTAGAAAGAGTTTTGTCTTGAGACATATTGAAGCTTAATTAAGCTTCAAAAATACAGATTTTGGTAGAAGCTATGGAACTTATGTGTTCCAAAAAAGAAACCTCCGAAAATGCATTCCTAAGATGGGGTGGGAATTGCACAATCGGAGATTTCAGAGTGTTTGCTTATTGGAGTAAGCTTTACATTATCATTACAGATTTACTCATTCTTTCACTACCTACTGATATTCTGTATATGTACTTTCCAGTAGACAGACTGTCTCTCATTCGCTCTCGAATGTTTATTTCTGCCGAACCTTCCAGCATCATTTCATTGAATACCGTACCTACTTTCTGGCCAAGAATATTGAACAATTCAATATCTACGTGAGCTGCAAAGGGCATTTCCAAATAAATATGGGGAGCTCTTGAGCTTGGGTAGTAGGGTCTATGTACAATAGCCGTTTCAATATCTGGATCTGGATTCATGCCATCAGGATCACTAGGAGGGGTCTCCGGTAGAGTTGGTGGGTCACTATCCATAGCAATATCTGGGAAGTCCACACCACTACAATTAAACCCAAGGTTGACTGGGTTGTACGTATGGTTCAAAAGATGTTGCTCAACCAATGGAATAGGAACACAAAGCCACTCAGCAAGGACCGTAGCATACAGATCCCTAAAGTCCATGGTGTAATCCAGGTTTCCACGTCCATTTGGACTATCCAATGAAGGGTGTTCACCAACAAAAGCACTTCCGTTAAGGCCTGATCCGAAGAAAAGCGTAGGTGCTGCCTTTCCGTGATCAGTTCCCAAGGAACCGTTCTCGAAAATTCGTCTACCGAACTCTGAGAAGGTCATACTCAATACCTGTTCGTCCTGTTGCGTGAAACCTAAGTCTTCATAGAAGTTGTTCACGGCAATGGATAAATTGGACATTAAGCGCTCATGAGCCAAGGGTTGGTTTCCGTGAGTGTCAAAACCTCCCATTGAAATCATATAGACTTTTGTCCCTAGATTACCTTTAATCAATCGAGCCAATAAAGCCAATTGTCTAGCGAAACCATTGTCTTGGTATTCAACCTGATTTTGACCTCTTTCATAGGCTTCGTTGATTTTGCCAGCGTATTCGTAAGTGGTGTTGGCCACACCTCTCAAAAATCTAAGCTGATCGCCATACATACAATTTCCGAAAGGAGCATTTGCAATATCATAGAAGAATCCAGTCTCTGCAATTTCCTCCAACTGATCAATATTGTTGGTCACGAACGCGTAGTTGGTTTCTTCACCTTGGAAAACCAAATTTGCAATACTACCAATTTGAATTGCTGCAGGAGCTTCTGGCGGATTAATCAAATAATCAGGATAACATTGTTCAAAATGTCTTCCCATCCATCCGGTATTCAAACCGGAGAAACCAGTAGTGGTCAAATCCGTATTCGCATAAATGTCCGAACCTGTAAAGTGGGATAAGCTTTGATTTTGATATCCAACGCCATGAACGGCTTTGAACTTTCCTTCTCCCCAAAGGGGTTCCAGAGAATTCATGTAAGTAGGCACACCAAAATCATCAGTAAGCTTTAATACCTTACTTTCTGGAATGTAGATGTTGGGACGGGCATTAGCATAAGTGTCATATTGCTGTATGGGGATTACAGTGCTCAATCCGTCGTTTCCTCCGGACAAGCGAATCAATATGAGAATATTATCTGTTTCTGCATCAGCGATGGCAGACGTCAATGGAGACGGTGCCGACGCAGTCAATAAATTACTTCCTAAAAACATAGAGCCTGAACCTGCAATCCCTAAGGCTTGGAGAAAAGATCTTCTACTCCAGTTTTTGTGCTCCAAGTCATGACCTTCGTGTTCTAGGCCTTTATGCGGAGATGTATCTTGAGTGTGGTGAGTATCGCACATAATTGTAGGGGTTATTTAAGTTGAAATTCGGGTTCTCTAACAAGATGAAGCAGCAGTAAGTATACTTGGGTATCTGCATCATCCAAGGTCATGTTCCAAGACCCTGTCTCGTAGACGTTATTGTCTTCGTAAGGCTCGCGGAAAACAACAATTGCCCTGTCGTAATCGGCATCAGTCAATAAACCTTTCGGCAATAACTTGTCAATTATGGCCCTTGCCACAACATTTGGATCCGTTTCCGTGGCTCCACCAGCTCCGGCGGCCTCAATACCAAATGTCCTAAACTGTTCTCGATTGGATTGGAAGAACGCTTGGACAAATACCTCCGAAGTCAACCAGCGACCAATAATGAAATTGGTGTTAATCCACTCCCTATCTCTTTGCCAACCTGCCACATCGAATGGATCAAACATTTCTTGACCAATCAATCTTGAGGAGTCAATAATGTTTTGTACGATGTTATCGTCGTAAGCAAAATTGGTCTCTTTTAGAAGAGCATTATATAAATCAAAAGGACTTTTTATAATAACTCCAATAGCGTTTTCATCAAAAAAGTGCTGGCTTTTGAAAAGTTGTCTCATTACCGGTGCCAATTCAAAGTTATTGGCAACAAAGGTCGCAGCCAGCCCCGAGATAATGGTCTGGGCATTGCCCATATCATCATCAGAATCAGGATGCACAAAATATTCGTAAAGCTTTTTACAAATAAAATTGGCTATTTCGTTGGGGCGTTCATTAAAGAGAATGTCGATGGTATCATCGTATCCCCAGTTTCCAGTTTGCCCTAAAATGGTTTTATTATCTGTATTAAAGTCTTCGGGATTAAAGGTTACTTGGGTGCAACCTACGTCTCCTCGATTGGTGTAACCGGATAGAGATTTAGCTGTTTCAATGATATCTTCTTCCGTGTAGCCATTACCTTCACCCAAAGTAAATAGCTCATAAAGCTCACGAGCATAGTTTTCATTGGGGTTGTTTCCTCGGTTTCGGGCACCATCCAAATAATAGAGCATGGCGCTGGTTAAACCGATTTCACTTACAAAGGTTTTGAAATTACCCAGTGCATTTCTTTGAAGACAATTGATGTAATAGTACAAGAAAGAATTACATCGATAAACATCAATCTCAGTAACAAAATGATTGTGCCAAAAGAAACTTAGTCTGTCCCTTAAATTGTTATCCAAAAGGGCATTACCATAAGCAGTTTCAAATTCTTCTTGCTGCGCTCTACGTAACTGGCGTGCAAGGTCATCATCTTCTGGATAATTGTCGTTGTTCCAATCTGCCCATAGGGGAGCTGGAATTACTGGGGCAGCCAAAGCTTGGTCTACAAGATTGTCTACTAAGGCTTCTGCAGATTGCCCTACAGCAGCATTAATGGTTTGGACCGAGGCACTAAAACCAAGCCTTCGGTACAAATGGGCAGCACGTAACTCATCTAAAGGAGTTGTATACGGCGCCAAGGTTGAGGAATTACAATTAATAAAGTACTCCATAGCAATGTTCGGCGTTAAATAGGTCCATAGTTTTGGGGCAACTATATGTCTAGCTTAGCGTTGGTGTGGTTCTGAAAAGAGCTCACAAATTACAATGTAAACGCAATGATGAGGATTAAGCACCAAATTTTTCGATGAAATGCACACTTTTTTTTCTATTTTTCAATATTTATGGGTCAACATAACGCTTTTGGACACGAAGGAGAGCGAATTGCCGCGGATTTTTTAATGAAAAAAGGATATCAAATCCTTAAACAAAACTATAGATACGATAGGGCGGAAATTGATATTCTTGCACAAAACGAGGATACCCTTATCGTGGTTGAGGTGAAATCCAGAACATCTGAGTTTCTGGAGGATATTACCCAGGTAATTAATCAAGGAAAAATTAAAAGATTGGTCAAAGCTGCAGACCATTATGTGGAAGAAAACAATTTGGATTTGGAAGTGCGATTTGATGTAATAATCGTCAAAAGAAGTTCAAAAGGGATGGAAATAGAGCATTTAGAAAGTGCGTTCCATCATTTTTAACTACTTGTGTTATTTGTAACAATTTGTTATTTTTGATGCAAAATCAATCAAATGAAAACCATATCAGCTGTTGTAGAGCATTACATAAAGAAAAAGCCATTCCTTCAAAGTGCATTAGCACAGGGAATTATAAATCTTACCTCTCTTTCTAGGCAGATTAAACCGGAAATTTCAGAAGCTCTAGGAAAGGATGTTAAAGATGGTGCTGTGGTCATGGCCCTAAAACGCCTTTCAGATGATTTGGAATTTCGAGCCACCCACCGTATAGTTAAGGTACTTAAGAATATTGGTGAAATCACTGTTCGCTCAAACCTAACCGACTACACCTTTTTGGCCTCAGATACCATATTAAGGCAACAGGCTCAACTTTTGGAAGAGGTTAACGTGAACCAAGATGTTTTCTACACGTCATCAAGGGGAGTAAATGAAATCAACATTGTTATCAGCAATACCATGGATGGCGTAGTGGAAAAGTTTTTTGCCAATGAGCGGTGCACACAAAAAGCTGAAAACCTCTCTTCAATCACGGTAAAATTACCGGCGGAAAATGTTTCCGTACCTGGAATCTACTATTTCATTTTTCAGCGTTTGGCCTGGGAAGGTATTGTACTCTACGAAGTAATTTCTACAACCAATGAGTTTACCATTTTGGTAAATGAGGAACAGGTGGATGTTGCCTTTAAAACTATCAAAGACCTGAAATCATTGTAATACTCAATCTTTTATGGGAAGATGTTTTTCATAGGTATTGTGTATGGCCAAAATCAAAAGGCCGAAGACAACTGCAGCTACAATTAAGATGGTGTTTACTATACCATCCACTGAAAATGAGAGTCGAATAAGAATAGTGGAAATCACAAAGCCCGAATTCCGAATTACTTTATGGAACTTATCTGTATAGAAAAAAGATACCAACAATAAAATAACATCAACGATTATAAGAACGGTAAAGAATTCATCAAAAAAAACATTATTAATGTTTTTGATGGAATCAATGTCATTATTTCCAATAAGAAAGGTTTCATACGACCAACTTCCCAAAGAATAAATAGCTAGAACCAATAGAATGGGTACTAGACCTATTGCAATCATCTTTTTTAAACGTATAAACTTTTCAATGTCAACTGCCAATGGGGTATTTTGAGCAGACATCTTTTTTCGGTTCGTATTTAATCTATAAAACCAATACAGGAGATAAAAAAGCAAAACAGAAGCAACAATATCGTAGGTAAATTGAAGATCACCCTTAATGCTAAACCAATCAGAGCTTAACTTAAGATTGGACAAATCCTTAAATAGCCTACGAATGATTATTAGACTGATTATCTCATATTGCTTACTAATGTAAGTTGTAATTGATCTAGGCAAGTAAAAAATGAGTAGGTATACCTCATATAATAGTATGAAAGAAAATGGGGTATAGATCGCACCTATCGGATTACCCAAAAGCTCAGATTGTATATTGAACAATGGGGTGAATTGGTTGATGTAAATCAAGGCCAGATGAACGATGAAACTTAGTATGGCGATTTTTAAGGTAAACCGCTCAAAGATTTCCTTGGTTTTGTTTGAAAGTAAAAACTGGTAAAGGGGAGAAACCTTTTTTTCAACGGAGGCCATTGTTAAAAATAGGTATTATCGTTTAAAGTAGGAAAATCACTTAGCGCAGTAAACTTTCAAACAGACTAAAATCAGAGGATTTTCGTTGTAATTAAGGATTTCATTCATCCCTTTACATGAGAAAAAAAATCTTTTTTGGACTGTTGGCCGCTATGTTGATTTATGTGGGCTATCTGGTATATCTTCTTGTACTATCTCCCAAGAACAATTTGCAGTCCATTTATCTTATTCCAAAAGATGCGGTTTTCGTAATTGAATCCGAAAAACCAGTTAAAAGTTGGAAAAAGATACGGGAGAGTGAAGCCTGGGAGCATTTATTGAAAAACGATTATTTCTCAGAGCTCACTTCCAACATTCAAGAAGTCGATACGGTGTTCAATGATCAACGTAGATTGTTTGAATTTTTGGATGACCGTTCCTTGTTCATCTCAGTTCATATGATCTCTCCCAAGGATTATGGTATTTTTTATGTATTGGATTTAAAGCGCATTGCCAAGCTCAAATTGCTCAAAACGTATTTGAATACGCTTTTGAATAACAATTACACCTTGAGCAAACGAAAGTATCATGAGCATGAGATTTTGGAAATCTATGATCGAACAAGTAAGAAAACCATGTCTTTGGCCTTCATTAAAAATCAATTGATTGCCTCGTACACCCATTCTTTGGTGGAAGCTTCAATAGACCAATATGAAGAACCTGTTTTGGGAAGAAATCTAAATTTCATTCAAATCAATGAAAAAGTGGGTTTTGAGGATTTGTTTCGCCTGTATGTGCAGTACAATTATTTGGATAATTACATCACTGCATTTTCGGATAGGCCTGGTGATTGGGTAAATCGTGTAAGTGAAAATTTTCTTTTTTCTGGATTCCATTTTGACCTGAACAAAAACAACACGCTAACCGCAAATGGGTTTACGAACATTAGCAATACCAATGAGAGCTATTTGGAAGCTTTGCAGAAATCTGGCACTGCCAAAAGAAGTATTCCAGAAATTGCCCCTAAACGTACTGCGCTTTATCTAAGCTATGGATTTGATAGTTTTTCTAAGTTCTATGACAACTTTAAGGCCGTACAACAAGATGACCCCAAACAGTTTGAGAATTACCAAACGGGGATTGAAAAACTGGAAAAGTTCTTAAAAATTGATATTGAGGAACATTTTGTCAGTTGGATTGGGGATGAAATAGCTTTACTGCAGATTGAATCCCAGATATCAAAAGGTAAAAACGATATGGCCTTGGTATTAAAGACCAATGATAGTGACGATGCAAAAACAAAATTGGACTTTATTTTAAATCAAATCCGAAAAAAGACTCCGGTCAAGTTTAAGACGGTAAGTTACAGGCAGCACGAGATTAATTTCTTGTCCATAAAAGGTTTTTTTAAAATTCTATTGGGCAATCGGTTTAAGGAATTGGACAAACCCTACTTTACCCTTATTGATGACTATGCGGTGTTCAGTAACAATCCAAATACACTAAAGAGTATCATAAATGATGTTATAGAAAAACAAACCCTGTCGACTTCGAAAGATTTTAAAGCGTTTGAGAAACGTTTTGAAAAAAAGTCAAGCTTATTTCTTTACAGCAATGTCCCGGTGCTCTACAATAACATGTATGCTCTGGCGGATGGAAAGACCAAATCGCAAATGCGAAAAAATAAGGACTTCATTATTTGTTTTCCACAGATTGGTATTCAAATGAAACCTGAGGATGATGTATTTGAAAGCAGAATTGTTGTTGATTACAAGGATGTGGCAGAGGTGAAAGAAAGCTTTCAATTCCAGGAAGTGTCAAATACATCTAGGGCTGGAGACCAAATTTCTAAAACCAAAGAGATTACAGAAGCTGTTTTCAACCTAAGACCCATTTATCCCAATGATTTGACGGCCAAAACTTTCAGCAGAAAGTATGCCAACGGAACCATTCGATTTGAAGTGGAACTTAAAGACGGACTCAAACATGGACGCTATACCGAATACCATTCGAATGGAAAGGAAAAGATAACCGGTCGTTTCCGAAAGGATATTCAGATAGGCACTTGGAGGTATTTTGATACCGACGGAGAACTGGTATTGAAAAAAAGATTCTAAGGTTTTTCTAAGTCGAGCACCTTTCAATAATCACTAACTTCATGCACTTAAAAATTTTAAGCATGAAGTCCATACTTTTTTTATTCCTTATCTTATTTCTTTGGTATCCATTGCAGGCACAAGATTCCTATTTTCCGGAACGCAACGCGGAATGGGCAACCATCAACTCCAAAAAGTTTTCATACGATTCGCAGGCATTGGCCAAAGCCATTGACTTTGCCAAGGAAAACGAGTATTCTGGTTCCAAAGATTTGCGTCGAGCAATTTTAAAAGGATTTGAAAGAGAGCCGTTTCATGAGATTTTGGGACCGACCAAAAAACGTGGTGGTCCTGCAGGGATGATTTTAAAGGATGGGTACCTGGTTACCTCTTGGGGCGATACTCGACGGGTGGACATGACCTTCAGTGTGACGAAAAGTTTTTTGTCCACTATGGCAGGATTGGCTTTCGACAAAGGGCTGATTTCAAACACAGAAGATAAAGTGGGTCAGTATGTTTGGGATGGTACTTTTGATGGGGCACACAATTCCAAAATCAGTTGGGAGCATTTATTGCAACAAAATTCAGATTGGAGTGGGGAACTTTGGGGCATTAAAGATTGGGCCGATAGGCCTCCACGTGAAGGGGGTTTGGATGATTGGAAATACAGAGAGCTTCGCGAACCTGGAACCGTAATGGAGTACAATGACGTTCGCGTAAATGTTTTAGCGTATTCATTGACACACATATGGAGAAACCCCATGCCCAAAGTGCTTAAAGAAAACCTTATGGATGCTATTGACGCATCCACAACATGGCGCTGGTTTGGTTATGACCATGCTTGGACTACCATTGATGGTTTAAAGATGAAGTCAGTTACAGGAGGAGGACACTCTGGAGCAGGTTTGTTTATTAGCACGGAAGATATGGCTCGATTTGGGTTGTTGTTCCAGAACAATGGAGTTTGGAATGGGAAACGCATGTTAAGTGAGACTTGGATTGAAAAAGCTACAACACCATCCGTGCCCAATGTGAATTATGGCTATATGTGGTGGTTGAACCAGAAAGAGGGCAATCGGTATTGGGAAGGCGTGCCCGAGCATGTGTTCTATGCAGCTGGTTTTGGAGGCAATTTCATTGTGGTGGACCAAGAGAAGGACCTAGTTATTGTAACACGCTGGTTGGAGCCCAATAAAATCGGGGAATTTGTAAAGCAGGTGTATTTAGCGCTTTAAAAGCACATCGCAAAATCCAAATTCAATTTTTTCAATTTTGTCTGATGGGTCATCGTAGCTTTTAAATAGGTGTTCGCCCAATTCAATCGCAACGGGATGTTTAAAAATAGGCCCATCAAAACAAAAAGTATGGAACTCACCATTTTCACCGCATGGGTCTATATCTTCGGGTAACGTATCCATGAGTTCCAGGGATAGCTCCTTTCCCAAAAAAGACTTATCCAACTTGGAGTTGTTGATGCAGACAATGACTGCCTTAAAGCCTAATTCAAGAAATTCTTGAAGCAAGACTTTGGTGTTCTTTTTCCAAATGGGAAAAATCGGTTGAATGCCCAATGGGCGAAGCATATCTTCGCGATACTTTTTCAAATCCTCCAAAAAAATATCCCCAAAAACAGTATGTGTATACCCTGCTGATTTGAGTTCCAGAACTTTGTTTTTCATCAAGGAGTTGTACTCTTCCATTGATGGGCTTTCAGGAACCTCCAGTACGTCCAATGGGATTTCAACCGCTTCTGCTTGAGCTTCCAATACATCTTTGCGCAAACCGTGCATGGAAACGCGGTTATAGTGCCCGTTCACTGTAGTTAAGAGACGGTCAATGGAAGTATTTCCCTGCTGTATCAAATAATGTAAGGCCAAAGCAGAGTCTTTCCCTGAGCTCCAATTGAAGTAGGTTTTTTGATTTTGGCTCATTCGTTCACGGTTGAGAAGTCCTTTTTTGGAACAAGCGGATTCAAAACCTGAAGAACTTGGGAAATGGTATTGATTCCATCAAAAACCAATAACAATCGTAATCCATTGCGGGTTTGTTTTTCCTTAAGTTGGCAAGCTCTTGGATTTTTTTGAACATAGTTCAATACTTGCGTAAAGGCAGGGCTTTGGTAAAAATCGGATTGTTGGTCAGAAATAAAATACCCTAAGAACCTTCCTTTTTTGAGAATGACTTTCTCCAACCCTATACTATTGGCCGTCCATTTTATGCGAACCGAATTCAATAGGTCTACAGCTTGATGGGGCAATTCACCAAAGCGGTCTACTAGTTTGGTTTCAAATTCTTGCAAACCTTCTTCGTCGGTTACCTCGTTTAGTTGGGTATATAAATTAAGACGCTCGGTGATATTGTTGATGTAATCATCTGGGAAAAGCAATTCAAAATCAGTGTCCAGTTGGGTTTCCTTTACAAAGACTTTTTCCTTTTCACCTTCCACCTCATCATATAGTTCTTTGAATTCGTTCTCTTTTAATTCGTCAATCGCTTCGGCCAATATTTTCTGATACGTCTCAAAACCAATTTCGTTGATAAAACCACTTTGCTCACCACCCAACAAATCACCAGCACCTCGAATCTCTAAATCTTTCATGGCTATGTTGAAGCCACTTCCCAGTTCCGTAAATTGTTCTAACGCCTCAATACGTTTACGCGCCTCGGTGGTCATCACTTCGTAAGGAGGGGTGATGAAAAAGCAGAACGCTTTTTTATTACTTCGCCCCACACGCCCACGCATTTGGTGGAGGTCACTTAGACCAAAATTATTGGCATTGTGTATAAAAATGGTATTCGCATTGGTCACATCTAGACCACTTTCTACAATAGTGGTGGAAACCAAAACGTCAAACTCCCCATTCATAAAAGCAAGCATCAAGTGTTCCAGCTTTTTACCTTCCATTTGGCCATGGCCAATCCTGATTTTTGCATCAGGAACCAGGCGCTGAATCATACCTGCTACCTCTTGAATATTTTCTATGCGGTTATGGATAAAAAAGACCTGCCCTCCCCGTTGAATTTCGTAAGAAATGGCATCTCGTATAATCTCTTCATCCAAACGAATTACCCTACTTTCAATTGGATACCGATTTGGAGGGGGTGTATTGATGATGGAGAGGTCGCGGGCTGCCATTAAACTGAACTGTAAGGTTCTAGGAATCGGAGTAGCTGTTAAAGTCAGGACATCCACATTTTCCTTAATGGATTTCAGTTTATCCTTGACTGAAACCCCAAATTTTTGTTCTTCGTCTACAATCAGGAGGCCCAAATCCTTGAACTGGACATTTTTATTGACCAGTTGATGCGTTCCAATAATGATATCGATTTTACCGTTGGCCAAGCGTTCCAAAATATCGCGCTTTTCTTTCGCTGTCCTGAATCGATTCAAATAATCCACGGTAACCGGAAGTTCCCCTAATCGTTTTTTAAAAGTTTTGTTGTGCTGAAAAGCTAAAATGGTAGTAGGGACAAGAATGGCGACTTGTTTCCCATTGTCCACAGCTTTAAAAGCCGCACGGATGGCTATTTCGGTTTTTCCAAAGCCGACATCACCGCAGATAAGGCGATCCATTGGACGTTCACTTTCCATGTCCTTTTTCACATCCAAGGTCGCCTTGCCTTGGTCCGGAGTGTCTTCATATAGAAAGGAAGCCTCAAGCTCATGCTGTAAATAACTGTCTGGAGCATATTGGAACCCCTTTTCCAAGCGACGCTTAGCATAAACCTTTATGAGGTCGAAGGCAATCTGTTTGACACGACTCTTGGTTTTCTGCTTAAGCTTCTTCCATGCGGCTGAGCCTAGTTTATAGATTTTTGGAGGAGCACCATCCTTACCATTGTACTTGGAAATTTTATGTAATGAATGTATGCTCACATACAAAATATCCCTATCCCCATAAAACAACTTAATGGCCTCTTGTTTTTTGCCTTCCACATCTATTTTTTGAAGCCCGCCAAATTTTCCAATGCCGTGGTCAATGTGGGTCACATAATCCCCAACTTCCAATTTGGTAAGCTCCTTTAAGGTAATAGCCTGCTTTTTGGCATAACCATTTTTAAGGTGGAACTTATGGTAACGCTCAAAGATTTGATGGTCCGTGTAGCACGCCAGTTTTAAATCCTGATCCAAAAACCCTTGGTAGAGCGGAAAAACAAGCGTTTGATAATGAACGTCTTCATCAACATCCTCAAAAATATCATGGAACCGTTTGGCCTGTTGTTCCGAAGCACAAAAAATGTAGTTCGTAAAACCTGCTTCATAGTTTTCATTGAGATTTTCAATGAGCAGGTCAAATTTCTTATTGAACGAAGGTTGGGGTTTGGTTTGAAATGAAATGAAATCACCTTGAACTTGTTTCTGGGTCTCCCCACCAATTTGGACCAACGCGAATTCTTGAAGCTGATTTTTCAAAAGCCCGGACGTAACGAACAACTCTTCAGGTTTTGAATGTTTAAGCTCTCCCTGCAAGTTGGAGAAACTTTCTTCCGCCTTTTCAAAAAATGAATCTATTCGGTTGTAAACCAGATTTAGATTTTTTGAAAAAATGACGGTTTTGGGAGCAATGTACTTCAAGAAACTTTCACGGGTTTCCTGCAAAAATTTGTTCTCCACATTGGGAATGATGGTAATACGCTTTACTTTTTCTGTAGACAGTTGCGTTTCCACATCAAACGTTCGGATACTATCCACCTCATCCCCAAAAAACTCTATACGATAAGGTTCTTCATGCGAAAATGAGAAAACATCGACAATACCACCACGTACTGAAAACTCACCAGGTTCCGTAACAAAGTCAACCCGTTTGAATTGATATTCGAAGAGAACTTCATTCAAAAAATCCAGAGAAAGGGTATCATTTAGCTTAACTTTCAAGGTGTTTTTGTCCAACTGCTTCCGTGTAACCACTTTTTCAAAAAGCGCATCAGGATAGGTTACAATAATTGCGGGCTTCTTTCTCGAATTGATGCGATTGAGCACTTCAGCACGTAACAGAACATTTGCGTTATCGGTCTCTTCAATTTGATAGGGTCTGCGATAACTGCCAGGATAGAACAATACATCTTGCTCGCCTACGAGCTGTTCCAAATCATTAAGATAGTATGCCGCCTCTTCCTTATCATTCAATAGTAAAAGAAAAGGGGTTTCGGCAGATTTGAACGTACTGCTCAAAGCAAAGGAAAGCGCAGAACCCGTAAGTCCTTCTAGCGATATGTTTTGGGAATGGGATATAGCTTGCCCTAGTTTCCTTACTTGGGGAGACTCTTCAAATCGATTGGAAATGGATGATAGGGACAATCGAAAAAATTTGTGGCAAATATAATGCTAATTGAATATCACAGAAAGCATTCTTTTCGTCATTCCGTGCTTGACACGGAATCTTTATGTTGAGGTGCTGAAACGAGTTCAGCATGATACTTGATTCAAATCTTCAACACCTCATTTTCCACGATAACAAAAACCTCGTCATTTTTTTTGGGTTGAAGCACATGCGTTCCCGTAAATTCACCAAAAGCGGGCAAAATCATTTGAGAATCTGTTTTAAAAAAACAGGGGAGTTTCAATCGTTGCCGTCCAAAACCTTGAAGTCGTATCGCAGGATGAATGTGCCCACAGAAATTGAAATACCCTTCCCGTTCCTCAGGATGGTGGGTTAGAAGAAAATTTTCCAAAAGCAATTCCTCAAAAATAGGTATGCCCAGTTGTTCGAACTTATGGGGAGAAATAATATCGTGATTCCCTGAAATCAGTATAATTTCTGAAGGAGTTTTGGCCACCCAGTTTTCAAATAGTTCCCATTCTTTGTTGAGTGAGGAATGGAACAAATCACCCAAAAAACAAATTTGAAATGGGCTGAAGAGGTTGACAATTTCATCCAACAGAACATAATTTTTATGCACCGCTTTTCTGGGAACAGCAGCGCCAAACTTTCTAAAGTGTGCCACCTTGCCCAAGTGGACATCACTGATGAGTAATAGTGACTTTTTTCTCCAAAAAATACCACCATGCGGATGAAAATCGAATGTTTCATTTTGTATTTCGGAACTCAGAATCACTTAGTGAGAATTTTGGTCATTCGTTTAATTCTATCAGCCAATTTTTCATTGGATAGTTTTTCCCGCAACCTATCGGTGATAATGGGGAAAGAAAAAGGTGTGGGGTTTTTACATTGTTTCCAAACGATTTCCTGTTCGGCAATCCGTTCCAAGGCCAATCGCAAACGGCCTTCTTCCAATTGGTGCTCAAAAGTTTCGGTAAAAGCCTGCTGGAACATGAGGTTGTCTGGTTCAAAATCCCGGAACACATCAAAAAGCAACTGCGAACTGCTTTGCAGATGTTTCATTTTAACCCCTTTTTCAGGATAACCCGTAAATACCATCCCGCTGATTACGGCAATATCCCGAAACTTACGACGGGCCATTTCGTTGGAGTTCAAACTTTTTTGTAAATCGGAGAGCATATAATCCGTACTAAAGAGATTGTTATCAATCACCGCTTGGATATCGATTGGCTTGTCGGAAAGCATTTCAAAACCATAATCGTTAAAAGCCAAAGAGCAGGTAATAGGCGTAAGTAGGCTTATGCGATATGATAGCAAACTGCTCATGGCTTCATGGACCGCACGTCCTTCAAAGGGGTAAAAAATATGATGGTATCCATCTCGGGTCTTAAACGTTTCAATTAAAAATTCGTCCGGTTTGGGAACTATACTTTCTTCGCGTTGTTTCTGAAACATGGGCAGGAGCGCCTTGATTTCGTCGGATTGCTTGCGATTGTCTGGGTCTGCGGTATACAGTTCTTCTCTCAGCAATTTTGACATCTGCGCTGAGAAACTTAAACGCCCTCCCATCCATGATGGTACCTTATTGGTTCGTTTGGTGGAGTTTCGTACATGGGCTTGCATGCCCTTTATACGTATGAATTCCAGATTTCTTCCTGCGAACGTGAATACATCCCCAGCAGTAAGCTTAGAGATAAAATATTCTTCAATGGAACCAATGTATCCTCCCTTCTGGTATCGCACTGCTATGGATGCATCACCCACAATGGTTCCTATTTGAAAACGGTGTCGCATGGCGACACCCTTATTGTTCACCTTAAATTTACCATCGGATTCTACCTCTACCTTTTTATATTCGTCATACGTTTTCAAACTCTGACTTCCCATCACCAAAAAATTCAATAACCATTGCCATTCATCCTCAATAATACCTTGGTAGCAGAAGGTTTGTTTGATTTCCGGAAAAATTTCATCCGGATAAAACCCATCTGAAACTGCTAGGGTGGTCAAATATTGAATCAGAACATCGTAGCTGTTCAAAAACGGAAGCCGGTCCTCCACGGCACTTTCCTTTACTGCCACTTGAAGTGCTGAGGCTTCAATCAATTCCATGGCATGTGTAGGTAAAAAGTAAATCACACTTTCTTTGCCCGGTCTGTGGCCACTTCTCCCAGCACGTTGCAGAAACCGAGCTACGCCTTTAGGACCACCAATTTGGATTACAGTCTCTACGGGAGCAAAATCCACCCCCAAATCCAGACTTGAGGTACATACCACGGCCTTGAGACTTTCATTTCTGATGGCCTGTTCCACCCAAATTCGGGTCTCCTTGTTGACGCTTCCATGGTGCATGGCGATTTCACCGGCGTACTCTGGATGTTTTTCCAATATTTTTTGAAACCAGATTTCGCATTGACTTCTTGTATTGGTGAACAATAGTGTGGTCTTACTGTTATTGATGATGGGAACCACCTCTTCCAGGAGATGAAGGCCCAAGTGACCCCTCCATGGGAAGGTTTCCATTTGCTCCGGAATAATACTTTTTACGGTAATCTTCTTGTTGAGTTTAGCTTGGACCAGCACCGAATTTTCAAAAGCTAGTGAAGTAGGGCCCAAAAGTACCTCTCTCGCTTGCTCTAAATTTCCAATAGTAGCAGAAATTCCCCAAATTCGAAGGTCTTTGCAAACTGTTTTTAAACGGGATAATCCCAATTCCATTTGAATTCCACGCTTGGTGCCTAAAAGCTCATGCCATTCATCCACAACGATGGCTGAACAGTCCTGAAAGACTTTGGTGTACCCTTTTGAAGCGAGCAAAAGTTGAAGACTTTCTGGAGTGGTAATCAACAAATCGGGCATAGTGGTTCTTTGTCGGGCTCTTTCTTTCGTGGATGTGTCCCCAGTCCGAATACCAACTGTCATTTGCGTTTCTAGGTCGTTGGCCACAAATTCTGCGGATTGTTTGATTTCTTGGGATAAGGCGCGAAGAGGGGTAATCCAAATGGCCTTCAATCCTTTTTTATGTTTGGTCTTATAATCTGGATGCTTTTTGATGTGATTCAGGATAATCGGAAACCAAAGTGCATAGGTTTTCCCACTCCCGGTAGGCGCATTTAACAAACCGTGTTTGCCCCCAAGAAATGCTTTCCATGTTTTTTTCTGGAATGGAAAGGGATTCCAACCTTGCTGGGTAAACCAGTTTTCTGCTATTTCAAAAAGCTCGGTTTGGTTCATGGGGTACTATTAATGTCATTTCGAACGGATGTGAGAAATCTAAAGCTACCATTTTATTACAGATTTCTCAATCGTTTCACTCATTTCGAAATGACATTTCCACATTTTGATTAAGCATTAATTCGGAATTAGTGTCCTTAAATCTTCCAAGGTGTTGGCTTCTTCAATTTTTTTATCCTTTCGCCACCGAAGAATTCTAGGGAAACGGGTTGCTACCCCACTCTTATGGCGTTTGGACAGCGCAATTCCTTCAAATGCAATTTCAAAAACGTGATGCGGAGTTACACTTCGCACCGGCCCAAAACGTTCCAATGTATTTTTCTTTATCCATGCGTCTACTTCACGAAATTCAGCATCGGTCAATCCCGAATAGGCTTTGGCAAACGTAACAAGTTCTTTTTCTCCATTTTCTTTAGTTTGCCAAAGTGCAAAGGTATAGTCGGTAAAAAGATTACTTCGTCTACCATGCCCACGCATGGCATATGTGAGCACGGCATCGATGGTCAAAGGTTCCACTTTCCACTTCCACCAATCTCCTTTTTTACGGCCCACCTGATAGGGAGAATGGTTATGCTTTAGCATAAGACCCTCACTGCGCACTTCACGAGAACGTTCTCTTTCCACTGTAACTTCTTCCCAAGAATCGAATTGCAAACGTTTGGAGAGCAAAAGAGGCAGATTTGTCATTTCGAACGTATGTGAGAAATCTATGTTTTCTGGAGATTTCTCATCCTTGTTTTCTGGATTCGAAATGACAACATCTACAAACATTTTTTCTAGAACTTTTCTTCTTTCAAGATATGATTTGCCTCTAATATCTTCCCCGTGCCATTCCAACAAATCATAAGCCTTCAAAACAACTGGAGTTTTCTCAAGAAGGGATTTGGATACGGTCTTGCGACCAATTCGGGTTTGTAAATCGTTGAAAGTTCCGATTTCACCATTGGGATAGGGTAGAAGCTCCCCATCCAATACGGTTCCATTTGGGATGTTCCCAATAAATTTTTGAAACTCCGGATACTTGTCAGTTACCAATTCTTCGCCTCGACTCCATACAAAGAGTTCATCTTTTCGAACAATGACCTGTGCACGAATTCCATCCCATTTGTGTTCTGCAGACCAATCGGATACATTGCCTAAATCCTGGGGGGTTTCTTCTAGGGCGTAAGCTAAATAAAATGGGTAGGGTTTGGAGAGATAATCACTTTCTTTTTCCTCCAAAATCAAGTCTTGAAAGGATATGGTGCTCGGATTCCAATTTCCCATAAGCTTATAGGCTAACACATCCTCATCCATCTGAGTTGCTTTGGCCAGTGCTTTTGTCATTAACTTTTGACTTACTCCAATCCGAAAACCTCCGGTAATCAACTTGGTAAAAACGAATCTTTCATAATAGTTGAGCTGTTCCCAATTTTGAAAAAGATATGCCTTTTTCTCATCCTCGTTTTTTGATTTTAAAGCAATCATTTCATCCAAAAAATGGGTCAAAGACTTTTCTGTGGAATTAGTGGAAGATGGAACAATCAAAGCAATGGTCTCGGCCAAATCGCCAACAATATGATAGCTTTCCTCAAAAAGCCAAAGCGGGATATTGGCTAATTCTGCTGCCCATTCTCGAAGCAAGGTCGTATTCACAGGTCTTGGTGGTCTTCTGTGGGATAGAATAGCAATGGTCCAGACTTTGTCCTTGTCATCAGCCAACAAAAAATACTCGGACAAAGCTTTTACTTTTTCGTTGGTCTTGTTGGTACTGTCCAGGGTTTTTATAAGTTCTGCGAATCGCTTCATGATACTTCTGCGTTTTCAGATTCAGAAGTATTGATTTCACTCATTTCTCCTTCATATTGGGTGCTTTCCGTTCTGGCATCGTACCCTAACTCCCTGAGGTATCTAGAAAAAATTTCGGTATAGCCATGCGTACAGATTACTTTTTCTGCTCCAGTAGCTTTGATGCTTTCCAAAAGACCATCCCAATCACAATGATCACTCAGAACAAAACCCTTATCTATGGCGCGTCTTCTTCGGGCACCTCTAAAAGCCATCCAGCCACTAGCTGTTGCTGTTACAAAAGGCACCATTTTCCGAATCCATGTGCTGCCATGGGCAGAAGGTGGGGCTACTACGATATTTCCGTGGAGTTCTTCTTTTTTTGTCTCACGGGTGATTAAATGGGTTTTTGGTAAATCAACTAAAGGGCGCAGAACATCAGTCATGTTTTCGACAGCACCATGGGTATATATGTTTCCAATAGAAGTGTCTAAATGCTTTAAAAGTCGCTGTGCTTTTCCCAAGCTATAGCCAAAAAGAACAGAGGTTTTTCCTTCAGCTTGGTTCTCTGACCACCAGGTATTGATGTCATTGAAAACTTCACTCTGCGGAAGCCATTTAAAAGCGGGCAAACCAAAAGTACACTCAGTAATGAAAGTATGGCACTTTACATTTTCGTATGGGGTACATAATCCATCATCCTCAATTTTATAGTCTCCGGTAAAAACCCATATTTCACCTTTATGTTCTACTCGAATTTGGGAGGAACCGATGATATGCCCTGCGGGGTGCAAACTAAACTTGACTCCGTTTATAGTGAACGTTTCTCCCCAGTTTTTTCCGGAAACCGTGATATCTCCCAAACGGTGTTTGACAATGGGAACGTTTCTATGATGCGTAATGTACTGTTTATGTCCCCAGCGACTGTGGTCCGCGTGGCCGTGTGAGATAATGGCGTTATCAACCGACTTCCAGGGATCTAAATATACCTTGGCGGCTTCACAGTAGATTCCTTTTTCGGTAAATTGAAGTAAAGGTGATTTCATAGCTCTTGAAAAATACGAATTTCTTTTGGGGATATGTTACCTAGGTTTCTCAGGTAAAAATTATATTTGCCAACAAATTTTAAGGTATGCCCATTCTAGATTTATACGAGCACGGAGAAAAGCGGAAAAATTTAGCTCATTTTGCCACCTTGGCCACTTTGGCCACTGTAGATGGTGAGATAAATGAAAAGGAAAAAGCAATTCTGGACAAGTTTGCTTTTAGACTCAATATCTCTGAAGCCGAGTATAAGGAGGTCATGAAAAAGGAGAATAAATATCCCATTGAAACTCCCCATAGTTCAGAAAAAAGACTAATGAGGCTCTTTGATTTCTTTAAAATGGTCTTCGCAGATCAAATTATAGAGGAAGAGCAAATGAACCTTATTGAAAAATATGCCATTGGGTTGGGCTATTCTCCGGAAGATGCTAAGGCATTAATCAAAAAATCATATGATATTTTCCATGGCAGGATTGATTTTGAAGCGTTTCAATATCTGTTGAATCGCTAGCCTTGTGCTGCCATAAATTCTTCGGCCTTTTCCACCATTTTTTTACTTCCACAGAAGAAAGGAACCCGTTGATGTAACTCCGTAGGCTGGATATCCATTATAGGTTCAAAGCCATCACTAGCTTTGCCGTTGGCCTGTTCGGCTAAAAAAGCCATTGGATTACATTCATAAAGTAGGCGTAGTTTCCCATTAGAGGCTTTGCTGCTTTTTGGATACAAATAGATTCCGCCTTTGATCATGTTTCGATGAAAATCGGAAACCAAAGAGCCGATATACCTCGAGGTGTAAGGACGGTCACCTTCCTCCATTTGACAGTATTTGATATAATTCTTGACGCCTTGTGGGAAATGCGTGTAATTCCCTTCATTTACTGAATAAATCTTTCCGGTTTCTGGAAACTGCATATTAGGATGAGAAAGATAAAACGTTCCCAAAGCTGGATTTAATGTAAAACCGTTTACGCCATCACCTGTGGTATAGACCAACATAGTAGATGTTCCATAAATAATATATCCAGCAGCTATCTGATTTCGTCCTGGTTGAAGAAAATCTTCCAAAGTTACGGGCGTTCCTACTGGGGTAACACGCCTATAGATTGAAAATATGGTTCCAACGGATACGTTTACGTCAATGTTTGAAGACCCGTCAAGAGGATCAATCAATACAATATATTTATTCTGATGTTTCTTATCAAAACTGTTGATGCTTATAAAATCGTCTTCTTCCTCTGAGGCAATTCCACAAACAATTTCGCGATTCTTTAGGGTTTGAATGAATTTTTCGTTCGCAAGAACATCCAGCTTTTGCTGATTTTCACCTTGAATGTTTACATCACCGGCAGTTCCGATTATATCTACCAACCCTGCCTTGTTCACTTCGTGATTTACAACTTTTGCTGCAAGTCGGATTCCGTTGAGAAGTCTCGAAAGTTCCCCTGAAGTATATTGAAAAGAGTTCTGGTTGGCTATAATAAATTCTCCTAGTGTGCGGTGTTGCTTGTCGAACATTAAGAACTGTTTTATTTAAAGGCAAATATCGGGTATTTTGTGATACTACATCGTTTTCGGCAAACTTTAAATATAGATATTTATAACTTTGAGTTTTATTTGTAACAATATGAGTTTTTCAATTAGAGATGCTAGGGAAAAGGACATGGACCAGGTTTTGACTTTGGTGCAAGAACTTGCTGATTTTGAAAAGGAATCTGATGCTGTTGAGGTTAATTTATCGGATTTAAAGGAGCACGGTTTTGGAAACAATCCTTTATTTCATTGTTTTGTGGCTGAAAGTGACAACAGAATAGTGGGGATAGCCTTGGTTTTTCCTAGATATTCCACATGGAAAGGTCCGGTAATCCATTTGGAGGACTTAATTGTTACCCAAAACATGAGAGGAAAAGGAGTGGGCTCAGCATTATTGAATGAAGTGGTGAAGTATGGAGAATCCAAAGGGGTAAAAAGAATTTCATGGGAAGTCTTGGACTGGAACGAACCAGCCATCACATTTTATGAAAGTAAGGGAGCCAAAGTGATGAGAGACTGGGACGTAGTACAATTGGACCAAAAAGGGATTCAGAATTATTTGAATAATATAAGTTGATTTTTTAAGAATGCGAATATTTAAGTTTGGTGGGGCATCAGTGAAAGATGCAGATGGCGTCAGAAATGTGGTTAGAGTGCTCCAAGAAGTTGGATTTGAAGACACTTTGGTGGTAATCTCGGCCATGGGTAAAACCACCAATGCCATGGAGTCTTTGGTGTCTGCTTATTTTGATGATAAAAGAAGGATATCCATAGTGCTTCAAGAGATTAAGGACTATCATTATGGAATAATTTCTGAACTATTTGAATACGAAGACCATCCTGTTCACGAAAAAATAAACATCCTCTTTGAGGAGGTAAAGGGGTTTTTAGCTTGGAACAAATCCCCAAAATATGCCTTTGTATACGATCAAGTAGTAGGCTATGGGGAATTGATGTCCACTTCCATAGTAAGTGCTTATCTTAACCAAGAAGGTTTGACCAATACTTGGCATGATGTTCGGGAATTGATAAAAACCAATAATTCGTATAGAGACGCACAGGTAAATTGGGAAAGAACCGAAAGTGAAGTAAAATCCAGAGTGGATATGTCCAAATTGAACATAACGCAAGGATTTTTGGGAAGTGATGATAATAATTTCACAACTACATTAGGAAGGGAAGGTTCAGATTATACCGCGGCCATACTAGCCTATTGCTTAAACGCAAATTCTGTCACAATCTGGAAAGATGTTCCTGGGGTTTTGAATGCAGACCCTAGAAGTTTTGAAGAAACACAGCTTTTAGATCAAATCTCGTATCGGGAGGCGATAGAATTGGCATTTTACGGAGCTTCCGTTATTCATCCCAAGACACTTCAACCTTTGCAACGAAAGGAGATTCCGCTACATGTTAAATCCTTTGTGAATCCATTGGGCAATGGTACCAAGGTAAGTACTGGGAAAGGGATTTCACCGGATATTCCTTGTTTTATAGTGAAGAAAAATCAGGTTTTATTGAAATTATCCACTTTAGACTTCTCCTTTATTGTGGAGGAAAGCATAAGTGAAATTTTCAAACTTTTCCATGACCATAAATTAAAAGTAGACTTGATCCAAAATTCCGCTATCAGCTTTTCTGTTTGTTTGGATAACAAATTTGGAGGACTTCAAACCATTTTGGAAGAGCTTGGGCAAAAGTTCAAAGTCATTTGCCACGAAGATGTTTCTTTATATACAATCCGTCATTTTAATGACAACGCTGTTAAGTCCCTTCAAAATGGGAAATCAGTACTGGTGGAACAGCGTGGTAAGGAAACCGTTCAGCTAGTGGTAAAATAAACCCAAACCTAACATTTGTTTGTCTCCCTATTTGGGCAATTCCCTATCTTTACTTTTACCTAATTGATAAAGTATGGGGTTGGTTTCTGCCAAAGAGGTAGCAAAAGTAATAGGGGTAAATCGATACGGTTTTATTGGTACGTTCATAGGTTGGTTATTGATGGTGGTTACCAAAATTACCACGATGAACAGCTTTTATACCAAGAATAAGAATCTTTCCGGAACGGAATTCTTGGAATCCATCCTTGAGCATTATGAGATTGATTTTGAAATTCCTGAAGAGGATTTAAAAAGATTGCCCAAAACGGGTCCTTACATCACCATAAGCAATCATCCCTTGGGTGGAATTGACGGGGTACTTTTGTTGAAGTTGATGCTTCAAGAACGAAAAGACTTTAAGATAATCGCCAATTTCTTATTACAGCGTATTGTCCCTTTGAAGCCCTTTATAATGCCAGTAAACCCTTTTGAAAATCATAAGGATGCCAAAAGCAGTGTCATGGGGTTCAAAACCGCATTAACCCATTTAAGAGATGGCCACCCTTTAGGGATTTTCCCAGCCGGAGAAGTTTCCACGTATAGGGATGGTAAGTTAGTTGTGGACAGACCTTGGGAAGAAGCGGCTATTAAATTGATAAGAAAAGCAGAAGTCCCAGTAGTCCCTATATATTTTCATGCAAGAAATAGTCGTCTTTTTTATCGTTTATCCAAGATAAACGACGTATTCAGAACGGCAAAGTTACCTTCAGAATTAACCACGCAACGAAGAAGACCCATCAAGGTACGCGTGGGTCAACCCATATCCGTGGCCTCGCAGAAAGAGGAGAAAACCTTGGAAGGTTTCACGGAATTACTACGCAAAAAAACCTATCTATTGGCCAATGCTTTTGAAAAAGAGCGACTTATTGATAAGGTTCCCACCACCTTGAAAATTCCAAAGACCCCTAAAAAAATTGCCACAGCCGTACGTGTAGAGGTTCTGGAAGGAGAAATAGAAAAGCTGCGAGAAAAGGATTGTAGGTTGCTCCAGAGCAAAAATTATGAAGTGTATTTGGCGCAAGAAAAGGAAATGCCTTTTATCCTTAAAGAAATTGGTCGACAAAGGGAAATAACATTCCGTGAAGTAGGAGAGGGAACCAATAACCCCATCGATTTGGACCAGTTTGATTCATACTATCACCATTTGTTTCTTTGGGATGATGAAGAAAAAGCTATAGTGGGCGCTTATAGAATGGGATTGGGGAGTCATATTTTTAAAAACTACGGTATAGATGGATTCTATCTTCAAGACCTGTTTCGGTTTGAGCCGGAATTGTATGATATGATGAGCAAATCCATTGAAATGGGCCGAGCCTACATCGTAAAGGAATATCAGCAGAAACCCATGCCCTTGTTTTTACTTTGGAAAGGAATTGTACATACTACGTTACGATTTCCTGAGCACAAATATTTGATTGGGGGCGTGAGCATAAGTAACCAATTTTCCAATTTTTCAAAATCCTTGATGATTGAATTCATGAAATCCAATTATTGGGACCCATACGTAGCACAATACATTCGTCCAAAAAAAGAGTTCAAGGTGCAGTTGAAGGATGCGGATAAAGAATTCATATTTGATGAAACCCAGGCCGACCTTAATAAATTCGACAAGCTGATTAATGAAGTTGAACCCGGAAGTTTAAGACTACCGGTGCTCATCAAAAAATATATCAAACAGAATGCGAAAGTGGTTGCTTTCAATGTAGACCCACTCTTCAACAATTCTGTGGATGGTTTGATGTATATTAAGATAGCCGATTTGCCAGAAAGCACGGTAAAACCGGTTATGGAAGAATTTCAAGCAGAGTTGGAACGGAAAACCGTTTAACATGGAAAAAAGGGGAGTGCTTTTTGCCTTTTACTTTTCTCTAATTGCTTTTGAATTCATCTTAGCTCAGGATTACCTTACTGGAAGAGTAGTTAACGCCTCTTCCCATGAACCGCTCACAGATGTTTCTGTGTTTTATGATGGTACGGCTCTAGGAACTACCACGGATAGTAATGGGTATTTTAGAATTCTATTACCTAAAGGACTTTCCGTGGCTTTGATAATAAGTTTTATTGGATTTGAGACAATGGAAATCTCTGAAGTGACTTCAAAAGACCTTGGTATTTTGCAGCTCAAGCCTAAAACGGTTATTCTAGATGAGGTTGTGGTGGACGAAGATATTTGGAGCTGGGAGAAAAAGGCTGCTATTTTTGAAAAGGAATTTTTGGGGACTTCAAGAGGTGCATCAAAATCTCAAATTCTCAACCTAAAGGATTTGATACTTAAGTTTTCTCTAAGCGAAAAAAAACTATATGCTTTTGCTGATAAGCCTATACTTATCGATAATCCATACCTAGGATATTCTGTCAGTTGCATTTTGGAGTATTTTGAAGTAAGCTTTGAAAACATTGAGCGGAGAAAACCTGTAGTTGAATCAACCATGTTTTCTTGTAGAACACTCTTTAGAGAGTATAATGGCGAGTTTGAGAAAAAAAGGGAGAAAGCCTATAAAGGCTCTGTGCTCCACTTTATGAGATCTTTATCAAGAAAAGAGTTGGAGAAAGAAAAGTTCAATATCTATCGAGGAAGGTTTCAGATTGACCCTTACAGCCAATTAAAAGTAAAGCCCTCACAAAATTATGTAGAGGTCATGGCATTGGGAAAGGATTTTTTAATCCGGTTTAATGATGGAAAAATCTCTTCTATGAAATGCAAAACCCCTATTTTCTTTATTGACCAATTCGGTAATGAAAGCCCTAACAAAAGTGTATTTTTCGGTGGCGAAATGGGCTCACAACGCATGGCAGATTTCCTTCCCAGCGATTATTGGCCAAATGACTAATTGGTCAATTCCTCCTTTACAAATTCGTACATAAAATCTTTGATTTCCCCTCTGGTCTTTAAAAAAGCTTTATGAATTTCTTCCCCAGTTCCTTTGACTTTGGATGGGTCAGAAAAATTATGATGAATTCGCTGAGCATTTTTCGCTGGAATGAAAGGACAATTTTCTTTAGCATGGTCGCAGACCGTGATGATGTAGTCCCATTCTATACCTTCATATTCGTCTACATGATTTGAAGTATGGCTGGAAATGTCTATTCCATCCTCTTTCATAATGGATACTGCACCAGGGTTCAATCCATGGGTTTCTATTCCTGCACTATATACGTTTGCCAAGGAATCCTGAAAATAATTGAGATAGCCATGTGCCATTTGACTTCTGCAAGAATTGCCTGTACAAAGAATCAATACGTTTTTCATTTTTTTTGATGATTAATCTATACCTACTTTGGAACTTCGTTTTTCAAATAGAAGATTGTCTTTCCATATTCCATGGATTTTGCCGACTCTTTCACGTTTGCCAATAAAACGGAACCCAACTTTTTCATGAAGGGTAATGCTGTGCTTGTTTTCAGGAAAAATTCCTGATTGAATTGTCCAAAATCCAGCTTCTTCACTTTCTGTGACCAACTGTTTTAGGAGAGCTTTGCCAATACCTTTTCCCCTGCTATTCTCGCTTATGTATACACTCACTTCTCCAACCCCGCCATAAACACATCTACTAGATACAGGTGACAGTGCTGCCCAACCCAAAACTCTGCCGTCATCTTCTGCTACTATTCTACAAGAATCAACATGGGCTTCGTCCCAACTTTTATAAGGTGGAACTCGCTGCTCAAATGTGGCAAAACCAGTTTTTATTCCTTCAGAATAAATACGGGCCACCTGATTCCAATCAGAAGCGTGCATGCTACGAATCTTCATGATGTCGCAAATTTAACAACAACCACTATCAGGTGCACATGAACCTATTGTTGTTTTTAGGTTATTTTCTTCTGCGGTATCAGGAACACCACAAGTTTCTTTTGCTTTACAATCTGTCTTTTGGATGGAAAGGAAGAATTGAAGCGTATCCTCTGTAGTGGTATAGCCAGAAACATATAATTGTGCGGTATGAAACTGATCGTTGCTATATTCCAGTTTAAGCTCAGCATCTCGTACCATGGGTTTGATACGATCTACCTTATTCAAAATGCCCAACGCTTTTGAAGCGGACATAAATTCGGTTTTACCCAATTCTGCTGGACTTTCCCATAATTGAACAACGGTTTCTTTCCAAAAATCAGTTCCTGTTCCACAGTCCACAGAGTCAACGGTAATGTTCTTTACCTCTGTGATGTGATAATTGGCCTTTACGAGAGCGTTTGGTTTATATTCAAACAATAGACTTTTTTGTCTGTTTTCTTGTAATATGGATAAAAATTCTTGAGTGTTCATAAATCAACAACAGTTAAGGTTAATATTAGAAAAGAAATTATTGAAAGCTTGCTGAAGCTCGAGCCATCTTTCTTGGTCAATGCAATAGCATAAATTTTTACCTTCAAAAGTGCCTTGAAGCAAACCAATTTTTTTAATCTCATTGAGATGTTGGGAAATTGTAGGTTGTGCCAATCCTATTTCATCCACTAAATCATTACAAATACAGCCTTCCTGTTTGCTTATGTATTCCAATATGGCAATACGTGCAGGATGGGCCAGAACTTTAGCAACTTGGGCTAATTCATTATGTTGGATAGAAAAAATATGGGTCTTTGAACTTCCCATTGCAAATAAAATTTAATATTGCAATATTACGATAATATAATGAAATAAAAAAGCCAGAGAGATTTTCTGGCTTTTATGTCTTATAGAGATTTAAACCAATTCTGGAAATGCTCTCCAACCAAAAAGACAGGTTTTTGATTTCCATTAATTGAGCCGATTAGACTTATGACCCATAAAATAACAGGAAATATCCAAGCTATCAAGTTAACTACGGGGATTAGTCCCAAAACAAATCCTAACAGGAAGATTCCCAATACCTGCCTAATGTAGAATGACCCTATCTCAGTTTTGTTGCTACTGTTCATAATAATGGCAATGATCCAGCCAATTAAGGTCAAATGTGCAATAATTGCCACAGTCTTACCACTATCGGGGTTTTTTGGGTCAAATGCCTCCTTGACATCTTCTTGGAAATCTTTAGCGGCTTCCTTGGCATCCTCAGCCGCGTCTTTCGCCGCGTCTTTGGCTTTGTCAAAAGCTTCTTCTGCTTTATCTCCTAAATCTTTGTTTTCATCAGACATGGTACTTTTTATTTTGTTGGTTGTACATGCCTAAAAATAAACAATATTTTGTTTGTTAAAGGAATGCTTTATCAACAGGTTCCCAAAGCTCGATTTTATTCCCTTCAGGGTCTAGAATCCATCCGAACTTTCCATAATCATATTCCTCAACCTTGTCGATTACTGTGACCCCTTCGGATTTTAAAACTTCAAGTAGCTCTTTAAGGTTTTCTACCCTAAAGTTCATCATAAATTGTTTTTCGCTCGGATTGAAATATTCGGTGTCCTCTTTAAAAGGACTCCATTGAGTCATACAATCTTTACCTTCTTTATCCTTCCACCAAAAACTCCATCCGTAGTTGTCCACAGGTATGCCTAAATGGGTCTTGTACCAAGTTTTGATGTGATCAGGGTCTTTGGACTTAAAGAAAAAACCGCCTATTCCTGTTACTCTGTTTTTCATTTTTTGATGTTTTTTTCATATAAATTAATCCAATCTTCAGGTGTCATCTTTTGACATAACTCTGCAATAAGCCCATATGGAATGTTTTCCATGTTCTTGAATCTGATGCAACTCTTGCCCATATCTAATTTGGTCTTCACATATTTTGGATATTCGCCCACAAACCAATCCAATAGTTTTTTATCCGCATATATTCCTGAATGGTATAAGGCCACAAAATTCTTTTGCGAAGCGATATTGATAAAAGGTAGAGGTAGTTTTGGGTCGCAATGGTATCCATGGGGATACAGCGAATGGGGCACAACATACCCAATCATTTTGTAGCTTATACATTCCTTAAACCCCTTTGGTAAATTTTCTTGAATGGTCTTTCTCAATTTAGATACAGCTTCCTTCCTTTCTGGCGGAAGTTGGGCAATATATTCGTCTGGAGTTTTGGCATCTATGGTCATGATAGAATTATTTTCGTTGCAATATCAGTGCAGAAAGTAATGAAACAATAAATCCAATCACAAAAACGGTCAATAACATAAGAACAAATGTCATTAGAGGATTGGCAAATATCTCCAATTGAGCGTCCATTTCCGCTTTCTTTAGTTTAAACTCTTCAGCTGACATGGTTTCTTCCATGGTCTTCAATGTTTCTGAGTAGTACGTATCCATAAATTCAGGATTCAGGACTTCGGTATAGATGACATCCAAGACTCCAAATACTACAGCGGTGATAAGACTGATGAGCAGACCTATCACCAATGCGTTTTTAAAACTGACCTTTCCTTCATTTTCCCTGTCACGATAATGCTTTATTCCAAAAAAGACAAAACTTAGGGATAAAATCATGGAAAGATACCCAAGAGCTTCTTGGGTAGATAAAGGCAAATCATCAAGTATAAACCAACTGATCAAAAAAAGACCGCAAATGGCAATTGCGCCATATGTACCGTATTTGATTACTGTTTTTTTCATAGAGTTCAGTTTTAAGTTTAGCTCAAAATTAAAGGGAGATGGAGTTTTGGGTCTCATACTAAAGTACCAAAAGCATGGTACTTTAGTACAAAAGAGCTATTCGGAAATGATTTTCAGTTCTTTTGCCTTCTGAATTGCCTGGGTTCTGCGCTTGGCATCCAGCTTTACCAATAAATTGGAGACATGGGTTTTGATGGTACTTTCGGAAAGATGTAGTTTTTCCCCAATCTCTTTATTGGATAATCCTTTTACCACTTGTTGCAATACTTCGTATTCTCTCTGGCTAATACCAAGGGTTTCCAATTTCTTAAAATCTATCTCAAACGGGTTTGCCCCCCTTTTTACAAGTCCCTTTTTATTTATATAAATACCAATAATAAAAAATAGAATGGCAATGGCAGAAAGTAGCAGCTCAATGTTGAGATTGCCCGAACGATATGAATACTCACTTAATTTGAATAGAACGAGCAGAGCTACGATGAGGGAAGAAAAAACAAATACGGTTTTTTTCACATCATAAATTTAGCAAAAGCGCTCTTTGATTTTGTCAACAATAGTTTGGGCCAATTTTTCCTTGCTTTCAAAGGTCCAGCCCGCAACATGAGGCGACAGCATGACGTTCTTAGCCTTTCTCAAATATTTAAAAGCCTTTGGTCTTTGCACGAACATGTTTTCAAATGACTTTTTCTCATATTCCAAAACATCCAATCCAGCACCTAATATCTTACCAGTTTTTAGGCCTTTGACCAAATCTTCTGTCACTACACATTTGCCTCGGGCAGTATTCAAAAACCAGAAAGGTTTGTGGAATCCTTCAATGAAATCTGTATTGATCATACCCAAAGTAGATTCGGTTTGGGGAACATGCAAACTAACCACATCGGATTTTTGCTGGAATTCCATAATCCCAACTTGTCGTGCGTTTTCATCACCAACTCCGCCAATAATGTCGTAGCAAATGATTTCAACGTCAAAACCCATTAATTTTTTGGCAAAAGCCTTTCCCATATTTCCGTAGCCCAATATACCTACAGTCTTACCATCCAATTCTACGCCTCTATTACCTTCTCTGTCCCATTTTCCTTTTCTAACTTCTCTATGCGCCTTGTTCAATTTGTTTAGCAATGACAGTAACATGCCAAGGGCGTGTTCACCTACGGCATTTCGGTTTCCTTCGGGTGCTGAAGCCAGGAAGATATCTTTTTGCTTGGCATGTTTTACATCAATATTTTCAAGACCAGCACCTACACGACCAATAAACTTTAAGTTAGTTGCCTTATCCAAAAACTGCTGATCTATGGTAAACCTACTTCGGATAATCACACCATCATATTCATGTATCTTCTTTTCTATCTCTTCTTTAGAGGAGGTATAATCTTCATGGTTTTCAAAGCCCAATGCCGCTAATTGATCTATTAGAAGAGGATGGTTGGTATCCAGGTGGAGTACTTTCATAAAATAATCGTCTTGTCGCAATTTACAATTTCCGAATAAATATCAAAGTCAGAAGAGTTGAAAGTAGTTCTATATAGATTCGGTCGAATTTTATCAAAGTACTGCCCTGTTTTTCTTAATCATTAGGCAATTTTGACAGAAAAAAAATGTTAATACCACCAGATTGAATTCTTCCATTGGGTAGAACAATCAAGAAATCAAAACTATATACCAAGATTAAATTATGAGCAAAAAAAGTATTGCCAGTATCGCATTTGCAGTTATTTCACTAGGTGCGTTTGCGCAGAAAGTAAAAGTGAAGAAAGATGTCATTGTAATTGACAAGCAGGAAACCCCTTTACGGGTTACTGAAAATAAGGTTGATAATAACACAATTTACACTTTTACAGATAGTGCAACGGGAGAAATCTTTGTAACCGTAGATTATTTTTTAGATGAAGTAAATGAAAGTAACAAATATGAGTGGCTTGTACTTTCAAAAGAAGGTGCTGCTTTTGAAAATGAAGTAGACATGGAGTATGTTTCCTTCACTTTGAATTACAGAAAAGCCATTGCAGAATTTTTAATGAAGAGAATGAATTTTTTTGATGCATCTGGAAAAGTAAATCAAGATGCAATTGGAGATTATTTTGGTCAAAAAAGGGAGAGGGAGAGCAAAGAAGAATATGATCAGATAGTGGCTCAAGAAAGAGAAGCAGGAGCTAAATTTGCGCAAACAGCCAGTTTGGGCATTGCAGTTGATCCCGATTATAAAAGAATTTTTAGAGGTGGGATTCCCTATACGTCCTCATCGGTGGATGACAGAAAGCGTAATGCTGATGTTATTGAGAATATGATAGGGAGTTATAGATTTTCAGACCCAACTTCCCTAGTAGTACGAGATTTGGACAATATAAAGATAGGGACAATAACCCAAGATGCTTTTGGGGTTGTGAACATAGTTTCCCAATTGCTAACAAATCCTATAACCTATAAAACAAGAAATCGTTTCAGCGCAACGGACAAATACGCAACCAAAGATTTTCTTGTGGAAGCCGTACGTTGGTTGCACACACGCGGTATAGAATTGGGCCATAGCGCCAAGGAATCTGTAGCTCAAGCTAACGCGGAGATAAGGGCAGAAGCACAAAAAGAATATGAAGTAGCTAAGGCAAATTCGTCCAATATCTACGATAAGAAGGGATATGCCTTGGACGAAAAGGGAGTTCGGTACGAGGGAGAAATAACGGTACTTTTTGATGATATACCTAATCCAAACAGTCCAGAATCTGCAGGTACCGTGGTAAACTTGAATGGAGACGAATTTGGGAAGAAGGTCAAAGTATCATACATCAATGAAAAAGACAAGAAACGCATAAAGACCCTTTCCGCCAAAAGTGGGGTTAGATTTTGTGTGTTTGAAGAAAGTGGTGAAGAAACTTGGTTTGAGGCTATAAAGGTAAAGAGCAATGGGCTTCTTGCCACAAGCGATGATGCCATATCAATTGGAGGTTCTGGAGGACTTTTTATGAAAGAAGTTTATAAAGAAGGCAAGGCTTCTGTGTATCAGTCTCCTAAAGGTGGACAGTATTATCTTAAGACCGATGGTCAAGAAAAGGCATTTAGCTTTGCGTTTGGAGCTTTGATCAAAGAAGAGAAGAAAGCTTCAAAATTGAAGGATTACATGGGGGGCTGTGAGTATAACTCTGGCAGTTATGACGAATCTAGTTTTCAAGATTTGGAGGAGATCAAAATACTGATTGATTTCTACAACAGCTCCTGTAAATAAACTTAAACTAAAACATAAATAGATCTACAATAGTCTTTCTATTTCATAATAAGTTGGGTTCAACTCAAAGTTAATCCTTCAGAAGGTATTTAGATCTGTTCTGTACCGTACACCTTCCATTTTCTTTGTATAAATGGGAGGTGTATTTTGTTCCGCTGTATACATTGGGGCGATTGGCCACGGCTTTTCTTTTAAACTCGCTATAAACTTTAAAGAAAAACCTCATGAAAACAATCAAACTCAATGCATTAAAAGGAAGTATGGTTTTTTCCGTATTCCTACTTTTCATGTCATCATGCACGGATGACTTTATTGGAAAAATTTCGGAAAAGGCAACAGTGGAAACCATTGTCCCTAACTTCCTTGGCAATGATGGTGTGTCCATTGACCGACAAGGAAATGTTTTGACCAGCAATTTTGGTAATTTCTCAGGAACCGAAGTGCTAAGAACAATGCCCAAAACTGGAGATTTTGAAATTGCTGTCGATAGTGTTTTGGCTCCAACAGGAAATGCAGTGGACCGACATGGAAACATCTATGTTGTGAACAATATCCGTTTCACTGCCCAAAATGATGGTACCACCGAAGCAGATGTGCTCAAGGTGTCACCAGATGGTACCCGAACCATACTTGCTACTTTGCCAGGATTCCCTTCAGGACTTACTTTGGATAGTAAAGGCAATGCCTACGTTTCAAATTTCAGTTTCCCCGGGGTTCATAAAGTAACTCCTCAAGGTGAAGCAACTGTGTTTGCAGAAGATGCACGTCTTGGTGGTTCAGTGGGAATAGATTTTGACATCAAGGGTAATCTCTACGTTGGTAACTTTGTTACAGGGGAGATATTAAAAATTAAAAGGAACGGTACCATAGAACTTCTGGCTACCCTGCCGACGGTGGTGGATGATTTTGTTATTGGATACCTAACCTATTTTGCTGGGTCGCTTTTCGTTACCGCTATCGGGGAAAATGTGATTTACCGAGTTACCTTGTCTGGCGATATGTCCATATTTGCCGGGAATGGGCAATCGGGAACAATTGACGGATCATTGGAGGAAGCTTCTTTTGCCTCTCCAAATGGTATTGCTGCAGATCCGCTACGAAAAGTGCTCTATATCTCAGAGTTCGCTTCTGGAGGTGGGCTAAGGGCAATAAAATTCAAATAGGGATTACCAGTCATTATTTTAAACTGATGGTGCTTAGGTACCATCAGTTTTTTGTTTTGCAAATAATCTAAATCTTAGGATACTCCGTCTGGGTCATTTCGTGTTTCACATTGCCCGTATGCGCCGTGTTTTGTTTTTCAAAAAGCAATAAATGAACTTCCTCACCATCTTTTGTTGAAGGACAATGCTCCACCCCTTTGGGCACAACAATAATTTCGCCTTCCCTTACTACTTCCGTTCTGTCCCGAAACTTCATGTACAAGGTCCCTTTTAGGACTTGAAAAAGTTCGTCTTCATCATCATGGGAATGCCAAACAAATTCGCCCTGTACTTTGGCCAAGATTACTTGCATGTCATCCACTGTGGCAATTTGGTGGGGATGCCATTGTTTTGAAAAGGCAGCATGTTTTTCCTTTAGATTGATAGGTTTCATATGAAGAGCTAATTTAGATTCCTAAAATAATTTTTGCAATCCAGAAATAGATTAGGATTCCGAAAATATCATTACTTGTTGTAATAAAAGGTCCAGTCGCTATAGCAGGATCAATTCCACGTTGGTTTAAAAAGAGTGGTATAAAAGTGCCGATTATTCCTGCTACTACAATCACAACAACTAAAGAAATCGAAATAGCCAATGCTGTTGATAAGTCTCCTTTCCAAACCCAAGTGAAAAATAGCAGTAAAATGGCAAGAATCAATCCATTTAAAAGGGCCAAAAGCATTTCTTTCCACAGGCGATTTCCAACACTTCCCTTAAGGTCATCATTAGCCAAACCTTGTACTATGATTGCGCTGGACTGCACGCCCACATTACCGGCCATTGCCGCAATAAGTGGAGTAAAGAAAAAGAGTATGGCATGTTGGGCTATCATCTCTTCAAAACCTCCCATTATGGCCGCTGCGCCCAATCCACCGAACAAGCCTAAAATCAACCAAGGGAGGCGGGCTCGGGTCAGTTCCCAAATGCTGTCATCTGCCTCAACATCTTGCGAAATACCAGCAGCCAATTGATAATCCTTATCCGCTTCTTCACGGATTACATCTACAATATCGTCAATTGTAATACGTCCTACCAAGCGACCAATTTCGTCCACTACGGGGATAGCTTCCAAATCGTACTTGGACATGATTTTGGCTACGTCTTCACCCTTTTCGTTTACCGTTACCGAATCTACCTTCGGAATATAAACGTCTTTAATATGTGTTTTGGTAGATGTGGTTAAAAGGTCTTTTAAAGAGAGTCTGCCTTTGAGTTTGCCTTCTTCATCTACGACATAAATAGAATGAACACGGGTTACATTTTCAGCTTGAGCCCGCATTTCTTTCACGCAGGTGAGCACATTCCAGTTTTCATTGACTTGAACCAGCTCTTTTGCCATAAGTCCCCCTGCGGTGTCTTCATCGTAACGCAAAAGGTCAACGATATCCTTTGCGTGCTCCTTGTCCTCAATTTCGGAGATGACTTCCTGAATGATATCCTTAGGCAGCTCACTGACAATATCTGCGGCATCATCAGTGTCCAATTCCTCCAATTCTCCTGCAATCTCTTTTACGGAGAGATTGTTAAGAACCGCTTCCCGAACATCTTCATCCATCTCTGCAAGGATATCCGAGGTTTTTTCGCTGTCCAAAAGTTTGATAAGGTAGGTGGCCTCATCCACTTCAAGCTCATCGGCAATTTCAGCGATATCCGCATAGTGAAATTCCTTCATCATAGCTCGCAAATCCACATTTTTTTGGTCTGCGATAAGTTGTTGGATTTCAGCTAGAAGCTCGTCTGTGAGTTTAAACGGAGTCATTGGCTATCTGTTGGGTCAGTGAAACAAAATCAGCTACATCTAGCTGCTCAGGACGCTGACCAAAGATAGTATCTTCTTTTAGATTATCAGAGAGATTAAAGGTTTTAAGGCTGTTGCGCAAGGTCTTTCTCCTTTGGTTAAAAGCGGCTTTGACCACTTTGAAGAAAAGATGCTCGTCGCAAGGTAACTTAAATTCATCTTTGCGGGTAAGCCGTAAAACTCCGGATTGAACTTTTGGAGGGGGGTCAAACACTTGTGGATGCACTGTAAAAAGATATTCCGCATGATAAAAGGCTTGCACAAGTACAGATAAAATCCCATAAGTCTTACTTCCTGATTTTTCACATATGCGTTGGGCAACCTCCTTTTGGAACATTCCAGAAAATTCAGGTATTTGGTTGCGCATTTCCAACACTTTGAAAACAATTTGGCTCGAAATATTATAAGGAAAATTGCCGGTTACGGCGAATTGCTCGTTGCCATAGAGTTGTTTCAAGTCGAATTTTAGAAAATCGGCCTCAATTACATTAAGCCTGCTATTCTTTTCCAAGACTTTGGGATATTCCAGCGGAAAACTATGGTTGAGATACACTATGGATTCAGCATCCAAATCCATGGCCACTAAATCCAAGTCTCTCAAAAGAAGGTATTTTGTCAATACACCCATGCCAGGGCCAATCTCTACAACGTTGGTATATCCATTTAGGGATAGCGTGTCGGCAATTTGCTGGGCAATCACCTCGTCTTTCAAAAAATGTTGACCCAGATGTTTCTTTGCCTTGACTAGGTTTTGGTCATGTCCAGTTTTAATAGGTTTTTTTTTCTTCTTTTTGGACACGGTACTTTTTTTGTGAGTTACTTGGAGTTTTTGATAATGGGTTCCCGTCAGTTTTGAACCAGTACTCTACGGAATCTGCTGACTTACTACTTCAAGTTCGGTTCTAAAAGCTACGAACTTATCGGCAAAAAGCTTTAATCCATCTTTACGCAGTCTTTCGGCATCTTCTTTATAATATGCTTCAAGAGTTGACCGATCCTTGGTTGTGTATTGTATTGAATACGAAGTTCCACCCATTTCCTCCTCTACCAAAATTCGGGTCATCTTGGCATGGGAGAACTTACCTGTGGCTAACATATCTGGAATATGCTTATCCCTCATCCAATTAAGCCAATGATCGTGGACGGAGTTATCTATATTGATAGTGACATTATAAATGAGCATGGAAGGAATCTTTACGTTCTAAAAGTAGGGAGAATTAGTTAATGATATCCCCTCGTAACCTTCTAAAATGTTTTCTTGCTTTGGGAAAGTAATAACTGTCTTGATAGTTATAAATAATCTTTTCGTAATGGATTTTGGCATTTTCAGGCTCGTTCAACTGATTTCGATATAGCTCACCCAAAGCAAAGTGCGCATCGTCTGCTAAAATACCATCAGCATAGAACTCCGTAATTTTTTTGTAATTGAATTCGGCATCTTTGTTTTTGCTGATGCTTTGAAGCAATTCACCTTGTTTTAGCAATGCCTCATCCTCAATTTTTTCGCCTTTATGATTTTGAAGAATATCTTCCAAAGCCTCAATGGCTTCATTGGTTTTATTCTGATAGGCAAGCAAATCGGCTCGTGCATATTTTTTGAGTGCGGTTTGGGTTGAATCTTCCAGCGAATTATCAGAGATAAGCAGACTTAGTTGCATGGCATCATTGGCAATAAGCTGTGAAGTAGAACCTCGTAAAACTTTAAGTTGGGTTAATGCCCAATCAAAATCGCCTTTGTAGAAGCTTGTCTGTGCCACTTTATAACGTGCATCCTGCCCCAAAACATCATTCTTGAGACTTTTTTGAATCTGGGTGAAATAGATGAGGGCTTGATTAAACTTCCGGTCATAAACCAAAATATCTCCCAACGCCATTTTAATATACGCTTTAGGCATTCGCCCCATAGGAAGCTCAAGACTTTTCTTCAACATGGTTATGGCGGGTTTTGGAGTGTTCTTCTTAAAGGTCAAAAAATTAGCATAGGCAATCTGTAGTTGTTGGGTCTGACTTTGATTGCCGTATTCGGAAATCAAATCTTGGTATTTTTTTTCTGCTGATGTCAAAGTTTTTGAGTTGTTTTCCATTAACTCAATGTCAATAAGATTTAAATGCGCATTAAGCTTTGTGACCGGATCATTTGCATTTTGAACAATAAATTCAAAAACATCCACAGCGCTGGTAGTATCCTTATCTTCCAAAGCAATATTACCCAGGCTTTCCAGTCGGTCCATCGTAGATATCTCGGAACGTTTGAAAATAGCCTTTTCTTGGTTAAATGCACTTTTGTATTGTTTCTGTTGGATAAACAGCCAGCTTAAGAGTTCGTTCCAAAGTACATCTGGATTCTTTTGGGCATTTCGTAGTAATACCTTTCTAAGTGTAACATTATTTGGCTGGGTAGCATCTTCAGAAATAAACTCGTCAATGTTTCGTAGGACGTTTGACCTTGATGTTCTTCCGTCAACTATTAGATTTAGATAAGCCTGATACATTTTTTCAATATCGCCCTGTTCACCATATATTCGGGCCAATTGAAAATCATAGTTCAAATCTGGCTTCAAATCCATAGCTCTGGAGTACGCTTTAATCGCTTGATCCAAAAGAGCGTATTTTTGGAAACGATACCCTACGCTATATCCAAAATTTGGATTTTCATCAATCTTCAACAGGGCCTTTTCATAATATTCATTTGCCTTTTCGGGTTGATTCTGTAGTGCATAGTTATAACCCAGTTCAATAAAAAAAGTGGGAAAAGCATATGAGTCCTCAACTTTTTTTAGAAGAAAACTCTCGGCATCTCCATAGCGTTCCAATTGTTGGTAGCAAGCTACCAGACCTTCGCCATAGTCGGTTCTTCGTGGATTTTTTTTAGTCAGTTTTTCGAAAAAAACAACTGCCTTTTCGTATTCTCCATCATTAAAATATTGCTTGGCCAAAAAGTCTTCTTGACCATAAGAGTGGAAAAAAAGTAGGAATATAGTTATGAGACCTATCCATCGCATCGTTTAAATATAACGGGGAAAGTTTGATTTTTATGTTAATTGATTCTCAAAAACTCAATCTATGATATCAAACCCACAATAAGGTTTCAAAACTTCAGGTATTTTGATTCCGTCTTCAGTTTGATAATTCTCCAAAATTCCAGCAAGAACTCTTGGCAAAGCCAAGGAACTCCCGTTTAAAGTATGTGCCAACTGGCTTTTTCCATTTTTATCCTTGAAACGAAGCTTTAGTCGATTTGCTTGGAAAGTCTCAAAATTGGAAACCGAACTTATTTCCAACCAACGGTCTTGAGCTGTAGAGAACACTTCAAAATCAAAAGTGAGCGCAGCGGTAAAGCCTAAATCTCCCCCGCAAAGCCTCAAGATTCGATAAGGCAATTTAAGATCTCGAAGAATATCTTTAACATGTTCCACCATTCCGTCGAGAGCTTTATAGGAAGCATCTGGGTGTTCTATGCGCACTAACTCTACTTTATCAAATTGATGTAGTCGATTGAGACCCCTTACATGAGCACCGTAGCTACCGGCTTCTCTTCTAAAACATGGAGTATACCCCGTATACGCTATTGGAAAATCTTTTTCAGCAAGCAAATCCCCTCGATGCATATTGGTGATGGGAACTTCAGAAGTAGGAATAAGATATAGATCATCTTCTTGAACATGGTACATCTGTCCTTCCTTATCCGGCAATTGCCCCGTGCCATATCCTGAAGCTTCATTGATCATCAACGGAGGTTGTACTTCAAAATATCCAGCATCAGTATTTTTATCCAAAAAATACGAAATTAAAGCGCGTTGTAGCCTAGCGCCTTTTCCTTTATATATGGGAAAACCAGCTCCCGTAATCTTAGCTCCTAATTCAAAATCAATTAAGCCATATTTTTTAGCGAGTTCCCAATGCGGAAGTGCACCTTCGTTCAACTTGGGAACGTCCCCTTCGCGAAAAATTTCTTCATTGTCCTCATCTGAATTTCCTGCAGGTACCGATTGGTGTGGCACGTTGGGGATTTGATATAGGTTTTGCTGAAGCGCTTCGGCTGCTTCGTTCAAATCCTCACTCAGTTGTTTTGAACTTTCTTTTAGCTCAGCAGTTTTTGCTTTTAGAAGATTCGCTTCTTCAGCTTTACCGCTCTTATAAAGCATACCTATTTCTTTGGATAGCTTGTTTGATTCCGCCAGAGCATTGTCTAGTTTGGCTTGGATGGAACGTCTTTTTTCGTCCAATTCCAATACGGTATCCAATATGGATTCCGCGTCAAAGTTTCGCTTTTTCAATGCTTGGCAAACTGCATCCTTGTTTTCACGTAGTACCTGTAACTGAAGCATGAACTGGGTTTTAGAACGGCAAATTTACATCAATCTGCGAAAGGAGAACAACAGATTAATCGCTTTGTGAAGGACGAATCCACTCATTGTGTGAAAAGTGTTTCCACGGTACACTTGCCAGGTCAACCTCTGGGTCAATGAATTCTGAATACTTGCCTTGGTTTACTTTTACCCGATTAATAGCAAATACTTGGATATCTTCTCCTTTTTTTGCGTATTCCTTTTTGAGATATTGTGCAAATTGCCAAGTAAAATCGGGATAGCAAGCCACTTTTCTTTTCTGTTTCTTGGTCAAATGGTCATTAAGTTTTACATATTCGGATTTGCCATTTTCCTTGTTCACCACCTTAAAACGGATATTCCCGGAACGGCTTCTTAGCATCATTCTCCAGCTTAACCGGTGTCCCTCCTCTGTCCAGAGCACATCACCAGGAAAGGTATGATGGCGAAGTGGGAGTAAGAGCTGGGTAATAAAATAAATACCCAATGCTCCAACAATCCATTTGTACTTTGAAGGATAGGAAACTTCTTGTGGAACTTCCACCTTTTTCTTTTTCAAAAAGATGTTTCTGATGGTTTGGGGGTCATAAAAGAAAATTATGAAGGCTAACGATAAATAGGGGAATATCCCTATTTGGAAAACAATACTATTGAACAAATGAAAGAAAATGGAAAACATGAAAGCAACGTTTCTGGTGGGTTTCCAAAGCAAAGCAGGAACTACCAATAAATCAAAGAAAATCCCAAAGAAGCCTATAATCTTATGAACCCATTTTTGCTGAAGTAAATCGCCAATCAAGAAATAGTCTTTCTTGCCGCTCATCAGAATCTCTATGATGCTAAAATCCAACCAATCACCATAAAGTTTGGCTATGGAAGCGTAGGTATACACAATAAAGAGCTGAAGTATAATTATCCATCTAAAAAAGTTGGACATGCTATGTGAACGAAAACTAGGATTCAACTTGCTGTCCAGTGAAACGTCTCGATGTGCCGGGAACATAGCCATGATAAAGCCCAAGAGCATCAATAAGTAATAGTGATTGTTGTATGAGGTCTTTTGCATGAGGTATACCCCAGCCCACATAAAAGCAAAAGTGAAGGCGCTGAAACGATATTTGTACCCAATTGTAATGAGTATGCCCATGATGCCCATTACGATAAAATAGATGTACATGCCATTGCCTGGTAAGGGCTGCAACCATTCAAACCCAATAAAGGAAAAAGTAAATTTGGGCTCAATAAAAGTTCGGCGTACCCATCCAGTGGCAATAGCGCCAAAAGCTTCGGCACAAATCAGGAGTCCATAGAAAATCCTAAAAACAACCAATTGGGCATTGTCTATTTTTTTAAATAGAAATTGATTAAGCATGGTGTTTTGCTATTAATTCCAATGACTGCTGTTTGTCTTTTTTGAGCTGCTTCTGTAATTCTTCCACAGATTCAAACTTGTGTTCATCCCTAAGGCGATGTAGTAGCTTTACCTGAACAAATCTATCGTACAGGTCTGCATTTAAATCAAAAAAATTAACTTCAATGCTTTGTTCTTTTCCTGAGACCGTGGGATTGCTCCCAATATTCATCATGCCATAATACTGTTTGGAATCCAATTCACCCTTAACGACATACACTCCCTTTTTTGGAATTAGTTTGTAGGACTCTTGTATGTGAATGTTGGCTGTGGGAAACCCAAATTTTTTACCCAATCCTTTACCTGTTTTAATGGTTCCGGATAGCATATAAGAATAGCCTAAATAGGCATTGGCCGTGCTGATATCGCCATCTAACAAAGCGTTTCTGATTTTTGTGGAACTTACGGAAACATCATCAATTTCTTGTGCAGGTATTTCCTCTACTTCAAAATCCAAACTATTCCCAAACCCTATAAGGTCCTGTATGCTGGCATTACGATTTCTTCCAAATCTATGATCATATCCAATAATGATTCTTTTGGTGTTCAAAGTATTGACCAAAATATCTCGAACAAATTCGGTAGCGGACAATCTGGAAAATTCTTTGGTAAATGGATGGATGATTAAGTTGTCGAGCCCTAAACTTTTCAAAATCTCAACTTTTTCGTCAAGCGTATTTAAGAGCTTAATATCGGTGTCCTTTTGCAAAACCATTCTGGGATGAGGGAAAAATGTAAGTACTGTGGATTTGTGCCCTGCGGTTTTGGCATCATTTATGAGGCGTTCCAGTATCTTGCGATGTCCAATATGAACGCCATCAAAGGTGCCGATGGTCACGGCAGTTGAAATTGAACTTTTAAACTGGGAAATACCTTGGATTGTCTTCACTAAAAACAAAAAAATAAAAAAGCCTTATTTTTGAAACAACTTACAGCCCACTTATGCATGATAGCTAAATTACGTCTTGTTTGTTCAATTACCATATTTTTTAGCTTCTTTTACACTTCCGCCCAACAAGAGTATTGGAGCCAATCATCCACTAGCGGACTGAAGAGTATTTCCGTAGGTAATTTAAAAACTGAGAATAAGGTTTTCACCTTGAATTCTTTGGATTTCCAAAAGGAATTAAATGCACTCAGCGCTTCAAAATCCACAACAAACCTTGTATATCTTCCTAAATCTGATGGGAATATTATTCCGTTCAAGCTACAAGAGAAGTCGGTCTTACATCCGGAGTTGGCAAAAAAGTTTCCAAACATCAAATCGTTTGTGGGAAAAAGCTTGGATGGAAAGTATAGAGTTAGATTGAGCAGTTCTCACAAAGGGTTGCAAAGTATGATAGTTCAGTTGGATAGACATGAGGCTACTTTTATGGAGCCTGTCCTTGGCCAAAAAGGAGCCTATGTGGTTTATGATAAGAGTAATTCAGCAAAGACCGCGTTTGTTTGTGGAACGGAAAAGATAAAGCAACAAGTTCTAAAGACCTTAAACCCGCTTGTTGATGACCAGGTTTTAAGGACGTTTAGAATAGCGGTTTCTACCACGGGGGAATATACAGCCTATCATGGAGGAACTGTGGCAGATGCACTTGCAGCTGTCAATGCGACTTTGACCAGAGTAAACGAAGTGTTTGAAACGGATTTAGGAGCAACTTTGCAGTTGATTCCCAATAATGATTTGGTCATTTTTACAAATGCAGCAACGGACCCATACAATGGGAACCTAAATACGCAGACGCAAAGTACCTTAACGTCAACTATTGGTGAGGCTAATTATGATGTGGGACATCTTTTTGCTAGGGCGCAACAAGGGCAGGACAATGGTAATGCGGGATTCATAGGATCGGTGTGCCAAGATAATCGAAAGGGTAGTGCATTTGCATCTGCTTTTATACCAGAAGGCGATGTGTTTGATTTGGATTTTGTAGCACATGAATTGGGACATCAGTTTGGAGCAAACCACACTTGGTCTTTTGAATCGGAGAGTACTGGAGTTCAAGCAGAGCCGGCAAGCGGAACTACTATTATGGGGTATGCAGGAATTGTGCCAGGTAATAACGTGGAGCCCAACGGAGATGATTATTTTCATTATAATAGCATAGTTCAAATCCGTGATTATTTGGAAACCGTCAGTTGTGGCGTTTCGTCTGGCTTGTCAAACAATCCACCTTCGGTTACTCCTATAGGAGACTTTGTAATCCCTATTGGTACTGCTTTTGTATTAGAAGGAATTGCGACAGACCCAGACTTAGGAGATGTGCTCACTTACGCTTGGGAACAAATTGATGATGGTGTTGTAACCACTGCATCATTTGGACCAGAAAACCCTTCAGGCGCCAATTTCAGGTCCTTGCGGCCTTCAACCAACCCAGCTCGATATTTTCCTAGATTGTCTCGAGTGGCCCAAGGTAATCTGACTCAGACCAATCCTCCTGAAAGTAGTGCTTGGGAAACGGTATCTAATATCCAACGGGATTTAAATTTTGCATTAACAGTACGAGATAATGCCACTGGCGGAGGGCAGGTCATATCGGATATATTGAACGTGAAGGTTGTCAATTCTGCGGGCCCATTTGAAGTAACATCACAAGAAAGCAATATAACCTATGATGCAGGTAGCGCCCAAACTATAACTTGGGATGTGGCTAATACCGATGTTTCTCCCATCAACGCCCAGACCGTAGATATTTTTCTAAGTACGGATGGAGGAAACTCATTTCCTATTTTACTTCTTGAAAACACTCTTAATGATGGTAGTGAAGAAGTTTTACTGCCAGGAGATGCAACAAATTCTGCCCGAATCATGGTAAAGGCAAGTGACAACGTGTTTTTTGCTATGAATTCCTCGAACTTCACCATTCAAACGTCTCAAGTGGTTTTGGATTTTGAAAGTTTATCTTTTGAAGTATGTGAACCTAACGATTTAGTAATTCCATTTAATTATCTAACCTTTAATGGTTTTAGTGAGACTTCTACCTTTTCCGCAGATGTTCCAGTAGGTATGTCGGCTGTTTTTTCACCTACACAAGGTATTGCCAACAATACAGCAGTGAATTTAACTTTGTCTGGAACCAATGCGGTTGCTCCGGGCGAGTATCCAATCACAGTTAGAGCTACATCCGCTTCCCAAACCACAGAGGTCGATTTAAATGTGAGTGTTCAAAACACAACCTTTTCCAATGCCACTCTGCTTTCTCCTCTTAACGCTGCCACCAATGTTTCTCTTGAAACCGAATTCAATTGGCAAAGTGAACCAAATAGTAGTTCCTATACCATTGAAATTGCAACCGATAATGGTTTTGCCAATATTGTGGAAGCCGAAAACACGGTCTTTAATACCTACAAAACGAATTCTTTACAACCTGAGACTAGCTATTTTTGGAGAATACGTCCCGAAAATAATTGTGGACAGGGAAGTTTCAGTGCACCTTTTTCCTTTACAACCATAAATGTCAATTGCCAAAACAAAGAGACTAACGACACCCCGATTACCATATCGCAAGCCGGTGTTTCAACACAAACGGCCACTATTCAACTTATAGAAGACTTACCTGTTGCGGACGTAAATGTAGCATTGGTTCTTAATCACACTTTTGTTGGGGATTTGGTGATAAATCTTATTTCTCCTTCAGGTACTAAAGTTACACTTTTGGCCAATACATGCGGAGAGTTAAATAATATTAATGCCACGTTTGATGATGATGGAACTGAAATAGTTTGTTCAGGAAATCCGGTAATATCTGGAACGGTAAAACCGATAGGGGATTTGTCTGCATTTAGGGGTGAGCCAACCTTGGGAGAATGGACATTGGAAGTTAGGGATACCGCTCCTGGTGATGGAGGTTCTATACAGTCATTCTCTTTGGAAATCTGTGCCGAGGGTAATTTTAGACCGGATGCTGATGGAGATGGGGTTTTTGATGATGGAGACGACCTTTGCCTGGGTACACCGGCAGGTACGGAAGTAGATGTAACAGGATGTCCCATAAACCGTTTGCCAGCAGATAATTTTTTGGTAGAAATAAATAGTGAGACTTGTAGAAACAACAATGATGGTATAATAGAGATAACACCGGTGAATAACACTTTGATGTACACAGCCATTTTGGATAACGGAACAACAACGACCAATTCGGACTTTTCTTCCTCTGGTTTGTTTGAAAATCTTAGTGCTGGAAATTATAGTTTATGCATCTCTGCAACGGACGGTACCATTAACTATCAAGAAACTTGCTTTGATATTGTATTGACCGAACCGGAACCCTTATCGGTTGTTGCATCGGCAGAAGGTAGTATTGCATCATTGATTTTAGATGGTGGGACTTTATATAATGTGGAGCTAAATGGATTGGTGACCCAAACTGAAGACTTGGAAATAGAATTAAATCTGAAGAATGGATTGAATACCTTAAGGGTGTCCACTGGATTACCTTGTCAAGGAACTTTTGTGAGAACTTTTGTTGTGGGTTCTGTGGGGATTTTATACCCCAATCCTGTGGATGAAGAGACCAAGCTTTTTGTTAATGAATTAAGAGGTGATGTCAACCTAAAAGTGTTTTCTGCGACTGGTAGATTAGTAATGGAAGACAACAGGACGATAAGTGCTAGTGAGCTGGTAATGGACTTTTCTTCATTGTCAACAGGAACCTATTACTTGCGAATTGAGGGAGAAGGGTTTAATGACGTATATAAACTGATAAAACGATGAGGTGTTTTACGATTTTGGGCGTATTGGGGCTGATTATGATTTCATGCGGGGGTAGTGACGACCCACCTCCAACTCCAGGGACAGTACAGTTAATATTTCCGGAAGAAAACTCTGAATGCACAACCGGTGTGAGCGTAAACGAAGAATTGAGTCAAGTTACGTTTGAATGGCAAGCTTCGGAAAACACAGAAAGCTATACGCTTAGGGCAATAAATTTGAATACGAATGCACCGCAAACCATTACTACAGCTTCTACATCAGCAAGTATTTCCATAAATAAGGGGACCCCCTATTCTTGGTCAGTAAGCTCAACAAATTCTCAATCCAACGAGACTTCAATCAGCGAGACATGGCTTTTTTATAATGCAGGTTCGCAGACCACATATGCTCCATTTCCGGCCCAACTGCAAAGCCCTGCTTCTGGTTCAACAATCTCGCCCAACGCATCCAATGAAGTGGTTTTAGATTGGTTAGGTGCCGATGTGGAAAATGACATAGAAGGATATCAAGTGTTTTTTTCAAACCAAAACCCGCCGACCACAGAATTGGGAGCATTTGATGCCTTCACTTCCTCTGTATCTGCTTCTGTATCTGCCAATACGGTTTATTTCTGGAGAGTGATAACCCGAGATGCAGAGGGGAACACTTCGGATTCAGGAGTATTTGAATTTAAAACCCTTTAAGTTTAGGTTCCGTTGTATTGGTTCATGGTGTTTTTTGCACCAGCAAAAATGAATGATTTAACGAGTTCACAAGATTTTTCCAGCCGTTCTTGTAAAATGGTCCGTTCTTTTTCGTTCCATTTTCCCAAAACATATTCTATTTGTCTCCCTTTGCCAAAATTAGCACTTATCCCAAATCGAAATCGGGGATATTGAGCAGTTTGCAAAAGGTCCTGAATATTCTTCAAACCATTATGACCACCATCACTCCCTTTAGTTTTTAGACGCAGTGTTCCAAAAGGAAGATTAATGTCATCTGTGACAATCAAAACATTGTCCAAAGGAATCTTCTCTTTTTCCATCCAGTACTTTACTGCTTTTCCGCTTAAATTCATGTAGGTGGATGGTTTTAGGCAAAGCACACTTTTTCCCTTATGCTTAAAGGTTCCAATTTCACCAAGTTTGGTGGTCTCAAATGAAAACTCTTGCTGTTGTGCCAGATAATCTAGAATTTTGAAACCAATATTATGACGTGTTTCTTCATAATCTGGTCCAATATTTCCTAGGCCTACTATCAAAAACTTTTTCATTGTGTTCTCTTCTTGAAGTAAACTTTTAGATGAACTCAGCCATTTTTTTAAACTTTTCCACATCTTGTTTGAAATGCTCAAAAATAAAAAGCATCCCGCTAATGTAATCATCAGGGGATGCTTCTATGTATTTTGAAATGAAACTATTCAGCGGTAGCTGCTTCTGGAGCAGCAGTTTCTCCACCTTCAGTTGTTTCACCTTCTGCTTCTTCATCCTCCTCTTCTTCATCAGCAACAGATGTTCTAGAGGCTTTAACCTGAACAACCGCGGTGCTATCAGGGTGAAGAATGGTATAATCATCGTTCAGTAGAGTTTCCACTGGAATAGTACCACCAATTTTGAGTTTGGAGATATCAACCGTAACAAAATCGGGAAGTAAATCTGGCAATGCCTTGATAGAAAGCTTGCGTTTTCTGAAAAGAAGACGACCACCATTTCTTACCCCAGGAGAATTTCCTTCCAAACGTACGGGGATATTCATGGTAACAGGTTTGTCCTTGAATAACTGATAAAAATCGATATGAAGGATTTTGTCGGTCACAGGGTGAAACTGAATATCTTGTAAAACCGCTTCCAACTTGGTGCCATCTTCCAGCTCAATTACAGCTGTATGGGCATTGGGGGTGTACACTAAATGTCTGAACGCCAGTTCATCTGCTGAAAAGTGCAATGGTTTTTCCCCTCCGTACAGCACGCAAGGGACCTTTCCAGCATTACGTAAGGCTTTGGTAGATGCCTTGCCCACGCTTTCTCTTTGGGATCCTTTGATAGTAATTGACTTCATTATATTGAATTAAAAATTTACATTAAAAATTTGGACGAAATTGACGTGTTATGGTGTACACGATGCATTACATCCGCAAACAAATCAGCACAGCTCAACACCTTTACTTTGTTATGTGATGTTCCAACAGGGATAGAGTCTGTTACAATAAGTTCTGTTAATTGCGAGTTTTCTATTTTTTCAAAAGCGTCGCCAGATAACAAACCATGGGTTGTGATTGCTCTGACACTTTTCGCTCCTCTTTCCATCATTAAGTCTGCAGCCTTGGTTAAAGTGCCTGCCGTATCCACTAAATCATCTACTAAAACCACATTTTTATTGGTCACATCACCAATCAGTTCCATGTGAGAGATTACATTGGCTTTGGCGCGCTGCTTGTAACAAATAACCACATCACTTTCCAAAGCTCTTGAATATGCATAGGCCCTTTTGGAACCTCCCATATCTGGTGACGCAATGCAGAGGTTATCAAGATTCAATTCCTTTAGGTAGGGTAAAAACAAAGTAGAAGCAAACAAATGGTCTACTGGTTTTTCAAAGAATCCTTGAATTTGGTCTGCATGCAAATCCATGGTTATGATACGGGTTGCCCCTGCGGTCTCTAACATTTTGGCCACAAGTTTTGCAGCAATTGGTACCCGAGGTTTGTCCTTTCGGTCTTGTCGAGCCCATCCAAAATAGGGCATTACGGCGGTAATATGCCTTGCCGAAGCTCTTTTGGCCGCATCTAACATCAACAACATTTCCATCAGATTCTGCGGACCTGGGTTAGTGGAGCCAATAATGAAAATCCTAGCACCTCGAATGGATTCTTCAAAAGACGGTTGGAATTCCCCATCGCTATATCGGGAAAAGCGTATGTTACCCAAATCAGCACCATAGGACTTTGCTATTTTTTCAGCCAAAACCGTACTTTGGGTGCAGGCAAAAATTTTGGGTTCTGGAACTTGATACGCCATTATAAACTATTGTTGTCTAGTTTTTTAAAACTATCTTTTTTTAAAGAGGTGCAAATTTAAAAATTTATTCGGCTTGCTAAAGGATAAATGTGAAATTTTAGTTTTGCGAATACAAAGTATTTTTTAGCTTTGCAGTCCCAATTTTAACGGGAGCCTTTTTTTAAGCCTTGGTGGCGGAATTGGTAGACGCGCTGGATTCAAAATCCAGTTCTTTCGGGAGTGTGGGTTCGATTCCCACCCAAGGTACAAAAAGCCTGAACTTAAGTTCAGGCTTTTTTTATTGGATTTAGGGTATCCACTGACTCAAACCACGCATTCATCAATCCAATTGGGCCATTCATAAATCCAGTCCCTTAATTTATTAAATACTCGGCTAAGTTTGACTGATGCGTATTGTCCTACATTTTAAATAGGAGAAAACTTTTGTTAATAGCTCTGGATTCAGTTTTTCGGAGCGCATAAGTGTAACGCAGACTTTTAGTCTTACCTCAAAAAAGTAAAAGTCTTAAAAGGTTGCACTCTCCATTTCATGTCGGTACGGTACCCCATAACCAATCTGAAACAACTTGAAAATGAAAAAACGTAACCTACTTGCTTTAAGTATTGCTCTTATGCTCATGCATTCCTGCCAAAAAGAAGAACCTTCAACCAATGTGGTTGCGGACATTCCCGAAACCAGTGTTGAAGATACAGGCAAAAAAACAGTGTTGGGCAAAAAATTGGAGAATCCGTATTCAGTTGCTAACATGCGTAGGGCATTTATCAAATTACAAGAGGTGTCACCAGAGATGGATAAAAAATATAAGGGACTTACTTTTAAGGATCCCATGGATATACAAACAACCGATGTTTATGTAAAGTTCTGGATAGAAAACGATGAACAACAAAAACTGTTGCTTGCCGACTCCTTGAACCTATCCAGCGTTCCCATGGACGTGGAAATCGTGGAAGAAGGAGATTATCTTCCTGCAGAGGATTCGGTAAATGTAGCATCCAAATGGGTATATACATCGGTTCCTGTGGATTATAAATTCCATCCCGAAGTAAAGTATCAGAAGATTGAAGACTTATTTCTACCGGAGCCTGCACACATAGAGGAAGAGGATGGGGAAGACGAAGAAGAGACCACTACGGTTGCAGGCAAGACCAAGGTCTCCAAGCAATTTCTCTTTGATCTTGAGGATGAGGCCCTGCGCTTGACGGGTAATTATGAGGACCCAGAAGATGATCAATACGACAACTCCCAAACAGAAAGACGTAAAAGGAGACCGCAAGGCTATGTGAAGGTAAAGAACACGGTGACGGGGCGTATGGATCCCGTGGTGGGGGTAAAGATAAAGACCCGTAGATGGTTTAAATGGGCCAAAGGGTGGACAAACTCCCAAGGATATTATAGTGTCAACAGAAGATACAGAAGGCCCGTTCGTTATACGGTGGTGTTCAAGAATACACGAGGCTTTAAGGTATGGAGGTCCATTGTAAGTATATCTTCCGCTAGATATCGTGCAGGGCGGCGTAGCAATAAAGGGCACAATATGAATTTTTATACCAATAATAGAGCTTGGAGCTGGGCTACCGTGAACAATGCCACGGTAAAGTATTTGAATTATTGTACAAAGTTTGGCGTGGGCAAACCACATTCCAATCTCAGGATTGTGGCATTGGGCGGCACTGGGCCATCTGCCGCACCCATGTTGCGAAGGGTTTGGGGTATCTATGGTTTTACCTCAAGATCTAAGGTGAAGAACTTTTTGGCCAAGGCCAACGGGATTAGTATATCGTTAAATACATTGGCCCATATGCTGAAGTTTATACAGCCGGATCTTATCATTAGGGCAGGTGGGAGTAAAGGAACGGATAGGGTGTTTTCTGTCACTTTTCATGAACTGGCCCATGCTTCTCATTTTAAAAAGGTGGGTAGTGGCTATTGGATAAAGTATATCAATTACATCATAACTTATGGTACATTTAACTCGGAAAGACGTCCTTATGGGGATGGACATGGTCATAACCATGGTGTTTGTGCACTGGGAGAAGCTTGGGCGAACCATTTTGGATATACTTTAGTTTTTGAGGAGTTTGGAAATAGTAATAGGATAATTTCAAAAAGCGGATTTGAGAATTTTGACCCGATACCCAGACCTAGCAACACTTCTATAAGGGGTCAGGGTACACCTGCAGTTAGTTGGACCGGCTGGATTCCAGGAGGCATTATGTTGGATTTAATTGATAACAATAATGATTTAGTTAGATCAAATTATATTGATAAGGCTTCGGGATATCGCCACAAAAATTTGTATGATGCATTAGATCGCGGAGTTGAATCTCCCCAGCAATTTAGAAACCAACTGCTGAAGGAAAATGGAAATCGCGATGAAAAGGATGTGAGAGATTTGTTTAAAGCTTATTATTGGGATTAATAATATGAAATGGAAAAAATCAATTTTGTTAGCTTTCGGATTACTTCTTTCAATATGGGGATGTGACCCGACCGAAAGTTTGGAAGCCTATATCATGAATTCTTCAAATGAGAGTTTGAATATGAATTTTGTAAGTTCTGAATTATTAACAGAATTTATGGAGAATAGAGAAATATTAATTATTCCATCAAATGAAAGACGGAGTTATCAAAGAATCGGAGTAGATGAATTTATTGGTCAGGCAGGCTTGTCACTCTCAGTCTTTGATTCCATCTACATTTCAAATAATGCCAACGAAATATTGAAGATTTACAAACCGGATAGCCCAGGTAAGAACATCTACAATATAGACCAATACTGGACGGTACGGGAGACAGGTAAGAACCATTTTGAGTATACCTATACGATAACTGATGAGGATATTGGGAATTGATAAGATTTTACTAATTGGCCTTAGCCTTATTTTGTTTACTGGCTGTGGCATAACCGAAATAGACCCTCCAAAGGAGTTGTATTTTGACATTTATCAAAATTCAGCAAACAAAGATTTATTTATACTTCTTAAGAATTCAAATATGGAAGATGTAAATTCCTTGTTACTTACTGCAGGCGAGGAAGGTGCTCTAAAGAACTCTGAAGTCGCTTTTGTAGGCGGTGATGACCCAGTTCAAGAATACATAGGTGATTTAATTAGTTCAGATTTCATCATCGAATTATACATCGACAATATCTTAATGAAGACATGGACTTCAGTGGATACTGCTATAAAAAGTCCATTTAATAGGGATTCATGGCAAGTGCAAAAACCAACTTTATTGCAAAGTGGTTTAGAGCGCGGTAGAATTTTTTTCACCTTAGAAAATGAGGATATTGAGAATTAACAAGTCTTTGCCGATTGGCTATAGTCTATTAATATTAGTTGGCTGTGGCGTTACCGAAATAGATCCCTCGGAGACACAAAGTGTTGTAAGGTTTTTAAATAACTCTGACTCTGATATAAATATTGTTTTGACAAATTGGCCCCTATCTGGCAACGGTAATACGGTTTCTTTAAATATTTCAGCAAAACAGGAAATGGAGAATAATGCTTTTGTATTTGAGAATAATCTGGTGGATCAGTATTTCTCAATTATCGAAGATGCTGAAAATATGAAAATTGAGCTTTTTGTGTCAAACCAATTGGTTCGTGAATGGACACCTCCTATTGGAAACTTTGGAAATGAAATGAATAACCCCTTTAATAAGGATTCTTGGAAAGTTGAATCATTACCCCCTCCATTTAAAAATGATATTGTGGGTAAAATCGTATTTACGTTAACCGATGAAGATATTGGGAACTGATAAAGTTCTGACTTTTCCTTTTTTGCGTGGTTTTGTCTGGATGATTGGGGTTAGTTCAATTTTAGGTTGCGAAACAGAAGAAAGCCTGGAAGCTATATTTGAAAATAGTACTGACTCCAAGGTAAAGATACACTTTACGAGTTCACTTATCTTATCTGATTTTCCATCAAATACTGAGGTTTTGAATTTAGAATCAATGGCGAAAGTAGATTACTATCGAATAGGAACTGACAACCTTGGAGGTGGAGTAATTGGAAACTATAGTCTTATTGAATTCGACTCAATTTATATTACAACGACTACGAATGAAGTTCTAAAGATTTTTAAACCGGATACCCCAGGCAAGAACATTTACAATATAGACCAATATTGGACGGTACGAGAGACGGGTAAGAACCATTTTGAGTATACCTATACAATAACTGATGAGGATATTGGGAATTGACAAAGTTTTATTAATTGGCCTCAGTCTTGTTTTATTTACTGGTTGTAGAGTAACCGAGATGAATCCTCCTGACAAGATTTATTTGGACAATTATTTAAACAACTCTGGAAGTAATGTAAGACTTGAACTTGAAAATGTAGATGCTCAAGTGGTAAACTCCATTGAAATCCCAATAGACCAAGAAATGTCTTTGTTATCAAGTTCAGGTTTAGGATTTAACGGTGGAGAAAAGCCAATTGAAAGCTATGTAAATGATTTAATAAATACAGGTAACGCGATAGTTAAGCTTTATGTGGATGAAGAATTGAGGGTTGAGTGGACGACGCCGTTTGGGGATTTGGAGGAGAACTCAAAAAGTCCGTTTAACTATAATTCATGGAAACTGGAATTATTCGAACCTCCATTTAACAATGATATTGTAGGGAAAATAGTATTTACGATAACGGATGAAGATATTGGGAACTGATAAAGTTTTGGGTTTTTCTTTTCTCTGCGGTTTTCTATGGTTGATCGGGATTAATTCAATTTTGAGCTGTGATCTTGAAGAATCATTCGAGGACAACATTTATCAAAGGGTTTTTGAGAACGCTACAGATGAAGAAATAAAGTTGGTGTATCATAATTTTGGTACTAACGGGTCCGATAATGGAAATACTATAATTGCGGACACCCTCGTTTTACCTCCAAATACTAAAAAACAAGACTTCTTTGAGCAACGCTACTCTTCCGATGGGGTCAAAGAGAATGATTTCCAAACTGTTATCGAAACGAATATAAGCATATACAATACAGTTGCTGAAGTTCCTAGGTTTGAGCTTTATATAGGCAATGATTTCATTAGGGAATGGAGCGGGGTAGCAGATTACTTGGGAAGTGAAGTTAACAGCCCATACAATTTCGACTCATGGGAGATTATTAAGTTTGAAGAGATTCTTAACCCCAGTTTTGGGCTATTTGTTTATGGAGAAATAGTATTTACGATAATGGATGAAGATATTGGGAATTGATAAAGTTTTGAGTTTTTCTTTTCTCTACGGTTTTATAAGCACAGTCCTTTTGGCTTGCGACCCCAGTGAAAGTATTGAGACTGTTTTTGAAAATCAGTCAAGTCAGAATATTAAAATTAGTTTCGTTAGTCACACTCTATTAAAAAATCTATCAAATAATACAGAATTTTTGGATGTTGGCTTGGAAAATGAGGAAACTTATCAACGGTTTACATATGTCACTGATATTGGAAAGGTATTCTTGACATTTCAGGAATTTGACTCTATATACATTACCAATACCTCGAACCAAGTTCTAAAGATTTTTAAACCAGATACTCCGGGCAAGAACATTTACAATGTAGACCAGTATTGGACGGTACGAGAGACGGGTAAGAACCATTTTGAGTATACCTATACAATAACTGATGAGGATATCGGGAATTGATAGAGCTTTGGCCTTATTTTTTTACACTGATGAGAACTGCCTCACAACTTCTTAAGTAGGAATTCAAGGTCATAGTTTCTGATTTTTTATCACTTGTTATCTCTACAGAAACGGTATTCGGAGATACTTCACCTAAGTTATGGGCATATAATAAAAAGTCATTTGGTTTTTCTGAATTCAACTCAATATCAAATTCTTGATGGTCATTGGTCAGCAGATGTTTGGATAGCACAAGATCTCCATTAAGGTATATGGAAACAATGTCACCATCCTCTTCCTGGTGGTCCCATACTTTAACCTTTAAGCGTTCACTGTCAAAGGTTAGGTTTTTTACATAGGAGATTCGCCGACCTTCAAACTCTTTCGGAAGTGGAGGATTAGAAATAGGTTGCTTTCGCGTGTTTCTCTTTTGAGCTTTGGCAGGAGTTGAGTTGCTTTTGGCCAATTCAAACTGTTTTTTCCGCAAATCGGACTCCTTATTCCTTATTGAAAAAAATGGACTGGCATACTTGGCGATTTGTTCTTTATTGTTTGGAAACAGTTCAATGGCCATTACCTGATAATTGTCACCAGAACCCACATTTTTGGCAAGCTTGATTCCTTGGACGCCACCACTATTTTTGAACCTACCCAATTCTTGGACCACGGTTTTATTTCGTAACAAAAAGAAACGAATGGATTTGGAAGTATCTATGTTTTGGGTCTTCCATTGTAATTCAGCTGGTTCCTTGGTTTCCCAAACCGTTGAACTTATAGGAAAAGTTATGGTAATCGCAGATTTGTCCTGGGCATAACTCGCTACGAAACCAAGGACGAAAACAAACCAGGAAATTCTAATAGTTGATTTGCCAAATACTTTCATTTTAACCCATTTAATATTGCTTAAAGACTGTATTCAAGTGCCATAATATGAATTTTTTTTAAGAAATATACGGTTTATGATGGTTCTTGTTGATTATTTCTTCCACATAGTTTTATCAAATATACCCATCGATTAATCGACCATTCACAACAAATGATCGATGAAATACAACATATATTCTAATTAGTTAATATTTCCTACTACGTTAGATTATTCTTACATTTAAGGAACCTCATCTTTTTGAACATGAACATATTGCTGACCAACCTTAAAAAGGGAAGTGTTTCATTTCTTTTAAGCACCTCCTTTTTCCTCCTTTTTTGCCAAAGTTCATATGCCCAAAACTGTTCAGTAAATGCCGGTATTCCGGAGACAATTTGCGAAAACATCGGCACGTTCAATCTGTCAGGTTCTGTTGCAGGTTTGGTTCAAAGTGGACCTGTATGGTCTCAAGTAGGTGGCCCTTCGGTAATTATTGATGATCCTTCTAATGTCAATACATCAGTTTCAGGTTTGGTGGGAGGCAATACGTATATTTTTCGATTGAGCACCGTATGTACAGACAATTCTACACAATTTCAAGATGTAGAAATTACAGTTCAGCCGATTACCGCGGCAGATGCGGGAGATAATATCGAATCTTGTCCAGACAGCTCAGGAACACTTACCACAAATGCCAACACTCCACTCAATGCAGGTGAGACCGCCCAGTGGAGCGTCATAGGTCCCAACAATGCTGGAGTTTCCATAGCTACACCAAACGATCCCAATACCGCTTTGACCTTATCAGAAACCAATGCGGGTGTAACAACTTTACAATGGACTATTACAGGACCGGATTATGCACCCGGAGAATTTTGTGAATCGATTTCAACCATTACCGTTACAAATTATGGGGGAGAAGCGGTCGTAGATGCCGGCCCCACTCAAAATCTAGATAATTGTTACACGGTGACCCAATCAACAAGTCTGGCGGGTAGTTTTGGCGGAAACAATATCAATGGACAAGTGGGCACATGGTCGTTTGTAAGCGGACCAAGTACTCCAATTATTGCTAATGCAAATAGCAACAACACCAATATCTCCAATCTTATTGAGGGATCTTATGTTTTTAGATGGTCAGTTGCCGGGCCATGTGTCAATGGAAGTGATACGGTTACCATTAATGTTGATCCGGCAACCCAGGATATTTCCACAGCAAGCATTCAAGAAGATAACATTAGATTTTGTGATTCTGGAATAACTACTGCTACTTTAATAGGATCACAACCACAATTTACTGGTGAAACGGTTCAGTGGATACAAACTGAAGGACCGGTAGCCAGTATTTTGAATCCTAACAGTAGTACTACCCAGATAACAGGTCTGGATGGAAGCAGTACATATCGGTTTTCTTATACCATTACAAATGCAATAACAGGATGCGATGACACAGATACCGCTGTTGTTAGGTATTCTACCAATCCCGTTTCGATAACGGCAAACGGCGGAACTGACATAATAGCTGCCTGCGGATTAACCAGTGTGGATATCCCTTTTACAACTACAGGTAACGGCACCAATACTTTTAGTATAGTTAGCGGACCTTCGGGTTCTACATTGGTTGACCCCAATACGTTTAGCGGGACTGGCAGTTCTCCAGTGAATATAAATTTCGATGTTGAGGGAACCTATACAGTGCTTTTTAGAAGAGCTTTGAACGGCACGATTCAAACAGGTTGCGACGTGGCCACGGATGCCATCAACGTGACAATATCTCTTAATCCTACCGCTGCTAATGCAGGAACAAATCAAACCTTGTTCTGTGATATTACCACTACCGATATTACTGGTAATGCTGTTACTACTGGAAGTTCTTTATGGTCTCAGGTAAGTGGGCCAAATCAAGCTACGGTAGCAGATCCTTTTGCTCAGACAACCAACATTTCAAATTTAATACCAGGGACCTATGTTTTTCAATATGCAGTGACAGGAGGTAACAGTTGTGCACCAGCTGCCGAAGCGACGGTTGAGATTGCGGTTTCCTCAAACACCCCGATTGCAGCCAATGCAGGTTTGGACCAAACCATATGTTTTGGTGCGCCAACAGTATTGAATGCCGATGGTCCTCCAACTACTAACTTAGTAGGTACTTGGAGCGTTGATACGGCGCCCGTCGGAGCAACTATTGTTTTTGATGATGTCAATGACCCCAATACTATAGTCTCAGGATTTGACGACCCTAATGAAACCTATATTTTGCGCTGGACAATTGAGAACCCAGGTGATAACACATGCCCTCCCCCTGGCTCAAGCACGGTAACAATTACTACAAATGCTACAGCTGGGCCTACACTTGCTGATGCCGGACCCGACCAATGTTTGTCTACAGGAACGGGAGTGGTCACTTTAGCAGCCAATCAAACTGCTGCGGATGAAATTGGAACATGGACTTCAAATCCTGCTACAGGAATCACTTTTGATGACCCCAATCAATTCGATACTGATGTGACCATTAATACGGAACAAAGTTATATTCTTACATGGACGATTTCGAAAATTGCTCCAGGATGTCAATCCACAACGGATGACGTAGAGATTACTGTGGGCCCAGATGCAGTTGCCAATGCAGGCCCAGATCAAGCAGATTGTAACGATACGTTCAACATGGATGCCTCTGCCTCTGTTGGTAGCAGTGGTTCTTGGGCTCAAATTTCAGGCCCCGGAGGTGTAACAATTAATGATATTTCAAACCCTACCACACAGATTACATTTACGTTTTCAGGGCAATATATTTTTGAATGGACAGCAACCAACGGTTCTTGTTCGTCAGACACCGATACGGTTATTTTAGATGTTGGAATTCCTCCAACTACAGCCACAGTGACTAGTCCTACAGAAACCATTTGCTCTGCGACTTCAGTCACTTTGGACGGTAATCCTTTTGATAGCAATGTGGAAACAGGCTTTTGGACGTTGCTCTCTGGAGCTCCAAACACTCCTACTTTTTCCAATGTAAATGCGCCCAATGCAACTGTATCAGGTCTTGTTTCGGGTACTTATGTATTTAGATGGACCATAGCTGGGGATATTAACTGTCCTGTGACGTTTGCAGATAAAACAGTAGACGTTTTCGTGCCTGCGGATGCGGGACCGGATTTAGACCTTTGTGAGGTAAGTAACTTTCTGTTGGAGGCTACTTTTGGCTCTACGGGAACATGGACCCAAATTTCAACTACTGGACCCAATGCTGTAATTACACAAAACCCAGTGGATAGTAATGTCGCGGAAGTAAGCATTACTCCAGGAAACACCTATGTTTTTCGATTTACAACAAATTATCCTGGAGCTTCAGGATGTGGCAATACTTTTGACGAAGTAACAGTAACCTCAAGTACTGCTCCCTCTGTTCCTCCAGATGCTGGTCTAAATCAAATTTTATGTCGAGGAGATTTAGTGGTTGCAGACCAAACCACTTTGGCAGGTAATGCCCCTCCAGTAGATGTGGATACGGCAGAATGGAGAATATCGGAACAACCTGCAGGAAGTGTAGCGGTAATAGATAGCCCAAATGATCCAGCCAGCACACTTTCTGGATTATCGGTTGCCGGGGTATATATCTTAGAATGGAATTTTGCTTCTGGCAACTGTTCTACTACATCAGATGTAGTAAGGATTGAGGTTTTTGATACCCCATCGACTGCAGATGCTGGGCCAGACCAAGCCAATGCATGTCAACTAGAAGCTCAGTTGGCAGCGGTCGTTCCGACTTCTGGAGTAGGAACTTGGACCCTTACCAACACTCCGGTAGGGGAAACCTTGACTATCGATAACCCAAACTCACCCATCTCAACAATTTCAGGTGTGACCGCTCCGGGAACCTATGAATTGACATGGACTGTAGGATATGATGCAGTGACTTTCCCCAATGCTCCTTCTGCTTGTGACCCAACCTTAGACACCGTTGAAGTAACGTTTACGGCAATCCCTCCTTCTGCTGCGGATGCTGGGCCAGACCAAGAACTATGTGCGGCTACACAAGTAACTATGAATGCAGCTGTTATTGCTGTTGGAACAGGAACATGGACTCAAACCGATGGTCCGGGGGTTGCAGGAAATCCCGGAACCCCAGCCAATATTGTTTCTCCGAATAGTGAAACCTCGCTTATCAATACTTTGGAGGCAGGAACCTATGAATTCACGTGGACCGTTGTTAATGGAGGATGTACTCTAGAGGATACAATCCAAGTTATAAACTATCAAGACCCAGGAGCTGCAGATGCCGGTCCGGACCAAATCTTGAACCAATTTGATTCTGTGATTCTAGATGCGGTTTCTCCTGCCGCCGGGATAGGAGCTTGGACACAAGTTTCAGGTCCAACAACTGTTGGTTTTGTAAATGAAAATGACCCAAATACCGAAGTTTTCGGAGCGACTTCAGGAACCTATGAATTTCAATGGGAGGTTTCCAACGGAATATGCCCAGTAGATAATGATATTGTACAAGTATCACTATTGGGTGTAGATTTAGAGTTGACGAAAACCGTTACACCGACCTCCGCAAACCCAGGAGATACGGTAACATTCACCATTGATGTGTTTAATAATGATGCTTCTACCGCTTCCGATGCAACGGGGGTTACCGTTAGGGACGTTATTCCCTCCGGCTTTTCTCTAGTTCCGGGAACAGTCAACAACGGCGGTGTTTTCAATTTGGGGGATTTATCTCTGACATGGTCAAATCTATCAATAACCAACGGCTCTACTTTAAGCCTTACGTTTGATGCTACCGTTAATCCCACTGGGAATTATAACAATACTGCTGAAATCACAGCCAACGATATTTTTGACATAGACTCTACGGTTGACAATGGATTGGAAGCAGAAGATGACCAAGATTCGGCTCAGCTTACTTTAAATTCAGCAGACCTAAGTCTATCAAAAGATTTAGGCACTGGTTCAAGTACCACTCCTAATGTTGGGGATATTCTGACTTTTGAGTTAACAGTAAATAATACCGGTCCCGATTCAGCAACAAATATTACAATTCAAGATATAGTCCCTTCTGGTTTTAACATTGGAGCTATCAATAATGGAGGAATTGCTACTGGAAATACCATAAATTGGAATATTGCAAACTTGGCTGCGGGTTCAACAACAGTTTCTTATCAGGTTATCGTAAATGAGCCTACAGGTACTGTGAATGAATACCGAAATACTTCTCAGATAACAGCGGTTGATCAATTAGACCCCAATAGTAGTCCGGCAAACGATGATGGAGACCAAGATGAGGATGATGAAGATTTCTTTGAAATTAACCCCCAAGTTGTCGATTTAGAGTTGGAATTGATAGCAAGCAATCCGAATCCAGATGTTGGGGACGTGGTAACATTTAGCATAAACCTTAGCAACTTGGGTGCGGATGATGCTTCTGGAGTTTCCGTCGCAGATTTGGTTCCTCCGGGGTATGGAAGTATTACAGGTATAAGCAATGGTGGTACTTTCAGCTTTGCTACTAACACCATTTCTTGGACGAATCTTAATGTGCCAGTTGGTACAAACACAACTACACTCACTTTTAATGCTACAGTTTTGACTCCTACCGGAGCTGCAAACGAATTCACTCACATAGCTCAAGTAACTGCATCTGACCAATTTGATAGTGATAGTAGTCCAAATAATGATGATGGTGATCAAAGTGAGGATGATGAGGATGCCATCACTGCTGCACCGCAGCAGTCAGATCTATCATTGACCAAAATTGTGGTTGATAATGATGTAACTCCCAACGTAGGGGAAGAAATCAGTTTTGAAATTACGGTTACCAACAGTGGTCCGGACGATGCTACCAATGTTCAGGTGGTTGACCAACTGCTTTCAGGGTTTGATTTTGTACTCTATAGCGCTACAGCAGGTGTGTATGATGAAACAACTGGAATTTGGCTGGTAGGCACAGTGGCCAACGGAACTTCAGAAACTTTGATTATTGATGTATTGGTCAATGCTTCTGGCCTTTATACGAATACCTCGCAGGTTATCGCTTCAGATGGCTTCGATATTGATTCGACACCAAGTAATGGTGTGTCCTCAGAGGATGATCAAGACGATATAGTTGTAAACCCAGTTTCAGTGGTCGACCTTTCGCTGACCAAAACTGTTGATGAGGTCAATCCGGATGTAAGCACCAATGTGGTCTTCACAATCACTGTTACCAATGATGGTCCAAGTGATGCAACCAATGTTTTGGTAACGGATCAATTACCCTCTGGATTTACCTATGTTTCAGACGATGGCGCAGGTGCCTACATAAACACAACCGGAGTCTGGACTGTTGGAAACCTTGCTAGTGGTACCAGCACTTTACTGAATATCACAGCAACCGTAAATACTACAGGTGTGTACACCAATATCGCTGAAATTACGGCGCAAGATCAGGTCGATTCCGATTCTACGCCTAATAATGGAATCTTAACGGAGGATGATCAGGATGAAAGTACAGTGAATCCAGTTCAGATAGTAGATGTGTCGGTGACCAAAACTGCAGATGATTTGACTCCCAATGTGGGTGATCCAATTGTTTTTACAGTATCGGTGACCAATGATGGCCCAAGTGATGCAACCAATGTTGTAGTTACTGATTTCTTAGCCTCTGGGTACGATTTTGTAAGTGCTGTGCCAACCATAGGAGTTTATGAACCGTTGAATGGTTCTTGGACGGTGGGTAATCTTGCCGATGGAGTAACGGAAACTATTGTCATTACTGCCAATGTGCTCACTAGCGGAGATTACACCAATACCGCTGAGTTGACAGATTTAAACGAAACGGATATTGATTCACAGCCCGCGAACAACGATGACACGGAAGATGATCAACAAACCATAAATCCTTTTCCCGTTTTGGTATCTGATTTGGTATTGCGAAAATCTGTGGATAATCTAAGCCCCTTTGTGGGTGAAGAGGTGGTCTTCAACATTAGTATTAGCAATGATGGACCAAGCGACGTAAGTGGAGTTGAGGTTCTAGATCTTCTTCCTTCAGGATACACCTATGTTTCCAACTCAAGAACTGCTGGGGTGTACAATCCTGTAAGCGGTGTTTGGGAACTGAATGGAGGTATTCCGAATGGAACTACCGAGACTTTAAATATTAAGGCCTTGGTAAATCCAACAGGAGACTATTTTAACGTTGCTGAGGTTTTTGCTTCTGATAATCTTGATCCTAACTCTACACCGAACAACAACGTAATTGGTGAAGATGACCAAGATATTGCAGGAACAACTCCCTTGCCTTCAGCAGATTTAAGTTTACAAAAAACTGTAGACAATGAGTTTCCTGATGTTTTGGAGAATATAGTTTTTATTTTGACCCTTACCAATGATGGACCAAGTGATGCCACGGGTGTACAAGTTTCAGATGTATTGCCCTCTGGATATACTTATGTCTCGGATGATTCAGGAGGGAGCTATAACTCCACCACAGGTGAATGGAATATTGGAACCGTAATCGGTGGTGGTATATCCATCTTGAACATAACTGCACAGGTAAACCCCACAGGGAACTATTTAAACGTTGCAGAATTGGTTTCAGTAATTGAACGAGATCCAGATTCTTTTCCAGGAAACAATGTACTTTCTGAAGATGATCAAGATGAGCAATCAACTTCTCCGCGAATACTGACCGATGTTTCTGTTTCAAAAACAGTCAATGACCTAACACCCTCTGTTGGCAATCAGATAGTATTTACAATTACCGTAAACAATGCAGGCCCCAATAATGCCACTAATTTGGTTATTGAAGATATTTTGGCTTCTGGGTATGCATTTGTGTCGGCGACTCCATCCGTAGGAAGTTACGATAATCTTACAGGGGCATGGGCTTTGGCCAGTTTAACAAATGGCACCAGTGAGACCCTGCAGATAACAGCAACGGTACTACAAAGTGGTGATTATGCAAACACTGCCGAGCTTATTGCTATGGATACGTTTGATCCCGATTCCACTCCAGATAACAATCTAGTCTCAGAAGACGATCAAGATACTGTTGTTCCGGTACCGAATGGACAGGCTGATCTATCGCTCACCAAAATAGTCAATAACCAAACACCCAACGTTGGGGATGTGGTTGAATTTACATTGAATTTGACCAACAGTGGAGCAAGTGATGCCTCTGGAGTGATTGTAACAGATTTACTTGCGGAAGGATTTACCTATCAATCCGCAGTAGCAACAGCGGGTATTTATCAACCTTCTTCAGGATTATGGTCCATAAATGGATCAATACCCAATGGGACTACAGAAACACTAATAATTTTCGCAGTTGTCAATCCGCCTACAGGAAATGCAGGAGAATATTTGAACGTAGCTGAAATCACTTCAAGTGATTTTGCTGACCCAGATAGTAATCCAAATACTAGCTTGGACCAAGACGATTTGAATGATGGCATTCCAGATGATGATGAAGATACTGTTCAGGTGACTCCACAAACTGTAGATATTGCGCTCTCTAAAACCGTGGACAATGGAACACCAACGATTGGAGATGAAGTTACGTTTACAATTACTTTAGTAAACCAAGGAAACTCTGCGGCAACCAATATAGGTGTTGAAGAAGCACTTCCTTTAGGATATCAATTGATTTCTTCACAAGCGGGAGTTGGAATTTATGATGAATCTTCCGGATTTTGGGAGATTCCTCAGCTGGCCCCATCCGAAGTGGCAAACCTAGTTTTGACTGTGGAAGTCTTGGATGAGGATGACTATCTCAACGTTGTAAGCTTATCATTTGTGGATCAATTCGATATAGACGAAGGAAACAATAGGGCCGAGGCCTTTGTTGAGCCTTCTTGCTTGACCGTATACAATGAGTTTTCACCCAATGGCGATGGTGTCAACGAGACTTTTACCATAGACTGTATCTCTAGATATCCAAACAATGTGCTTAAAGTATATAACCGATGGGGCAACATTGTATTTGAACAGCGTTCCTATAATAATGATTGGGATGGTACGTCCAATGGTCGTGCCACGGTCCAAAAAGGCCAGCAACTACCCGTGGGAACATATTACTACATACTTGATTTAGGAAATGGTTCGGCACCAAGAACCGATTGGTTATACATAAATAGATAATGCAATGGGTTTCGGAAAAATGTACAACAAGCAAAAAATGACAAAGAGTTTTCAAAATATATGCCTTTTCCTGCTCACTCTTGGTACTTTGGGAGTGTATGCTCAGCAAGACCCTCAGTTTACGCAATATATGTACAATACATTGAGTGTAAACCCAGCTTACGCGGGGTCACGAGGTCATTTAACTGCACTTTTGATGCATCGTTCGCAATGGGTTGGCATAAATGGGGCTCCTACTACTCAGGTATTGGCTGTTGATGGACCAATGGGAAACAATGTAGGTTTGGGATTGGTACTTTCACATGATGCTTTAGGCCCGTCTTCAGAAGCTTTTGTAGATGGAAACTTCTCCTATACCATCAGGTTGGATGATGACAATCGTAAGTTATCGTTTGGACTGAAAGCAGGAGGAAGACTTTTCAATGTGGATTTTAATGAAGGAACTATTCAGAATCCTGATGTGGCCTTTCAAAATAATATTGAAAACAAGTTTTTTCCAACAGTGGGAGCAGGGGTATATTATCATACAACATCATCCTATTTGGGACTCGCCGTTCCCAACTTTTTTTCTGAAGAACATTATGATGGTGCGGAGCAAGAAATTGCAACAGAAAGACTACACTATTTTTTAATTGGAGGAAAAATTATTGATTTAACCCCTGACATTAAGTTTAAACCTGCCTTTTTTGTGAAGTGGGTTCCCGGAGCACCAGTTATTGCTGATATTTCGGCCAATGCCTTACTTAAGGAGACTTTTAACTTGGGTGTTGCCTACAGATGGGATGATTCTTTCTCAGCACTGTTGGGAGTTCAGATTTCACCAGATTTAAGTCTGGGGTATGCGTATGACTTAACTACTTCGGATTTGGGTGACTTCACAAGTGGAACACACGAAATTTTTCTTCGATATGAGTTCAAGACCGTGGAAAAGCGACTTAAATCTCCAAGATTCTATTAATATGAAAGCATTTAAAAACATACTGTTTCTTACGTGTATTTTGATGGTTCTTGGTGCCAAGGGCCAGCTGAAGTATAATGATGCGGACACTAATTTTGAAAATCTTCTTTATGTGAGGGCAGCAAAACAATATGAAAGTTTGGCAAGCAAAGGAGATGATTCGCAACATGTACTGCAACGACTTGCGGATTCCTATTATTTCAACACCGACATGGGAAATGCGGTAAAATGGTACGGGCTTTTGTTTTCCAAATATGAAAATGTGCTGGAACCGGAATATGTATTTCGATATGTACACGCACTGAAAGGAGTAGGAAATTACAGATTGGCCAAAGCCATAATGAAGATTTATACCAAAAAACTGGATACTTCTGAATTCACAGTGGAGCAATTAAAAGACAATGATGAGAAATTGGATGAATTGCTTAATCGACAACCGCAGTTTTATATTTCAAATCTGGCTATAAATACTCCAGTAGCAGATTTCGGTCCCGCTTACTATAAGGATAAGATTGTGTTTTCGTCAAGTAGGGATTCATTAAGATACGAAACCCGTGTTTATGAATGGAACCAACAACCCTATCTAGATTTCTTTATGGCAGATACGGTCGATTTAGGTTCGGATTTGGCAGAGGTAATTCCATTTTCTCCAATCTTGAACACAAGATACCACGAAGCTGTCGCCAGTTTTATCCCCGAGGGAAACATCTTGTATTTTACCAGAAACAATTATACGCAAAGTGAATTGGGCAGGGACGAAGAGGGAACCAATCACCTAAAAATGTATAGGTCCGAACTCAGAGGGGGGGAATGGACGGAAGCGGAAGAAGTACCTTTCAACAACGAAAACTATTCAGTGGGGCAACCCGCTTTAAGTCCAGATGGACGTTTTCTATATTTTGTTTCTGACATGCCAGGAAGTATTGGGGGGACAGATATTTTTGTGGTCGAAATTGATAGGGATGGCAATTACTCAAAACCCAAAAATTTAGGGCCAACAATCAACACCAGCGGACGGGAGATGTTCCCTTTCGTTACTGAAGAAAAAATCTATTTTGCATCTGATGGCCATCTAGGACTGGGAGGACTTGATGTATTTGAAAGTGAATTGGAAAATGAAACTTTTCAGAATCCCAAGAATTTAGGGCAGCCTATAAATAGCAATCGGGATGATTTTGGCTTCATTGTACGAGAGGAAACCAACAGAGGGTATTTTTCATCGAATCGTGAAGGAGGAAAAGGTGATGACGATATTTACTCTTTTCAACGTTTGGAAGAAATCTGTGTTCAAACGGTAAAAGGCAGTGTGGTACGTAAATCCAATGCGCAACCAGTGGTAAATACTCAAGTGGAGCTTTTTGCGTTGGACGGAACCTCTTTAGCGAAGACAACAACAGACCCTTATGGCGCTTTTGGTTTTGATGTGATTTTGGATTGTGAAATTAGCTACACCTTAAAAATCAGCAAAGAAGGGTTTATCCCAAACGAGGAGAACTTCAGTACTACCGGCGAAACGGATTATGTCAATACTGTTCCTATGGAAATAGAAAAGGAGCTTAATAAATTGATCGTAAATGAAAATGGCGTTCTAAAAATCAAGATTGACAATATTTATTTTGATTTGAACAAAGCCGATATTCGACCCGATGCCGCTCAAGAGTTGAACAAGATTGTTGAGGTAATGAAGGAATATCCTAAAATGGTCATCAAGATAGAGGCTCACACAGATTCAAGAGGAAGTGATAGGTACAACGAGAAACTATCTGACCGAAGAGCTAAATCTACCGGCAATTACATTATCTCCCAGGGAATTGAGGCAAACCGTATTGAAAGTGCCATTGGTTATGGAGAAAAACTACTCTTAAATGGCTGCGGTAATGGGGTAAGATGTTCAAACGAGGAGCATGATGTGAATAGAAGGTCTGAGTTTATTATAATCAAGCTAGATTAGTTGCCAGAATTTACCACTACTTTTTTATACTAATAGAAATGCCGAGCCCCATGGAACCCGGCATCTCACAAGCAAAAAACCAATCTAAACTAGTCTTCAACAAAAGTGTAACTGGTTTTGTCCACCTCGGTTAAACGGAAATATCCAAATGCGTAATTCTCAGGATTTGTTTCATTAATACAATTCCCTCTTACAGCAACGGGAGTTGCCTCAAACAGGCCTACACCACCTAATTGTGAAATAAGAATTTTGATGTAATCATAGTAATCTCTTGAGATACCGTACATCTCTATGTCAACAACATCGCCTGGCATAAATGGTAGAATGTTTTGGTCCTCGTCTTCATCGATTTCATACCACCAGTCAATCTCATTGCCGTTAACAAATTCGTCTTCGGCCACCTCCAATTCTGGTAATAAATCTCCACGGCGCTTGAATCTAAATAGATAGTTATTGCCCTCTTCCATGGGATCCGTGAATACAACATGCACTTCCAGTTCCTCATCATCAAACCCATCAATACGATCTTGGAAGACACGGGTGATTTCTGTTACCGGGGTCATGGTTTCTGTAGCGCGGTATATTTCTCCGTTATATTCAATTTGTAATGTATAGGATTGTCCCAAAACAGGTACGAAACTTGTAGTCTGGTATTCTCCATTATTCTGATCTTCAAAAACAAATTCTTCGTTGCTGGAATCGTTTGTAACCCTTACCGAAGCACCAACTACATCTGTTGTGGAGGTGGTATCAAAGAAAGGAGTGGAAGTTCGTAGTCTAATGCTCTGAACATTTCCCGTGGTGCCTTTTTCCCAATCCAAAGAGGCTTCCACTACCAATCGGATAGGTCCATCCTGAACTTCTACATCCACTACATCTGTACAAGAACAGGACATTGCTATAATAACTATTGAAATGATTTTTAGTATGGTTTTCATGTGCTAGAATTTAAAGTTGTAGGTAATTGATGGTACTATGCCGAAAATTGCAGTCCGGGTTGCTTCATTGGCACCTGTTTCCAAATTTTGGCCAAATGAAATGGCAGCTGCATTTCTTCGGTTATATAAGTTATAGACGCTTAGAACCCATTCCCCTTTAAAGCGTTTGCTTCTATATTTTTTTGGAACGTAATTGACCGATACATCCATTCTGTGGTACGCCGGCAAGCGGTCTGAATTTCTGGTAGCGTAACTGGCAATTGACAGGTCTTCGTACTGATACTGTCCATTGGGATAGGTTACAGGTCTGCCGGTTTGAAATACCAAGTTTGTCCCAAAACTCCATGAATCATTTAATCGGTACGCCCCTGATATGGAAATATCATGGGTCCTATCAAAAAACGTGTTGTACCAATCTCCATTATTGATTCCAGGTCCCCCTGCAATTCCTCCCGGGGTGCGCTGCTCCGATTTTGAGAGTGTATAGGCTATCCATCCTGTAAAATCACCCTCATTTTTTCGTAACAGTACCTCTAGACCATAAGCTCGCATTTCCCCGTTCAAGATTTCGGTTTCTATGGTATTCTGACCAATAAGCTCTGACCCATCAATGTAATCAATGCGATTATCCACTGTTTTGTAGTATGTTTCCACTTCCAAAGAGTAGCTTTTATCCATAAAATTTCGGAAGTAGCCTAAAGCATATTGATTGGATAACTGGGGTTCTATAAAAGGGCCACTAGGTGTCCATACATCCAGTGGGGTAACGGATGACGTGTTGCTCAATAGATGAATGTATTGTGCTGCCCTTGAAAATCCAGCTTTTAGGGAAGAGTCTTCATCAAGTAAATACGCCAATGATACTCTAGGTTCAAAGTTGCCAAATGTCTTTATGGTTTCGCTTTTGGAGAAATCAGTTTCCCCAATGGCCACTCCACGCTGATAAATGCCCAAAGTAGGATTATAAACAACGGGCTGTCCGTTGGCATATTCTGTTATAGGCTGCCCGCCCAATCTGGAAAAAGCACTATATCTAAGACCATATTGTGCGGTCAACTTATCTGTGAGTTTATGTTCCGCACTTACATAAACCCCACTTTCAAATGCCCTTTTTTGGTCTAAAGTAAGGGGGTTTACTGGCGAAGTTGGCGCTGTTGGCTGCACCTGTCCCGGGTCAAAATCATAATAAATTCCATTTACACCAAAATCCAATGAAAAGCGATCACTTAAATAATATTTAAGATCGTATTTCAGATTATAATTGGTTATAGAGGAAACCCACTCAAATTCATCTTGGTCAAAGTTTAAATCATAGTCATACCTACTGGCAATAAGAGATAAATTCGAAAATAACTTATCATTGAAAATATGGTTCCACCGTAAGTTTCCGGAAGCATTGCCATAGCTGTTTTCAAAGTTGTTGCTGAAATTAAAGGCATCACGACCAAAGTACCCCGATAGGAACAATTTATTGTTTCGATTGATGCTATAATTTGTTTTTAAGTTCAAGTCGTAGAACGAAACACTATTGTCCTCGCCAGCGGCCTTCAAAATCAAATCGACATAAGACCTTCTTCCTGCTACCAAGAAAGAACCTCTATCCCCAAAAATGGGTCCTTCTGCAGTAAGTCTACTGGAGATTAATCCAATTCCCCCCGTAAGTGCGAAGTTTTTACTGTTTCCGTCTTTTTGACGAATATCCAGTACCGAGGATACTCGACCCCCAAAGCGTGCTGGAATCCCCCCTTTATACAGTTTCATGTCTTTAATTGCGTCTGCATTGAAGACCGAAAAGAAACCGAACATGTGGGAAGTATTATAGATGATTGCTTCGTCCAACAAGACCAAATTTTGATCCTGAGCTCCTCCACGCACATGAAAACCACCTGTTCCTTCACCATTATTGGTTACCCCTGGTAGCATCTGTAACGATTTGAGGATGTCTATTTCACCCAGTACAACGGGCATCTTTTTTACGGTACCCACATTCATTTTTACCACGCTCATTTCTGGCTTACGAAGGATAGCCCTTTCGGGTTCCTCGGCGGTCACCACTACTTCATCCAGTTCTGTGGAAAACTCTACTATTTCCACATCTTGATTAATATCCTGGTTTAAGTTGATGGTAATGTTTACATCAGTATACCCCATGTACGAAATGTTCAAAACGTATTCGCCTTCAGGAGCAGTGATGGAATAGAATCCGTACTCATTGGTTATTCCTCCGATTGTTGTACCGGTAAGAAACACCGAAGCACCAAACAGGGTTTCCCCGTTGCTTCCGTCGGTAATTGTGCCACTAATTGTATGGCTGGTTTGGGCGGTTGCCAGTGCACAACCCATAAAGTAGATCCACAAAAGCCAAACTATGGTTTTGCTAATTGGATCTAAAGTTTTTTTGCTGTTCATTTTTTTGATGGTTTATGGTTGCAAATAATTTTCACAGCTAGAGACAGACGAGAAAAGTGAAGGTTGCATGGTTTAGAATTCTTTTTGGAAAAATCATTTTTTTTGAAAGTTTTATCCCTTAGAGTGCAACCCTCTACTTTTGATATTGTCTTTAACACAGCAAGCATCAACCTAAACTTTTGGAAACCGACGTCCGTTTTACACATCAAAACTTGGTAGAAGAATGCAAGAAGGGCATTCCCGGTTCGCAGTATGAGCTCTATTCGCTTTATGTGGATGCCATGTACAATGTGGGATATCGTTTTTTAGGAAACAAGGAGGATGCAGAGGATATCATCCAAGACAGTTTTGTTGATGCCTTTAGAAACCTTGAAAGGTTTAAGTACGAAAGCAGTTTTGGGGCGTGGCTCAAACGCATCGTAATCAATAAGAGTATTAACCATCTAAGAGCAAAAAGAATTGCTGTGGTGCCTATGGAAGTGCATGAGTTTCATTTGGCAGAGGATGAATCAGTTGAAGTTGATAAAGTGGATATCCAAAAGGTAAAAAAGGGTATTGCCAAACTACCCGATGGTTATAGACAAATCATTAACCTTTATTTAATAGAAGGGTATGACCATGTGGAGATTGGAGAGATTTTGAATATATCGACAAGTACATCAAAATCCCAATATCATAGGGCGAAGAAAAAATTAGTTGAAATCATAAGCGAATTGTAATGGACAATTTTGAAAAACATATACGAGACAATGCAGGCCAGTTTGACGAGCACAAAGCAGATCGTGCGAAACTCTGGGCCAATATCTCGACAGAGCTCCAGAAAGAGGAACCAAAGGTAATTCCGCTCTGGAGAAGACCGGCTTTTCGAGTTGCTGCAAGCGTGGTTCTTTTGTTTGGTCTTGCTGGAATAATCATTTTATCTTCATTAGGAGTGCATTCTGAAGGAACTCAATACGTTTCCAAAGAATTGATGGATATAGATATGCACTATCAAAATCTGGTGTCCTATCAGGTGGAATTGGTCCGAAAGAACCCTAACCTTACCGAAGAGGATAAAGTTGAGTTTTTGTCTTTCATGGATGAGTTGGATTTGGAATACGAGGCACTTCGCGAAGAGATGGGAAGCAACTTGGACAACGAACAGGTATTGGAGGCCATAGTTGCCAACTATAAAAAGCGAATAGAGCTTATTGAAAATTTATTGAGACAAATTAACGATTCTAAAAAAGTGGATAAAGAGTATGGATACACATTATAAAATAGCATTTTGGATGGTTTTCATGCTGTTTTCAGCATACTTGGGAACTGCGCAGGAAAGGGTATCCAAAACCGTAGAAAGGAGTTTTGAACTTTCCAATGCCGGAGAACTTCAGATAGAGAACAAATATGGAAACATAGATGTTACGGGATGGGAACAGGATAAGGTGGCCATTAAGGTCTCCATACGTGTGAACCATAGAAAAAAGGATAATGCCCAAAGTCTACTAAGTCGAATCAATCCCGAGTTTAAATCAGGTTCCAATTATGTGGGCGTGGTTTCCAAGATTAGAAAAAAGAACACGGGCTGGTTTGCCGATTTTTTTAATAAGACAAACCCGGTGGATTTTGACCGGAGCCATGTGCAGATAGATTATGAAGTATTTATGCCTTCCAAAGCAGAACTCCGCGTAACCAATAGATTTGGTGATGTTATAATAGAAGGATGGAGTGGACCTCTGAATGCCTTAGTGGAACACGGGGATTTGTGGGTAACGGAAAACCTCAATAAGGCGGATGTGATCTTAAAATTTGGAAAAGTCCGAACGCAAGATTTGGAATATGCTAGTTTGTATCTTAAAAATGGAGAGTTGGAAATGGAAAACTCCAATAGTCTTCGCCTGAATAGTAGTGGAACCGATATGGACATTACTTCAGTGAAGACCCTGGAAATCTATTCAAACAAAGATGACATTGCCATAGCAGAGATTGGTTCAGTATACGGTACCCTAAAGTTCAGTACCCTAAATATTCAACGTTTGATGAAGGAAGTTAATTTGGATACCAAGATTGCTGATTTTCGGATAACCCAGTTCATTGAACCCCAATCAGAGATATCATTTGAGCAAGAATCTTCCGAAATAACCTTAAATGTATCTGGCTTTTCCCATCGGTTTAGAGCTACTTTGGAGCAAGGTGTAGTTCGTTTACCCAAAAGTTTTGAGAATGTAAACTCTAAAGTATTAGACAAGGGTAGAAGACTTCGAGAAATTGAGGCAACCTATGGCGAAGATAATGCAGGACTCATATCTATAAATGGAATCAAAGGAATTGTAACAATAAATGATTAAAAGAGTCAAAAGAAATGCAACCTTTTAAAAGTTGGGTTGTCTTTAGAAAAAATCAATCAATACACTAAGCAAAATGAACAATCAAAAAACAACAATTCCACTTTTAATCTTTCTGCTTTTTGGGCTTTTTACAAAGGCTCAAGACGATGATGAGAAATATATCACTTTTAATGACCGAAGGAATGTGGTGCATGGTGTTTATCTGGGTATTGCCATGGGGTATGGTGAAATTGAAGGAGAAGATACCTATGTGGGCAGCTTTAAGATAGCCTATGTGGCCAACCGGCAATTTGAAGTAGGGTTTTTGGCAAAGGGATTGTACTCCCGTCAAGATATCTTCAATCCACGGTCCGGAGAAAACGATGATTTGGTAGGAGGCTATGCCGGTTTTCACTTGGAACCTATTCTCTTTGGAAGATCTCGGGTGAGCCTATCATTTCCCTTGTTCATAGGTGGTGGAGCTGTGGGCTACGTAAGTCGTGATGATATTGACAACAATGTGGACATCGATATTGATGACGATGACGTTGATGCCGTATTTGTGTTGGAACCAGGCGTAAGTGCACTTTTTAATATATCAAGATTTGTTCAAATTGAGGCGGGAGTAAAATACCGTTTCTCCAGTAAAATTGAGTTAACGGATAGTCCTATTGACCGTATTAATGGATTTACTAGTCAGATAGGTATTAAGCTCGGTATTTTTAATATGGGAAGAAATCGATACAAGAAAACTTTGGACCAATGAAAGAGGAAAGAAGTTTAGGAAGTATCCCAATAGTTGCCATACGGGTTTTTTCTGAAAACAATCAGGTATTCAAGCAAGAAGGTGCCGGAGACTGGCAGGCCATTCCATTTGAATGGACTTCGATAATCTTTAAATAAAACAATCTTTAAACAAAAGTATTATGAAATTAGCCAAAACCAACTGGATTTGGGTAGTAGCCCTTTTGGCTATATCCTGCTCCACAGAAACTGTAAGGGTCTCGGATGAGGTATCTACCCGTAACTATGATTTTAACGAAATTACCGCTTTAGAGGTAGCTACGGACTTTAAGGCATACATTAACTTTTCGGATGCAGAACAGAGCATCCGTATAGAAGCAAATAGCAATCTGTTTGATAAGATAGATGTCTTTGAACGGAATGGAAAGTTAACGGTTAAAATAAAAAACAATGTCAATATCAAAGGAAAAGAAACCCTGAATCTGTTTATCAATGCAAAAAGTATAACTGAGTTTAGAGCTTCTTCAGATGCTTCCATTTTTCTGGATGCACCTTTAAACGCACCTTCAACATTAATTCAACTGAGTTCAGACGCACATTTTGATGGGGATGTGACCACAGATGATTTTGAACTGAGTGCTTCATCAGATAGTAAAGCAACCCTCTATCTTGACGCTAAAAATGCTAGGATGGATTTTTCCTCTGGCGCTCAATTGGATGGTGAGGTTGCAATTGATGAAGTTAATGTCAAGTTATCTTCTGATAGTGAAATGGATGTAATGGGCACTATCACAAAATTAGATGCAACGCTTTCATCGGATAGTAGAATGGAAGATTATGCTTTGCAGGTAGAAAATTTAAAAATAATACTTACCTCAGATAGTGAAGCGTACCTTACGGTTTCAAACACCATAGATGTAACAGCAAATTCTGACAGCAAACTTTTCTATAAGGGAGAGGCTGAGATAATCAGACAAGATTTGTCGAGTGATGGGAATGTTATAAAAAAATAGCATTTCTTTCTATCTTGGCATGGCTTAAGAAAAGTAAGGATGATATGGAAGAACGAAATGAGTTATATCCGGTTTTTTTGAAAGTTTCCAACCTGAACGTACTCATTGTAGGTGGAGGTAATGTGGGTTTGGAAAAACTATCTTTCTTATTAAAATCAAGCCCTGGGGCGAAAGTGCAAATGATTGCGCCTGAATATTTGGAAGCTACTCTTAATTTGGCTAAAAACCATCAGGTGGAAATTACTCGTGATGTATATAACAAGAGTTATTTAGAAGGCAAGCATATGGTAATAGCCTGTACGGACAAAGTAGAAGTAAACGAAGAAGTATATCGTGATTGCAGGGAACGAAGTTTACTGGTCAATGTGGCGGACAACCCACCGTTTTGTGACTTTTATATGGGAGGTATAGTTACCAAGGGCAATGTGAAGATTGCTATATCTACAAACGGTAAATCACCAACCACCGCCAAACGGTTGAGGCAATTTTTTGAAGACATGCTGCCGGAACGAATAGACGATTTAGTTAAAAACCTTAATGAGTACCGTAAAACCCTCAAGGGAGATTTTGAAGAAAAAGTTGAAGCTCTAAATGAGTTTACTAAAGGACTTGTTGAGAAGAAAGACGGCCGGGAATAGCGCTGCCCTTGTTGCGTTAAAAAAGTTATAAAGTAGTTTGTAGAACAGATTTCAATTTCAAAAAGGTATATTTTCAGTTTTACCATAAGTTTCCCCATTGTATTTATTATTTAATTTCAATTCAAAACAATTTGTGATGAAATCTGTTGTTATAAAAATGTTTTTGGGGATATTGTTTTTTCCATCTTTTTTACTGGCTCAATCAGGAGATAATCTTACGAGGTTGAAGGAATATATTGATAATGGTCAGTTAGTAATTTATACAGAGTCGTCTGTAGTACTTGATTCAAGTTCCAGTGCTATAACTTATGTAGATTTTTGTGAAGATGGTACGTACTATTATGATTACGAAGGGTCTTTTAATGTAAAGGGAACCCAAAATACAAGTAATAGAAATAATCGGGCCAGCGGTGCTGGGGTGGCCAAAAACTCTGGAAGTTGGCAGGTCTTGGAGCATCAGAATGCTTTTTATCTAGAGGTAACAGATGCTTTTGGCCAGAAAACGTATTATCCAATAAACATTCAAAATTTAGCTGCAGGTAAATGGAAACAGGGAAACACAACCTATGTTTTTGCCCCAAAGAAGGGGAGGTGTTTGTAGGCCTAAAAGTTTGTAACTAAGTTAAAGTCTTTTCATTGAATCCAATAGGTCCTCTTTCTTTCTGGGGGAGATACTTACATGCATGTCATTGCTCATTATTATGTAACCTCCATCTGATTTAATATATTTTTTTACCTCTTTTAGATTTATCAAGTAACTGTTGTGAACCCTCATAAATTGATGGTCGGATAAGAGATTTTCATACTCTTTGAGGTGTTTGGCTTAACCATGTGGTTTTGAAATCTAGAAATCGAGCAGTAACTCTAGTTGGTTTTTTTTAGTTTGATAGGACTCTAAACAAAAAACCATTGTCACCAAGGAATTTTTATTCCTTGGTGCAATGGAAACCTCAACTAAACTAAACACTTTTTTGACCAAACAATCCAAAAGTGCATTACTAACTACTAGTCTTTTAATTGATTGACAAAAACCAAAATCGAGACGTAATTGCTATACAAATGTAAAACGACGACTTGCTTAATTTTGATTCAAATCAACGGATGCAGGTTTTCACTTTACGGATGCAGGAGATGAACTAGTGGCTAGATAAATTACCTGCATCATTGGTATTAGAAAGTACTTGGCTAAGTTCCAACCACTCGGGCTGATAATTGTCATGTTTTCATCAGTATTGGATGGTTAGCTTTGTTTGTCAAGTAGTTATACCATGGGTGAAATGATAAAACAGCGCTCTCAGAATACCACGGAGCGAATGGCTTTTGCGCAACACCTTATCGATGACATAAAGGCTCTGGGGTTGCTCTTAGAAAATGGAAGTTTTGAAGATAATGTAGTACGTATAGGGGCTGAACAGGAACTTTGTCTTATTGATGAGGAATATAGGCCATATGGTGTGAATCTAAAACTACTTGATGCCATTGATGATGACCATTTTACCACAGAATTGGCCAATTACAATATTGAAATAAATCTGGACCCTTTTGAACTCAAGGGGAACTGTTTTAGCTTGGTAGAGGAGCAGTTACGAAATTTGTTGCAAAAAGCTGCTGAAAAGGCGGATGGTATGGGAGCCAATCTGCTATTGGCAGGCATTTTACCAACCATTGGAAAAAAAGAGGTAGGGTTGGACTACCTAACTCCAATACCCAGATATTTTGCCTTGAACGATATGCTCAAAGCGTATAAGGGAGGGGATTTCAACTTGAAGATTCGTGGGGTGGATGAATTGTTTTTAAAACATGATTCGGTAATGTTTGAAGCCTGCAATACAAGCTTTCAACTCCATCTGCAAATACCCACACACGATTTTATCTCGAGCTATAATTGGGCCCAGGCCATTGCCGGCCCGGTACTTTCGGTATGTTGTAATTCGCCCATGCTCATGGGCCGGGAACTTTGGAAAGAAACCCGTATTGCTCTTTTTCAGCAGAGTCTGGATACCCGAAAAACAGCGTATGCCCTTAAAAATCAGACACCCAGAGTAGGATTTGGTGATGACTGGGAAACCGGTAGCGTTGTGGAAATTTTCAAGAAAGATATTTCTAAACATAGAATTCTATTGACGAAACATATTGAGGAAAATTCCTTGGATATAGTTAAAAGTGGAGGAGTTCCTAAGCTGCCAGCCCTATGCTTGCACAATGGTACAGTCTACCGATGGAACAGACCTTGTTATGGTGTAGGAGGTGGAAAGCCACATCTTCGAATAGAGAATCGATATATACCTTCAGGCCCATCGGTATTGGATGAAATGGCAAACTTTGCATTTTGGGTGGGATTGATGAAAGGGAGGCCAAAGTCCTTTGACGATATGCCTTCCCAGATGGATTTTAAATCAGCCAAGACCAATTTTATAAAGGCGGCCCGTACAGGTAAGGAAACACTTTTTTCTTGGTGTGGAGAAGCTTACAGTGCCAAAAAATTGGTTTTGAACAAATTACTTCCCATAGCGTACAAAGGATTGCATAGATGTGGGATTGATGATCAGGATGTTGAACGGCTTTTGGGCATAATTGAAGCCAGAACCAACGGAAGGACTGGCGAACAATGGCAAGTGACCAATATAAGAGAACTGAAAAAAAGATACAGAACAGATAAGTCTTTGGTTTTGTTGACAAAGCATATGGTGGAGAACCAATCGAAAAACCTTCCTATTCACCTTTGGAAAGATATTGACTTGCAAGAAATCAAGAGAAAACCAAAACTGGTCAAAGAAATCATGACCTCTCATGTGCTAAAACTCTATGAGGATGATTATGTAAGTATGGCCATGGCCATTATGGAATGGAATCAAATCCATCACATTCCCGTTGAAAATGATCAAGGCGAATTGGTTGGACTTCTTACATGGAGTTATCTGGAATCTTTGGACAAATCAATTGATTTCGAAAAAACAACCGTTGCAGATGTTATGATAACTAAGATAGTATCAGTCGCTCCGGACGAAAAGATTGAAAGTGCCAGCGCTATCCTAGAAAAGCATGAAATTGGTTGCCTTCCTATTGTTCTAGATAAAACTATCGTTGGAATTCTAAGTAAATCTGATTTAGTTTGATGACCCAGCATTCCAATTCTTATACTTCCGTCACAGAAAATGTACATCGCGTTATTGGCCATTTAAAGGGAGCCAAAGATGGTCCAACCGTCGTGTTTTTTGGAGGAATCCATGGAAATGAACCTGCCGGAGTAATTGCTTTAAGACAGGTGTTTGAAAAACTGCAAGGAAGCAAGGAATCTCTTTCCGGTGAATTTATTGGAGTAACAGGGAATCTAAAAGCCCTGAAAGAAGGCGTTCGTTTTATTGATGAGGATCTGAATAGAATTTGGCTTCCAAATCAATTGGGGGCACAAAAAGAAACTTCTAGAACCTTAAACGCCGAAGAGGAAGAAATGGTCGAACTTCATTCCCTTATTGAGCAAATTATTAATGGGTTGAGCCCACCCTTTTATTTTATTGATTTGCATACAACTTCTGGGGAAACGGAACCTTTTATAGTGATGAACGATAGCTTGCTCAACCGAAGTTTTACCTCAAATTACCCTTTGCCTGTAATATTGGGTATTGAAGAATACCTTACTGGTGCTTTGTTAAGTCATATAAACGAAATGGGACATGTTGCCTTCGGTTTTGAAAGTGGACAACACTCTGATGAAAAGGCCATTGTGAGCGCTTTTCACTTTATTGAATATACACTTGGGCTTGTAGGTTTTACTCCTATGGAGAAAGTTGAACTTAAAGGAATAAAAGCAAAGCTTCAACAGTATACTGAAGCGCCCCAACGCTTTTTTGAGATTTATTATCAGCACTTAATCCAAAAGGGAGCCTCTTTCAAAATGCTTCCCGGGTTTGTTAATTTTCAATCTGTACCCAAAGGCATGTCAATTGCAATGAACGGAAATGGACTAATAAAAACGGATAAAAGAAGACAGATTTTTATGCCCCTATATCAAGACAAGGGATATGAGGGCTTCTATTTTATAAGAAGAATCCCTCTGTTTTATCTTTGGCTGTCCAAATACCTGAGGAAACTTAAAGTTGACGGATGGTTATCCCACTTACCTGGGGTGCGTTGGGCTTCATCAAAGAAGGAAACTTTGGTTTTGGATAAAAGAATCGCCCGTTTTTTTGCGAAGTCTTTCTTCCATTTATTGGGGTACAGGGCTCGGGAAATGGATGAAACTCATCTACTGCTTAAAAATAGGGAGCGAAATTCCAAGACTGCTTTTTACAAGAATGCGCCTTGGCGCAAGTAAAACATCTTAATCTTCTATACGAAGACTCCTAATAAAACTAAATACTCTAGATTCCAATTCTTGAAGCTCATCCACGATGAACTTGGGTTCCAAAAGATTACAATCATGAACCGACTTTCTGGTAATATCATTGGTAACTGCAAAAACGGACATGTCAGCATTTTGGGCAGCCTTTATGCCATTGGCCGAATCTTCAATTACCAGACATTCTTCGGATTTTAATCCTAGAATATTTTTTGCTTTGTTATAAATGTCGGGTTCTGGTTTTCCTTGTTCGACATCATCTCGAGTGAGCACTAAATTGAATTTGTCAAAAATACCCATGGTTTGGGTGACTTTTTTGGCTTCCGGAAGATGGGACATTGTTGCGAGGACTAGGGTATATTCTTCGGCATACAATCTATGGAACAAACCAAGGGTAAATGAACAGAAATGATTGGACAAGAGTTCAGTGTCATCAAGGATTTTCCTGTATATCTTCAATCTTCTTTCAATCAGTTTTTCGTGAACAATCGAAAGGTTTTCTGTCTCTAGGTGATTGGTCAATTCATTACGGTAATGGTTTGTTAGCCCACTGACTACCTCTAGTCGTGATAAACCTACAAATTGGTAGAAAACATCTAAAACGTGTTCTTTTTCCACTTTGTTTTGAGTCAGTTCATTAATCGCTATGGCATACGAAGTAGCCTTTAATACCTCTGTCTGGATTAGGGTTCCATCCAAATCAAAAATTACTGCCTTGATCATATCAGCATTGGCTTTTATAGGATTAGAAGCAAGCTAAGGGTTTCAAGTGGGAAAAAGAAACAGAGGGCAACTTCATAACAAAATGATAAGCTTCGGATACCATATTTCAATACTTTTAGAAAAAGAAAGATTTTGTATGCAAAAAAATGAAAAGCAATTAGCTGCTGAAGCATCGATCGAATTTGTGAAAGATGGAATGGTTGTTGGGCTGGGAACCGGCTCCACGGCAGAGTTCATGATTCGTCAGCTTAGTGAAAAAGTTGCGAATGGTCTTTCAGTTATTGGCGTGCCATCTTCGGAAAGGACGGCAAATATGGCTCAAGAGCTTGGCATTGCTTTGACCACATTGGACAAAGTAGATAAGCTTGATATTTATATTGACGGTGCGGACGAGATAGATTCGCAATTCAACATGATAAAAGGAGGAGGGGGAGCTTTACTACGTGAAAAAATCTTGGCCTACAATTCAAAATTCAATGTAATCATCGTTGATTCCAGTAAAAAAGTTGATAGTTTGGGAAGATTTAGATTGCCCTTGGAAGTAATTCCTTTGGCTCAAAAAAAGATTATAGAGCAGTTAAAACAACTTGGACTTGACCCAGTTTTAAGAAAAGAGAACGATTTAGAATATAGAACAGATGAGAACAATTTCATTTTAGATTTGGATATATCTGGCTATCACAATCTTCAAGAATTAAATTCAAAACTTTTGGAAATACCCGGAGTGGTTGAAACTGGGCTTTTTATCAATTTTGTAAATGTTTTGGTTTTAGGAAGAGCTGGGGACGCCGAAGTCACCCATGTGAATAGAAATTAAAACCAAGACTGTTTTATTTACGACGCCTATTGGGTTCTTGTACAAGTTCGTCATCTTCCCAAATCCCACTGGCAACTATATCTCCTTTTTTGCCATAGAAAACACCTTCTCCGAAGCGTTCATCAGCTTTCCAATGGCCTACATATTTTTCTCCATTTGGCCAGTAATATGTGCCTTTACCATCCCGTTTATCATTAATGTAGGTTCCTTCATAGGATTGCCCATCAGGCCAATAAAACGTGCCCTCTCCATGTCTTTGGTTATTTTTCCATTGCCCCTCATAACGACTTCCGGTGCTAAGCAGCGCTACTCCCATACCATTGGCCTTTTTGTCTTTCACGTCTCCAACATAGTGAACAACACTACCTTTGCTGGTTACGAAGGTTAAGTACTGTCCGTTGGCCTTTTTTCTCAATTGCTTTTTAAGTCTGGATACTTGTGCACGCATTTTTTCAACAGCAAATGTCAAGGAGTCAATCGAGTTGATTTCTTTGGAACTTAGTTCCTTGACCATAATAGAGGTGGTATCCAATACAGCTATACTATTGGAATCAGTCTCATTTTTTTGAGTTTGAAGGGCCAAAAAAGTCTTGGCAAAAGCCATTCGCATTTCTAAAGCTGCCCCATCACTCTCTGTTCTAGGTTCTTGTCCTTCACTATAAGATTCAATTGCGTCGTTGTAATTTCCTCGAATCAATAGAGAATCACCTTGAAGCAGTGCCTCGTGCATGGCCAAACGTGAAAATAGATCTTGTTTGGTTTGTTGATTGGCCTCAAGTTCTTGTTTTAATGTTCTGGAGTTGGACCAAAAATATAGTGCCAACGCTGCAAAAAAGAGCGCTAAAGCATAGGTTAGTAGAGGGCGTATTTTTTTCATGATATCTATCAACTATATTGATGTACGAGATTAATCATCAAAATGGATGGATGGTAGCTTATTTTTAACTTTTCTGAAATCTGGGGAGAAATACAGATGAATGCGAAATGTCCAATTTTGCTTGTAAATTCCGCCGTTTTCCAAAGTTTGTCCAGTTGAATACATTAAACCGGCGGCAACAGTCAATCTGGGTTGGATAATGTACCCTAGAGTGGTGGTCAATCGTAAATCTTCCATGGGGCTTGCCACAACTGCCTTTCCACTTTGCATGATAAGCTCTGCCTCTGGAGAGACATAGAAAGTACCGGGTTCAAACTTATAGTTGTTCAATGGCACTTTGGCCCTGAGCATATACCGCCATCGATTTCGGAAAATATATTCACTGTTCTCAGCAAAACCTTGAGTCCATCTGTGCTCTATCCGTATCCTATGATAAAACATGGTGCTTCCCAATGGCATGGCATACTGATATTGGTGCCAAATACGCCACTCCGGAACCACACTCCGGTCCTCTGAAGATTCATCAGTATTGAAATTAACACGTAAGACACCTCCAAGGCTTACATTAAAACTTTTTGAATAAATATAGCCAATAGCGTGTCTATTGTAAATCTGACCAATTTGTCCAATGTAAGGGGTGTTTTCAGTTTCTTCAAACCGAAAATGGGTCTGGGCATCCCAGAAGAGTCTTTTCGAAATCCGAATGTTACCATAGGTATTGAACCATACCCTGCCAACAGGTTCTTTGAATTCTGCTTCCTCTGGAAGTATATTTTCCTCTTGTGCGTGTCCTACAGATAAACCAAACAGCAGAAATATACATGCTGCAACACTACCAAATACAATATGCTTTTTCAACGTTCGGCAGTTTTAATGTTGGACATTATTCCCAATAACTCCAAAACGGATTCTGGGTCTTGCTCTTTTCTAAGTTTCCGTTCCAATTTCTTAGTAGGCTCATCACGAAGTTCAAGAAGACGCGTTTGGATATCATTGATTAATTGGAGTATGTTGGGAGCATCTTCGCACACCGTAGGGGAGTCTACAAGGTCTAGGACATAGGGAATGAGTATGTTTTTGTGAGCGGCCGTAATTCGTTTTTTAACGTCTTCGTCCATTATTGTGGCGGTAAAAGGATTCCAGAATGCATCCTGATATGCTTCTTTGATAATACGCTCCTGCTCTGGTAATTTTGATACTGCCGATGCCAATTCACCTAGATTTTGAAGGCAGGTCAATACATTTTGACCATAATCCAATTTTTCATCAGACTCTGGCATTTCAGCATAAGTTTTCAAAGTAGTTTCTTTTGTTGCCAAAATTCCATTAAAAGCTCTTTTTATACCCAGTCTATCCGTAGTCAACAAAGTGTCAATATTGTTTTCCAAAAGCTGAGTTTCCTTAACAAGCAGTTCGTCAAGAGTTAAAAATTGCTGTTGTTTCTTTGCCTTTTTAAGCCACTCGGACATGCTCTCCGAAATACTGTCAAGACTACTTTCTACATACTCGGCCATGTTTTGAACATTGGCCATTTTCATTGCCTGGGCTTCATACTCCGGAAAAGACTCCAAGTCCCAAAAAACGTTCGAACCCGCTTCGTTGGACATTTGTATCTTTTTTTTGGGTAACCCATTAGGCCAGATTTGACGGGTTAAGGTTGCTCTGGGTAAAAACTCAATGGTCTGTTGGTCATAATAGGTAATGAAAGTCCCCAGAGGCTCCAAGAAATCACTTTGCAACCTTTTTACCACATTGTAATAGTAGTTTGCTTCGGTATTTGAACGAACCAAAAGTTCCAACTGGGGATTGCCCAGAAGAGCTTCGCTTGTTCTTGATGAGGAACCATATGTTTTGGCTATGTTTCTTATTTGTTTCGTTTCCAAACTATCTAAAGAATAGAAGGGCAAACGGACTTTAAAGCTGGGCATGAATTGAGATTTTCCCAAATCATTGAAAAAGGCATTAATGCTTTGATAGTGCAGAGCATTTTGGCGCAAAAGCCGATACATACCCATGTTTTCCGAATTTAAATCAGCTTGCTGCTCTTTGATGTACCACTTTACGATTTTTAAATACCGTTCATCAAGTACTTCCGATTTATAGGATTGGGCAGATGTATCAAAAATCTCCAAAGTCATATTTCCGTTTGGAGAGATTTTTTCAATTTTTCCCAAAAGTCCATTATCAAAATGCCAGTTTTCAGAAGATTCGCTGGAAACATCAGAATATACTGCCCAGAGGTCGTGGGCAAAACCGTCACGAAGAAAACGCCCGACCAGGGTAATCGAATCATTTTCAATTTGAAAGCTTTTTTGAGGAACTCCCTGCTCAAAAGTTATTTTGCTTTTGAAAAGCTCTTCACTGACCTCTGAATTTTCAACTCTTGAAATTTTATAAACCCAATCCCCATCTGGTTTGCCAGCGGTAAGATTACCTAAAGCGTCATGTTGAATACCGCTTGCATTCACCCGGTATTGGTATCCTACTACTTGACTGGATCGGTTTGAAATGAACTCACCAAACTGAAACTTCCAAAAACCCTCTGGATATCCCTCGTTAAAGGCTCCAGAGATGGAAAAAAAACTGTCTTTTTCCTGTAAAAGGGCATTTAGATTGGCTTTGTACATGAGAAAGCTTCCTACGGGAATTGAATCGCCTTCGACTACCTCAAACGGATACTCAGCGGTTCCTGTAAAACGTCCTGCACTCAATTCTCCAGAAAAGAGTTGGGTTTGCGATTCTCCGTTGATGGAGTAAAAGAAAAATAAAATACCGAGAATTATGTGCCTAATTCCTTGGTTGAAATATTTCATGTGTTCTATACTTTTTTCCTTCCAAACCCCAAGTAGGCAGGATTGAAAAACATACGTCTTACATACGTGCAAAAAGGCACTTCGGCCTATGTCCAATAAAAAAATATTGGATTTTTATCATAAGGGGAATATATGTACTATACCTCTCAACCAGCCAAGTAGATGGGAGATGCTTTTTTTGGGTTGAGGTTTCTAACTGATTTTCGTACTTTACGGAGCCTAAAAAATGATGATGAAAAACCTTTTCTACTACCTGTTTTCCTTTTTTCTTTTCATTCAGTATTCCATAGCGCAAGACCGCATTACCGGTGAACCTTTTGCTACTCGTTCCGAAGTTTTAGGACAGAATGGAATGGTGGCAACGAGTCATCCACTGGCAACCCAGATTGGGCTCGATGTTCTCAAAGATGGCGGTAATGCTATTGATGCCGCAATTGCTGCAAATGCTGCTTTAGGACTTATGGAACCTACGGGATGTGGCATAGGGGGAGATTTATTTGCCATTGTTTGGGATGGGAAAACGAAAAAGTTGTATGGTCTCAACGCTAGTGGGCGGTCACCACAGAAACTCACTTTAGAGTATTTTGAAAAAGAGGGAATGACCAAGATTCCATCACACGGCCCCCTACCAGTTAGTGTACCGGGTGCAGTAGATGGATGGTTTGAACTCCACGGAAAGTTTGGGTCAAAACCTATGTCAGAGATTCTCGCTCCAGCCATAGATTATGCCGAGAAGGGCTTTCCTTTGACCGAACTTATTGCTTGGTACATGCAACGTACCATTCCTTTTTTTGAATCTAAAGACTTTCCAAATATTAAGGACACTTACAAGTCCCAAAACGGAGGTAAACTCCCAAATGAAGGGGAAATCTATAAAAACCCCTATTTGGCAAGTACCTATCGAAAAATTGCCGAAGGCGGTCGAGATGCCTTTTATAAAGGTGATATTGCCAAAACCATTGGTAAGTTTATTAAAGAACAGGGAGGCTTTTTGTCAGCTAAAGACCTCGCCGCGCATAAATCGGAATGGGTGGAACCTGTTTCCATAAACTACAGAGGTTACGATGTATGGGAACTACCTCCAAATGGCCAAGGAATTGCTGCCCTCCAAATGCTTCAAATATTGGAAGGTTACGATTTTTCCAACATTGATTTCGGGAGTGCAGAACATCTTCATCTATTTACTGAAGCCAAGAAATTGGCTTTTGAAGATAGAGCAAAGTATTATGCAGATATGGATTTTTTCGATGTACCCGTGGAGGAATTGCTATCAGATAGCTATGCCGAAAACAGAAGGAGAAAAATTGGTGAACGTGCAGGAACTTATTCTGCAGGAGAAATCTCTGCAGGAGAAACTATCTATATGACCGTGGCCGACAATGAGGGTACTATGATATCATTGATACAAAGTAACTATCGCGGTATGGGTTCCGGTATGGCGCCTCCCAAACTAGGTTTTATGCTCCAGGACAGAGGGGAATTGTTCAGTCTTAAAAGAGGACAAGCGAACACCTTCGAACCTGGAAAACGACCCTTTCACACTATTATTCCTGCATTTATGACGAAGGATGGTAAACCGTTTGTGAGCTTTGGTGTAATGGGTGGAGATTTTCAACCCATGGGCCATACCCAAATTGTGATGAATCTCATTGATTTTGGTATGAACCTGCAGGAGGCGGGTGATGCCCCGCGTTGGGACCATACCGGAGGGGCCAGTCCTATGGGCAGCACTACGGAAGATACAGGACTTATACGAACTGAATCTGGAATTCCTTATTCAACTATTAGGGGATTGATGGATAAGGACCATCGTATGGGAACGGCGAGAGGGATATATGGAGGGTACCAGGCCATTCTTTGGGATGACGAGAACAAGGTGTATCATGGAGCTTCAGAAAGCCGGAAGGATGGGCAAGCCGCAGGATATTAATCGTTAACTAGTTTAGAATACCTCAAAGAATCAAGGGGAAACCGTTTTTCTTAGTATGTTTATAGTATCTTATTCAATTATACCAAATAGTTAAATTTCAAATCATGTTTACAAAACACCAAACCTTCTTTGCATTATTCACAATTGCTTTATTAATTTTTAGTTGTAAACAGAAACCTGCCGAGGAAGCTACTGGAACTGATACGGAAGAAGAGTTGGTTGCTAGAGCACTTGATATCCATAAACGAGTGCTTACGTTGGACACTCATGCAGATACACCTCTACGTATGATTGAACCGGGCTTTGATATGGCTGAAAGACACGACCCAAACGAAACGGGTTCAAAAGTCGATTATCCAAGGATGAAGGAAGGAGATTTGGACGCTATTTTCTTTGCTGCTTTTGTCGCTCAAGATATTCGGGATGATGATGGAAATACCCGCGCGAAGGCCTTATGTCTGCAAATGATTGATTCAGTTGTGGCTTCCACAGAAAGAAACTCAGATGTTGTTGGCTTGGCGTTAAATCCTGATGATGCCTACGCTTTGGAAAAAGAAGGAAAGAGGGCCATTTATATTGGTATTGAAAATGGCTATCCCATAGGAAATGATATTTCCAATGTGGAAGAATACTTTAATAAAGGAGTACGATATATCACCTTGGTACATTCTTCAAACAATGATTTGGCCGATTCGGCAACGGATCCTGAGGGAACGGAGCATGGGGGTATAAGTGAATTTGGCTCCAAAGTGGTGGATGAGATGAACAGATTGGGAATAATGGTAGACGTTTCCCATGGTAACGATAGTGTATTTTATGATGCGATTAAGATGTCCAAAGCACCAATTGTAGCAAGTCATTCCAACGCTAGAGCAGTAACAAATCACAGACGGAATATGACCGATGAAATGTTGAAGTTAATGGCAGAAAATGGAGGTGTTGTACAATTGACCATGTTGGCGGATTACCTTAGGGAAGCTCCTCCAAATGTTGAAAGAGACTCGGCAGTTGCTGCTTTACGAGCTAGTATGAAGCCTATTGGCGAAATGACTCAAGATGAACGAAAAGCTATGCGCAAATCTTTTCAGGAACTTAACGAGAAATTTCCAAATCCTCCAGCAACGGTAAAACATGTTGCTGACCACATAGACCACATTATCAAAGTGGCAGGAATTGATCATGTCGGTATTGGATGTGATTTTGATGGAGGTGGGGGAATTGAGGGGGTCTTCGATGCCAGTGAGGTAATGAATATTACCATAGAATTGGTTAGACGTGGATATACCGAAGAACAGATTGCAAAGATTTGGGGAGGAAACCTGATTCGTGTATTCAAAGAGGTCCAAGCGGTTGCCGAACAGATACAGGCTGGAGAATCATCTTAAACCAAAGGTTGTCCAATAGTGTTTAGACTGTTCTTTCTTTTTATTGCGCTGGGGGCCTCTATTCAAACAGTTGCACATCCTTTACGACTATCTTTGTGCGAGATAGAATATGCTTCCAATAAGCAACTTTTGACCATTAACTTGAAGCTATTTCTGACCGATGTCAATGAAGCCCTTGTTTTTGACCCCAATAGTAAAGAATTGGCTTTTTGTCAACCCAATGAATCCGATAAGGCGAACAAGCTTTTGCTGGACTATTTAAATCAGTTTTTTTACGTTAAGGCAAATAGGGAGGTAGTAGATTTAAAAATTAAGCGCAAAAAACTTAGTGGAGAAGGGGAGAATACCGCACTTTGGGTTTATTTTGAAATCAAACAATCCTCACCCTTGAAAACTTTGGAAGTCAAAAATGCTGTTTTTACGGATTTGTTTTTTGATCAGAACAATATAGTTTATGTTCATGTTAATGGAGAATCCAAAAGCATGATGCTGAATAAAAAAACACCGGTTCATCAATTGAAATACTGATATGCATCCATTTGAATTTTACTTGAAATTGGGTTTTGAGCATATCGCTGACCTTGCCGGTTATGATCATATACTTTTCTTGGTGGTGCTCTGTGCTGTTTATCGCATTGAACAGTGGCGTAAAATCCTCATTTTGGTGACTGCCTTCACTATTGGACATAGTGTAACTTTGGTTTTGGTCTCTTTAGATATATTCTCCATTCCTTCTAAGTTCATCAAATTCCTTATCCCGCTGACCATTTTTTTGACTGCACTTCATAACGTACTCGGAGGGAACCAAATGGAAAAGTCGTTAAAAATGAAACGAAATTATGCTATGGCCTTGTTCTTTGGCTTAATTCATGGTATGGACTTTTCCAATTATTTTAAAGCACTTATTATGGACCCTTCGGACATAGTAATCCCGCTATTGGGCTTTAATATTGGAATAGAATTGGGGCAATTGTTGATTGTCTTTTTTATAGTAGGTATCGCCTTTTTATTCCTTAACATTTTAAGAGTGAAACATAGGGAGTGGAATCTTTTTATTTCCGGAGCTGCTGCAGGATTGTCTCTGATATCTATGCTGGACAATAAGTTTTGGTAGACATGCCATTATAATCCAATACCTATAGGGTAACCATAAGAGTTTCTTTATAATACCTATCAATTAACGTAGTACAATTTCATCAATAAGATTCAAGGTATCTGGATTCACCACCTTCATTTTTACCGTTTTACCATCTACATAAAACAGACATACCGCATTTTCTACACTAAAAGCTTTGGTGTGTTCGCTCCAGGGTAATACTTCTTGTGCATAATACGGTGCTCCTGCAGCCCCATTGTTAATTTGGTAGATGGATCTAGACACGTTCAATTTTTCATGAGGATAATCCTCGGGGTAAATTGTAACCTCCTCAGTTAACTTCAACCTATTGTAATTGTGTTCATCTCCGGTTAAAATAGCAAGTACCTTTTTGCTTTTGTTTATTAGGATGTTGAGGTATTGGTCGCGTCTTTCTATAATTCCTTTTTCCAACGGTTTCCCTGCTACAAAAGGTCTTTTTTCGTTATTGCCACTATACCACATATCATCTCGACTATGGCCTCCATTGGGAAAAGCAGGTGTATGTTGGGTCACGAAAATATGGTCAATGGTATCATCCTTTTCTAGAGAAAGAATGATATTTTCCAACCACTCCAGTTGATTATCCATAATATAACCATGTAGACCCCCTGAAGTAATAGTATTTCTTGAAAGACTTGGCGCATACCAGTAATCACTGTTCAATACCACTACGGCCACATTGTCGTATCTGTAATGGAAAACATTTTCAGAGTATGAAGGGAAATCAATGGTTTGTGGAGACGGGTCATATGTACTTCCATCTTCACTTTTTAAGGTGGATACAGGGTTTACGAAAGCTTGGGCAAAAGAAGCTTCGGCAGATTCTGTATCATAGGGAAATTTGTCAACAAAACCTTTACTTCTTCCTGTACTATCCCGGAATATATGTCCCAAGGCTTCATGATTTCCCATACCTACTTGAAATGGCATATAATGCCAAAAAGGCTCCACAGCTTTCTTCCAATTGGTATACTGCACCTGGGTTTCAGCATCGGCTTGCAGGTATCCGTTAATCAAATCTCCGCTGAATTGCATGAAAGCAGCATCATTCGCATATGCAACTGCGGCTATTTTCTTCATTATGTAGGCATTGGCTCCATAAATCTTGCGCTCACCTCCCCCTGAAGCATGCCTGCTATCGCTTGTGTAGGCAAATACGAATGGAGTTTTGCTTCCTGGTTTTGGGGCCGTTTTTAAATGGTACTGCTGCGTGAAGTTTCCGTATTTGATTGAGTACTCATATTGAGTGTTGGGTTTAAGTTTGGATACTGCAATCTCATGATGTGTTGCAGAGGGACTGGTAATGGATTCTTCGTTGATCTTTAAGGTTACTTCTATTGGCTGTGTGGTGTTGAACCAAATAGTGGCGCTGGTATCAGTCAACATATTAATAAAGGGACCTTCATAGATGGAAGGGGCCAGTGAAAAGGGCCCTGCGCCAGTAAGGGAAACCTCCCCGTCATACACCACCATTCCTTTTTCATCTGCAAGGCGATAACCTATAGAAAGTATCTGATTCTCCTGCCAGTCAACAAAATCATAGGGATAACGAAAATCCCGTTTAATATTGATATCGGCCTTACCAGATTCCAATGTTTTTACAAATCGGAAAACTGGTAGTGGGTGCGGTGCTTTTCCATATGGGATAAGCCCATAGGTAATGGTGCCTTCAAAATCCCCAAAATCCATGGTAACCCCTTCTTCGGTTCCTTTAGGATTCCCAAACAATTGCTCAAGACTGTAACGTGCTTTAGCTTTTGAAGCATAGTACTTCTCACCGTTATCTTCTAGGAAGAGTCCATTTTCATCATTCTTGATATTGCTATGACTCTTTGGTACTACAATGTTTTGGGCAAATATCATATTCGTCAATACCAGCGCAAGGAAAGTGATATATTTCTTCATAGTTTGTTTTTAATCGTTTTGTGTGGTTGTTAGCATTTTGAGCAAACGCCTTTTATTATCGTTTGGATGTTTTTGGTTTTAAATCCTTTTGGCACGTTTAATTGAGGAGGAGCGGATACCTCCATACAATACACCGTTTCACAAGTCTCACAGACAAAATGGGCATGGTCTTGACCTTCCTTGGGCAATTCTCCAAACGCGTATTTGGATATTCCTGAATGGTCATTTATTCTATGAATAATACCTGCTTGTTCAAAAGAAGTCAAGTTACGATACAGTGTGGATTTATCAATTTCACTTTTTAAGGCTAGTTGTAAATCGCTATAGGATTGTGCATGTTTCAACTGCAAAAAGTGATGGAGCAAGGCCATCCGGACTTTTGTTTTTTTCAAGCCCTTTTCTTTCAAAATCTGTCCGAAGTTGCTGTTTTCCATTAACAAATCCTTATTTGAAACTTACCGCATTCGCATTTTCAATACGATAGTAGGCAGTATTTGGGTCATTCCCGTTCAAGTTAAATGTTCCCTCAACCGAAATCAGTGCATCCATAGAGAAAGAAATCTTTTTGTCGAACTGTAAATCTACAATAGACTCTGGTCCTCCATTTCCGCAAAAGAAACAAGATGCCATTGGGTTTTTGGATAATAGGTATATAGACTGTTTTCCATCCAAAACCAGTAAGTATCCTGTTATGCTAACCTTTTTTCCTTCCAAAGCTCTGAGTTTTGCTGAAAACGTTGCTTTTTCAAAACCTGGGATGAGCGCGTTGGGGGAGTGGGATTCCCAGAAAATACCATCAGATAGGTCGTCCCATGTTAAAACAGCTTGGGACATACCCTCTGCCATTGATAGAAAGAACAATATGTACAAAAAAAGGCGCATCATTTTAATTTGCCAAACGGCCCGTCGCTTCAGTTAAAATATAGTTGCAATGGTCTACATCGTTGGCATTTAGTTCAAGAGTTCCTGTAACAATGACGATTTGGTCTGTTCTAAAAGGAGGTTTTTCCTTAAAACTAACTTCAATTATGGTTTCCGGACCCGAACCTCCACAAAAGAAGCAGGAGGCCATTGGATTTTGAGATATCAGAAATATATCTCCACTACCTGAAATATCTAAAAAATAGCCTTTGATGCTGACCTGTTTACCCTTGTAAGACATTATTTTTTCACCAAATGTGGGCATTAAAAAATGAACCCCATACTTTTCGTTGAACTGTGATTGAAAATTCACATCGGCAAAATCTGTCCAGGTAAGTTGTTTCTGTGCCAAACCGGAGAACCCGATGAAAATCAGCATAAAGAAAAACAAGAGGTGTTTATTCATTGGATAAAGTTTTTGCTACGTTTAATTTAAAAATTGAAATGGAAGCCATTAAAGCGGCAATGATTGCCAGTACCAAAATAGTAACCATTAGTAAAATCTCAATCATTTCTGGACCGTTTATTTGAAATGTGTACCCATATGTGGCACTCATGTATCCGGACAAAATCCAGATGCCGAGGCGTCCTAAAATCCATCCGGCCACAAATCCAATAAGTGCCAAAAATACACCTTCCAATAGAGCCAATCCAAGGAGTTGTCTTGTATGGAAACCGTATGTCCTTAAAAGTGCAAGCTCTTGCCTTCTTTCCCGAATGGTCTTTAAAAGGCTTATAAAGATACTCAATCCTGAAACCAATAAAATGGCCAGGGCAATTCCATTTATTGTAGTGGCCCCTGAACCCAATAATCCCATTAGGCGTTGTATTTCAAAACCGGGAAGCGCAGCTTGCACGGAAGTGTTCTCGTTGATGAATCTGGGAAGCTGGACCATTCCTAGAGGGCTTTTAAATTTAACCAAGAGAGAGGTTATCTCTAAATTTTTATCTTCTTCAAGCTTATCCTCTTCGCCATCTTCATGTTCGTGTTCGTGCCCATTTTGGTCTCCATGCTCTTCATGGGAATCATCATGATGTTCCTCGCTGGACTCATCATGCTCTGCATCTTCATGACTGTGGGCCTCCCAAACACTTTCCAAATTTGAAATCAATAGTTGATCAACAACCGATCCGGTGGGCTTGAGAATTCCAATTACTTCGTAGAGGTGGTCGTCATGTCCGTCTCCGCCACCCACTAAACCATGTGAACTGGTAAAAGTGTCTCCTAGTTTCAGATTTAACCTGGTACTTACTCCGTGGCCTGCAACCACTTCAAAGGATTTTTGGAAAAGTCGTCCTTCTTGTAGTTCTGCGTTGTACCTCTCAAGGTATTCCAATTCTGTGCCCAGTAATCTGTATCCTTTGTAGTTGTCTCCATAAGAAACCGGGATGGTTTTTTCTACAAAAGGATGCTTGCGCAGCATGTCAATGTCCTTTAGTTTTATATTTCCAGTAGGTACATCTATGTGAAGTACGGATGACAAGACTAGCTGTAAAGGGCTTCCTTTGGCTCCTACTACCATATCGAAGGGAGCAATGTTCTTGTTCAATTGACCGCTCAATTGCTTGTTTAATTGTAGAACAAAGGTTACTAAAGATACGCTCAATGATAGGAGCAATAGGCTCAATAACAAATTGAGCGGTTTGGAAACCATGTTTCTATATGCCAAATACCCTAGATTCATAGCTCAACTCGATTTTGAAAGTGAGACATTACACGGAGATCGTGTGTGATGATTACCAAACTACTTTTGCAAATCTCAGCTTCTTCCTTGAGCAGGTTGATAACCTTGACACAGTTCACGTCATCTAGATTAGAAGTGGGTTCATCTGCCAATATTATTTTAGGTCTGTGGATTAAACCAAGTGCAATGGAGAGACGTTGCTGTTGTCCTTGGCTCAATTCAGTGACCTTTTTGTTGAGATGTTCGGAAAGTCCTAGTCTTTCGGTGAGCTTATGTCTTCTATCTTTGTCAATGGGGTTTTTGAGAATACTCTGTCGAAGGACAAGATTGTCCTGCACATTAAGGGATTTAATAAAATGATACTGTTGGAAGATAAGCCCAATTTGTTCGCCCCTGAATTTGTCCAGTTCTCTTCGTGACAATGAGTCCAGTTCTTTTCCAGCGATGGCTACGTTACCCTTCACGGGAGGCAATAGTCCGGCCATTAAGTATAAAAGTGTGGTCTTACCAATGCCTGAAGGGCCTATTATGAGCAAATGTTGCCCTAGGGGAAGGTCGATATCTGGAAAAACCATTTCTTGTTCATCCCCATAGGCATATGTGAGACTTGATGTTTTAACCATTAGTTCGTTTTGACAAAAATAAACATAAATGCAACTTGGTTGCATTTGAAAATAAGCACTAACTTTGCCAAAAATCTGATTTTGTTTTTGTATGCTCTAAAAGAGCATGTTAAAAATGTTATAATTAATGATGTTGGCACAAGTATCACTTAAATCTGATTGGATTGGAATTCTTGCCAGCGGGCTTTGTTTGGTTCATTGTTTGGCAACTCCTTTCCTTTTTATGGCACATGCAAGTATAGGCGTTCACGCGGAGGCGCATCCATCTTGGTGGGGCACTTTGGATATCGTTTTCTTAGTTCTTTCTTTTTTTGCGGTGTATTGGTCCATCCGTAAAACCAGTCAAAGCTGGATAAAGTTTGGCTTTGGTATTATTTGGATGCTCTTGGCGCTAATTGTGCTGAACGAGAAATTTGAGATTTTACATTTGGCAGAGGAAGCCATTTATCCACCTACCTTGGGTTTAATATTTCTTCATTTCTATAACCGTCGATACTGTCAGTGTGATGACGAAACTTGTTGTGTCGACAGCTAGACTTCAAAACCTTATTTATGGACAAATCCCAAATAGAACTCTTAGGAGATAATCATATTTCCACATCTGTAAAAACTCCTATGAGGGAGGATGCTTTTGATCGTTCGGATGAGGAAAAAATAGAGAACATCCAATCTCATTTCTATAAAATCATGGAGGAGCTGGGTCTGGACCTTACTGACGAAAGTTTATCCGGTACTCCCTATCGATTTGCAAAGATGTACGTAAAGGAATTGTTCTATGGTTTGAATCCCAACAACAAACCAAAAATATCTACGTTTCCCAATACCTATGGGTATCAGCGCATGCTCGTGGAACAGGATATTACCATAGATTCTTCATGTGAACATCATTTTTTGCCCATAGTAGGGAAGGCACATGTTGCCTATATTCCAAAAGACAAAGTGGTGGGTCTGTCCAAAATCAATCGTTTGGTGGACTATTATTCGCATCGCCCACAAGTGCAGGAACGACTTTGTCTTCAAATTCTAACTGACCTACAGGATACACTTGAGACAGAAGATGTGATAGTAATGGTTCATGCAAAGCATCTCTGTGTTTCTTCACGAGGAATAAAGGATAAGGAGAGCTTTACCACAACTCTAGAGTATGGCGGGAAGTTCAAGGATGACAAACTTCGGCAAGAATTCTACGGGCTTTTAGAAAACAACTTCAAAGAGTAAAACTTTCATCAGATAAAAAATGCATTTATCTGCCTTTTGATTTATATTTTAAATCTTGGGCTTTGATGTCTTTGACCCATAGTTCTTTGCCATCTTTATCCAATATTTTAATGGTAAGAACCCGATTTGTGCGAGGACCACTGACATTAAGAATTCCGAAGTTATGTTGCCCTACTACGGTTCCTTCCAACTTGTATTTATTCAGTTCTTCTTTATTATTATTGGAGCCTGCCGTCAAAGAGGAACAGGTCAAATCGTAAATGGGATAGACCTCCGCACTTTCCTGCATTTTGCTCAAAACGGTATGGTGTCTGTCTCCATCCAGAAAAACAACCCCTTCAATTTTGGCTTTCCTTATCTTATCGAGTAGATATCTTCTTTCCTTTGGAAAAGTGGCGTAGTTCTCGTAATCAGCTTCGGTACTAAGCACCTGCCCGCCAATGGCAACAAACTTAAAAGGAGCATTACTGGAAGCCAAGGCGTTGATGAGCCAATCAATTTGTGCTTTGCCCAAGATCTCACGCTTTCCTGTAAAATTGTTATTTGATGTTCTGTAGTAACGGTTATCTAACAAGAAGAATTGTAAATCCGCCCATTGGAAAGTACCAGTTATTCCTCCTTTGTCAATGGCGTCATAATTAGGATTACCCCAAAAGAGTTTAAAGATTTCTGCTGTTGTTTTCTTTTCCCAAAAACTACTGTCTGCATTGTTTGGACCAAAATCATGATCGTCCCAAATGGCATAATGGTGTGTTGAAGCAAGAAGCGCTTGGAGTTGTGGTAATGAACGGGTATGGGTGTACCGATGCAAGATTCCTGTTCTTGAATTCCAATCAGGTTCTCTTAAATAGGTATTATCTCCTAACCAGAGCATAAAGTCGGGCCTCTTCTGATGAATGGACTCAAATATTTCAAACTCGCTACCATAAGGTTTACCGGGCCTATCAAAATATTCTTCATTCACATAGTTGCAACTTCCAATGGCAAAACTCACTTCGGGCGGGTCTGTTCTCCACTGCCATAGTGTTTGTGATTGGAATTCCATAGGGTAATCCTTTTGAATCTTATTACCATTCACAAATAACTCATAGTTGTATTTTTTTCCGGGCATAATTTGATTTGCCACCAACTTGGCAACAAAACCATTTTTAGATTCGGTTGTTTGTGTTTCGGTCTTGAAACGTTCACTAGGGTTTGCCTTCTCAAAATATTCAAAATACACTTGGGCAGATGAGGTTGTTTGAACCCAAAGAAGTGCTTCGCGCATGGTGGAGTATCCTACCATAGGACCCGATTGAACCAAGTCTTGTGTAAGACCAAAATGACCATTGACTAGTAGTAATAGGATAAAAAGCAATCTGTTTTTCATTAAAAAAGATTTTTTGCAGTTGGTAAAATGATAAGGAAAACAAAAATAAAGGTATTCTGCCACTCAATGTTTTGATAAGCTGAAGAAAGTATTAGTATTTGGTTTATTGAAATCAAATTTCATGAAGCATTGCATTTAAGCTGCTTCGATTTATAATTAACATTTCATCGCTTCTTACCGAAAAGCAGAAAGTCTTGTGAACCGCGATTACTTAGAAAAAGGTCTTTTACTCCGTCCCCATTAAAATCCACATAATCGATATCAAAACCTCTTCCTCCAATTCCTTCAGGGATAATTGTCCCAGTAGCATCTGTAAACAAGCCTTCGCTATTGTTCAAATAAACACTAAAGGGCGTGATGCCTCCAAAGCGAGGTCCGTTGGTGTTGCCGGTGATAATGTCTGCATCGCCGTCATTGTCAATGTCCAAAAATGCAACACCAAAACAGCGGTTATCATCTTTGGGCAGATGGGTTTTAGTGATATCTGAAAAAAAGCCTTTGCCATCGTTCAGAAGTAATCTGTTTTGTCTTAAGGCATTCTCAACAAAGGCCTGTACATTACCATATAAAACATCCAAGTCCCCATCTCCGTCAATATCCGCAACGTCCACTTCACGAGTTTCCTCAGGCTCTGTTCGGTATGGCAATCTATCCAAAGATTGGTCTTTAAAAAAGCCTTTCCCAGTATTAATTAGTATACGATTCGCGCCCTCGTTCCCTATCAATAAATCTTTATCACCATCATTATCAATATCGGCCAAGGTAAGGTCTTGGGTTACATCTATAAATTCATCAAATCTCTGTGAGGTTTCATCTTTAAAATATCCTTTTCCATCATTGATTAAAACATTGTTTTGCCCATTGTTGCCAATCAGCACATCTATATGGCCATCGCTATTGATGTCAAAAACGACAACTGAATTGGATGTCCCTGTGACTGGTATTCTCCCACCTTCATCAGAAAAAGTACCATCTCCATTGTTCAAATAGAACTCATTGGTTTTATCATCTTCACTTACCACTATAATGTCCAAATCCCCATCTGAATCAAAATCTGCGATGCCAATATCCTCGCTATCGTGATCTACCTGTGGTATGCGCAGGGTACTTTCATTTGTAAACTTTCCCTTTCCATCATTTATGAGTAGGATATTGGGCCTATGTTCATTGGCAATTAAAATGTCCAAATCCCCGTCCGAGTCCAAATCTGCAATTCCTGCATCCATTGAAAGTAATTGCAAATCCTCGTAGGGCAAATGTGTTTGGGTTGCATTTACATACCCATAAGTTGATGGATTGGAGTTGACCTTGTTTTGACCAAAGTTGATTTGCGAACTCCCTATTAGGAGATATAGTAAGATTATCTTTTTCATGTATTGATTTTATAGGTGCTTAAGCATTTCATTGGCTGAGGGGATTTATTGAGTACGAAATGGTTCTTATATATCCAGCTAGATTACTGAAAACGCTTTACAGGTATACTAGTATTCAAATTTATACTATAAAATCAGTTTTTGGATTTGTAAAACATAGATACATTTTTAGAAAAGAGGATATTTTATGACAAAGGACTGTTTTGTGGGGTGTCGAATTGGAATAATATTGCTGATATATAGTCAACTTAAACTTAAAAAAGTCAGCATTTCAGAAACTGTTCAATAGAACATTAAATTGACTGATTCTAAATAGATTCAATCGTTTTGATTTTTTCAAGTTAATTGCCATATTACTAATAAATTAACAAAATTTGACTTTCTGTGTAATGGAAATTCAAAAAATATTAAACAAAATTCAATTTTGTTTAAGAATTTCCGAAGGTCGCCAAACATCTTAACTAATACATTATGGCAAACGTTTTATGGTTACAAGGGGGTGCATGTAGTGGCAACACCATGTCTTTTCTTAATGCCGAGGAACCAACGGTGGTAGAATTAATTACCGATTTTGGACTCAATATTCTTTGGCACCCGACAACGGGTCTCCAAATTGGAGACCAAGTGCAAGACTTATTAAAGGATATTCTTGACGGAAAAGTTCAAATGGATATTCTTGTCTATGAAGGTTCTTTGATCCAAGGACCTAACGGTACAGGAACTATGAACTTTTTTGCAGACCGACCCATGATGGATTGGATTAAGGAACTCTCTGAAGTGGCAGGCTATGTGGTCGCCATTGGAGATTGTGCCACTTGGGGAGGTATCCCTGCGGTACCCCCAAATCCGAGTGAATCCACAGGGTTGCAATTCCATAAAAAAGCCAAAGGTGGTTTTTTGGGGGCAGATTACGTTTCCAAAGGTGGATTGCCTGTCATTAACGTTCCTGGATGCCCTGCACACCCAGACTGGATTACTCAGATTTTGGTGGCCATAGCCGTAGGAAGAATTGGAGATGTGTTGATTGATGAATATCATAGGCCAAAAACCTTCTTTACAAACTTTGTGCAAGACGGTTGTACTAATGTTACCAATTTTGCCCAAAAGGTTGACGGTGGATTCGGTAGGCGAGGTGGATGCCTCTTTTATGAAGTAGGTTGTAGAGGACCAATGACCCGAGCAAGCTGTAACAACATTTTATGGAATAGACAATCCAGTAAAACACGCGCCAACCATCCCTGTTTGGGTTGCACCGAACCTGGTTTTCCGCATAATGATCTTCAAAAAGGAAGTGTTTTTAAAACCATGAAGTATTTAGGTTTCTTGCCTAAGGAAGTTCCAACAGGGAGAACAAAATTGGCCTATTATATGGAAGCAGGATTCCAAAAAGTAATGCCGAAGAACAATCGGATAATGGAGACCTCAAAATAATTGACAACTAACTAGAAAAGATAAAATGGCTGTTAAAGAATTGAATATATCTCCCGTTGGTCGAGTAGAGGGAGATTTGGATGTGAAAGTGTACATCGATGAAGGAAAAGTGACCAAAGCCCATACCCAGGCGGCTATGTTCCGTGGGTTTGAAAAAATTATGGCTGGGAAAGACCCACAATCTGGATTGATAGTAACACCTAGAATTTGTGGTATCTGTGGCGGTTCTCACTTATATTGTGCCTCTTCTGCCTTGGATACGGCCTGGGGAACACAACTTTCTCCCAATGCTTTATTGCTGAGAGCGATTGGACAGGCAACCGAAACCATTCAAAGTATTCCTAGATGGTTTTATGCCATTTTCGCCACCGATATGGCGAATAAAAAGTTTGCAAACAAACCCTTATATAAAGAAGTGGTTAAACGCTGGTCTGCCTATGTGGGTGAGACTTTTCAAACTGGATTGACCGCGAGTGGACTTCCCGTTCAGGTGTATGCACTTTTTGGAGGACAGTGGCCTCATTCCAGCTACATGGTACCTGGAGGTGTGATGTGTGCGCCTACACTTAAGGATATTACAAGGGCCTATGCCATAATGACCCAATTCAAAAACGATTGGTTGGAGCCTGTTTGGTTGGGTTGTACCATAGAAAGATATATGGAAATCAAGTCGTGGGAGGATATGTTGGCATGGTTGGAAGAAAGTGATTCCCATAAGAATAGTGACTTGGGATTATATATAAGAGCTGGACTCGAGTTTGGTTTGGATAAGTTTGGTAAAGGCGTTGAGAAATTCTTGGCCTTTGGAACCTATCTGCACAAAGACATGTACAACAATCCTACGATTGAAGGACGAAATAAGGCTTTGATTAGCCCAAGTGGATTCTTCGATGGGGAGAATTGGCATGAGTTTGACCACATGAAGGTCAGCGAGCATGTGAAGCACTCTTGGTTTGGTGACCAAGAAGATGGATTACACCCTTGGGATGAACCGATTCCAACGCCTGTTAAGTCCCAGCCTTTGCATCATTCAGATTTTGATGGAAAATATAGTTGGTCAAAAGCACCACGTTACGATGGCCATGCGGCTGAAGCTGGCCCTATGGCGCGCTGCATCATGGCTGGTAATCCAGCAAATCATGAACATCAAATTAGAGACCCATTCTTTATTGATGCCTATCGTAAATTAGGTGGAGCTAGTGTATTTACTCGCGTATTAGCTAGAGTTCATGAAGCGCCTAGAATTTATCAATTGATTAATGAATGGCTAGGCCAAATTGATTTGGATGGTGAATTCTATAACAAACCCATTGAGAAAGATGGTAAAGGATTCGGTGCTACGGAGGCTGCAAGAGGTGCTCTAGCGCATTGGATAGAGGTCAAAGATGGTGTAATCAAAAACTATCAAGTAATGGCACCTACCACATGGAACGTAGGTCCAAATGACGGAAATGATAACCCGGGACCGATTGAAGCTGCTCTAGAAGGAACAGATATTGAAGACGTGAAAGATCCAGTGGAGGTAGGCATGGTGGCCCGCTCCTTTGATTCTTGCTTGGTGTGTACCGTACACGCCCATGATGAAAAAAGCGGCGTTGAACTTTCAAAATTCAAGATTTAGAAAAAGAGAAGTTAAACAAAACAACAATAATTTGAGACCTGTTGGGCCTTTAGCTGTCCGGCAGGTCTCACTTTTCAAAAACCAAAAAGAAGAAGGAAATGATGAAAACGGCCATAATGGGTTTTGGAAATCCGGTTAGAAGTGATGATGCTATCGGTATCTATGTGATTGAAGAACTTCGTGAAAGCATTGAAAACACTGAAGAAGTAAGCCTTTTTGATATGGGTACCGCAGCTTTCGAGGTGCTTTTTGGTTTAAAGGGTCATGATAAAATCATTTTGGTAGATGCGGTAATCAACACCAATGAGCCCATTGGTACTTTGTTTAAGGTTCCTGCAGAAGAAGTGTTGCGAGCTCCAGAGGAAGATCCCATGGTATTTTTACATGGGATGAAATGGGATCAGGCACTTTCATATGCCAAAAAAATTATGGATGAGGCCTATCCAGAAGACATTAGTGTGTATCTCATCGCCATAGACAATACCAAATTGGAAGTAGACCTTAGTCCTACAGTAAAGGAAGCTGGCGACAAAGTAGTCAATCATATTTTGGAGGAACTCAAAGCAGTAAACGTATCATGAATTCTGATATCGTTTTACGGTCATCCCACGTGCTTTTGCGAGCACAACTGGTCCAAAAGGTTTTCCAGCAAATTCACTATGCATATGTGACCTACGTGGTTGAAAAGAAACATTTACTGGTCACTCCAGTCAGTAGTCAGTGGTTTGTGAAAATGTACGAGCCTACCCAGTTTCTACTAAAAGATAGAAACTTAAAAGGCGACAAGGTTTTGGCAGTGCGTGAAATATTTATTGATAATGACTTGGATAGTTCTGACCGGGAGTTGGACTACGAATGGATTGAAAAAACCAATCTTTTGAAAATTTCGGTATGAAGAATGCCAAAAAAGATGATGATGCTTGGTTGCAAGATGCCGAAGTGCAGACACGAATTGTGGAAGAAAGAGGAAGATGGGTGGTATCCTTGGTTTTTATTGATACCAAAAACCCTTCAAGAGTTTTGGTCAATGAGATTGCAGATTACCGGTCAAAACGGCTGGCAGAAATCCATGCCTTGAATATGCAGCAAACGGCAGCAAAAGATTCAAGGGGAACACAAAGAGTAAATAAAGATGATTACAATATTAACAACAACTGAACACGAATTCCTCATTAAGGAAATCATTAATTCGGTCGACCGTTTAAACGAATTGGTTCAGGTCTTGGTTGGGGATGCTCCATTACAAAAAGGCGATAAACTTATCCATATTAAGGTGGGCAAAATATATTTAACCATTGATTGGTTCGATACCGAGCCACCCTATCTTTTTCCATTGGTGGATTTGAACGAGAATAATTTACTTTCCTTACTATTTTATAAAATTGGAAACGAGCAACAAGCCTTTCAGTACATTTCTGAATCAAATACCTTATACAAACATTTGTTGTTGGCCACCAAACTCAAGTTTGGTTATGAAATCGAATTAGAAGAGCTATCTGATTTGAGTGCGCATAACAAAGCTATTCTTCATCATTACGGAAACCTTTCTCCAAGAATCAGTTTTAATGAGCTGCGAGAACTTTACGCAAGTGCTCTGCAACAGGCGAGTAGCAAGGATGTAAAAAGCTATACGGCCAAACACTACCTTAATCTTTTGTTGGATGCCCAAATGTTCGAAGATGCCATAGATGCTAGCAAAACCTTTCTTGTGGAATCGGAATCCAAAGCTGCAAAAATAGCTTTAAGCATTCAATGGTGCACTGCTAACTATAAAAGCTTGCAATTGCCTTATAATTCAGATTCGCTTAAAACCATCTTGGCAAAACAAGAAGATTGCATCCAATATCTGCTGTCTCAAACATTGGATTTGAATGCGGCCTTATTGGCGATGGAAGCCTGTGATATAGCTAATTTCCTGGGAGATTTCCCTTTGGCTAAAGAACACATCAACACGGCGATTAAAACCTTCAAAAATGAAGAGGCTACTGAATTTCTCGGTGAAGCAGGCCTAAAAAAAGCACATTTGCTTTACCATTGGTCAAAAAACGGAAGTCCACAATATTATAAAGCCGCAATCAATGCTTTTCAAGATACCTTGAAAGTATTTAAAAAAGATACGTATCCAGATTACTTCGCGGAAATTCAGCATTCCCTTGCATTAATTTATTCTGAGATTCCTGCACCACCAGATGAAAAACCAATGTGGACTGCTTTCTGTGCTTCAGCTTTTAAGGAAGCCTTGGAGTTTTATGGTAAGCAAACACATCCCTATGAGCATGCCATGGTTTGTCACAATTATGCCACGGCCTTAATGGACTTTCCACCTGCAAAACTTCACAACAATCATGATAAAGCCTACGGCCTTTTTGAAGAAGCCTTGCAAATCAGAACAGCAGAGAAGTATCCCATGGAACGTGCCTTGACCCTGTTAAATCAATTGGAACTAGGGTGGTTAATGCACAATCAAGATGAAAAGCAAGAGGGAAAAAGACTTGAATCGATGAGAAATAAGGCTAAAGAAATTGAATATTTAGTGAAAGATGAGAACCTCTTAAACAGAGCGAAGGAACAACTGGAAAAATTGGAACAATTAAAGACGATAATTTAAGTGTATGCACGAGACATCTATAGTAAATAGCATTATGAAAACCTTGGAAATGGAGTTTGAAAAGGAGAAATTGGATAAGATGAAGTCCATTCACCTAAAGGTGGGTATTCTTTCAAATATTGAACCGAGGTTGCTTCATAATGCCTATAGCGCGTACCACATGTCCCATCCAGAATACAGTGGTGTTGCACTAAATATTGAATCCACTGAACTCAAGATTCAGTGTGAAGTTTGTAATCATATCACCCAGGTGAAAAACTACAGGTTTCTGTGTGAAAACTGCGAACGACCGAGTAAAAATGTCATCCAAGGCGAGGAATTGTTAATACATAAAGTAGAATTTGAAGATTAAATCATGATAGAAAAGTCACCCAAAACCGCTAGAGGTTCCGTACAGTGTGAAAACACCAACATACACTTATTAAAAGCCAACGATTTTGTGGCGGATATAATCCGCAAAGAAGTCGCAAAAACCAAAACTCTTTTGATTAACGTGACCTCTTCTCCAGGAAGCGGTAAGACCACTTTAATGCAAAAGACCGCGGAAAAATTGAAAGATAAAATCAACATGGCCGTAATGGTTGGAGACTTGGAAACCGAGCGTGATGCCGAACGCATTCGGGAGACGGGAATTCACGCCCTTCAAATCGTTACAGGTGGAATATGTCATTTGGAAGCCCAGATGGTGCATCAAGTACTGGATAAGTTTGATTTGGAAAACTTGGACCTATTATTCATTGAGAATGTTGGGAATTTGGTTTGCCCAGCATCCTTCGACTTGGGTGAAGATTACCGAGTGACCTTATTGGCTACTACTGAAGGTGATGACAAACCTAAAAAGTATCCCAAAATGTTCTTGACCACGGATTTGATGCTGGTCTCCAAGTCAGATTTGTTGCCTTATCTGCCCTTTACATTGGAAGCGGTAACAAAAGATGCTCTAGAAGTAAACCATGAACTGGAAGTTATTCAGATTTCTTCTTTGAGCGATGAAGGCATTGATGAATGGTGTGATTGGTTATTGGAAAAAATAAACGATAAGAAAGGCTTTTAAGCCGAATGCTTAAAACCTTCAAAATACAGGTAGGAGGACAAGTTCAAGGAGTCGGGTTTCGCCCCTTTGTGTTTAATTTGGCCACAAAGCACCAACTGAAAGGCACGGTAAGTAATAACGCCAAAGGCGTGTTGATTTATGTAAATGGAACTAGCTCAGCGCTAATGAGTTTTATGGAGGACATTTTAGAAAAAGCACCGGATGCTTCCATCATCCAAGGTCATTCTATGGATGAAATCGAACCCATGGAATTTGAGAACTTTTCTATTGTTCTTTCTCAAAGTCCCACTAAAATAGCGATACCCCTTACTGCAGACTTTGCCATTTGTAATTCGTGTAAAAGCGAAATTCAAGACCGTAGCAATCGAAGATATTGGTATGCCTTTACCACCTGTACGCAGTGTGGCCCAAGGTATGCCATCACACAAAAATTTCCTTTTGAAAGGGCGCATACCGCAATGAGCCAGTTCACCATGTGTGAAAGCTGTATAGCTGAATATGAAAATCCAAAGGATTCCAGATTTCATTCCCAAACCAATAGTTGTGAAGATTGTGGAATTACGTTACGTCTGGTAAGGAACTCTGGAGAACAGATAGTTGTAGAAGAAGGGAAAACGATACTCGGTAAAGCAGCAGACTTTCTTAAAGAAGGCGCCATCGTTGCTCTAAAGAATACTAGTGGTTATTTGTTATGTGTGGATGCTGCGAACAATGAAGCGGTCAAACGGTTACGACAACGAAAACAACGCCCGACAAAACCATTTGCCTTGCTGTATCCTACCATGGAAAAAATCCATGAGGACTTTCAGGTATCCAGCCATGAACAAAAAGCTTTGGAATCAAGAGTCTGTCCTATTGTGCTTCTGGATAGCAAGAAACACACAAAAGAGAACCGTGCCGAAGCTGTAGCACCGGGATTAAATCGCTTTGGAGTCATGTTGCCCTCAAGTGCATTGTTAACTTTACTATCAGCAGAAGTGGAAATCCCTTTGGTAGCTACAAGTGGTAATATCCACGGTTCACCCATACTTTCCTCGGAAAAAGAGGCTGGGGAAAAGTTGAGTACCGTAGCGGATTACTTTTTGAACAATAACTTGGAAATTGTTTTTCCTCAAGATGATTCGGTATTGCATTTCGCTGATAAGCAGCGAATTTTGTTACGCCGTTCTAGAGGATTAGCTCCGAATCTGATGGGTTATACTCCAAAAACAAACAAGAAGGTATTGGCTATGGGAGCACATTTAAAAAGTACTTTGGCCTTTACTCCTAATGGACATACTTACATAAGTCCCTATTTTGGAAATTTAGATTCTTACGAGGTACTCCAAAGATATACCGATACCCTTCAACGGTATACCCAGCTATTTGAAGAATTACCGGAAGTTGTCTTGGTAGATAAGCATCCCTCATATCAAAGCACAATTTTAGGAAACGAATTGGCTAAGAATTGGAAGGTTCCCGTGGTTGAGGTGCAACACCATAAAGCGCATTTTGCAAGTGTTTTGGCAGAGCATGATTTATTTGAAAACAAAAAATCTGTTCTTGGAGTAATCTGGGATGGGACCGGTCTCGGTGACGACGATATGATTTGGGGCGGGGAGTTTTTTGTGTATCAGAATCGTCAAATGGAACGGAAGGCGCATTTTGAATACTTTGATTCGTTAGCTGGGGATAAAATGGCCAAGGAACCCCGACTATCATTGTTTAGTTTGGTTAATTCGGAAGCTAAGGTGGAAGACAAGTTTTCAAAAGCTGAAATTAAGATTTACCAAAAACTGAAGGAGAACTCAAAACTCAAAACATCATCTGTTGGCAGATTGTTTGATGCGGTTGCTTCTTTGTTGGATGTATTGGATATTTCAACCTATGAAGGCGAAGCTGCTTTAAGGCTAGAGAATTTAGCCCGGCAGTATAAAGGGGAATGTATCGATTTGCTAAAGAACCAATCCTTTGAAAAGGTTCCTTCAAAAATGATTTTGGAGCGTTTGATAGCACTAAAAACAGAAGGAGAATCCAAAGCTAAGTTAGCTGCTAGTTTTATGTATACGCTGGCAAGGGTGGTGATTAAAATGGCGAAGACTTTTGAAATATCTACAATTGCCTGTAGCGGAGGGGTATTTCAAAATAAGTTTTTAGTAAAGGCCTTGCGGGATATGGCAAGAAATAACGGTTTTACGCTTTACTTCAATCAAGAGGTATCTAGCAATGATGAAAATATAGCATTGGGTCAATTGGCCTATTATCAAAACATAAAAGAATAAGTTATGTGTTTAGCGATTCCAGGAAAAATAAAAAGTATTGAGACCATACATAACGGTCTGGTACGTATGGCGAAGGTTTCCTTTGGAGGAATTACCAAAGAGGCCAGTTTAGAGATGCTCCCAGATGCCCAAGTGGACGATTACGTGTTAGTTCACGTAGGAGTGGCCATAAGTAAAGTAGACGAAGAGGAAGCCAAAAAAACCTTCAGCTATTTGGAAGAAATAGGAGAGCTGGGTGAATTGGAAGATGTGGACGAGTATTTACCCGCTAAAGAATAAAACCGACAGTTATGAAGTATCTATCAGAATATAGGGACCCTGAGCTTGCAAAAAAGTATTTGGAGGAAATCAAGAATACGGTTTCTAGACCTTGGTCCATTATGGAAGTTTGTGGGGGGCAAACCCATAGTTTGGTTAAAAACGGAATCATTGAAATGTTACCTAAGGAGGTTACCATGATTCACGGCCCGGGTTGCCCTGTTTGTGTTACCCCTTTAAACCTAATTGATAAAGCGGTTCATTTGGCACTGGAAAAAGAGGTTATTCTCTGCTCATTTGGTGACATGCTTCGCGTGCCCGGTTCCGAGAAAAGCCTGTTGGAGGCAAAAGCGGAAGGTGCAGATATTCGTATCCTGTATTCACCTTTGGAAGCTGTAAAAATTGCAGAAGACCATCCGGAAAAGGAGGTCGTATTTTTTGCCGTGGGTTTTGAAACCACAGCTCCCGCCAATGCACTTTCTGTCATTCATGCCCATCGTAAAGGGCTGAAAAACTATTCCATTTTAGCTTCCCATGTGTTGGTACCCCCTGCAATTAAGGCAGTCATTGACGATGAAGAAAGTCGAATCGATGGTTTTTTGGCTGCAGGTCACGTTTGTACCATTATGGGGAACGCAGAATACCATCCACTCTCCGCAAAATATAAGGTTCCCATTGTGGTAACCGGTTTTGAACCCTTGGACGTGCTTCAGGGCATTTTAATGGTGATTCGCCAGTTGGAACAAAGTCAATCAGAAGTCGAAAATCAGTATGCACGTATTGTTCGTGAAGAAGGCAATGTTGAGGCTCAAAAAGTGATTCATGAAGTGTTTGAAGTACAAAATCAAATGTGGCGTGGTATAGGGGAAATTCCTATGAGTGGTTATGGTGTGAAAGAAAAGTATGCAACTTTTGATGCCACTAAAAAATATGAAGTTAATATTGAAGAGGCTCCAGAAAATCCAGAATGCATATCGGGTCAAATCATGAAGGGTATCAAGAAACCTTTTGAGTGCGCCCAATTTGGTAAAAAGTGCAAACCATCCAATCCATTGGGAGCACCTATGGTGAGTAGTGAGGGTGCGTGCGCCGCATATTATCATTTTTCGGGGATGGTTGAAGCTTAACTTTGTTTAATGTCAGAAGAGAAAAAATTACGCATGCAACTGCAATGCCCCATGCCCAAACTGGATTTTGATGTCATCACCTTAGGCCATGGCAGTGGAGGGTTACTCACTAATAAATTGTTGGACAACGGGGTTTTTGACCTCTTATCAAATCCCATTTTAGATGCTCGTCATGATGGTGCATTTCTAGAGCTTGAGGGTAAGACCGCATTTTCTACGGATAGTTTTTTGGTATCTCCTATCTTCTTTCCAGGAGGTAATATTGGTGAATTGGCGGTAAACGGTACGGTGAACGATTTGGCAATGTGTGGGGCGATTCCAAAATATCTGTCTCTGAGTTTTATTATTGAAGAAGGACTAAAAGTCTCAGAATTTTGGGAGGTTCTGGTAGCCGTGAAGTTCGCTTGCGAAAAAGCAGGAGTACAGGTGGTTACAGGTGATACCAAAGTGGTTGAAAAGGGCAAGGGGGATAAAATTTTTATCAATACTTCGGGGATAGGACAGGTTCACGCCAAAGCCAATATAGCCGCAAATAACATCAAATCCGGCGACAAGATTATAATTAGCGGACAAGTTGCGACCCATGGTATGGCCATCATGTCGGTTCGTGAAGGACTGGAATTCGATTCTGAAATACAGAGTGATACGGCCAATTTAAATCATACCATAATTAGTCTTTTGGATCATTTTGGGGAGAGCATTCATCTCCTAACCGACCCGACTCGCGGAGGTGTGGCCACTGTGTTAAAGGAAACCGCGAAATCCATTGATTTGGGTATTGATATTTTCCAAAAGGATATCCCCATCGATGATCAGGTGGCCAGTGCTTGCGAATTATTGGGGCTTGACCCACTTTACGTGGCCAATGAAGGTCTTTTTATTGCTTTCGTGGCAGAAGAAGTTGCAGAGGACTTCCTGTCAGAATTGCAAGAAGACGGGAATGGATTGCACGCAAAAATAATAGGCACGGTTACAGAAGAACATCCTAGACAGGTCATTTTGGAAAGCGCCATTGGTGGAAAGCGGGTGGTTAGTATGCTGCCTGGGGAACAATTACCACGAATCTGTTAGTATGGATTTTTCTACACTGGGCACTGAGGTATCCAATCCTTATATTTTCAAAGGCTCTGAACAAAAACCTTTTTTGGCACCTAGAGGGGTGCACTTGGTCAATAATATGCTCTTTGTTTCTGATACTGGCCAAAATCGTGTATTTATTTGGAAAAAATTACCGGACACACTACATCAAGAACCTGATGTGGTTTTAGGGCAACAAGATGTGGAAGGTTCTGGAAGAAATGCAGGAGGTGCTGTAACAGCTCAAAGTTTACATTATCCTTCTGGAATTTGGAGCGATGGACAACGCTTAATTGTCGCAGATGCATGGAATCATCGAGTTTTGATTTGGCATCAACTGCCCACCAAGCATGGACAAGCCGCAGATGTAGTTTTAGGGCAACCCAATTTTGACTCAAATGAGGTAAACGTCAAAGGTATTTCAAAAGACCCGACAGCAAGAAGTATGCATTGGCCTTACGGTGTTTTTTCGGATGGGAAACAACTTTGGGTGGCTGATACGGGAAATCGGAGAATCCTTTATTATAAAACCATTCCTTTAGAAAATTATGCTGCCGCTGATAAGGTTATCGGAAAACCTGATTTTTCCACTCGAGATTATGAAAACAATCAGCCTATCTGGCCGTATTCCATTAAAATCAATGCTGATGGTGTTTTGGCGGTGGCAGATACACAGTTTTATAGAACATTGATATGGAGCAATTGGGAGACGGCGTTCAATACGTCAGCGGATATCATTATTGGCCAACCTGACTTTGACGCATGTGGGCAAAATCAATTTGGACTTTTTCCCGATGCCCATACTTTAAATTGGACCTACGATGTCTGCTTTTATAAAAAAGGGTTATTGGTCAATGATACTGGAAATAGCAGGCTTCTCTATTTTGAAAAAATCCCTGAAACAAACAACAAAACTGCGGATGCTGTTATTGGCAAGCGTGATTTTAAAACCGGAAGCGAAAACAAGGATACCATTGTAGGTACTAATAGTTCATTGTACTGGCCTTTTTCTATCTGTGCCCAAGATGAAAAATTAATTGTTGCCGATACAGGAAACCATCGTTTAGCGATTATGAACTTGTTACTTTAGAAACCCAGATAAAGCCAATATACACCGACTATTATGGCAAATAGCCCTCCAGCAATTCGAATACTTTGGAATGTATTTGGGCTTTGTAGTTTTTTTGAGCCATTCGATATTGTTCCTAGGATGTAAGCATAAACCACCATGGCCAATACGGTTCCCAAAGCGAATCCAAGAATATAGAGTACCCCTTCAAATTGATTTTCAAAACCTAATACGGGGAGCAATAGTAAAAAGTGCGCTATCCCTGCCAACCCATGTAAAACTCCAATCGCAAATGAAGACCAGCTATTTTGTTGTAATGATTTGGAATGTATATGCTCATGTTCTAGGCTATTATCATCATGATTATGATCATGCACATGGATATACGGTTTTTCACCCCCGTGGATATGGGGGTGTTTATGGCCTTTTCCTTTGAAGAAAATTCTAAAAATAGCCCATATCCCAACCCCAATAAGGACAACGCCTACAAGTTGTTCGCTATACTCGGATATCAATTCTACCTGAATAACTTCTTTAAAGGCTAAAAATAGCAGTCCGATGACCAACATTCCAGTTAGATGTCCAAAGCCCCAAAACAAACCAATGCGCCATACCCTTTTTCGGGTTTCGATGGCCAAAGGGGTAATTGCAGCGAGATGGTCTGGTCCGGATACCACATGAAGCACTGAGGCTAAAATTCCAGCAAAAAGGGATTGCACAATCATTGTTACAATATATCAACAATCAATGACATATTCTGCATTCATTGCACTGGTTTCAGATACTTTTTACGGGATCCACTTCACTAAGCTTTGGGTGATTTGGAATGCTCAATGTAGCAGAGGTAATTTACCAACATAATCAAACTTGAATTCTTATGTTGGTAAAATTGTCAAGGTAAAACGCAAGTCTAATTTGGTAAAAAAAGAATTGCCAACAATCTCCTTACTGCACGAAGGTTTTTGTTTTAACTTAGTTCCGTATTAATAGAAATATGGATTATGATTTGTATTCATGCATAAACCGCTGTATGAAAAATGAATAATAGAGAATCACTAACAGAGTTCATTTTAACAATTGTCGAAATCTCTAGAAGTGATGCTGAAGAAATTGCCGCCAGCTTTCAGCCTTTTGAAATTAAGGAAAAGGCCTATTTGCTGGAAGAAAACCAAATAAGTAATGACTATCTCTATTTGGAAAGTGGGCTGATGCGGACTTTTCTATATAATTTGGAGGGAGAAGAAATTACAGTTGATTTTTTTACCGAAAACAATATCGTGTTTGAAGTCACTTCTTTTTTCAATCGATTTCCTTCGGAGGCATACATTCAGGCCCTCACCGATTGTAAAGGGTTTCGAATTTCTTATGAAAAGTTAAATACTCTTTTTCATAATAAACCAACATTTAGAGATTTTGGCAGGGCCATACTGGTGAAAGAGTTTATTGCTTCTCAAAAGAGGAATTATGGAGTGATTAAACGAACTGCTGCAGAGCGGTATCAGAACCTTTTGATAACAAGGCCACAAATTCTTCGATATGCACCTTTGAAATATATTGCTTCTTACTTAGGTGTTACCGATAGTACATTGAGTAGGTTGCGAAAAAATAAATAGGTGATAAATTTCTTGCCTTTTGTCAAGTGGATTTAAATTTCATGGATTGAAATTTGTGATAAATTTTAATGATGATGGCACAAATACCTACTTCGATTTCAATATTTTTTATATTCACGACCTTAGTTACCGTTTTCTGTTTTTATCAATCCTCAAGGAGTCAAAAAGTAATTACGGTTGCCCTTGTTTGGATTACTATTGTTGGCATCCTGGGTTTTCTAGGATTTTATAGAGTACAAAACACTATACCTCCGAGATTTCTTTTTCTTTTGACCCCAGGACTACTATTCGTAATCCTTCTTTTGTTCACGAAAAGTGGAAAGATGTTCAGTGATAAACTGAATCTAAAATGGTTGACCTTACTACATACCATAAGAATACCTGTCGAAATCGTATTATTTTATTTGTTTGTTCAAGGGTATGTGCCTGACCTAATGACTTTTGAGGGTTATAACTACGACATTCTATCAGGTATTTCCGCACCAATGGTTTATTATGGCGCATTTGTGAAAAATTGGATAGGAAAAAAGGGACTTTTAATATGGAATTTCATTTGTTTAGCGATGCTAATAAACATTTTAACCATAGCGGTGTTGAGTGCCCAAACCCCAATTCAACAATTAGCGTTTGACCAACCGAACATTGGTGTAACCTATTTCCCTTTTGTTTGGCTTCCTGCCGTCATTGTGCCAATTGTATTTTATTCGCATTTAGCAAGCATATGGATATTATTGAAAAGCATAAAGTCGAAAACACGTTTGAAAAACAATTAATTGAAGAAGTGAAAAAAATAAGGATCATATTGCTTTTTACCATGGTTTTGTTGAGTTGCAAAACCGAAACCAAGAACCATAAAATCGAGTTTTTGACGGATAACATTCCGAATGATATCCCAATGGAGTTCAGACCAGACCTAACGCCTATAAAGAGAATAATCCATAAAGGAACGTTTAGTCCTGATTTAAAAGAATACTATTTCACCATTTCTGATACAGACTTTAAAAATTTCAAGGTGTTAATGATTAAGAAAAAAAAATTCAAATGGTCTGAACCGGAAGAAGCCTTTTTTAATAGTAAGTACAACGAACATGGAATGAGCTTTTCCCCAGATGGGAATTCTGTATACTTTAGTTCAACCAGACCTGTAAATACTGATGGCATTGAGTCTACTTGGCATATTTGGAAATCAGATAAGGTGAATGGAGAATGGACTGAGCCTACTTTCGCCGATATTCCGAATTTAAGAAACAAATTAGTTTCCCATCCTACGATTACTAATTCGGGTATGCTATACTTTCATTCGAGTAATTTGGATTATAGTGAAATGGACTTATATCAATCCAAGAAAACAAAAGATGGGTTTGAAGCCGCGGAAAGAGTTTCAATTTCAATGAAAGCAAAGAATGGAAAATGTACACCTTTCATTTCTCCAAATGGCGATTACATTATTTTTGCTTCCATCGGAAATCAACTTGACTTGATGATAAGTTTCAATGATGGAAATGGGCGTTGGTCAAATACTAGAAAACTGAGTGATGAAATAAATAGTTTTGGACAGGGAAATCCATATGTAACTCCCAATGGTAAATTTCTTTTTTTCACTACTGGGACGCATGATGAGGTAAATTGGAAAGTAAAATGGGTAAATATAGAATCTGTTGTAAAAGATCAAAGCCATTAAAATAAAGAATGTCCTATGTTTAACATAGAATTTCTTTATCCACCGGCATAGAGTAGAATGCAAAAACAAATTACTTAACCCAGGTTCATTGTATGTTCTAAATCCATATTCAAACTTTGTAAATGAATTAAAAACAGAACAAGATGAAACCGCTCATTGTGCTGTTAGTAAGTTTTGTGGTTTTTTTGCGATAAAAACTTCTTAAAAATGAATTCGCTTTTGCCCTATCGGCAAGAATAGCAATGTCAATAATGCTATGTTTCACAGCTATTGGCCATTTCGCCTTCACTAAGGGAATGTCAAGGATGATACCACATTTCGTTCCACTAAAAACGAGCCTAGTTTACTTCACTGGAATTCTTGAAATTATTATGGCAATCGGATTACTTATTCCAAGATTCAAAGCGATAACAGGTTGGGCCCTTATTATCTTTCTTTTACTAATGTTACCTGCAAACATTTATGCTTCAATAGAGAATGTGAACTACCAAAAGGGAACATATGATGGAAATGGTTTTTCCTACTTATGGTTTAGAGTTCCATTGCAATTTCTGTTCATTGTTTGGGTTTATATAAGTTCAATTTGGGTCTTTTAAAGAAGGATTACTATTAAATTGTATTAGCTGTAGTAGATATAGCTAATTTTGCAAGGATTTGGCTCATTTGAAAGTTATTAAGAACGACATACAGTCCATATGAACAGGCCCTAACCCATGGTCTGGCCCCATGATCTTGAATAAAAATGTCACGTTTTCGTTGTCCACATTGTCATACAGTATGAACTTAGATTTGAAAAACTATAGCGACATACTATTTCCATACGCTTATAACATCCTTGGCTCTTCTGAGGATGCGAAGGATACTGTGCAGGATATTTTGATCAAGTACCTCTCAATTGATAAGAATCATATTGAAAATGAAATTGGTTTTTTGATCAAATCAGTAATCAACCAATCCATCAATCTGAAGAAGAGGCAAAAAAAGATATCCGCTGATAGCATTTGGTTACCAGAACCCATATCAACAGAAAAGGCAGACGACAATATCAACAAAGAAGAAATCCTATCTTATTCCATGCTCACGCTTCTCGAAAAGTTATCGGCTAAGGAACGCGCTGTTTTCATATTGAAGGAATCATTTGACTATTCTCATAAAGAAATTGCTGAAACTATAGGTTTTACCATTGAAAACTCCAGAAAATCATTAAGTAGAGCCAAAAACAAACTCAATACCCCCAGAGATTTAAACAGTAAGGTTCATCAACAGGACACATCACAATTGAAGCATTATGTTGAGGCCATGAAAACTGGGGATGTCGCAACCCTTAAAAAATTATTGTCAGAAGATATACTGTTGGCGGCTGATGGTGGTGAAAGTGTTAAAGTGGTAAGAGCTGTAACAACAGGCATAACAGACGTATCGAAGCTATTGCTTTATGTATTTAAGGGGTTTTTGACTGGATTGGAAGTTAGAATCAGCACTGTTAATCATCAACCAGCGATTTTGTACTATAAAAACCAGGCTTTATACAATTGTCAGGTCTTTGAATTCGAAAAAAGTCGGATAAAAAGTATCTATTCCGTAGTCGATCCGCAAAAACTAAAAGCAGTTTTCAGTTAAAACTTGTCACGTTTTTTACTCTGGGTTTGTCAGTCTATAGAACATAAAACTTCAATAGATGAAAACACTATTAAGATTGGATGCGAGCTTAAGAAAAGAAGGCTCACATTCAAGGGCACTGGCGGATTATTTTGAAACGAACTGGAGAAAAATCCATCAAAAAGGAAATGTCATATACCGAGATTTAAATGAATTGCAAGTGCCTTATTTACGAAATGAAACTGTGCAAGCTTTTTATACACCAGAGGCGGAATACACAGAGGAAAATAGGGAAGCTATTGCTTTATCCAGCCAATTAATTGAAGAGTTGAAATCTGCGGACCATATTTTGGTGAGCAGCCCCTTATATAACTTGAATATTCCTTCCACACTGAAGTCTTATTTGGACCACATCGTTAGGGTAGGGCATACTTTTAGGGTGAGAGAAGATGGTAGTTACGAAGGACTGATTGAGAATGAAGCGGCATACATTATTACCTGTAAAGGAGAAGTTTATAAAGGCACACCAATGCAAACGCTTGATTTTCAAGAACCTTATCTAAAGACAATTTTTGGTTTTATCGGTTTAAAACTGAATGCCATTTTCCCTTTAGAAGGTACAGCACATCCCAATCTACTTGAAAGTAATCTGAGGGTACAAAAAGAGAACATCATAAAAGAACTTGAGAAGAAGCGGGATTTAAAGGAACCACGGAAAATACCTAATCAAGTTTAGAAAACACATCAAAATTCAAAAATTGGCATTGTCTGCCAAGAACTAAGTTATATGGTACGAAAGGAGTTTGTAAAATCTATGGGATTGGGGTCTATTCTTTTAATGAATCCAAGAATTCTTTTAAGCCAAAACATCACATATAAAATGGATACAACAATGAAGCATAAAAAACCTAAACAGATAGCGCCCAATTATTTTGAAGACGAGTTAGTTGATAGCGCAAGTGTTATTCATCCCGGGGAAGGAGAAATGTTAACTTTAAACAATCTCTCAGTGAGCTTTAAGGTCACCAGTGAGTTATCTAACAGTCATTTGGGAGTCTATGAAATATCCCTTCCTCCCAATGCCATTGGAGCTAAGTTGCACTATCATCGCTTTATGGATGAAACCTTTATTGTAAGTCAAGGAACACTTACCATTGAGTTGGGAGATAGCTCGCAAAAAGCAAAATCAGGAACAGTAATCTACGTACCCAGGTTCACACCTCATGGGTTCAGAAATGATACAAATGAGACGGTCATAGTGACACTGATTTTTAACCCCTCTGAAAAGCGCGAAGGATTCTTTAAGGGTTTGTATGAAACATTGAACGAAGTGCCAGTGAACCCTGAGAAGTTTTTAAAACTTTACAATAAGTATGATAGTTTCCCTGTAGATGTTGATAACATGATACCTACAGAAGAATAAAATTGATAGGTAAGTATTGTCATCAATAAAAGAAATAGTAAAATCTTAAACAAATGATTGCCGAGACACCGAAACCACCATATTATGCGGTTATTTTTAGCTCAACAAGAACGGAAGGAGACCATGGATATTCTGATATGGCCCATAGAATGATTGAATTGGCAAAGCAACAGAATGGATTTCTAGGCGTTGAAAGCGCAAGAAATGATTTGGGAATAACCGTTTCATATTGGAGTAGTTTGCACGCCATAAAGAATTGGAAGGAAAATACGGAACATTCGGTAGCAAGAAATAAAGGGAGAAAAGATTGGTATAAGAATTTCGTTACTAGAATTGCAAGAGTAGAACGTGATTATAGATTTGATAAAGAATGAAAAAGATAAACCCAATTAACTGGTTTGAAATCCCAGTCCGGCATTTCGAAAAAGGAATTGGGTTTGTTCCAAAGTATTACAATAAGTAATAAAAAAAATATCTGCTGGAGATGGAAGTATTGGCGTATCCAACTCCTGTTAAAAAGGTTTCCTGACCGAATTCATATTTCAGAGATAACGAAAGGAGATTGTACTCTTTACTTTCATCAGCAATAAGGATACTAGATGGTTAATTGGTCCTGTTTTTTGTAATAATCTCAATTCAATTTATTCTAAGGTACAATTAAAAACAAAAATTTTTGAATGGGATAGTCCAACGTCTGTACTTTAGTTCATCCGTAAGAAAGAAAACAAAAACATGATTAAATCTTTAACTCTTTGTCTCTTTGTACTAATTATTTCAAACTCCTGTGGTCAAACCAACAAGTTAAACAACAAAGAGATTGATTGGACTCAGGACCTTGATTTGTACAAGAGGAATCTTGAGCAAAATCACATCGATTTGTATAATACCATTGACAGCGCAGAGTTTGAAAAAGAACTTCAGAAGATTACATCCGCTTTACCCAATAAAAGTGACACAGAGATAATTGTGGACTTAATGCGGTTAACGCGCAAGATTGGTGATGGACATACAGCAGTGTCTTTACGATGGGTGGAACCACATTTATTTCCCATAGAAATCTATAAAATTGATGGAAAATGGAGAGTAATAAAAACGTCAAGTGAACATAGGAATCTATTAGGTAAAACTTTGACGGAAATCGATGGCAAGCCAATCAGTATTATCGAAGAAGAGGTTGGTAAAGTTGCGCAATATGTTGAAAATGAACAATCAGAAGTTTATAGAACAGGAAGATATCTAGTAATTTCAGAAGTTTTGTTTGGTTTGCAATTGACCAATAATAAACTTAAGGCAAAATTTACTTTTTTGGATGATGCGGATACTAAATCTACCCTGTCCTTAAACGCTATCGATAGTGAGGAATATTATGAAAAGACAGATTTCCAGACACTGAAGGTATCAACGCCACAAATTCAGAAACCTACCGATTCAGAATATGGTTTTCTCTGGTTCAGTCCAATACAAAATACAAATGGAATTTATATCAAGTTTGAAAGCTATCCATCTTTTGAAGGAATGGAGAGATTCGGAGAATCGGTTTTGGATTATGTGAATGAAAATCAAATCGAACAAGTAGTTATAGATTTGAGAAACAATGGAGGTGGAGACTTTTTTGTAGGAACTTTTTTGGCCTATTATTTGAATTTAGCCGACAGTATTGACTTTAAATCAGGGGTTTATGTTTTAACCGATAGAGTGACTTTCTCTGCTGGGACAAGTAATGCTTCACAGTTCAGACAAATCCTAAATGCCAAAACTGTTGGTGAACCTACAGGTTCAAATCCAACCGGGTATCAGGATATGGGGCAATTCACATTGCCTAATTCTGAATTGATAATTACATATTCCAAAAGACTCTTTAGATTCCAAGACAAAGTCACTGAAGGAGTTCAGCCTGATGTTCTAATTGAATACAATTGGGAGAACTATTCCAATGGAATTGACAATATGCTGGAATGGATTATTAAGGATATCAAAGAAAAGCAGTAGTGGTTAGAGCATATATGTCATAACACTTTATGATAAAAAATTGACCTGTACTTGAAATTTTAAAAAAGCTAACAACCAAATCCTAAAAACAAAAAAGCTCCGAATTTTCGGAGCTTTTGCGGTCTGGACGGGATGCTTCCATAGTAATTTAACTTTTCATTAACATATATTATTTTATTGATTATCAGTATTTTAAACGAATACTGATTTTTATTTTACACTATAAAACACTACTTTTAGTGAAAAATGCAGCACAAATGCAGCACGCTGATGTATAATTATAAGTTTTACATATCTGATAAATCAAACCTAAATGGAACCCATAGTATCAAACTAAGATATTATGAAGATCGTCATGCTCGGGTTCAAATTGATACCGGAATTGAAGTTCCTTTAAAATATTGGAACAAGGAAAAATCATTTCTTAAAAAGTCAAAAGAAGTGGCATCCGAATTTGTTCAACTGACCCAAATGGACAGTTTGGCAAATCAAATAGTAACTTCTTTTCAAAACCAAGGCAAACCACTCTCAAAAAAACTTTTCAAAAAACAATTTGAAGAAGGGGAACCCTCGGTCAATCAAAAACCACTTCAAGACTTTTTCACCGAATTTGAAGATTACTTGGAAAGTAAAAAAGGAAAGGTGGTCAAGGATGTTATTAAAGATTATAATTCCCTTAAAAAGCATCTAGAAGGTTTTGAAGAGTTTTCCGGTATTATAATAGATTTTAGCGTCTTAGATTATCATTTTTACCAGGAGTGGACGGACTACCTTGCCTATCATGCTCCTTTAAAAAATGGAGGTGTTGGTATGAAAAACAATACTATAGGTAAATTGGTCAAAAACCTGAAAGCATTTTTAAATGACAGAATGCGAAGAAACCGCATTAAACCCATTGACCTATCCGCATTCAAGGTAGTTCAGGAAGAGGTTGACCATATTTACCTGACCGATGGTGAGATACAGGCCATTGCCAGTGTTGATTGTGAAAAGGATGAAGAATTGGAGAAAGTAAAAGACTTCTTTGTTATTGGCTGTTTGACCGGACTTCGGTTTTCAGATATTTCAAGAATTCGACCTGAGTATTTGGATAGTGAAGGATTCCTGAATATTCGGCAAAAGAAAACTTCTGGGCGAATTGTAGTGCCGCTTCGTAAGCAGGTCAAAGCAATCTTAGATAAATACAACGGCTATGCCCCTGATATTGATTCCTTCACCTTTAATAGACGCATCAAAGAACTGGGTGATTCGGCCAAACTTCACCAGAAAGTAGAAATCGAACATAAACGGGGAACCATCAAGGAAGCACAACTCTTGGAAAAATACAAATTGATAAGTTCCCATACCTGTAGGCGTTCATTTTGTACCAATGCTTACTTGAATGGTATCGATGTGCAATTGATAATGAAAATTTCAGGACACAAATCTGAAAAGGCCTTTCGCCGTTACCTGAAAATCTCTAATTATGAAGCTGCCCAAAAGCTCAAAGAGGCTTGGGGATTAGATTAAGGTAATTTTTCCAACTTGTCTTATTTTGGTGACTATGATTTTACAATTTTTGAGTGACTTTTTCCTCTAAGATTCGCCTAACCATAAGATTTGGTGAACGTATTCACTGAAAGTTATACTTTTTAGAGAATATGTTCACAAAAAGAAACACTATATATCTAATTGTTGGAATTCAGAAACCATCGAACCTTCCTTATAAAAAAACAATTTAGTGATTAAGTGATCCATATTATTGCTTTAATTTCCCCAGGTATATATTTAAGAGGTCATTTTCGTTTGTGGGTCTCCTATCATCTTTTGAAACTTAAGACTTATCACTATAGCTACTGCCCAGAGTAATACCAATACCACAACGTAGGGCCCTAAATAACCGCCCTCTATCCATGGTGTTGTGATAAGTGAGGTAGATATGGGTACATCAACTTCTGACGGCATAAAACCGACCAAAGACAAAAGTGCACCATGGATACCGTGAAAAAGAATTGAAACGGCAATACTCCCTTTTGAGTACAGGTATACATACGTAAACAAGACGGTCCAAGGAATAACGTAGAGTATGGAAAGAAGAGCCGGTACATTGTGCATACCCGTACCCAACCAAAATGTTGGCAGATGCCAGAGCCAGTGTACCAATCCTAAAACAAGGCTTGCCTTCAATGGCGTTGTCATGTTTAGGAGTCTCGGAAGTGCAAAACCCCGCCAACCTGGTTCCTCCCCCAATCCCGGAATTAAAATTTGAAATAATAGAATGGGCAAAAATGAAGTTAGTGGCATGAGATTCATTGACCACGGACTATCTGTAAAAAAGTTCCAAATGAACTTGCCCGAATACATGAGTAAAAAGAAGCCCAGAGTGATGGATACGTATATTTTGATAGGGACCTTGAATTGGGCAAAACGCTTAAGAAAAGATTGTAGGCCTGCTTTGCCCTTAAAAAAATAAGTCAATAAAAATGCCGACAGGAAAGGTCCGTAAACTATTCCGATAAAAAAAGGCATTTCAGGGATGACCCCAGAAATAATGAGCAACGAAACCCCCCAGGAGATTCCAAATGTGGTCAAGAAAAAATAAACAAGTTCTTTTTGATTTTGATTGGCACTGAACGTTTCCATTGCTGATGAATTTATCCTCAAAGCAACTATTCATTTGACTTTTCGGCAAATGATACATGCGCTGTATTGGCATACAGCCTAAAAAAGCTACTACTCTCCCTGACTATTGTGCTTCTTGCGATATTCAGTGGGTGTCATTCCCGTAGCTTTTTTGAAGACGAGATTGAATCTGCTTCCTGACGTAAAACCTGATTGCTCCGCAATACCCAGAACGGTGAAAGCCTTAAAATCTGAAGCCAACAGATTCTTTTTGACCTCTTCCACCCGATATTCATTGACATAATCGGGAAAGCTCTTTCCGAAACGTAAATTTATAATTTGGGATATGGTATTTATCGGAACTTGAATGTACTCCGACATTTTTTTGACGGTGAGGTCTTGATGTCTATACAAATTATCCCGTTGCATTGCCGTCTCAATTTTCAAAACGTATGCTTTTTCCTTTTTTTCATCCAGAACGCCCAGGTCCCGTCTTATCCTAAAAATATTTTTGGTCTTGTTGAGTTCCTTGAAAGCAATCCAGAAAATGGGGATGCCGAAAAGGAGTGTGGAATTGATGGTCACTAAAAGGGGCACATCAATAACTAGTTGGAATCCCTTTAATATCAAATTAAGTACATACACGGCGGTAAAAGTATAGAGCATGGGCCTTATCCATATCGAGAATGGAGTATTGGAAACCAGTTTCAGACATAGCACCAGATAAATCCCTAATTGTAGAAAACCTATCACCAATCCAAGTAGGTCCCATACCTCTCTTTTAAGCACAAAAAAGAGAATGAGCACTACCAAGAATACTAAGTGGTGTGAGAGCACAGATTTGGATACTATATGTTTGTGATAGGTGGATTTCAAATAGATATACAGGGATGGTCCAACGGACAGTAAAAACATATTCGATAGGGGTTGGGTAATGAATTCATAATGCAATTCCTCCTGAAGGATGAAAAAGGCATTGACCAAAAAGAGGGAGCAGGCCATTAATAATAGGCCAACATGAAAAGTCAAGATGGTAGTGCTATTGGGCCTAACGAAAAAGTTCAATGCCAGCACAAAACCCTGAAAAGCAATCAGGAGATTGAGTATTGAAATCCATAGAGACAAAGAATTTTCCATTTAATAAAAGTATCCAATTCACCGTCTACCAGTCAATTACTTCTGGTTAATGGCTATAATTGCCCGGTTTATTCGGCTGATTTAACTTTTCACATACAGTTTTATGTTGTTTTTTAAAGAATCATAATCCAGTTTCAAATCAGTACCCAATTGATTTAAGAAATCCAAGATGACCATCAACTCTTCTATATTGCCCTTTTGCAATGCATCAGCCGATTTGTCTATTTCTGTTTGCACCCGCCTTTACAGGTTATACACGCTTTCCAATTCATACAAACAATCATAACTAAAATCGACTGAGATATTTAGAGCAATGGTCGTTTCCCAGGCAATCTCCGTCAAAGTTGGAATTTCCAAATTTATTTGAGACGTTCCTTCATAAAGATATTGACCTTTACCAATCAATGTTGAATCTGCTATGCTAAAAAAATCGGAGTATTTTTTGGTTAGCGTTCGCATCTTTAGAGGGTCAGCTTTCACCATAGAGGTATTTCCTGAATAAAGCGTTTTAAATTCTTTGTTAGCATTGAGAATGGTTTGATTGTTTTTCAATACGGTTTCAACTTCTGACTGGTTGTTTTTGACCTCATCAATAATTTTTTCGATGGTTATGGCCTTGGAGTCAGCAGTTTTTTTTGAAGTATTCCAATAAAGAGCAATACCAACTCACCAAGAATATAGGTAAGGTTTCTTTATCTTATTGAAAAACCGCATTCAATCTTTGGCATTTTTATTTTTTTCGGGATAAGTCCAACCAATCCGGAATGGCCTCAAAACCTTTTTCTTTACATCTATTGATGGTGTTTTCAAGGGTGCCTGGGTCGTACTCCATCCAATCAATTTGTTCGATGATTTTCAAATCTTCATCAAAACGCAGCCATATGGTAAATTCCATTCCCCATTCGGTATCTATCAGTGATCCATCATAATAAAATGGATTCACATTTCCCTTGGCCGCAACGGTGTTTCCCTCTACGACAAGGGATTGCAGGTCAAGGTGTTTTTGGTCAGGGAACATTTTTTGAAACCGATTCCCTTCCTCATCCCATTTGTAGAACCTTTTGAATTTCCAAAGGCTATCCAATTCCAATTGGAGCGTGATATCCTTAAAATGAAGATCATCTCGATAATAGGAGCAGAATTTGTTCCAATCCGTACGTTCGGCAAAAGTTTCAAAATAGTCCAAAGCTTCACTTCGTACCGCTTGTTCGAAGTCATTGACATTATCAGTTTCTTTTTTGCCGCAACCATTTGCTATAAGAAGTATTGCCATTGACAACACCCATCTCATAAGGGAAATACTGTTTTTCATTTTCATTACATTATCTCAAAGATATCGTTTCACCATACGGTTACTTTTATATGCCTAAAAAAGTGAGTCCACTGATGGTCCATAATAATATCCATTGCCCTAGTTTCACAAAGTTTTTTGGAAACGACCTGGAAATCGCCAATGTTATTATCCATACGGTCCCATACCCAAAAAAATACATTGAGATGATTTGAAGCAACTGAACTTCATTGGTCAGGATATCAGTAAACGTGATAAGTGTCAGACCAAGGGTAGCAAACAATAAGTCGAGTGAAATCCAGTGCCATCCGCAACGCGACATCGTCCATATGACCGTCTCCTTTTTCACCTTTTCCTTTGAACGATTCGGTTCTAAAACTTGAAGCTCTTTGTCACCGACGAAAGTATGGACAAAAAATGCCAATAAGGTCAGAACAGTCGCTGCAATTAAGTACCAATTCATAATATAATTTAGGTTATTTGATTTATGACTTTGCTATTGATTTAAGGTCGTAGCATTTGTACTAATTCTATTAAGGTTTTGGCATATCCATAAATGCGGTAAAGGAATTTTTCCACTTGCCTTCAACTTTTCGATAAATAGCGACAAACCGAATATCCCTAGCTCTGTCTTTTGAGGAATTGCTGCCCGCATTGAATTCTTCCCTAAGGGCATAGAGATACAGTACGTTTGATGAATCCAAAGGGATAAAACCAATGGATTGGAGCGTACTCGCCGTTGCCCTATTCCCTTTATCATACCAGTCTTTTACCAAACCTAGGTATTCTTTTCGCTCCCTGAACTTATCCCCAATCATTGACCAATTTTTATAATCATTGGTGAAGACTTTTGTATAAGCCTCCCATCCATCATTGCTAAGAATCATTGGTACATCCCTGGCCAAGTTCTCTATGGCTTTTTTATCACTTTCTGTAATCTGTAGTTCTGGTTGGGTAGTTTCTTGGCTTAATGTCCTGGAATAGCCCGAAAGAAAAAGAATGAGGAAGGAGCTTACAATTATTCTCGGATTGTAGCAACGAATGGTTTGTTTCATGACTGCCTTTTTTTGATGGTTTATTGTAGTTTCTGAAAACGTTTTCCGTTTAAGGCCAGAACGGTAGACTCCTCCCCAGGCCATTTGAATATCGTGAATGAGAGTGTCGTGCCTTGGTTACTTTTAAGACTCAGCGCGTAGCCTTCGATGTTATATGTTCCTATGTCTGTGAAACCATTGGTTCCAACCCCTCCATCCGATGATGCGCCTGAAACAATAAGCCTGGTATAGGTGCCATCTCTGTTGAACTGGATTTCGTCCCGAACTCCAAATGTGTTGAGACCGATTCCTGGGAAACCAGACGCTCCTGTATGTTCAAATACATAAGTGGCATCAAGCGTGCCGCTTGTCACATTTGGTTTAATTGGTTCATATTTTTTTGTTGAATTCTGACGCCAGCCTCCTGATTCTTTTTGTAAAGTCCAAACCTTGTTTTGGTTGAAGGTCCACCTGATGACCAATTGATTTCCGTTTTCTTCGTACTCTCCAACACGAAGAGAATTCTCATTGATCAGTTCAGCTCTGGTCAGCAGCCCCAAAGTGCTTTCCCTAGGAAGACCATTGTAGGCTGTTCCATCAGGCAATAAGACCAAAAAATAATTTTTGAGTCCCCCAGTTCCCGTAAAGGGATTGTAGGGTGTGTTTTTGGTGGCCATGAAAAGCCGTTCTTGTGTTGAATCAAAAGTTGGATTGTCATCTTCCTTTGAACAGGAGGATTGGACCGTTAAAAGGAATACCGATACAACTAAGGTTGTCATTTTTAAATTTCTCATGATTTGTGATTTTTGATTGATGACCCAAAATTGGGAAAGTCCTAGTCATCAATCGTCCCAAACGGTAGTTTGGGACAGCTTTAGCGGTAAAATGGTCATTACTTTATGCAACCCGCATATGCATTCTTTGATACTGCAAAGGGGTAAAGCCAGTGGTTTCCTTGAAGATTCTATTCAAGGAAGATTTGGAATTGAAGCCACTTTCCAAACCGAGGGCTAAAATTGTGTACTGTCTGTTATCAGGTTTGGTCAGTTCCTCTTTCAGATGATCAACTCGGTAGTGGTTTACAAAATCGTAAAAGGTTTTGTTGGCCTTTGAATTGATGGTTTGGGATATCTGATGCGTGGTAACCTGCAATTCTTTCGCCAAGGCATCAACACGGAGTTGGGGTTCCAGAAACCATTTTTCATCTTCAAAAAGCTTCGTGATTTGACCATAAAGAGCATTTATCTTTTCTTCGGTCATTGAGGAAGACCTGTATTTTTCGGTAGCTTTTTGAATATCACTGTTGTGATCCTCAGCAGCCTTGAAGTCCGCTATAGCATAATGTCTAATGCCATGAAAGCAGACATAGAACAATGCGATGGTGAGACTCAAATAAAACAAATAAGACAAAAGCCCTTCATATGAAGGTTGTTCTATATGTCTTAAGAGCGTTATGGTCATTGCGAGACAGACCGTAAAAAGATAGGCCTTGGTAAAATTCTTTAACCAGTTCATGTTGAGGTTATCGATATTCGAGAAGTTTCCTTTCAAAGATGTATTGTAAGCTCTTAATTTATTGAGAAACCAGATGAGGAGTACAATCTGGTATACATAATGTGCTATGTAAAAGAGCAGATAATTCATGGGGGCCGACTCATAAATCTCTTGGATTTCCTCAACTGTTGTCGTGCGCTTGGCAATACCCATATCATAGATGAGAAATAGTGTAAATACCACGGCAAGACTGAAACTCCACAGCCAAATAGGCTTGAATTTTTGATTGGGCGAAATAAGGACCAGTCCATATATCAATAAGAGAGGGAAGAAGTAGAATTCAGTAAGCGATTGTATGCAATACGTCCATATGCTAAAGTCGTAGGGCAATATGAAGCCAATAAACTTGATACCCATGGCAAACAAAACCGCAAACAGCCACCAATCGCTTGGTATCTTTTTCCTTTTGGCCAGAATAAAGACCATCAAGACAAGGATGATACCCAATCCAGGATAGGTCAGATGCTCCATGAAACTTTGCTTTAATTTTGTTGTTCCTTAAAAGAATGTTTTGTTATCCAAAAGGGTTAAAAACAACTTACGTTTAAGACTTGATTTAAATTAAATGAAAATATTGAGAAATAACAAGTACGTTACTTAATCAACTTACTGTACTTAACATACTTAAACAAAATAGTTTTTCCATGGGCCTATTTTACCAGGTCTCACAATTCGCCTAAGATATTTAATGGGGAATGAACTGTACAGAATCTTTTCGATAATAAATGTTTGAATGCCTTTGTTGTGCAATCAACTATGAGAAAATTAAAGATTTTGTTTTTTAATGTATTCCGGCATTCTGTTCCTTTGTTATCTAAGTTTTGAGATTTAATTTTCTCAACTGTGTAATGCCAATTCTCTTAAAAATGATAACTAAAAAGGAAATTAAAATGACTCCAATCACCAAATTTTCCTGAAGGAAAGACTTTTGCGCGGAAAGTTTGTTCTGCATTATTTTTCTTACCCTGATTTTCCCTCCAACCTTGCATTCCATTACCCAAAGATTTTTGTCACTATCGAAGATTCCATTGATTGGTGACCATAAAAAGGCACTTCTCATTATCCTATCGCTTTCTCCTTTTGCATTAATTCGCCTTATTTCTCGACCACCGTAAAGCGCGACATAAACGTTTTCTTCTTTATCAGTCCAAATCCCGTAGATATTGTGTTCCTTGCCAACAAAGGAAAAAGGAAATCTTGTTGAGGAAATATCTTTTGACACTATGGATACAGTACCATCTTTTAGCCTGTAAATCGAAGGATAATCAACAAATAAAAAATCATCGTTATGGCTGAGGTACTTCCATGTTGGATTATCGAGCTTTAGTTGGGCCAATACTTTTTCTTGCAATGAGTCCCTCAAAACGATTTCATGTTCATTCAAGCCTTTTCTAATCTCATAACTCGAGAAGTTTCGATCTATAATGAAACTGAAATCATCATTTTCCCCATATTGATTGTCACGAATCTTTCGGGTAACTCCTTTATGGTTAGCACGCCAAATGTAGTTTTTGAATTTTTGCTCAGACTCCACATACCAATAGTGTTCACCGTAAATATTTCCTGCATTGTCAAGTGCTAATTCATGGCTATGTACATCCTCAACGAAAATTTCTGAAATACCGGATTTTGTATCTAATTTCCATACATGCTGTAAGTCTGTGTAGTAAATAAATCGTTCCCCATCATATACCATTCCAATTCCAGGATGCGCTGCTAAGTAGAAGTAAGAAATAGAACTTAGGATGACCAACAAAAACTTTTTCATTTAATCGCTTTACGAGATATTGTTAGAAGTATTTATGGGGCTATATTTCTTTTTCATCAAACTTAAACTCACTTTTTCGAAAACTATCCTTTAATGACATTCCCATCGATATCATAGTCGACCACATCAACCCTATTCCCGTCAGGGTCATATTTAAATTCTGTTCTGAAAATATTGGTGGACATGTTTCCTTGAGGAATCCCATATTTATTATATCGCAATATGGAATCCAATTGAAAATTGTCGTTCAAGAAATACGTTGTCTTATGTATAGAGTCATTGTCATTGGCCGGTTCTCCAGTTGCATTATAAAGATTCTGTTCGAAGTATTTTAGAAGTCCTTTTTTCCGGTCCTCCCAAACATTGTTCTCATAAAGCCATTGCGCATAGCCATAGTCCGTGTTTTCAATGGGACTGCGATTTACAAGATTTCCTTCGGTATCATGAAATTCCCAACCCATTTCATTACCATGTATATCGAAATCAAAGATAACCTTGGCATATCCGGTACTACTGTTCATCTCAATTTTATGGTCAACGTCATTTACATTATAGATTCCATATAAATCGCCTTTGTCATCTATGGTTATTTTTGAAGTATAAAAAGGAAAGTAGTTTGTGAGTATGTTTGGTTTACCATCTCTATCAAATTGTTTTTGCACAAATGCCGTATCACTAAGGGTCTGCCATTGATACTCATAGGCTCCCAGACCTGTTGAAACCCTCTTGCCAAGCGAATCCAAAAGAATCAATTTAGATTTATTACCATTGGAATCTAAATAGAAAACCTCTTTATGAATATTCCTGCCTTGATAATAATGTCGCCATAAATAGCTTTTACGGTTCTTTTCATCGTAATAGGTCCTTGACATGGTCGAATCCGAATATTCATAGCTCACTTTATGGGTTCCGTAATAAGACTCATTATTTGGCTTCCCATTAACGAAGTACGTTATTTCCTGAAGCTTCCCCTCTTTTCCCGAAACCACCTGATAGTGGGTGAAAAATAGGATACTATCCTCTGATATTTCTCCTCTTGGATTATACTCTAAATAGGGTGATATGATTCCTGTAAGTTTGGAGTAATATCCAATTCTATTTACGAATTCCTTTTCTTCTTGTTCTGAGCATGAGATAAGACAAATTGCCATCAAGATGAACAATGAATCTACTTTGAATGGGCGTCTCATGGATTTTATCATTGGATTAAACTCAAAAAGTAAAAAAGCCATAAGAGAACCCTTAATTTTTTCTCCCAACGACTTTTTTAGCAATCTAATCGGTAGATTTTCTTGATTATCTTTCTCAGAAATTCCTAATCTGTTGTTGAATGTTTTACAAGGCTAAGACCAATATCATTTGCATTTTCACTTGCAAATTAAATGTTGGCTTAGGTTTTTTATGAGTGAGCAATCCTTAATAAATTTTTATTGGGCTCTATAAATTATCCGTTTAAAAATGTAAATTGCTCTCATATTTGATAGTCAATTGCAGCGCTAAGTAAATTGTGAATTATTGCTGGGTTACTTATATCGTTATTTCGATATATCAATAAATTATCAATGTTGAGAATGGGTCAACAAAAAGTAGACAATTATATTAACCAATAGAGGCCCAATGAAATTATAGGAACACAGATATAGTTTTTAAGGTTTTTTTAAAGAATAGAGTAGAATCGTTTTAGCTTTAATTACAAGAATTTCTAGAAGTCTGCTTCTCTAAGAAAAGATAAGAGCTCACTAATATCCACCTTGTATATATTCATTGCGCCATTAAGTATTTGATTGTAAAAGGAACGGATATCATCATAGCTCTTAAACGTTTGGTCAGAAACATCGGCATACAGTAATCTATCACTAGAAAAATAAAGTGTTTGTCCATCAGGACTTAGGATAGGGTCAGAATCCATACCCCGTGAGTTTACCTTATTTCCAAGATTAATGGCTTTTCCCCATTTACCGTTTTCTTTCTTCTTAAATACGTAAAGATCATAATGTCCAAGTCCCCCTTCTCTGGTACTAGTTAAAAACATGAACTGTCCATCATTGCTTGGTTCTGGGTCGGCATCACTTGAGATAGTATTCAATTCCTCAACCAATTCTGGCGAAGTATATGCCCCGTTTTTAAATTTTGATATGTAAATGTCCCCATTTTGTGAGTCCGGTCTATTCCAAGATACAAAATGGACGGTGCCGTCTAATTGAATCGTAGGATAAACAATATCGTATTGATCATTTATACTCCCTGGTACAACTTTAGGCTCGGACCACCCATATGTTGCACGCTCCACATACCAAAAGTTTCTTCCTTGAATGTTTGGATTTTGTGTTGGTCTATCTGATGTAAAATAGAGTCTTTTGCCATCCTTTGAGAAATAAGGATTGGTGTCATTGTACTTTCCAGAAAATTGGGCGACAAAAGGTGGCGACCAACTAGTATCCTTCCACTTGCAGTAAACAATCACTGTTCGTCCGAACCTTGGCAAGCCTTTTACAAAGAAAAATTCATTCCCATCAGGTGATACGGATGTCCCGAATTCAAAATCTTTAGTAGATATGGTCTCAGGCTGCACCAATTCAACCTTGAGATTTTCTAGAATTTTATTCAATTGATTTTCTTGGGCGACAAGCTTCAAGCCTATTGCTAAGCTTGAAATGAATAATAGAGTTGGAAATTTCATAATACTGGTTTTTATTGACCGTTCTTATTCGAGAGTAAAATGTAAAAAGTCGTCCGAGAAGTTTACTTTTTTCTCTGAACGACTTTTTAAGCACCCTGAATGTAGGATTTCATCAATTAATAAAATACAATTTGGAGTTTAATTGGGTGCTGAATACTTTACCAGATCAATCCCAATACCATTAGGGTCTTTGATGGCAAAATGACGATCACCCCAGGGCTCATCCCTAAGCGCTATCTCAATATCTACACCTTTTTCAATAAGTGATTCATAAAGGGTGTCTACATCATCAACCTCAATGGTCAAGTACATTCCACTGCCATTGAACTCGGACTGAAACAAAGGTTGCTGTGATGGATGATTAGGGAGTAAAAAGCTTAGTTGAGCCGTATGGTTTGGCGTGTGCATAAGGAGATAAAACTCATTTTCAAAGGTTACTCCAAAACCTAAGTTGTTTTGATAAAACTCCTTTGTCTCTTTGATTTTTGATGTTACGATTCCAGCATTCAATTTCATTTTGTTTTGTTTTTGGGATTCAACATTGGTTTGGGAAAATAGTTGTGTGGTGAGCATTAGGGCTCCCATTAGATAAACATATTTCTTCATGACAACTTGTTTAATATTATGGTACAAATTTGGGATTATGAAATCTGAATCCATTGTAAAAAACGGACAAGTGTTTTACTTCAAGTAGTCTCCTGCATTAACCACTTCATACTTAGGACTCCGTTTTAAAAATTCCCTGAAAAATGCAGTGTGAGAACCTCCCATAATGATTAGAATCCTATCCCTATTAGTTACAGGGACCCTATTTAAATTGGAATACATCCTCAAGTTTCGTTGATAAAACTTAGCGGCTTCATCAGCACCTTCAAAATTGTTTTTAGTCCCCACATGCGTTAACATATCCGCGTTTTCAATAATCAGGAAATCCAAGAAATCTTCCATGTTAATTGTCCTTAGCTTATCCAAGGTATTCATTGTATTGAGCAAGGTCATTTTGCTTGGCGCCGACATCAGAGGGTTTTCATTGTAGGCTTCAAATGTTATGGGGTCTAAGGTGTTCGTTATTTTATCATTGATATTGTAATCGTAATTCATTTTATGGTTTATTCCATAGATGCTATCCACTTTACAAAGTCTCCCAATCTCAAATGCTAAAAGATTTATTTCGCCAGCATAGATTTTATCAGAAATCGAGTCGATCACAAACTTGTTGTATGCTCTGTTGAGCTTATCGTTTTCTGAAGGCTCTATCTCAACGCAGATTACCGTGGGCTTAAACTTGGCTAGGAGTCTACTTATTTGACGTGTTTCCATTAAGGCTTCCTTATCAGAATTATCAAATTCTACCGAGTTTTCGTCAGGTGTAGGACGCATATGGAAAGTGGCCAAATTTAAAACTTGAATTTTTCTTGAATCCCTGGGGGTAGGTGAATCTTCTTTTACATCTTGGCCAAGGCCGATTAATGTCAATCCCAAGAAAGCAGTAGTTAGTAATGTGTTTTTCATGCTATTATTGCTTCAAATGTTTTCAGTAGTAGTTCAAATGCTTTAATTGATTTTTCATCCAATTTGCATATCAATTTCTTGAATTTCATGTGTTTTGCTACTTATCCCATAGCATTAAAATTGTCCACATGGTCTGTTATTTTATTTTGAGCGGGTACGAATTCAATTATATTTTAATATGATTTTGAGTGTTCTGGCAAGTAATGGACAACAGATATTTACCCATCACCATTTTTATTATTCTTCCTTTGTTTCGACTTTAACACCTCAATCACATTCTCGAACGATTTTTCGGTTTCAAAGTACTTGGTTTTTAATGCATTGTATTTCTTGTCGTTGTTTATTGCCTGTTTAAGCGTAGATGTTAAAAAATCGTAATTGGTGAATCGCGTGTCAGCGGTCAAAATTATATTCAGCCAACTCCACATTTTTTTTTCTCCAATTTCACTTTCCATGGCCAGGAATATAAGTGGTGCATAATCATAGACATAAAGTTGTCTATTATTATACTCTGAGTGAGATTTTATCTTGGCAAAAGGGATAGCATTAAAATTTTCAAGATTCTTGATTTTTTTGTCAATCAGTTCCCTGTAGGTCTTTTCACCAATTAAATTCCTTGTTAGGACCAATGACAGAAATTCTGCAAAGCCTTCACTCATCATATCTCCAAGTTCACTATTGAACATCTTTAGAGTTCCAAAATAGAGGTGGCCTAACTCATGGGCAATAAATGGTCTGTAAAAATTCTGATACTCAGGTTCAAGGATACTTCTCAACCCATTTTGCCAACCTATACTTACTATTGTGGGATACGACACGAACATCCAACCATCCTTTTTAGAAATAGGCGTGGTTTGAATAAAACTGACCGATTCATCAAATGTGATTTTAAGATTTCTAGCATAGTATTGCTTGTATGAATTTATAAGCTCGCCAAATTCTTTTACTTCATTTTGACTAAATCCAGAGTTCAAGAAATAAGTGTTGTCTAATTTTTTAAAATCATAATTCCCACAGAAGAGTACCAATTCTTGAGCATACATGCTCTTGAAATCATGTGATTTGGCATTAATTGGTTTGTTGCCGTTAACATATAAAGTGCTACAATCTGGGCAGGTAACTTCAATATCGTATTTTACCCTTTCAAATACCTTGTCGTTTTTAATATCATATAATATGGGATACCAGGCAGATTGGCGCCCGTCTGAACGAACAGCATTTTGATTGAAAGCTATATTGCCCTTCCAATCTTTTCTTGCGTAATTCATTAGAGTATCTTTTACCACTGGAAATTTTCCTACGTACTTAAACTGTATGGTTTTTGGTAAGAACTTTCCTTTTTTGTCCTTATCCCTAAAATAGTAGGCAATGCTTTCGCCAGTGGACAAACTGTCGCTGCGAGATTTTCTATAGTAGATTAAAAAGTCATCGGGGTCTTTACTTCTCATATGAAGTAAGTTCATACCAGAATTTAATCGGATAAAGTAATCTTCAATTTGAGGAATTTCACTCAGTGTTAAATCACATTCAAAAGTTCCTTCTGATATTGAGACTATTACTTTTCCAGTTAGAATAGGTGCTTTCTGTTGTGACCTTAAATAGGTTGAAGACAAAAGTGTCAATAAGACCAGAGTTATCAATATCTGTTTCATATGTTGGGCTTCTTTAATTGAATGATTTTGCCTTTTCTTGACAACTAATTCATAATATGATAAAAGGATGAATAGCGCTAAAAAATATGTTCTAGTTGTTGGCAAAAACATCGTTTTTGTATTTTTTTAAGTTGAAACTCACAATGTAGAAATTCAAAGATCCATTGTCACTGGAGGAGGAAATTGACTCAAAATCCCTGTAACTTTTTATCGCCCTTTTTTTAATATCGTCGGAGGCCCTATTTGAGGTGAAAATCAAGTATTTTTCGTCTGACGTTACGTATGGGCTGCCATCTATTTGGCCGCTATTTACCTCCTTGCCCATATTTACAGGGTCCGTCCATTCGTTCTCATTAATTCTAAAGCTGATGTATAAATCACTATTTCCAAAGCCATCTGGTTCATCCACACGGACAAAAATCATATAGGATTCATCCCTGGACACAAATGCATCCGCTTCCCTACCGTCGGAATTAATGTTATCGGGTAACCTTATTGGTGGTTGGTATTTACCATTTTCAAGTCTTGATTTATAGATATCCGAGTTTCCCTCCTTATCCGAACAGAAGTAGATACTTTGGTCATTTATCATCATTGGATAGAATTCATTTCCTGTGGAAGAAATTGGATAACCCAGTGGGCTTGGTCGTTGCCATTCCCCATTTTTTAACTCCGAGGTCCAAATATTAAAGTTGAAGCCCTCAGGTTTTCCTTCATAGTCCATAAAGGTTGAAAACAACATCAAGTCACCATTTGGTGAAATTTGAACATCGGTCATAGGACTATCTGCAGATACAAACGGAACGAATTCTGGCCGACCAAAATTCCCATTTTCAAATTTTTGAAAAGCAATACCCGTGACTCCTAGTTTTTGAGATGTAACAGTATAGTACATGGTGTTCCCATCCGGACTGAAACTGGTGTTGTATTTGTCGAGTTTGGTGGATACGATTTCAGGATGGAACTTGGTAGGTCTAAGAAGTATCGAATCCGTTTGATAGGGATGATTAACTCGGTTGGCGCTCCCTTCTCGATTTTCTGTCCCTTGATTGGTACAAGAACAAATTATGGCCATAGATAACAGAAGCATTCTGAACGTTATATATCTCATTTCGATTGAATTAGATTTATTGCTATCGCAAAAGGAGGTCTTCAGATATTATTTAGTGGTCCAAAAGGAATTTATATCGTTTAAAGGGGCCATGGACTTCTTCCATTCTAATAACTTGATTCGTATTCTTACTGATCCAGAATACGGCAGAATTCTTGGTGCCATATTCAATTTTTAGTTGCCTGCATGGAATGGTCAAGCCACTTGCCGTCTTAAAATCGGTTTCACCAATTACTTCATATAGGTAGTATTTGGGTGATTGATTTCCACCAGGATGATAAAAATTGATGGCAAAATATTGGGAAGTTCCGTAAGGTAAGGTCTGAAGAATCTCCAAGTCCAATTCCCAATTTAACGGGGTGTTTTCGGTAGCAAGTTTAAACCCCTTTTTAGTATTATTTGCAATGCTATCGGAACCCACTATTTGATTTACCTGAAAGTCAAAGGCTTCTATGCCTACTTCCCCATTCTTGGTGTAGTGATAAATTGGCCTAAAGGTTTTATAATCGCTCACGGAATATATCGTTCTCCCCTTCTTTGGATCTTGGTTTTTCCATTTTTGGGTTATATGGATTTTACCATCGCTACCTTCTTCAACCCTAAGCTCTCGTTCCCAAATGGAATTGTCCAGTAATACACCGTTTCGCTCCGTGTAAACCAAATAAACACTTTTGCCTTCATGAAGATTTCCCATACGTAAACTGCCATAGTCAACTTTTAAAGTATCCATTTGAGACATCGTGAAAAATGGCACAACAAATATCAAGAGCACTAACTTTTTATGACTTTTCACCCTATTATATAATTCGTTTATTTAGAACTACTGAATTCCTAAAAATTACCCAAAAAAAAGGAAATTTTACCATTGCCAATTGCATCGCAATTTTAATTTATTGTCGTTAATGATCGCTCAAAAATCTTCCAACAGTAATTTTTAGCGTGCCAACTACTTGATTATACGGTTCGCTTTATTTGACTATACTCAGACCACTGACAATGAACCATTTCATCTACCTTCCAAAAGCCTCTGTTGGCGTTACCCCATAAAATTTCTTGAAGTCTCGAATGAAGTGTGCCTGATCATAATACCCCTTATCGTAAAATACTTTTTCTGAGGTTAAACTTTGTTGGGAAGGCTTAGCATTTAGAATGTTTTGAAAGCGCAACACTTTTGAAAATACTTTAGGGGATTCCCCAAAATAGAATTGAAAAAAACGCCTAAGCTGCCGCTGACTTACGGCTAGGTCCAATTGATTGATAGGAATGTTCCCTCCTGATTGAAGCATTTGGTCCACTGCCTTGGAAAATCGGGGATCCAATGAATACAAACTCCTTTCTTTAGAGATATATGAACTCAAAACCTTACTTAACATAGCTAACAAGGCGTCTGAATTTACTTTTTCCTCCAAACGGGATTTGATATTGCGGTCTAACTCGGGTAACACCACTTCCAAATTCAAAAATCGGTTTACCACATTTTCTGCTGAAATACCAAATAGTAAGGGAAACATAAAGGGATAGAAACGAGCACCTACATACTCAAAAGACCTGCCAAGATCGTATTCTACATATTGTTTTGAAAATCCGGTGATAAAGGTTCTCCTTTCTTTGGTATCTATCAAAATGTCTATACATCCATCGGACACTACCCGATACAAAAAGGGGTTTTGAAGCAGACGTATAGACCTTAACTTCCAAAAACAATAAACATACTCAGATAGCGCTGTGTAAGGCTTGTACTCTTTGTACAATACCATTCCTGAATAGCTGGCTCCTATTGTTGGCTGTAGGGGCTTAAAGAATGTTTTTAATGCCTTCATACTCTAGGAAAACGAATTCTAAATAAATCCAAAAATCAATATTTAATGAAATTGATTTGGGGAAAAATTTTAGAAGGCCTTTAGATTAATAGGAATTTTTCTTACTCGCTTCCCCGTGGCCATGAACAAAGCATTGAGAACAGCAGGGGCAACCCCAGGAACACCCGGCTCACCAGAACCCGTTGGGACATCGTCACTTTGGATGATCTCTACCTCAATATCTGGGGTCTCACTAATTCTCAGCAAAGGGTAATCATTAAAATTACTTTGTTCCACTTGACCATTTTTCACTGTTATGGAGGGGGTTAATAGAGCGCTCAAACCCCATACAATACTTCCTTCCACTTGCGATTTAACCTTACTGGGATTAATTACTGTACCACAATCTATGGTAGCAAATATTTTCGAAAGATATAGTCGATTTTTACCACGCTTAAGGTGGACCACCATAGAGCAATAAGAGGTATTATAACTAATGGAAGAGCATCCCTGGAAAACATCTTCAGCTGAATTGGTGAACCATCCCGATCTATCTGCTACTTCTTCAAGTGTTCCAACGAGTTTTGCCGGATATAGATCAGCTCCTACCCAAGGGTCCCGTTTTTGTTTTACCACTTCGGCTTTCTTTAACAGGTTTAGTCTAAATTCCAAGGGGTCTATCTGGGCTTCATGGGCCAGTTCGTCCATAAAACTTTCCAATCCCAGGGCCCAGGGATGTGCCATTACACTTCGCCATGAGGCCCTGGGCACCAACCAACCATTTATATACCTTAATCTAGAGCGATAGGCCATTGGTAAGCCATATGGAAAGGGTCTAAAAGCGCTTGGTCCACCCGTAAAGCCTTGATAACCGATGGCAATAGGATACCCTTTGTCATCCAGCGAGGCTTCCCAAAAATCACTGGAATAGGGATGATATTTTGAGGTTTTTATAGTATCCTCCCTGGTCCACATCAACTTCACAGGTTTTCGGACTTTTTCTGAAACTATGACCGCTTCCTCTATATAATCACAAGTGAATTTCCTGCCAAAACCACCTCCTGTGGGATGGTTGTTCACCACTATTTCTGTCTCTTGTAAGCCAGTCAGTTCTGCGATACGTTCACGTGTCATGGAAGGGGATTGCGTCCCTGCCCAAACTTCTACCTTATAACCATAATGGTAGGCAACAGCATTGAGAGGTTCCATGCAGGTATGGGCTTGGCGTGGTGAGTCGTATCTCACCGTCAGCTTTTGATCTGATTTATTTAATAGACTTTCGGCATTTTTCAGGTTTACGGCAACCGTGCGGTTGTTGTCACGGTAAGAAGTAAGTCCATCGTGGACATCCATGCTTGAATACTTGGCATTAGGTCCAAGGTCCCAAACAATTTCCAATGCTTCTTTCCCCTTGATGGCCGCCCAAGTGTTTGTTGCAACCACGGCCACCCCGGCCCTCACACCACCCTTGTAATCGTCATCTTGTTCCTCAATAGGCTCAATCTCAAAAATCTCAATGACTCCTGGAATTTGTCTGGCCGCGCTATCATCATAGGAAACAAGACTTCCTTCCCAAACCGGACAACGTTCTATTGTGGCGTACACCATGTTCGGTAATTTAATGTTGATGCTATAAGGAACGGTACCTTTTGATGCATTTTTCGTAAGCTTCCCTGGAATGGGCTTTCCAATGTATTGAAATTGTTCCGGATCTTTCAGCTTTACTTCCAGCGGAGCTGGCAAGGTCGATGCTACAGTAATCAAATCACCAAAGGCTATTTTTTGATCATTTTCGGAACTACGGACATACCCCAAACTTGTATATAGAGAAGCTGTAGGCAAAGCCAATTTCTTGGATGCGGCTTCTATTAGAATTTCCCTCGTGATGGCTATAGCTTCACGCAATGGATTCCAAACCATTCGGATTCCGTTACTCCCTCCTGTATCCTGCAAATGCAAACGCCCATACTTTTCTTTGCTTCCATCCGCAAATTCCACTTTGATCTTGTCAAAATCAGCACCAAGCTCATCCGCCATTATCATGGCCAGTCCTGTGGAGGTTCCTTGGCCAAGTTCTGCTTTACTACAAATGAAGGTGACCAGATTATTTGAATCAATACGAATAAAAAAATTGGGGTCCCAATATATAGTTTCTTGTTCTTCTGAATTACAGGCCAACGGGATGAACGTACTTACCAGTAAACTACCACTGCCCAAAGCTGATACTTTAAAAAAATGCCTACGTTTCATGAACTCAAATCTTCTGCAGTTTTCTTTATAGCTTCAAGGATTCTTGTATACGTGCCACATCGGCATAAATTACCTCTCATGCCGTCTCGAATTTCCTTTTCCGAAGGTGATGGGTTTTTGGATAATAAAGCCGCGGCACTCATCAACTGACCGCTCTGACAATATCCACATTGAGGGACATCTATAGCCACCCAGTTCTCTTGTAAAGCACTTAGTATAACTATTGAATGCGCACCTTCAATAGTAGTTATTTTCTTGCCTTCCAAAGAAGAAGCAGAAGTTATACAGGAGCGTGCTGTAAGTCCATCTACATGAACCGTGCACGCACCACACTGACCAATTCCACAAGAGTATTTTGTTCCGGTCAAATCAAGAATGTCTCTAAGAACCCAAAGTAAGGGCATGCCATTATCTTCTAATTCAAAAGAATAGCCCTCTCCGTTAATTGTTAATTCCATACTTGGAATTTGAAACAATAACCATTCAAAATGAAAAAGAATCCTTGAACTTCAATCTTTGGTTGATCAACTACAAATAAAACCGGGTTTATGGACTTAGATAAGGTTTATTTTCTTTAGTAGGAGTTCTTTACTCGTCCTTCCAACAGGTATCCTATCCTCACCGATATAGATCAGATTCCCTGATATCTTGTCAATAGCCTCTATATTGACTATATAAGACTTATGGCACCTAAAAAACGACCCTTTGGGCAATACTCCTTGCCAAAACTTTAAGCTATAGGAGAGTAGATACGTTTTGTTTACCAGCTTCACACTTGTGAAATCGGAATCAGAATTTACATATCGGATGTCCGATAGGTATATTTTGATGATATCATGACCGTCTTTGGCAAAGATGAACTCCTTTTCGCCCTCTTTTTCGGAAACCGTTTGGTTGGCGTAGACTACTTTTGAAATGGCTTTGAAAAAACGTTCGAACGATATGGGCTTAAGTAGGTAATCACAAACATCAAGTTCGAAACCCTCTACGGCATATTCGCTGTATGCTGTGGTAATTATCACTTGGGTATCAAGATTACTCAGCTTTAATAATTCAATTCCGCTCAACTTGGGCAAGTTGATGTCCAAAAACAGAATATCGGTACGATTACCGGATTTTAAAAATTCTATAGCGTCAATAGCGTTGGTAAAGGTCCCCAAAAGCTGAAGGTGCGGCACATTGGCGATGTGTTTTTGCAGAACCTTCTGGGCTTGGAGTTGATCTTCTATAATGAGACAGTTATATTCCATTATAATAATTGTATCCTTAGGTCGACCTGATAACTATTACTGCTATCCTCGATGTTTAAGGTATGCTTTTCTGGATAAAGTAGTTGTAATCGCTGCTTGGTATTGGAAAGGCCAATTCCCGTTGGGGACAAACTCTTTTTGGAAGATTTATCATGACTGTTGGTTGATGAAAAAAACAATTGACCGTTTCTAATTTCAATTTGGATTTTAATGATGATATTATCCAGTTGGGTATCCATACTATGCTTAAATGCATTTTCGACAAACGGGATTAAGACCAAGGGCGCTATGGTATATCCTGAAGAATTACCTGTTAACTGAAAATCAACCCTTCCCCTTCCCTCAAGTTGAATCTTTTGTAGCTCAAGATAATCCTCAAGGTACTCCAGTTCTTTGGTCAATAAAACAAAATTCTCTGAACTTTCATAAACAATGTAGCGCATCAAGTTGGATAGCTTTAAAATTGTATCAGAGGTGCGTTTATCTTCTTGTATTGATAGAGAGTATATATTGTTCAAGTTGTTAAAAAGGATATGTGGATTAATCTGAGACTTAAGAAATTGCAATTGACTCTCTGTTTTTTCCTTGGAAAGGGTGTCGACCAAAATTTGACGGTCCCTATAATAAATCATCATTTTGATCAAAATGAAAATGACCACTGGCGGAATGTACTGTGCAAGTACCACACTAGGAGACGCAATAGGGTATGCCTGGGGGTCATAGTAGAAATATCGTTCAATAACCAATTCTTCAATTGCAGCTGTTCCACACATAGCCAGAAATGTGAGCAAGAGAAAAACCCATACCCTGCCTTTCTCAAAAAATTTGGGAAACAATAAATAATTTATGGTGATAAACAGCAGAATACTATTTATTGAGAAAACCCACTCATACCAGTGAATATGAAATACTTCCTTTTTTAAAGACATAAAAAGGATGTCCGCAACCCAAAAATTAAACAGTAATACCCTGTCGTCTGACAACCAGCGTTCCAAAGGATGTTTAATATGGGCAGGATTTACTCTTTCACTCATACTTTATCAAAGCTAAGCCATTAATCGAATAATTAGTAAACAGGAAAACAAACAACAGTTTTATGGGCGCAAACGGTAATTTGAACAAGGTAATAACCTAAGTAAGGCAATTTAACTTTTCAACCTATCTATTTCTCTATACGAAGACCAAATATGTGAAATGAAAATTTTATTGGAATTTTTAGATTGATTTCGAAACCTACGAACAATATCATAAATGATTCAACCAATATCTAGCATCCAATAAGGTTTTAAAGTAAGGATGGTCATTTTAATGGCTTATGAAGTGGAGATAATGAATTGTAGGTCCATAAAATCAGAAACTACCGTTAAATCTGAATAGGTCCCAAGTTAGCGTTTGGGACGACTTACGATACTGATATGTACAACTTTGTTAAATCATCCATTAATCAAAAAAACATGAAAACTATTATCACATTTCTTATATGTTTCTTATTGGGCTTAGCCGTGCTCTTCTCCCAAGGCTTACAATTCGCTCCTTACGAGTTCAAAAATGACAAAGGCGAAATTGTTGATGCTGAGATAGGGTCACTACAAGTTCCTGAAAATCGAAATAACCCAAACTCCAGAAATATTACCATAAAGTTTATTCGCTTTAAATCCACAAACCCAAACCCCCAAGCACCTATTATTTATTTAGCTGGAGGGCCTGGGGGTTCTGGAATTGCAACCGCAAGGGGAATACGGTTTGAGCTGTTCATGCAACTCAGGGAAGTAGCCGATGTAATTGCCTTAGACCAGAGAGGAACGGGTCTATCAGAAGATATTCCAAGATGCCGTACAGATTTCAAAATGTCGATGGCGGAACCTGGGAGTCCTGGTAAGTATTTGGAGGTGATGCAAGAATCCTCAAAACAATGCTTGGACTTTTGGATTGATGAAGGAATTGACATAAACGGATATAATACCGTTGAAAATGCAAAGGACATCGATGCCTTACGACAAGCTCTTGGAGTTGAAAAGATAAATCTTTGGGGCATTAGTTATGGGAGCCATTTGGGGTTTGCCTATGTGAGACTTTTTGAGGATAGGGTAGATAAAATGATAATGGCATCTTTGGAAGGCCCAGATGAAACCATCAAACTACCTAAAAACAGTGAGAGCTATCTTGAAAGGCTGAATTTGGTATTGAAAAAAGATACTTTGGCCTATTCGAAGTACGGAAATTTACAGAAACTAATGAGGGTAACATTGGATTCCCTAAATAGAAAACCTGTGTACACAACCTATTTTGATAGGAGGAGCAAAAAGGAAATCCAAGTGGGAATCAGTGATTTCGATTTAAAGCTTGTTACCTCATACTTTTTGACCAAAAATCCGGAAGATGCCTCAGCCCTGCCGCTAATTTATCATGGGGTATTGAACGGCAAATTCGATAGATTGGTGCAAATGGTCGCGGGCATGAAACAATATGCCAATAGAGTTAGATTGATGCCGCTAGTCGCCGATGTAGCTTCTGGGGTATCAGTTACAAGGCATGAATTGATTACCAAGCAATCCAAATCTGCCATCCTATCGGGGACTACAAACTTTCCCTACCCAGACATCGGTGAAGGATTGGGTATTAAAGATGCAGGAGCAGAGTATAGAAAGTCCTTTACGTCCAATGTGAAAGCACTTTTTTTTAGCGGGACCTTGGATGGGCGAACATATCTCGAAAGTGCAGCAAATATCGTGGGCGATTTCAAGAACGCTACACATATCATTGTCGATGGTGCAGGTCACGATTTATATAGGAGTTCTCCGGAAATTATTGAACTCATAAAATCATTCCTTAGCGGTGACATGATTAAATCCAAAACCATTAAGGTTCAAACCCCAAGATTCAGATAAGATGTCCTATTTTGAGCATGGAGCTAAGGATTTGGTTGGTCTTAAATACGCTCAGAGGAAAAATATTGGATTTTACCCATCCCATTTTGTCGTTCGCTGGTTTTGAGGGTATAATTATTTCATTCTACTATAAATTTATTTGACATGCGTAACATTTTAATCCTTCTCTACCTTCTTGTTCTTGGCTGTAAAGAGAATTATCAGCTTACAGAAGCCTATGATAGGGGCAAGGAAGTGTATATAACCAATTGTATAAGCTGTCATGGACCGGATGGTGCTGGAAATCTCTTGTATCCACCCATTAACTCTAGAATTGCCAATACCATGACCTTGGAGAGGGCAGTTCGTCTTATTTCGAATGGTTCTATGAATATGCCTTCCGTTGACCTTACCGATCAAGAGATCGCTGATGTAATGAACTACATTCAGAACTCATGGGGTTTGGAAGCAGAAGTAATCACCATCGATTCAATAATTAGTTTTAAATCTACCTCAAGAAATGCCGCGATTTATCCTTAACATAAATGATATAGAATATACTGTTGAAGCTCCAGAAAGAATGCCGATTCTGTGGGTGCTTAGAGATAAATTAAATCTTACCGGGAGTAAGTTTGGTTGTGGCATTGGGCAATGTGGGGCATGTACCATTCATGTGGACGGTACCCCTGTCCGTGGCTGTTGTGTACCTGTAAAGGCCTTGGAAGGAAAGGTGCTAAGAACTATTGAAGGTGTTCCTACCGAACATCCAGTAAAGGAATCCTGGCGAAAACTTGATGTGGCCCAATGTGGCTATTGCCAGACGGGACAAATTATGTCTGCAATAGCACTTCTGGATAGAAAACCAAAACCGACCAGGGAAGAGATAAACCGAGCAATGAAAGGAAACATCTGTCGATGTGGTACCTATAAACGTATTAAGAATGCTATTAAGGAGGCTAGCAAAAACCAAATAGCATGAAGCGGAGATTTTTCATTCAAACGGTTTCATTGGGGAGTAGCGGTTTTGCACTAGGCGCTGCCGTTCCATTTTTAGGTTCAAATGATTCATTGGGGAAAAAGGTGGTTTTTGAACCGAATTTATTGATGTCCTTAGGCGAAGATGGAATTGTAAGATTCAAATACACCCGTCATGAAATGGGACAGGGGTCATTTACCGGACTGGCCATGATTTTTGCTGAGGAATTAGGGGCTGATTGGGAGAAAATACAAGTTTCCCAAGCCGATTATGATGAGAAATATGGGAATCGTCTTTACGGCAATACAGGCGGAAGTGGGACGGTGAGAAGAATGTGGGAACCACTTCGTGAACTGGCAGCTACGGCAAGAACGATGCTCATTTCAGCTGCGGCTGAAAAAATGAATGTACCTACTGAAGAATGTTTTGCCAACAATGGTCTGGTCATTCATAAACCTTCAAAACAGAGAGTCCCTTTTGGTGAACTGGCTTCTCTTGCTTCCCATCAAGAAGTGCCTAAAACTGTCACTTTTAGAGATGTTGCTGACTATAACATCATTGGAACTCCAAAGAAAAACTTAAATCAGGACAAGATTTTAGACGGCAAACTGCAATATAGCATGGATGTGGTGGTCGATAATATGGTCTACGCTTGTATTGTAAGAGCCCCAATTATGGGGTTGGACGTAATTTCCTTCAATGCTGAAGAGGTAAAAAATATCGAAGGTGTGGTGGATGTGTTACAGGTATCCAACAGGTTGAAGGAAGTGGACGAATCAGATACCAAAACATCCATGAGAAATGGTGTGGCGGTAATCGCGAAAGATACTTGGACCGCCTTCGAAGCTGCTGAAAAGCTTCAAGTAGAATGGACCGATTCGCCGCTGGAAAATGGAAATATGGAATCCATTGAGAATGACCTTGCCATGGCAAAAGGCAATTCAGCGACATATACCATTTTTGAGACAGGTGATGTCGTTGATGAATTTAAGAATACAACAAGTACATTTTCGCGAACCTATAGAAATCCTTTTCAGGCGCACGCGTTAATGGAACCCATGTGCGCAACCGCAGATTATAAAAAAGACCGTTGCGAAGTATGGTCTTCTACCCAGCACCCAAACAGAATCCTTCAAAGGACAGGAAAGGTCGTAGATAGACCTATAAGCTTTTTCCTTCTTCATAACCTCCCCTGCGGGGGAAGCTTCGGTAGACGGTTCTATGATGATTTCATTACAGAAGCAGTAGTGTTGTCAAAAATGCTTAAAAGACCGGTTAAGGTGGTGTGGAATCGGAAAGATGAAATTGCCACAAGTGGTTATCATGCCCTTCAAGAAGAAGAGCATACCGTTTCATTGGGCGAGAATGGTAAAATTTTGGGTTGGCGACTCCGTGAATATATGAGTGCGCAGACTGAAGAATTACAATGGGCCTTTCCCTTTCAAATTTATTACAATACCCAACGCCTTCAAGAGGTTGTCCAAGTACCATTCCGATTACCAATAATGGCTTGGCGAAGTGTGCAAGCACATCCTCATGCTCTTGGATTGGAAAGTTTTGTTGATGAATTAGCTAAATATTTAGGGAAAGACCCTTTGGATTACCGATTGGAACTGCTTGAAAATCAAATTGAGTTTCCCAAATCCTTCGGTGAAAAACGATTTGAAGTAAACTTCAATTCAGTGAAGGAAATCTTGGTTCCAAGAGCCATTAGAGTGTATAAAGAGCTAAGTAGGTTAAGAAATCAATATGTTACCTCAAATGGGGAAAACACCTTGGGATTTGCCGGGCATTCTTTTGGTCCTACGTTCGCAGGCCAAATGGCGGAAATTTCCTTGGAGAACAACAAATTGCAAGTTCACAAAATAACATGCGTTGTGGATTGTGGACTTGTCATTAACCCGCAATTGGCAGCAAATCAGATTGAAGGCAGCATTATATGGGGACTCTCCGCATTGTACTACAATAATATCACTCTGAAAGAAGGTAAGGTTGAACAGCAAAACTTCCATGATTATAAAGTTCTCAGAATAGATAAATCCCCTGAGGTCGAAGTTATTTTTTTAAAAAATGAAGACGCTCCTTCCGGTATCGGTGAACCCGGTGTTCCGCCAGTCGCTCCTGCTATTTTAAATGCGATTTGCAATGCCACTGGAAAACGTATCCGAAAACTGCCCATCATCGGAATTGACAATTTAGAACTGGCATAGTACCAATATGATTTCAAAAAAAAGTATTACCGTCCATTTTCTTACTAGCCTAGTCATGGCATTATTTGTCCATACATCAAAAGGACAGGAAGCAGGGAAAGGTTCTCCATTAAAAAATATGGAGTTCTTAATAGCAGATTGGAAGGTGTCCAATTTCAAGATTAAAGAAGGGCAATGGAGTTTAGTGGGAGATACCCACTCTTCAATCAAAGCCATTCTTAAGGGTAGTTTTTTATCTGAGAAAGTTAAGTATTTAGTGGACGCCTCTGAATTAAATATGGTGATACATATTGGCCATGACCATAGAACAGGTCACCTAAAGCTGAGTGCAATGGATCAGGAATATGGGCTAATGGATATTTATACAGGTGATTTTTTAGAAAACAAAATAGTTTTCACCAACCTTAAGTCAGACCAACCAATTGACTTTGGCGAAGGCAAAAAACTTTCTTTTAGGCTTACCTATTCCAATATTCAAGAAGATTCTTTTGAACATTTAGTGGAAGGCACCTATGACAAAGGCCAGACATGGTTTCCATTTGCCAAAAGTATTTATCAAAAATCAAACTAAAAATGAAAAAACAGGAACAATCCATCAACCAAGTCTTTTTAGCAGCACAAAATTGGCTCATCTTTTTTATACTATTTGCCGGAGCAGTCTATCTAACATCCATAATCATGACAAGCTTTTCCCCCCTTCAGGAAAACGTGAAAAGTTTCAACACAGAGATGAAGGCGATTAGTTCGGGCGTGTTAGGAATCCTAAAACCTTTTGTGGAACTGGTCATCATTTTTTGGTTGACAGATTGGATTTTAAGAAAAATGGGGTTTGGCATATCTAAAGGATTTTCTCAAATACATTGGAATACAAGAACTATAATTTACATATCCCTCCTATTCACTTTTATAGTTGCAACCCTCGTGCTAACCGAAGCATTATATTATTTAAAGGGAGTGATTTTACTAATGGCCGGCCTATTAATAGGTTCAAAAGTAGAGCTTCCTTCTGTTCAATATTTTATAAATGTCCATAGAGGTAAGGAAACTGAAGACCCGGAGATTGAATAATATGAATCAATACCCCCCAGAACACCATAGAGAAGATAGTTTTAAAAAAATTGTTCAAACCATCAAAGCGTTTCCATTCGCCACTTTGGTATCAGCACAGAATAACGATAGTTTCATTACCCATGTACCTCTGATGTATTATCCCGACTCTGGTGAACATGGAAAACTGGTTGGACATATGGACCGTAACAATCCTCACTGTGGTTATTTGAATAAACGTCAAATAAAAGCGGTGTTTCATGGTCCAAACAGTTACATTTCTCCAAATGATTATTTGACATCACAGTTACCCACATGGAACCACATTACGGTCCATATTACCGGTAAATGTAAAGTGATTGAATCCACTAATGAAGTAAAGAGATCAATAATGCGTATGACCGAGTTTTTGGAAACTGGGGATAATCCCTTCATTTTGTCGGGAGATAATACTAAAATGAATCAGATTATCAATTTTATTGTAGGTTTTGAGATAGGAATAACAACTTGGGAAGGGAAGTTTAAATTATCGCAAGATAAAAACGAGAAAGATCGAATTGCTGCAAAACTTAAGTTGATCAGCAATGGCATCAAGGGCAATGAAGCCTTCATTGAAACCATTATGGATGAAGAATCAGCAGAGTTCATACCATAAACTTTTTGGTATATAATGAAATTCAAAGGATGGAAAGTACTGGTGTCATTTGTGGTCAGCTATGCTTTTTGGATGATAGCGATGTCCCTTTTGGTAATAATTTGGATTTTGGACCTGGATTTTCCAAAAATGTGGATCGTTATGATATTTAGCCCAATTGGACTATTGGTTTTGTGCAAATTACTGGATGTCTTATCTAAAAGAGCAGGTGTGAAACCTAATTCGGTAATGTCATTTAAACTAGTGGAAATCTGGAATCTTCCAGGTGAATTATTAACTAAATGAACAATTATTCTTGGGTTATTGATGAAATAAAATAGCAATTAAAGAACGAATCGATGAATAAAACATTAATACATGAAGTTCAACTGGTATTATGTACGCTGTTTCTCCTTAATTTGTCATGTAGTGCTCAGACCAAGGAGGACCAAGTTCAAACGGAATCTACCGCTTCTCCAAATGTTCAGATTTTGGAAAACATAGTCCAAGTACCTTATTCAAACAGTTGTAGGACCTTAAGGGTCTATTTGCCTCTCGATTACGAATCGGGCGATAAGCGCTATCCTGTTATCTATATGCTGGATGGGCAAAATTTGTTTGATACACGGACTAGTTTTTCCGGAGAATGGGGAGTGGATGAAACCATGATTGCCTTAGCAGAGGAACATCAGCAAGAGGCTATAGTCATTGGTATTGATAATCATGGTGTATTCAGAATGCAGGAGTATAACGTTTACGACCACCAAGAATTTGGGAAACAACAGGGTAGGGAGTTCACTAATTTTTTGACCGGTCAAGTAAAACCAATGATTGACAAAATGTACCGCACAAAACCTGAAAGGGAACATAACATGATCATGGGTTCTTCTATGGGAGGATTGATGGCTTACTATATTCTTATGACCAATCCTGATGTGTTTTCAATGGCTGGGGTTTATTCTCCTTCATTTTGGGTTTCCGAAGATATTTATAGTCTTCACGAGCAGAATTCGAGATTGAACGAATCTAAAATCCATATGATAGTGGGTTCGGAAGAAGGTGGCATGGTGCCCATTTTTGCTCGTATGCAGAAAACCCTTTCTCCTTTAATGGATGAAAAACAGTTAAAGACAGAAATCGTTCAAGGAGGCACCCATAGCGAGGCCTTTTGGAAGGAACAATTTAAGGATACCGTTTTGTGGCTGTTAGGCAAATAGTCATTTTAGTTATGGAAACCTCTTAAAATTGAGTTTCATTTCTTGATAAAGGCTTCAAAGAAAATCATAAGTGATCATTCGATTTTATAACCCCAAAGAATTGTTGAGGGAGCTATGACTCAGTTAGGCATTGAGAGTCTTGGTAATCTTTAAGGAAATTAAAAATAGTGAAGTATTGAACACCGCGATGCCCAGAAGAAGATAACGCAACCATTGTAAGCTAGCGGGCAAAGGCATGGGGTCAATTAGTTGATACAGGCAACTAAAGAGCCAAAAGAAGAAACCGGCAACAATTAGGGGTTTGATATTTTTCACGTTGGACGAATTAAAATAATAGAACATCAAAGCACTCAACAACAGCAACGTAAAACTGAAATAGTTGTTGGTCGCAAACAAAGACCAATTAATAGTCTGTATGTCTTCAGATAAGTATTGCGACCAGTTGAATTGATAAGGAATAAAAAAATGGTAAAGGGCCATCGAAAAAGTCTGAAACGCACCTAAGTTGAGTACAAGTCTCGCAGGAATATGTATTGGAGTTTGCATAATGATTAGTATATATACCAAAGTATGAACTTCGTCTTATGTGAAACGGATAAAATCACACCAAATAAAGGGCATTCATTTTGGTATTTCTTTGATTTTCATTTCAACAGCTATTCGGAACCCGTGAACGACTATTCTTGTTGGGTAACGCCGGCTAAGCCTCACTTCAATACAACTTATCTTGCAAATTGATTTTCAGAATAGCATTCTAATTGTAAAACCGCGAAAGTGAGAGTAATTATTATTGGCATACTACTAATGATTGTAACCTTAAGTTTGATTTTAGGTTTCCTTTTAGTAGTGTCCAGCGGCAAGAAGAAACTTAGCAACTATTTATTAAGCTTTTACCTTCTTGTAGTGGGTATTCAAATGTTTGGTAACCTTTTTTCGTATGTATTGAATAATTCCGCTAGATATTCACAATATAATTCTGCCCTGAGCTTTTTGTTGCCCCCGCTGCTATACCTTTATGGTATTTCAGTAATAGAAACTAAATGGAAATTCTCCAGTAGGGAAGTCATTCATTTTATCCCCTCTTTCATTGCCGTTATGTTTACAATGAACAATATTACTTTGCCTGCGGAACATAGGGTTCTGTTGTATTTGAGCTTCATCGTATACACGTCTTTGATTTTTTCAAAACTCTATTTTCCAAATAAATCACGGAGAGCTTCAATGCATCAAAAAATTAGTTGGTTAAAAAACATTTTCTGGCTATTCACCCTTATTTTTCTGTTTGATAGCATCTATTTTTTTGGCTTTCCTTTTCTAGGCAAAGCTTCTGTTATAGTTGAATTTTTTATTCTTTCACTAATTGCTTTGTTCAATTTTTACATCGTGCAAAACATAACGAGAACCGCTACTAGAATAAGCATCTTTCAAATCAAAAGAATAATGCCCAAACTTTTGCCGAACAAGAATCCAAGTGCTAGTACGGTAGGTCACAAACGTGAAAAAATATATGAATTAAGTATCTATATGGCAAAAGAAACACCGTTTGTAAACCCAGGTCTAACCCTAGAAGATCTGTCTCAGAAAATTGGAATTCCCAGTCGAGAACTTTCAGAACTCATTAATGGGTGTCTGGGAACAAACTTTGTTTCCTACGTAAATTCTTATCGAATTAATATGGCAAAACAGCTTTTGACAAATCCTCACGAAACTAGTTTGACAATTTCTGAAATTATGTATGAGGTTGGTTTTAGTTCAAGGTCATCATTTAATACGTCGTTCAAAAAAGAGACCGGTATGACCCCCTCTGAGTTCAGAGAAGGGCAGATTAACCGGTCCCACAATCCTAAACTGATTATTCAACAACTGCAATGAGCTCTATTTCAACCTTTAGTTTAGGAATGAACAACCTTTCTACCTGTACCCATGTCGATGTGGGAAACTTACCCTCTTTATAAAAGGATTTCCGTAATCCCATGTTCTTCTTGAATTCATCCAAATCCGTTGTGTAAATATTTTCCTTTACTATATCAGCGGTACTGGCACCATAATGCTTTAATGTGTCTTCAACATATTTGTAGATGGTTTTGATTTGAGCCTCCATATCATCGTGTTGACCGTCAACGGTACCGGCAATAAAAAGTGTTTTCCCAACTTTGATGGCATGGGAATATCCAATTCCATTCTCTACATTTTCATGCCCTGGGATATGATAAACCTTCCTTTCCACCTGTTGGGAAAATGATAGCTGTGCAAGAAGTATACTGCCAATTAGTAAATAAGATGCTTTCATAAAGTATTTGTTTTAAGGATTAAAGCTGTGGCAAATATTTACAATTGAATCCTTTAACGTGTATTAAAACATGTATCCGAACAAGTTTTTTGACTAAGTTGATTTAGGGGGTACCTAAACTTTTATATACTCCCTTACATAAAACTTGATTAATATTAAAGTTCGGGTATATAGTTAAGACTTTTCAACAAGGTAGGTGATGGATGAAATATCGATTAGAACCAATAGGTCAATTTCGCGACCAGCCCTCTATTTCTTTGATTGAAATTTTCCATCGTGTTATAATTGTCGGTGTAAATCAAAAATAGGTCGGACATAGGTAAGTACCTCCATTGAAATCTTGCAAAGATACCAAAGTTGTCCAGTTGGGTGTTGTACTGCGCTACACTGGTAAAAAACATGTTGTTTGAAAAACTGACATTCCCATTGAACCTTAACAAGTGAATCTCCCTTTCACCAAATTCTTCAGGCAGTTTCACGTTGTTGTAATTGTAGGTCAGTCCAAAATTCCCCCAAGGTTGAACCCGCATGTTCCCATTAAGGACCATATTGAATCGGTTGCCATTAAAGAAACCACCATAGCTTGTTCGAATGTCGCCAGTCAAAACCTTCCGATTGTCTGTTCTATATTGAAGACCAAACTGGGTAAAAGAATAGTTCGAAACAGGTAAGGGTTCAAAATCACCTAAAAAGCTTGTAGGTAGTGGTAAGTTCAATTCCCTATACCGGATATCAGCAGTGAACGCCGAGGTGTTTTTAAACCTAAAGTCATAAGCAAAATTGTTCTCAGTTTCGTTTAAACTCCCGTCATTGTTAAAGTATAGTTTGTGCCACGTTCTTATTCCATGCCAATTGAAAACACTCTTCTCATTTTCTGGATAAAAAAGGTATCTGAAATAGGGATTTAACTTTATAAAACCAATGCGTTCTACTTCTCCTGTCTCTGCATTAAAGTTTTCCAATCTTGGGTTGATGCCCACCTCGGTAATGTAATTCTCTCCGACAACATCGAAAGTCCAACCAGTCCGCACCCTAGGTGTTACATAATCACCACTGAATCCATAATAAAAATTATCATTCAGACGCTGATCTGTATGTGAACTATGAAACCTAATAGTGTTGTTGAACTTACCGCCCTTCCCAACGTAGGCAAACTCCAATCCGTAGTTACGGGCAAAAGAATTATCACGATTTCCCACTTGGTGTTTATCAATGACCAAAGCCTTTATGACCGATTTGTCCAAAACTTGCTGATGAAAGGCCCCAATGGTGAAATTCTGTTTTTCAATTTCATCGATAGAATTTGTCCTAATTTGCATGGCGCCAATTCGCAATTTCTTGGAGACATTGCCTGTAACCCTGGAACCATAACTGATGGGGACTACCCGGCCTTCATCCAGGCCAATTCTTCTTGAGAAAAAAGGTTCTATATCCCAGCCGCCGAAATTTGAAAAAATGTCATTGTTTTCTAAAAAGAAATTACGGCGCTCGGGCAGGAAAATATTAAAACGAGTCAGATTGGTTACTTGCTGGTCAACGTCGGCATTGGAGAAGTCAGGATTAATGGTAACGTCCAGGTTGATTGAGCTGGTAATATTCACTTTGGCATCAATCCCAATTTCAAATTCATTATTGGTTTCGGTTTGGGAATCATCTTCAAAATCCCGGTTTGAGGAGAATGTGGAATAGGGAATAAGACTAAACGGCCTCTTATTTTTGGGGATATCCTCATTCCAGATAAGTGAACCCATATGATTCAGATCATCTGGGTTGAAATTTCTGGGAAATTCTGTCCAAGTAGTAAGACTATTGTTCTGAATATCGGGACGCACGAAACCAATACCCCATTCCCTATTTTTATTATTAAAGCGTAAGGTTTGAAAGGGTATGGCATATTCCACTACCCAGTAATCCTCAAATTCCTTTACTGCTGAGTACCATTTATTATCCCAAACTGTTGAGTTTTCCGTACGGGTGCCATCCAAGGATAATATACCCTCTATCTGTGCACCTCCAGCATTGACCCCAAACATAAATCCATTCTGTCTATTTCCGATGGGATCTAGGGCAAAGGTTAGGTGGTCACTACTGTAATAGCCCCCATTGTCTCTTTGCAGTGTCTGAATTACCCTATCTCCACCATCGTAGCATATTCCCAGTACATATAGAAATCTATCATTGTAAGTAAGCTTTACCTCGGTTTTCAAATTGGAAAAACCCTTGTCTTCTGGGGCATGGTTGTAAAAGGGCGTCAACGAATCCAGAGCGTGCCACGCTTCATCTATTTCCCCATCTATAACGATGTTGTTCATTGCTCTTTTAATGCTATATGAAAAGCGATCGCGTGTGTCTTGGATCTGTTGGGTCATAGCAGACATAGAAGCCATTAGCATTATGGCCAGCACTGTTCTTTGCCGACAGTTATTTTTCTTTCGCATAGTTCAGTAGTCTTGGTTATTTTTTTTGCAGGTAGATATCAAACGTGCCTTCCAATGTCCCGTCATTAATTTCCAATTCGATAAAACGATCTGTAGAAGCTCTTCTAGACAGGTAATCTGAACCATGTTCGGCACCCTCAAAATAGAGTTGGGTTACTAGTGTGGCATACCCTCTGCTTTCGATTTTGTAATGAATATGCCTTGGTCTACTCCCATATTTTCCAGGTAAAATTGTGGTGAAGCTATATCTACCAGAGCTGTCGGTTTGGATTTTTGTTCTGAACCGAAAGTCTTTTGAGTTATTATCGTAGTTACCATCCGTTCCTGCATGCCAGACATCTATAGTGCTATTAGGCAGTACTCTTTTTCTCTGACAATCTTCCCCATCGTAAACTGTTCCTGTTATTCGCAATGCTTTGCCAACCTCCCCAGTGGTCATCTGGTTATTGAGTGGAACATTTTTTCGGAAATAAGGCCCTAAGGCATCAGCTTGGGTAATACATTTTTGTCGTGTTTTTTTGGCGAGTCCGAAAAGCGAAATCGATAAAAAACTTGTAAAGGAGGTCAGTAGGAATTTTTTTCGATCCATATTTCGCATTTTCAATTGATAGTGCAAAAAGTCAAAAACTGATGGAATCAAAAAAAGAAATCTCTAAAGTGCCTAGAGAGGAATCCAAACTGCAAATGATTTGGGTTTAGCGGCAAAATATTTAGGGCGATAGAACCATCATCATTTTTTTTCTGATGTTACATTAATTGAGCAATTTGAATCATAGATAGCATTATTCCTTCATAGCTATATAGGTTTAGTTATAGCTATGAATATTGCTATATATCTTCATATGGACATATGATGCAATTATCAATTGCAGCTAGTATTTAAGTATGTCAGACATTGTGGTCAGGGGAAAAAGATGGCTAGGGGGAGCTTTTTGAAAATATTGGGCTGCCATTGAAAAATTCTTCTTTCCCTAACAAAGAGCTTTCTGCGGAAGTTCTCAAAAAAACAAATTTTTTGAGAACCCCCTCAAAAAAGGGGGATACCGATGCAAAAGCTAACAGGCTTTTCCATCCCTATCCTGAAATTCCTATACAAATTATTATTGAATATTTCCATGAGTGCCGTACATGAATTCATGTACGGCACTCATGGAAAATGTCGTTCAATGCTGCTAGGTTTGTTCAATAATGGAAATGAACAAATACTATTGAAAACGAATAAGCATTTATTGTTGTCCAAGAGATTTTCTACAGGTTTCGAGTCTTAGTAAATCTAACATACATAAACCAATGTATGCTAAACGCATAAAACCCTGTTCAATACCATTAGGTTTGTTCAATAAGGTAAATCAAAAAATCATTGCATCATGAAACGAATATTTATAATGGATGATAGTGGAATAAGAGAATATGTTCCCGCTGATTCTCTCCAAAAGAACATCCCGCCACCAACAGAAAATCCCACAGGGGGAAGAGAAGTCGAAGACCAGTTATTGACAATAGCCGACCTCGTTAAAAAATTTAGGGTAACCAGGCCTACGATTTACGCTTGGATGGAAAAAGGGCTTTTAAAAAAGATATCCCTAGGTGGCAGGGTTCTCTTTCATCCTGATGATATCAATACCCTTATCGAAAAAATGAGGGAGGCATCTTCCTAATACCAATGGAAGAAAATAAAATGTACAGTTCAAATGAAATAGTAATCGGAGTTCGTGAAGCAAGCCATGTTTTTGCATGCAAAAACTGCTCACTCTGTTCGCATGGCTTGTTGGGGATCCTCCCCAAACCCCTATAATATGGCAAGACCTAAAAAGGACATACAGGACTTAAAAGCGATTCGGCTTAATGTGAGAGTGACCGTCAAAGAATATCTAATCGTGGCTAAAAATGCCGATACCTTGGGAATTACCATTCCCGATTTTATTCGAATGAAAGTAACGGGAAGGGTATTGCCCAGAAAAAGAATAGCCCCAGAAGACAGAAAGTTTTTTATCGAATTAGGCCGTATCGGAAACAACATCAACCAATTGACCAAAAAGGTGCATTTGGGAATGAACAACTCTCCGATATTGATTGAACATCTATCTGTAATAAGGAGCACTTTAGATACCCTAAAATCAAATATTGTAAACCGTGATAGCCAAGCAGATTAAGGGAAAGGACTTCTATGGTGTTCTGGCCTATAACGAAAAAAAGGTGCAACAGGGCGTGGGATACGTATTGGACACCAACATTTCCTATGGGAAAACCGTTGACATGACCCAAGAATTCAATATAGTCAGACAGCTCCGACCACGATTGGGAAAGGCGGTGTATCACGTATCGTTGAACCTGCCTTATGAAGACACATTAAGGGATAAAAAGTTTGTGGCCCTAGGAACTGATTATCTAAAAGGGATGGGGTTCGATGACAATCAGTACATCATGTACCGGCACAGCGACCAGGAACATGAGCATATCCATATCATTGCCAATAGGGTAAAATTTTCAGGAGAACTGGTAAGCGACAGCAAGGATTACGAACGAAGTGAACGTTTGGTCAGGAAACTGGAATTGAAGTATGAATTATCCCAACTTGATAATATCAAATTAACAAGAAAGGAAAGAATCACCCATAAAGAGATACAGAAGGTTTTTCGAACCGGAGAGCCTCCAATAAAGTTGACGCTTCAGCACCTTCTTGAAAATGCAATCTCTAACTCCAGAAATACAACTGAGTTTATTGAGGAACTCAAGAAAAAGAAAATAAGCCCCAAGTTCAACATCAGTAAAAGTACAGGAAGGGTGACGGGAATATCCTTTAGGTACGATGATGTGATCTACAAGGGAAGCACATTGGGCCGGAAGTACTCATGGAACAATATCATTAAAAGAATCGATTATGAACAAGACAGAGACCGTGCAGTTATTCTCGAAAATAATGGCACAGAACCAGGAGTTGATAGACGTTATGAGGAAAATTCAAACTCAGCAACAACGCATGAGCGAAAAGCAGGACATATTTCACGATGGACTGTCGAAAGTATTGAGCAATCAAAATCTAATCTGGAAAAAGCTCAATCAGTTGGATTGAAATCTCAACAAATTGATAATAGTCTATGGAATTCGTTCAAATTGGAACTTGATGACGTTGACCGATTCAAAAAGAAGAAGCGAAAAAGAAAAGGCTGCAGATTTTGATGGGTTAAGTAATGGCCTGCATATATAATGCTAGATTAAATCTTTACTGCACAAAAGATTCCTTTTTATATTTATGTATAGGAACGTATGTTTGAATAATGTAGGGTGTGATTTTTCGTAAAGTTTCTCCTGTGACCGGATGCAAACCTGGAGAGGTGAAAAATTCATGCTCATTATTTTCATTCTTGAAATACCAAATCAAGGGTTTGCCATCTTCTGTAAAAAATTGATAGGCCGCATCAACTGATACTTTCCGCATACTTTCCAGTTTAGTCTCAATTAATGGTTCCACTTTGGTTCCATATTGGGATAAGGGTCCCATTTTGCAAGAAACCTTGACATAGAGAGAATCGGCCCATGTCATGCACCCAAGCACATTGGAATTATTCTTTTGAACATTTAAAGGCCATTTTTGAGTGCTAAAAACCAATATTGTTAGGCTGAATACTACACCAATGGTAATAGTCAATCTCCGTTTTTTCTTATCAGATTTTTTTATGTAGTCCGAATAGTCCTGAAAGCCTAAATATTTACAAAATAGATTAATGCTTTCGGGATTACTTTCACTAACAGTTTTGTCCTTAAAAACATGTCTTCTAAAAGCTCTTTCTACTGTTTTATAGCTAATATTCTCCTTATGATTTTTAAAAATTTCCTCTTCTACATGTATTGCCAAAGCGTTCTTTGCTCCCGAAACGCAACCTTTCCTGGCTTCATCATAAACTTTCCGAACGATTTCTTCAATTTTCTTCTCATTCATTTTATTAAAAATACAAATTCCAGATAGATAAACTTCGACTAAAAGAAGCTGTGAGTTATTGATTTTACTTGTGTCCAAAGGTTGTCCAATACAAGTCCGCTATATGTCTATCGTATCAGAAATCACTTCACTTTTCTTTGCCCTGAAAATGATTTTAGCTATGCATTGCTAACATAGCTTTTCTAGAAAAATCATTTTTACAGGAATCTGTAAAGCGGTTGGTTTTGGCCAGTCGGAAAGTAGCTAAAAATAGCCGCTTGCATATTTCACTTTCCAAAAACAAGGAGTACTCCAAAACACTTATGGGTGGCTGGTAAAAAAATCTGGGAAAATCTCGGACGGCCACCTCTTTGTTTAATCTCAAAATTTTAAAAAATGAAAAAAGTTTTTATAGCCGCAATGGCACTGATTTTTAATATGTTCTTGTTTTCTTGCGAAAAAGACAGTATTGTGGAATCCGAAACCTTATTTGAAAATCAAGCCACTGAGGGGGATGATGGACAAGTGAAGGAAGAAAGGGAAGATGATTAGCTTTAACGCTTAATTTTAACTGCCTCAAAACTGGGGCAGTTTTTTTAATTTTATATATTGAAAATCATACAAATCATTAAATATGAAAAAAATGTTTTCAGTCATATTGGCTGTAGTTTTCAGTACTTTCTTGTTTTCTTGTGAAACCGATAGTATCACGGAATCCGAAACCTTATTTGAAACCCAAGCGACTGAAGGGGATGATGGAGATCCAGTAACGCCACCCCCACCGCCTGGAGGGTAGGAATTAATAGGCTTTATTTCACTAATTTGAGCTATACTTTAATGTATAGCTCTTTTTGTTTAAATAGCTCAAAAAAAAATGCTCAAAAAAATTGTCACTTTCATTCTTATAGGTCTTTGTCTCCATTGCAAACCTAGGAACGGTACGGATAGCCCCGAAATTGGTAAGGTGTGTGATAGTGTAGTTTTTTACTATGAACTGTCTAAAGACGAAAGTATTTCTTGGGTGAATAGGTATCAAGCCATAGATAGAGCATTGAGTTTTTCCAATAAAAGGGATTCCCTTTTTCTACTGATTCTAAACCAAAAAAGCAACCTCCTATTTAAATCTAGAAAGTTAGATAGCGCTTATTTTTTTGACAAAAAGACACTTAAACATGCAAATCGAAGATTGGATAATTATTATTCTGCTAAAGCTTCTTTGAATATTGCTTTTTATTTCGATAATAAGAATTTCTTAGACAGCGCCTTTCATTATTACAATCTTTCCAAAGCACATTTTTTAAAAATTAAAGACAGTAGCCAAGTAGGCAGACGTTTAATGAGTATGGGTATTATTCAGCAAAGTCAGAATGATTTTGTCGGTAGTAAAGAAACATTAACCGAGGCATTGCAATTTTTAAATCCACAAAAAGACTCTAGATATATTGCTTCAAGCTATAACGCTTTGGCCACAAATCATAGAAAGTTACTGAATTATCAGGATGCTGAAAAATATTATAGGAAAGCAATTCAAATCACAGACGCAGAAAGGGATAAACGTATCTATCTGAATAATATAGCAGTAACTTATGTAGACTACAACCAATATAGAAAAGCAATTGAGATATTACGTGTATTATCTCAGGATTCGGTTTTAGTCGGGAATCAAAAAGAACACGCCCGAGTTCTTGATAATCTGGCTTATGCCCAATGGTCGTCAGGTAAGAGAATAAGCGAGGAAAATTTTCTGAAACCATTAAAAATTCGAAAACAGTACAATGATGGAAGGGGTCAAATATCAAGTTATACACACCTAGGGGAATTTTATAGTGAAGAAAACCCTCAAAAAGCAAAACTTTATTTTGATTCAGTTATACGATTATCAAAAAAAATGAAAATTCCAAGGGCAGAAAAAGATGCTTTGAGATTTTTAATGGATTTAGAACCCAAAGGGTTACGGCATCGAGACCGCTATATATTTTTACAAGACAGCTTGTATGCACAAGAACTGAAGGTTAAAACCCAGTTTGCCAAATACAAATACGACGATCAGCTAAAACAAGAATCCATTCTCCGTTTGGAAAAAGAAAATGCTGAAAAAGAGCTAGAAGCAGGTCAACAAAGAAACCAGAAGATCATATATTTGGGCGGTCTCCTTTTCATCACCTCCGTTTTAGGCCTTTCGCTGTATGGTTTTAGACAACGCACCAAACTGCTAAAACAGGAAAGTAAAGCCGAGAAGTTGGAGGCTATTCAAGAAACTGAAGCACAACTTTCTCGAAAATTACATGATGACCATGGCGGTAAAATCAATCAAGCCATGCTAATGTTGCAAAGAGGTACAGACAAATCTGACATTTTAGATAAATTGGAATCAGTCTATACTCAAATTAGAAGTTTCTCGCGTGAAATTAATACGGTAGACACTGGTCCTGATTTTTGGAATAGTCTGAAAGCGACTTTGGAATATCTCAAACCAGTAGAAGTTGAAATGATTTTTGATGGTGGCAAAGAACTTGATTGGTCATTGGTAGCTGATCAAACTAAAACGATAATTTTTAAGGTGCTACAAGAGTTAATTATGAATTTGTCACAGCACAGTAAGGCCAACCAAACTGTGATTTTATTCAGAGAGAAAAAGAAAGAACTCTCTATTTACTATGAAGATGATGGGGTCGGCGCATCAAAAAAATCGTTATTGAGAAAAAATGGACTACGGAATACAGAAAAGCGTATTCAAGCCCTTGGTGGAAGTATTATTTTTGATTCAGAAGAAGGAAAAGGCTTTCGGGCTAAAATCCGAATCCCCAAATAGTTGAATACGACATGTTCAAAAAGGTAGTATTAGTAGAAGATTTTCAGGGAGAAAACCAAGGTATTGCCGAAACCTTAACTGAAAAATTGGCAATCGAAGAATTGCAAAGTGAGTTTTATTGTGACAAGGCATTTAATCGCTTGAAAGTGGCCCTCAAAAAAAATGAGCCTTACGAGTTGATGGTCACCGATTTGTTTTTCGAAAAAGATCATGTCGACCGAAAGCTCACTTCCGGAAGGGAACTCATTAAATTAGCAAGAGCACAGCAACCGGGATTAAAAATTATTATCCACTCTATGGAAAACAATCCTATCTACGTCAATGCCCTTTTTAAAGAACATAAAATTAACGGGTATGTCTGCAAGGGCCGAAGAGGAATGGTTGAGTTGGTCAATGCCGTTAACGAAGTATTTCATAATAGAACTTTTGTGTCGCCCCAACTAAATTTGACTGCTGCCAATAATACTGTCGAATTGGACGCTTTTGATCGCGCCATATTAAAAGAACTAGCAAACGGCCTCACCAAGAAAGAAATTTCCGCCAAGTTCAAAAAAGAAAATAGGACTCCAAATAGCGAGAGTACAATTGACAAAAGAATAAGCAAGCTATATGATGAATACAAGGCAAAGAATACCACAAGCCTGCTATTTAAACTCGCAAAGGAAGGTAAAATTTGATATTTAATTTTTCCTAAGACCCGATTATCAAAACAAATTTAAATCCCTTACAGAATCCTGTAAGGGATTATTGTTTAATGGGATTAGGTTTGTTTAATGGAAACTTTAAAACAATTATCATGGCTGTAAAAAATACAGAAACTGGAGAAGTGCACATTGGATATAAAGGTGGAGAAACAGGATGTGGTTTCGATACTTCTGCAAGTCATTGGGTAAACTCTAATGAGAGGATTACCTGTGACAGAAATGGGTGCAAAAATTAAATGCTAATATTATTTACAATCGATTTAAAGATGCAGGAATCTAGCTTACCAGCCCTAATATTCATTTTATTGCTATGCTTCCTTCTAGTATTGTTTTTCATCTTTCGTTGGGTCGTCCTATGGTATTATAAAATTGATGAGCGTATAAGCATTATGAATGAAACAAATAATCTACTAAGAAAACTAATCGAAAACTCAGATAAGCAAATAAGCAATAAGTCATGAAAAAAGTCATCATTGTTATTGTGGTTGTTTTATTCATTTGGAAATGTGGTTGTTCTAATAATAGTAATTTATCAGGTCCAATTGTAGAATCCAACGAATGGTTTAATGGAGGGACTCTACATAAAGCCAAAATAATCGATTGGAAATCAGCTACAGAAAGAAATAAACTGGCAACTTGTGCTGACTTTGTCTATTCGATAAATAAGGATTTATCACTAAGTGAAGTGAAGAGTGGTGCGACCGACTTGAAAATCTGCATCGATGGAGCAGTGAAAGATCACGATGTAGTAGACCAATCTGAAATTTCCGAAATAGCAGCGCTCTGTCTAACACTATTAAACGACTCATCGTGGTACTCACAACCCAATTAAAGCCGTGGACTAAAAAGTGAAAACAAAATATTGGAATAAATGACTATTAATTTGAATTATTACTGCTCGTTATGAAATCATTTACCATATATCTCTGCATACTTTTTGTTGGTTTAAATTCTTCGACTATTGAGAAAAACAAAGTCTATGTCTGCAAGGGCAAGGGAAGTAAGCGATATCATTATAACAAGCATTGCCGAGGGCTTTCCCGTTGCTCTACCAAAATCTATGAGGTCACTTTGAAAGAGGCGAAAAATATGGGTAGAACGCTTTGCGGATGGGAAGATTAGTTCTCATTTCAACAACAATACTACGCATTTAAAAATCTTTTTGACATTACTTCTTTGCTTTACAGATATCTGTAAGGAATTCTTTTTGAATGCCTTTAGGTTTGGTAAACAAAATAAAAACCAAAAGAATCATGGCATTTCCAAAATTTGAAATCAAAAAGAGTAGCAACGGCAAATTCTATTTTAACCTTCGCTCCAAAGGCAATGGTGAAATCATCGCTACAAGCGAGATGTACAATTCAAAACAATCGTGCAAAAACGGAATCGAAGCGGTAAAAAGAGATGCGCCCTTTGCGCAGGTAGAAGATTTGACCAGTTAATACATTTTGAAATGGCAAAGAAAACAGTTCCAGTAAAACCACACAGAAGATCAAAACCTTCTCCAGTGCCAAGAAAAAATCCTAATATTCCTAAACCAGGTCCTAAAACCGTACCTGTGAAACCGCATAAAAGAAAACCTCCTAAATAAAGTATTAAATGAAATATCGCAGAGGATATTACAAGAAAGATGGCACATACGTTCAAGGCCATTTTGTGAACAAATCACTTAAAAAATCCAAAGGAAGGAAAACGAAAAAGGGTTGCTTTGGCTTCGCCATACTTACGGTAATAATCTTAATAACCATATCATGTGAAAACGATTCAGATTGCGATAGCAATTGCTCCGATTTTTCATCTCAAGCTGCAGCCCAGTCCGCTTTTGAAAGTAATAGAAGTTGCTATTCCAATTTAGATAGAGACAATGATGGAATAGCCTGTGAAAACAATAATAACTAACATGTTGTGATGATGAATATTTCCACTGAATTGAAAAGTCATTTTTTGAGACTTTATCAGATTGCTTTTACTGATGACAATTTTGATGTTCTGGAATTACAGATGCTCTACAAATTCGCTGAGGAAAGAGGAATAAGTAAAGATCAATTAAACGATATTTTATTGCATCCTTCACAAGATTCCATCATACCAACATCATTAGAGGGGAAAATTGAATATCTATATGATTTGGCTTTAATGATTTGGGCCGATGGCATCGTAACAGATGATGAGGTAAATACCTTAAGAAAGTACTGCCTAAAATTTGATTTCGAAGAAGAGAATGTTAATGATATCTGTGAATTTCTTTTAGAAAACGCAAAGGCCAATATTCCGCTAAAAGAATTGATATCCAAAATGGAAGAATAATATGAACTCCTTAAAAAAAATATTTTCGATTAAGAAAACGGCCCCTCAAGAAGTAGAGGGAAAAGAGCACGAAGAAGAAAAAATAAAGCTCACATTTTTTGAAAGCGGTTACGGTTCCTCAAAACAAGCAGAAGGAAATCATATGATTTTCAAAGCCTGCTTGCAAGATGTGTATATGGATTATAAGGGGAAATGCAGGGAAAACGAGAAACTGCAAAAAGAATTGAAAGAGCCCTATGTACAGGAAAAAAGCAAGTATGAGATTGAATTGAAAAAAAGGAAAACCGTTAAGGCTATAGTAGAAGAAGGCATTTCAGCTTTGCAACAAAAAATCTCAAACTATAGAAATGAAATAACCGATGTAAAACAGAAACCTGAAAAATATGTTGAGGATGCAGACAAAAAGCCCAAAGCTCAATTTTACTTAGGTTTAATTGTATTGATTCCGATTACATTCTATCTACTGGTTTTTTATATATCGGCATCGTATTCCGCTTTTTTCAAAGTGTTTGATACCAACCAATTGACCAATGCAATTTTTGATGCCAATGCCTTGACCAAGGCCATTGAAGATGGGTGGCTTGAAGGTATTTTCGTTTCTACCATACCCTTCGCTTTTATGGGGCTAGGGTATCTTATCCACATGTTCCAAAAACATAAAAACTGGATTTCCTATGTCAAGATAGGAACGCTTTTTATCGTCACTTTCATTTTTGATGCGATACTTGCATACCAAATAGAAAAAAAGATATATGATATTGAGAAAACATTAAACTCACCTGATTTCAATGTTCAAATTGCTTTTACCAAAGCAGAGTTTTGGGGAATAATATTTGCCGGTTTTGTAGTCTACATTATCTGGGGTTTAGTGTTTGATTTTATTATGAAGGAGTATGACAATTTTGATAAAATCAAAACATTTATCAAATCCAAAAGAGAAGATATTCTGAATTGCGAACAAGAGATAGCCAATCAGATAGAAAAACTGAATCCCATAAAAGAAGAAATTTCTGGGATTGAAGGAAAGATAAATGATCTACAAAGAACTATTGACGGTTTTGTTTTTTCCAACAAGCATTACCTCACCTACCATGCTGAATATGTTAAAGGTTGGTTTTTGGCTATCGCGGATAATTTTGATTCTCTGAAAAGGCGTGATCAGCTATTATCTCAATGTGCTGTGGAAGAAAAAAAACACTTAGAAGAGCATGATATTGCAGATGAAAGCTACGAAGGGCGATTGTATAAACTGATAAACTAGTCTAATGAAAAAGTATTTCTGTGCCATATTGTTGTCTATTCTGACATCAACTTTACTCAGCTCATGTAAAGAAGATTCTAAACAGGAAAAATCCATTCATGACCATGAAATCCCAAAGTTATCGTCCAATCGAGAAAACTTGAATATTAGTGTGCTTTTAGACCTGTCGGATCGGATAAATCCCAAAAAATATCCATCTCCAGCAATGGAATTCTATTTGAGGGATGTAGGGTATTTAAAATCAATTGCAAAAAGTTTTGAAGCCCATGTGATGAACAAGAAAATGATAAGGATAAATGATCAAATCCAAGTTTTTATAGACCCTGAACCTTCGGATAATACTCTCAACAAGAAACTAAGCATCTTAAAAATATCCTTTAATAAGGACAATGTTACGAAGGAGAAAATCTTAAATACTTGTAAAAAGTATGACAGTATTTCAAAGCTGATTTATGAAGCTGCAATAAAGGATGACCATTATGTTGGTTCGGACACTTGGAGGTTTTTCAAGAATAAAATAAATGACTATTGCATTGAAGATGGGTCTCGGAATATTTTGGTAGTTCTAACTGATGGTTACATATTTCATAAGAACACAAAAATCCAAGAAGGTAACAGAACCACCTATTTAACACCACAGGATATAAAGCATTTTGGTTTTAATAAAACTGGTTGGAAAGAAAAATTTGACCAACAGGATTTTGGGTTTATTAAAGCAAATAAAGAGCTATCGAATTTGGAAGTTCTGATTCTAGGTATAAACCCGAGTGATAAAAACCCCCATGAGGAAGATGTTATTAGAACGTACTGGAATAAGTGGCTTGAAGAAATGGGAGTCAAAAGTTTCGAAATCAAACAAGCCGATTTACCTTCTAATATGGATAAAATAATTAAGGACTTCATTTTAAACAAGGAGAATCAATCAATAAGAACATTAAAAAATTAGACACTTAAAGAACATGAAAAAAAGCTTCTTAATTGGTTATGATTTGAATAAATCAGGCCAAGATTATGAAACATTAATTGAACAAATTAAAAACCTAGGAAACTGGTGGCATTGCTTAGATAGCACTTTTATTGTAAAATCTTTATCAACAGCTGCATCAATTAGAGATCATTTGAAAAAATTTATTGATTCAAATGATGAACTTTTAATAGTAGGTTTAACCAGGGAAGGAGCTTGGACTGGGTTTAGCGAAGAATGTTCTGATTGGCTTAGAAAAAATTTGTGAGGCTCACATGACCTCACCACCTTGGCCAAACAGAATTTTTTTTTGGATTTTACCCTGTGTAGATTGAGGATGAGTAGGCTCAAATAAGAATTAGGTATTTAATAACACAAAAAACTATGGCTTGGAATTTTAGAAAAAGAATTAAAATAATTCCGGGAGTACAATTGAACCTTAGCAAAAGTGGAATTAGCACCTCAATTGGTGTTAAGGGCGCAAATATTACAGTTGGTAAAAAAGGCACTTATTTGAACACAGGGATTCCGGGAACTGGAATATATCATCGAAAAAAACTATCTAGTGATGAAACAATAAGCCAAAAGAATCAATTTGTCGTTGTCGAACAATCTGAGCAACACATTTATGCGGAAAAGGAAATAATAAGTGCAGACGTTCAAGAGATTACAAGCCAAGATATGCAGGGGATTAAAGATTCCATTTTATTGGCGCATAAACAAAGAATTGAACTTAAACGGGATTTGCAAAAAGTTAAGTCCAAATTGGCATCAACAAAATTCAAATTAACTATAAGCTATATTTTGATATATGGTTTTGTTAGCAAAGGAATTTCAGAAAGGTTTAAAACTGATATTTCTGCTCAAAAAGAGACAATTGCAGAACTTGAAAATCAAATTAAAAATTGCTTCGTTAGCCTAGAAATAGATTTTGATGATGAGTTTGATTTAAAATACAAAAAGCTCTTAGAAACTTTTAAGAATTTGACCAGTTGCCATAAAATTTGGGACATTACAAACTCAAGTCTGCAAGATACTATTAAGTCAAGGTCGTCTGCTGGGACATTAGTGAAGAAACAAGAAGTAAGATTTGGGTTTAAAAGTTTGCCATATATCAAATCTCATTATGATGCCATGTACTTCAAAAACGCCAATGGAGCAGATCTTTATTTTTATCCTAATTTCATTGTGATGTTTTCTTCAAAACACAAGTTTGCAATTATTGGGTTTGAAGAATTAGATTTTTTCCATAAAAGTGTTCGCTTTACCGAGACAGGCAAAATACCTAAAGATTCAAAAATCATTGATAAAACTTGGGCGAAAGTCAATAAGAACGGAACTCCAGATAAGCGCTTCAAAGGCAATTACCAAATTCCAGTAGTAAAATATGGAGAAATCCAATTATCAACGGATTCTGGTGTTAATGAAGAATATGAATTTAGTAATTATGAGTTCTCCGAAGAATTCGCTGACGCATTTGAAGATTACCAAAGCCTTCTTAAATCATCGGTAAAATCAAAAAAATAAAACTTTGTTCTAGGTAAAATGATATTTCAATAATACCTCATAATAAATGTTGAGTTCATTTCAACTCAAACCTTAAAAAAACGGGCAAATGGTCTGATAGCTTTCTGGCTTTTTCAAGGTGGGCGCACAAACGAACAAAATCTATGATCCCACCTTCAATCTTTGAAATATCACTTGAATAAAAAATATTGTCTATTGGATAATTAAGGTATTCTCCACGTTTACAAGTTCTTTTTAGTGTGGTTTTCTGATTGGTAATAGTTACCTTGTAACCTTTGCTTTTTAAAAGGTCAAAAACGGGTTCTTTTTCATTCATGTTAAAATCACCGGCAATTATCAAAGGGGTTCTCAGCGAATCCACAACAAAATTACTCAAAGCCTCTATTTCACTTTCAGGATTTTTATCGTGGGGTCTGGAGTGAAAATTGACCACAGTAAATTTTTGCTTGTTTAAGTAGAAATCCAATAAAAAAGGTTCTCTGTCTATATCCGGATTCAATTCATCAAGTAGCCAACCTCTGTTCTTTATTTTGATATTCTTTGTTTTCCAAATAAAAGCGTAACGTTCGGTAGCATATTTAGGACTATTGGTAGGGTTACTGATTACATAATCCCACTGGGCTCCCTTTCTATTAAGAATATCCGATAGCTTAGCTACGGCTTGCGCACCACCATAACCAGCTACGACTTCTTGAATCGCAAGTATATCGGTATCTTTTACAAGATCGGCAATCTTTTCAAGTTCAGTACCATTTTTTGTTTTTCCAAAATCTCGGATATTCCATGAAATCAGGGAAATTTCTGTTTTTTGAGACAGCGCGTTAAAAGAAAGAAAAAGTAGAAATGCAAGAAAGAGTCTTTTATACACTTGGATGGTCTTAGTCAATAACTAAAATATGGAAAATAGTATCCAAGGCATTACGCAAATCTGTAAACATTCTTGAAATGAGTTGAATATTAATATTATTCAACTCATATTTTTATTATTTTTGAGCCGAATAAGAATCCTAATCGGCTCATGCGCTACAATTGGCAACAAAAAGATTGGCCCAATTTTCAATATGATACTACGGATGTTGAGGATCGTCTCTATGATTTTGCCCAACGTACTGGTCGAATCAGTGGGGTTTTGGAAGGACTTTCCGAAACTGAGCAAACTGAGGCTATGATAAACCTTATGGTTTCTGAGGCCATAAAGACTTCGGAAATTGAAGGTGAGTACCTGAGTCGAAATGATGTGATGTCTTCCATTCGAAGAAACTTGGGGCTTAACCCAGAATTACCAATAACCAAGGACAAAAGAGCGGAGGGGGTAGCGGAATTGATGCTGGCTGTTCGGAATGATTTTAAAAAACCACTGACAAGCGAAACGCTTTTTAATTGGCATACCATGTTGATGAAGGGCAACAACCAGATTCAAATAGGCAAATGGCGCACCCATAAAGAACCGATGCAAATCGTTTCTGGTGGTATGGGTAGAGAGGTAGTTCATTTTGAAGCCCCTCCATCAAAAGAAGTTCCTATTGAAATGGATGGTTTTATACAGTGGTTCAATATCTCGCAAACCGAAATCAAAAAACCTATTGTAAGAGCAGCCATTGCTCATCTCTATTTTGAAACCATACACCCTTTCGAGGATGGCAATGGTAGAATTGGTCGGGCAGTGGCGGAAAAAGCGCTTTCGCAAAGTATCAATCGCCCCGTGCTGTTCAGTTTGTCCAAATCCATTGAGGGAAATAAGAATACCTATTACGATGCACTGCAAAAGGCTCAGCGTTCCAACGAAATTACTGACTGGATAAATTACTTTGTCAAAACGGTTTTGGATGCCCAAATCGATGCCGAACAAGAAATCGAGTTTACCTTAAAAAGGACAAAGTTCTTCGACCAACACAAAAATTCCCTAAATGAACGTCAACAAAAAGTCGTTCGAAGAATGTTGGATGAAGGTCATCAGGGTTTCGAGGGAGGTATGAATGCCCGTAAATATGTGTCACTGGCAAAAACATCCAAAGCAACAGCCACAAGGGATTTACAAGACCTAGTTGCCAAAGGTATTTTCAAACCTTTAGGAGGGGGTAGAAGTACTCGATATGAACTAAATCTCTAATTCACATAGATAGTCCACGCATTAAGTCAAGTCCGTTTTTACAAGGCTTGACAATAACCTTTATGTCAAAGTAAAAGATGGTGTAAAATGATTTTAAGAAGTTAAAAAGGGTCAAAAATGCAGCACGATTGCGGCACGATGATTAACTTTTCTTTAACATTAACTTTTTTATAACACTGATTATCAAATATATACAAATAAAAAAGCCTCGAAAAATCGAGGCTTTCGCGGTCTGGACGGGACTCGAACCCGCGACCCCCTGCGTGACAGGCAGGTATTCTAACCAACTGAACTACCAGACCAATGATTTTATCTTCTCCAGACTCTGACAACAGTCAGATTCAAATCTTGTTCAAATGCCTTTTGCAAAGCGAGTGCAAATATACACTCTCATTCGTATCCAACAAAAAAAACTTTCAAAATTCGGAAAACACTATGCAAACTTTTGTCGCTCAATCATAAATGTATTGAGAACTTGGGAAAACTCTGCATTAACATCTACACCTACATATTTTATTTTGTATTGGGCACATTTAAGCTTAAGCTCGTTTTGGTATTCCATTATTTTTTTCTGATATCCTGTTTTAATGTTATCAGCATATAAATCAATATGTTGTCCACTCTCTACATCCACATAGCGTTTTGGTGTGTTTTCAAAATTGAAGACAACCTCATGTATATGATCCAAAAGATGAAAAAGCACTACTGCATGCTTATTGTATTTTAAATGTCGAAGCGCTTCAAACAGTTGGTCTTGTTCTGTTTCATTTTGAAACATATCCGAGAACAGAAAAATTAAGCTCCTTCGGTGGATTTTTTCTGCAATCTGATGCAGGTAAGAATAGGTTTTAGTGGTTTTGGAACCACTATTTTGTTTGGCCACAGCATTCAGTTGAGAGTAAAGCATCTGAAAATGTCGCTCGCTACTTTTCTCCGATGCATGGAAGGTATATGTGTCTGAGTAAATACTAAGCCCTACTGCGTCTCGTTGCCGTTTTAGCAATTGCATTAAAGCTGCAATGGCCAATACTCCAAAACCAATTTTATTTAAATTTTCAACTCCTAATTTTTTTACTTCTGGATAATACATGGATGCCGAATTATCCAAAATCATATGGCATCTTAGGTTAGTCTCATCTTCGTAACGTTTGGAGAAGAGTTTATCTGTTTTGGCAAAGAGTTTCCAATCTACATGTTTTGTACTCTCTCCTGGATTATAAATTTTATGTTCGGCAAATTCTGCAGAAAAACCGTGAAAAGGACTTTTATGGATACCGCTTATAAATCCCTCCACAATCTGGTTGGCCAGAAGCTCCAGATTCTGGAATAATTGTGCTTTAGAAAGTTCAGACCTTACATCCATAGTATAATAATTAGACCCAATATAAAACAAAAAAAGGCTTGGCATTCGCCAAACCTTTCATAAAATAATATTATTGAATCTAAAGACTAAAGAACTGCTTCAATAGCGTCAGTATATGCTTTTTTAGGTGATACACCTACTTGTCTGTTTACAATTTCCCCATCTTTAAAGACAAGAACGGTAGGAATGTTTCTTACACCATATTTTGCTGCAAATTGTTGATTGGCGTCAACATCAACCTTACCAACAACTGCCTTACCTTCGTATTCGTTGCTTACTTCGTCAATAATTGGACCTACCATTCTACATGGACCGCACCATGCTGCCCAAAAATCCACTACTACTGGTTTATTGCTTTTAAGTACTACGTCTTCAAAAGTTGCATCTGTTATTTCTAGTGCCATTGTGTTTTATTTGATGTTCGCAAAGTTAGTCAAATAATGCCCATATTCCTTACTTGGATAATATTCCTTTTGCCTATACCACCATTGTCTGGTTCTATAGTTTATGTTTTGATTCTTAGGGGTATATGTCAATCAAATGTGTTCTAACCTGCACCGCGGTTTTAAAACTGTCCAGCTGCATAACCATAGTGGATGAGGGAAACAAAGGCATGTGGCAGGAAATGCAGTTGTCTCTTTGTAAATTCATAGTTACTTCTTCTGCCTTGCATATAATTTTTGGCGAAGTATGGCACCCAATACATTTTTGATTGAAGGATTTTGTATTTCCCCTTTCATTTTTATGAGGATTGTGGCAGGTGATACAGTCCATTGTTCTGCTTTTTTTGAAACAAGCACTACGGGTCAATAATTCGTACTGGTTTCCATGTACGTCCAATGGAGTGTTGGAATCATTTTTTTCAGGGGTTGAAAATTCAATAAGGTTATCTCCAACCAAAAAGCTAAATGGAGGTTGAATGGGCTTCCTTCCACCTGAATGACATAGCGCGCAGGCATCCAAACGCTGTTGTTTGGATAGTGACGCATGCTTTACCATATATTTGGAAGCTTTGCTGTCCGGATTTTTTTGATGATACCCTACGTGCTTTGCAGATGGTCCGTGGCAACGTTCGCAATCAATTCCATATATCATTTGATTATTGTCAAATTGATTTCCAAATCCATCTGTACTTGTGGTTTTTGCGTAGGTGGCATGACATTCAATACATCTAGCAATTGCAGGTCTGGGAGAGCGTATTTCTTCCAATCCAGGACTTCGGGTCCAACTATTGGTAGGAGTGAAGTATGAGCTTTGAATTTGAAGAAGCTCATCATCCTTCCAGCTTAAATAGGATTGCCCTTTAGTACCAGAGCCAATTACGATATCCATTTTTAGATTGAAGAGTTCAAGTTGGTTGTGGATAAAGTTCGCTTTTTGATAAAACCCTGAATCTGTCTTCATCATCGTGAATTGGACACGATTGTTAATGATGTGTGTATTGTGGCTTACTTCAAAACTTCCTTTTATCGTTGTGGAATCTGCTAAAGCTGAAGTATTGAAATGAGCAGTTTTTATATGGCTGTTATAAATATCCGAATGGCACGGAATACAGGAAGTGGAGCCTACAAAAGCTTTTCCATTTTTATGTATGGCAATGGGTTCAATATCATAATAATCCGAAGCTAGGTTAGGATTCTTGCATTGATATGTCAAAAAGAAAATCAGAAGCAATAGTGCACCGGCAACGTATTTTTTTAATGGAAATGCTCGATGCGAAATCACACAAATTAAAATTTAATTCAACTTGTAATGTACTTCCTGTTCTTCTAAGACATTCAACAGCTCACTTGAAATCTGTACGGTCTGTTTTCTGCTGGATAAATTCAATTTTATTTCTTCCTGCATTTCATATATGACAAAGTTCAATGGCTGTTTCCCTTTGTAGGATATAAGGGTATCCTTCAATTCTTTGATACGCTTTTCTTGAAGCCGGTCTATATCGAGTTTTATGGTCAGCTTTTTTGCATACGCCTCCATAACATCTTGAAGCTGTTTAAAATCATTGAACTGCATACGTGGGTCACCTTTTTTTCCGGTTTCTCGATTCACCCAGCCTTCTCGAATAAAGATTTTGAGATGAACGAAGGAGTTAATCATCAGAAAGTGTCTGAATTTTAAATACTCCTCTCCAAAAATTCTAAATTCGAAAGATTCTGTATAATCTTCAAGGGTGAAAGCAGCCCAGCCTTTTCCATTTTTGGAAATCCTGTGTTGTACATCAGTAATGACCCCAGCTACGCTCAATTCACGGTTCACATAATCTTCCAGTTGATTGAAGGCAGAGACCGCACTATTGCAAAAAGCGGTAATCTCTTTTTTGAAATCATCCAAAGGATGTCCCGAAATGTAAATACCAACTACTTCTTTTTCCCTTCGGAGCTTTTCCATAGTGCCCCAATCATCGCAGGGAGGGACTACAGGTTCTGGAATTTGCACTTCACTAGCTTCTCCAAATAAGCTTACCTGTGATGAATTCTGGTTCTCTTGATACTTTGCCCCATACTTTACAGCTTTTTCCAAAAAAGATATGCCATCACCATCATGATGAAAATATTGCGCACGGTGGGTATCTCCAAAAGAATCAAAGCCACCAGCCAAGGCTAGATTTTCAAAAGACTTTTTGTTGGCTGCACGAAGGTCCACCCGCTTGGCCAAATCGAACACAGAACGAAAGGGTCCATTCTCTTTCCGGTCTTCCACAATGGTCTCAACAGCAGAACGTCCAACCCCTTTAATGGCACCCATTCCAAATCGAATGGCGTTGTTTCTGTTTACGGCAAACTTGTAATAAGATTCGTTGACATCGGGCCCTAGTACCTCCAATCCCATCCGTTTGCATTCTTCCATAAAGAAAGTGACTTGCTTGATGTCGTTCATATTGTTTGAAAGCACGGCTGCCATATATTCAGCAGGGTAGTGGGCTTTTAAATATGCAGTTTGATAGGCGATAAAGGCATAGCAGGTGGAATGACTTTTATTGAATGCATAGGATGCAAAGGCTTCCCAATCTTTCCAAATTTTTTCCAAAACATCTCTGGGATGACCATTCTTTTCACCACCATCCAAAAATTGAGGCTTCAATTTTTGCAGTAAGGCAAAAATCTTTTTCCCCATGGCTTTTCTGAGTACGTCCGCATCACCTTTGGAAAAACCTGCAATTTTTTGGGATAAACGCATTACCTGCTCTTGATACACGGTGATACCATAGGTGTCCTTAAGGTACTCTTCCATCTCAGGGAGGTCATAGGTAATCTCTTCCTCTCCGTGTTTTCTCGCAATAAAACTTGGAATATATTCCATGGGTCCTGGGCGATACAAGGCATTCATGGCAATGAGGTCGTCAAAAACCGTAGGTTTCAGGTTTTTCATGTGCTTCTGCATCCCGGGGGATTCGTATTGGAATATACCTACAGTATCTCCCCGTTGGAAAAGCTCATAGGTTTTTTCGTCATCCAAAGGAAAATCATCTGGAATAAGTTCTACTCCAGTTCTTGCCTTGACAATTTTGACAGTATCCTTAATAAGAGTTAAGGTTTTCAGACCCAAAAAGTCCATTTTTAACAGACCGGCATCTTCAACAACTGAGTTGTCAAACTGGGTAACATATAAATCCGAATCCTTGGCGGTAGCTACCGGAACAAAATTGGTAATGTCATCGGGAGTTATAATAACCCCACAGGCGTGGATTCCAGTATTTCGCAACGAACCTTCAAGAACACGCGCCATGTTCACGGTCTGACCTTCCAAATCATCTTGCTCGGAAATATTCAAGAGTTCATGTACTTTGTCCAATTCATCCGAACGGAATTTCTTTTTTAGGTCGGATTCCTCCATCCCAAAAATCTTATGGAGTTTCCCCATAGTCGGAATCAACTTGGCAATACGGTCCGCATCGTTCAGTGGCAGGTCCAAAACACGTGCCGTATCCCGGATTGAAGATTTGGCAGCCATAGTTCCGTATGTAATGATTTGTGCTACCTGATTGGCACCGTACTTATCGATAACATAGTCCATGACTTTCCCACGCCCTTCGTCATCAAAATCAATATCAATATCAGGCATGGACACCCTGTCAGGGTTTAGGAATCGCTCAAAAAGGAGATCATATTTAAGAGGGTCTATGTTGGTAATGCCAAGGCAATAGGCAACCACGGAACCTGCTGCTGAACCTCTTCCCGGTCCAACGGAAACGCCCATATTCCGAGCTTCTCTAATAAAGTCCTCAACAATTAGAAAGTAACCTGGATATCCGGAATTTTCTATGGTCTGCAATTCAAAATCAATGCGTTCTGTAATTTCATCTGTGATTTCACCATATCGATTTTCAGCACCTTGATATGTGATATGTCTCAAATATGAATTTTCACCACGCTTTCCGCCATCAGTCTTGTCTTCTTCAACTTTGAATTTCTCAGGAATGTCAAACTTTGGAAGCAATACATCCCGGGCCAACTCAAAGGGCTCTATTTTATTAATGATTTCTTGAATGTTGAGAATAGCATCCGGTAAATCATTGAAGAGCGTTTTCATCTCTTCTGAAGATTTGAAGTAGTATTCTTGATTGGGCAATCCATAGCGATATCCACGGCCTCGCCCGATGGGAGTAGCCTGTTTTTCCCCGTCTTTTACACATAATAAAATATCATGTGCTTCAGCATCCTTTTTATCGCAATAGTAAGTGTTGTTGGACGCAATCATTTTCACGCCGTGTTTTCTGGACAATTGAATCAAACTTTGATTCACACGGTCTTCATCCTCTTGGTTATGACGCATAACCTCAATGTAGAGGTCATCTCCAAATTGGGATTTCCACCATAACAACGCTTCCTCTGCTTGTTTTTCGCCAACGTTCAAAAGTTTGTTAGGTACTTCACCATATAAGTTCCCGGTTAGGGCAATTATATCTTCTTTGTATTGCTCAATGACTTTTCTGTCAATTCTTGGAACGTAGTAGAATCCATCTGTATACGCAATGGAGGACATTTTGGCCAAATTATGATACCCTTTTTTGTTTTTGGCCAAGAGTACAATTTGATATCCGTAGTCCTTAACGTTTTTATTGGTATGGTCTTCACACACAAAGAACTCGCAACCCAGTATTGGGGTGATTTCTTGTTTACTTGGTATTTCGCCTTGCTCTTCTAGCTGCTTATTTTCTTCTTTAACTCCTTTGTTGTGATTTTTCACCTCTTTAACAAAGTGAAAAGCGCCCATCATATTGGCATGGTCAGTCAGGGCCACTGCAGGCATCCCATGGTTTGCAGCGGCCTTGACCAGACCCTTAATATTCATCGTGGATTGAAGTACCGAAAACTGTGAGTGATTATGAAGGTGTGCAAAGGGAGCATCCGCCAAACTCTCCGCATTGGTAGTAATTTCTTCTTCGGATATTTCGCCGGTGGCTTTGTCCCAAAGTGCATCTGCAATCTTTTTGGAAGCTGCCTTAAGGTTGATGTGTTTGAGCCCGATAAGCTCAATCTCCTTTGGATTTGTCTCGGAGAATTGTTCAAAATAGTCGGGCTGAACATCCAGTTCTTTGATGGAATAGTGTTGTTTTCGAACCAGTTCCAAGAAACATCGGGTAGTAGCTTCAACATCTGCAGTAGCATTATGCGCTTCCGCAAAAGGCTCGCCAAAAAGGAACTCGTGAAGTTCTGTCAAGGTAGGCAGCTTGAACTTTCCACCTCTACCTCCAGGAATCTTACAGAGTTCTGCGGTAGCCTCGGTACAGGTATCCAATACCGGTAAGTCCATTAGATTATTTGAAATACCTAGCCTATGAAATTCGCATCCCATGATGTTGATATCGAAATCTACATTTTGTCCGACAACAAATTTTGCCTTGGAAAGTGCTTCACTGAATAGCTCTAAAGCCTCACTTAAGGTAATACCGTCTTGTTCCGCCAATGCCGTGGAAATACCATGAATTTGTTCTGCCTCATAGGGAATATTGAAACCATCGGGACGTACCAACATGTCTTTATGTTCCACCAAGTTGCCCATGTCATCATGCAATTGCCAAGCGACCTGAATGCAACGTGGCCAATTGTCTGTGTCGGTAATGGGTGCGTCCCAACGTTTGGGAAGTCCTGTGGTTTCGGTATCAAAGATTAGGTACATATAGTCTTTTCTTGTCAGTTATAGTGCAGTTGAGTTCTGCGCTAAGGCAATAGATAAAATTAGACAAGATGTATGATTTTAGAAAATAGAGTTTTGAAGAGTTATGAACGAAAAAAGTCAGGCTTTGTTTGACTTTTGAATCTTTAAAAAGAGGCCCTCATTTAAATGCTAATCTAATGCTCTACAACTTCTTTAATTGTATGGAACCTAAAATGCTTCAATTGCTAAAATCTAATGACATTAACATGCTATCTAACAAAGATTTCACGCAATTTGTAGAATATGCGCTCTAAAACAGATAATTCTTCTACCACTATTTCCGCAGTACCCTGCATTTCTTGTTTAAAACTGATTTTTTTATCAGAAGATGTGGTTAAGCCGTTAATGTTAATGTAGAGTGTGTAGAGAGTCTGTTCCCCTTGTTTGGGTACTTCGGAAATGCTAAAAATTTCACCCGTTAAACTACCCCATTCTTCAAAAGGGTAGTTATCCAATTTCACTATCACTTTTTGCCCTGTTTTAACCTTTCCGGAGTTTCTTACAGGCAATGTAACCCTTCCAATAATACCTTCGGTTTCTTTAGGGACCACGGTGAACAATACTTCCCCAATCTCCACATTCTGGTATTGGTCCCAGATATCAAATACGGTCACAACACCATCAATGGGGCTAGTAATTAAATATTGTTGTTCCCAAGAATCTAAGGTTGTTATCAAATTCTGTTTAGCATTCTCTAACTCTTGGGTATTGGTATTTTCAAATTCTGTGCCTTGTATATTGGTTTTTGTCAATAAGTTATTGAAGTTGGCAATGGCAATCTGCGTATTGGAAATATTGGTTAAAAAACCTTCGTATTGTTGTTGATCTGCAAGATAGGCCCTTGAGGCCTCTTCGTATTCTGCTTTTGAAATAACTCCTTTATCAAATAGTTCTTTGTTTCTTTCAAAATTGTTCTTGGATAAGGCTAAATCTTGTTCAAATAAGTTTAACTGTCTTCTTTGATTATATAGAAACTGTTGTTGCTCACGGAGCTGTTTTCTTATTAAGGCAGATTCCTTACTGTTTGGTGCAAGTGTATTGTACAAAATGAAACTCTGATAGGCAGTAAGAAAGTTTCCGTAAGCAATTTGTATTTCACCAAGGTTAAGAGAAGAAGGAAACACGTTTTTTAAACTGTCTAGCGTTAGGAAGACACTTTTGTGCCTATTCAAATGTCTTTTAAGATAAATTACGTCATCAAAACGGGCAGTATTTTCAATCTCTGCTAAAACATGCCCTTTGCTTACTAGTTGATTCGCATTTACCAACACTTTTGTTAACCTTCCTGAAGCTCGTGCTTTTAAGTAAACTGGAGGGTTCTTGCTTGTAATGACAATATTTGCCGGAATAATGTCATTATAATTTATTACAGCTGACCCAACCAACAATAGAAGTATGATGGCAAAAACCAACGAGGTGCCCCATCGTATCATCCAGCCTGGGGTTTTCCCAAGAACTTCTTTTACTTGGTCCGATCGTACGTCCAGTAAATCCATTTCACGGTTTTTGGGTCTGCGTTTTTTCATTTTATTGCCCTAGTTCCAATTGGTTTTTTACCAGTGAGTAATACAATCCTTTTTTTGAGGTCAATTCTCTGTGATTTCCTTGCTCAACAATTTTGCCCCGTTCCAAAACTATTATTTGATCCGCATTTTTTACGGTACTCAAACGGTGTGCAACTACAACCACTGTTTTTCCTTTGTAAAAAGACTCTAGTTTTTCCATAATATCTTTTTCATTATTGGCATCTAAGGCACTGGTAGCCTCATCAAAAAAGATGTAATTTGGATTTTTATATACGGCTCGTGCAATCAAAATGCGTTGTTTTTGACCTCCACTTATGTTGATGCCTGAACCCCCAATTTTTGTATTGAAACCTGATGGAAGTTGTTCAATGAATTCTGAAATGTTGGCTACGTCAACCGCATGCAAAAGTCTTTTACGATCTATAATACCCTCCGAATCAGATTCTGTAATATTTCTCGCAATAGTATCCCCAAACAAAAAGCCATCCTGCATAACAGAGCCACAGTTTTTTCGCCAGAATGTAGTCCCCAGATTTTTTAAGTTTATGTTTCCCACTTGTATTGTTCCAGAAGTGGGCTCGTAGAACTTCAATAATAGTTTTATCAGAGTAGTTTTTCCGCTTCCGCTTGCCCCGACTATTGCTGTAATTTTGCCTTGTGGAATCTTGATGGAAATATCGTTCAACACTTTTGGAGAGTCCCTCCCGCCATACTGGAAGGTCAAATTGTTCAAGAAGACACTTCGATTTTCAGGAAGTTCCTTAATGGGTTCCAAACTTTCATCTTCCTCATCATCTTTTCCATGTATTTCGGCAAGTCTTTCTAAGCTTATTTTGGCATCTTGTCCGGTTTGTATGAAGGTGATAAAGTTGTTAATAGGTAAGTTTAATTGTCCAATGATGTACTGCACTGAGAGCATCATACCTAAAGTGAGACTCCCATCTATTACTGCTTTTGCAGCAACAAAAGTGATTAAGATGTTTTTTAACTCATTGAAAAATCGGCCACCTACATTTTGGGTTTGAGTCAAGGCTAGACTTTTCAGGGATACTTTAAAGAGTTTAACTTGTATGGCTTCCCATTCCCATCGTCTTCGTCTCTCGGAGCCATTCAGCTTAATCTCTTGCATTCCTGAAATAAGTTGATATATGCTGCTCTGGTTATCTGCTGCTTGATCGAATCTTTTATAATCCAATTCCGCACGTTTTTTCAAGAACAGAACTGTCCAGCCTATATAGATTGCTGAGCCAATAAAAAAAATGCCGAAAATCGCCCAATCGTAATAAGCCAGTACTACACCAAAAACTAGAATGTTGAATGCTGAAAAAATGGTATCCAGCGTTGTCCCTGACAAAAACTGTTGTATTCTTTCATGGTCATATATTCTTTGTATAATATCTCCTGTATTCTTGGAGTCAAAAAAAGCAATGGGCAAGCGCATCAATTTTATTAGAAAATCGGAAAGAAGGTTAATGTTGATGCGACTTGTGATGTGCAGAAGAATCCAACTTCGGATCACTTCTACAGAGGTCTGCGATACGAATAAGGTGAGCTGGGCAATCAAAATCAAATAAATAAAATTGATATTCTGATAATTGATTCCATAGTCAACAATGGATTGCGTCAAAAATGGAAAAATCAATTGTAGAATGCTTCCCGCAAAAAGTCCCAAGAAAAGTTGAATGATGTATTTTTTATATGGTTTGAAATACCACGAAAGAAACTTAAACCCATATTTTTTGGTCTCTTCTTCCCCAAATTCATAAAACCTAGGGGTTGTTTCAAAAAGCAATAAATACCCTTCCGAACTATCATCTGCCCCTTTGCCTATCCATGCTTGGATAAACTCGTCTTTGGAATAATCCACAAGACCATGAGCGGGATCTGCTACAAATACACGGTCTTTTAGGATTTTATATATGATTACAAAATGTCGCTGCCTCCAATGGGCAATACATGGGAGCGGAACCTCTTCGTAAAGCGTTTTGAAATCGACACTAACAGCCAATGTATGAAAGCCAATACTTTCAGCAGCTTCTGCTATTCCACCAATGGATACTCCCTCACGGGTAATGTTTGATTTTTTTCTTAAAAAATCTACAGAGTAAGATCGTCCGTAATGCTTGGAAATCATTCGTAGACATGTGGGACCACAGTCCATTTGGTCAAGCTGTTTATAAAAAGGAAATGACCCTACACGAAACATATTTCAATATAGTCATTGGAAAGTAAAATATTACATTTAAAATTGAATTTTTTTATGGTATTTGAAGGGTGTTTTGAGGTTTGTGGTGCTTAATTTGAATAGGTTTGGATTTTTTTAAAATAAAATTTGCACAATTGATTAAACAAAAAAAGCTGGACAATTGTCCAGCTTTTAATCAAAACTTATAAGTTTTTATATTAGGATACGGCATGTTCGTATAAGTCGGCTGTCTCTAGAGTTTCCCGTATCATATTTCTCTGTCTCATCAACAAGTTTTCGGTAGATGGCGGTAAGATAAAGTCTTTGTCGTTTATAATGTCGTTATAGGTTTCAATGGCCTCTTTTTCGCCTCGTCTAACTTCTTCCAGCATAGCCTCATCATTGTTTGTTATGAACAGTGCTCTAAAATTTATCCATGTTCTATGCAAAGTTCCAGAGGTGCTTCCGCCTTTGTCAGGGTCTTGCCCAAAAGCTTTTATTTCTTTTTTCAATTCTTGTCCGAAATTATATCGCTGTTTCGCTCTTTTTTCAAAGAATTCCGTTATAATCCCATTGTTGGCTTTTTCCGCAACTTGCTTAAAGCCTTTTTCGGCATCATAAGTTCTTTCCAATAATTCGTTTAGTTTGTTTGAAATCTCTACTGTGTACTTCATTAATCTCTTATCATTTTTAATTCATATCTGTTATTGTCTCTCAATAACTATACTATTTAATATATAGGAAAATGTTGCAAATACAAGTATTTACTGGGGTTTAGCATAGCTTTAACGATGGTTGTAGAAAATGTTAAAGGATTTTAACTTTAATCTAAGACTGATTGTGTTGAAAGAAAATAAACGTATATTTGCACCCGCTTTTAAAGAAAAGCAAATTTTAAAGAATTAATAACCAGGGTCGGGCACCCTACAAATTAATGTGATATGCCAGTAAAGATTAGACTTCAAAGACACGGTAAAAAAGGTAAACCATTCTATTGGGTAGTTGCCGCCGATTCAAGATCAAAAAGAGACGGTAAATTTTTGGAAAAGTTGGGAACATATAATCCCAATACGAATCCTGCAACCATCAATTTGGATGTTGATAGCTCGGTAAAATGGTTGCAAAATGGCGCACAACCAACAGATACAGCTCGTGCCATTCTTTCCTATAAAGGAGTAATGCTGAAAAACCACTTGTTAGGTGGTGTACGTAAAGGTGCATTGACCGAGGAGCAAGTAGAAGAAAAGTTTAATGCTTGGGTAGAAGAAAAGGAAAAAGGTATTCAAGCCAAAGTAGATGGTTTGGACAAGGCTAAATCTGATGCCAAAGCCAAAGCTTTGGAAGCAGAAAAAGAATTTAGTGATAAAAGGGCTGCAGCGGCATTGCCAGAAGTAGAAGAAGAGGTTTCTGAAGAGGTTCCAGAGGAAGCTGAAGCTGCCAAAGCTGAGGCTGTCGTTGAGGAGGAAGCTGCTCCAGCTGAAGAAGCTCCAGCTACTGAAGCGTCTGCCGAAGAAGAATAAAAAAGATACTGATGCGCAAGGAGGATTGTTTCTACCTGGGCAAAATTGTATCAAAATATAGTTTTAAGGGTGAGGTATTGGTCAAATTAGATACTGACGAACCCGAAATCTACGAAAACATGGAATCAGTCTTTGTTTCATTGGGAAACAATCTGGTTCCATTTTTTATTGACCGATGCCGACTGCACAAATCCACCTTGCTTCGCATTGATTTTGAGGAAGTTAAAGATGAATCAGCTGCGAATAAAATATTGGGTTCAGAGCTATTTCTCCCTTTACAAATGCTCCCACCTCTTTCTGGGAATACATTCTACTTTCATGAGGTAATTGGTTTTCGTTTAATGGATGAGGTGCATGGAGATATTGGTGTCATTAAAGCGGTAAATGATAGTGCTTCCCAAGAGCTTTTTGAAGTGGAGAAAGATGAAAAAGAGCTTTTAATTCCCATAAATGATGACATTATCACCAAAGTGGACAGGGAATCAAAAACCATTCATGTTAGAACCCCCGAAGGTCTGGTGGAATTGTATCTTTAAAGAAGATGGCTGACCCGTTTAAATTCAAACAATTTACCGTTCACCAAGATAAAAGTGCTATGAAGGTGGGAACGGATGGTGTGCTATTGGGCGCATGGACTTCTATAGAACATCATCACAATAGTATTTTGGATATTGGTGCAGGTACGGGAGTAATTGCCCTGCAAATGGCGCAGCGCTCAGCAGCTGAGTTGGTTGACGCCATTGAATTGGATGAGAACGCCTATGAGCAGTGTGTAGAGAATTTTGAGCAATCTCCTTGGTCAGATAGATTGTTTTGTTATCACGCTGGCTTGGATGAGTTCGTAGAGGAAATGGGCGAAAAGTATGATTTAATCATTTCCAATCCGCCCTTTTATGAAGAACAGGTTTCCAGTGGGGATGCTTCACGAGATGCTGCCCGTCAAAATCTATCCTTACCTTTTAAAGAATTATTGGAAGCCGTTAGCCAATTACTGGAAAATAATGGCTCATTTTCGGTAATAGTGCCTTTTAGGGCTGAAGCTTCATTTATTGATTTGGCTTTCAGTTTTGGTCTTTTTCCACATCGCATAACAAGAGTCCGTGGAAATACATCAAGTGAAATTAAGCGTAGTATGATACAACTTGGATTTGCCCAGGTGACTCCAAAAGAAACTGAATTGGTGATTGAGAAATCTCGACATCAATACACGCAGGAGTATGTTGAGTTGACCAAAGACTTCTATCTAAAAATGTAATTGACACATCTTGTAGTATAGTATTTCCTTCCTACCTTTGGTCAAAACAGATTTTTTGCATGAAGCCGGATTTATTTGAAGCCCCCGATTACTATAATCTTGACGATTTACTTTCCGAAGAACACAAACTGGTTCGCGATGCTGCTAGACAGTGGGTGAAGCGAGATATTTCGCCCATTATTGAAGAGTACGCCCAAAAAGCGGAATTTCCCAAACAAATTATTGGTGGGCTTGCAGAAATCGGAGCTTTTGGACCTTACATTCCGTCAGCGTATGGCGGGGCAGGACTGGACCAAATAAGTTACGGGCTAATCATGCAAGAGATAGAAAGAGGAGATAGTGGTGTACGTTCAACTGCATCCGTACAATCTTCTTTGGTCATGTACCCCATTTTTGCTTATGGTACTGAGGAACAGCGAAAAAAGTACTTGCCAAAATTGGCTTCAGGTGAATGGATGGGTTGTTTTGGGCTTACTGAACCCAATCATGGTTCCAATCCTGGAGGCATGGAAACCAAATACAAGGATATGGGCGACCATTACTTGTTGAACGGCGCCAAACTCTGGATTTCAAATTCCCCCTTTGCTGATGTTGCCGTAGTTTGGGCCAAAAACGAAGAAGGCCGTATCCATGGACTGATTGTGGAACGTGGTATGGAAGGTTTTTCCACACCGGAAACCCATAATAAATGGTCCTTACGTGCTTCGGCAACCGGAGAACTGATTTTTGACAATGTAAAGGTTCCGAAAGAAAATCTACTTCCGAATAAAACAGGGCTTGGAGCTCCATTGGGTTGTTTGGATTCAGCTCGCTACGGAATTGCTTGGGGGGCTATCGGGGCTGCTATGGATTGTTATGACACCGCATTGCGCTATGCAAAAGAGCGAATCCAATTTGGGAAGCCTATTGCAGCGACACAATTGCAGCAGAAAAAATTGGCTGAAATGATTACTGAAATCACTAAAGCGCAATTATTGGCATTTCGCTTGGGACAATTGAAGAATGAGGGCAGGGCAACTACGGCACAAATTTCTATGGCCAAACGAAACAATGTAGATATGGCCATAAAAATTGCTCGAGAAGCTCGCCAAGTATTGGGCGGAATGGGAATCACTGGAGAGTATAGCATTATGCGCCACATGATGAACCTCGAGAGTGTGATTACCTATGAAGGTACCCATGACATTCACCTTTTGATAACCGGAGCCGATATTACGGGTCACCCTGCGTTTAAGTAGTTGATTGTTTTTGGAAACCATAGGGCTATAGAATTGTCACTTTTGTTTTCTATGCATATCTTCCCTAATAAATTCAATACATGGACGCCAATTCTAGGAGAAAATTCCTAAAACGAATGGGACAAGGGGCTTTGGGCTCTTTTACGTTACCTGCCTTTGGAAACACGCTGCAAAGCCATTGGGAAACTATTGGTCTTCACGAAGGCTCAAAAGATTCTGAGGAGTTCTGGCAGTTGGTAAAATCACAGTTCAATTTGGCAGAGGGGCTCCATTATTTTAATAATGCATCACTAGGAGCATCGTCAACCCATATACAACAGGCAACCCATCATTTTAGAAATCTTTTAGATGGTTTTCCCTCTAGATACATGTGGGGTGGTTGGGAAGACGAAAAAGAGGAAGTTCGAAAAAAAGTAGCTGATTTGTTTTCGGTTTCTTCCGAAGAAATCGCCTTGATTCACAACACTACGGAGGGTATGAACTTAATTGCCCGTAGTTTTGACCTTAAGCCAGGTGACGAGGTGATATTGGCCAATCATGAACATGCTAGTGGTACTATTCCCTGGGAGGTATGGCAAGAAACTAAAGGGATTAAATTGATACGTCCAGAATTACCCATTCTTCCTGAATCAGTATCAGATGTAGTAAAAGTCTATCAAAATTCCATCACACCAAGGACCAAAATAATTTCCATGTGTCATATTGTAAACACCAATGGAATGATTTTGCCAGTCAAAGAAGTTTCAAAAATGGCTCATGAAAAAGGTATTTTGGTTGGTGTTGATGGGGCTCAATCCGCGGGGATGTTTACTATTGATTTAAAGAAGTTGGAATGTGATTTCTACACGGCGAGCTCTCATAAATGGTTGTTCTCACCAAAAGGAGTTGGGATTTTTTACGCTGAAAAAGAAAGTCAAGAATATCTAAAACCCTTAATGGTGGCCCGAGGGCATAAAGACAAAAGCATACGCAGATTGGAGAACTACAATACTCGAAATCTTGCAGAGGTTTTAGGACTGGGAGCATCGATAGACTTTCATAACACCATCGGTGCAACGCGAATTCATGAGCGTACATATGAGTTAAAAAAATACTTTCGTTCAAAAATCGAGAAAGATGAGAGATTCTCTATGAAAAGTCCAGCTTTAGACGAACTTTCAGCTGCAATCCAAGTTGTTGAGGTCAATGGGAAAGATGTAAAAACCGTGAAGGAAGAGCTTTGGAGTAAGTATGGTATTGATTGCCGTCCCATGTCAAGCCACAATTTAAATGCGCTACGTCTCTCCTTTGCCATTTACATAACCAAAAAAGATATTGAATATCTTGTGGATGCGCTACAAGAATTGGCTGGATGACCTCAAACTAGCGCCTTTTGAATAGTAACTTTTATCGATTTGCTTATGGGTGTCTGACTCCTATCGGCAAAGTGATTGTGCGGAACCAACAGATTGGTTTCAGGATAATAGGTAGCTAAATTCCCTTTGGGGATATCATAAGGAATTACTTTGAAAAAGGTTGCTTTTCGTTCCTTCCCATCATAAGTGCTTTTAAGATGAACCACATCGTGTTTTTGCAATGCTTTGGATTTCATGTCGGATTCGTTCATGAACAATACCCTTCGCTCATTATAAACTCCACGATACCGGTCATCCATTCCATAAATGGTTGTGTTGAATTGGTCATGGGAACGAATGGTCATCAACATCAGTTCATTGGATTCTAAATCATGCTTAGGCAGCTGGTTGATGGTAAGTTGAGCCCTTCCATTGGGTAGATGACTAAAATCCAATTCCCTAACATTATTGGGCAGATAATATCCAGAACCTTTGGATTTGTTCTGAGTATCATCAAATCCCTTGGCGATTTTGTCTATATATTCTCGAATCAATGCATAATCATTCCCCAATTCCCTCCATGGGACAGAATGCGAACCCTTGAAATAAGTATCAGCTATCTCTGCAATAATCTTTGGCTCACTTTTGATATTTCCTTTAGTAGGTTCAAAAAGTCCTTTAGACCAACGCACTTTTCCCATACTGTTTTCGGTGGTGATGAACTGCTCTTTGCCTTTTTGTTCGTCTTTTTCCGAGCGTCCCAAAGTGGGTAGAATCAATGCAGTTTTTCCAGTGACCAAATGGGAACGATTTAATTTGGTGCTAATCTGAACGGTTAATTCACAGTTTTGGATGGCCTCAGCGGTGTATTGGGTATCTGAAGCGGCCATCAAGAAGTTACCGCCTAAGCAAACGAAAACCCTTGCCTTTTCTTCATGCATGGCCTGTATGGTCTCAACGGTATCGTAACCAACCTTAGTTGGTGCTTTAAAACCGAAGTGTTTTTCAATCCGCTCATTCAAAGTAGGATTTACATAATGATGGATGCCTACACTTCTATCACCTTGAACATTACTGTGCCCACGAACAGGGCAAGTTCCTGCATTGGGTTTTCCAATGGCTCCTTTTAGAAGAAGTAGGTTCACAAACTCCCGAATGTTTTCCACTCCGTTCTTATGTTGGGTCAGACCCATGGCCCAGCACACAATGATTTTCGATTTTTTGGACAATAGCTCTACTGTGGAATCGATTAATTGTTCATCCACCCCGCATTGTTCCAAAAGATGAGCTTCTTCAAATTTTTCAAGGTCAGCGACAAGTTTGTCATAACCTTCTGTGTATTTTTCTATAAATACATGGTCAAAAATTTGCCCTTGATTTTCTAAATCTAGATGAAGTAATTTCTTTAGTAATAGCTTCACCAAAGCAATATCTTGATTGATATTTACCTGCAAGTGAATATCAGCCAAAGCTACTCCGTTGCCCAACCAGCCTTTTATTTTTTGTGGATTTTTGAAATTGACCAATCCAGCTTCCTTCAACGGATTTATGCTGATGATTTTTCCTCCATTTTTCTTACAAGTTTCTAGGGCAGACAACATTCTTGGATGATTGGTGCCTGGATTTTGCCCTGCAATGATAACTACCTCCGCATGGTAAAAATCCTCAAGTTTTACCGAACCTTTTCCGATGCCCAAGGTTTCACTCAGTGCCACGCCACTGCTTTCATGGCACATATTGGAACAATCGGGCATATTGTTGGTGCCCAATGCACGAGCAAACATTCCGTAGAGAAAGGCAGCTTCATTGCTTGAGCGTCCTGAAGTATAAAAAATGGCTTCATCAGGAGATTTCATCTTATGAAATTCATTGGCCATCAATTGATAGGCTTCTTCCCATGAAATAGGTTCGTAATGTAGGCTGTTCGGGCGTAGGACCAAGGGTTCAGTAAGTCTTCCGTGCTTATTTAATTCAAAATCTGATAACAAGGAAAGTTCCTCAACCGAGTATTTTTGAAAGAAGTCGGCTCCAACGTTTTGGTGGGTCACTTCATCTGCCAATGCCTTGGCACCGTTTTCGCAATATTCGACCCCAGCTTTTGGTTTTTCGGGGTCGGGCCATGCGCAACTTGGACAATCAAACCCGTTTTTTTGATTCATTTTCAAGAGTCCCCTTAACCCTTTTGAAACTCCCATTTCTTTGAAGGTGTGTTGCAAGGCATGTTGCACTGAAGGAGAACCTCCTGCGTACCCCAAGGGTTCTTTGAATTCTCCTTTTTCAGAAAATGAGAGAGGGCCTGTTAGGGAAATATTGCGACGGAAATTGGATGACATGTTCGAATTTTCTAATGAAATATGATATAGTGAAAATACGCATTATCGATATCATTCCTTAAGCTTGCTGTTTGATTTTGTGTTAAACAGCCTTTTGCTGGTCTTCATATCGGCATAGCGGGGGTCTGGTATATAATCCTCTTTCTTCATTTTTATTACTTCAATGCTCAGAAATCCAAACTCTTCCACGACTTTACCATAAAAACGATAGATTCCCTTCCCCCTGAAATAATATTTGGCTGCCACAGGAGGGAAGAGTACAGTATCAAATACTTCCCCATGCTGATCTACCAGAGTAGCAAAGTGCATCCGCTTTCCAGTGTGTGTGCTTGTGTTTTTTACAGTCACCAAATAGCCGTAAATGTCGATGTGTTTGTTCAGATAGTGTTGCAAATCACGTTGCCCGTTGGAGTTTTTAGGAGGCTGTGCCAACAAATCGAAAGGACTGCACAAACAAAACCCCAAAAGCTCCAATTGCTCAAAAGCGGTTTCCAAACTCGTTGTATTCAGTTGGGGAATCTGAAATTTTCGATGCTTAGGTGGAAATAATTTAGGATGCTCCAGACGGTCATTTTTGGATAGCATCAAATGGGTTTTCCACAGCAGTTCATGTTTGTTGACACCTGTAAATCGAAAAGCATCAATGCGAATCAGAATGGAAAGTTGTTCCACAGAAATAAAAACCCGGTCCAAAAAATCTTCCAGTGAACCGAAGTTCCCATTATGGAATCGTTCAAGGATGATGCGTTCCATGACCCGTTTTTCCAAATCACGCAGATACATCATGCCCAAATAAATATGCTTCCCTTCAATCCGATTTATAGCCATACTATTATTGATACAAGGGGGATGTATTGTAGCTCCCAACATTCGGGCATCATGGATATAGAATTCCGAGCGGTAAAAACCGCCACCGTTGTTGAGGACGGCCACCATATATTCCAAGGGGAAATAGGCTCTGAGAAACAAGCTCTGATAACTTTCCACGGCATAGGAAGCCGAATGGCCCTTAGCAAAAGCATAGCCTGCAAAACTGGCGACTTGGTTCCAAATTTCAAAAATCAAGGTGTCGGGATACTCTTTTTTTCTGCAGTTGGAAATGAATTTGTCCTTTACCTTCTGGAATTCTTCACGGGAACGAAATTTTCCGCTCATCCCCCGACGTAGCACATCGGCTTCCCCTAAATCTAAATCAGCAAAATGGTGGGCTACCTTAATCACATCCTCTTGGTATACCATTACGCCATAGGTGTCGGGCATAATGTCCAACATCACAGGATGTGCTTTTTCTTCGGCACGACCTTCGTTTCGATGTCTTAAAATGTATTCCCGCATCATGCCACTTTTGGCGACCCCCGGACGAATGATGGAACTCGCCGCAACCAATCCGAGGTAATTGTCGACTTCCAATTTTTTGAGTAACATCCGCATTGCAGGGGATTCCACATAAAAACATCCCATGCACTGTGCCGTTTTGATGAGATTGTTGATTAATATGTCCCTTTTAAAGCCCTTGATGTTGTGGATATCGACCTGTTCAAATTTTTCAGGTTGATTGTAGGCGACTATCTCCAAAGCTTCTTTGATTTTACCCAATCCTCTTTGTCCCAAGATGTCAAATTTGTAAAGCCCCACATCTTCAGCAATCACCATGTCGTACTGTGTGGTTGGGAATCCTTTTGGGGGAAGATGGGTGGCAGAAAACCAATGCAATGGTTTTTCACTGATGAGAATACCACCTGCATGAATGCTTAAATAATTGGGTTTCCCTTTGAGGAGTCTACCATATTTAAGAACAAGTTTGGAGACCCCATCCAGTTTTGAAGGATTGTAGCGTCCCTCTATCAAAACATCAATTTCTTGCGGAGGAAGTCCAAATACTTTTCCCAACTCTCGGACAACTCCTCGTTCTTTAAAGGTGACATAGGTTCCTAACAGGGAAACATGGTCAAATCGGTCAAAAATATATTGGGTCATGGCGGGACGGTCTTTCCATGAAAAGTCAATATCAAAATCGGGGGGATTGGCACGATATAGATTAATGAAGCGCTCAAAATAGAGGTCCAACTCCATAGGGTCTACGTCGGTAATTCGCAGCAAGTAGGCCACAATACTGTTGGCGCCACTCCCTCTACCGATATAATAAAAACCCCTATGGTGTGCTTCTGAAACAATGTCCCAGTTGATTAGAAAATAGGAAACAAATCCCATTTTTTTAATGAGTTCCAGCTCTTTTTTTAAGCGGCTCTTTATGGGAGTATCTATTTTTTCGTAGCGATAGGGAAGTCCTTCGTAGCATAGTTTTTCTATCAATTTTTCATCTTCTTCAATGCTGCCTGTGTAGCTTTTCAAGTTCTGGGGCTTTCGTCCTTTTGAAAAGTCAAAATGGATGCTGCATTGATTCAATAGGCGTTCTGTATTTTCCAAAATGAAGGGGTATTCGGAAAAAGCAGTTGCCAAATTTTGAATGGGATACATTTTTTCATCTTCCTCTGCTTCCTCTTCTTTTGCAAGTTTGCTCAACAGTACGCTGTTGTCAATGGCTCGCAACAACCGATGGGCATTGAAATCTTGTTTGTTTCTAAAGGTAACTGGTTGTTGTACCACCAGCTTATCCTTGAACTCCATCAATCCAGAGAAAGGAAGTTTTCGAAGATTGTTTAGGGAAATACCGATGAATTCATTGTCCCCGAAATCTTGCAATTCATTCAAAAGAACTTGTTCAAAAGGATATACCACAAAGGCTTCTTTGAAAATGGGGGCTTTTGTAGGAATCTTCAATTCATGGTGGAGGTGATGGGATAAAAAATCATTGAGTTCCAAATAGCCTTCGTTATTTTTGGCGATGCCCACAAAACAGGGTTGTACGCCATTCCTAAAATCGATGCCAAGTATGGGGCTAACGTTAAATTCAGGAGCCTTCCGAACAAAATTCAAACAGGCAGAGGTGTTATTGATATCCGTAAGCACCAATTGGGCCACATGGTTTTGTTGGGCCAATTGTAACAATTCAATTTCGGAGAAAGTTCCGAAACGCATGCTGTAATATGTGTGACAGTTTAGATACAATGATCAATTGCCAATTATCAGTTTTCAATTAGTTTTATTCATTGCCCATTGCTCATTGTTTACGGTGTGCCAAAACCACCGGGGGCAACCCATTAAAAGGATTGTGCATTCTGCCAATGGTTTTTGCTCCCATAGTCGATGCCCTAAAAACACTTCGGTCGCCAAAACGTTTTCGCACATAATCCATGGCTTGGTAAAGATTCAGGGTTTCTTCGGTATCCTCGAATAGGTTGATTTGATAATTTCCCGATACCAAATGGCTAAACCGGATACCGACCAAGCGCACCAACATTCTTTTATTGTACAGACTTTGAAACAATTCCAGAATCTTGGAGATAAGTACATGGTCTGCACTGGTATAGGGAATTCGTAATTGCTTGGAATAGGTATTGAAATCTGAATACCGAATCTTTACTGCAATGCAAGCGGTGAGCTTATCACCTCGACGAAGCTGGTAGGCCAAGTTCTCTGTCATTGCAATCAATATGCCCTTGAGTTTGTTGACATCAATGGTATCCCTATCAAAAGTGCGTTCGGTGGATATGGATTTACGGTCGTGAAAGGGAATGACCGGAGTATGGTCTATGCCGTTGGCACGTTTCCATATTACAGCTCCGTTGGCCCCCAAAACCCGTTGCATGATATCCATGGGCATTTCTTGTATGGTTTGCACCTTGCGTATACCCAAGTTTCTGAGTGTTTGATAGGTTTTATCACCCACCATGGGAATTTTTTTAATGGACAAAGGGGCTAGAAAAGGTTTTTCGCGTCCAAAATCTATCTTGAGCTGGTTGTTGGGTTTGGCCTCATTTGTCGCGACTTTGGACACGACTTTATTGACAGATAGTCCAAAAGAGATGGGCAGTCCGGTTTCATGAATGATTCTTTTCCGCATTTCCGAAGCATATCGATAGCACCCAAAAAAGCGGTCCATTCCGGATAAATCAGCATAAAACTCATCAATACTCGATTTTTCAAAAAGCGGAACATGCTCTTTGATGATTTCAGTGACCACATCAGAATACTTACTATAGGTACCTGCGTTACCACGTATGATTACGGCCTCTGGACAAAGCTCTTTGGCCATTTTCATGGGCATGCCAGAGTGTATACCAAAACCTCTCGTTTCGTAACTGCAAGCGGCCACTACGCCGCGGTCGCTAGTGCCGCCCACCAATAGGGGCTTATTTTTAAGCTCCGTATTGATAATACGTTCCACGGACACATAAAATGTATCCAAATCCAAATGTAGAATGGTCTTTTTCATTGTTTAGTTGAAGGGAAGCAATATAGGAATTATTCCATAATTATGGATATAATCCATTAAATATAAAACGGATTTACGGTGAAGCGTCGTTTTTCAAAAAACCTTTATATCTTTGAACCGTTGTGTTGTGATGCATCTATTGATGCAGATCATTGAAAGGCTTTCCTTATGGGAGGCTTTTTTTGTTAGTACCTTTGTGTAAAAGATTATCCATGGACATTTTTGAACTCATCCGGAAGAGAAGAAGCATATTTCCAGTTCAGTATAACGATACACCAATTGAAAAAGAAACCATAGCCAAGATTTTAGAAGCTGCTAATTGGGCACCTACCCACAGAAAGACCGAACCCTGGCGATTTAAGGTACTGCAAGGTGAAAAAAAGAAAGCGTTGGGTGTTTTTCTTTCAGAAAAGTATCAGGAAGTCGACGCCAAACCCAAACAGATAAAAATTAAAAAGTTACAGGAGAATCCAAATCGTTCCGCAGCGATAATTGCCATTTGCATGAAGCGAGATCCAAACGAGAGTCTACCTGAATGGGAAGAGTTGGCCGCTACAGCCATGGCAGTACAAAACATGTGGTTGTGCTGCACTGAACTGGGTATCGGCTCGTATTGGAGCTCACCGGGATTGATACGGTATATGGATGAGTTTTTTGATTTGAGCGAAGGCGAAAAATGCCTTGGATTCTTCTATATGGGACATTATGATGATGAGGTTGATGTCTCTCCCAGAAACCCGATAGAGGAAAAAGTGGAATGGTTCAACTAGGAGAATGTGAAAATCTCTCCGGAGTATTCAACCGCTTTCCAGATGAAGAGTCCAAAATAAATCACAGCGATTAGGAACTTTAAAAAGGTGCCGGTCAAAAAACCGACAAAAGAACCGAATGCCGCTTTCAAGGCTGTTTTGTTATCAGATTTGTTGGAAAGTTCGCCTACAAGGGCCCCAACAAAGGGCCAAATGATAATCCCAAAAGGCCCTAGGATTGGAAAAAATATAGCTACAAGCAATCCAATAATACTGCCCCACATTCCAGCTTTGCTCCCTCCAAATTTTTTGGTGCCTGCCGCTGGAATGACATAGTCCAAAACAGTTACCGTTAATGCTATTACTAGAGTGATGCCCAGTAACCACCAATCGTCAGGAACTGACTTGGTAAGATACAAAAGCAAAAGCCCTACCCAACTCAACGGCGGGCCTGGAAGAACAGGCAAAAAGCTGCCGAGAATTCCAATCAGCATCAAAACAAAACCAAGAACCAGTAAAACAATATCCATCTTTAGGGTTTATTGGATAAGACAAAGTTAGGGTCAAAATGTTACATTAACTATCAATACTAAATTGTAGAATAAATATTTAAAATTGTAATTTCGATGAAATTTGAAAGGCAAATGCGGAAGTTGATATGGATATCATTTTTGGGGTTGTTTGCTGCCTGCGAACTGTTTGTTTCCAAAGAGGAAGCCACCCAAAAGTTGGTTCAAGAAGAGCTTTTGCAAATAGATTGGGACGATGTAGATCAATATCCCCTTTTCGATGCCTGTAGAGAGGACCTTTCCAAACCCGAACAACGCGCCTGTTTTGAGGATACGATGATAACCCAATTGGGCAAAGCTTTGGAAGATTTAGAGTTTGAAGTTGAAAATGATTTAAACGATACGGTATTAATTGACTTTCTGATTGATGAACATGGATTCATCACCATTCAAAATGTAGAGGAAAAAGCTAGTGTTCTGAATGAAATCGAAAATTTTAACTCGGAAGTTACCCAAAGATTAAATGATTTGACAACAGTAGCTCCAGCTATAAAAAGAGGCATCCCGGTCAGCGTGCGTTTTAGGTTACCAATTGTACTAAATACCCAGTGAACCATTGAGCAAGGAAAAAATCATTTTGGGGATTGACCCTGGTACTACAGTTATGGGGTTTGGCATTATCAAGGTCATCAACAAACAAATGCATTTTGTGCAGATGAACGAGTTGATGCTGAGGAAGTACGATGACCCATACATAAAGCTGAAGCTAATTTTTGAGAGAACCATAGAGTTAATAGATACGTTCCATCCTGATGAGATTGCCATTGAAGCCCCTTTTTATGGGAAAAATGTACAATCCATGCTAAAGTTAGGAAGGGCCCAAGGCGTAGCTATGGCTGCGGGTCTCTCTAGACAGATTCCCATTACCGAATACATGCCCAAAAAAATAAAAATGGCTATCACTGGAAATGGAAACGCCAGTAAGGAGCAGGTAGCCAAAATGCTCCAGGGACTTTTGAAGCTAAAAACCTTGCCTAAAAATTTGGACAGTACTGATGGATTGGCCGCTGCAGTTTGTCATTTTTACAATGAGGGAAGGGTTGAGGTTGGAAAACACTATACGGGATGGGCCGCTTTTGTGAAGCAGAACCCTAAAAAAGTTAAATAACATGGCAGGAATATATCTCCATATTCCATTCTGCAAGCAAGCTTGCCATTATTGTGATTTTCATTTTTCCACACAATTGAAAGTAAAGGGTAGCATGTTGCATGCCCTTGCACATGAGTTGGAATTACGAAAGGAGGAATTGGGTGAAGAAACAATCGAGACCATTTATTTTGGTGGGGGAACTCCTTCATTACTGTCCGCTGATGAACTAAGTGTTTTAATAAACAGCGTTTATGAACATTTCAAAGTGATAGATAATCCTGAAATCACTTTGGAAGCCAATCCAGATGATTTGTCAAAATCAGTTTTGAAAGAATTATCAGAAAGTCCCATAAATCGTTTAAGTATTGGAATCCAATCTTTCTCTGAGGAAGATTTAAAACTCATGAACAGAGCGCACAATGCCACACAAGCTATGGAATGCCTTGTGGAAGCCAAGAAATATTTCAACAATATTTCCATTGATTTGATATATGGAATTCCAGGAATGGATCATAAGCGTTGGAAGGAAAACATTCAAAAAGCTTTGGATTTGGAATTGCCACATATATCGTCCTATGCTTTGACGGTTGAACCCAAAACCGCACTAAAAAAATTCATAGAAAAAGGTCTGGTTCCCAATGTGGATGATGAACAGGCAGAAGAACAATTTCATATTCTTTTGGAAAAATTGGAGGGCGAAGATTATGTCAATTATGAAATCTCCAATTTTGGTAAGCCTAATTTTTTCTCCAAAAACAATTCTTCCTACTGGCAAGGAAAATCCTATTTGGGAATTGGTCCCTCAGCCCACTCTTTTGATGGTACCACACGAAGTTGGAATGTTAGAAACAACATCAAATACATTCAGGCTATTGAAGAAAACAAATTGCCCATTGAAAGGGAAGAGCTTTCGGTAACGGACCAGTACAACGAGTATATTATGACGGGTCTGAGAACCATTTGGGGCGTTTCCCTTGAAAAAGTTGAACGTGATTTTGGAGAGCAACACTTGACTTACCTTCAGATGCAGTCCGATAAATATATCAAAGAACACCTTTTGTATTTGGATGGCGATAGGCTGTTGGTTACCAAAAAAGGGAAGTTTTTGGCTGATGGAATTGCTTCAGACCTATTTATGGTTAATTTGGTAACATGATTGCCACAATTACACAAGGCGCTAGCCAGCATCAAATTGATTTAACAAATCCTATTGACATTTCCATTCCGCTGGTGGGGGGCAAAAACAATGTCAACGCTTGGTATTTGGATCCACCTGTGATTGAGCCGGTCAAAACGGAGGGATTCATCGGAAAAGTTACCGAAGGAGGCAATGTCAACTTCAATATGGTACATTTTAATCCACATTCGCATGTGACCCACACTGAGTGTTTGGGTCATATTACTAAAGAGGTGTATTCGGTGAATCAGCAATTGGAAAATTACTTTTTTTTGGCCGAGCTGATAACCGTAGCTCCTGAAAGAAAGGGAGATGATTTTGTGATTTCTGCCGAGCAGCTGGAACACGCCTGGGCAAATAAGCTTACCGAAGCATTGATTATCAGAACCGTTCCAAATGTTGAGTCGAAAAAGTCAAGGAATTATTCTAATACAAATCCAGCGTATCTCTCGGAAGCGGCTATCCAATTTTTGGTAGACCATGATGTAAAACACCTTCTTGTGGACCTTCCCTCCGTGGATAAGGAAAAAGATGGAGGACAACTGGCATCTCACAAGGCGTTTTGGAACATAGGGGGAAAGGAACGCTCAGAGGCTACCATAACAGAGTTAATTTATGTTCCGAATGCCATTGAAGATGGAATGTATTGGCTCAACTTGCAGGTGGCTCCTTTTGAGAATGACGCTGCACCAAGTAGACCTGTTCTGTATAAATTTTTATAGCCATGAAAACTGTATTGAAACTGGAAGAGTTGATGATGTTCCTACTTGGTTTTTTTCTTTTCATGCAAATGGGTTTGCCATGGTGGTGGTTCTTTGCATTATTATTGGTGCCAGATATTGGAATGCTTGGCTATATTTTTGGAAATAAAGTAGGAGCAATCATTTATAATATTTTTCACCATAGAGGTTTGGCCATACTTCTGTATTTTGCAGGTGTTAGTTATTTGCTTTTTCCAGAATTGGAATTAGTAGGCATTATTATGTTTTCGCATAGTGCCATGGATAGAATGTTTGGTTATGGACTCAAATACGAAAAAGGGTTTAGATTTACCCATCTCGGTGAAATAGGAAAAAAGCATGGATAGTCTTTTTGATTCAATTTTAGGATTAATTCTTGGAGGTGTCTTAGTATACTGGTTGTTTTCCCTGTTCAGAAAAAAACAGAAAAAGGAACTTACCGAAAAGCAATCCACGGTTTTATTGGATAAGATTAAAAGTGTTTGCAAATTGGTTTCGGTTGAAGGTGATTTTGCAGAAATCTACCATTACGAGAATACCAAGGAAGGTTTTATGAGTTTGCTCAGTAGTAAGAAAAAAGCACTCATTATTGTAAAAGCGAAAGCCCACATCGGATATGACCTCAAGAAGTTGAAGCTATCGGCCAATAATGAAAAAAAGAAAATTATACTGAACGATTTTCCTAAACCCGAAGTGCTTTCCATTGAACCGGACCTTCAATTTTACGACATTAGGAATGGACTCTTTAATAGTTTTTCACCAGATGATATTACCAAACTAAATGTGGAGGCCAAAGAGCATATCAAACAAAAGATACCGGATAGTGGCCTGATGGATACGGCGAGGAAAGAAGCGCTGCAAGCCGTACTCGTAGTGGAGAAGATAGTGGAGACTATAGGGTGGACCTTAGATTATTCAGCATTGGAAATAACAACTGACGATGTACAATTATTAAAAGAACAAGAGACTTCATGAAAATAAGAATCATAATGTTCCTTTTATTAGGAATTGTTTGCAACGAGGTTTTTTCTCAAAACAAAGAGGATATAAAAACCTTTGACCCGGCATTTGCCCATACCGTATATTTTTGGTTTAAGAACCCAAATGACGCCGATGGGAGGACTAAATTTGAAGCTTCCTTGAAGAAATTTTTAAGAGATTCTAAATTTGCAAAAACCAATTTTATAGGTGTGCCTCCAAAATCCACTAGGGAAGTAGTGGATGATTCGTTTACGTATTCACTTATTGTAACGTTTGACTCTGCAGAATCTCAAGAAGGATATCAGAAGGAAGATGCGCACTTGCTATTCATTGAAGAATGCAAGGATTTATGGGACAAAGTTGTGGTCTATGATTCATATGGTCTCAAGTAATGAATGTAGAATCGTTTAGAAGCTATTGTTTAAATAAAAAGGGAGTTACAGAAGAGTTCCCTTTTGATGAATCTACTTTGGTCTTTAAGGTAATGGGAAAGATGTTCGCTTTGGTCGCTTTGGAAAGACTTCCTCCGCAATGCAACCTGAAATGTGACCCAGATAGGGCCTTGGAACTGCGAGAGGAATATGATGGACTTATTATTCCTGGATATCATATGAGTAAAAAACATTGGAATACCTTATTATTGGATAGTCTTCACCCGGACTTGATTATTGAACTCGTTGACCATTCCTATGACCTTGTGGTCTCCAAACTCCCCAAAGCAATTCGGGAGCAAATGCAAAGCATGCCCCAATAACTCATCGAAGGGTTTCTACCATTCGTCGATAGTTTTATTTGGATTGACCCTTTTGTAGTCTTTTTCTTAACTTTATTTCAAACATTTGTAACCTAAAGAAAAGTACCATGAATGTTCTGTTCATAGAAGACGACATGATCGAGACCATGAAAATGCAAAGGGCTATCTCTAAGTTTCAATCCAAGCATAAGATAATTGAAGCTAAAAATGGTGAAGAAGCCCTTGATATTTTAAAGCAAGGTAATATCCCAGATATTATTTTGTTGGATTTGAACATGCCACGTATGAGCGGAATTGAATTCCTTTCTATTTTAAAAGCGGATGAAAAGTTAAAATACTTGCCCACTATAATATTAAGCACGTCCGAAAATCGGGTCGATTTATTAAAATGCTTCGAGATTGGTATAGCAGGCTACATAATCAAGCCACTAAAATATGAAGACTACGAAGCAAAACTAAAACGTGTTTTTGAGTACTGGGAAATCAGTGAATTGATCAAAGCCTAACAAAAATCCGCATTTCACAACATTCTTTTTAGACTAAGTAGTCCAATTCCTACTTTTAAATCATAATATTCTTTATTATGAAAGGAATTGTATTTACCGAGTTTTTGGAGATGGTAGAATCCACTTTTGGTTTACATGTGGTGGACACCATTATAGAAAACAGTAATCTTCCGTCTAGCGGAGCCTATACTTCTGTGGGCACCTATGACTTTAATGAAATGGTGGCCTTGCTTACTGAACTGAGTAAGGAGACCGATATTTCCGTAAACGATTTATTGTATTCTTTTGGACATTACCTCTTCACAGGTTTGGCAGAAGCCCACCCTGAAGTGGTTTCCAGTTACAAAACCCCACTGGCACTTCTTTGCTGTATTGAGGATCATATCCACATACATGTCAGAAAGCTTTATCCAGATGCGGAACTTCCACAATTCAAGATTCTTTCCAAAACCGATGATACACTAGAAATGATTTACAGCTCTTCCCGAGGGCTTTATGCCCTTGCGCATGGACTCATTGTGAAGACTTTTGAATATTTTGAAAAAATGGTAAAAGTAGAATACAAATTACTTAATGAAAACGGGACAGAGGTCAAATTTGCAATTGTCCAAAATGGATAGAAACGAAGTTTCCATGCTTAAAAGGGCAGTTGAACGAGAGAAAAAAGCTCGTAAGGCAGCAGAAAACCTTTTGGAACAAAAAGCAAAGGAACTCTATGATGCCTCCCTTCATTTGAGGGAAGCCAATGGACGCTTGGAAACCCTTTTGAACAAGCAACAGGGTAATTCAATCAACAGTGATTTTATAAACATCATCGACCCTTATGTGGTTATGGGATTGGACACCAAGGTCATTAATATGAATACTTCTGCTAGGGAGTTTCTAGGTTTTGATCATACAGAGAAGGAGGTCTATCTTTCGGGTTTGGTGCACAAAGACTACTTGGAATATACCGCAGAATCTTTTCAAACCCTACTTCAAGTTGGGGTTTTAAAGAACTATTCGGCAAGAATTCTCGTAAAAGATGGTAAAGAGAAACACGTAACAATCAATGCCAGTCTTATTTATGACAAAGAAGGAAGACCGATAGCAGCCCAAGGAGTGATACGAGACATTACCCAAGAAATGGAGATAAAAAAAATGCTCCATCAACAAAAGAAGCAACAAGATATTATTGTTGAAAATTCACCCTTAGGTATTCTGCTTATTGTTAAGAATAGAATTATAAAGGCCAACAGGTCCATTATTGACTTGTTGGAATATTCAGAAGAAGATTTGATCAACAAGTCTTTGGATGAAATTTCTTCTTTGGAAGACAGTAACCTTTATGAGAATCTTACCCAAAACAAAAATGGGGAAGATCTAAAGAAATTTGCCATCATCCGAAAGTTCTCCAAGAAAAGTGGAGGTAAACTATTTGGCAAAACTTCAATAAGTTCAATTGTAGATGAAAATGGAGAGGTCACCTATAGCGTGGCCATGATTGAGGACATTACCCAAGAAAAGAAATCCGAACAGAAGCTGAAAGCCTCAGAAGAAAGATTGGCCAAGCTGATTAAAAACCTTCAGACGGGGATTCTTCTGGAAGATGAGAACCGAAAGATAGTGTTGGCCAACCAAAAGTTCTGTGACCTTTTTGGAATTCCGATAGCTCCCGAAAAACTAAAAGGGATCGATAGTAAAAAATCAATTCATAAATACAAACATCTGTTTTCAGAATCTGAAATGGCGATCCGACGTATTGATTATGTTTTGGACAAGAAGGAAGTGGTCACTTCAGACGAGATGGAACTTTTGGATGGTCGGACCTTTGAACGTGATTACATTCCCTTGTTCAGTAATGGGGAGTATCAAGGGCATCTTTGGAGCTACCAAGATGTTACTCTCAGGAAAAACTATCGAAAAAACCTTGAAGCCCAAAAAGAAAAATATGGTAGCATAATTGCCAACATGAACTTGGGACTTATTGAAGTAGATGATGACGATAATATTTTGATGGCCAATCAGAGCTTCTGTGATATGGTGGGATACACGCCCATGGAACTCATGGGTAAAAATGCGGTTGAAGTGGTGAACATGGTTGAAGAAGACCTCGAAAAACTGAAGATTCACAATAGAAAAAGAAAGCAAGGCATATCGGACTCTTACGAAGTAGGAGTGCTTACCAAGAATGGAGAGAAGCGCTTTTGGTTAATAAGTGGAGCACCAAAGTATGATGATTTTGGTAATGTAATTGGGTCTATAGGGATTCATCTGGATATTACCGAACAAAAAAATCTTGAGCTTCAAAAAGAAAGTCTCCTGGAAGAATTGGAAGCCAGTAATAAAGGTCTTCAGGAGTATGCACACATCGTTTCGCACGATTTGAAATCTCCACTGCGCAGTGTAAGCGCTCTGGCTACTTGGCTTTATGAAGATTACAAGGACAAATTGGATGAAACCGGCAGCTATAATCTGAAAATGATGCAGGAGAAAATAGAGGGAATGGATAAGCTAATCACCGGCATTCTAAAATATTCTACGGTAAATAATGATGTGTTGGACAATACCGAGGTGGATGTCAACAAGGTAATCAAAGAAATATCAGAGATAATCTATATCCCAGAAAATGTCACTATTAATATTGCTCAAAAATTACCAATAATCAAAGCAGATAGAACTAAGGTTCATCAATTGTTCCAAAACTTTTTGAGCAATGCAGCGGTAAACATAGACAAGCCGAAAGGCGTCATTGAGATTGATTATGAAGAGACGGATACACACTGGGAATTTAGTGTAAAGGATAATGGTGTGGGCATTCCTGAAGAATATCATGAGAAAATATTCCAGATTTTCCAATCCATAGGAAATCATGAACGCTCTACCGGAATAGGTCTTTCCATTGTTAAAAAGATAATTGATAGGTATGATGGTAAAGTGTGGCTGAATAGTGAAATTGGAGACGGGACCACATTCTACTTCACCTTGGCAAAAAATCCAGAAAATCACAAAAAATGAAAATACAACAAGCAATAAAAACAGCTAATTCCGATTGGCAGTTTTCCCAGAAAGAAGAGGTCGATACTCCTTTGGTGCTAATTTTTGGTGATCGTAGTATGTTGGAAGACGAAAATATTTATGATGAGGTGCGCCAAATGTATCCCAATGGAAATTTGGTATTTGGCTCTACCTCTGGAGAGATTCTTTCCACTAATGTGTATGAGAACAGCATAACACTTACGGCCATTGAGTTTGAGAAAACAACCTTTGAAGTAGTGAACAAAAACGTGTCCGATTATGCAAGCATTCAGGAAATGGGAGAATCCATAACAGAACAATTTGATAAAGAACACTTGCAACATGTATTTGTGGTTTCAGATGGAAGTTTTGTTAATGGAAGCGGATTGATTAAAGGATTGGAGAATGCAGAAGACTTTCAGGCATCAATTACTGGAGGTCTCTGTGGGGACGGTGCTCGTTTTGAAAAAACACTGGCTTCATATAATGAAAACCCAAAACAAGGGGAGGTCATTGCTGTCGGATTTTATGGTTCGGATTTAGAAGTCTCTTATGCCAATTACGGTGGGTGGACCCCTTTCGGCCCAGAGCGGGTAATCACAAAATCTGAAGGGAATGTACTTTATGAAATTGATGATAAACCTGCACTGGATTTATACAAAAAGTACTTAGGTGATAAGGCCGAACAATTGCCTCAAGCTGCACTTTTATATCCCTTGACCGTACAGGATAAACCCGGGTCAGAACCTTTGGTTCGAACCATACTTACTATTGACGAAGAGAAAAATTCCATGGTTTTGGCAGGAGATGTTCCAGTAAATTCAAAAGTTCAGCTCATGATGTCCACAGTGGATGATATAGCACAAGGCGCAGCCAAAGCCGCCTGTATGGCCATGAAACAACGAAAAAAGGAACCCGAGTTGGCACTTCTGGTCAGTTGTGTAGGGAGAAAGTTGGTGATGGACCAGAGAACCGAAGAAGAAATTGAAGAAGTGGCTGAGGTAATCGGACCAGACGCAAAGATTGCCGGATTTTATTCATACGGGGAAATGGCACCCTTTACCGGAAGTAACCAATGCCAGTTGCACAATCAAACCATGACATTAACTCTATTGAGCGAATAAATGCACTCATTGTTAAAAAGACAAATACGAAAACACCTGCCTGAGGATTTAAAGGAGAATCCTGCGTTGGATTCACTTTTCAATGCAATTAGTAACTCGTATTCCAATTTTGACGAAAAAATTACCATGATTCAACGGGCTACTTCGCTTAGTTCACTAGAACTTTTTGAAGCAAACGAACGATTGAACAAAGAAGCGGAGACCCAACGTAAAGTATTAAAATCATTGAGTAAGGCCGTTGCGGATGTACAGCACCAAAACGGAAGTGCTAGTGCAATGAATTTTGACCCGCTGAAGTTGGTTGAAGATATAGAACAGCAGGCCCAAAAGCTGGTTACCATCACCGCGGAAAAAGACGTGCTGTTGCAAAATCTGGAGCAGCAAAATGAATCCTTAAACAACTACGCACATATGGTCTCCCACGATTTAAAATCGCCTATCCGCAATGTACATTCATTGGTAAGTTGGGTTTTTGAAGAAGGCAAGGAGCAGTTCAATGCGCAGAGTCAGTCCAATGTAGAACTCATATTCCAGAACCTTACCAAAATGGATAGTCTTATTGATGGAATCCTTAAGCACTCCACTATAGATTCACTGCAAGAGCAGCCTGTTTTGGTCGATTTGTATGAACTGGTTGAAGAAATTGAGGATACTATTTATGTTCCGGAATCCGTACACATAAAAAAAAGTAGAATGCTTCCCAGACTTTACACCGGGAAGTACCGAATGGAGCAATTGTTCAAAAATGTGATAACAAATGCAGTGACAGCTGTTGAGGAAAAAGAGTCGGGTCTTATTGTAATTGATGTGAAGGAAGAAAAAGGAAAGTGGATGTTCAGTATAACGGACAATGGCAAAGGAATTCCTGAGCACTTGCAAACAGGGATTTTTGATATGTTCCGAAAACTGGAAAACAATTCTGACGCCACAGGTATTGGATTGGCTTTGGTAAAGAAAATCATTAACTATTATAAAGGAGATATATGGCTGTCCTCTGAAGAAGGCAGTGGAACAACATTTTTCTTCACAATTAACAAAGATGTAGACTATGGAACACCCAAATCTTGATTATATCAAAGAAATTTCTGGAGGGAATGAAGAGTTTGAGAAGAAGTTCTTGAACATAATTCAAACGGAATTCCCAAAGGAAAAAGATGAGTACATGGAAAACCTGGAGTCGCAAAACCTTGACGAATCTGCCAAGATTGTGCATAAAATAAAACACAAACTGGGAATTTTAGGACTTCAGGAAGGCTACAGATTGGCTATAAAATATGAGGAAGACCTAAAATATGGGGATACGAAGCTACAAGGCCAATTCCATGAGGTTCTAAAAACAGTGGAACAGTTTGTATTAAAAATTGCGTAAGATGAGAAGCATAATTGTAGATGACGAAGCAAGTGCCAGAGCCATTGTTAAAGAGCTTTGCAAGACCATCCCAGAAATGGAGGTGAGAGCAGAGTTTCCCAACGCGGTGGAGGCTTTAAAGTTTCTTAAAGACAATCAAGTGGATTTGATTTTCTTGGACATTCACATGCCAAAACTAACAGGCATTGATTTTATAGAAACCCTTCAAAATCCGCCTAAAATCGTTTTGACCACCTCTGACAAAGACTTTGCCATAGAAGCATATGAATATCCTTTTATAGTGGACTACTTGGTGAAACCCATAAGCCCAGAACGGTTTCAAAAATGTGCCTTCAAATTGAATTCTGCTTCTAATGGGGGTGCTTCAAATTTGTTGAAAGAAGAGGATGCCGAAGATGACCTTTACATAAATATTGACCGTAGATTAATTAAGCTGAAATTCAGTGACATTCTTTTAATTGAGGCAAAAGGAGATTATATCGAGATTCAAACCTTGGGAAAACGGTATCGGGTGCATTCCACTTTAAAGAAAATCAAGGATAAACTTCCAGAATCGCGATTTCTGCAAATTCATCGTTCGTTCATCATCAACTTTACTCAAATAATTGATATACAAGACAATAGTGTATTGATTGAAAAAAGTGTAATTCCCATTAGCCGATCTAATCGCCCTGAATTAATGCAACGTTTGAATTTGTTATAGAAAAGAAAGAAAAATACTACAATATATATAAATGTATACGTTAGTATAGTTAGACACATCATGAAAATGTTAAAACAGGATTCGTAACCATTTAATTGTTTTGACATATGCCATTGGAAATAAAGGAAAATCGGGGAGTTTATAAGATTTTAGGAGAAGTTACCGCTCAGCACGTTGGTACCTTGCAAGCTTATTTTGATTCTATTTTGGAAAGTAATGACAGCTTCATGGTAAATCTGGAAGACGTGACCGTATTGGATTCTTCCGCTGCCCATTTCTTTGAAAAACTCTATCGAAGATCCGCAGAATTGAACAAGGTGGTAGCCTTGATTGGTAGACAGAATGAAAACGTTCTTGAAACCATGAATACTACAAAGACCAATTATATTTTGAGCCCGGACAGGGTATAACCAAATTTTCCTTGGCCATGAAGGTTACTGATTACCAGCCCTATTTTGGAACTACACCAAAACAACTTAGCGATATTGATTTTGAGCGGTTAACTACATATTTTCAGCTTTTGGATAAAGTTGAAAAACCAGTCGTGAGTTTATTGGTGCCGATCTACAGGGCTAAGGAAACCCTTTTGGGGCACATAATGTCCCTTTCCAATCTAAAGACCATTATTCCTTATGAGGTGGTTTTTGTTGAAAACAATGCTGACGAGGTTTCTTTGCAAATCCTAAGGGAATTGGGAGCGAAGATAGTGAGTCAGCCAGAACAAGGAATAACCCATGCCCGGCAAAAAGGTTTAGAAGAAGCCCGTGGTCAGATTGTATGCAGCATGGATCCTGATTCCATCTATGATCCCTACTACATTGACAAAATGGTTTTGCCTTTTTTTCAAGAGAAGGAATTGGTATTATGTTATTCGGTATCCAAAAGTTATGAAAACGATTTTCAGCTTTCCACTCGTATGAAAATCCGGAATCGCTTAAAAGTGGCTTATTTCAGATGGAAGATTTCACGAGGGTTCATTCATAAAATCAAACATATACGTGCAGTCGGGATGGCAATTAAAAAAGAAGCTATAGCTGGCATCGGTTACGATACCGACTTAAGGGCTGTTTCGGGTTGCGATGATGGCATGTTGGCTATACATCTTTATACCAAAGGGACATTTAAGTATGTTCCAATTGATATTTATACGGCACTACCACCTAAAAGGGAACCTGGGAAACCTTTCCCATTTTGTAATGAAAGGTTTTATGACTTCAACAGACCCATACACGAAACTTTTCAAGAGCTGGAGATTTCAGATTCCACACTGTAAGTTATAGTTAAAAAACATACTTTCTTTCCTTATTTATAAGGCTCAGATTCTATTGAATATGAACTGATCTTCTAAGGCAAAGCAGCTGTTTGCTTACATGTGTTATTGACCGATTAGCATGCAAATACCAACACCTCCGATATATTGCCACTTACAACATGCTCGCTTGATTTGACAACATTGAATTATTATAAAGTAATATTTATCCTACTTTCACACGTATTAAAGACTACGTAATTAAAATAGTAGGAATCATGAAAATTTTAGTAGTAGACGATAAGCAATCACTGAGTGAATTGGTATCACAATTTTTGGGACAATCCTACAATGTAACCACCACGGAAGATGGCTTGGCTGCATTGAGCTGGATGCAAGATGGTAATATTCCGGATTTGATAATAACCGACTTGGAAATGCCAAACATGGATGGTTTTGAACTTATCAGAAAGGTAAAGGAAAGCGGATATTTTTCCAATATTCCCATAATCGTTTTGAGCTGTAGAGACAGTAGCTCTGATCGTATTCAGTGTTTAAAATTAGGTGCCGACGATTACTTGGTCAAACCCTTCAATCCAGAAGAACTTTTGATTAGGGTGGAGAAGTTGTTGGTAAGAACATAAGAACAGAACACTATGGAAATTGTATCCGATAGAAAAGTCCGGCTCCTTTATGTCGGTAACGATGTCAATATGGCCAATCAATTTTCGGCCTATATCCAAAAAGTGGATTTCAATGTTGTGGATAATGCACTGCATGCGGTAAAGTGGTTGGAGGAAAATGAAGGTGTGGATGCCATTCTTTGCGAAAAGCATATACCAGGTCAGACGGGAATTGAGTTTCACAAAACCCTTAGGAAACGCTTTGCAAACAATACATCAATTCCGTTTATTTTGGTCGCCAAGGAAAGAGATAAAAAAGACTTATCGGAAGCTGTAAAAAATGGGATAGACGACTTCTACGTCCAACCCATTTCTGTTGAAAATATTATAGACAGGGTTCAGTTTCTAAAGGAACTCAAAGCCAATCTAAAGCGCGAAAAAATAGCTCCTTCCAAAGGAAATCTTGAAGAATATAAAATAGGTTTTTGGAAACGGACATTTGATATTCTGGTAGCTGGGACCGTATTGCTATTAGCTTCACCATTTCTCATTTTGGTGCTTTTGGCGATTCGATTAGAATCCAAAGGAAAGGTCTACTATATATCAAAGAGAGTAGGAACGGGCTATAAAATATTTGACTTTTACAAGCTTCGTTCCATGTATCCCGATGCGGATAAAAGACTCAAGGAATTTCAACACCTTAACCAATATGTTCACGATGAAGAGGAGGAACATTTGGATGCAGCTCCCGAGCCAATTGAGCAAAGCTTTGTATCTGGTACCATGCTCATTGGGGATGATACTGAGGTGGAGGAAGTACAGCACAATACTAAAAAAAGGGAAAGTGCAAAGAGCGCTTTTGTAAAATTTGACAATGACCCGCGAATCACCAAAGTGGGGCATATTATTAGAAAATTGAGCATTGATGAACTACCTCAATTGATTAATGTATTAAAAGGGGATATGTCCATTGTTGGCAATAGGCCCTTACCATTGTATGAGGCTGAAATGTTAACTACCGATGAATGGACGGATAGATTCAACGGCCCTGCGGGGATAACCGGTCTTTGGCAGGTTGAGGCTAGAGGCAGAAGCTCAAAAATGTCCCCAGAGGAAAGAAAACAGTTGGATATAAAATATGTAGAATACGCAAACAGCAAGTATGCTTTCTTAATTGATATGTGGATAGTACTACGAACGTTTAAAGCTGTTTTTCAAAAAGAAAACGTGTAATGCGAAAGATTTGGGGCGTTTTACTGTGTTTTTTGATGGTTTCTACTGCGGAAGCACAGGCAATTAATGAGTTTATAGAGAAAGGTCTGGAGGAAAACGACATTAGCAAAAAACTACCTCCTTTGGATACGTTAATTGCCATGGCAAGGGATTATTCCCCCTTCATCAAGGTTACAGAATCCGAACAACAATATCGTGATGGTGTGGTATCTGCAGAGCAAAGAGCCTGGTTGGACTACATCAACCTAGAGGCAGGATACAACTACGGAATCTTTGATAACCTGAGCAATTCACAGATTGCTGGTGACCCCCAAAGTCAAGCCTTGTTTTCAACAGAGCAAAGCCGGTATAATGTGGGAGTCTCTTTACGTCTCCCGCTTTCTGCAATAATCAATAGAAGAGCCAATATTTTAAGTGCCAAAGGCGAAGCTGAAAAGGCCCGTTTTGAAACCCAAGTGGCTGAAGTGGAACTTGAACAGAAGGTGGCGGAATTGTATAACGACCTTATAAAACATCATCGCATGTTCTTTATATCTGGGAACATTGTGGACAATTTTAGGGTACAATCCATAAGAGCTGAGAAGGATTTTGCCAATGGAATTATCAATGTTACCGAATACACAAGACTCCAGCAAATGATGAATCAAGCCACTATGAACTTTGAACTCCAGCGTTCTGAATTTGTGGGCTCGGTAATGGCCTTGCAAAACATTATTGGAGCAGAATTGAATATTTAAGCATGAAGTTTAACCTGTTATTTTTTGTCCGTTTACTGCTTCGGCACATAGGCTTGCTTATTGCGGTGCCTATACTTTTGGCTTCAATGGTTTTTTATCTTACCAGAGATGAACCCAAAGTGTTTAATTCCAAAGCGCGGATATATACGGGAATAGCTACGGGTTCCAATATAGAATTGGAGAATACCAAAATAGACTTTAGAGCGACAAACACGGCTTACGATAACCTTTTGAATCTCATAAAGGCCAGAACTACAATTGAAATTGTTGGGTTGAAATTGTTCACCCAGCATATGACCTTGGACAGTGCGGATGTAAAAATCATTTCCAGGAAAAAGTATCAGGACTTAATGAGTATTGTTCCGAATGAAGTAAAAGAGTTGGTAGTCAAGGGGGATGCTGCAAAGACTTATGAGAATTTTTTAGAGCTGAAAGAATCCGACCATACCAACTTTATCTATAAGCTAATCAACCTTGACCATCCTGATTATAGTATAGAAAAAATCTTGGGACGAATAGGCCTTCGTCGTATATCCAATAGTGATTTTGTGGATATCGATTTTGAATCGGAAGATCCGGCCATTTGTCAAAACACCCTTTTGATTCTTTGTGAAACATTTGTAAGGCTCAATGCAGATATCAAAGCCAATCAATCAGATGCCGTGGTTCGTTATTTTGAGGGACAGTTGAACAACTCCACTTCAAGCTTAAGAGGCGCAGAGGACGAATTGCTCAATTTTAATCGCACTCATAACATCATCAACTACTACGAACAAACCAAACATATTGCTGCAGAGAAAGAGGAATTCGAAATCAAGTATTTTGAAGTACTTCGAAAATATCATGCATCTAAAGCAGTGCTGGAAACATTGGAATCCAAATTGGAGACCCATGAGCTTCGAAGACTATCCAGTCAAAGTATTATGAAACTTCGCAAGGAGCTCTCTAATTTAAACTTTGACGTCTCCATGAAAACTCTTGGATTGGAAAAGGATTCTGTTCAAGTGGAGAAAAATGCCAAAGAGGTTTCCCAAAAAATGCAGCGAATCAAAGAATTGGAGCAAAAATTAGCTTCTAATATCGATACGCTTTATAAAACAGATTATGATACAAAAAGTATTGCCTCAACAAGCATTCTTTCAGATTGGTTACAAAACACAATTGATTATGAAGGATATGATGCACAGCTAAAGGTGATGGAGCAGAAAAGAGAGGAATTTGTGAAGTTGTATCAGAAGTTTTCTCCCTTAGGTGCCACAATGAAGCGACTCGAACGTAAAATTGATATCGCAGAAAGGGAATATTTGAGTTTGCTTCACAGTCTGGGCCTTGCCAAATTGAGACAACAAAATGTGGAATTGAAATCCAATATTAAACTTACAGAAGTTCCATTTTATCCTATTAGCCCTAAGCCCAGTAAACGGATGCTCTTGGTTATCGTAGCGGGGTTGGCAGGTTTTATTTTAGTCGCTGCTACCATTCTGGTTTTGGAGCTGTTGGATGGCAATATTAACACAGCAACAAGGGCAGAGGATAAAATTGGTTTGAAAGTATCCTCAATATTTCCGGTAATTGGAAAATCAAGCTCAAAAATAGACTACGGATACCTAAAGAATAAGGCAGTAAACGCAATTTCTAGAAACATTATCCTAAATCGTTTTAAGAAAGACAAAGAAAGTGAACCTGTTGTCAACATGCTCTTTTCAACCCAAGAAACCGAAGGAAAAACCTTTATCTGTAAGCACTTGCTGGATAAATTATCTGAGCTGGATTATAAAGTATTGCACATCACTTATGACGATGAAGATTTGGAACTGCAATCGAGTAATTATCAAAAATTGGTATATCCAATTAGTGACCAGTTGTACAAAATTTCAAACGTAAGAGAGTTCGATATATCGGGAAGAATTGAAGATTTCAGTGTTTTCGATTTTGTCCTGCTAGAGATTCCAGGAATAATCAGAAACCCATTTCCGGTGAAATTGGCCTCTACAATGGATTATACTTTTTTGGTCACAAGAGCCAACAGAGCTTGGAGCGAGGCAGATATCAACGCATTGGAATTGTTCAATGAAGCCACAACCGGTCCAGAACCAACTATTATCCTAAATGGGGTAAAAGTACTCGAGATGGAAACCGTAGTTGGGGACTTGCCTAAGAAAAGAACCTTGATTCGAAGATGGATTAAGAAAGCGGTACAGTTTAGATTTTTCACTAAAACCTCGGTTGCCTAATGTTGCAGAAAATTAAACATATAGGTAAGGAGAAGAATTTGTCCTCATTAATGGCCAATGTAAGCGTGGCTTTTTTGGGATTGCTGAGCTTTATGTTGTTAACGCGCCAACTTCCCAAAGAGCTTTTTGGAGAATGGGTATTGTTTATCACTTTGGCCACTTTTGTTGATTTACTAAGATTTGGGCTTACCCGTACTTCATCGGTTAGATTACTTTCAGGAGCCGACGGGAACCAAAAGAAAACCATTTTGGGGTCATCCTTTAGGATTAATCTCATATTGTTAGTTGCACTTACGTTACTCTGTTGGTTATTGTACGGACTAGTCATACTAACCAATCTTCAAATCAATAATGGCTACGAGCTGTTTTTAATATACTATCCATTTTTGGCCCTATCCAACCTGAGTTGGAACAACGCCATGTCACTGTTCCAAGCAGAGCAAAATTTCAAAAGGATGATGTGGGTTCGATTATCGAACGTGGGATTGTTTTGTTTGTTTTTGGTGCTGAACCATTGGTGGCTGGCATGGGGGCTGGAAGCCATTATTTGGATAAATATTGCGGTAAACGCCTTTTCCGGAATTTGGTGCTCCTTAAAAAACTGGGATGGTTTGACCTATTTGGTCAATGCCAAAAGAAAGATTGAAAAAGAGCTTGTAAATTTTGGAAAGTACTCCATGGGTACCTTAATAAGCTCAAGCTTATTAAAAAGCTCGGATACTTTCATTATTGGAATGAGTCCCATATTGGGTTCAGCGGGTATAGCTATGTACGCGATTCCATTAAAATTGACAGATTTACTGGGGATACCGCTTCATAGTTTCACAATGACCGCTTATCCTAGAATGGCAAAAAAAGCGGTTGAGAACGATGTGCTAGGAGCCAAAAAAATCTTCTATTCCTATGTGGGCATTGTTACACTTTTGTTTTTTCCAGTAGCATTAATTGGTTTTGTTTTCGCAGAACAAATGGTTCTATTCCTTGGAGGGAAAGAATACTTAGATGCACTGCCCTTACTGACATTGGTTTTTAGGGTGTTTACGGTTTATATTATGCTGCTGCCCATAGATAGATTTACGGGAGTGTTATTGGACAGCATCAATAAACCCAAACTGAACCTGTACAAGGTACTGGTGATGACTTTTTCTAATATCCTATTGAACATATTGGCTGTTTTTGTATTTGAAAGCCTCGTAGCGGTTGCAGTTGGGACTGTGCTTTTCACAATTATGGGTATGATCATGGGTTTCTACTATTTGAAAAAAGAAATACAGGTTGAGAGCCGTCAAATTTTTTCTGAGAGCCTGGTGTTTTTGAAGAACCTTAAAGCACATTTGGGCTAATGAATCCATTTGAAAAGACACATGGTTCTGATTACCTGAGAAAACCTCTACCTATTCTATTGATTTTGTCCATTGCCATTACTGCAGGACATTTAACGGCTACAAAAGGTCTAGTTGCTGGCTTAGCCATTATTGTGCTGCCTTTTGCGGCTCTTTACATGGGTGCACTTTTTGTAAACCCTCGTATCGGAATCATCACCATCTTGATTTTCAACTTTTTTGTGTTGGGAATCGGGCGGTACATTCCTATGACCTGGGGTCTTTTAATGGACGGACTCATGGTATTGATGTACCTAGCTTTGTTCTTTAAAGCATTTCGGATAAAAGTTCCCTGGCAAAAAGCAAATTCGCAGTTAACCCTTTTGGTTACGATTTGGTTTGGGTATGCTGTTCTACAAATTGTTAATCCTGAAGCCGTTAGTGTTGCAGCTTGGTTTTATGCCATGCGAGGTTTAGCCCTATATCAATGGTTATTCGTTCCCTTGGTTTTTATCCTGTTCAACAAAGAAAAAGACCTACACCTATTCTTTGTCATTTGGGGAGTACTATCCGTTTTGGCAACCATGAAGGGGATGCAACAATTGATTTTCGGGGTAGACTCCTATGAACAAGCATGGTTGGATGCTGGAGGTGATGTTACTCATATCCTTTTTGGAAAGCTTCGTATTTTTTCATTTTATTCCGATGCCGGTCAATTTGGAGCCTCCCAGGGACATACCGGTGTGGTTTTCGGGGTCTTGGCCCTGTTTGCCAAAAACCGAAAATTTCAAATCTTTTGTGGGATTGTGGCCATGGCCGGTTTGTTGGGAATGATGATTTCCGGAACCCGAGGAGCTATAGCCGTTCCTGCCATGGGAGGTGTTATGTTCATTTTGGTGAGAAAGCATATCCCAAGTATAATATTAGGTGTAGTTGCCGGGATAAGTGTTTTCGTCTTTTTCAAATACACGACCATTGGTAACGATAATGACCAAATCCGTAGAATGCGAACTGCGTTTGATCCCAACGATGCTTCATTGGAGATGCGGCGAATCAATCAGGCAAAGCTTAAGGGGTATTTGGCAACTAGACCTCTGGGGGGAGGAATTGGTTCCACAGGAAACTGGGGAAAACGCTTTTCTCCGAATACATTTTTGGCCAATACCGCTACGGACAGTTGGTTCGTGGCAGTCTGGGCAGATACAGGAATTGTGGGTCTTTATTTACATCTTTTCATTCTTTTCTTTATTCTGATAACCGGAGCATACAATTGTATGTTCAAAATACGAGATGATTGGTTGAAAGGAAGAATCACGGCACTTGTCTGTGGTATGGCCGGCATCATGTTGGCTTCTTACGGAAATGGAGTCTTTGGACAATTCCCCACCTGTATTCTAATGTACACAGGAATGGTGTTCATTTTCATTTCACCAAAATTGGATAAGAAAATCAGGGAAGAAAAAGAAGCTCAATTAGAGTTGCAGGCGGCGTAAAACTTAACTTATGGAACCATTAGTATCAATTATCACTATAAATTACAATGAATCTGATGTAACCTTGGATTTATTAGAATCGGCAAGAAATCTGACGTATCCCAACTACGAAATAATTGTAGTTGACAATGCATCCCCCAATGATAATCCTGATGTCATTAAGGAAAAATATCCTGAAATCAGGCTTATAAAAAGCTCAGAAAATCTTGGCTTTGCAGGGGGTAACAATCTAGGGGTAAAGGAGGCTAAAGGAGAGTATTTGTTGTTTATTAATAACGATACCATTGTACCTCCAAATTTCATTCAGCCTTTGGTGGAAACCCTCCAAACTGATGAAAAGATAGGAATGGTGAGTCCAAAAATAAAGTTCCATTGGAACCCCACCTTGATTCAATATGCTGGGTATACCCCCATGAACAAGTGGACTATCCGAAACAATAGCATTGGATACCATCAAAAAGATAATGGAGATTTTGACGAACCTAAAGAAACCCAGTCTATTCATGGAGCGGCTATGATGGTTCCAAAAAGAGTTGTGGATGAAGTAGGGATGATGACGGAAATTTACTTTTTATACTATGAGGAACATGATTGGGCCGAAATGGTAAAAAGAGCCGGCTACAAAATCTACTACCAGCCAAAAACCCATATTCTGCACAAGGAATCTGTGTCCACGGGAAAATTCAGTCCGTTGAAGACCTATTACATTTCCCGAAATCGGATTCTTTTTGCTAGACGAAACTTTAAACCTCTCTCTTTGGGGATAAGTTTGCTTTTCCAGTGTTTTGTCTCCATTCCCAAAAACACACTTCAGTTTTTGGTCAAACGGGAGTTTGCTCATTTAAGAGCTTTTTGGAGGGCTATTACTTGGAATTTAAGGAACAAAGCTTGGGTTTGAAGTCAATCCCAATGACTTTGTTTTCCCGATAAAATGTATCTTTATTTGGATGAATATCCAATTTGCCCGTTGCTAACTGGCTTTTTTACAACATCATATATCCACTTTACAACAATTACTTTTCTTATATAAAATGTAGGATAATATTTACAAAAATATTAAACCTACAAAATGTTTCAACCCCTTAGAATAACACTGATTTTTGTTTTGGTGCTTACATTTTTTAGCTGTGTCAGCGAAAACGACCTAGACCCTCCTATTGATGATCCGGTCACTGTTGACCCAAGTGGACCACTAGCTGGATTAAATGTTTCTGCAAGTTTTGACTACACCACCAGTGATGAGGTAAATGTCTCACTTGATGTTCCTGGTTTTTTGAGCAAAGCTGTTTTTACCCTTTATAGCAAAACAGGTTCACAAGATAGTATCCCTTTTGGTCGTGCTACTTTTGACGCTGAAGGACATTTTGAACAAGATTTTGTATTGACCGCCCAAGCGGATAGTGTTATCCTGGTTTCTGATTATATAGGATTGACCAAGGATATTCACTTGGCCATTCAGAACAATGCGGTTTCTTTTGACTATAGACCCCTATACGATAGAAGTGGAGCAGCAAGTAAAGTGGCACATACAACCTTCGCTGCAAGCAAAGGAAAACGTAGCCTGACTTCTAAGGTTGACTATACGTATTTAAGTAGTTACAATGGCTTGGGAGTTCCAGATGATATGGAGCTGCCCGATGTGATTCAGCAAAACCTATTGGATGATGTAAACGCTTCCCTACCAGAACGAAGTAGGGTCCCTATTGCCAATCCACAATTTTTGGCTAATGAAAGTGAGACCAGTATGGTATTGACAGATTTAGCTGATGTTTGGGTGACCTTCGTTTCAGAAGGAGCTGGATTTAGAAATGCTATAGGCTACTATTCGTATCCCATTGGTCAAAAACCGGCTACGGTAGATGATATCGCCGCCCATAATATAATTTTCCCCAATGTATCCATGGTAGGTTCATCGGGGGGGTTGGTACCTGGAGATAGAGTGTACCTAGGTAGATTTCCTCCTAATACTGTAGTCTCTTGGTTTATTGTGGCCAATGGATGGAATGGTTCCGATGTTGGGGATGGAAGAAACATCTTTTACTCTGACCCGAGCTTTAATCCTGAAAATGGCAGTTTGAGCAATCACATGGTGCAACTCTATGACAGTGCTCGTGAAATCAACTTTTTGGCTTTTGAGGATTTGCGAAGAGATGGAGGCTCAGATGACGATTTCAATGATGCGGTCTTCTATGCTAGGGCTAACCCTGTAGAATCCATTGAGTTGACAAACGTTGTTGCATTGATTCCAGCAAACGATTCAGATGGAGATGGCGTTAATGACGAATTGGACGATTTTCCATTTGATGTCAACCAGGCCTTTAACAACTTTTCACCTAGTGAAAACTTAACTGGAGTTTTGGCCTATGAGGATCTGTGGCCCAGCCAAGGGGATTATGACTTTAATGATTTGGTAGTCTCCTACTCTTATAATTTGATTACCAATTCTTCAAACGAAATAACCCGAATTGAAGGAACCTATACAGTTGACAATATTGGTGGAGCCCAACCAAACGGTTTTGCACTGTTCCTTCCCATTGCCCCAAGTTTGGTAAACGATGTGCAAGGTCAAGTAATCAATGCGGATTTCATCAACCTAAATACCAATGGAACGGAGTCTGGCACTGCCTCCGATGAGACAGTCATTTTTATAGCGGGAAACACAATTGAGATGCAAGGAAGTACCATCAATATTGGTATTGATTTCAACACACCCGTAAGCTATACAGACTTGGGCTTGGTTCCTTTCAATCCATTTTTAATCTCTAATGGTGATAGGTCTAGGGAAATTCACTTGCCTGATTTTCCACCGACCAGCAAAGCTGCTTTGTTGAGCAGCTCGGATGACGATAGCGATCCTAACAATGAGCGATATTATAAAACCGCGACCAATTTACCTTGGGCACTGAACATCTTTGATGAATTCGAAGCCCCAGCTGAGTCCATTCCTATAACCATTGAATATCCAAGATTTATCAATTGGGCAAATTCAGGAGGCACCCAAGATTTAGATTGGTACTCAAGACAATAAAATAATCAACTATTAAACACAAAATTAAATCTATATCATGAACATTACAGTAGTAGGAACAGGCTATGTTGGATTGGTAACAGGAACTTGTTTCGCCGAGACCGGAATCAATGTCACTTGTGTGGATATTGACAAAAAGAAAATTGAAAAGTTGAGAAGGGGCGAAGTCCCAATTTATGAACCTGGTCTGGATGTTCTTTTGGAACGAAATATTGACAAAGGGAGAATCTCTTTCACTACCAGTCTGCAAAAAGGCATTCAAGAATGTGACGCTGTTTTTATTGCTGTGGGAACACCTCCAGATGAAGATGGAAGCGCAGATTTAAAATATGTATTGGGCGTGGCTCGAGAAATCGGTCAGCACATGGAAGATTACAAAGTGGTAATTACCAAAAGCACGGTTCCAGTAGGTACTTCTTTTAAGGTAAAAGCTGCGGTAGAGGAAGAATTGCAGGCCAGAAATGTGCGCATTCCTTTTGATGTAGCCTCTAACCCGGAGTTCTTGAAAGAGGGCAGTGCGGTGGATGATTTTCTAAAACCAGACAGAATCGTTGTGGGGGTGGAGAGCAAAAGGGCTGAAAAAGTAATGAAACGCCTGTACAAGCCATTCTTGATGAATGGTCATCCGCTTTTGTTCATGGACATTTTCTCTTCGGAGATGACAAAGTATGCCGCGAACTCCATGCTAGCGACCAAAATCAGTTTTATGAACGATATCGCCAATTTATGCGAATTGGTAGGTGCCAATGTGGATTTGGTTCGTAAAGGAATCGGTTCTGACACCAGAATTGGAAATAAGTTCATTTATCCGGGCACTGGATACGGTGGGAGTTGTTTTCCAAAAGATGTGCAGGCTTTGGTTCGCACAGCAGATGAATATGGGCACTCTCTAGAAGTGTTAAAGGCGGTTGAAGCAGTGAATTACAGACAAAAAACCACCTTGGTGGAAAAGATAAAACGTCACTTTGGTAATGACCTCAAAGGAAAGCAATTCGGAATGTGGGGACTCTCCTTTAAACCAAAAACGGATGACATGCGTGAAGCCCCATCTCTGGTCATCATTGAAGAACTAAAGGCTTTAGGTGCTACCATACGAGCATATGACCCAGTTGCGATGGAAGAAGCAGAAAGAATTCTGGGAGATAAGATTGAATATGCCAAAGATGAGTACGATGCCATTATTGATGCAGATGCTTTGATTTTGGTTACTGAGTGGTCCGAGTTCCGTATGCCCAACTTCAGGATTTTAGAAAAACTGATGAACCAAAAAATCATTTTTGATGGAAGAAATGTGTATGACCCTGAAGAAATGGAAGAATTGGAATTTACATACTATAGTATAGGAAGAGAACCAGTGCAAAGTAGTGAAAAACAAACCGTAGACCTTTAAATCAAAAAAATGAAAAGAATATTAGTTACCGGGGGTGCCGGTTTTGTAGGATCGCATTTATGCGAGCGTTTGCTTAACGAAGGAAACGAAGTCATTAGTATGGACAATTACTTTACCGGAAGGAAAAGTAAAATAGTTCATTTGATGGACAATCCTTACTTTGAAATCATAAGGCATGATGTAACCCTTCCCTACTTTTTAGAAGTAGATGAGATATACAATCTGGCCTGTCCAGCTTCTCCGGTGCATTACCAACATAATCCTATAAAAACTGTCAAAACATCGGTTTTGGGAGCCATTAATATGTTGGGATTGGCCAAAAGGATAAAAGCAAAAATCCTACAGGCTTCTACAAGCGAAGTATACGGAGACCCAGAAATACATCCACAACCTGAAGACTATTGGGGGCATGTTAATCCCATTGGAATACGTTCCTGTTATGACGAAGGGAAACGATGTGCAGAATCCTTGTTCGTGAACTATCACACATCCAATGACGTGCTGGTAAAAATCGTCCGAATTTTCAACACCTATGGTCCACGGATGGAACCAGATGATGGAAGGGTAGTGTCTAATTTCATTATGCAGGCGCTCCAAGGTAAAGACATTACTGTTTTTGGAGACGGAACTCAGACCCGAAGTTTTCAATATGTGGATGACCTTGTGGATGGAATGATTAAAATGATGGGTACCGAAGACGATTTCATTGGCCCCGTGAACATAGGAAACCCTGGTGAATTCACCATGTTGGAATTGGCCCAGAACATTATTGACTTGACAGGTTCAAAATCCAGGATTATCCATTTGCCGTTGCCCTCGGATGATCCCATGCAGCGCAAGCCAGATATCTCATTGGCACAGGAAAAACTGGAAGGTTGGGAACCACGTGTGGATTTGCGCACCGGGCTTACTAAAACCATAGAGTATTTCGACAACCTGCTTCAGGAAAAATCCATAAAGGAACTACTTGAAAGTTAAGCTTAGAAAATAAATGGAAGTAATCAAACTTATCGTTAATGGAATTGAAATCCTGCTGATTGGATATTTTGGTTTTGCTTCCATTTATGTTTTTGTCTTTAGTTTTGCAGGCCTTTTTAAGGCCAAGGAAGAAGAGGCTATTTTTCAGAAACAACGAAAATTTGCGGTGCTCATCCCCGGATATAAGGAAGACGCTGTCATTGTTGATGTGGCAGAACAAGCCCTAAAACAAACCTACCCGACTGACTTGTATGAAGTCATTATTATAGCTGATTCTTTTCAAGAATCAACTTTATCAGAACTTAGGAAATTGCCTTTACGAGTCGTTGAGGTTTCTTTTGAAAAGAGTACCAAATCCAAGGCATTGAACAAGGCTATGGAGGTTATAGGCGATGATTATGACATAGCCTTGATTTTAGATGCTGACAATATCATGGAACGAGAGTTCCTAGTAAAAATCAATGAATCTTTTAATAAGGGATACAAAGTAGTTCAAGGACATCGCATAGCAAAAAATACCAATACCTCATTCGCCATTTTGGATGCGGTAAGTGAAGAGGTCAACAACCATATTTTTAGAAAAGGACATCGGGTCTTGGGCTTTTCCTCAGCACTGATTGGTTCAGGAATGGCCTTTGACTATTTTTTCTTCAAGAAAATGATGGCCCAAGTGAAAGCCGTTGGCGGTTTTGATAAGGAATTGGAACTTGAACTGTTGAAAAAGCGAATCAAAATCGAATATCTGCATGAAGCTTTGGTGTTGGATGAAAAAGTCCAAAAATCAGAGGTCTTTGCCAACCAAAGAAAACGGTGGCTTTCGGCACAATTCATCTATTTCCGAAGATATGTTTGGGATGGTCTTAAAGAACTTATTGCCAAAGGCAATCTGGATTTCTTGGATAAAGTATATCAAATGGTGTCACCACCGCGGGTGTTATTGCTTGGGTTAGTGGTTGTTTTTTCACTGCTGTACTTACTTCATAGTCTATGGCCTGAGGTTTCTGTTTTGATGATTTCCCCCCTTTTTTGGTATGGTAGTTTGTTGCTTACCATTTTCGCCTTTGCCTTCTCAGTTCCAAAGAAATACTATAACAGAAAGACGCTTCATGCAATTCTGACATTGCCGAAGGCATTTTTTCTCATGTTCCTTTCCTTGTTCAAATTGAAAGGAGCCAATAAAAAATTCATCCATACAGAACATGGAACCATCAACACCCCATAAAATGAAAATTGGTATTGAAGGACAGCGATTATATCGCAAGAAAAAACACGGGATGGACATGGTGGCTTTGGAGCTTATCAAAAGTCTTCAAAGGATAGATACGCATAATGACTATGTCATTTTCGTCCGCCCTGATTTTGATAATACTTGTATTCCAAAAGCCCCCAATTTTAAAATCGTGGAGCTGGATTCTAAGTTTGGCTACCCCGGATGGGAACAAATTGCTTTACCCAAAGCTGCCTATGCAGAAGGGTGTGACGTTCTGCATTGCACCAGTAATACGGGACCTCTTTTTTCCAAAGTTCCTTTGATAACCACTTTGCATGACATTATTTATTTGGAGAGCATAAGTCTTTTCAAAAAAGAAGGGACATGGTACCAAAAACTGGGGAATATGTACAGAAGGTATTGTGTGCCCCCAGTTATAAAAAGAAGTAAGAAGGTCATTACAGTTTCCAATTATGAAAAAGAACGGATAAACAATCATTTTGGCTTTACGGATGATAGGTTAAAAGCAATATATAATGGAGTTGGAGGTCATTTTAAAAAAGTGACGGATGTATCCAAGCTAAATACCATTAAAGAAAAATATCAGCTACCAGAAAAGTTCTTTTTCTTTTTAGGGAATACAGACCCAAAAAAGAACACCAAAGGTGTTTTAAAAGCTTTCGCTGACTTTAATAGGCAATATCCTAGCCAATACAAGTTGGTAATGTTAGATTATGATGAAGTAGAGTTTGATAAATTGCTCCACGCCTTAAATGTAAGTGAAATAAAGGATTTGGTTCATTTAACAGGCTATGTTCAAAATATGGATTTACCTGCAATTATTAGCCAATCTACAGCCTTTTTGTACCCTTCGCTCCGTGAAAGTTTTGGCATACCAATTTTGGAAGGAATGGCATGTGGTGTCCCCGTAATCACATCAAATACATCCTCAATGCCCGAAGTAGCTGGAGAGGATGCTGCATTGATTGTAGACCCCTTTGATTCGAAACAAATAACGGGTGCTCTTGTCACTTTGGTTGAAGACAATGCCTTAGCTCATCTTTTGGCTGAAAAAGGAATTGAACGTGCCAAAGACTTTTCTTGGGAAGTGATGGCCAAAAACGTATTGGAGCTCTACAGAGATGTGCACAAAGAACTTAAACATGAACTAGTATGATCAAGGGCAGAGATATTGTAGTTGTTGGGATTCAGGCTTGGGATATTGAAATTGGTAGTAACTGTAAGAACATTGCACTCGAGTTTGCAAAGCACAATCGCGTGTTGTATGTAAATCCGCCTTTGGATAGGGCAACACTTAAAAGAGAAAGGGAATCAGAAAAAATCCGAAAAAGACTTCGCATAAAAAATGGAGAGGAAAAGGGTTTGGTTGAGATTGAGGACAACCTTTGGAACTTATATCCAAAGTCCATGACCGAATCCATCAATTGGATACCCTTTCATGGATTATTCAAAATACTGAACAGGAGAAATTCCAAAATTTTTGCCAGGGATATAAAGGAAGCCATGCAAGAACTTGAGTTCAAGGATATCCTCATATTTAACGACAGCTCCATGTTTCAGGGATTGCATCTTCAAGAGTTTTTGAACCCGGAAAGTTATACCTATTACATGAGGGATTACCTAATTAAAGTACCCTATTGGCAGAAGCATGGTGAGCGCATCGAACCTCAAATCATAAAAAAAGCGGATGCTGTAGTCAACAACTCAACCCTCTACACGGAGTATGGGCTAGAACATAATAGGAATAGCTATATGGTAGGACAAGGTTGCGATGTTTCCTTGTTCAATGATGAAGAAAATGAAATTGAAATCCCTCACGAATTTGATGGAATTCCACGACCTATTTTAGGGTACGTAGGATATTTAACCAGCATGCGGCTTGATTTAGATTTATTGGAACACATTGCCCACGCTAAAAAGGAATGGAGCATTGTGCTGGTTGGCCCAGAGGATGATGACTTTAGAAATTCCAAACTCCATGAATTGGACAATGTTTTCTTTTTGGGCAGGAAAGATGCTTCTCAATTACCCGCTTACGTGAAAGGATTTGATGTTGCGATGAACCCTCAAGTGGTAAATGATTGGACCATTGGAAACTACCCAAGAAAAATTGATGAATACTTGGCCATGGGGAAACCCACCTTAGCTACCAAAACCAAGGCTATGGAGATGTTTCAAGAACATGTTTACCTAGCAGATACGAAGGAGGACTATTTGAAATTAGCTCAAAAAGCACTGGATGAAAATTCTTCGGAACGGATTCAGGCACGAATCACTTTTGCGAAGAGCCATACTTGGGAGAATAATGTGAAGGCCATCTATGAGGCCATTAAGAAATCAGCTTAAAACCAAAACACATGGGATTGGTCAATAAAATCAAAGAGAATCAAAGGATTAAGTCATTTACCTATTGGCTTATTGTACCTAAAAATCAAGCTAAACCTCGAAGATGGGTCAAGTGGTTTCTGAATCCATTTTATCACAAAAAAGGAAGAGGAGCTACCATCTGTCGCCGAACCCGAATGGATGTTTTGCCATGGAGCACCTTTGAATTGGGAACAGACTCTACCATAGAGGATTTTGCCACCATAAATAATGGGGTGGGAGCTGTGAAAATTGGGGATAGAACCAGAATAGGATTAGGAAATACATTGATTGGACCAGTTACCATAGGTAATGATGTGCGTTTGGCGCAAAATATTGTTCTATCTGGATTGAATCATAATTATGAGGATGTATCCAAGCCCATTCACGCCCAAGGCGTATCTACTGCACCTATTGTTGTGGAAGATGAAACGTGGATTGGTGCCAATACCGTAGTGGTAGCTGGGGTAACTATTGGCAAGCACAGCATTGTTGCAGGAGGAAGTGTGGTTACCAAGGATGTGCCACCCTATTCCGTAGTGGTCGGAAATCCGGCACGCGTGGTAAAAACCTATAATCCCGATTCCGGGGAATGGGAAAGAGTGATTAAAAAGAATTTAGTGGCCGTTTAGGATAATTAATTTTACATGGAGTTTTTAGCATACTTTTTTTGGATTGCCTTATTTATAATTTTCTATTCGTATTTGGGCTATGGTATTTTACTATTTGGTATTATAAAACTAAGAAGGTTACTAGGTCTTGGAAAACCCTTCTCTGGAAATGAAGCGTATGAACCCGAAGTGACACTATTTGTAAGTGCCTATAATGAAAAGGATTTTTTGGAGCGAAAGGTTCAAAATTCAAGAAGTTTGGATTATCCTGAAGAGAAAGTGACTCAAATTTGGGTGACGGATGGCTCTAATGATGGCACTCCAGATTTATTGAGAAAATATGCCGGCGTACAGGTGTATCATTCTGATGAGCGTGCAGGAAAAATAGCAGCAATGAATAGAGGGATGACTTTTGTGAACACCCCGATTGTCATTTTTTCAGATGCAAATACCGATTTAGGTAAAAATTCTATTCAGGAAATTGTTAAACTGTTCAGAAATCCAAAGGTGGGATGTGTTTCGGGGGAGAAACGCATTTATTCCAAAGATGTGGACAGTGCTGCTGGAGCTGGCGAGGGATTGTACTGGAAATATGAATCTCAACTTAAAAAATGGGATGCAGAATTATATTCTGTTGTCGGTGCTGCGGGTGAACTTTTTGCTATAAGAACCAAACTTTGGCAAGAAGTAGAACGGGATACATTGTTAGATGATTTTATGATTTCACTTCGAGTGGCCATGAAAGGACATACCATTCAATATAATCCCGAAGCCTATGCCATTGAATCCGCTTCTGAAGATGTGAAGGAAGAACTAAAAAGGAAAATAAGAATTTCCGCAGGGGGAATCCAATCGGTAATTAGATTGAGGTCCCTTTTGAACTTCTTCAAATATGGCACGCTATCATTTCAGTATATTTCACATCGTGTGTTACGATGGACATTGACACCTCTGCTTCTTTTATTAATAATTCCTGCCAATTTCGTTTTAGCAAAAAATGAAGGCCTTTTTGACTTTGGAATCTACAGTTTTCTATTTTGGTGCCAAGTGGCTTTCTATATTGCGGCCTTGGTAGGCTGGTTTTTGGAAAACAGACAGATTCGATTGAAGGTTTTATTTATTCCTTACTATTTTTTCATCATGAACCTATCCGTTTACTTAGGTTTTGGAAGATATATAAAGGGAAACCAATCTGTGAATTGGGAAAGGGCCAAAAGGGGAGAAGTAAACCCACAAGCTATAAGTTAGGCCATCTCCGTTTCGGTATAAAGTGGGATATCAAAATAAAAGGTACTTCCCTTGCCCACATCACTTTTGATTTTTAAATCACCTCTATTTTTATGGACAAAGCTCTGACATAGCACCAACCCCAAACCTGTACCAGGTTCCTTTTCGGTACCTAATTTGCTAAAGTGTTCGTTAGGGTTTAGAATCTTTTGAATGTCCTCTTTGGAAATCCCATTACCGTTGTCTTGAACTTCTAAGACTACACTATCGTTTTCCAATCTTGAATTGATACGGATAGCTCCTTCAACTGGAGTAAATTTAATAGCGTTGGATAATAGGTTGCGCAAAACCGTTTTTATCATATTGTTGTCAGCAAAGGCAAAAGTACCTTCTGGAACATTATTGGAAAGCTCTATTTTCTTGTGTTCGCTGCCTAGTTTTAAAAGCCTAAGTGTTTGTTCCACCAAATCATGCACATCAAGTTTCTCTGGAATCATTTGAATTTGATCACTTTCAGATTTGGCCCAGCCCAATAAATTTTGGAGAAGATTGAGGGCTTCATCCATGGTTTTTAAAAGCCCAAAAACGGTTTCATCCAAAAAAGCATCGCCTTTTGGGTCAATAATTCCTCGCATAATGAAATCCATCTTAAGCTTAGCTGCACTCAATGGAGAACGTAGATCATGCCCAATAATGGAAAACATTCGGTCCTTTAGGTCATTGGATTGCTGAAGATTTTGGGCCTGCTCCTCAATTTTTTTCCGAGCCCGCATCAATTCAATATGTGTTCGTATACGGGCAATGAGCTCCTGCTCGTTAAAGGGTTTGGTCACATAATCCACACCTCCTACTTCAAAACCTTTCACCTTGTCTTTTACGTTAACCTTACCTGTAAGGAAAATAATCGGGATGTTACGATATTCTTTAAATTCCTTGATTTTTTCGCATAACTCAAAACCTTCAATTCTGGGCATAATGACATCCAATAAAATAAGGTCAGGCTTACGTTCCTTTAGAAGTTCAAAAAAGTAATCATCATCACTGGTACCAACAAATTCATATTGATTTCGTTCCAGTATGAATCTGAGCAATTCCAAGTTAAGTTGCTCGTCATCTACGGCTAGGATATAGGGTTTTTTGGGATTTTCAGAATCCATATAACTATTAAAGGTGCTACACTAAAGTAGGAAAAAGTTTTCTTTTACATAAGAATTAACCTTTACTCTGATATTGGAAAGGTTAATAAAGTTGGCGGGTTTACCCATTAAACCTATCTTCAAGGTGTTCTACCAACAAAAAACAGGCATTCACAACAATAATTGAGTGACAGTAAAAAGTAGGATTATATTTACAAAGTAAGTAATATAAAGTCTAAATAATGGCAAATATTTTGGTAACGGGAGGAGCTGGTTTTATAGGTTCCAATTTTGTTCCCTATTATTTGAATACACGGCCCGATGATCATATCATAAACATAGATGCGCTCACCTATGCCGGAAATCTTGAAAACCTTAAGGAAATTGAGGGGCACTCCCGATATACCTTTATTAAAGGTGATATTTGTGATAGAAAATTAGTGGAGAAACTATTTGAACGGTATGATATCAAGGCCGTCATTCACTTCGCCGCAGAATCTCATGTAGATAACTCTATTACGAATCCTGACGCTTTTATGCAGACCAACATCATTGGTACATTCAATTTGATTGATGTTGCCAAAAAGCATTGGATGGTTGGTCCAGGAGTTTACAAAGAAGCTTACAAGAATTCGAGATTCCATCATGTTTCCACAGATGAGGTCTATGGAACTTTGGGCAAAGAAGGACTGTTCCATGAGACTACACCTTATGCACCGAACAGCCCCTATAGCGCTTCAAAAGCTTCATCAGATTTTATTGTGCGCAGTTATCATCATACTTATGGTATGAATGTGGTGACCACCAATTGTTCCAACAACTATGGTCCAAAACAGCATGATGAAAAATTGATACCCACCATTATCAGAAAGGCACTGGCCGGAGAATCTATCCCAATTTATGGAGATGGTTCCAATATTCGCGACTGGCTTTACGTTCTAGACCATTGTAAGGGCATTGCTTTGGCCTATGAAAAAGGAGTTTCTGGAGAGACCTATAACATTGGCGGAAGGAATGAGCGAAACAATGTTTATATAGCTCAAACCGTCTGTGAGATTTTGGATAAGAAACACCCAAAGCCCAATGGTTCTTCGTATAAGGAATCAATTTCCTTTGTAAAGGATAGAGCAGGGCATGATTTCAGATATGCCATTGATGCCTCAAAAATTGAGGATGAATTGGGATGGGAAGCAGACGAGAATTTTGAAACAGGAATAGAGAAAACCATAGATTGGTACTTGGAAAGGTTCATCAAAAAAGACACAAAAAGTTTGGCTTAAAAACCATAACAAAGAAATAAGCAAAAAATGAAAGGAATAATATTGGCAGGAGGTTCGGGAACCAGATTGCACCCCATTACTTTGGCGGTAAGCAAGCAGTTGGTCCCTGTGTACGACAAACCCATGATTTATTACCCATTGTCCACATTGATAGAATCCGGGATATGGGAAATATTGATTATATCAACTCCGCACGACTTGCCTCTTTTTGAACGCTTGTTGGGTGATGGAAGAAAATATGGATGTCGATTTGAGTATGCCGTTCAAGAAGAACCCAACGGATTGGCCGAAGCTTTTCTCATTGGAGAGGAGTTTATTGGAGATGATAAAGTTGCCTTGATTTTGGGAGATAACATCTTTTATGGAACAGGATTGGAAACCTTGTTGCAATCCAATAACAATCCCGACGGAGGAATTATTTATGCGTATCATGTAAACGATCCAGAGCGGTATGGTGTGGTAGATTTTGATGATGAGGGGAATGTTATTTCCATTGAGGAAAAACCAAAGCAGCCTAAATCAAATTATGCTGTTCCAGGTATTTATTTTTACGACAATGATGTAGTGGAAATTGCTAAGAATATTAAACCCAGCGCACGAGGGGAATTGGAGATTACCGATGTGAATAGGGAGTACCTTAAGCGAGGAAAACTTAAAGTAAGCATAATGGATAGAGGAACCGCGTGGTTGGATACGGGTACGTTTCAATCCCTAATGCAAGCATCCCAATTTGTCCAGGTCATTGAAGAAAGACAAGGGCTTAAAATAGGAGCCATTGAATCTTCAGCCTATAAAATGGGATTCATCACCAAAAACCAGTTTAAAGCATTAACGGAGCCTTTCCTCAAAAGCGGATACAGTACCCGCCTTTTGGAAGTTTTGACCTAATACTATGCAAGTACAGAAGACAGAAATAGCAGGATGCTATATTATAGAACCCAAAGTATTTGAAGATAAAAGGGGATACTTTTTTGAAAGCTTCAGCCAAAGCAAGTTTGAACAACTTACGGGAATAACATCTCAATTTGTACAGGACAATGAGTCCTTTTCAACAAAAGGGGTGCTGCGTGGATTGCACTTTCAAAAAGGAGAACATGCCCAAGCAAAATTGGTTCGTGTGGTGGATGGCGAAGTTTTGGATGTCGCAGTGGATATTCGCCCGGAGTCAAAAACCTTTGGCAAGATAGTTACCACACTACTTTCTTCAAAAAACAAAAAACAGATGTATGTTCCAAGGGGTTGTGCCCACGGATTTGTAACTTTGAGTGATACAGCTACTTTTTTCTATAAGTGCGACAATTATTATAATGCAGCTTCCGAAGGAGGTATTTTATACAACGATCCTACATTTAATATTGATTGGATTTTGGATGAAGAGGATTTGATTATTTCAGAAAAAGACAAGCTTTTACCTGTTTTTAAAGAAGCAGTTCCCCATTAACTAGATTTAGAAAACCTATGAAAATATTGGTCACCGGAGCTTCCGGTCAGTTAGGTAGTACTTTGAAGGCCATGGCCTCCAAAAAACATACTGAAGGGTTAAATTTTACATTTAAATCTTCTTCTGAGTTGGACATTACTGATTTTGAAGCAGTTCGTGAGGAAATGCTTTCTTCAAATTACGCGTATTGCATTAATTGTGCCGCTTATACCCATGTGGACAAGGCGGAATCTGAAAAAGACTTGGCGTATCAAATCAACGTAAGTGGTGCCCGAACCTTAGCTTTGAATTGCAATGAAAGTAAGACCGTTCTCATCCATATTTCCACGGATTTTGTCTTTGATGGTTTTTTAAACACACCTTATGTAGAGGAAGACATTGCCAGACCTATTGGGTTTTATGGGGATACCAAGTTCAAAGGAGAACGAGCTATTATCAACAATCTGGATGAATACTTCATCATACGAACCTCATGGTTGTATTCCGAATTTGGGCATAACTTCATGAAGACCATGCTCCGATTGGGAAATGAAAAAAAAGAGCTGTCCGTAGTATATGATCAAATAGGTACACCCACCTACGCCCGTGATTTGGCAAATGTACTGCTGAAAATAATAAAGGCACATAGCATAGACTATGGGGTGTATCATTACAGCAATGAAGGTGTTGCCAGCTGGTATGATTTTGCCAAGGCCATTTTTGATTTTGAAAAAGTACCGATAAAGTTATCTCCCATTCGTTCCGAAGAATATCCTACCCCCGCTGAACGACCAAAGTTCAGTGTTATGGACAAAGGAAAAATCAAGAAAACCTTCAATCTTGAAATTCCTCACTGGAAGGATAGTTTAAAAGTCGCTTTGACCGAAAAATCTAAGGTAAACTAACGATAAACGGTAAAAACTTCTCTTTTCAAGCCATTATCTTTCGGTTCATTGAACGAACCAGACTGTATTTCCATCTACACTTAAAAGGTTTTTACCCACTTTTAGAATTCTTCTTTTCACGTTGATCCTACTTTTGATTCACCATCAAACCTATGATTAACTACTTAATTAAAAGAAATGAAGAAAAAGAAGAAAGTGTATTTCGGTTTTGCATTGCTCGACAAACAAAACACTTCGTATCAGTTTTGCGATATTATTATGGATACGGAAGAAATGATAATCAATCTCCATACCCCCATAATATTGCAATAACAAAAGTTAGATAGTGTTGCCTTAAACTTTAGGGAAACCCTATAATCCCTTTATCTGGAATTTAAGGAATCATTTTACTATTCCCACTGGAAAGATAGTCTGGAAGTTGCTTTAAAAGTTCATACGAAATTGATATTTGACGTATTTTTTCCTTTAAGGGCCCCCAAAAGGTTTTAGACTTTTTGGATATCTATGCTATTTGGTTGTGGTTAGATATAAACTCTTAAAAAAGGGATAGCACTGACCGGTCTAGTGTACGATTTCGTTGCGTGGTTTAAGCACTAAAGTTAGCAAATAAATCACAGATAGAAAGTCCGTGAGGACTTTCGTAAGAGGGCTTTAACTAGCAATGAATTATACACATTGTTGTACAACGTTATTTTAAGGATTACTCAAATAATATTTTTCTAAATCCATTTTAATTATCTCTGTCAAATATTTTACCATTATTGGATAGTCTTTTTTCAATAAGGTGTATTGATACCCTAAATTACTGTATTGTTTTTGTCGTAAAATAATATTGTCAATTGATATTTTACCTCCTTTAATTGGCATATAGAAAAATAGTCCGAATTCTTTGTCACTAAACCCTAATTCAGCTTGAATGAATTCAACTTCATCTCCTCGGTACAAAAGTTGATTAAATATTTCTTTGTTTTCGAATTTACTTTTAGAAAGTTCTTTAATAATGGGTTTAAATCTTTCTTTTAAGCCAGAATCTTTAAACACTTCGCTATTGCCTTCTACAGCAAAAACACCTATGTTTTTGTCGAACTTGGTAATTGGCTTGATTTCTTTATAGTAAACTCTGAAGTGTGACAAATTATTCAAATCAAATTCGAATTTGTCAGAAGCCTCAAAATTCGGCTTGACACCATTTCCTGAGAAGGGGTCATCCATTAGATTCATTCCAGCAATTTGACTCGAACCAAATTCCTTAAGGAATGAAAACATTAATATTTTAGATTTAAACTTATAATATATTTGATTGACAAATAAAGTGTCTTTTCCGCGCGGTACAGCTCTTAAAGCTGGCTGAATGTTACTCTCTTTAGGAATTCCCTCTTCTTTGATTAGAGTATTTATTTTTCTTATCAATTCGGTTAGTTGATTTTCTGGTATTGAATTAGAAATGGATTTTGGGAAAGACCCAATTAGACTATCAACGTGATTTGTTTTTATGAACTCTATTGCCTTGTCAGTAGTAGCTCTCAACTCAGTTTCCTTTAATATTTTATCTGAATACTTTTCTGCGATTATACTTTGAGAGTATAAACTTGAGCTTATAAAAGTTAGCAACAAAGCACATATAATATTTATTAACTGTTTTTTCATTTTTGATTCTAATGTTGTACAATGATTAGGATATGGCTCCGTTTTAATGAGCTATAACGTCCGCTACATGAAGTTCGGGAATTTCAACTAAAAATACCAACCTAAATTCATAGGTACAAGTTTTGGATTGACCGTTAAGTTGAGAATGTATTGATTTGCGAAATTAGTAGACAAATCCAGAAGACATTAAAGCCCCTTTATCTGAACTTTATGGAATGAATCGGCCTGCAACCGCAATAACTCTTCAGCTTTCTCTTTTTTGTAGCGGTAGAGCTCCTCTTCATTTTTGATGTCCTCATAAATCTTTTGGTTGAGTTCACCATCTGTTGAGAACAATAATTTGCGCTGTGCCACCTTTTGGGTAACCCATGTAGCGACCACACTTTCTTGTTCTTCAAATTTGTAATCGTATTCCCCTTTTGGTGCCAACAATTTTGCAATAATGGGAGCCGTTTCTATGGCTAAGAACAACAAGAAAATAAAGAAGGAGGGTAGCCAAGGTAATTTGTTCAGTGCATTGATACGCGCCATTAAACCATCAAACCCATCAATTACGGGTTGGGAGTCTGTAACTGCAGTAGTGTAATCCGCACCCAACGCAGCTATTTGGGCTTCTATGTTTTCAATCTTGGCCCCATTGGATTCCTTAAGCTGCCTCAATTCGGCTAAATAAGCATCATGTTTCTCTCTTTTTTCCTTGTAGACAGGCCCTTTTCCCAAAAGTCCAGTCCCAGCAGTCCCTTCAGCTTCGGAAATATAGGTATCGTACAAAGCATTGGTTTCTGTTTCCTTGGACGCAATCTCAGCTTTTAAATTGGATATTTCTTGGTTTAAGCCTTCAATGGTAGGAGTATATTGCAAAGCCAATTGTTGTTTGTTGGCCAAGGTCATTGCATTCTTTTCTTCCAACAACACCTGATTGATTTCTTTTTCAAAGATTTTCATTTCCAAGGGTTTTGAAATCACAACAGCGATAATAATGGCCAAAACAATTCTGGGAGCTGCTTGAAGCAATTCACTTTTGATATTGTCCCTTTTTTTGATGGTCGATACAATGTACCGGTCAAGATTGAAAATCAAAAGGCCCCAAATCAATCCAAAGAAAACAGCGGTGTATACATTGTCAAAGACGGTGTAAAGTGCATACCCACTGGCAATAAAGGCCATGACCGCGGTAAAGAAAACGGTGGCGCCAATTCCAGCATATTTATTGCGTTCCCCATTGGAACAAGTTTCTAAAATTTGGGTGTCTGCTCCTGAGCAGAAAATGAAAAAGCGTTGCAACATGATAGTGTTCGTTTGGTTCTGACCCTTTGACAGGCTCAGGATAAATTTCCTTATTAGAACGTGGTTTTCATGAATTTGTTACAAAAAAGCCTTCATATTGAAGGCTTTAACAGCTTTGTAACAGAAAAGAATCATTTTTTGATTCAATCTTTATTCAAAAAAAACTTTGTGAGCCTTACCTCCTTTTTTATGAACCCGTATTTGACGTATTTGATTGGTCTGACTCAATTCATAAGCTCTTTCTACACTTATTGGGTTGTTGTTGAAATAGAAAGAAGCATTTTGAGCTACAGCATCTGATATATCAATAAAAGGGTCACTACCTCCTTGGTTATTTGGATTGGTTGTATGCGAAGAAAGCAAATCAGTAAGAATTACAGCATAACTGCCATTTTCTATTTTTTTACGGGTAACTTGAATTGAGGAGTTGTTCGATAACAAGATGCTAGCCTCAGTGGCTGGAATAACCTTTCCATTGTAGTAAAAAACAGGTTCATTTTTGGTTTTTTGGGCCAAAGATTGTCCTGTGGAATCGACAGATTCACCTGATTCATTAAAATAATAGGTTATCCCTTCGGATGTGCTGTAAAACAACTGTTTTCCGTTGACTCGTTTTATGCCAGTTTCTATTCCCAAATTATTTGCCCCTAGTTTTTTTGATGTTTTTGAAACTGTAATGGGGTTCTTGGATATTTTCACTTGAGGTTTTGACGAATTATGTCCTTTGGTTTGAATGTTTAAGCTTTCATTACCTTTCAATAGTTCAATGGCCTTATCCGAAGAAATTTTCTGATTTTCATAGTAAAAATCAGCTCCTTTTTTTGCCATGGCGATTATATGTTCTAAAGGGGATTCAGGTTCTGGAGGAGAAGGAGGTGTATCTAAACCTATTTCGGCTTCACCTGCTTTTATTGGGGTAGGAGGAGAGGGAGGAGCGAGGGGCTTAGGAGGAATTATGCTCATGCCACCTTTTGCTTTGGATAGATGGGTTTTTTTGAACTCTTTGTCTATTTGGAGCCTACGCGCTTGACTTGTATTCTGTATGTGAATGTCTGGTTGGAAGGAAGTATAATCCGTTTCTTCCCATCCTTTGGTCATAGCATCAAGAGTTTTTGCAAAATCCTTCAATGCGACCTCTTTTCCATTAACTTCTATTCGTCCTTCATTAATTTTAATGTAAATACTTTCTTGTTGAATATCATTCGATAGGTTCAGCGAAGTTTCAGGAAGTATAGGAACATATTGTGTTTCGCTGAAACTCCATAAAAGCATACTAACCAAAGGTAGAATGAGCAGCACTCTAATCAATTTTGCTCTGTTTGATGTTTGTTTTTTCATGATTTTAAATCGTTTTTTGATTGATGAATAATGGATGGAACTAGCCATCTTCACTGACTGATATTTTAGTTGACTTTCTACGGATAGATAGGACAACAAGGTGTTTTGATATTTTTTAGGGGAATCCAGTTTGCGCAGAACTGCATCATCTGCAAGAAACTCGTGGTTCAATTTAATGCTGTTTTTGAAAAGATAAATCAGCGGATTGAACCAAAAAAAAACCTGCAATAATTCCACAAACAATATATCATAGGTATGACCCTGTTTTGCATGGGTTTCTTCGTGCAATAACACTTCAGGGGCAAAGGAATTGGACTTGAATTTTTCGCTCTCAAGAAAAACATACCTAAGAAAAGTATGTGGTGGAAGTTTCTCATCGATAAGGACTTTGATATGGGAAACTACCTTTATTTTTTGATTTCTTCGGATTCTGAGAACTATTTCCGTTAGGTTTTTGACAAAACGAATGCTAAAGAGAAATACTCCCATACTATATAGCGACCAAGCTAAAAGTGAAAAATTTATGGTATCCCAATCGCTTGTGGTTTTCTGAGGATTCGAGATTGAAGAAATAGATTCGGAAGAAGAGATTGGTGTTTGAATGATTTCAATCGCAGGTGCATCCACATACTGAACAAAGACTATGCCTGGGATTACAAAAGATAAAACCAGGGAGCCTAAAAGATAAAATCGTTTGAATCGATGCATTTGGACATTTTCCAGCAGTACTTTGTAGAAAAGAAAGAAGAGGGTTAAACAAGCCGCAGATTTCAATAGATATAAAACCATCTTACTTTCTTTTGATTTCTTGGTCTATTAATTTTTTGAGCTCCTCCAGTTCCGATTTGCTTAAATCGGTCTCTTGGGTAAAGAAGGAAGCAAACTGGCTTGCGCTGCCATTGAAAAAGTTCTTTATTAGTCCGTTCATTTGTTTGGAGAAATAATCCTTTTTTTTGACCAAGGGATAATACTCTCTAGAACGCCCAATATTAGTGTAGTTTACAAAACCCTTATCTATCATTCGCTTTAATAGTGTGGCGACCGTTGTGGTTGCCGGCTTTGGCTCCGGATAACTATCAAGTAAGTCCTTCATAAAGGCCTTTTTTCGTTTCCAAAGCATATTCATCAATTCTTCCTCAGATTTAGACAGTTGTGGCATCTCAACAATTTATTTGTTCTACAAACATAGAATAAAAATTTATATTCTACAAATGTAGAGTTAAAATATCTAAGTTGAAAACCATGAATAAAGCCTCTTATAACTAAAAAACAAGGAGATTTAAGTAGACAATTCCGTGTAGTATTTATAAAAATACGGAATGGTCTCAATGCCCTTAAGGAAATTCCATACCCCAAAATGTTCATTAGGGGAGTGAATGGCATCGCTATCCAATCCAAATCCCATTAGAATAGTCTTGCTTTTCAAAACTTCCTCAAACAGAGCCACGATGGGAATACTTCCTCCAGTACGCTCCGGGACAGGTTTTTTGCCAAAAGTGGTTTCATAGGCCTTTGCGGCTGCTTGGTATCCAATACTATTAGTTTTGGTAACATACGGTAGCCCGCCATGATGCGGAGTCACTTTTACTTTAACTCCTTTTGGAGCAATGGCTTCAAAATGTTTAGTGAAGAGTTCAGTAATTTCATCAGGGTCTTGATCAGGGACCAAACGCATGGAGATTTTGGCAAAGGCTTTGCTGGCGATTACCGTTTTTGCGCCTTCACCTGTGTATCCGCCCCAAATACCATTGACATCCAAGGTGGGTCGAATGGAATAACGTTCTGGTGTTCGATACCCTTCTTCTCCATATACATCATCTATGTCCAAAGCCTTTTTGTAGGCTTCTAAATCAAAGGGAGCTTCGGCCATTTCGGCTCTCTCTGCTTCAGTAAGCTCTTCTACTTTATCGTAAAACCCAGGAATGGTGATATGTCCATTCTCATCATGTAAAGAGGCAATCATTTTACTAAGTATGTTGATTGGATTGGGAACTGCGCCTCCATAAATACCCGAATGCAGGTCACGGTTGGGACCGATAACCTCAATTTCAACATAGCTCAAACCACGAAGCCCTGTGGTAATGGAAGGGATATCATTGGCAATCATCCCTGTATCCGAAATCAGAATGATATCATTGGCCAATTTTTCCTTATGGTCTTTCAAAAAATCAGCTAGACTGTCGCTACCAACTTCCTCTTCTCCTTCAATCATAAACTTTACATTACAGGGAAGCTGATTGTTTTTAATCATGAATTCGGCAGCCTTAACGTGCATGAACATTTGGCCTTTATCGTCACACGCGCCTCGCGCAAAAATGGCACCCTCGGGATGCAAATCTGTTTTTTTGATAACTGGCTCAAAAGGAGGTGAAGTCCATAAATCCATGGGGTCTGGCGGTTGTACGTCATAATGCCCATATACCAGAATGGTCGGGAGATTGGCATCTACCATTTTCTCCCCATATACTACAGGGTACCCCTTGGTCTCACAGATTTCCGTATGATCGCATCCAGCATCTTTAAGAGACTGTTCCACTACTTTGGCAGTTTCCAGAACATCTTGCGAGAATGCGGTATCCGCGCTAATGGATGGTATCTTTAGGAGTTCGATAAGTTCGTTGATGAATCGGTCTTTGTGGGTGTTGATGTAGTCGTTGATTTGTTCCATGAAATAGTTAAAAAGGACTCTAAAAGTACAAAAAACAAGTTTTTAAAGATAGCAGATTTGCAAATCGGAAAATTGAATTATATTTGCACTCCTTCTGCGGATGTGGTGGAATTGGTAGACACGCTAGACTTAGGATCTAGTGCCGCGAGGCGTGGGGGTTCGACTCCCTTCATCCGCACAAAAGCTCTCAGACTTGAGGGCTTTTTTTTCTTATAGCTGTTGCTAAAAACTTGTTCAATAAAATTTTACTCTCCATTTATTCGATATACCGCATATATTTAGAGAATAATCTGATACTAAGCATTCCATCCTATACGTTTAAGTAATACCCCAAAACCATTGGTATGACCTTGCTAAAAACACTATGGATTCGCAGTTCATTCATTTTACTGTTGTTTTCTTTATTAATTTTTGAAATTTCTTGTTCAAGCGACCCCGAAACAATTGTGGAAGAAATTGTCCAAGAGGATCCTACTACGGATCAAGATGAAGATTCGGCGGATGATACCTCCGGTGACGATACTTCTGGTGATGATACATCTGACGGAGAAGGAACGGTTTCAAGCAACTGCCCTCAAGGAGGTACTACATTCTTTTCTGAAAGCAATGGGTTAATCTCTGTAGAGTTTGAAAATACCGCTTTCAATGGGGATTGGGAACTAAGAAATGATGCTGATGACGTTTCAGGAGACGGGTATATGGTTTGGACAGGACAACAACGATTGAACCAGCCCGGTGAAGGTAAAGCAACGTTTCTAATAGAGATTACAACCACGGGAACGTATCAGTTTTTATGGAAATCTGCATTTCGCATGGGAGACAATGGCACGGAACATAACGATTCTTGGCTTCGATTTCCAGATGCGGATGATTTTTTCGGTGAAAAGGGCAATGGCAGCATTGTTTATCCAAAAGGTTCGGGCAAGGAACCAAACCCTGAAGGTTCTTCGTCAGACGGATGGTTTAAAATTTATCGTAGTGGAAACAATGCGTCATTTGTATGGCAGGCTAGGACATCAGACAATGATGCCCATGATATTTTTGTAACCTTCTCTGAAGAAGGTATCTATACCATGGAGGTTTCTGCGCGTTCCTCCTTTCATGGAATCGACCGCTTTTTATTATTTAACAAAGATTCATTCACAAGACAAGAGGCCCTAGGGATGGCCGACAGCTTTAGTGCGCAGAGCGATTGTAATTGAATTGGATTGAAAAAGAACTCAGCTTAGAAAGGTAAATTATCCAAATCTACATTTCCTCCAGAAATAATGATGCCCACTTTTTGATTTTCAAATTGAGCTTTCTCTTTGAGAACAGCGGCAAACGCAACCGCACAGGACGGCTCGCAAACTATCTTTAAGCGTTCCCAAAGCAGTCGCATAGCTTGTATGATTTCTTCTTCGGTTACCCGAATAATCTGCTTCACATGTTTTTGAATGATAGGAAAGTTTTTGTCGCCCAACTGGGTTTTAAGACCGTCAGCAATGGTGTTAATGGTAGTATTGGATTCAATCTGACCACTTATCAAGGAACGATAAGCATCATCAACTTCAAAAGGCTCTCCTCCAAACACTGTGCAATTCGTTCCGAAATAGTATGCTGATAGGGCAGTTCCCGCAATAAGACCTCCACCTCCAACAGGTGCAAAAACGGCATCTAAATCTGGATGATCTTCCAAGAGTTCCTTGCAGGCCGTTCCTTGACCCAAAATCACTTCGTTGTCATTGGAAGGATGTAAAAAAGTTGCTCCCTTTTCTTGTTGAATCTTTTCTGATTCCGCTTCGCGTGCTTCCAGAGTGGGTTCACATTCAATGACCTTTCCACCATATCCTTTTACGGCCTCTTTTTTAACTTTTGGTGCACTTGAAGGCATTACGATGTAAGCGGGGACCCCTAAACTGTGGGCGGCCAAAGAAAGTGCCTGGGCAAAATTTCCAGAAGAATGTGTAACTACTCCTTTTTTTCTGGCCTCATCGGACAATTGGAGAATGGCATTGGCAGCACCCCGCATTTTAAAGGCACCCATACGCTGAAAGTTTTCACATTTAAAAAAGAGCTGCGCTCCCACCATTTGGTCCAGAAGTCTGGAGGTGAGAATAGGCGTATTATGGATGAAGGGTTTAATGCGCTCGTGGCAATCTATCAGTTGTTGTTTGTCCATCCGAGGAAGCTTTAATTTTCCTCTAAAGATAGAAAAGCGATATGAACATCTCTATTCTGGGTCCAAACCTTTTAATTGTACACTGCATTTTCTTCTTCTACTGGAGAAGCTATGCCGTTCATGCCCAATTCTGGAATTACAAACAACGGTATTTGGGTATGGAAAGCGGTCCGCTTTACAATAGGCTCACGGGTCATTTTTTCCATGTAGCTGTGCTGATAATTGAGCATGGCCAGTAAGTGGATGTCCAATTCTTCCGAGAACATTTCTAGGGTATGCGAAACGGAATTGAGTTCGGATACCGTATGAACATAGTGTTCTGTATCCTTCATATAACGTCTCAGCATGTTCAAGTTGAACTGTTGTAATTCTGAGAGCGCCTTTAATTTATATTGAACATGAACAATCCGAATCGTAGCCTTGAACATATCGGCTAAATCCAATAAAGGCTGCAACTCCGAACTGCTGTAGAAACGGTTGAAATCTGTGGCAAACGCAATTTCAGAGGGTGTTATAAAATCAAAATGTTGTGGAATGGCCAAAACAGGACATCGCTTGGTGTTCTTGATTATTCGCACCGTATTGCTTCCCATAAACACCTCGTCAATTCCAGAGGCACCTTTGGTTCCTGTAATCACAAGATGAATTCCAAGTTCTTCTACAATATCTTTTACCTCTTCCACCAATAAGTTGAAAGAAGAAATGGTCTCAAAACTATGGTTAGAATTGTTAAACTCTTTTTTGACACGCTCAACGGTTTGTTGTAGGCCTTTTTCGGAAGCATCTCTGACGGCATCCACAATCCGGACACCATCCACCATATTAGCCATAAATCGGCTACTGGGAATCACCGGGGTATATGTGTTCAAAAAATAAAATGTACACTTCCGGTTGGAGAACAAGTGCATAGCATACGATATGGCATTCCATGCATTTTCTGAAAAATCTGTTGGGATAAGAATCTTTTGCATTGTTCTATTACTAAAAACAATGTAAAAGTAGAATAGTCCCTAGGGGAGAACTATGACATTTGTCACCTTCTTGGATTAGAAGCCATCCACAAGTTCTTGAAGTTTCTTCTCATCACGAATTCCAATCTTTTTCCCCGAGGTATGTATAAGACCTTTTTTCTTGAATTCGGATATGATTCGTATGGCAGATTCTGTTGCGGTACCTACTACGTTGGAGATGTCTTCACGAGACAAAGTCAATATCAAAAAACCATCCTGATCTTCTCCAAAGTTATTTTTCAAATAGAGAAAAGCCTCTGCAACTCGCTGTTTTACCGTTTTTTGAGACATATTCACAATGACATCATCTGCTTCTTTGAGATCATGAGCCATGTGCCGTAATACTTCCAAAGTGAAATTGGGATTACTCTGAAGCGTTGTATTGATACTTTCTTTGGGGATAAAACATAGCTCCATATCGGAAACTGCCATGGCCGAAAGGTTGGCGGATTCTTCCGTAATTACTGAGCGTTGACCAATAACTTCCCCCTTGGTTGCCAGTTTTACAATTTGATCTTTTCCGTTTGCACTGAGCTTGGATAGTTTGGATACTCCATTGCGCACGCAAAAAACACCATTGAGTTTTTCACCTTCTTCAAAAAGGAGCTCCCCTTTTTTGATGGTTTTAGTGGTTTTGGAATCTGATACCTTTTTGAGCTCTTCCTTGCTCATGGCTCGTAAGGAGTTAAATTGCCTTACGATACAATTTTCACACCTGCTATTTTCCATAATTTAGTTTTACCTGACCTTTAAAATTACGTTTTCTTTGGGAGATGAAACCTGTAATTTTTTAGGAATTATAATGCCATAAGCTCCAGCCCTGACTTGGACAAAACGTATAATTCCCTTTTTTTGATGTCGATTAGCTTTAAACCCTTGAAATTCTTGAGCAAATTGATTATGTATTCTGGTGATGTTCCTAGGACCATGGCCATATCATTTCGCTTTAACTTTATGTTAAGTTTGCCTTTTTCATTGGCTCCGAACTTCTTGAAAAGATACAACAGAAGTTTAGCCAGTCTAGATTTTATTCCTTTTGAGGAATTGAATAATATTCGCGTCGATTCATTAATGTCTACATCTTGAATCAAAGAATCCAAAAAAACCTGACAAAATTTTGGATTTTCTTCCAAATTTCTCTGTATTTCTAATTTATCCAAACAGCATAGTTCCGTTTCGGTCAAGGCAACTGCACTTACTCGCGCTCCCAGATTGGTTGCTACCGACCTCTTGCCCATAACTTCACCTTCTCCTAAAAAACGCAGAATGTGCTCTTGTCCTGAACTATCCATTTTACTGAACTTACATGCTCCTTTTTTTATGCAGAAAAGTTTGTTCAAAGATTGATTTTCTTCAAATATCAAACTGCCCTTCGGAAGTTTTATGGATTCTGAAGTTTGCAACAGTCGTGCCCGTGCACTGGAAGGTAGTGTGTCGAAATCCTGTAGTTGCTTATTCCTTATTTTGGTACAGTTCACCATAGGGCAAAGATAGTTTGGCGTAATTCTGTAAAAGCTGACATAAATCATGTTTTACATGGGACACATATATCACTTTTGTAGCAGGTAAAGCAAAAGTGTATGTTGGACGATACGTGCTATCATTGTGGGGATTCCTGCGAGAGCAATCCAGTCCATTTTGATGAAAAGATTTTTTGTTGTCACGGTTGTAAAACGGTGTATGAAATCTTCTCCGATAATGGTCTTTCCTATTTTTATGAGTTGGAGGCAAAAGCAGGATCTACTCCTAACCCCATTCAGAAAAAATATGATTTTCTCGACAATCCTGAAATCGTTTCCCAATTAGTAGAATTTGATGAGGAAGGCGTTCAGGTTATCAATCTTAGCATTCCTAACATCCATTGCAGTTCCTGTATTTGGCTTTTGGAAAACTTAAACAAGTTGCACGGGGCAATTTCAATCTCACAGGTCAACTTTCCAGAGAAAACCATTCGCGTTACCTATAAAAAAGATGGATTTTCACTAAAGGCTTTGGTGCTTTTGTTGTCAAGTATAGGATACGAACCTTATCTCTCTCTAGAAGATTACGCCAAAAAAGGTAAAAAAGTAGATAGGTCACTTTTATATAAATTGGGTGTGGCTGGTTTTGCCTTTGGTAATGTGATGCTGCTTTCCTTTCCGGAGTATTTTGAAGTTGAAGAATTTTGGTTGGAACAGTATAAGGTGGTATTCCGATGGCTAATGTTCGCCTTCTCCATTCCTGTGGTTTTCTATGCGGCCCAAGACTATTTTAAATCCGCAATTAAAGGACTACGGTCCAAAATGCTCAACATAGATGTACCCATCGCCTTGGGAGTATTGGTTCTCTTTTTGAGAAGTTCTGTCGACATTATCTGGGATTTGGGCTCTGGATTTTTCGATAGCCTTACTGGATTGGTGTTTTTCTTAGTGCTGGGCAAGTTCTTTCAGCAAAAAACCTATGCATTTTTATCGTTTGAGCGAGATTATAAATCCTATTTTCCTATTGCAGTCACTCGTTTAGGGGCTGAAAATGAAGAGGAAAACATTCAAATATATAAGATAAGAAAGGGAGACCGCTTACTGATTCGTAATCAAGAAATTCTGCCTGTAGATTGTGTTCTTATTAAAGGTACGGCCGAAATTGATTACAGTTTTGTTACCGGAGAATCTAAACCCGTAATTAAAGAAAAAGGAGAACGATTGTTCGCAGGAGGAAAACAGCTTTCTGGAGTTTTGGAGGTTGAAGTGCAAAAATCGGTTTCACAAAGTTATCTAACACAATTATGGGGCAATTCTGTCTTTTCAAAAGACAAAGCCAGCAATTTTCAAACCCTTACGGATGGTATAGGCAGAAGATTTACCCTAGCGGTACTTTCTATCGCCGTTTTATCATCGGTCTACTGGTTGGTTTTTGAGCCAAGCTTGGTTATGAACGTTTTTACAGCTGTGCTCATCATTGCCTGCCCTTGTGCCATAGCCCTGGCGGCACCTTTCACTTTGGGCAATATGCTTCGCATTTTCGGGAAACACAAATTGTATCTCAAAAACACCAATGTTATTGAGCGATTGGCAAAAATTGACTCAGCTATTTTTGACAAGACCGGAACAATTACTACCGCGCAGCAAGATGCCGTGCTTTATGAAGGAGTTGAACTTACGGATGCTGAGAAAAACATGCTCAAAACCACTTTACGAGCCTCCAGTCACCCATTGAGTCGTTCGCTCTATTCCATTTTAAAATCCAATGACATAGTTACTTTGGATGAATTTCAGGAGTATGAGGGAAAAGGATTAGAAGCAAGGGTAAATGAACGTACTATGAAAGTGGGCTCCGCTTCTTATGTAGGTCAAGAACAAAAATCAAAAGCATTGAACACCTCCGTGTATGTCAGCACAGATGAGGAAGTAAAAGGAAGATTCGTGTTTAAGAATCATTACCGGGAAGGCGTAGATGAAATGTTCAAGGAGCTACAGCAATCCATTGAGCTGGGAATACTTTCTGGTGACAACGATGGAGAGAAACTCAGACTTCAAAAAATCTTGCCCGTGAATGCAAAGATTGCGTTCAATCAAAAACCCGAAGACAAACTAAAATTTATCAAAGATCTTCAGCAATCCCATAAAGTTTTGATGGTAGGTGATGGACTCAATGATGCAGGAGCATTGGCTCAGAGTGATGTTGGTATTGCCGTTTCAGAGAATATTAATGTATTCTCTCCGGCTTGTGATGGTATTTTGGATGCTGAGGCCCTAGATAGATTGCCATTGTTCATAGAACTATCCAGAAAGTCAATTAGAATAATCAAGATAAGTTTCCTTCTGTCCCTTTGCTACAATCTGGTTGGATTGTATTTCGCTGTAACCGGACAGTTACAACCCGTTATTGCAGCTATTCTTATGCCTTTAAGTTCCATAAGTGTGGTGGCCTTTACAACCTTGTGTGTCAATTTATTGGGAAGGAAATTAAAATAATATGAAAGCTGATATTTGTCATTTTTTGACCCGCTAAGCCAATGTAGTTTTACACCAAATTCAGGTAGGTATGAGTGTTATTTATGTATTGCTGGCCATTAGTATATGTGTGGCACTAGTGTTTTTTATAGCCTTTATCCGCTCAGTAAAAGCAGGTCAATACGATGATTCATATACCCCTTCGGTTCGTATGCTTTTTGAAGATGAGTTGGTGTCAACTGAAGGTACTGTTACCACCAAAAAGTCCGAAAAAATAAATCAAATTCAAGATACTAATCAATAAATATGGAAATAGAACAGTTTAGGTACGATAACAAAATCGTTCAAAAGTTTTTGTACGCCACTATGCTTTGGGGTGTGGTTGGCATGTTGGTAGGTCTTTTGTTGGCCTTTATGTTTTTGTTCCCCAATATTACGGATGGGATATCATGGCTGAGTTTTGGGCGTCTACGCCCATTGCACACCAACGCTGTGATTTTTGCCTTTGTGGGGAATGCCATCTTTGCAGGAGTTTATTACTCACTCCAGCGCTTGCTTAAAGCAAGAATGTTCAGTGATGCACTGAGCAATATTAATTTTTGGGGATGGCAGTTAATCATTGTAGCAGCAGCTCTAACGCTTCCGCTAGGGTACACCACATCAAAAGAGTATGCTGAACTGGAATGGCCTATAGATTTGGCCATAGCCGTGGTATGGGTGGTATTTGGATGGAACATGATTGGAACCATCCTGAAGCGTAGACAACGTCACCTTTACGTCGCAGTTTGGTTTTATCTAGCCACTTTTGTTACAGTCGCGGTACTGCACATTTTCAACAGTTTGGAGTTGCCTGTAGCGGCTTTAAAAAGTTATTCGGTATATGCAGGTGTACAAGATGCCTTGGTACAATGGTGGTATGGTCATAATGCTGTGGCTTTTTTCTTGACCACCCCGTTCCTTGGGTTGATGTACTATTTTGTGCCAAAAGCAGCCAATAGACCTGTATATTCTTATAGACTGTCCATTGTACACTTCTGGTCTTTGATTTTTATTTATATCTGGGCTGGCCCTCACCACTTGCTTTATTCGGCATTACCGGATTGGGCACAGAACTTAGGTGTTGTCTTTTCCGTAATGTTGATTGCTCCTTCTTGGGGTGGTATGATTAACGGTTTATTGACGCTACGTGGTGTATGGGATAAAGTAAGAAGTGATGCTACCTTGAAGTTTATGGTTGTCGCCATTACTGGTTATGGTATGGCCACTTTTGAAGGCCCTATGCTTTCTCTTAAAAATGTAAATGCCATTGCGCACTTTAGTGACTGGATTATTGCCCACGTGCACGTAGGAGCTTTGGCATGGAACGGTTTCCTAACCTTTGGTATGATTTATTGGCTGGTGCCAAAAATGTTCAAAACCACATTGCACTCCAAGGGGTTGGCCAATTTCCACTTTTGGATTGGTACGCTGGGAATCATTCTTTATGCACTGCCCATGTATGTCGCAGGTTTTACCCAAGCTCTAATGTGGAAAGATTTTAACCCTGATGGAAGTTTGGTCTACGGTAACTTTTTGGAAACCGTTACTCAAATCATACCCATGTATTGGATGAGAGCCATTGGAGGTAGCCTTTACATAGTAGGTATGCTAATTATGGTGTACAACGTTGTAGTGACCATAAGAAAAGGAAGTAATGTAGAGGATGAGTTGGCCGAAGCCGCTCCACTGACACGAGTCTCCAAAAAGAGATTGGCAGGAGAAACCTTTCATAACTGGTTGGAAAGAAAGCCTGTACAGTTGACCGTTTTGGCTACTATAGCCATTCTAATAGGAGGAATTATTCAAATAGTGCCTACAATATTGGTAAAATCCAATATTCCAACAATTACCAGTGTCAAACCCTATACGCCCCTTGAGTTGGAGGGTCGAGACCTTTACATACGTGAAGGATGTGTGGGCTGTCACTCACAAATGATACGACCCTTTAGAAGTGAAGTGGAACGCTATGGAGAATACGCCAAAGCTGGGGAATTCGTTTATGACCACCCATTCCTTTGGGGAAGTAAGCGAACCGGACCGGATTTGCTCCGTGTGGGAGGAAAGTACTCGGACAACTGGCACTTAAACCATATGTATGATCCTCAAAGTACATCTGCAGGGTCTATTATGCCGGCCTACCAGTGGTTGGTAACTAGCGCGCATGATAGGAGTGCCGTTCAAGCCAAAATGAGGGCAATGGTTAAGCTGGGTGTTCCTTATACCGATGATGACATTGAAACAGCACAGGAATCCATGGCGGAACAAGCATTACAGATTGAAAAGAATCTCTACGCGGATCCTGAATTTGTAAGGACCTATGAAGCGGACAAGAAGTACGCACAAGAAAACGGAGAAGAGTTTATTGAAATGCGAGATAGGGAAATAGTGTCCTTAATAGCATACTTACAACGGCTAGGTACCGATATCAAGATAAAAGATAACGATGGACTAATCTCCCAAAACAAATAATCATGCTTAAATACGTAAAAAACCATATGGATAGTATCGAGGGAATCGCTAATTACCCCATGGTATCCTTGCTTATATTCTTCATCTTCTTTGTTCTATTGTTCTGGTGGGTAGCAACTGCATCAAAAGAGCATATTAAAGAAATGGGAGAATTACCATTAGATAACGATTACAACAACAAACCATAAAACTATGAGTACTAGAACACCTTGGTGGATTCGCATTCCGGTCTTATTCTTTTTGATTTTCGGATTGATGGAGTATTTCATCGACTCGGGAGATAAACCGGCCATTATAGAATATCCCATTACCCAGTTTTTTATGCTGATGGTATTAATGATTCTTATTGCCATCGAACTTATTTTGAAGTCCATAGAGAATGTAATGTTCCAAACCCTTTCTGAAGAAGCAAAGGAACGTTACCTCCTTTCAAAAAATAAGAAAAGGGAATGGACATGGGCTAATAAAATATATAAAAGATTGACCCGTAGCCGTGCCATTGAAAGAGAGCAAGAAATCATCATGGACCATAACTACGATGGTATTCGGGAATTGGACAATGTACTCCCGCCGTGGTGGGTATATATGTTCTACGCAACAATCATCTTTGGGGTCATTTACCTTATCAGGTTCCATATTGCCGGGGATTATGATCAAGCCTTGGAATATGAGCAGGAGGTAGCTGCTGCAAAAATTGAAATTGAAGAATACAAAAAGACAGCTAAAAATCTGGTAGATGTAAATACAGTTGAATTTTTGGCAGATGCATCCGATTTAAATGCGGGAGAGAAAATATTCACTACCAATTGTGTAGTCTGCCATATGGCTGATGGTGGTGGTGGAATTGGCCCCAACCTTACAGACCAAAATTGGATATTGGGTGGAGGAATTAAAAATGTCTTCAACACGATTTCCGAAGGAGGTAGAGATGGTAAAGGAATGGTAGCCTGGAAACAAAGTCTAAAACCCGTAGAAATGGCTCAGGTAGCCAGTTACATTTTAACATTAGGTGGTACTACACCCGCCAATCCAAAAGCACCAGAGGGAGACATATGGGTAGACCCAGATGCAGGAGAAACAGAAACAGAGTTGCCAGAACAAGTGGTTGATTCTGTGGATGTGAGTTTGGAGTAGGAAAGCTTTAAGTACGATTTATCCAATTGCTGGAAATAGAAATAAGAAATGGAAGAAAACTTTAGGGATTCCATAGGAACGATTACGGAAGAAGGGAAGAGGGCGTGGATATATCCTAAAAAGCCTAAGGGCAGGTTTTATGATTATAGAAAATATGTTAGCTACACCCTACTGCTCTTCCTTTTTGCAGCTCCTTTTATCAAAATAAATGGACATCAATTTTTGATGTTCAATGTACTCGAAAGGCGATTCAATATTTTTGGCTTTCCTTTCTGGCCACAAGACTTTCATTTGGTGGTAATCTCAATGATTGCGGGAGTGATTTTTGTGGCTCTCTTTACAGTAGCTTACGGTCGTATTTTCTGCGGATGGATGTGTCCTCAAACCATTTTTATGGAAATGGTCTTCCGAAGGATTGAATATTGGATAGATGGAGATAGAGGTGCGCAGATGCGTTTGGCTAAATCGCCTTGGAACGGAAAAAAAATTAGAAAAAGAGTGCTGAAATGGAGCGTCTTTTTCATCATTTCTTTCCTGATTGCCAATATTTTCCTGGCCTATTTAATTGGAAGTGATAGACTCATTCAATATGTCACAGATGGTCCAATGGCTCATTTGAGCACCATGGTTCCACTCTTGATTTTTACTGGGGTCTTTTATTTTGTTTTTGCTTGGTTTAGAGAACAGGTCTGCATTATTGCATGCCCTTATGGGAGACTTCAAGGGGTTCTTTTGGATGATAAGTCCATAGTTGTGGCGTATGACCATGAAAGGGGTGAAGCTGAAAATGGACGTAAAAAATTCAGAAAGAATGAAGACCGCGATGCCCTAGGTTATGGAGACTGCATAGACTGTTTCCAATGTGTAAATGTGTGCCCGACCGGAATTGATATTCGAAATGGAACCCAGTTGGAGTGCGTGAATTGTACTGCATGTATCGACGAGTGTGATCATATTATGGATAGCATCAGTAAACCTAGAGGACTTATCCGATATGCCAGTGAAAATGAAATAACCAAAAAAGAGAAGTTCAGATTCACTCCAAGAATGAAAGGCTATACAGCTGTACTTGGAATTTTGATATCTGTACTAATAGGAATGCTTTTCCTTAGAAATGAACTCGAGGCCAACATTTTGAGACTTCCAGGGCAGTTGTACGAAAGAAAAGCAGATAATATCATCAGCAATGTATATACCTATAAGTTAGTGAACAAGACCACCAAGGATATTGCCGATGTTAGTTTTAAACTATTGTCCCACAGGGGAACAATCAAAATGGTATCTCAAGACAGCTTTAAAGTGCCTGCTGAAGAATTGGCTGAAGGCACACTTTTTATAGAAATTAATAATTCAGCATTAAATGGTGACAAGGACCGATTGAAAATTGGGGTGTACAGCGGTGAAGAACTCATTGAGACAACAATTACCCAATTTCTGGCACCTAGGAGCTATAATTAAAATATTTGGGTATGAAAATAAACTGGGGAACAGGAATAGTCATCGCTTTTATCACATTCATTGCGTTCATCCTCTATTTTGTGGTAAGGATGAGCATGGATGACCAGGCCAATCACGATTTAGTTACAAAAGACTATTACAAAAGAGAATTGGCGTATCAAAAGGAGATTGACGCCGCAAATTCCGCTTTAAACAACGAAGCAAAACTAAAGGTTAAAAAAACCAATGAAGGCTTAATCGTTGAGTTTCCAAAGCAGTTTGACTTCAAGAACATATCAGGTAAAGTGTCCCTATATAGACCGTCTAACAAGCACTTGGATTTTGACTTTCCCATAAGTTTATCCAATACACATTTGCTCATACCTGACAATCGCTTGGTGGACGGTCGCTGGGACATTACTGTATCTTGGAACTACAAGAAACAGGTTTTTTTACATAAAGAAAAACTCACGTATTAAATGTTGATTCTTACCGCCTTTGTCTTTGGTTTTTTGGGAAGCCTGCACTGCTTGGGCATGTGCGGACCAATTGCCTTTTTACTTCCGGTGGATAAAGAAAACAATCTGCGCAAAGCAGGCCAACTTGCTCTTTACCATGGGGGAAGGCTCTTGGCATATGGCATTATTGGATTACTTTTTGGCTTTTTGGGCAAGGGTTTAGCCCTTTTTGGAATCCAGCAAAAGTTATCTATTATAGTTGGGGCCATTATGGTAATCTTGGTATTATGGCCAAGGAGTGGTGCCAAAGCAAATAAATTGGCGGCACCCATTTACCGACTCATAGGAAAAGTAAAATCCAAATTGGGAGCGGAACTTAAGAAAAAATCGGCAGATACTTTTTTAACAATAGGCTTTTTAAACGGATTTCTACCCTGCGGACTAGTATACATGGCCACTCTTGGAGCAGTTGCCATGGGGAACGAGCTTCAAGCGGGCCTCTACATGGTTCTGTTTGGTGCAGGGACCATTCCATTGATGACAATGGTGGTTTTTTCCAGCAGGTGGCTAAAAGGACCTATCAAGGCAAAAGTTAAAAAAGCCATCCCTATTTTTGTGGTACTAGTTGGTGTGTTGTTTATAGTTCGAGGTTTGGGATTGGGTATACCTTATCTTTCTCCAAAAGTTTCTCAAAATAACATGGCAACTGCAAAAATCGAATGTCATCAACCATAAACGAATTTAACTATGAAAATTACTTCAGTAGAAGAAGTGGTAAAAGAGGTGAAATCAGGAGACCGCGTATTCTTACAAGGTGCAGCCATGACCCCAAATGAACTTATTGACGGCCTTTGTGAAAGGTACAACGAACTAAAAAATGTAGAGCTTATCTCAATACATACCGAGGGCTCTGCCAAATACGTAGAGGAACCGTATTGCAATGCTTTCACATTAAACTCATGTTTTGTGGGAGGTAATGTCCGAAAAGCAGTGAACACTCCAAGTGCGGGTTATATACCTATTTTTTTGAGTGAGATACCTTGGCTTTTCAAGAACAATATTTTGCCTTTAGATGTAGCCATTGTTCAGGTTTCTAGTCCTGATAAACATGGGTTTTGCTCTCTGGGTGTTTCCGTGGATGTTGCTTTGCCGGCTATAAGAACCGCTAAAAAGATAATAGCACAAATTAATCCTCAGGTCCCTCGAACCCATGGTACGGGAATTATTCATGTTGACGAAATTGCTGCTGCGACTGAAGTTGACAGACCTATTCATCAACATGAAACAGGAGAACTATCTGAAATCGAAAATAAGATTGGACTGAATGTGGCTTCATTAATCGAAGATGGTGCAACCTTGCAGATGGGCATTGGAAATATTCCCAACGCTGTACTTTCCAATCTAGGAAATCACAAGAATTTGGGGATTCACACAGAAATGTTTTCGGACGGTGTATTGCCCCTGATTGAGAGCGGAGTGATCAACGGTGCTGAGAAAAAGATAAAAATGGGTAAAATTGTAAGTTGCTTTGCGGTGGGTTCACAGAGATTATATGATTTTATTGATGACAATCCCATTTGTGATTTCAGGGATTCAGGCTATACAAATGATACCGCCCGAATTCGAAGAAATCCTAAAGTAACAGCAATCAACAGTGCTATTGAAATTGATTTGACAGGTCAAGTTTGTGCGGATACCATAGGTGGTAAACAGTTTTCTGGAGTAGGGGGGCAAATGGATTTCATCCGTGGTGCTTCTTTATCAATAGGGGGGAAACCCATTTTTGCCATGCCATCGACCACCAATAAGGGAGTTTCCAAAATAGTTCCTTTTTTAAAGGAAGGTGCCGGAGTGACAACAACAAGGGCACACGTTCATTATGTAGCTACGGAGTATGGCGTGGTCAATTTATACGGAATGAATCTCATGCAACGAGCTAAAGCCCTGATTTCTATAGCGCATCCAGATTTTAGACAAGAACTTGAAGAGGCCGCTTACCAACGTTTTAATAATGGAGGATAAAATGTAAAAGGGAGGCTATTGCCTCCCTTTTTTGTTGAACTACTACTTAAATATTAAACTAACCAACCAAAAAAAAGTCCAACCATTAGATTTTGAATGTGATAACTGGGATATTGGAGTGGTTGGCCACATCTTCCCCAATGCTTCCCATGAAGAAGTGGGTAAGACCTCTTCTCCCATGTGTAGGTATGCCAATTAAATCGGCACCAACAGTTTCACTAAAGTTCAATATGCCTTTTTCAACAGAATAGTCGTTATAAATTTCTACTTCAAGGCCTTCCTTGGCGAGGTTCAAGAACTTGGAAATTCGGTTGTGTATATCTTCCGTGCTCAAAAATTCGTCTCCAGGCGTATTTATGTATATCAACTTCAATTCAGCATCGAAAAGCTCTGCCATTTGTTTGGCTTTTTTTAATGCCGGGATACTTTCTTCCTTGAAATCGCAAGCAAAAACAAAATTGTTCAGCTCAAAATGCTTTATTTCGCCCTTAACCACTAAGACTGGGATATCCGAAGTTCTTACCACACGTTCTGTGTTGGAGCCAATGAATATTTCTTTTAAGCCATCGGTTCCGTGTGACCCCATTACAATTAAATCTATATCATGTTTTTCAGCGATTTCGCTCACCTCTTGGAACACCTTGTAGTGTTTGATTATTGGAACGATTTTGATACCTTTTAAATAGGGTTTGTCCAAGAAATCATTGAATCGTTTTTCGCCAATTTTAATTAGATGTACCACTTGCTCTTGTGCTATGTATCCGGACTCACTCATAATGGACGGAGAGAGTTCCAACATATGAAGCACATAAAGTTCGGCATCATGTTTTTGGGCCAAAGAAGCAGCTACTTGTAGTGCACTTTCGGATTGTTCTGAAAAATCGACTGGGACAATTATACCTTTCATTTTTATGGTTTTTTAAATTAAACGGTCATCGAAAACAATCGTGTTTCCGGTTTTTTTCTATATAATTTTAGGTCAAAGGCCATACAGATGTTTCTTATGTAGGGTCTTCCCTTTTCGGTTACTTTTATTGTATTGGATTGCACATCCACCAAACCATCGTTAATCATTTCGGTCAAGTTTTGTTTGATTTGGTCAAAAGCTTCAACATGGTTTTCATATTGATTTAAACTAGTCTCATATCTGCACATTAAATCGAGAATGTGCTTACGTATGATTTCATCTTCGGTATTAAGTATATGACCCCTAAAAATGGGTAGAAGTCCATGCGATGTTAAATTTTGATACTCTTCCAAGCTCTTAACATTTTGTGCAAAACCATACCAGCTATCGCTGATACTAGAAACTCCCAAGCCAATCATCAAGTTGGTTTTGGAGGGAGTGTAACCCATAAAGTTTCTGTGCAATTTTCCTTGAACCATAGCCTGGTGAAGGTTATCTGTAGCTAAGGCAAAATGATCCATCCCCACCTCACTATACCCAAAATCAGTGAGCATTTTTTTGCCCATTTCATATTGGGCTCTTTTTTCTCGTCCGCTGGGAAGATCTTCATCTTTATAGCCTCGTTGACCATTTCCTTTCATCCAAGGAACATGGGCATAACTATAGAAGGCAATTCTGTCAGGCTTCAACTCTTGGGTTTTCAAAACGGTTTGTTGCACATCTTCCAAAGTTTGAAAAGGGAGTCCGTAGATAATATCATGACCAACCGAAGTATATCCTATTTCCCTGGCCCATTCTGTTACCCTTTTCACATGCTCAAAAGGCTGAACTCTATTGATGGCTTTCTGAACGGTTTCATTATAATCTTGCACGCCAAAACAGACTCTTTTGAACCCCACGTTGAAAAGAGCCTGTAGGTGCGCTTTGGTCGTGTTGTTTGGATGTCCTTCAAAGCTAAACTCAGCATCTTGGGCTTTTTTTCCTTTTCTGAGAATTCCTAAAATCAATGTTGTAAGATTCTCAGGAGAGAAAAATGTGGGTGTTCCTCCACCCAGATGTAGTTCTTTAATTTTTGGCCGCTCCCCTAAAAGATTTACATAAAGCTCCCATTCTCTGAGTACGGCTTTTATGTAAGGCAATTCCAGATCATGCCTTTTGGTGATTCTTTTATGGCAACCACAAAAAGTACACATACTTTCACAAAATGGGAGATGTATATACAGACTTATACCTTCATCTTTATTCTCCTGGTATACCTTGGTCACAGTAGATTTCCAAAGTTTCCCAGAAAAACTTTCCAAGTCCCAATAAGGTACTGTGGGGTAACTGGTATACCTAGGTCCAGGTACGTTGTATTTTTGAATTAGATTGCACATAAATTTTAATTTCTTGGGCTAAAATAGTCCTGTGTGGTTTTAGAAAACATGACAATTATCAGTAGGCCTTCCAACAACTACTTTATCATAAAGTTTATAGGTATAGCATACGAGATTTTAGTAGCCTTGCCTCTTTGCATTCCTGGTTTCATGGTGGGCAAAGCGGCGATAAGACGTACCGCTTCATCTTCCAATAAACGGTCAGGACCTCTTTTTTGGATATTGGTTACCCTTCCCTTTGAGTCAATATCAAATTTTATGAACACACGACCTGATATTCTCATTTCTAGTGCTGAAACCGGATATTTTAGGTTCTTTTTGATGTGTTCCTGAATTTTCTGATTAAAACATGCTCTGCGTTCTTCCTCTGTTGGACACGTATCACAACCTGGATATACGGGGGCATTTTCAATAATGGCAAAAGGAATGGATATCTCTTCTTCCTCTTCGCCAACCTCCACATCATCAACTCGTACTATAGCATCTTCAATAAACATATCTTGACTACTTTCCGTACTTTCTATAACGGTTTCCTCTACATCTTCCATGTCCTCAACGATTTCTATAACGTCTGGGGCGGAAGGTGGAGGTGGAGGTGGGGCGGTGATGACATTTTTGGTCACAGGAACTTCTTCATCAAGGTTGTCCATAACCTCAACAACATCTAAGACTTCGGTTTCCTTATCATAAACTTTTACTTCGAGGGCTTGCCAAGTAACGAACAAAATTGAAGTTAGGCCTATCATGAAATAGAGACTGCTATTTCTGCCAATTTCTGCATTGGGATTCTTTTTTGGTTTCATGACGTTTACTATTTAATTGAGATAAATTTAGAGACGTCAAATGGAAAAAAATATGATAACCGTCAGGTATTCAAAGAGATGGTATATCTATCTTTTTTTAGATAAAGGGTATTTAATGTATTTGATTTTCCCAGATAAGGGCCGCAGCGCCACAAATTGCAGCGGTTTTACCTTGCATGCCGGAATGCATTAGTTTTACCTTTCCTTTATATACATCCAAAAGGAATTCATTGAAATATCGCACCAAAGGTTCCATTATCCATTTACCGCTATTGGTAAGTCCACCCATTAGAATAAATGCTTCCGGTTGTGTGAATGCGGTAAAATTGGCAAGAGCTTGTGCCATTATTTTGGCGGTGTAGTCAAAGGCCATTAAAGCAATCTCATCTCCTTCTTCTGCAGCTTTGGTAATATCCTCTCCATGAAGGTCATTAAACGCAATGCTTCTAAACCTGCTATCTACAAGATATTTGGCCTGCATATGTAGAATGGTCCTTTTCAATCCTGTGGCCGAAACATAGGCTTCCAACCCCCCTTTTACACCAAGTCCTGTTAATCTTCCATCTCCCATGGTCATATCCACATGGCCCAATTCTCCGGCAAAACCATCAAAACCGTCAATCAATTTTCCATTGGCCACAATACCTGCGCCGAAACCGGTACCTAAAGTAATGGCTATAAAGTCTGTCATATCTTTTGCACTGCCAAACAGCATTTCACCCAGAGCGGCCGCACTGGCATCGTTCATGATACGCATGGGCATGGGCATGGGCATTTTTTCTTGGAATTTTTCAAGAAAGGGGACGCTACCTTTCCAAAGAAGATTACTGGCACTTTCTATTGTACCATTTTTACTTGAAGCATTCGGGGCGCCAATACCACATCCTAAAATGTTTAAGGGTGTATCTACGCCACTAATAAGATTTTCGGACGTCTCCTTGAGTTTATTTAAGTAGTCGTCCAGGTCTGGAAAATCCTTGGTGCGGAAAAACGTTTTTTCAAGGCATTCACCTTCTTTATTTACCAAACCTATTTTGGTTTTGGTGCCTCCTATATCAATTCCTATAACAATGTCCATGGTACTCAAAGCTGTAGATTGTTTGTGTTTTAAAGGTAGCCAATATTCGGATTAAAAAAATGACATAACGAATAGAAAATCACCAAAAAATAGCTTCCCTCATGCTTGATGACCCCAAAGCTGATTTCTGTCATATTTTAGGTCAAAGGGCAGTTCTACATTTGATGTGAATATTAAAACTATTAGGTATGAGTACTATAAATAAGATTCTGATTCCCTTTGATTTCTCTGAAGCTTCGGTAAATGCTTTGGAGTATACTATGAACTTTGTTGGTCCCAACAGGGATACCGATATACTTGCTCTTTATGTTGGGGTGATGCCATCAACTGAAAACGAAGAGAAAGAGTTAAATGAGAATTTCAGAAAGGTCTTGGGCACATTTAATGTGAAGACCAAAAAGGAGCCCGTCTTTAACAGTGTCTCGGGAAATGTCATTGAAACCATATTAATCACACAAATCAATCAAAAAGCCGACTTGATTATTATGGGTACGATGGGGGATAAAACCACAGATGAGGCTATTACCCACACCTCACGGCTTGTTTTAGAAGCCAACTGCCCGGTAATATCCGTTCCTTACGGGTGTGAAATCAAACAACCCAAACAAATGGCATTGGTTATGGGCAAAGACGAAATAGAAGACAAAGAGGTTCTAAATATGCTATTGACAATAGCAAGGACTTTCAATTCTAAAGTTCATGTACTTACCATTTATAAAGAATCGGTTTATGCAGAAGAAGCCATAGTGGATAGGAACGAGAATCTTTTGGAGTATTATTTGGAGCACTTTTATACCGAGCATTCATTCAGTAAGAATGAAGATATAGAACAAGGAATATTAAACTATATCAATGTTAAGGATATAGATTTGTTGGCCATTTTACCAAGAAATCACTCTGTGGCCGGGACACCCTCTGAAGGTCGTTTGACCAAGTTGCTCACGCTTCATTCAGAGATACCGGTACTGGCTTTGGACTGATTTTATTCAATCTTGAGCTATGTACACACTGCTGGTAATACTGAGTATTACGATTTTACTTTTCATTTGGGGTAAATTCCCACCTGATGTGGTAGCATTGATGTCCATGATTTCGTTATTTCTTTTCGGAATCCTGGATATTGAAGAAACCTTATCCGGCTTTAGCAATACAACGGTTATTATGATTGCTGCTCTTTTCATCATAGGGGAAGGATTGGCAAGGACAGGTTGGACAGCGGTTTCGGGACGTTACTTTGTAAAATGGGCTGAGAAAAATGTTCCCAGACTTTTGGTAATCATCACAACCGGTTCCAGTCTGTTATCCGGATTTGTAAGTAATACGGGTACGGTTGCAGCTTTACTTCCTGTGACCGTTGCTGCTGCATGGAGTGCTGGGAGTTTACCTTCAAAATTGCTAATGCCGGTAGCATTCGGTTCTAATACGGGAGGGCTTTTGACCCTAACAGGCACACCTCCAAACATTATTGTGAGTAACTCATTGGTAGAGAATGGCTTTCAAGGATTTTCCTTTTTTGAGTTTAGTTTAATTGGTCTTCCCTTGTTGATTATCTCAATACTGTATTTCAGATATGTCGGGTACAAGCTTTTGCCAAGTCACACTACTGAAAACAAACCGGTGGCGATTGACGAAGAGATGCATAAATGGATAGAAAATTACAGTATTGCTGACAGTATTTATCGCCTAAGAATTCGTTCCATGTCCAACCTAATAGGCACTCAGATAAAGGATTGGGATTTTGAAGGCACTTATGATGTGTCATTGATGCGATTAAAAAGAAGGCACCCCAAACCACTAAGAGGAATACCAGAGTTTGTGGAAATGCCTGGTCCGGAAACTGAGATGCGCTATCATGATATTATCACTGTCAAAGGGGATGCAGCAGCAATTGACAGATTGATGCAGACCTTTCAGTTAGGGATTATCCCCCTTAAACCAGAGATGGATACACTTAAAAAGGAATTCATAAACCAAGAAGTGGGTATGGCAGAAATGATCATTACCCCAAAATCGATTTTAGTTGGCAAAACCATTGGCCTTGGTTACTACCTTAATCAAATGGAAGTACAACTTCTGGCAGCATCAAGAAATAATAAACCCCTGAAAGGAAGAATTAAAATTGAAGCAGGGGATGCCTTTATTATTCGAGGACAATGGAAAAAGATTGAAAACTTGAAATCCCTATATGAAAATGTTGTGATTTCAGGAAGTCCCGAGGCACTTTCAAAGAATGTAGATACACTTACATTCCGAAGTTACATTGCCCTAGGTACTTTAATTCTGATGGTTTTGCTTTTGGTGTTGAATATCCTTCCTGGCGCTATAGCCGCCCTAATTTGTGCAGGAATTATGATGCTTACAGGTTGTGTTCCTATTTCAAAGGCTTACAAGGGAATCAGTTGGACCAGTGTGGTCATGATTGCGGCTATGATTCCTATGGGGTTGGCCCTTCAAAAAACAGGGTTGGCCCAAATAGCTGCCACTAGTTTGGTGGATACACTGGGAGCTCTGAGTCCGGTAGCTTTATTGGCAGGAATTTTTCTGCTGACCACCATGTTCAGTCAAACCATAAACAACTCGGCAACAGCGGTGTTAATGGCACCGATAGCCATAATGGCATCCACAACATTAGGGGTGTCTCCAGAGCCTTTTATGATAGCTGTAGCAGTAAGTGCTTCCACTGCTTTTTTAACCCCGGTAGGTACAACCACCAATGCGATGGTAATGACTGCTGGTGGATATCAATTTATGGATTATGTAAAAGTAGGTGGTCCGTTGCTGCTCCTATTTTTTATTGCAACAATAGTTTTGGTTCCATGGATATGGAGCTTCTAATTTTTAATACAATAGTTATGAGTCAAGTTATGGAAAAAACAAAGGATTTAACCAAGTACGGTTTAGAAAATGTAGTGGCGCATTGGAATCTAGATGCCGAGACCCTTCAAAAAATCACCCTAGAAAAAGGAATGGGTGTGGAAAGTGATAACGGAACATTAAGTATTAACACTGGTAAATTTACAGGGAGGTCGCCAAAAGACCGTTTTTTGGTGAAGGATGATTACACAAAAGACAGAATCTGGTGGGGACGCATCAACAAACCCATTTCTCCTGAAAACTTTGACAAGCTTTATAATGAGGTGGTGAAATACCTATCCGGGAAGGAAATCTATGTTAGGGATGCAGCGGTATGCGCCGACCCTGAATATAGAACCAATGTACGTACAATTACGGAGTACCCTTGGTCCAATTACTTTATAAAAAACATGTTTTTAAGACTTCCTGAAGAAGAATTAAAAGATTTTGATGAGGATTGGCTGGTTCTTTGTGCACCCGGTTATGAGTGTCCAAACCCAAGTGAATTTGGGATTATTGCTGGCAACTTCTCCATATTGAATTATACAAGAAAAGTGGCGCTGGTTGGAGGGTCCGAGTATCCCGGTGAGATGAAGAAAGGAATCTTTACCGCCTTGAATTTGGTTCTCCCAGTTGATAGAAATGTATTGCCCATGCACTGTTCTGCCAACGTAGGAAAAGATGGAGATACCGCTATTTATTTCGGACTTTCGGGAACTGGTAAGACTACCCTTTCTGCGGATCCGGATAGAAAACTAATTGGAGATGATGAGCATGGATGGACTGCTGATAATACCATCTTTAACTTTGAAGGAGGTTGCTATGCAAAAGTAATCGACTTGACCGAAGAAAAAGAACCAGATATTTATCGTGCCATTCGTCCTGGAGCACTTCTGGAAAATGTAGTTTTCAAAGAAGGAACCAAAGAAGTGGATTATTTTGATAGCTCCATTACACAAAATACACGTGTAAGTTATCCCATTGATCATATCGATAACATCCAAACTCCCTCATTTGCATCCAACCCAAAGAATATCTTTTTCTTGACTTGTGACGCCTTTGGAGTTTTACCTCCGGTATCCAAATTAACACCGGGTCAGGCTGCTTATCACTTTATTTCTGGGTATACGGCCAAAGTTGCAGGTACTGAAGCGGGCATCAATGAACCTGTACCCTCTTTCTCAGCTTGTTTTGGTGAACCATTTATGCCTTTGCATCCTGCAGTGTACGCCGAAATGTTGAGTAAGAAAATGACTGAGGCTGGGGTTAATGTTTGGTTGATAAACACAGGTTGGAGTGGTGGTCCCTACGGAGTAGGTTCGAGAATTAAATTGAAGTATACGCGAGCCATGATTTCCGCTATTTTGGAAGGACATCTGGATGCGGTAGAATATGAAGCCCACCCAATTTTTGGATTGTTTATGCCGAAATATTGCCCAGGGGTTCCAACAGAAATGTTGGATCCAATGAATACTTGGTTACAAAAAGGGGCATATGTAAGTAAAGCCATTCAATTGGCACATTCGTTCCATATAAATTTTGATAAATTCGCAAGTGAGTCTTCTGAGGAAATTCTTAATGGTGGACCTCTGATTGACTCGCATCATAATTTGAACGAAGTTTTTTAATCTAAAAATCACTTGAAAGGGAAAATGGAATTTCAAAACAGAAATTTAGGTGTCCCAAAATTTAAATCTCCCCTACAGCTCAGCACTGTTAGGGGAGATAATATTTTCAATTTTGTGCAAGAAGAGGAGAAATTTGTTTTCGACCTTTCAAATGATAATTACACCCAATGCCTTAAAAAAGGAGTAGAACCACTTTGTTTAGAGAAAGCAGGGCCAAGACAGGATTTGTTTTTTGACCCTTCAAATACCACTGCGGCCATTGTTACTTGTGGCGGTTTGTGTCCTGGAATCAATAATGTGATTCGAGGTGTGGTAATGGCCTTGCATTACTTTTACGGTATCAAGAAAATTCTGGGTGTTCCTTATGGCTATGAGGGTCTAAATCCCAATATGGGCCATGGTTTTGTAGATTTAACTCCTGATAAGGTAAAGGACATTCATCTATTTGGAGGAACGTTTTTGGGATCTTCCAGAGGTGCTCAAGATGTATCACTAATGGTAAATACCTTAGCAGAAAACAAGATAGATATCTTATTTGCCATTGGGGGAGATGGAACTTTAAAAGGAGTTGATGCCCTTGGTGAAGAAATTGCAAAACAAGGTTTGGATATTGGTGTTGTAGGAATTCCCAAAACCATTGATAATGACATCGATATTATAGATAAATCTTTTGGATTTGAAACGTCTTTTGATGTGGCAGGTTCCATTTTACGTGATGCGCATAATGAGGCCGCTGGCGCTTACAATGGTATCTCCATTATCAAGCTAATGGGTAGGGACAGTGGTTTTATAGCTGCATCTGCTGCATTGGCCATGCCGGTGGTTAATCTCGTGTTGATTCCTGAGATGGATTTTCAGTTGGAAGGACCTAATGGTTTTTTTGAAGTGCTGCGGCAACGTCTTTTGAGAAAGAAGCATGCGGTAATCGTCGTTGCCGAAGGTGCAGGACAACATTTGTTCGAAAAGAAGGATGTGGTCAAAGACGCTTCAGGAAATGTACAACATCAAGATATTGGTCTTTTCTTGAAAGAAAAGATAAAAGAGCATTTTAGTGAAACTCCGCTGACCATTAAATACATCGACCCTAGCTATATTATAAGGAGTGCTCCCGCCAATTCTGGAGATAGTGTGTATTGTAGCCGGTTGGCCTATCATGCAGTGCATGGGGCTATGGCAGGAAAGACACGCTTTGTGATTAGTAAGGTGAACAACCAGTATGTTTATATACCCATTTCACAAGTGACCCAAAAACGTAAGAAAATAGATTTGGAGAGCGAATTTTGGTTCTCCGTGTTACAGAGCACAGGTCAACCTTTCCATCTTGGCTAATCACATAAACTGACAATTGTCATTTCTTTTAGGTTGTTTCCCACGTAGTTTTGAGTGTATTTAAAATCAATAACAAATGGTAGTCAATATTCAATATCAAAAAATGAGTACAAGTGAATCCCTCAGTAAACTTCTTTTAAAGAAACTGGATAGACTTGGAACAAAATATCAATGGGTAATAAAGGCAAATGTGCTGTTCAAAGAAGAAAATGATAGAACTGGAGAAGGCAAGGTATGCGAAATTGAACTAAGTGCTCCTGGGCCGCGTTTGTTTGCTAAAGCTAATACGGATAATTTTGAGAAATCCATGGCCGAGACTATCAATGATCTTAAAAGACAACTTGAGAAAAGGCAAGGAGTGTTCGTAAAACATTAATACATTTAAAAGAACCAAAACAATCCTGAAATGAAATATTTTGTCATAACTATAGTAGCAGTTCTTTTTGCAGGTTGCGCTTCACCAAAACTGGTAAGCTCTTGGAAAAGCCCAGATGCGGATTCCTATGCGGTCTACAAGGTGTTGGTAGTGGGTATGACTCAGGATGAAGAAGTAAGGACAGTTTTTGAAACCAGACTTCGGGATGCCTTGAGAGCCAAAGGTTTTGAAGCAGAAAGAAGTATGGAATTGTTCGATAAGGAATTTACGACTTCCGAAAAAACGGAAGCTGACTTGAATGAAGTAGAGCAGCGCTTGTTGAGTGAAGGTTTCGATGCTATTCTTTTGACCAAAGTGGTCGGTTCGGAGAATAGGGAAACCTTCAGGCGACGTATTGGGAATATAGATAATCTGTACAATCAATTCAGCAATGATTATCTAGATAACCAGAGCGTTTATTATGACACTAATTATTACGATACCTTTAAAATATATACTGCAGAAACTTCTCTTTATTGTATTTGTTTGGAAAGGGAACGGGCTTTGGTATGGAGAGGCAATATTAACGTGGCCGAGCCCGTGAAACTTGAAAAAACCATTGATTCTTACATAAAGGTCATTGAAGACGCTATGCAGAAAGAGGCTATTCTATTTTAGTTATACCTTAAAACTATAGAAGTCCAATAAAATCAAGCAGAATACAAACGGGGATTGCCACAAGTATTACAACAAGAACAAAAACCATAAGGCGCAAAAATCCCACTAGCAACTTGTTGCCAAAAGAAATTCCATCATTCATAATAGTGTAATTTTCATCAATTTACGGAATTATTCAATTACGGATTGTGGTGTAGGCAACCTAATTCGACCAACGGTCTTGTTTTGCGTTTGTAGTGTAAAAATTGGATTAGGTTTGCTTTCGACTTAAGCTTTTTCCTAGTTCTTCAAGACTGATACCTTTGGTTTCTGGCATCATAAAGAAGACCCAAAGTAATTGTAAGACCATCATAAAGGCAAAAAATCCAAATACAATTCCAGGACCAATCTTGCCAAATAGAAAAGGAACGAAAGAGGGAATCAACGCAGCCAATACCCAATGCGTTGAACAACCAAAAGCTTGGCCTGAGCCTCTAAGATGGTTTGGGAATATTTCCGAAATAAACACCCAAATAACGGCTCCTTGCCCAATGGCATGCGAAGCAATAAAAACAAATAGAAAAATGGGTACAGCCATACCTGTCCAGTTAAAAAAGAAGGCTGCAGAAACCAAGGATAAGGAAATGATATAGCCAACAGAACCAAAATACATCAACTGCTTTCTTCCTAATCTATCAATCAGATAAATTCCGATTAAAGTAAATACAAGATTGGTAACCCCTATACCTATACTGCTTAGCAACGCAGTGCTTTCGCCTAAACCGGCAAGCTCAAAAATCCTTGGGGCATAATATAGGAAAGCGTTTATTCCGGACCATTGATTGAAAAAGGCAATCAAGAAAGCCAAAATCAAAGGCAACCGATATTTCGTCATAAAAATGGTTTCGCTGCTACCAGAAGAGACCATATTGATGACATCTTCTTTAAGTTCATCCAAGCTAAGATCCAATTGTAGAGATTGAATGACCTGTTTAGCTTCATCAAATTTGTTCTGTACCACTAACCAACGAGGACTTTTAGGTACCTTAAAAACCAAAATGGTATATAGAATTGCGGGAATTGCTTCAGCGCCTATCATGAATCGCCAGTCTTGGTCACTGATTCCGCTTAAGAGGTAGTTGGATAAGTAGGCTACTAAAATGCCAAACACAATGTTGAATTGGTACATGCCAACCAGCTTGCCTCTGTTCTTGGCAGGGGCAATTTCAGAAATGTAGGATGGAGCGGCAATTGTAGAAGCTCCAACACCCAAACCTCCAATAAATCGGAAAACTGCGAAACTAATTGGGTCGTTTGCTAAAGCGGAACCAAGCGCGGAAATGGAATACAGAATACCAATCCATACCAAGGTTTTCTTTCTGCCCAGTTTATTTGTGGGAATAGCACCAAATAGAGCCCCGATAACCGTCCCCCACAACGCCATGCCCATAACTACCACGCCATGAAATGTGTCTGAAGAGTTCCAAAGTAATTGAAGTTTTTTATCAGCTCCAGAGATGACTACGGTGTCAAAGCCAAAAAGAAATCCGGCAAGAGCCACAATAATGGCAATCCATAAAATTTTGCGTTCCATAATTTGGATGGTTGATGTTTTTAAAGCTAAGGAAAATTATAGAATCGAATGGATATGCTCCATTATCTGTTTTGAAGCACCCTGTTTGGTTTTAATATATGAAGTGTTTATTTGGCCAGTTTTTGCGAGAAAGGAAGGTTCGTTTAGAAATCGTGACATGATTTTACCAAATGAATCACTATTGTCTATTGGATGGATTCCTTTTTCTTCAACCAATTCCTTTGCCTCTTTGAATCCTTGATATTGTGGACCGATTATAACTGGAATACCAAAAACTGCAGGTTCCAAGGTATTGTGAAGTCCCGTGGCAAAGCCACCACCTACATAGGCGATATCTGCATAGCTATACACTTTAGTAAGCAGCCCTATTGTGTCTATGATTAAAACATCAACCGTAGAAACATCAATTGTCCCCAACTCAGAGTATTTCATCACAGGTTTGGAAATACTTTGAACCAATTTGTCCAATTGGGTAGTTTTCATGGTGTGCGGTGCTAGCACAAATTTGATGGTTTCCGTACAAGAGTTAATGAACGCTATCAAGATTTTTTCGTCCTCTGGCCATGTGCTGCCTGCAACAAAACAGGTTTTGTTCTGCTTAAACACATCCATAAAATCCAACCGATTGTCTCTATTCAAAATTTCAGATACCCTATCAAAACGGGTATCACCACTTACGGTCACATTTTTTAAATCAATCGACGCAAGAAGTTTTTTGGAGTTTTCATCCTGGACGAAGAAATGATTGAAAGTCTTAAGGGATTTGCGCATAAACCCACCATAAGACTTGAAAAAAATCTGCCTTTTAGAAAACAAAGCGGAAATCAATAGCACCGGAATCTTTCTTTTTTCAAGTTCTTTTAATTGATTGGGCCAGACTTCATACTTAATGAAAATGGCTATGGAAGGATGTGTCAAATCAAGAAAACGCTTCGCATTTGAATGGGAATCCATTGGGAGGTAGGCCACCACATCTGCTGGAGCACTATTTTTTTTTATCTCATAACCTGAGGGAGAAAAGAAGGTCAATAAAATCTTATGGTTGGGATAATCAGTTTTTAGATTTTCCAGTACAGGAAGTCCCTGTTCGTATTCTCCCAAAGAAGCTGCATGAATCCAAATGATTTGGTCATTTTTGGCAATCTTCTCCTGTAGCACGGAAAAAGTCTCTTTTCTTCCCGATACGAACAATCGAATCTTTTCACTGAATAAGGAAACTAAATGAAGCGCAAACCAAACTATGGAAACAAGAAGATTATAAATTAATCGCACGCAAGGGTATTTTCTGCTAAAATACATTCTTTCAGACATAGGTTATTACAGCATCTTTATTTCTTAATTTTGAGGCACAATACGTTTTCATGAAAAAAATACAGATGGTTGACCTAAAAGGTCAATATGAAGAGATTAAGGAAGAAGTGAATTCCTCAATTTCCGACGTTTTGGATTCTTCGGCTTTCATTAATGGTCCGAAAGTCCATGAGTTTCAAAAAAATTTGGAAGAATACTTGGATGTAAAGCATGTAATTCCCTGCGCAAATGGTACCGATGCACTTCAGATTTGCATGATGGGTTTGGGTTTGAAGCCAGGTGATGAGGTAATCACGGCTGATTTCACATTTGCTGCAACTGTAGAAGTGATAGCATTGCTTAATTTGACACCTGTTTTGGTTGATGTTGACAGGGACACGTTCAATATTGATGTAAAAGCCATTGAAAAAGCGATTACTCCAAAAACCAAGGCAATTGTTCCCGTACATCTTTTTGGTCAATGTGCAGATATGGATGCCATTTTGAAATTGGCGGAAAAGCACAATTTGTATGTAATTGAAGACAATGCACAAGGTATTGGCGCTGTCCACACTTCAAAAGACGGCACCAAGAAAAAGGCAGGAACCTTAGGGCATGTGGCCTCTACTTCTTTTTTTCCATCTAAAAACCTAGGATGCTATGGAGATGGAGGAGCTATTTTCACAAATGATGATGATTTGGCTCATATCATACGTGGAATGGTTAATCATGGGATGTATAAGCGCTATCATCATGATGTAATCGGCGTGAATTCCAGATTGGATTCTATTCAAGCCGCGGTTCTAAATACAAAATTGCCCAAGCTTGATGAATATAACAACAAGCGAAGGGAAGCTGCTCGAAAGTATTCAAAAGCACTATCTGGGCAAGAACATATCGTTCTTCCTAAAACTGTGAATGGGTGCGAAGGTATTTGTGATATATGTGATTGTCATGTATTTCATCAGTATACTGTACGAATTTTAAACGGGAAAAGAGATGGTTTGGCACAACATCTTTCTGAAAACAACGTTCCCTGTGGAGTATATTATCCAATTCCATTGCATAAGCAAAAAGCCTACGTAGATGAGCGTTATGACGAAGCTGATTTTCCGGTCACCAATCAGTTGGTCAAAGAGGTTATTTCGTTACCTATGCACACCGAACTGGATGATGAACAAATAGAGTTCATAACCAAGTTGGTTATCAACTTCGTAAATTCTTAACTATGAAAATATTGGTAACTGGTGGTTTGGGATTTATAGGTTCCCATACCGTAGTTGAACTTCAGAACAAGGGTTTTGAAGTGGTCATTGTAGATAATCTTTCTAATTCTTCGGAAAACGTATTGGATGGTATTGTGGCCATTAGCGGCAAGAAACCATTTTTTGAAAAGATGGACCTTAGAGATAAATCCGCAGTTCAACATTTTTTCACTAAACACGGAGATATTGAAGGTGTCATCCATTTTGCGGCTTCTAAAGCTGTAGGTGAAAGTGTGGAAAACCCGTTATTATATTATGAAAACAATTTGGGTGTTTTGGTTTATCTGCTTCAAGAATTGACCAAAAAAGAGGGAGCAAGATTTATTTTTAGTTCCTCATGCACGGTTTACGGACAGGCAGATGAAATGCCCATTACAGAAAATGCACCTGTCAAACCCGCTGAATCCCCTTATGGAAACACGAAGCAGGTTGGGGAGGAAATCATTAAGGATACGTGTAAGGTCAATCCATCCTTGTCGGCTATAGCCTTGCGTTATTTTAATCCCATTGGAGCCCATCCTACTGTTGAAATCGGGGAACTGCCTATTGGGGTACCTCAAAATTTGGTGCCATATATTACTCAAACAGGTGTTGGTTTAAGAGAACAACTTTCTGTTTTTGGGGATGACTATCCAACTGAAGACGGAACGTGTATCCGAGACTATATTCACGTTGTGGATGTCGCCAAAGCTCATGTTGTTGCATTGCAAAGGTTGCTTGAAAACAAAAACGACCAGAATTATGAAGTTTTTAATTTAGGTACAGGCAAGGGAAGTTCTGTTTTGGAAGTGATTCATAGCTTTGAACATGTTTCAGGTAAAAAATTAAATTACAAAATTGCGGATAGAAGGCCTGGAGATGTTATTCAAGCATATGCAGATACGCAAAAGGCAAACAAGGTTCTAGGTTGGGAAGCACAATCCTCTTTGGATGAGGCCATGAAATCCGCTTGGGATTGGGAACAAAAAATAAGGGCATAGTACCAATTTGAAAACTCGCTATTTAGCGAGTTTTTTTTATACTTTTTACATGTTTCCGACCTATCTTAGTGATATGGATTAACCCAATTTGGTTTTAATAGTTGCTCAAATGGCTAGCCCTCCAAACGAAGATAGCATACAGGTTCTTGAAGAAGCAAAACGTTCAGAACTATATGAAAAGCTGGTGGCCCAGTTGAAAAAAGATTTTGAATTGGCCAATATCCGTTTGAATATTTCAGACAATCCATCCCCAGAAAAGCTTAAAACCGAACTTCACGAAAAGGTGTATCGTCTTATTTTGGAACAGTTTCCAGAGTATTTAAATCTACTATACATCGTGGATGTGTCGGAGGATAAGGTGAGGAAGATTGAAACGACTGATGTGGTCGATATGGCGGAGGCGGTTTCTTTTCTAATTTTGAAAAGGGAGTGGATGAAGGTTAGTTTAAGACGACGGTTTGAAACCTAAAGTTTTATTTGTCTCTAAGTTTGTTCAATAACCATGGGGATTTATTGTATTTTTGTGTTAATTTTTTAGATTGATTTTAGTTAAAGGCGGTCAATGGATAAATATTCCTTTTTAAACGCTGCGCACACCTCTTTTTTTGCAGAGCTGTATGACAGATACCTAACAAGCCCGGATAGTATTGAGCCCAGTTGGAGAGCTTTTTTTCAGGGATTTGATTTCGGGATGGAAAGCTCCTTGGAAGATTTAGGATTCGAAAACAATGAAACTGGTCCTGTGATTCTTTCCAATGGTAGAGAAGTGGAAATGCCACAATCTTTACAAAAAGAATTTCAAGTAATTCGCTTAATTGACGGATATCGTTCCCGGGGTCACCTTTTTACACAGACCAATCCGGTCAGGGAAAGAAGGAAATATGAGCCAACCTTGGAGTTGTCCAATTTCGGGTTATCGGAAAGTGATTTAGGGACGGTTTTCGATGCTGGAAAAATTATTGGGATAGGGTCAAGTACCTTGCAAAAAATTGTTGACCACTTAGAACGAATCTACTGTGATTCCATAGGTGTTGAATATATGTACATTAGGACTCCTGAACGAATTCAATGGATTCAGGAGTGGCTTAATGTGAATGACAATCATCCCAATTTCTCTGTGGATGAAAAAAAGAACATTCTTAGAAAACTGAATGAAGCTGTATCCTTTGAGAGCTTCCTTCATACAAAATATGTGGGTCAAAAACGATTTTCACTGGAAGGTGGGGAAACTTTGATTCCTGCTTTGGATGTTATCATAGAAAAAGCAGCTGATGCCGGTGTAAAGCAATTCGTAATGGGAATGGCTCATAGGGGTCGGTTGAATGTGTTGACCAATATTTTTGGAAAATCCCCAAAAGACATTTTCAGCGAATTTGATGGAAAAGATTACGAAGAAACCATCTTTGATGGAGACGTAAAATATCACTTAGGATGGACATCAAGACGAGAGACGGATTCAGGGAAAATTGTCAATATGAACATCGCCCCCAATCCTTCCCACTTAGAAACCGTAAACTCCATTGTTGAAGGTATTACCAGGGCCAAACAAGACCGGGACCATCAGGAAAATGTATCAGAAGTACTCCCCATTTTAGTTCACGGAGACGCGGCTTTTGCGGGTCAGGGTGTGGTTTATGAAGTTGTTCAAATGGCCAGATTAGATGGATATCAAACAGGTGGCACAATTCACATTGTGGTCAATAATCAGATTGGATTTACCACCAATTATTTGGATGCTAGATCATCCACCTATTGCACAGATGTAGGCAAAGTGACTTTGTCACCCGTACTCCATGTGAATGCGGATGATGCTGAGGCTGTGGTCCATGCAGCAACCTTTGCTTTGGAGTATCGGATGCGATACAAGCGAGACGTCTTCTTGGATTTACTGGGGTATAGAAAATATGGACATAATGAAGGAGATGAACCCAAGTTCACACAACCTCTATTATATAAATCAATTTCCAAGCACAAGAATCCTAGAGATATTTATGCCGAGAGATTATTGGCCGAAGGAATCATTGATGCCGACTATGTAAAAAGTCTTGAGGTAGAGTATAAAAAGAATCTGGAAGAAGACTTACTCGACTCCCGAAAAATTGAAAAAACGGTCATTACGCCTTTCATGCAAGACGAGTGGGAAGGTTTTGGACAAGTGGTGGAAGATACGATGCTGGCTCCAATGGATACTTCCTATGATTTGAGAAAGTTGGATGAGGTGGCTAAAAGTATCACGGTGCTTCCTGAAGGAAAAAAATTCCTTAGAAAATTGGAACGTTTGGTACAAGGGCGTCACAAAATGTATTTTGAGTCCAATCAACTGGACTGGGCCATGGGAGAATTATTGGCTTATGGTTCTCTGATTGAAGAAGGATTTGATGTTCGAATGACAGGACAGGATGTGGAGCGAGGAACATTTTCACATCGTCATGCCGTCATCAAAACAGAAATGCATGAAGAAGAAGTGACCTTATTAAATGAGTTGGGGAAAAACCAAAACGGTAAGTTCCATATCTACAACTCGTTGCTTTCAGAATATGCCGTTATGGGCTTTGATTATGGCTATGCCATGGCAAGTCCAAAGACCTTGACCATTTGGGAAGCGCAGTTTGGGGATTTTAGCAATGGAGCGCAAATTATAATAGACCAATATTTATCCTCTGCGGAGGACAAATGGAAGTTGCAGAACGGATTGGTGTTGTTGTTGCCACACGGCTATGAAGGTCAAGGAGCAGAACACTCTTCGGCCCGAATGGAAAGATATCTACAGCTTTGTGCCAAGGACAATATGTTTGTGGCCGATGTTACTACCCCGGCAAATATGTTTCATTTGTTACGTAGGCAAATGAAGGCGCAGTTTAGAAAACCACTGGTTGTATTTACGCCCAAGAGTCTGTTGCGTCACCCAAAGGTGCTTTCAACCAAAGAAGAAATGGCCAATGGAAGTTTTCAAATGGTAATAGATGATACCAATGCAACTGCTGCCAAAACTAAGACCTTGGTGTTCTGTACCGGTAAGTTCTATTATGATTTATTGGATAAAAAGGAAAAGTTGGAAAGGGAAGACGTGGCTTTGGTCCGTGTTGAGCAATTGTTCCCATTACCTGCTGAAGAAATTAGAAAGCTGATTAAGAAATACAAAAAAGCAGATGATATTGTTTGGGCTCAAGAAGAACCGCGTAACATGGGAGCTTGGGGTCATTTGTTGATGCATTTGGATGAGGCCAAACACTTTAGGGTGGCTTCACGAAGATTTTATGGAGCGCCGGCGGCAGGAAGTGCGGTTCGTTCCCAAAGACGTCACGCCCAGGTATTGGAGTACGTTTTTGATAAGAGTAAGGACAATATGTTAATTCAATAATATAAAAGCATAAACACATATAGGAATGGTTTTAGAAATGAAAGTCCCTTCACCGGGAGAATCCATAACCGAGGTTGAAATTGCAGAGTGGTTGGTACAAGATGGCGATTACGTAGAGAAAGATCAGGCGATTGCTGAGGTCGATTCGGATAAAGCAACATTGGAACTTCCCGCGGAAGAAAGTGGGATTATTACTCTAAAGGCCGAAGAAGGAGATGCTGTTGCCGTTGGGGAAGTGGTTTGCCTTATTGATACCAGTGCTGCAAAACCGGAGGGAGGAGATTCACCTAAAACTGAAGAAAAAGAAGCGCCCAAAGAAGAACCCAAGGCGGTTGAAGCGCCGAAAGCTGTTGAAACGAAAACAGAAACCTATGCTTCTGGAACTCCATCCCCTGCTGCTAAGAAAATTTTGGACGAAAAAGGTATTGAGCCGGCATCCGTTAGCGGTACTGGAAGAGATGGTCGCATTACCAAGGAAGATGCTGTGCAAGCAGTACCCGCCATGGGTACACCCACCGGAGGAAGTAGGGGAGAATCCCGATCCAAACTATCCATGCTTCGTAGAAAAGTTGCTGAGCGATTGGTGTCCGCTAAGAATGAGACTGCAATGTTGACCACATTTAATGAAGTGGATATGTCTCCAATTTTTGCATTGCGCAAACAGTACAAGGAACAGTTCAAAGAAAAGCACGGTGTTGGTTTAGGGTTTATGTCCTTTTTTACCAAAGCTGTGATTCGTGGGCTACAGATGTACCCTGCAGTAAATTCCATGATAGATGGAAAGGAGATGATTACCTATGATTTCTGCGATATCAGTATTGCCGTGTCCGGCCCAAAAGGACTTATGGTTCCGGTTATCCGAAATGCAGAAAACTTAACCTTCCGTGGAGTTGAAGCTGAAGTAAAACGTTTGGCAATTCGTGCAAGGGATGGTCAGATAACCGTTGATGAAATGACAGGTGGAACTTTTACAATTTCCAATGGCGGGGTATTTGGCTCCATGCTTTCAACACCTATTATTAACCCTCCTCAAAGTGGAATCTTGGGAATGCACAATATTGTAGAGCGACCCATTGCCAAAGACGGTCAAGTGGTTATTGCTCCTATTATGTATGTAGCTCTTTCTTATGATCACAGAATTATTGATGGCCGAGAATCCGTTGGTTTCTTGGTGGCAGTGAAAGAGGCATTGGAAAGTCCAGAAGAATTGCTAATGGACGGTAATGTAAAGAAGGCATTGGAACTATAAACCAGATAGTCATATCGAGCGGAGTGGAGATATCTTCAGTAGAAGTTGTCTTAGTTCTCTACTCCGCTCGAACTGACAACTTATCCTATCTTTAAATACAGGCACTGCTTACCATAATCAATAACGGCCTTTCCTTTCTTTAAGATATCAGCGCCAATAATTCCATCTACCGGAAGTGTATTATGGGAAGTCAAAGCTTGGTTTACATGAACCAAATCGAACAGTACAATTTTTTGTTTTTTTTTGGTCCAACTCCCAATCTGAATACGATTTTTGTCAGAAATTAAAGTTTCCATCTCAACGGCTCCCGCTCCCGCTGCCTTAATATCTGAAGTTTTGGAAACCATATTAAAGAATTCTACTTTTTCCATATCCACGCAGGTATTGGAAGCACCTGTGTCCAAGATAAATCTACCGGGCACCCCATTGATACGCACATTGATTTCAAAGTGGTTGGTTTCTGTCAATGTCAATGGAATTCTAACGTAGTTTTTGGATTTCAAGAATTTTTTAAGTGATTTCATGGAGTGGAATTGATAAACTACGGTCTAAAAAACGAAGATAAGTCTATTTTTGTTGCATGTTAATCACCGATACCCATACCCATTTATATAGTGAAGCTTTTGATGAAGATAGAGAAGCCATGATGTCCAGAGCAATGGAGTCTGGCGTGAAGCGTTTTTTCATTCCTGCAATAGATTCTACCTATACCCAACGTATGCTTGATTTGGAAGCGTCTTATCCAGAGCATGTTTTTTTGATGATGGGGCTTCATCCAACCCATGTGAAGGAAAACTATAAGGAAGAATTGAATCATGTAGAGGAAATGTTGGCCAAGCGAAAGTTTTATGCGGTTGGTGAAATCGGCATTGACCTATATTGGGACAAAACCTTTTTGACCCAACAGCAAGACGCTTTCAAATATCAAATTGGGCTTGCCAAAAAATACAAACTTCCCATTGTAATTCATTGCCGGGAATCTTTTGATGAGATTTTCGAAGTTTTGGAAGAAGTTAAGGGAGAAGATTTGTATGGAATTTTCCATTGTTTTACCGGAACACTAGAACAAGCTCATAGGGCCATTTCCTTTAATATGAAGTTGGGCATTGGTGGAGTGGCAACATTCAAGAATGGGAAAATTGATAAATTTCTAAATCAGATTCCACTGGAACACATTGTTCTTGAAACGGATTCGCCTTACCTTGCTCCAGTACCATATCGCGGAAAGCGAAATGAGAGTTCATATATAATTAAGGTTTTGGAGAGATTGGAAACCATCTATGGGATGGACAAAGAACGCATCATTGATATAACTACAGAGAATTCCAAAGCCATTTTCGGTATATAACTAAATGGGTAAAAAAACCAACATACTTTTGATTTATACCGGTGGTACTATCGGTATGGTCAAGGATTTTAAGACAGGTTCCCTAAAGGCCTTCAACTTTAAGGAGCTAATAAAAAACCTTCCGGAGTTGAATCATTTGGATTGTGAGCTAAAAGGAATTTCGTTTGAAAAGCCTATTGATTCTTCCAACATGAACCCAGGGCACTGGATGACCATAGCTAAAATCATCCAAGATCATTACGAGCATTATGATGGGTTTGTGGTACTGCATGGAAGTGATACCATGAGCTATTCGGCCTCGGCATTGAGTTTTATGTTGGAGAATTTAGCCAAACCGGTAATCTTTACTGGTTCGCAGTTGCCCATAGGAGATTTGCGAACGGATGCTAAGGAAAATTTGATTACATCTATTCAAATTGCATCCCTTTATGAAGATGACAAACCCGTTGTGCAAGAAGTAGGGTTGTACTTTGAATATAAACTGTATCGAGGCAATCGGACCACAAAAATTAGTGCGGAGCAGTTCGAGGCTTTTACCTCGTTGAATTATCCTGCCCTAATAGAATCTGGCGTTCACTTAAATGTGAACTACCCGAGCTTACTTGAATATAAGAATGGGGACAATGCGCTAAAGGTGCATATGAACATGGATGTTAACGTGGCCATTTTGAAGCTATTTCCTGGTTTAAACCGTTCTGTTTTGGAATGTATGTTAAACACAAATGGGCTCAGAGCTTTGGTTTTGGAAACATACGGCGCAGGAAATGCCCCAATGGACCAATGGTTTTTGGATGCGCTTCAAAAAGCAATTAACCGAGGTCTACATATCATTAATGTAACCCAGTGCTCTGGAGGTAGTGTGGTGATGGGTCAGTACGAGACCAGTGAAAGGCTTGGATCTATGCAAATGATTAATGGTAAGGACATTACCACCGAAGCTGCTATTACCAAGGCGATGTACCTTTTGGGAAGGCCTGATACCAAAGGTAGATTCAAGGAATTGTTTGAGACTTCCCTACGTGGCGAAATGCATCAAAATTAACGCCTCAAATTTCCTTAAATAATTATTTTTTCGTTTATTGGTCGGCTCATTATTAAAAATTAGAGAGGTGGCCGAGTGGTCGAAGGCGCACGCCTGGAAAGTGTGTATACACCAAAAGTGTATCGAGGGTTCGAATCCCTTCCTCTCTGCCAAGTAATTGCTTTTTCAATTATAAAATTTTTATATCTTTAACATTATTAACTAACTAAATTTAAGTTTGAACAAAATGAAAAAAATATCCTTTACTCTGGCTACTGCCGGAATGTTTGTTTTGGGAACTACATCGGCATCTGCTGCAATGTTGCAAGAAGGCGGTGAGGCCAGCAAAGGTTTTACCCAAGTACTAAAAGAACAGTTCATTCAGGGTGGACCAGCCTTTATGGGAATTGTACTTCTTTGTTTGATTTTGGGATTGGCCGTTGCCATTGAAAGAATCATCTATTTGAATTTGGCAAGCACAAATTCAGCCAAGTTAAAGCAACAAGTTGAAGATGCTTTAGCCTCCGGAGGAGTTGAAGCTGCTAAAGAAATATGCCGAAATACAAAAGGTCCAGTTGCTTCAATCTTCTATCAAGGTTTGGATAGAGCTGGAGAAGGATTGGAATCTGCCGAGAAAGCTGTTGTGGCTTACGGTGGCGTGCAAATGGGACAATTGGAGAAAAACGTTTCCTGGTTATCCCTTTTTATTGCTATTGCTCCGATGCTTGGATTCATGGGTACGGTAATCGGTATGATTGCGGCTTTCCAGAAAATTGCTGCGGTTGGTAACTTGAGTGCATCCTTGATTGCTGGAGATATCCAGGTGGCACTTTTAACCACTGTATTTGGTTTGATTACGGCGATTATCCTTCAAATTTTCTACAATTACATTATTGCAAAAATCGATAGTATCGTAAACGACATGGAAGACTCCTCCATATCCTTGATTGATATGTTGGCAGCCCACAAGAAATAATTACGAAATTAAAATCTATCGAGAATCATGAATAAAGTAATTAAAATAGCTCTTATAGCCATCGGATTGATAGCGGCCGTTCTTTGGTTCTCGCTACCCTCTGGTGACGATCCGGATGCCATTAATAGTGGCTCTATGAACTTTATGTTCATTATTATGTACATACTTTTATTGGTTGCTGCAGTATCCGCCATTGTATTTGGATTAAAAAAACTGCTTACTACCAAAGGAAGTATTAAAAAGGCTCTGTTTGCCATAGGAGGATTGGCTATAATCGTAGCGATATCCTATGGTTTATCCTCGGACAATGCAGCTGTTGTTGAAACTATGGCGCAAAGAGGTGTGGAAACAACTGAGGGCACTGTAAAGAACGTTGGAATGGGATTGAATGTTTTCTTTATCCTTTCAGCAGTTGCAGTAGTGCTTATGGTTTTCCCTGGATTGAAGAAATTATTTGTTAAGTAAAAAAGGGAGATTATGCCTAGAAGAAAAGGTGCACCGGAAGTAAATGCCGGGTCCATGGCGGACATTGCTTTCCTTCTGCTTATCTTTTTCTTGGTAACCACTACCATAGAAACGGATGCAGGTTTGGATCGTATGTTGCCGCCCATTGAACCGCCAGATACAGATGTAATTATCAGACAGAAGAACATATTCACTGTAAATATCAATAAGAACGGTCAACTTTTGGTTGAAGACCAATTAATGGACTTGAAAGATTTACGGGAAGCTGCAATAGCATTTTTGGAAAATGGAGCAGATGGAACTTGCAATTATTGCAAGGGGAGAAGAGACGTTTCTTCTTCAGACAACCCGACCAAGGCCATTATTTCTCTCAAAAATGACAGAGAAACAAAGTATAGTACCTATATAACGGTTCAAAATGAGTTGGTTGGTGCTTACAATGATTTGAGAAACAGGGAGTCTCAACGTCTTTTCAATAGAGATTTTACAGATATGGAATCTGAATACTTGAATCCTGAAACACCATCCAGTATTAGAGATGATTTGAAAGATAAGGTGAAGAGAGTTCAAGATATGTTCCCGCAGAAGTTATCTGAAGCAGAAACAACAAGTAATTAATAGTATTTAGATTATGGCAAAATTTGCAAAAAAGAAAGATGGTGATTTACCAGCGGTTTCTACTGCCTCGTTGCCTGATATTGTTTTCATGTTGTTGTTTTTCTTTATGACGGTAACAACTATGAAAGACAGTTCGTTATTGGTGGAAAATACACTTCCTAATGCCTCTGAGATTAAGAAATTAGAGAAAAAGGATAGGGTGATCTACATTTATGTAGGTAAGCCAACTAGAGAATATCAGAAAGTTTTTGGTACTGAACCCAAAATACAACTTAATGATAAGTTCGCCAGTATTGGCGAAGTAGGTTCTTATATTTTGGCAGAACGAGCCAAGAAACCACAGGAACTTCAAAATGTATTGACCACTGCACTTAAAGTGGATAAGGACGCTAATATGGGACTAATTGCTGATATTAAGCAGGAATTGAGAAAAGTAAATGCCCTCAAAGTAAATTATACTACTTATGAAGGAAACGCTTTTAACAATCTGCAGTAGGCAATAACTTAGATTTAGTGAAAAACGCTCCAGAATTTTCTGGAGCGTTTTTTTATTTTTGAACAAAATGGAGTAAACTTTATGTTAGGGTCGTCAAGGATTTTAAGGGTTGTTGTTTTTTTCAGTGCTGCTTTTGCTTCTTATGCACAATTTGGGGAAAGTGATGAGAGTAGTTTACGGTATTTTGAAGATCAATTTTATATAGGAACAGGCATTAATTTTTTGACCGATAGACCTGAGAATGTGGTACAAAATAGCTTGTCCTATAATCTTCAGTTGGGTTTTATCAAAGATATACCCATTAATAGAGCCAGAAATTTTGGCTTAGGCCTTGGTTTGGGTTACGCTATCAATTCGTACTACAGCAATATAAGAGCAGATAACTCTGGGGCAGAAATAGCATATTCTATTCTGGATTCGGAAGATGATTTTAGACGAAACAAGTTGGCAACACATGCCATAGAAATGCCATTGGAATTGAGATGGCGAACATCAACGGCTACGGATTATAAGTTTTGGAGAATTTACGGAGGTCTGCGATTTGCCTATGTTTTTTCAGGAAGTTCCAAATTGGTTTTGGAAGAGGGAAATTCATTGAACATTGAAGATGATGTAATCCGTTTTTCAAACAGTGATATACGGGACTTTCAATATGGCCTAACCTTGAGTTTTGGATACAATACTTTTAATATCCATTCGTATTACAGCTTAAATCCCCTCCTTAACGATGGAATAGTTTTGGATAACGGGGAAACAATAGATGCAAGGGTATTCAGAATAGGTATTATTTTTTACATTCTATAACCAATACTTCAGAATTAACATCTGGGATAGAACACCAATAAAAAAACCTACCAACAGCTCCATTTTGCTATGCGCGTTTAAGTACAATCGAGAAGTGGCCACAAGACCCGTTAGTAAAGTAAACAAACTAATGGCCAAGGTTATGTTTATTTCAAAGTGTATGCTCAAACCAATCATGAACATCAGTATACTTCCCATTCCCAAAAGGTGTATACTGGTCTTGATTCGTAAAAAGAGTAAAATCAACGTTGCCCCTATTGCCATCAAAAGGCCAACAAAGAAATAGAAAAGCTCAGGAACATAATTATTAGGTATTACTTTGTACAAAATCATGAATAGGATAATGGCATTGATGTACAAGGGATACTTACGTTCTTTAAGTGTAGGTAGAAAAATAGAACTAATGATTCCTAAATTCTTTAGAATTAAAAAAAAGATAATTGGAATAATCACCGTAAGAATAAAAATGGGCAATATGTTCCCACTTTGAATTTCCAATGAAGTATATTTTGGGGTAATCAGAAAGTAAATTAACGTGCCTCCAATCGGAACGAACAATGGGTGAAAAACATAGGAAACAATGTTCAGAAAATGACGCATCAGATTTGTTTTCTGAGCCTGGCCACTGGAATGCCCAATTGCTCCCGGTATTTGGCTACGGTTCTTCTGGCAATGGGATAGCCACGTTCCTTCAGAATTTTGGCCAATTTATCGTCGGTCAAAGGCTTTTTCTTCTCCTCATCGCGAATTACCGTTTCCAGTATCTTCTTGATTTCTCGCGTCGATACATCTTCACCTTGCTCATTTTTCATGGCTTCAGAGAAAAACTCTTTAATGAGCTTGGTACCATAGGGAGTATCTACGTACTTACTATTGGCAACTCTGGAAACTGTAGAAACATCCATTCCAATTTGGTCAGCAATGTCCTTTAAGATCATGGGCCGGAGCTTGCGCTCATCCCCAGTTAAAAAGTACTCCTTTTGGTAGTTCATTATGGTACTCATAGTCACAAAAAGAGTTTGTTGCCGTTGCTTTATGGCATCAATGAACCATTTGGCGGCATCAAGTTTTTGTTTGATGAACATTACCGTATCCTTTTGGGACTTCGATTTTTCTTTGGCATTCTTGTATCCTGCAAGCATGTTGCTATATTCTCGTGATACATGAAGTTCGGGAGCATTGCGCCCATTTAAGCTTAGTTCAAGTTCACCATCCACAATTTTTATGGAAAAATCAGGGACAATGTGTTCAATGATTCGGGTGCTACCGGCGTATGAACCCCCTGGTTTTGGGTTCAGTTTTTCAATTTCCGAAATGGCATCTTTCAAAGCTTCCTCGTCCACCTGATGTTTTTGAAGGAGTTTGGAATAATGCTTTTTGGTGAATTGCTCAAAAGACCTTTCCAAAATATCAATGGCCAGTGCGTTTGAAGGTGTATTTTCTTTTCGGCGTAGTTGAAGGATAAGGCATTCATCCAAAGATCGCGCAGCAACCCCAGGAGGATCCAATTGCTGGACTATTTTGAGTACGGCTTCTATTTTGTCCTCCTCTGTATAAATGTTTTGAGTGAAGGCTAAATCATCCATAATATCGCTAAGAGGGCGACGGATATATCCACTCTCATCAATGCTTCCCACTAAAAACTCTGCTATGGCCCATTCTTGGTCATCCAAGTGAACCGTGTTAAGCTGATTGATTAAATACTGATTGAACGAGATGCCTGAAGCATAAGGAATGCTCTTTTCATCATCATCAGCACTATAGTTGCTTACTTGAGTACGGTAATCAGGTACTTCATCATCACTCAAATAATCATCAATGTTGATGTCATCTGCTGAGATGGATTCACTATCCCCAGATTCTTCATACGTATTATCGTAAGTATCATCCAGAGAATCGTTCTCAGCTTTGCCACTTTCTAGTGCAGGATTCTCCTCCAACTCTTGTTTCAAACGTTGTTCAAATGCCTGGGTGGGCAGTTGAATCAATTTCATCAACTGAATTTGCTGAGGAGACAGCTTTTGGGAAAGTTTAAACTGGAGATGTTGTTTTAACATGGAGCTATGAGTCTTCCTTTCCTATAAATTTAAGCAATCGAATTAAAATTCTGCGTTTTGGGGTGTCCTTGGGTAAGGAATTACATCACGAATATTACCCATACCGGTAGCGAAGAGCACCAAACGTTCAAAACCAAGTCCGAAACCACTATGAACCGCTGTTCCGAATCGTCTTAGGTCTAGATACCACCAAAGCTCTTTTTCATCAATACCCAGTTCTTCAATTTTTTGTTGGAGTACTTCCAAACGCTCCTCACGTTGAGAACCTCCAACAATCTCTCCAATACCTGGAAAAAGAACATCCATGGCTCGGACTGTTTTTCCATCCTCATTCAGTCGCATGTAGAAAGCCTTTATTTTAGCTGGATAATCAAATAGTATTACAGGACACTTAAAATGCTTCTCGACCAAAAAGCGTTCATGTTCACTTTGCAGATCAGCCCCCCATTCGTCAATTGGATACTTGAACTTTTTCTTTTTGTTCGGTTTGCTGTTGCGTAAAATATCAATCGCTTCGGTATAAGTGACCCTTTTGAAGTTGTTATCCACAACAAACTTGAGTTTTTCAATCAAGGCCATTTCACTGCGCTCGTTCTGAGGCTTGGTTTTTTCCTCATCCAAGAGACGCTTCTCCAAAAAGGCTAAATCATCCATACAATGGTCCAATACATATCGGATAGTGTATTTAATGAAGTCTTCTGCCAAATCCATGTTGGCATCAAGTTCATAAAAGGCCATTTCAGGCTCAATCATCCAAAATTCGGCAAGGTGTCTTGAGGTATTGGAGTTTTCAGCTCTGAACGTGGGGCCAAATGTGTATACCTTTCCCAAGCCCATGGCATAGGTTTCAGCCTCTAGTTGCCCCGATACTGTAAGGTTCGTTTCTTTACCAAAAAAATCATCCTCATATTTTACTTCGCCCTCTTCAGTCAATGGAGGATTTTTGGGGTCTAATGTACTTACACGAAACATTTCCCCTGCTCCCTCAGCGTCAGAACCTGTGACAATGGGTGTGTTCATATAGTAGAACCCATTTTCTTGAAAATAACGGTGAATGGCAAATGATAAAGCCGAACGAACACGCATCACTGCAGAAAAGGTATTGGTACGAACTCTTAAATGCGCTTTTTCGCGAAGGAATTCAAGGGAATGTTTTTTGGGCTGAATCGGATATGTCTCAGGGTCAGCGGTTCCATGCACAAAGACATCTTTTACCTGAATTTCCAGACTTTGTCCTTTTCCTTGACTTTCCACAAGTTCTCCCTTTATTCGTAAAGCTGAACCAACGGTAATCTGTTTAAGAAGAGATTCATCAAAATTCTCAAAATCAATCACACATTGAAGGTTATGAATAATGGAACCGTCATTTATTGCTATGAATCTGTTGCTTCTAAAGGCTCTTACCCAACCTTCAATTTGAACAGTATCTCCAATCGGCTGTTTTTCAAGCAATGATTTTATGGATTGTGATATCATTTTTTGGCTTCACTAAAATTAAGCCGTAAAGATAGTTTTTTGGTCAAAAAAGAGGACTATACCCTTAGGTTTTATGAAGAAATATCTAGTTGTCTTTTGTTTCCCCTACTTCTTCCTTGGGTAAAATGTCAATTTGAGGTTTTTTAAGTACTTGCTTATTGGCAATGCTTCTTTCCAATGACAGCAAAAGGGAAGGCAATAAAATCAAGTTGGCCAACATGGCAAATAGGAGCGTAGCAGAAACCAATCCTCCCAGCGCTTTGGTGCCACCAAAATCAGAAATGATAAACACCGAAAAGCCAAAGAACAATACGATTGAGGTATAGAACATGCTTACTCCGGTCTCTCGTAAAGCCGCATATACCGACTTTTTTATATGCCATCTATGGGTAGTGAGCTCTTGCCTGTATTTTGCCAAGAAGTGTATGGTATCATCCACAGAAATTCCAAATGCAATACTAAAAACCAAAATGGTCGAGGGTTTTATAGGAATGCCTAAATATCCCATAAGGCCCGCAGTAATGACTAGAGGGAGTAAGTTTGGCACCAAGGAAATGATAATCATCCGGAAGGAGCGAAACAAATAGGCCATAAACAACGAAATAAGGCCTATGGCCAATGCTAAAGAAATCAATAGATTTTTGACCAGATATCGGGTCCCTTTAAGGAACAGTAGGGCTTTCCCGGTCATAAAAACATTGTAGCGCTCCTCAGGAAAGAATTTGGTAATGGCCTTTTGAACATCCATTTCAATCTCTTCCATCCGGTCAATTTTGACATCTCTTAGAAACGTGGTCAAACGAGCAGTTTGTCCAGTACTGTCCATAAAACTTTCCAATAAATCGCCATCTGCAGAGGACTTTCTCACCATATCCATGATAAAAGTATTCTCTTGCGATGTGGGAAGCTGATAGTATTTAGGGATGCCATTGTAAAACGCCTGTTTGGAATACTTCACCAAGTCTACCACTGAAACGGGGCGAGATAGTTCAGGTGTTTCTTGAATAACCTCTCCCAATTGGTTCATGCGGCGTAGGGTGGCAGGTTTGAACGCTCCATTTTTTCGTTTGGTATCCACTACGATTTCCATGGGCATAATACCATCAAACTCTTCTTCAAAAAAACGAATGTCCTTAAAATAGTGCGTGTTCTTAGGCAAATCCTCAATACGGCTTCCTGTAATCTCAATTTGATAGATTCCAATAATACTCAAAACCAAAATGGCTACCGAAGAAATATAAACTCCAATTCTATGGTCCCGTACCATTCGCTCCATCCAATTCACAAAGAAGTCTATCCATCTTTTGTTGAGATGCTTCAAATGTTTGGTCTTTGGTAAGGCCATGAAGCTATATATGATAGGAATGATCAAAAGGGAAAGCACGAAAATCCCGATAATGTTTATGGATGCTACAATACCAAATTCCTTGAGCAAGTCGCTATCCAGAATAATGAAAGTTGCAAAACCAGATGCCGTTGTTATGTTGGTCATCAAGGTGGCATTTCCAATTTTGGAAATTACCCGTTGAAGTGAGAGTGCTTGATTGCCATGTTTCTTTACCTCTTGCTGATATTTATTGATTAGGAAAATACAGTTTGGAATCCCAATCACGATAATGAGAGGTGGAATTAAGGCGGTGAGAATGGTAATCTCGTATTGAAGCAAACCCAAAATGCCAAAGGCCCACATTACCCCAATAATAACCACGCACATTGAAATGATTGTGGCGCGAAAACTGCGGAAGAAGAAAAAGAAAATCAAAGAGGTAATCAGAAGTGCGGCTCCAATAAAAATGCCAATTTCATCCACAACGGATTTAGTGTTCCAAGTTCGTATATAGGGCATACCTGAAACATGCATATCCAATTGAGTTTCTTCTTCAAAATTTTTGACCAAATCCTGAAGGTCATTTAAAATGAACTGGTTTCGGACAGATGTATTAACAATATCTTTGTCCAAATAGGCGATGGTTTGAATGGTCTCACTTTCTGGATTATAAATCAGCCCATTATAAAAAGGGAGCTCGGTTATAAGATGTTCTTTTAACTGATCGACCTCTTTAGAAGAAGTGGGGTCTTCCTGAATAAAATCCTCAATTACAAACTCTTGTTTCTCATTGTCCTTGACCAATACCTGTAGATTGTCCGTGGAAACTACAAAATCTACCTCTGGGAAAGCTTCAAGTTGTTTGCTGAACTTATTCCAGCGATTAAAATTCTTTGGGTTGAACAGTCGAGGATTCCGAACTGCAAAAACGATAGCGTTTCCTTCTTCTCCAAAGAGATTCGTGAAAATGTTGTAATTAATACTAGCTGGATGGTCATCTGGAAGGATATTGACCTCAGTATTGGACATTTGGATGTTTTTCCATTGTAATGCTAGAAAAACAGTAGCGGCCGCTACCAGAAACAGAATAACAATACGGTTTCTAAGTATTATTCGGGCCACTGCAGGCCAGAATCCTCGGGTTAGCTTTGCTACCATAAATGTTTTGTTAGGGGCAAAGTTAGAAAATGATTAGTTGTACTCCTAGAAGATGACTTATGGAAAATCAATAGAATCAGACCTTCATGATTTCAGCTTCCTTAACGGTAAGGATGGCATCTACTTTTTGGATGTAAGAATCTGTTAGTTCTTGTACGTCCACTTCGGCATTACTTTTTAAATCCTCAGAAATATCAAGCTTCTTAAGCTCCTTGTTGGCATCCTGCCTTGCATTTCTAATGCTTACCTTGGCATCTTCAGCCTCGCCTTTTGCCTGTTTAACCAATTGTATTCTGCGCTCTTCGGTCAAGGGCGGTACATTGATGATAACCATTTCTCCATTGTTCATGGGATTGAAACCTAGATTGGCATTCATAATGGCTGTTTCAATGTCACCTAAGATACTTTTTTCCCATGGTTGAACGGATATGGTTCTAGCATCTGGAGTGTTGATGTTGGATACTTGGGAGAGGGGAGTGGGAGAGCCATAATACTCCACCATTACGGTCGATAACATAACTGGACTTGCTTTGCCCGCTCGAATTTTCACCAAGGCTTTTTCTAAATGGGAAATGCCTCCATCCATGCTCTCTTTAGTAGCATCAAGTATAAATGTTACTTCTTCGTTCATACGTTTAGGTTTTTAAGGTCTAGCTACAAAAGCTCTGCCAAATTACACATTGACAACTGTGCCTATGCGCTCTCCTTGAACTATTTTCATGAGATTTCCTCTAGTGTTCATGTCAAATACCACTATTGGAAGTTCATTTTCTTGACTTAGCGTAAAGGCCGTTGTGTCCATCACCTTAAGTCCTTTGGAAATTACATCGTTAAATGAAATATTATCAAACTTGGTTGCAGTTTTATCCTTCTCTGGGTCCGAAGTGTAAATGCCATCAACTCTGGTACCTTTTAAGATTACGTCTGCTTTGATTTCAATAGCACGAAGAACCGCAGCGGAATCTGTTGTAAAATATGGGTTTCCGGTTCCTCCGCCAAAAATAACTACCCTTCCCTTTTCTAAGTGACGCATAGCTCTTCTGCGAATAAAAGGTTCAGCAACTTCATTGATTTTAATGGCAGATTGCAACCTGGTCTCAACACCATGTTGTTCTAGGGCACTTTGTAAAGCCAATCCATTTATTACCGTGGCCAACATACCCATATGGTCTCCTTGCACACGGTCCATACCTTGGCTCGCTCCAGACAGACCTCGAAAAATATTGCCGCCACCAATAACAATAGCTACTTCTATGCCTTTTTCAACAACAGCTTTGATGTCTTCAGCATACTCCGCCAAGCGCTTTCCATCAATTCCGTACTGTTGTTCGCCCATCAAGGCTTCTCCACTGAGTTTTAAAAGAATTCTTTTGTATTGCATGTAGGCTGAGTTGAAATCCGGACAAAAATAATCAAAAAAATTTACCGTATGAGCTTAGAAAACCCAAGGATTTCATAATAAAATCAATAAAAAAGAATACATTTTGTAACCTTTTCAATTTAGTACAGTATACCCTTAAACAAACCTAAAAAGAACTAAAAGCTTGCACGATCTTACAGACAACGCTCTTATGCTAAAAGTCAAAAAAGGAGACCTTGACAAATTGGGACTATTGTATGAACGGCACAAAAAGAAACTTTTTGGCTTCTTCTATAATTTAGGAAACAATCCATCATTGAGTGAGGACTTGGTTCAAAATGTATTTATGAGGATGCTGCAGTATAGAAGTTCTTTCTCGGGAGATGGCACTTTTGGCGCTTGGATGTTTCGAATGGCCAGAAATGTGAATTATGATCATCATAAAAAAGCTTCCAAAAATGAATTGTCAAGTAGTTCTTCGAAAATAGAAATAAGAGACCCAATGGGGGATGAGTTAAATGAAGGTATTGAAGCGGAAGGGAACAAAGCGCTTTTGAAAAGAGCAATGGCAAAGTTACCTGAAGAAAAAAGACAACTTTTGGTGCTGACAAAATATAAAGGGCTTAAGTTTTCTGAGTTAGCAGAGATAATGGGTTGTTCGGAAGGCGCAGCAAAAGTTAGAGTACATAGGGCTCTTAAAGAATTGAGAAGTATTTTTTTGGAATTGGAAATAGGTTGAACATGAATAAGGAAACATTTGAAATAAAGGCTATGGATTATTTGGCCGGAGAAATGAAACAGGCTGATAGGGAGATGTTTGATAAGCTATTGGAGGAAAATCCGGAATATAAAAAAGCCTATGAGGAATTGGAAGCTTTCTGGAGTTCGATGCAAAGTATGGATGCTCCTGAACCTTTAAATGGAATGGATGATGTTTTTTTCAACATGCTTGATAAAGAGCTTGCAAAGAGTGAGAAAAAGGTTTCGAAAAAAGTGTTTGACGGATGGCGTGGATGGTTTAGACCCCAACTAGCACTAGGCACATTTTTGTTGGTTCTTGGTCTTGGTTTAGGCTATTTTTTGGCACCCAATGAAGAAATACCGTCATCCAAAAATACCGTTGCTGAGAAGGAAACCGAAGAGGTGAGGCAAAAATTGGTTTTAACGCTTTTGGAGCAACCATCTGCCAATCAAAGATTACAAGGTGTGGGAGAAGCCAATAAAATTGAAAATGTAGATGAAATCGTAATCAGGGCCCTACTGAAAACATTGAACAGCGATGCCAATGTAAATGTGAGACTCGCAGCGGTGGAATCATTAACCAATTATGTAGATAATCCCTTGGTGCGTCAAGGCTTGATTCAGGCTATTCCCAATCAGGAATCCCCAATCATGCAGATAACTTTGGCAAATCTTATGGTGGCTTTGCAGGAAAAAGCATCCATTGAGCCTTTCAAACAATTGTTGAAGAAACAGGAGCTGGACACTACGGTTAAAAGGAAAATCAAGAATTCTATTGAGTCTATCATATAGGAGTTTATTTATCAATCAGCCCTTTTTGGGCAAAATCAAATTACGAACAGTTAAAATGTATTTAAAATGAGAAAACAGTTAGTTGTAATGCTGTTATTGAGTGTGGGGCTGGGCGTCCAGCACATTACGGCGCAAAAGAAAGAATTTACCGAGGTAATTAAAAAAGAGATGGAAGTAAGCAATGCTTTGGAAAGTGACTTAGTGGTCAAGAATGTTTTCGGTTCTATTGCTGTAGAAGGATATTCTGGAAGAACCGTTCAGGTTGAAGTTGAGCGAACCATTAGAGCAGAAAACTCATCTGATTTGGATTTGGGGAAGTCTGAGCTGCAGGTAAAAATCACGCAACTCCATAACAGGATTATTGTTCGACCTGATGCGCCCTATATCGAATTTGATGAAGAGAAGCTCAGATATAAGTGGTGCGATAATTCTTTTGAACTAAGCTATGAGCATAACCTAAACATAAAAGTAAAGGTTCCCAATTCCATGATTATTGATGTTAGTACGGTTAATAATGGAGAGGTTTTAGTTGAAAATACCCGAGGCAAATATTTAAAGGCGGAAAATATTAATGGAGGGATTACCCTTACGAATATTACCGGGAAGACCAAGGTAAATTGCATAAATGGACCAGTCACCATTTCCTATGCTGACAATCCCAAAGAAGCCTCTGAATATTATTCGCTCAATGGGGATATTAATATTTCTTATCAAAAAGCCCTCTCCGCCAATATTTCTTTTAAAAGTATGAATGGAGAAATGTTCACCGATTTTGACATCAACAAACAATTTACAAGAACAAATAGATCTAATGGAAATGGCAGCAAACCAAAGTTCAAGATTGAAGCGCAACCTGTTGTTCAAATTGGCAATGGCTCTGTAGAGTTTGATTTTGAAACTTTAAATGGAAATGTATATATCAAAAAAATATAGTAGGATGAAAAATACAAAACATATAATAGTGCTTATTGCTTTTTTGGCAGTAAACGGGCTTTTTGCCCAAGAGGAAAGTATCGATTTATTTTCGGTTCCTTTAAGTGAGCCTTCTAAACCTGGGAAGTTAGTGGTGAATCAACTGACAGGTTCCATTAAGGTTGAAGCTTATGAAGGAAAAGAAGTCGTGATTAAAGCATCGTTGGGGTCAAAAACGGACTGTTGTGGTGGTAAAAACAAGGATAAGGATAAAGGGAAAGCCAATGGTATGAAGCGTATAGGTGACACTTCACTAAATATAAGTGCTGAAGAAAAGAATAATGTGGTTCAAATTGTTAATGAGCAATGGAATAGGGCAACCAATTTGGAAATAAAAGTTCCTAAAAACTTTTCATTGAAACTTGGAACTGTAAATGAAGGCGATATTTGGGTTAAGGGGGTAAATGGAGATATGGAAGTAAGTAATGTTAATGGGGCCATAACCTTAGAATCGGTCAGTGGTTCTGCATCAACCGATACGGTAAATGGGGATATTGATGTTACTTTTAACAGTATTTCATCCAATTCCAACATGGCTTTTAGTAGTTTGAATGGAGATTTAAATATAACATTTCCCAGTTCTTTGAAAGCAGATGTAAAGGCAAAGTCGGATATGGGGGAGATTTATACCGATTTTGATATGGCTGTTTCTGCAAACCGACCAGAAGTGAACAAGAATAATTCATCCGGAACCTACAAGGTGAAAATAGAACAATGGGTACGAGGTAAAATTAATGGGGGAGGACCTGAAATGCTATTCAAGACTTTCAATGGAGATGTGTATATCAAGTCAAAATGATTAGACAATACTAGGGAAAACAAAAAGGCCGCTTTATAAGCGGCCTTTTTTATTGAGAAAACGTGTTTCTTATCCTAATGCTACTCTTTGGAATCCTGTAATTTCCAAACCGGAATCTACAGATTTTACATATTGAGCAACACTTTGCTTGCTGTCTTTGATGAAAGCTTGGTTAATTAAGGTGTTGTCCTTGAAGAAACGCTTCAATTTACCTTTGGCAATGTTTTCCAACATAGCTTCTGGCTTACCTTCTTGACGCAACTGATCTTTAGCAATCTCAATTTCCTTGTCAATAGTGGCCTGATCAACACCTTCCTCGTTCAAAGCAACGGGATTCATTGCAGCAGCTTGCATAGCTACGTCTTTTGCAGCTTGTGCAGCACCATCAACAGGGGCCGAAAGTCCTACTAAAGTAGCAATCTTGTTTCCAGCGTGGATATAAGACCCAACGAATGGAGCATCTAACTTGGCAAAACTTCCAATTTCAATTTTCTCTCCGATTACACCAGTTTGCTCAGTAAGTTTTTCTGCAACGGTCATGTCGTTGTATGAAGCACTTAAAAAAGCGTCTTTGCTATCAAAGTCCAATGCCAATTCTGCTAATTCATTGGCCAAAGTTACAAAGGTGTCGTTCTTGGCGACGAAGTCAGTCTCACAATTTAAAGAGATGATAACTCCACTTGATTGACTTCCATTGACCTTTGCAATGGCAGCACCTTCTGAAGAATCACGATCTGCTCTCTTTGCAGCTACTTTTTGACCTTTCTTTCTAAGGATTTCAATTGCTTTTTCAAAATCACCATCAGCTTCGACTAGGGCCTTTTTACAGTCCATCATTCCAGCTCCGGTCATTTTTCTAAGTTTATTTACATCTGCGGCGGTAATTTTTGCCATCTTTTTATTTGTTTAAAATTTGTATAATGTAAAACAGTGTTGTGGTAATTCGCTTGAAGACAATTACGATGGATTACTCCACTCCTCCCTTGGCATTATCTTGCCATTCTTTAAGCTCGTCCCATTTGCCATCAGCAGCCATTTGGGCTTGCTTACCCCAACTTGTTGGGTCCAAATGTGCCATTCTTGAGCTAGCCTCGGTTAAAATCTCCTTGACTTTTTCCGCATCTGTCTTAGCTAAATCTGCATAGGTATTGATTCCTTTATTATTAAGCGCCTCAGCCGCTTTTGGTCCAATCCCTTCAATTTTAGTAAGATCTTCAACTTCGGTTTTGGCCGTTGCTGGAGCTTTTTTTGGTTCCTCAACTACTTCTGCTGGAGTCTCTTCTGCAACTGCCTCTACTTTTGGTGCAGGTGTTTCTTCTTTAACAGGAGTCTCTTTTACAGCTGCTGTTTCTTCTTTTGGAGCTTCAGCGGTTTCTTTTTCTTTGGCTTCTGCTGCTTTTTCTTCTTGCTTATCGTTTTTACGATCAGCAAGTCCTTCAGCAACGGCATTGGTCACCTCTCCTAAAATTGCTTCGATTGATTTACCTGCATCATCATTTGCTGGAATTACATAATCGATTGGCCTTGGGTCGGAATTGGTATCCACCATGGCGAAAATAGGAATATTCAATTTTTGAGCTTCTTTCACCGCAATGTGCTCTCTCATAGTGTCTACAATGAAAATAGCTCCAGGAAGACGTGTCATGTCGGCTATGGAACCTAAGTTTTTCTCCAACTTGGCTCTTAAGCGGTCTACTTGCAATCTTTCTTTTTTGGAAAGGGTGTTAAAAGTTCCGTCTTTTTTCATCCTATCAATCGCAGCCATTTTCTTAACCGCTTTACGGATGGTTACAAAGTTGGTCAACATTCCACCTGGCCATCTTTCTGTGATGTACGGCATGTTGACTTTGGATACCTTATCGGCAACAATGTCTTTTGCTTGTTTTTTTGTAGCAACAAAAAGGATTTTTCTGCCTGAAGAAGCTATTTTTTTCAATGCTTCTTTGGCTTCATCCAATTTTGCTACGGTCTTGTAAAGATTAATTACGTGAATTCCGTTTCGCTCCATGTAGATATATGGGGCCATGTTGGGATTCCACTTTCTTGTTAGGTGTCCGAAGTGTACACCTGCTTCCAATAAGTCTTTAACTTCTGGTTTGCTTGCCATCTTTTGTACTTAGTTTACGTTCCGTTGTATTAGCAATGAAAGGGTGGTCACCTTGGGTTCGCCCCTTTCATTTAGATGCTAAACTAGTATCCAAAAAGTTGATGTTTGCTCTTTGGAACAACGACAACTTGATTAAAAATATAACCCTGAATGGTTTTCAGGGTTTTCAATGAACTTATAATTGTGGACAAAAACTGTCCGGTATTCTTAACGTTTGGAGAATTGGAATTTCTTTCTCGCTTTCTTTTGTCCAAACTTCTTGCGTTCCACCATTCTGGGGTCTCTTGTTAATAGACCTTCTGGTTTAAGAACAGTTCGGTTTTCTTCATTTATTTCGCACATAGCCCTTGAAAGAGCCAAGCGAATAGCTTCTGCCTGACCTGTAATTCCACCACCATATACATTTACTTTTACATCGTAAGTGTCTTCAGCGCCAGTCAAAGCAAATGCTTGTTGAATTTTGTATTGCAAAGGAGCAGTCCCAAAGTAATCTTTGTAATCTCTTTTGTTTACTGTGATGTTTCCTTTTCCTTCAGAAAGATAAACCCTTGCTACTGCTGTTTTTCTTCTACCTATTTTGTGAACAACTTCCATTATTTGTAGTCGTTTAAGTTTATTGCTCGTGGTTTTTGTGCCTCGTGGCCGTGCTCAGTACCTGCATACACTTTTAAGTTTCTAAAAAGGTCTGCACCCAATCTATTTTTTGGAAGCATTCCTTTTATAGACTTTTCAACAATACGCTCAGGATGCTTGTCCAGCATTTCTGTTGCAGTTGTTTCACGCTGACCTCCAGGATAACCCGTATATCTTTGGTACGTTTTTTCCGCCCATTTGTTTCCAGACAAATTTACTTTTTCTGCGTTGATGATAACTACGTTGTCACCGCAATCCACATGGGGAGTAAAGTTAGGCTTGTGCTTTCCTCTTAGTAATTTAGCTACTTTGGAAGCTAACCTACCCAATGTTTGTCCTTCTGCATCAACCAACAACCATTCTTTTGAAACCGTTGACTTATTTGCGGAAATTGTCTTGTAACTTAATGTATCCACTGTGAGAATATTAATCTTTTAATAACCTATCCGTTTTTAACGGGCTGCAAATGTACAATTATTAGATTGAATTACAAATGGTTGTTATTGATTATTTTTTAATTTTTGAAGGAGTTTTGGGTTGCCTCAAAGTTTTGCTCTAAGATATGTTAAAGTCCAAATTAAAATTGAGTCAAACTGTAACTGATTCAATTTTTACAGGTCTTTAGTTTAACTATCAAATCAAAAAACGGAAACAGTGAGAAAACCAACCCTTTTGCTGGCCCTGCTTTTTCTTTCCATTTGGGCAAGCGCACAAGACTCAACAGAAGTAGTCCCTAAAAAGATTTATGTCACCAAGGCTATTGAGCAAAATCAACCACCTTCCATTGATGGACTACTTAATGATCAAGTTTGGAATACTGTGGAATGGACAGGAGATTATGTAGAGTTGCAGCCCGATGAGAATACACCGCCTAGTTATCAAACTAAATTTAAAATAGTATATGATAGCAAGTTCTTATATATAGGTGTACGATGTTATGATGCTGAACCCGATAAAATTGTAAAAAGATTGTCTCGTAGAGATGGATTTGATGGAGATTGGGTAGAATTCAACATTGACAGTTACCATGATAAACGCACTGCTTTTTCATTTACGGTTACGGCTGCCGGGGTAAAGGGGGACGAATTTGTTTCAAACAATGGGAGTAATTGGGATGGAAGTTGGAACCCCATCTGGTATACCAAAACCAATGTGGACGAAGAAGGTTGGACTGCTGAACTTAAAATTCCACTTAGTCAATTGAAATTCAGTGGAGCAGATGACCAAGTATGGGGACTTCAGTCAACCAGAAGGTTTTTTAGGGCCGAAGAACGCTCCTTATGGCAGAGAAAACCAATAGACCAACCTGGATGGGTAAGTGAGTTTGGTGAACTACATGGACTGAAGAATATAGAGCCACAAAAACAGTTGGAGATACAACCGTATACAGTAACAAGTGGAGAAACTTATGAAGCTGAAGAGGGAAATCCTTTTAGGGACGGAAACGATAATGATGTAACCGTAGGATTGGATGCAAAGATTGGTATTACCAACGATTTGACTTTGGATTTGACAGTAAATCCAGATTTTGGTCAGGTTGAAGCTGACCCCTCTGCAATTGCCCTCGATGGTTTCCAGATTTTCTTTCGAGAACAACGCCCTTTCTTCGTAGAAAACAAGAATATATTTGATTTTAATGTATCACAATCTGAAGCTGGAAATACCTTTGGATTTGATAATGTCTTTTATTCCCGTAGAATAGGAAGAAGTCCTCAAGGGTCTCCCGATACTTCGGATAATGAATTCGTGGACCAACCCGCCAACACGCCAATCATAGGGGCAGCGAAGTTTAGTGGCAAAACCAAGGATGGATGGGCCATAGGGGTTTTGGAAAGTGTTACAGCACGTCGCTACGCTTCAATCGTGAATGAAGAAGGGGATGGAAGAAGGGAAATGGTGGAGCCATTGACCAACTATTTTGTAGGAAGGCTTCAAAAGGATTTTAATGATAGGAATTCCTATATAGGTGGAATTTTTACGGCCACCAATAGAGACAATCTAACGGAGCAACTGGACTTTTTACATCGCTCCGCTTACTCAGGTGGGGTAGATTTTAAACATCAATGGCACAACAGAGATTGGTATGTGGAAGGAAATTTTATTCTAAGCCATGTACAAGGAAGTGAAGAAGCAATCCAAAACACCCAAGAATCCATTACACATTTATTCCAAAGAGTGGATGCTAGCCATCTTTCAGTAGACCCAAATAGAACTTCTTTGACAGGGAGTGCAGGGAATCTACAAATAGGAAAAATTGGTAGTGGCCATTGGCGATTTGAGACAGGAGGTACATGGAGATCTCCAGAATTGGAACTGAACGATATTGGATTTCAAAGACAATCTGATGATATTCGACATTATACTTGGGTAGGGTATCAAACGTTAAAACCGGATAAAACTTTTAGAAGAGTAGGAATCAATTACAATCATTGGAGTGCTTGGGATTTTAACGGTAATAATAACATTCTACGGTTCAATACCAACAGCTGGCAAAATTGGCAGAACAACTGGTTCAGTAATTTTGGGTTCAATTATGGACCAAGACGGTACGACAATTTTGCTTTACGTGGTGGACCTAGGTTAAAACGCTCCCCAGACATAAGTTTTTGGAACTCAATACGGACGGACAACAGGAAAAAGCTACGTTTCAATTTCTTCCATCGCGGGCAAAAGGCCGTTGATGACTCCTACAGATTATATTTTATTGAGGCCGGATTGGTGTATCAGCCGGTAAATGCCATCCGTGTTTCCGCTTTTCCGTCCTTGAGCATTAATAATGATCAATTACAGTTTTTAGAAAATTTTGATGATGTAAATGGTGCTCCAAGGTACCTAAATGGTGAAATTCAGCAGAGAACCCTTAGTATGTCATTTAGGTTTAACTATACCATCAATCCCAATTTGACCATTCAATATTGGGGGCAGCCATTTATTTCGCGCGGCCGCTACTCTAATTTCAAACATGTTACGGATGCCACGGCCCAGCGTTTTGAAAATCGTTTTTTGGCCTATTCCGACAATGAGGTTACTCTTGAAGATGGTACGTATTCGGTGGATGAAAATCTAACAGGTGTTACAGATTTTAGCTTTGACGACCCGGATTTCTCGTTTGTGCAGTTTCGTTCCAATTTGGTGATTCGATGGGAGTATATTCCGGGTTCGGAAATCTTTTTGGTATGGTCTCAGGATATTTCACAAGATGGTGACCCATCACAAGGTCTCTTGGATGGATTGAGTGATAATATTTTTGGACAACAGCCTCAAAACATATTTCTTTTAAAGGCTACCTACCGTTTTGTGCTCTAGTTTTGAGCGTATTGCGATACTTTTTTTATGGTTTTTGCGTTATTTTCGAAATAACCTCACAAACAAAATCATGAAAAAGATAGTATTGTTTCTTGCTGTTGTTGCCTTATCGTTTTCTTGTTCCAATGATGCGGATGACAATGATGCAATGAATTCAGAAAACCGTTTGGTTGGTACTTGGGTACTAACTGACCTACGCATTGATAGTGGAGTAGACGATGATGACCTTGACTTTGGCAAAGAAATCATAGCATTCCTTCAGGGAATTGACTGTGACCTAATCACATTCACTTTTAATGAAGATGGTACGGTTACATCTGTGGATAGAGCCAGTTTTATTTCCATTAATGTCGGAATGAACGGATTGGATATCCCATGTCCCACAGAAAGTGACACTGAAAATTCAGTTTGGTCCTTGGAAGGGAATCAACTTACCTTCATCAACGAAAATTTGGAAGAAGAGACCATAACCATCGCCTTTGAAGGAGATAACACTCTAATCATTGCAGGTGAGGACATCGATGCTCAGAATTTCACTGGGGCCGATGCAGTATTTACCAGACAATAAATAGAGCTAAAATTCATAAGAAAGAGGCTGTCTAAAAAGTATGGTTTCGTCAACCTGAACTTGTTTCAGGTTCCCTTTAAATACTTGTTCTTCAAAATATTGAGATTCTGAAATGAATTCAGAATGACGACTTTTACTCTTTTTTAGACAGCCCCTTTATTTTTTCTAAAGCTTTCACCAAAGCTTCATTTGCTTCTTGAGTGCCTATAGTGATACGTACTTTTCCTGGAGCTCCAAACTGTGAAACAGGACGAACCATTACACCCTCGTTCATCAGAAAATCGGTAAATTCAAATTCGGGTATGGGCGGGTCTATTATAAAGAAGTTGCCCTGTGTGGGCCAATATGTAATTCCCAGTCTTTGGAACTCATTTTCCAAGAATTCTCTTCCTTCTAGAACGGTTTTGACGGTTTCGGCAACAAATTCGGAATCATTCAAAGCACCGATGGCAGCTTCCAAAGATGTTAACGGTAAAAGAAAAGGTTTATGAATCTGACGAATGTAGTTGGCAATTTTAGAAGTAGTATAGCAATAACCCACACGTAAACCGGCTAAACCATAGGTTTTGGAAAAACTGTTAATGGCAATAACATTATGGCCGGCTTTTACATAAGGTAGGGCAGAGGTGTAATCCACGGCATTCGCAAAATGTCTGTATACCTCATCAAAAACAATGACGATGTTCTTTGGAATTCGGTTTAAGAAATCTTCAAGTACGTCTTTTGGAATATAGGTTCCTGTGGGGTTATTGGGACTGGTAAAAAAAATTACCTTAGTCTTAGGGGTGATAGCATTCAAGATACCTTCAACATCTAAGGCGTAATCGGAATTTTTAAGAGGAATATCTATCAATTTAGCCCCATACCATCTTGAAAAAACTGAATAGGGCAAAAAACAGGGATTGGAATAAATGACCTCATCCCCTTCATTGATGAAGGCCCGCAACAACATATCGATAATTTCCGAGCCACTGTTTCCACAGATAAATTGGTCCACCTTTAACTGTTGGTCAAAGTCAGCTACCAGTGCCTCTCGTAATCGAATATCTGTTTGGTCTGGATAGATAGCAACATTGGTAGCTGCTTTTATAAGAGCTTCAGTGGCTTTTGGAGACTGTCCCAATGGATTCTCGTTTGAGGAAAGCTTGTATATCTTTTTGTTGGATTCCTTTGGGAGGTTTTTACCTCCTTTGTATACTTCCTTCGGCTCTAAGTGCGGTTTGAAAATGGATTCGATTCCTTTTTCCATGTTATAGGGTTTCAGCATACATTAGCAAGGCCATGGCCTTGGTAGTTTCTCCTTCCTCTAAAATTCGCTGTGCCAACCAATGCAGTTGGCTTTTTAGTTTTTCTGATGTTCCTCCCAACTTTTTAATCATCATTTGTACTTCGTCATCTTTTTGAATGGAATTCAAATCATCCTGGCCGGGTAAAGTTTCAAGGTTGCCAAGACGCCCCAGATTATTTCCGGTTAAAACTTCACTTTCACGAATCCCTTTGGGCAACGCGTCAACTCCGATACCTTTGGTTCGAATAGGTTTGGGAATTTCAAAGAGCGCTTCTCCCGAAGCTTTAACGTACCAACTACCTCCCATTCTTCCCACCAAATCCAGTTTTTTAGTGTCTAACAGGTCATCAGTTAGATAATCCTCGTTAATATGGATGCGTTCGACTTTGGCAATGATTAGGTTTCCAGCACCCGGTTCTTCTGCAAGCTCAATGGTTTGCTGCACTTTGCACTCAAAGGAAACAGGAGCCTCTCCAACTCTTGGGGGTTTTACTGTTTCACTCGGGATTTGGGTAAGTCCTGCTTTTTCGAATTCATTTACCCCCCGTTCATATGCCGTGCTTGCAAGGGACATTTGTTCTACAATGGGGTGGTTGACAATATTGATGACCACCTCTGGAACTTCCTTTACATTTAAATAGGAATGCTTATGGGTGTTATCCCGCCCACTTCGAGCAGGTGAAAAAATAAGCACGGGTGGATTGGAACTGAAAACATTGAAATAGCTGAACGGGCTTAAATTTACATTTCCATCAGCATCGATGGTGCTTGCAAAGCAAATGGGGCGGGGCGCCACAGCTGTGAGCAAGATACCATGAAGGTCCTGTTGTGAAATTGAAGTTGGGTCTATGGTTTTTGTCATATTAGTTCTTTATATGTCATTTCGAGCGAATGTGGGAAATCTATTGTAGATTCCTCATCACTTCGCTCCTTCGGAATGACATTTCACTTTTATTTTGCGGGTAGAACTTTTGATGAAACTTCACCAAATCCAACACGAATATCGCCTTTTTGCGCATAACCACGCATGGTCACCGTATCTCCGTCGTTAATGAACTTTCGTTCCGAGCCATCTTTCATTTTGAGCGGTTTGGTTCCCATCCAAGCCAATTCCAACATAGATCCATAAGAATCTTCACTTTTACCTGAAATGGTACCAGAAGCCATCATATCCCCAACATTAATATTACAACCATTCACCGTATGATGGGCTAATTGTTGAGCCATGTTCCAGTACATATATTGGAAATTGCTCTTACAAATAATGGTTTCTTCGTTGTTTTCAGTTGCGATACCTACTTCTAAGTTAATTTCGTAATTCTTGTCTCCTTCATATTCCAAATACGATAAAACCTTGGGTTCTTGCTTTGGTCCAGAAACACGAAAAGGCTCCAATGCTTCCAAGGTCACTATCCATGGCGAAATGGAAGAAGCAAAATTCTTGGCCAGGAATGGCCCCAATGGCACATACTCCCATTTTTGGATATCACGTGCGGACCAGTCATTGAATAAAACCAGTCCGAAAATATAATCCTCAGCATCCGAAGTGGAAACCGATTCTCCCATTTGCGTGTTTTTTCCACAGACGAACCCCATTTCCAATTCAAAGTCCAAACGTTGTGAAGGACCAAAAACTGGCGTGCTGGAATCTTTGGGTAGGGTCTGTCCTTTAGGACGATGAATGGGTTCGCCACTTACCACAATGGAACTTGCTCTACCGTGATAGCCCACCGGAATGTGTTTCCAGTTAGGTAATAGGGCATTTGCCGGGTCACGGAACATTTTGCCCACATTTGTGGCATGCTCAATACTTGAATAAAAGTCCGTGTAATCACCAACATATACGGGCATGTGCATTTGAGCATCCTTTTGTAAGACAAAAAGTTCAGGTTTTCCAGCCAGAACTGATTCATCATCTTTGAGCCAGTATTGAATGTCTTTTCTTACCCTGGAAGTGATTTCCTTTCCCAAGGAGATAAAATCGTTCAATACGTCTTTCTCAAAAACGGCTGTGTTGAAATCAAAAACATCGAGTTCAGCCAGAGCTGCTAAATCTAAAATGTACTCTCCAATAGCTACTCCAGCTCGTGGGCTTCTATCTTGGGTTGAAAATATTCCGAAAGGAATGTTATGGATTGAAAAATCTGAGTTTTCAGGTATGTTTATGATCATGTTTTTGGTGTGTCATTCCTGCGAAAGCAGGAATCTGTTTTTAAATGGATTCCCGCCTGCGCGGGAATGACAAATTGATTTAATTAATCCAACCAAGATTGATAATATTCACCATCATCAATCTTCATGGCATTTTCGGTAACTTGTAAAGGTTTGAAGGTGTCTATCATTACTGCTAGTTCTTCTGTGCCCTTTTTGCCAATGCTTGCTTCATACGTTCCTGGATGTGGGCCGTGTGGAATTCCAGCGGGATGCAAGGAAATGTAACCGGGACCAATGCCTTTTCTGCTCATAAAATCCCCATCCACATAATACAAGACTTCATCAGAATCTATGTTGGAATGGTTATAAGGCGCAGGAATGGCCTTTGGATGGTAATCATACAAACGAGGGCAGAACGAACAGATTACGAAAGCACTGGTCTCAAAAGTCTGGTGCACAGGTGGTGGTTGATGTACCCGACCTGTGATGGGTTCGAAATTGTGAATTGAGAAGCCGTAAGGATAATTATAGCCATCCCATCCCACAACATCAAACGGATGTGTTGCGTACACCAAGCTGTGTAGCATGCCTTGTTTTTTTATTTTCATTAGAAACTCTCCCGTCTCATCATGACTCACCAAATTCTGGGGTAATTTGTAATCCCTCTCACAAAAGGGGGAATGCTCCAAAAGTTGGCCAAACCAGTTTCTGTATCTTTTTGGGGTATAAATCGGATGGAAAGATTCAGCATATAAAATGCGGTTATCCTCCGTGTCGAATTCAATTTGGTAAATCATTCCCCTTGGAATGATTAGGTAATCCCCATATTCAAAAGGAATGTCGCCGACGAAGGTTTTTAGGGTCCCAGAGCCTTTGTGAATAAAAAGCATTTCATCCGCATCGGCATTCTTATAAAAGTAGGAAGTCAAAGATTTTCTGGGAGCCGCAAGCCCAACATGTACATCGCTATTGACCAAAAGGGGTTCTCTTGCATCCAAAAAATCGTCTTGTGGTTTTACATCAAAACCAATCAGCTTACGTGAGGTTATGTTTTTCTCCACTGCAATTTTTGGACTCACATCTATGGGTTCACCTACTTTTTTTACCTGAGTGGGTCGATGGATATGATATAGCAGCGAGGACATTCCGTCAAAACCAATGGTGCCGAACAATTGTTCATAATACAAACTGCCGTCTGGTTTTTCAAATTGGGTATGTCGCTTTTGCGGAATTTTCCCGAGTTGGTGATAAATCGGCATAAGATCCTATTTTAATTAATGCAAAGTACCTCTAAGTTCTTGCTCTCGCTCAATAGCTTCGAACAATGCCTTAAAGTTACCTTTTCCAAAGGATTGTGCACCTTTTCTTTGGATGATTTCAAAAAACATGGTTGGTCTAGGTTCAACCGGACGGGTAAAGATTTGTAACAAATACCCTTCGTCATCTCGGTCTACCAAGATGCCCAACTCTTTCAAGGGAGCAATATCTTCATCAATTTTACCCACTCTGTCGGTTACAGCTTCATAATAGGTATCAGGTACCCTTAAGAATTCCACACCGCGACTCCTCAACTCCTTTACGGTCTTGATAATATCATCAGTAGCTACGGCAATGTGCTGTACCCCTTCACCTTCATAGAAATCTAAATATTCTTCAACCTGTGATTTCTTTTTACCCTCTGCAGGTTCGTTGATTGGAAATTTGATACGTCCGTTACCGTTGCTCATCACCTTGCTCATCAAAGCAGTATAATCCGTAGAGATATCATTGTCATCAAATGAAAGTATGTTTACAAAGCCCATGACTTTTTCGTAAAACTCTACCCAATGGTTCATTTTGTTCCATCCTACATTTCCAACCATATGGTCTACAAACTTTAAACCTACGGGAGCTGGATTGTAGTGCGGTGTTTCCCATTTAACGAAACCAGGAAGAAAAGTGCCGTTGTAATCCTTACGTTCCACAAAAATGTGTACTGTCTCACCATAGGTGTAAATACCCGCTCTAACTACCTTACCGTCCTTATCTTCTTCAACAACGGGTTCCATATATGATTTTGCGCCTCGAGCCATTGCGGTTTCGTAAGCATAGGTTGCATCATCCACCCAAAGAGCGACTACTTTTACACCGTCGCCATGAGTGTCAATGTGTTTTCCTATTTCGGTACCACTTTTTAGAGGAGATGTCAATATCAAACGAATCTTATCCTGTATTACCACGTAGCTTTCTCGGTCTTTCAATCCAGTCTCTAGTCCAGCATAGGCATAGGATTGAAAACCAAATGCCGTTTTGTAAAAGTGTGCGGCTTGCTTTGAATTACCCACATATAGTTCAATGTAATCCGTGCCATTTATAGGCATGAAGTCTTTGGCTTCATTGTGAATTTTAGGGATTGTAGAAGTTTCCATAGTGTGCGTTTTATTATTGAGATATAATTATTGTTGTTAGTGCAACAAAAATACATATTTTTGTATTACCAAAGAGTCTTTAGGACTAAAAATTCAGTTAAAATGCTTAATCAAATAGACAAAATATCAGGAATTGGACTGCACCTGGATTTGGTGTTGCGGAAAATCCAAGATGCCTATCTACGCACCTTTGAAGAATTAGGGGTGGATATGACGATTGAGCAGTGGGTAGTTCTGCATCGTATTTATGAATTGGGGGATGAAGCCTCACAGAGGGAAATCGTACGGACCAATTTCCGCAATCGGGCAACTACCTCTCGAATTATTGGTCGGCTGGAAGGTAAGTATTGGATTTCCAAAACGCGATTTGAGGGTGACCAAAAGCGGTTTAAGCTGGAGCTTACCCTAAAGGGTAAAGAGATTATCGACTTGGTACTGCCCTATGCTGTAAATCTTCGTAAACAGGCTATTAAAAATCTCGACGTCATGGAATTTGAGACCTTCTTAAATGTTTTGGACCAGATTGGGGAAAATTATAGTTCCAAATAGAAATAGGCTGTTCTTTTATTGTTTCTGTGTCATTTTATCTGAACAAATTCTTAAAACCCATATTTTCGGGTAATTTAGCATAGAAATAGGATAATATTGTTGTTTTGGTGTGGTAAGCATTTGGGGAATTTTGCGACTCATTTATCTTAAAACAAGAAGCATGAAAAAGTTGAAACATTATCCTAGCGTATGGCAGGCTTATCCGTTTTCAATGGAAATGTTTGCCCACTTTGAAGAAGATGCCCGTGAAGGAGCAAATGAAAGAGAAGTGAAGAAAGCACGAAAGTCAAAATTAAAACTGGCTTTTGGCTGGTAAGTAAAATGTAATACACTTGAAAAAGGCGCCCAAAGGGCGCCTTTTTTATTTCTACTTTATTTTTCCATCATGGAAACCGGCTCTCTTCCAAGTACCATTTTCGTACACCCAAAGATTGGTAATGCGATATTGGTTTTCTTTTGAGCCAAGACTATCCTTAACCTTCACGGTAACCTTGCCAGTCACAATAGCTGAATTACCGTGATACTCAACCTTGGTTTCATCCAATTTATAGTCCAAAACTTCTATTTCCCCAGATTGTAGACGCTTACTTCTTTTTTCCAAATAGTTGAACCAGTCCTTTTTTCCAATAACCTTGGAGCTGCTGTTGGTGTGTAAATAGTTTGTGGTGGTCATTGAATCGAGAATGTTCAAATCGCCTTCGGAAAAGGCTTTATTGAATTTTTCAATTGATGTCATTAGTGCATCTTGGTCAACGGAATTTTTGGGTTCACAACCTAGATGGCAGATGCTGATTAAAACTAAAATTGATTGATGAATTTTCATAACTATTGATTTTAATGGGCCTCGAGCCAGTTCTCTCCAATACCTACTTCTACATCCAAAGGTACTACGAGTTCGTAGGCCTTTTCCATTTCTGTTTTTATGAGTGTCTTCATTTCTTCCAATTCAGGTTTGTAGCAGTCAAAAACCAGTTCATCATGTACTTGAAGCAACATTTTAGTTTTGTAGTTTCCTTCGGAAAGCTTTTTATGAATATTTATCATCGCAATTTTGATGATATCTGCAGCACTTCCCTGAATTGGGGCATTTACAGCGTTACGCTCTGCAGCACCTCTTACCACTTGATTCCCAGCATTGATATCTTTTAAATACCGTCTTCTTCCTAAAACGGTCTGCACATATCCGTTGTCTCGTGCAAAGTCCACTTGTTCGCTCATGTAATTGCGAAGTTTTGGATAGGTTTTATAATAGGTGTCTATGAGTTCTTTGGCCTCAGAACGACTTAAATCGGTTTGATTGCTCAATCCAAATGCAGAAACCCCATAAATAATTCCAAAGTTCACGGTTTTTGCATTGCTTCGTTGTTCACGAGTTACCTCATCAATAGGAACGTTGAAAACTCTTGAAGCTGTTGAGGCATGAATATCCTCTCCGTTTTTAAAGGCCGAAATCATGGTGTCTTCTTCACTTAAGGCCGCAATGATTCGCAATTCAATTTGGGAATAATCCGCGGCCAACAAAACGTAGTTCTCATCCCTGGGTACAAAGGCTTTCCGCACTTGACGCCCCCGTTCGGTTCTAATGGGAATATTTTGCAGATTGGGATTGTTGCTACTCAGTCTTCCTGTTGCTGCAACAGTTTGCATGTAGTCTGTATGAACCCTACCGCTGTGTTTTTGTACTTCGTTTGGAAGGGCATCCACGTAGGTACTTTTTAGTTTGGAGAGTCCCCTAAAGTCCAGCACGTTTTGAATGATTTCATGGTCCTTTGCCAGATAGGACAACACTTCTTCTGATGTGGAAAATTGACCTGTTTTAGTTTTCTTGGGCTTGTCCACCAATTTCATTTTGCCAAAAAGTATTTCTCCTAATTGTTTGGGAGAGGCAATATTGAACTGCTCCCCGGCTTGTTCGTAGATTTTGCTTTCCAAGGTTTTGATATCGGCATCCAATTCAGTGGAAAGGCCATTAAGGTAATCTTCATCCAAATTTATGCCTTCACTTTCCATGTCCGCCAAAACACGGAGCAAGGGGACTTCTATCTCTTCGAAAAGCTTGTCGGTTTTGGCTTCTGAAAGCTCTGGTCTGAAGTGTTGTGCCAATTGATATGTGATATCTGCATCTTCGGTAGCATATTCAGTTTGTTTATCTAGAGGAACCTGGCGCATGCTCAGCTGGTTTTTCCCTTTTTTTCCGATGAGCTCAGTTATAGAAACAGGGGTATAGTTCAGATAAGTTTCAGAAAGCACGTCCATATTGTGCCTCATATCTGGGTTGATAAGGTAGTGGGCCAACATGGTATCAAAAAGCTTTCCTTTCACTTCAACATCATAGTTCTGCATCACTTTGATGTCATATTTTAAGTTTTGCCCCACTTTTTCAATGGCTTCTGATTCAAAAAAGGGTCTTAGTTGTTCCACGATTTCCTGTGCGGCCCCTTGATCTTCTGGAACGGGTACATAAAAACCTTTACCTGCTTCCCAGCTGAAAGCAATACCTACCAATTCGGCTTCTAACGGATTAAGGGATGTAGTTTCCGTATCAAAACAAACCGAAGTTTGTGCCATCAACTTTTGAAGAAATAGTTCCATTCCCAATCCCTTTTCTATGGTTTGGTAGAAATGTTGTACATCCTTTACGGTTTTTCTGCTATTTTCATCTTTTACGGTTGCGGCTGCTTCTGAAGGATTACCTCCAAAAAGTGTGAATTGTCCGCTTCCGGCTATTTTTGCCTCACCTTGAGGTAATACTGCAGAAGGTTTTGCACCACTTGCCTTTATCTCTGCCTCGGCTTCACCCGAAAAGATTTTGATAAATTGTTCCTTCAATCTTCGGAACTCCAATTCCTCGAAAATTTCCTGGACTTTAGGACTGTCAGGTGGGCACATTTCAAAATCCTTCGCGTCAAAAGTAACATCGCAATCTATTTTGATTTCTGCCAGTTTTCTAGAAAGACGACCCAGTTCAGCATTGTCTTCCACCTTTTCTTTCATTTTACCTTTTAGTTGGTCCGTATTGGCCAAAAGTTCTTCCATAGAACCAAAGTCGGTAAGGAATTTTTTTGCAGTTTTATCTCCAACACCCGGTAATCCTGGAATATTGTCACTAGCATCACCCATCATCCCCAGATAGTCTATGACCTGTTCCGGGCGTTGTACTCCAAAGCGTTTTTGCACCTCAGGAATACCCCAAATCTCAATGCCATTGCCCATCCTGGCCGGGCGGTACATAAAGATATTTTCGGAGACTAACTGCCCAAAATCTTTATCTGGAGTGACCATAAAGGTTTTAAACCCTTCCTTTTCAGCTTGTTTGGCCAAGGTACCAATAAGGTCGTCCGCTTCATAGCCTTCCAATTCCACAACTGGAATTTTCATGGCATTTAAAATGGATTGGATGTAGGGAACTGCAATTTTTATAGCTTCGGGGGTTTCATCCCTGTTGGCTTTGTATTCCTCGAACATTTCTGTTCGTTCTACACTACCGCCCTTATCAAATGCTACGGCCAAATGATCTGGTTTCTCGCGTTTGATTACATCGAAAAGGGAATTCATAAATCCCATAATGGCACTGGTGTCCATTCCCTTGGAGTTGATTCTTGGATTTTTTATCAAGGCATAATATCCTCTAAAAATCAAGGCGTAAGCATCCAGTAAAAAAAGTCGTTTTTGGTCAGACATACTATATTTAATCGTCAGTTTATAATTATCAGATGGCAGTCTTTAAAAGTAGGGAAAATGTAGAAACGGAACTATTTTGTTTCGACAATGAAAAATGGGATTTTCCATATTAACTTTTTCGTATCAGATAGTGTTTTCTCTATCTGGAGCATGTGCATTCCTTTTTTCATATCGGCTGTATTCATGTAAGTTATTATACCAAATTGCTGTGTTACAGGATGGTCTGCTTTTATGAATTCTGTAGGTATAACTTTTTCGTCGATTCTGATTACATGTTTTTTTTGATAGCAATCAAGGTATTCCTGTCTTTTTTGTTGACGTTCGTTATCAGGTAATTTTTTAAATTTTGGATACTCTTTTAAGTCACAAACCTGTGAAAGATTTCTAATTTCATGCTCCATAATGGGAACGAACAGCTTTATGCCTTTTGAATCAATAATATCCGATTGAATTTCTGGAGTTAGAAGAAAGTCAGAAGTATTCGTAGTGGCATAATAAGAATTCTCGATTCTTGTAGTATCTGTGTTTTCTAGCCCCACGATTAGATATCCGTAATTGGATTGCCCCATACGAATTCCACCAAAACATACTCCTGCCAAAGACATCACAATGACCAAGCGAACCAAACTCTTTTTCCTCTTAAAGTTAGACCCGAAGATCATGAATATCTGCATGATGTTTTTATACAAAGGGCCGTATAATAGTTTGTTTCCAAAGCTGGAATACACAAAGAAAATATGTTGTAATCTTTTTTTTTGGTGATTCTTTTTCATGTTCGCTGGGATACTAATTAGAACACCAATTATAAATATCAATCCGATAATGTAAGCTGGAATTAGCAAAATCCAATAAGGGACAAGGTCTTTGAGCAGATTGAAAATAATCAAGTAGAGTGTGGCTACCAATGTGAAGTAGAGATAAATCATCATTAAGGAAAATGCGGCTGAAAAAATCACACTGCACAATTCATCCACCTTGGCTATGGTCTTTGGAAGCTTTGGAAGAATTTGAAGCAGCTTTTCGGTATAAATAGATGAATAAACACTGTCCTTCAGACTATAGTCTGGAAAGACCGAGTTCAAGCCCACCAGTCCTATCCAATACGCTCTTAATACAAAATGGATAATAAACATGCATGCAAGAACACCTACAGCCAAATAACCGCAGACTACCACTGCATAGCCAATCAAATATTGTGAGGGGTCTAGATTATCTATGAATTCGATGACCAGCCAGTCGATAGCTCCAAAACTCTTCAAAATAGCAAAGATGGCAACGGCAGAAACCAATAGCTCAGCTTCCCAGCTTTCTTCCTTTAAACGGTTTAACCAACTTTTCTCTTGGGATTTGGTTTCAATTTGTTCAGACATAGTTTTTTTACTCTGTTTATTGATAATCAAATGAACGTAGGCTACTTGTTTTAAACCCGACTAAATATAGCAATATGTTGGTAGAAGTACGTGTCAATTCATTCTTGGCAGCAAGAGGCTATTGCACATAGGGTTTTGAGTAGACCAAAAGTAAAATGTAAGAAATACTACTCCCAATGCTCCCTTTTTTTAACTTGCTTGTAAGATATCTTGGAACCTCCAATTGGAATCTGCACGGCAGTAACAAAAGCTTCGATTTTTCGTCTAATTCTTACGGTAGGTTAAAAACTTCTAAAGAATACAAGTAGAACAACCTTAAAAAAATACCTTTACAAAAAAATTGGCATGCCACGCTTTTTTATTGTTCTTTCCATTTTTTACATTTTTTCGGCCTTTTATGGATTCCAGGCCTTTAGAACCTTGTTCAAAAATCCGTGGGCTCAATGGGGCTATGGTATTTTGTTTTTAGGTGCTTGGGTATATTTTATAGTTAAGCTTAATTCTTACCAACCCGGCTCGGCCATGAGTCCATCTACCGCAATTGCTGGAGGGATTTTTATGTCATTCTTTGCTTTGGGATTGGTGCTCGGGTCTTTTATGATTTTGGAAGATATCGTCCGATTATTTGTAGGGGGATATCGAAGAATAAGTGGCATTTCTGAAAACCAAACATATCTTCCTTCAAGAAGAGCATTTGTAAGCACTTTGGCTTTAGGTTTGGGAGCACTCCCTTTTGGAGCTTTGCTCTATGGCATGTACAAAGGAAAGTACAATTATAAGGTGTTGAAATATGCCTTGGAGTTTGAGGATTTGCCCGATGCATTTGATGGATATCAGATAACCCAAATTTCGGATGTGCACAGCGGTAGTTTTGATGATTATAATAAGGTGGCATATGGAATTGATTTAATCAATCAACAAAAAAGTGATGTAATCCTTTTTACAGGGGATATGGTTAACGATAAGGCTGAAGAAATGGAGCCTTGGACGGAACTTTTTGGAACACTCAAGGCGAAAGATGGTAAATATTCCATTTTAGGTAATCATGATTATGGTGATTATGCGGCATGGCCTTCTCCAGAGGCTAAAGCCCAAAACCTTCAGGATTTAAAAGATTTGCAAAGGGGTATGGGGTTTGATTTATTGTTGAACGAACATCGCTATTTGGAAAAAGATGGGAACAAGATTGCCTTGGTTGGGGTTGAAAACTGGGGCGCAGGAGGATTCAAAAAAGCAGGAGACCTAAAAAAAGCGGTCGAAGGAATAGATGGCAAGGACTTTAAAATTCTGATGAGCCATGACCCATCCCATTGGGAACAGCAAGTCATTCAAGATGATTACCACTATCACTTAACGTTAAGTGGTCATACCCATGGCATGCAATTTGGAATTGAAATTCCAGGTTGGGTCAAATGGAGTCCGGTAAAATGGCGCTACAAGTACTGGGCTGGAATTTATGAAGAGTTAGGACAGTTTATTAATGTGAATAGAGGTTTTGGATTTATTGGATACCCAGGAAGGTTTGGGATTTGGCCTGAGATTTCCGTGATTACCCTTATAAAGAAATCTTTAACTTGAATTTAACGTAGCTGAAGCCCTTGTATAGCTAGCGTCCAAGTTAATTTTAACAAATTTTCTTACTTTTGAGTTACAAACCCAACGTACGCTTATGTCCAAATTTGGTGAACTTATCGATTTGAATGTGCCCGTTCTGCTGGATTTCTATGCAGAATGGAATGAGCCCTCGACCTCCATGCATCCGGTTCTTCGTGATGTTGCCGCAGCATTGGGAGACAAGGGAAAAGTGATTAAAATTGATGTTGATAAGAATAAAGAACTCTCGCAAGCACTCCGCATCAAGGGACTTCCTACGCTTATGATTTATAAAAGAGGTGAGATGGTCTGGCGGCAGAGTGGCGAACAAGATGCCAACACCCTTATTGGTATTTTAAACGAATACACCTAAAGTAACAGACCTGCACATTGCTGAGCAGGCCCTTATTCAATTTTTTACTGCTTAACGACCTTTCAGAAATTCCAAAATTTCCTTTGGGTCAAGTCTTTGTGTATAATCCTCTGGAACAAAGTCATAAATCACGTTTTTGTTTTTGTCAATAACGTAAGTTGCCGGCATGGGTAGCTCGTAATTACTGTTTCCATTGTGTTCATCTACATGTAGTCCAAAAGAATGATAAACGTCTTTTAAGTCTTCGGGCATTTGAAAAGCAAGATTCAATTCCTTGGCATATTGATTGTCAATATCACTTAGTATTTTGAATTGGAGTTCATTTTTTTCTGAAGTGGTCAACGAGTTATCTGGAGTTTCAGGGGAAATGGCTACAAGGTTGGCACCGAGGTTTTTAAAGTCTTCAGAAAACTGCTGCAAAGCACGGAGTTCCATGTTACAGTATGGGCACCAACCCCCTCGGTAAAAAGATATAATCAAATAGTCTTGTTGAAGGATTTGATTTAAGGTGATTTCATTTTGGTTTTCATCTGGAAGCGTGAAGTCTGGTAATGTATCCCCAGTTTTAACTGCACTGGTGGAAAGTTTTGCATCCAATAACTCTTGGGTACTCTGTTGCATCACCTGGTATTTATCCTGCGGGATAGCCTTAGCCGAGTTCTTCCGTCTTTGTGTAAGTTCTTCTGTAAGTGTCATCACTAAATTGCATTTTGTTATTGTGATGTAGTCGAACAAAATTGCTTAAGCTTTCCTTTGGAGCAAAGGAATAATAAAACTTGTGAAAAAATGGGTTACTGCAAAGAGTCTGGAATAGTGTCCACGGTGTTTATACTGTCCAATGGAACGGAATCCATCATATCAGGGTCTGGAGTTGGCTCTTCAAAGAAATCATCTTCTTCATCACCCACAAATTGTGAGAACTTATCAATAAAAGTGTTGAAGGTTATGGTTTCTTTTTCGGCGTAGTCCCTGTCGTCGTTTTCAATAAGAATATCAATATTACGTCGATATGCCTGCATGTCCGACAGGATATCATCAATCTTTTCATATTGTTCGTCCAGTGGTGCAGCAGCGTAATAACCCAACCTTTCTTGATATACTTTTCTGAGCTTTTCATACAGTTCCCTGGCTTTTTCCGTTTCCCCTACCTTGAAATACCCATCTACAAAAGGTTCAACAAAGGCATAAAAACCAAAATACTCAAAAGGCAAGTTGGTCATGGCGATGTTAATGACATCTTTGGCTTTCTCTATTTCATTTTGAGCAATCAAAGTTTCCGTTAGGCGTGCTAGATTGCTTCTAAAGGAAAGTCCTTGGGAACGGGTTTGGGGGTCATGGTAAATCTCTGTACTTCCTGAATTGCCCCAATCCCATTTCTTGACAATATCGTACATCAAATCACTGTCTATGCGACCCATTTCAAAACTGTTTCGGTTTTCGGTTCGAATAGGAACAAGTTTATATACCAAACCATCTAATTGAAGATAATCCTTCATCCAAATGTATTCGGCCTTGTCAAAACTTCCTCCTGAGAAATAAATGGGCCTTTTCCAATCATTGTTGGCGATTAGGTCCAGCATCAAAATCCTATTCTTGGGAAGTGCACTTTGCGGAAGATCAACATCAATATAATCCACAATTAGATCAGCATCTTTTTCCTTGACCAAACCACTTTCCAAAACGTTTTGTTTGTTAACGGGTATTCTGATTTTGTTGGTAGGATAGTAAACAATGTCGAGAGTTCCTTCAGGGTACTGGCTGAGGTCTGCTCCCTGTTTTTCAAAAAGATATTTTAATTTGGTCTGGGGCTTATCGCTCCCCACCCAGTTTATAAAATCTTTGATGCTCCATCTATTATCAGTAATGGGTTGGTGGTATATGGCATCCCTGGACCCGTAATGGTATTTATCATGGGTCAATTGGGATGGAATAGGATTACTTTCATAGGCTTTACGTTTCATTTGGTCAATGTACCAATCCGTGGCAAAAAGACTTGTGTTCACAATTCTAACATCGGTTCTATATCCTTCAATTTCTTGAACATACCATAAAGGGAACGTATCGTTGTCCCCTATGGTGAACAAGATGGCTCCGGCATCTTCTTGACAAGAGTCTAGATAGGCCTTTGCGGCAGACTGTGCCGTATATCTTCCAGAACGGTCATGGTCATCCCAATTTTGGAAACCCATAAGAAGGGGAACAGCCAGTAAACATAGTGCGGTAATGGCAGGAGCCGCTATCTTGGCAGAAAGTAATTTTCTAAATTCATCAAATAATCCATATACACCCAGACCAATCCAAATACAGAATATAAAGAAAGAACCTACCAGAGAATAATCTCTTTCCCTAGGTTGGAAAATATAGGGGTTAGTATAAAATTGTATGGCCAACCCTGTAAACATAAAAAACACGAACAAGACCCAAAACTGTTTTGGATTCCGTGAAATTTGAAACACAATCCCTATGATGCCCAGAATAAGCGGGAGGAAAAAATAGGTGTTTCTAGCTTTGTTGTTTTTCCAATCGCTCGGTAAATTCTTCTGACTGCCCAAACGAAGGCTGTCCACAAAATCAATGCCACTCAACCAATTTCCGTTGCCATCGTAGCGGCCTTGCACATCATTTTGCCGTCCAACAAAGTTCCACATAAAGTAACGTGTATACATATACCCAAACTGGAACTCGAAAAGATATTTGATGTTCTGCCAAAGGGAAGGAGGTTCTACTTCAATATATTCGCTAAAGTCTCGTAAAAAGCGAATGTATTGATCTGTATCCAATTCGCCTTGCGCATGCGCTCCTTTGAACTGCGCCACGGCTTCCCGAAGCTCATTGTTTGAAATATACTCTGATTTTATTCTGAATTCCAAAGTGCCAAAATACCGCATATAGTTTTCGGCATGTTGATCGCTCCATAATCTGGGCAAAATACCTACGTGTTTAGCGTTTGGCCCTTGAAGGGCATTTTTATAATTGTTTACTATAACGTATTTGCCCAATTTTTCATCTTTCTCATATTTAGGCCTGTCATCAATATCATCTCCTGCTGGTGCGAAAGTATCGGAGTAGTATGCTCCATAGAATGGGCTTTCCACACCTGGATATTGTTCCCTATTATAGTAGGCCAGTAGGGAACGTGCATCAGAAGGGTCGTTCTCATTTACTACGGTTTTTGCGTTGGCCCGAATGGGAAGCATCAACCAAGAAGAGAATCCCAAAATCAAGAACATCAGGCAAAGTACAACGGTATTGCCTGTGTAAAATTGATTTTTTCGAGTGTATCGCAATCCAAAATAAAAGGCTGCAATAAAAAGAAGCCCCATAATTATAGTACCCGAATTAAAAGGTAATCCTATGGTATTGATAAAGAAAACTTCACTCCAACCAAATAGTTTGAGAACATAGGTTAGGGAGAATTTATAAACCAAAATCAAAAATGTGATTACCACGATATTGGCCAAAAGAAAGTTTTTGACAGTTGTGGTCTGATATTTTTTAAAGTAGTAGAGCAATCCAATTGAAGGAATGGCCAAAAAGCCCATAAATTGTATCCCGAAGGTGAAACCTACCAAAAAGCAGATGAGCAGAAGCCATCTATTACCTCTGTTTTCCTCTAGGCTGTCTGTCCATTTTAATCCCAGCCATAGCAATAGGGCCATGATGAAACTGGCCATGGCATATACTTCAGTTTCCACAGCATTGAACCAAAAACTGTCTGAAAAAGTAAAAGTAAGTGCGCCGACCAAACCACTTCCCAGTACTGCAATAGCTTTGCTATTGGTAAGAGGCTTTTTCTTCACGACCATTTTACGAGTCATGTTGGTAATGATCCAAAAAGTGAACAAAACAGCAAAAGCACTCGAAACTATGGAGACGGAGTTCACCATTAGAGCCACTTTAGAAGTATCGCCAAAAGCGAACATGGCAAAAAATGCACCTATCATTTGCAATAAAGGAGCCCCGGGAGGGTGCCCCACTTGTAATTTGGCTGAGGTGCTTATGTATTCACCAGCATCCCAAAAACTTCCAGTAGGTTCTATGGTAAGGGCATAAACAATAAAGGCTATAGCGAAGGAAACCCAACCTAGGAGGGTATCCCATTTTTTGAAGTCTTTTGCAAACATATAATTGGTGTTTACCAAGTTGGGGCGAATTTAGTAAATCTCACACAGACCCATGCCCCTTTTTGCAAAAGGTTTAACACAGGGGTGACGCAAGAATTATAACCGATTCTTCTTAAAATATTTGCCTAAAAAAAAGTTTGTCTTAAATTTGCACGCTCAAAAGTTAGTACTGGCCTATGGTGTAATTGGTAACACAGCTGATTTTGGTTCAGTCGTTCAAGGTTCGAGTCCTTGTAGGCCAACAACTTTTCCTTAAAACTCCCTAATCGGGGAGTTTTTTTATGGATTTTTTCAAAATCCCATTAATCTGCCATAACCTTTTCGCTTCTTACGTTTCAATTCTAACATGCTATCAGGATAAACAGTTATGGGAATAATGATTGTAACCTAAAAATCACTTTGCTTAGTCGTCATCTTAAATTTTTTATCCAAAAAAGCTGCGCTTAAACCTTGAGTTTTGTAGAATCAACATTACAAGTTGTTAACAAAATATTAAATTAAACAAAAATTGTAGTAAATTACTGATGAATTTTAACCTATTTATTAACGTAATTCTACATTTTATGAGACAAATTAAATTGGTATCCGGAGCTTTAATCATGCTTTTTGCCCTAAACGCATGTGACAAAGACTCCGTTGATACGCAGCAAACCCCGCAGACTACAATTGACGAGAACGTCGAAGTTTCAGAAGCCCCAAAACTAGTGGTGACGGAAGAAGTTACAGATGTATTTAAGAGCAACTTTTTTAATGTTGGAGAAATCAAAGTTGTTGATTTTCATTTACCTGATGGTACAGTGGAGCAACGTTATGGAATTGAAGATGATATTGCCATTTCCAAAGAGCAATTTGATTACATCGCCTCCTTGGACCGTTCAGTAGGTCAATATCACACCAACAACTTGGTAAGTCCCAGAACGCTAACCATTATAGGTTATACGGGTAGCCCTTTTGCACTATCCAACAAAGAACGTACTGCTTTACAGTGGGCGGTGAACAACTACAATCGTTTGAACTTAAGTATAACACTTGATTTGACCTTTGGGACCGACTTTGGAGATAAGGATATGGTAGTGTACAACAACACTATAAACAACCCTGGTGTAAGTGGCGGTGTAGCTGGTTTTCCAAGTGGAGGCAATCCTAATAAATTTATACAAATTTATGGGTTGAGCGGATTTTCAACGAATGTCAATGAGCATGTAATTACACATGAAATTGGACATTCTGTTGGCTTTAGACACACGGATTGGTTCAGCAGACAAAGCTGCGGTGAAAACATCAATGAGGGTGTGGCCCCTTTTGGAGCCAATCCAATTCCTGGAACACCCACAGGGTTCGACCCCACATCTCTAATGCTAGCCTGTTTTAACAGTGGTGTGGATGGTGAATTCAATAGCAATGATATTACTGCTTTGAACTTTTTGTACTAAGACGTTTTATTATTATATTTGCACCACTGAACGGATAATAGTATTCATGAGGGGACTTCTAGTCCCCTCTTTTATTACTTATACTCGATTCTATGTTGAAGGAGAAAGTGACCACATTATTGAATGAAGCCTTAGAAGAACATCCATCCTTGTTCTTAATAGACTATACCGTGGGAGGCGATAACACGATTAAAGTGGTTATCGACGGAGATGAAGGGGTAAATTTGAAGGATTGTATGAATATTAGCCGTGCTATTGAGCATAACTTGGATAGGGAAGAAGAGGATTTTTCTTTGGAAGTGACCTCTGCAGGAGCCACTTCGCCACTTCACCTACCGAGACAATATAAAAAAAACCTGGGTCGAAAATTAAAGGTTAGAACCACAAGCGGAGAGTTTGAGGGGAATCTGGCCCAAGTGGCCGAAGCGCACATTACCCTTGAATGGAAAGCTAGAGAAGCTAAACCTGTGGGTAAGGGAAAAGTTACGGTTCAGAAAAAACAGGATATTGTGTTTTCTGAAATTGAAGAAGCGAAAGTTGTATTAAAATTTTAATTGTAGTTCAAAAATGGAAAACCTAGCGCTCATCGAATCCTTTTCGGAATTTAAGGACGATAAGTTTATTGATAGGGTTACCCTAATGGCAATTTTGGAAGAAGTTTTCCGAAGCGCCCTAAAACGGAAATTTGGTTCTGACGAGAATTTCGATATCATTATCAACCCTGATAAAGGGGATTTGGAAATTTGGAGGAATAGAATTGTTGTCGAAGATGGAGCTGTTGAAGAACCCAACGAGGAAATCTCGTTGACAGAGGCAAGAAAAATTGAACCTGATTTTGAAGTAGGGGAAGATGTGTCCGAGGAAGTAAAATTGATGGATTTGGGACGTCGTTCTATTTTGGCCCTTCGTCAAAATCTTATTTCCAAGATTCATGAGCACGATAATACCACTATATACAAGCAATTTAAAGACCTGGAAGGTGAAATATACACCGCAGAGGTGCATCATATTCGTCATAAGGCCATTATTTTGTTGGATGACGAGGGGAACGAAATCATTCTTCCCAAGGAAAAACAGATTCCATCTGACTTTTTTAGAAAAGGAGATAATGTACGAGGAGTGATTGAGAGCGTTGAATTAAAAGGAAACAAACCGGCGATTATTATGTCACGGACATCTCCTTTATTCTTGGAGCAATTGTTCTTCCAAGAAATTCCTGAAGTTTTTGATGGTTTGATAACCATTAAAAAGGCGGTTCGTATCCCCGGGGAAAAAGCTAAGGTTGCTGTAGATTCTTATGATGATAGAATTGACCCGGTTGGTGCATGTGTGGGAATGAAAGGTTCAAGAATCCATGGGATTGTTCGTGAATTGGGGAATGAAAACATAGATGTTATTAACTGGACCAACAATTCGCAGTTAATGGTAACACGAGCTCTAAGTCCAGCACGAGTGTCATCTGTAAAACTGAACGATGAAAAGAAAACAGCTCAGGTCTACTTGAAGCCAGAAGAAGTTTCTAAAGCTATCGGTAGGGGAGGTCATAACATTAGATTGGCAGGTCAATTAACTGGTTATGAAATTGATGTATTCCGTGAAGGTGTTGAAGAAGATGTAGAGTTGACCGAATTTTCAGATGAGATAGAAGGCTGGGTAATTGAAGAGTTCAAAAAGATTGGACTGGATACAGCAAGAAGTGTATTGGAGCAAGATGTTGAGGATTTGATAAAACGAACTGATTTGGAAGATGAAACAGTATATGATGTAGTTCGTATCCTTAAAGAAGAGTTTGAAGATTAAACTAGTATATTAGCACCGAATTTTAAGGGCAGGAAAAAGTATTTATGGCAGGAAACCCAACAATACGACTTAATAAAGTTCTAAGAGAACTGAACATTTCATTGGATAGGGCCGTGGACCATCTAGCGTCACAAGGACATGATATTGAGGCACGTCCTACCACCAAAATCAGTGATGAGGTGTATCAGGTCTTGTTGGATGAATTCCAAACGGATAAGAGTAAAAAGGTCGCCTCCAAAGAAGTAGGAGAGGAAAAGCGAAAGGAGAAAGAGGCCCTTCGTATCCAAATGGAACAGGAACAGGAAGAACGCCGTATAGCGCGGGAACGTAGAAACGCCGATAGTCAGGTTATTAAGGCTAAGGCGGAGCTTTCTGGACCAAAAACTGTGGGTAAGATTGATTTGGAAAACAAATCTTCAAAGACCCAAGAAAAAGAAAAGGTTGAGGAACCAAAACAAGAGGAAAAGGTTAAAGTAGAGGAAAGTGTTGTTCAAGAGGTTGAGCAGCCAGTAGTTGAGAAGAAAGCTCCGAAAGAGGAAGTTAAAACTGAAGAAAAAGCTAAAGAGGAAGAGCCCCAAGGCGAACCTGAGACGATTCAGACACAGTACAAAAAACTTTCTGGGCCTAAAATTACTGGGGATAAAATTGACCTGTCCAAGTTTGAAAGGCCTAAAAAGAAGAAAGAAGAGAATAAAGACAATGCTTCTTCTGGCAACTCGGCAACAGACCGGAAAAAGCGAAGAAAGCGTATTGTCAGTAAAACAGGCCCTCAATCTGGGAACCGTAACGGTAATCGTGGCAACAACGGGCAGAATAGAAGGGGAGGACAAAGAAGCAATGCTCCAAAAGTTGAGCCTACTGAAGAAGAAGTACAAAAGCAGGTTCGTGAGACCTTAGAGAAACTTCAAGGTAAGACCAGTAAAGGAAAAGGAGCAAAATACCGAAGGGAGAAAAGAGATCAGCATAGGCAACAGACCGAGAAAGACCTCGAGTTACAGGAACTTGAAAGCAAAACACTCAAGGTAACCGAGTTTGTCACTGTCAATGAAGTGGCTACAATGATGAATGTTTCCACGACCGATATTATTTCGGCCTGTATGTCTTTGGGAATCATGATGACCATGAACCAAAGGTTGGACGCAGAAACACTTTCCATAGTGGCAGATGAGTTTGGTTATCAAGTAGAGTTTGTTACCGCCGAAATTGAGGAGTCCATTGAGGAAGTAGAAGATACTCCCGAAGATTTGAAACCAAGGGCACCTATCGTAACCGTAATGGGTCACGTAGACCACGGTAAGACATCCTTACTGGATTATATCCGAGAGGAAAACGTAATTGCAGGCGAAAGTGGTGGGATTACACAGCATATCGGAGCTTATGGAGTTATGCTGGAAGATGGTCAGAAAATTACGTTCTTGGATACTCCGGGTCACGAGGCGTTTACCGCGATGCGTGCACGTGGGGCTCAAGTAACAGATATTGCCATAATCGTGGTTGCTGCGGATGATGATATAATGCCGCAGACCAAAGAAGCAATTAGCCATGCACAGGCTGCGGGTGTTCCTATTGTATTTGCCATAAATAAGATTGATAAGCCTACGGCTAATCCAGATAAGATAAAAGAAGGCCTTGCCGCCATGAACCTTTTGGTTGAAGATTGGGGAGGAAAAATACAGTCCCATGACATATCTGCAAAAACTGGACAAGGAGTGAAAGAACTCTTGGAAAAGGTATTGTTGGAGGCCGAATTGTTAGAACTTAAAGCCAATCCTGATAAGTTAGCTTCGGGTACGGTTGTTGAAGCCTTCTTGGACAAGGGTAGAGGCTATGTATCTACGGTATTGGTGCAAGCAGGAACCATTGAAATAGGAGATTACGTTTTGGCAGGTACCTGTAGTGGAAAAGTAAAAGCCATGCAGGATGAACGTGGTAAGGACATTAAAAAAGTAGGTCCCGCTACTCCGGTATCCATTCTGGGTCTGGACGGTGCGCCTCAAGCCGGCGATAGGTTCAATGTGCTTGATGATGAGCGGGAAGCGAAGCAAATAGCGGCTAAGCGTTCTCAATTACAAAGAGAACAATCCGTTCGTACGCAACGTCATATTACCTTGGATGAGATTGGACGTAGAATTGCGCTGGGCGACTTTAAAGAATTGAATATAATCCTTAAAGGAGATGTGGACGGTTCTGTAGAGGCGTTGACAGATTCATTCCAAAAATTGTCTACGGACGAGATACAAGTAAATATTATCCATAAGGCAGTTGGGGCAATTACTGAATCAGATGTACTGTTGGCAAGTGCTTCGGATGCAATTATCATAGGATTTAATGTGAGGCCTATGGGCAATGCAAGAGCCGTTGCTGACCGTGAGGAAATAGACATCCGAATGTACTCCATCATCTATGATGCAATCAATGATTTGAAAGATGCCATGGAAGGAATGTTGTCTCCTGAAATCAAAGAAGAGATTACAGGTAATGCAGAAATTCGTGAAACTTTCAAGATTTCAAAGATTGGAACCATTGCAGGATGTATGGTAACCAGTGGGAAGATTTTCAGAAATTCCCAAATTCGATTGATTCGAGATGGAGTTGTCATTCTAACAGGAGAATTGGCTTCTCTGAAACGATTCAAAGATGATGTGAAGGAAGTTTCCAAAGGATATGATTGTGGACTCCAGATCAAAAACTATAATGATATAAGAGAAGGAGATATTGTTGAAGCCTTCCAAGAGGTAGCAGTAAAGAAAACATTGTAAAAAGAAAACCCGCAACTGCGGGTTTTTTTATTTTCGTTCCTTTTTTTCTGGTTTTAAAAGCATGGCGTCCGGATACTTTTTTCGGACTTCTAAGTATTTTCTTTCCGCTTCCAGTTGGGTTCTGAATTTGCCCAAACGCACCCTATAAGTAGGGGATTCAAACTCAATTTTCGAGTACCAATCCGGGAAATCCTGTTCAACTTGTGTCTTTAGGTTTTGAGCCTTCTGATAGCTTCCAAATCCAACCTGAATTTGATAGAATTCGGCTTTCGAATTGACAGTGGCATACGCTTTTAACAACTGATCTATTTTTGGGTCTTGTTCAATAGTGATACTACCATTTTGGGCGCAGACAGTAGCACTGAAAACCATTGCAAACCCTAAAAACACTAGACTTTTCATAAAATGAATTTTTGTTAAAATTTAGAACGCTTACAAATGTAAATTTTTAATACTTAAACAAGTAGCGACCATATTATTTAGAATAATTATAAATTAGTGTTTATAAATCCCTTAACATTTCAAAAAATCGCGCTATGTCTTACTTTTGTGTCCAATTTTTAATACGGAGAAACTCTCTCTTTATTGCCGTAAAGTAGAAAAAACCGTACCAAAAATTTCGACAGAAATTACGTAAGTATGAAAAAGGTTTTATACCGCCAACTATTAGTAAAAGCTTTAGGTCTTTCTTTCCTACTTTTTTCAACTTCATTTTATGCACAAGAGGAAGCTGCGGCAGAAGAAACTGCTGTGGAAGAATCCAGTGCCGCTGGAGGTGATGCCGCCAAAGGGAAACAGCTGTTCAATCAGAATTGTGCAGCTTGTCACGCTTTGAATAGAAAAATGACAGGTCCTGCGTTGGCCAATGTAGAGACAAGATTGTACGAAGAAGAAGGATTGGACAAGGAATGGTTGTATGCTTGGATTAAGAACAGTGCTGGAATGATTGCTTCTGGCGATGCTTATGCCAACAAGATATATGCCGAGTACAATCAAGCGGCGATGACGGCGTTTCCTACGCTTAGCAACCAAGATATCGATGATATTCTGGCCTATACTGCTGCACCACCCCCTGCGCCCGCAGCAACTGCTGTTGCAGCAACGGAAGGTGGCAGTACTGAGAGTTCAGGAGGGATATCCAATGAGATAATTCTTGGCGCTCTATCCTTAGTATTTGGCCTCTTGGTCATTATGTTGATATTAGTCAACAATACATTGAGAAGAATCGCAGAGGCCAATGGCGTAGTTTTAGAAAAAGCTAAAGCAGAAAAAAGCTTGCCGCTTTGGAAGGCTTTTGCGCAAAATCAATTTTTGGTTTTGGTAAGTGTCATCTTCTTACTTTTGGGCAGTGCTTACTTTGCGTATGGTTGGATGATGCAAGTAGGTGTAGACCAAGGATATGCACCTATTCAACCTATCCATTATTCTCACAAAATACACGCTGGCGATAACAAGATTGAATGTAAATATTGTCACTCATCAGCTAGAGTATCCAAGCATTCAGGTATACCATCTTTAAATGTGTGTATGAACTGTCATAAATCCATTTATGAATACACTGGCAATCCAGAAGGACCAAGTGCTGAAGATTTGGCCAACGGATATACCAACGAGTTTTACACAGGAGAAATCAAAAAATTATACAAAGCTGTTGGGTGGGATGAAGAAAACCAGAGATATACTGGCGAGTCCCAACCAGTGGAATGGGTAAGAATTCATAATCTACCAGATTTTGCATATTTCAATCACTCTCAGCACGTATCTGTTGCTGGAATTGAATGTCAGACATGCCACGGTCCTGTAGAGGAAATGGAAATTATGTATCAGTACTCACCACTTACCATGGGATGGTGTATCAACTGTCACAGAGAAACTAATGTAAAGGTAGAGGGTAACGAATATTACGAGGCTATCCACGCCGAGCTTTCCAAGAAGTATGGAGTTGAGGAATTGACCGCTGCTATGATGGGTGGTCTGGAATGTGGAAAGTGTCACTATTAAAAATTAAGAAGATAAATCTCAGAGATATCGTATGGCATCAAACAAGAAATATTGGAAGAGCGAAGCGGAACTAAATCCGAACGATTCCATTGTTGAGACGCTAAGACAAAACGAATTCACGGAACATATACCGGTTGATGAGTTTTTGGGAGACAAAGAAAATTTGTCCACTTCAACAACAAACCGTAGGGACTTTTTAAAATATGTTGGTTTTAGCACGGCTGCAGCAGCAGTTGCTGCTTGTGAAGGACCTGTGCATAAATCAATCCCTTATGTTTTTCAACCCAATAATATAGTTCCTGGAGTAGCTAATTACTATGCTACTACTATCGCGGATGGATACGATTTTGCGAGTATACTCATAAAGACTAGAGAAGGTAGGCCCATTAAAGTTGAAAATAATGTGGATGCCAAGGTCAATGGAGGTGCTAATGCCAGAGTTCAGGCATCTGTACTGACATTATATGACAGCACTAGGGTGCAGGGTCCAACAGCAAACGGTGAGCCGGTGGAATGGAAGGTCTTGGATGCTACTGTGCGTGCTAAACTGGGAAGTTTGGCCAATTCCAACAAGCAAATTGCTTTGCTGACTCAGACTTATGCCAGTCCTTCTACAGCTCGATTGATTGCTGAATTCAAAGAAAAATATCCAAATACCAATCATGTAGTTTATGATGCCATTTCGGAAGATGCCGCTTTGAGCGCATTCAATGCCATGTATGGTGAGAGGGCTTTGGCAGACTATGATTTTGAGAAGGCTGAGCTTATTGTCTCTTTTGGTGCCGACTTTTTGGGAGATTGGCAAGGAGGAGGCTATGATAGCGGTTATGCAAAAGGCAGGGTTCCCAAGAATGGAAAAATGTCCAAGCATATTCAGTTGGAGGGCAATATGTCCCTGACTGGCGCAAATGCTGATAAAAGGTATCCAATGACTTCTGCCAAGCAAAAGATTGCTCTGGCCAAGTTGTATGGCAAACTAAATGGAAGCAATGTTGGCGGTGGCACTTCAGATGTTGATGGTGCAGTTGACAGTATAGTTGCTCAAATTCGTAAGGCGGGAAGTAAAGCGGTTGTAGTAACTGGTTTAAACGATATCAATGCCCAAACCGTTGTGCTGGCAATCAATAAAATGCTTGCAAGCGAGGTTTCTGATGTTGAAAGTCCAAAATATATTCGTCAGGGGGATACAGCCAAAGTAGCCAAGTTGGTGGCCGATATGAACGCTGGCCGTGTTGGTGCTTTGATTATGGATGGCGTTAATCCTGCATACACGCTTCCAAATGCAGAAGAATTTGTCGCTGGATTGGATAAAGTGGACGTTTCCGTGAGTTTCTCATTTAACAATGATGAAACCGCGCAAGCTTCAAAATATGTAGCTGCGGCTTCTCATTATTTGGAATCTTGGGGGGATGTTCAACCAAAAAAAGGACATTACAGTCTTATCCAACCTGCCATTCGAGAGCTTTTTGATACAAGACAATTTCAGACTGCCCTATTAACTTGGATGGGCAGCGAAAAAACATACTACGATTATATTCGTGAGACTTGGGATACAGAGATTCTGCAAGGAGGAAGCTGGAACAACGCACTTCAAGATGGTGTTTTTTCAGCCACATCAATTCCTGCTTTAGTAGAAGATGAGGTTACTCCATCTCCATCAACTGAAGAAACAGAAGAAGTAGAGTCAACTGTGGCACCTATTGCTGCCGCAGTACGTTCTCTAGTGAATGCTACCAGTGACGATATAGAACTTATATTATATTCCAAGGTTGGAATGGGTGATGGAAGACAGGCTTCCAATCCATGGTTACAAGAGTTTCCAGACCCAATTTCAAGAGTTTCTTGGGATAATTATATTACGGTTTCCAAAGCTGATGCCAATAATTGGGACCTTATCAACGAAAATGTGGCCAATGGAGGTTTGGATGGTAGCTATGTGAAGCTAACTGTTGATGGTACTGTTCTTGAAAACGTTCCTGTAATTATTCAGCCGGGTCAGGCACAAGGTACAGTTGGTCTTGCTTTTGGATATGGTAGAAAAGCTGGAATGAAAACTGAAATGGCCACAGGTGTCAACGCATTTTCATTGTACAAAAACTTTACTGAAACACAATCTGTAAGTATTGAAAAGTCTTCAGGAATGCATGAGTTTGCATGTGTTCAGTTGCACAAGACCATGATGGGTCGCGGGGACATTATTAAGGAAACCACCCTTGAAATCTTCAACACAAAAGATAAGCACGAGTGGAACCATATGCCTCAAGTGACTTTGAACCATCAGGAAATCCCGGTGACTTCTCCGGATGCAGATTTATGGCAAGAATTTGACCGTACCATTGGGCATCACTTTAATATGTCCATTGATTTGAATGCCTGTACAGGTTGTGGTGCATGTGTAATCGCATGTCATGCTGAAAACAATGTTCCTGTTGTAGGTAAGGAAGAGGTTCGTCGTTCAAGAGATATGCACTGGTTGCGAATAGATAGATACTATTCCTCAGAGGAAACTTTTGAGCAGGATAATGAAAAGAAAGATGGATTGGAAGGACTCTGGGGCGATAATGGTGCTCTAGGTGGTTTTGGTGAAATGGAAAATCCATCAACCAATCCTCAAGTGGCTTTTCAGCCTGTAATGTGTCAGCACTGTAACCATGCACCTTGTGAAACGGTTTGTCCGGTTGCGGCAACAGCCCATAGTAGACAAGGTCAAAACCATATGGCGTATAACCGTTGTGTGGGAACAAGATATTGTGCCAATAACTGCCCGTACAAAGTACGTCGTTTCAATTGGTTCCTATATAGTGATAATGATGAGTTTGACTTCAACATGAACAACGATTTGGGCAAAATGGTAATTAACCCAGATGTCAACGTGCGTTCCAGAGGAGTTATGGAAAAATGCTCATTGTGTATTCAAATGACACAAAAAACAATTTTGGATGCCAAGCGTGAAGGTCGAGTGATTAAGGATGGAGAGTTCCAAACAGCATGCTCCTCTGCATGTAGTTCAGGTGCCATCATCTTTGGAGATGTGAACGATGAGGAAAGCAAGGTGGCAGAATTAAAGGAAGATGATAGAGTGTACCACTTGTTGGAACACGTAGGAACCAAACCAAACGTATTTTATCACGTGAAAGTGAGGAATACAAACGAGGCATAATCAATAAATAAGAAAGTAACTAGAAAATAAATTATGGCGTCGCATTACGAAGCACCTATTCGAAAGCCCCTAGTACTGGGAGATAAGGGATACCATGATGTAACCGTGGACATTGCCCGTCCTGTTGAAGGAAAGGCCAACAAACACTGGTGGATTGTATTCAGTATTGCCTTAGTAGCCTTTTTATGGGGTCTAGGTTGTATCATTTACACGGTTTCAACCGGAATCGGGGTTTGGGGTCTCAACAAAACAGTAAACTGGGCTTGGGATATTACCAACTTCGTATGGTGGGTAGGTATTGGTCACGCAGGTACCTTAATTTCCGCTGTACTTCTTTTATTTAGACAAAAATGGAGAATGGCGATTAACCGTTCTGCAGAGGCAATGACAATTTTCTCAGTGATTCAAGCTGGATTGTTCCCTATCATCCACATGGGTCGTCCCTGGTTGGCGTATTGGGTATTGCCTATTCCAAACCAATTTGGTTCTCTTTGGGTGAATTTTAATTCTCCCTTGCTTTGGGATGTATTTGCGATTTCCACATATCTATCGGTTTCTTTGGTGTTTTGGTGGACAGGATTATTGCCTGACTTTGCCATGATTCGTGATAGAGCGGTAAAACCGTTTCAAAAGAAGATTTATAGCCTGCTAAGTTTTGGGTGGACAGGTAGAGCTAAAGATTGGCAACGTTTTGAGGAAGTATCCTTGGTTTTGGCCGGTTTGGCTACACCACTTGTACTTTCTGTGCATACTATTGTATCCTTTGACTTTGCTACATCGGTAATTCCTGGATGGCACACCACCATCTTCCCGCCTTACTTTGTTGCAGGGGCGATTTTCTCTGGGTTTGCCATGGTGAATACGCTGCTCATAATTATGAGAAAAGTGTGTAGCCTTGAAGCATACATAACTGTACAGCATATTGAGTTGATGAACATTGTAATCATGATTACAGGTTCCATTGTAGGGTGCGCCTATATCACTGAGTTGTTCATTGCATGGTACTCTGGAGTGGAGTATGAGCAGTACGCCTTCTTGAACAGGGCAACAGGACCTTATGCTTGGGCGTATTGGTGTATGATGACATGTAATGTCTTCTCTCCTCAGTTCATGTGGTCCAAGAAATTGCGGACGAGTATCATGTTCTCATTCTTTATTTCCATTGTAGTGAATATTGGAATGTGGTTTGAGCGCTTTGTGATTATCGTTACCTCATTGCATAGAGATTATTTGCCATCATCATGGACAATGTTCTCGCCAACCTTTGTAGATATTGGAATTTTCATTGGAACCATTGGATTCTTTTTTGTACTATTCCTGCTATATTCCAGAACATTCCCTGTAATAGCGCAAGCCGAAGTAAAGTCTATTATGAAAGCTTCCGGAGAACGCTTTAAGAAGCTTCGCGAAGAAGGAAAACCATTGTACACGAAACCTACCAATGGAGTAATCATTGAGGTTGATGTAGAAGAAACTCAAGAAGAAACGGAAGCTGCAGGAGGCTTTTCAGGAGCGCCTGTAATGCAATTGTTGAGCTCCATAGGAAGTTTTGACGCGAGTACCCAAAGTCCTGACGATTTGAAAAAAGTAAAAGGTATTGGTCCCTTAATGGAAAAAACCTTGAACCAAATTGGAATTTTTTCTTTTCTTCAGGTAAGTAAGATGACTGAAAGCGAATATAATCTATTGGATTCCATAACAGGATCATTCCCTGGAAGAGCACAGCGTGATGATTGGGCAGGACAAGCAAAAGGATTAATCAATTTAGATAAGTAATCATGGCGGCAACAACATTCAAAGCGATATACAACGACGATGACGTGTTAATGAACGCTGTCAAGAAGATTCGTTCCGAAAAGTATCATATTGAAGAGGTGTATACTCCTTTTCCGGTTCACGGCTTGGATAAGGCAATGGGATTGGCAGATACGCGGATTGCCATTACTTCTTTTATGTATGGATGTTTGGGATTGGCGGTGGCCATAGTCATGATGAACTATATCATGATTGCAGATTGGCCTCAGGATATTGGAGGTAAGCCAAGTTTCACCTATTTGGAGAATATGCCTGCATTTGTTCCTATCATGTTTGAGATGACTGTATTTTTCGCGGCACACCTTATGGTGATTACTTTTTACTTGAGAAGTAGAATGTGGCCATTCAAAAAAGCGGAGAATCCTGATGTAAGAACTACGGATGACCACTTTTTGGTTGAGGTTGAAGTAGGTGATGATGAGGAAGCATTAAAAAGTTTATTGTTGGAAACTGGAGCTGTTGAGGTTCATGTTCCCAAAAAAAAATAATATGATGATTAAAACTTTTGGTAAAGTACTTTTTGTTCTGGCTTTTGTTCTTGTATTGAGCTCATGTTTCAATAAGAACAGTCCAAATTACCAATATATGCCAAACATGTACGAATCTGTTGGGTATGAAACTTATGAGGGAGTAGATAACGGTCTCTTTCCACAAGGAACCGAGGCTATGCTTCCACCTGAGAATACCATTTCTCGTGAAACGCTACCTTACGAATTCGATAACAGTATTGAAGGAAAAGAATTGGCAAGATTACAACCTAGTCCTTTGGATTCTCTTCAAAAGGAAGCAAACCTTACTAAGGGTAAAGAGCTCTATGATGTTTATTGTGCCATTTGTCACGGAAATAAAGGTGCCGGTCAAGGTACATTGGTAAAGCGTGAAAAAATATTGGGTGTACCTAGTTATGACGATGTTGCGCGTAACATAACTGTAGGTAGCACGTACCACACTATGTATTACGGACTGAATTCCATGGGTTCCTATGCTTCGCAGATGGAAAATGAAACGGAATTATGGCAAGTAGCCGAATACGTGATGAAATTAAAGGAAGACCTAACAAAATAATTGGATAGCAGACTATGTACACGTTTTCAAATAGATTAAAACTAGGTTCTTACATTGCTATGGCAGTCGGGTTGATTTGTCTTGCAACAGGATTTTTTACAGCGCCTAGCAACGTGGAAGAGGCAAAAGCGATGGTTGCTTCGGCTCATGGTGATGGACATGGTGGAGGTCACGGGGCAGAAGCCGGTCATCATGGTACAGAAGGTGAGAAAGAATACATGGATAAATCCGGACATGGAACCGAAGGTCATGGTGATGCTCATGCTCATGATGCTTCCCATCATGATGAACATCTATTGCATCAATTGCAAAATAGACCTTGGGCAGCATTATATGTTGCAGCTTTCTTTTTCTTTATGATTGCTTTGGGCGTTTTGGCTTTTTATGCCATTCAGCGAGCCGCTCAAGCGGGTTGGTCGCCCTTGCTTTTCCGGGTAATGGAAGGTATTACAGCTTACTTGGTGCCTGGAGGAATTATTGTATTTGTCATTTTGGTGTTGTCCGTTCTTCATATGAACCATATGTTCGTGTGGATGGATGCCGATACTGTGGCACACGATAAATTATTGCAAGGGAAAGCAGGATACTTGAATCCTACATTCTTTTTGATTAGAGCTGCTATTTTCTTGGGAGGATGGATTTTTTACAGAGAGTACTCCAGAAAGTTATCCTTGGCACAGGATGAATCTGACGACAACTCCAATTTTGTTAAGAATTTTAGATGGTCTGCGGCCTTCTTAGTATTTTATTTGGTTACAGAATCCATGATGTCATGGGATTGGATTATGAGCTTGGACCCGCACTGGTTCAGTACCTTATTTGGATGGTATGTGTTTGCAAGCATGTTCGTGTCTGGAATTACAACTATTGCAATTATCACGATTTACTTAAAATCCAAAGGCTATTTGGAGCAAGTAAATGATAGCCACATTCACGATTTAGCAAAATTCATGTTCGGGATAAGTATTTTCTGGACATATTTATGGTTTGCCCAATTTATGCTGATTTGGTACGCGAACATTCCTGAAGAAGTAACCTATTTTGTAGCACGTTTTCAGGATTATCAGCTACCTTTCCTTGGCATGGTCGCATTGAACTTTGTTTTCCCATTATTGGTATTGATGAACAGCGATTACAAACGAGTAAATTGGTTCGTCATTATGACAGGAATCGTGGTGCTATTTGGCCACTATTTGGATGTTTTTGTCATGGTGATGCCGGCAACAGTTGGAGACCAATGGTATATTGGGCTGCCAGAAATCGGAGGAATCCTATTTTTTGGAGGTTTGTTCACCTTTTGGGTATTCAATACCCTGACCAAGGTACCGTTGCAACCAAAACGCAATCCATTTGTTGAGGAAAGTAGACAATTTCATTATTAATACGATTAAGTTTCTAGATAGATAACAATGACTGCATTATTAACATTGACCGTTTTAGTCCTGGTAGCCATTGCCATTTGGCAGATGACCAAGATTTTTGAATTGTCCCAACTCAAAACAGAACAGGCTACGGCGGAAATTGCTACAGATTCTGATAATAAATACAATGGTTATTTATTGTTTGGTTTCCTAATCTTCATATACGGAATCACAATTTTTAGTTTTGCCAAGTACACCAAAGTACTTCTTCCAGAGGCATCTTCAGCTCATGGTGGGGAGTACGATCAATTAATGTGGGTGTCTTTTGCCATTATCTTTTTCGTACAGACCATTACGCAAGCCTTGCTGCACTATTTTGGGTATAAGTATAGAGGAGAAAAAGGAAAGAAGGCTCTTTTCTTTGCGGATAATGACCGTTTGGAATTTATTTGGACGATAATCCCAGTAATTGTTTTAGCAGGATTAATCCTTTGGGGGCTTTACACTTGGACCAATATCATGGATGTGAATGATGAGGACGATCCATTAATTGTGGAACTATATGCCCAGCAATTTAACTGGACTGCACGATATGGTGGAGAGGATAATGTTTTAGGAGATGCAAGTGTACGACTGATTGATATTGATAGGGCCAATGTTTTGGGATTGGATGAATCCGACCCTAATGCTTCGGATGATGTCATTGTGAAGGAATTGCATCTTCCGGTAGGGCGAAAAGTAAACTTCATGATGCGCTCACAAGACGTTCTACATTCTGCATATATGCCACATTTTAGAGCTCAAATGAACTGTGTGCCAGGCATGATTACCCAGTTTTCCTTTACCCCAACGGTGACCACTGCGGAAATTCGATTAAACCCAGATGTAGTGGATAAGGTAAAACGAACCAATGCTCTTAGAGCAAAATGGGCTGCGGAAGGAAGACCGGATTCAGACCCTTGGGAGTTTGATTACGTATTGTTGTGCAATAAGATTTGCGGAAAATCTCATTACAACATGCAAATGAAGATTATAGTTGAGACAGAAGAGGAATTTAATAAATGGTTGTCCGAACAATCCACATTTAAGGAAACAGTTTCCGTAAATCCTTAATATCTTTAATAGAAAGCTAGAAAAAGAAAATAATAAATTAAAAAATTAGGTTATGTCCGTAACAGCACATGCACCAGCCCACGTAGATGATCATGCTCATGATGACCATGGCCATCACCATAAAGAAACCTTTGTAACTAAATATATATTTAGTCAAGACCATAAGATGATTGCCAAGCAATATCTTATCACCGGTCTAATCATGGGTTTCATTGGAATTGCCATGTCTCTATTGTTTAGAATGCAGTTGGCTTGGCCAGGAGAGTCTTTTCCAATCTTTGAAACTTTATTGGGCAAATGGGCACCTGATGGAGTAATGGATGCGGACATTTATTTGGCCTTGGTTACCATTCACGGCACCATTATGGTATTCTTTGTTTTAACGGCTGGTTTGAGTGGAACCTTTAGTAACCTTCTAATTCCATTGCAGATTGGAGCGAGGGATATGGCCTCAGGCTTTTTGAACATGTTGTCCTATTGGATGTTCTTCCTTTCTTCAGTGATTATGGTCATTTCCTTATTTGTGGAAGCTGGACCAGCAGCTGCGGGATGGACCATTTATCCACCTTTGAGCGCATTACCTATGGCACAGCCTGGTTCTGGAGCAGGGATGACCCTTTGGTTAGTTTCCATGGCCATCTTTATAGCATCCTCTTTGTTGGGGTCATTGAACTATATCGTGACGGTTCTTAATTTAAGAACAAAGGGAATGTCTATGACGCGTTTACCGTTGACAATTTGGGCTTTTTTCGTAACTGCCATTATCGGTGTTATTTCTTTCCCAGTATTGTTATCTGCAGCCTTGTTGCTTATCATGGATAGAAGCTTTGGTACATCGTTCTTTTTATCAGATATTTTCATTCAAGGAGAAGTATTGCACTATCAAGGAGGTTCGCCCGTATTATATGAGCATTTGTTCTGGTTCTTAGGCCACCCTGAAGTATACATCGTACTATTGCCTGCGCTAGGAATCACTTCTGAAGTCATGTCAACAAATGCAAGAAAACCTATTTTCGGATACCGTGCTATGGTAGCATCCATTTTGGCGATTGCATTCCTTTCTACTATTGTGTGGGGGCACCATATGTTTATCTCAGGGATGAATCCATTCCTTGGTTCGGTATTTACCTTTACTACCTTGTTGATTGCAATTCCATCGGCCGTAAAAGCATTTAACTATATAACCACCCTATGGAAAGGAAATCTGCAATTGAATCCAGCTATGCTGTTCTCAATTGGTTTGGTTTCCACATTCATAACAGGAGGTCTAACCGGAATAATTCTGGGGGATAGTACTTTGGATATAAATGTTCACGATACTTATTTTGTAGTGGCTCACTTCCACTTGGTAATGGGGATATCTGCCCTTTATGGATTATTTGCTGGAGTCTACCATTGGTTCCCAAAGATGTTCCAAGGACGCATGATGAACAAGAACTTAGGGTATGTACATTTCTGGATAACCGCAATCTGTGCCTATGGGGTATTCTTCCCGATGCACTTTGTAGGAATGGCTGGGGTGCCACGTAGATATTATCAAAACACGGCTTTCCCAATGTTTGATGAATTGACCAACGTGCAAGTGCTAATGACCGTATTCGCTATCATAGCAGGTTTGGCCCAATTGGTTTTTGTATACAACTTTGTAAGAAGCATATTCTACGGAAAAAGAGGTCCTCAAAACCCTTGGGGGTCCAATACATTGGAGTGGACTGCGCCTCAAAAGCACATTCACGGAAACTGGCCAGGGAAAATTCCACATGTACACCGTTGGGCTTACGATTATAGCAAGACCTATGAAAACGGAGAGTACATAATTCCGGGACAGGATTTTGTGCCTCAGGATACGCCTCTTCAGGAAAATGAAGAAGAATTGAACCATTAAGTTCAATCTATAATAGTTTACAAAGCCCATCCTTAAGGATGGGTTTTTTGTTTTAGCACTTTGGTATAGCTATTGTTGCATCAAATTATAATACCTTTAAGTGCCTATCTAAAAGAACATCTATGAAAAAACTAGTTTTTTGTAGCCTGATTTTAATTCCAATATTGGCTTTATCACAACGTAAACCAAAAATCAAGGGAAGTAGGATTGTTACCGAAGTGAATGAAGAACTGCCCCCTTTCAATGCGATACAGCTCAATGATAATTTAGATATTGTTCTAAAAAAATCTTTTGGACCCGGATATGAAATTGTTGCAGATGATAACCTGATTGATATTTTAAAATTCAAGGTTGAAGATAGTACGTTGGTCATCACTTCCTTTTATACAGTCTCTTCCAAAAAACAATTCGATATTACGGTAAACTACACAGACCTCAAAGCAATTACCGCTAAAGAAGGTAGTATAGTTTCCAAAGAAATGATAAACAGTGATGAGCTTTTTGTGGATGGTTTTGCCAATACAAAGCTTACTCTACAAGCTAGCGCATCAGTAATGGACATTAACTTAGAGGATACTAGTAAGTCTGAATTTAACTTGGACGTGGATTCCCTAAATGTGACTATGAACAAAAGGGCTGAAACGTATATCTACGCGGTTACTGATGCAAGCACGGTGAACTTGGAAGAAAATGCCTCTTTTACTTTTGAAGGAACTGCGGACAGAATGCAACTGGAAGTTATTGGGAACGCCAAGTATAAAGGGGAGCGAATGGAGACAGGTTCGGTAAAGGCCAACTTGGAAGGTGCTGCCAATGTTAGAGTCAATTCCTATCGGGATTTGGAATTATCCTCAAAAGGAAACGCCAAAACACAGCTTTATGGAAATCCAAAAATCACAATTCTTGAGTTTTTGGATACCTCTCAATTGATTAAGAAAACGGAATGAACATTTACTGGGCTATGGGAGCGCTCATGCAATGTTTAGGTATTCCAAAACCATCCACCAACACTTCAATATGAGGCCTTAGTTCAGTACAAAGACGTTCAACTCGCTGTCTGATTGCTCTGGACTTTGTACCTCCAATATAACCCTGCTCCAAATACCATCGCGCTTCTCTATTAATTTCGTCAAGAGCATATAATGTTCCCAGTTTTTCAAGAAGAGATTTATATTCCTCGTCCTGAATCGACTCACAAAAATTGGAATATGTGTTATATGCCAATTCCACACTGTAAGCCTTTCCAAGTGCAATCAAATGTGTTTGCACCTTTAGAAAAGCTTGATACGCCGGAATTCCTTTTTTAATGTAATTACGTATTCGCATAGCCAGAGTATAGGTCAATCTTCGAGTTCTGTACTGAAAAGCATGCTTATGGAATTTGGGATTGTATAAGTGGTCTGCATCCACCTTATTGGCATATACTGGATTCAAAGTATTCCATCGGTCTGATAGTTGGGTGCGAAGCAGTTTAAGAACCGAAGCAAAACCAGCACTGTTGAATTCTGCCTTAAAATCGGATAGAACCCCTTTTGCCGCTAGCTGCAACAATACTGTGTTGTCGCCCTCAAAAGTGGTAAAGATGTCCACATCGCCTTTGGCATCACCAATTAGGTTTTCTAACAAATACCCCTTTCCGCCACAAGCTTCCCTGCATTCTTGAATGGTGGAATTACCGAACCAAGTGATAATTGATTTTAAACCTGCCACCTGAGTCTCGATTTCCCGCTTATCCGTTTTTGATTCGTCACTATAGGATTGCATCATCTCTTCCAGGGTGACATGATATACATAGGCGCTTGCAATGGCAGGGGTCAAGCGTACCTGATGTGTTGGATAATCCATGATCAAGTCCTCTTGAATTTTGACATTATCATTGAATTGTCGTCGATTCAGTGCATGTTTTACAGCAATGGCCAAAGCCATTTTGGCCCCTCCCAGCGCACCACGCGCCACACAGATTCTACCTCCGACCAAAGTGCCCAACATGGTGAAAAAACGTTTGTTCGGATTTTTAATGGGGGAGGTGTATGCGCCTTTATTGGTTATGCTACCATACTTATCCAAAAGGTTAGCTCGCGGCACTCGCACTTGGTTGAACCATATTTTTCCATTATCAACACCATTGAGTCCTATTTTGTATCCATTGTCTTCAATAGTGATTCCACTGAAAACTTCATGCTTTTCATTCCGAAGTGGAACAAGAATGGCATGTACTCCTTCATTTTTTCCATCAACAATCAGTTGTGCAAAAACGGTAGCTATCTTAGAATGGAGAGCATTTCCAATATATTCTTTGTTGTCATTTTTTCCAGGCGTATGAATTACGATCTCATCCGTTTCACTATCATAGGTAGCGGTGGTTCGTATACCGCGTACATTGGAACCATGACCGGTTTCCGTCATGGCAAAACAACCCAACAATTTGGCAGTCCCGGCATCCTCTAAATAAAGGTCGTGATGGCGTTTGGTCCCCAGCTTTTGAATGCTACCACCGAAAAGTCCAAATTGCACCCCAAACTTTACCGCGAGACTTCCATCTACAAACATCAAATGCTCAAAAATGGCACCATAGGCAGGCATGTTGCCCTTACCTCCATATTCTGGAGGGTAGGCATAGGCACCATAACCATTTTTGCCCAATAGCTTTGCTTGTTCGAGTATTCTTGCACGATAGTCTTCTTTATTTCGTAGCACTTGCCTATCAAAGATTTTCTGATCTAGGAACTCTCTAAAACCATCAATCGAAGAAGCGTGCTCAGCTTTGAGTATGGCATCCAAAACACGGGCATCATATTGTTTCGAAGTTTTCTCATGTACGACTTCTACATCAAACAAATGATTATAATGATTGGGTTGAATACCAAGGTTGAGTTCAATGTTTTTTAAATAATCATTGAATTCACATTCACCACAATACGTACTTCCCAGCCTTTGACTCAAAGAAGTAAGCGGATAGGTATCACTTTCAATAAGTTTTATGCCGGAATTGGAAATGGTTTGCTTCCAGTTTTTGAATTCATCTTCAGGAGGCGGATTATTGCGGTCTAACCATTCTAACAACTGTTCCTTCTCGTTTTTCGAAAGGTGTGTGTCATCGTGAATTGTTTTTTGAATTACCGAGATTTCGGAGGCAGAAAGTAAATCGTCCGACCAAATGACATAAAAAAATGGGATATACTGTAAAATTCCTGGAGAGTAATCTACTACTATCATAAAGTTTAGAATGAAGCTGAAAGTATCAGACTTTTAATGAATCTAAGTTAAGTCTTAGATTTTGAAAAAGGAATCAATTGTTGATGTGTTCTTAGATTTGCTTAAAACAGTTTTAGGCGCACTTCGTTTTCAACTATATTTGTTTGAAGATGAATGAGAATTTAGACCCGACATCCGAAAGCTTTTCCCAAGAAGAACTTGATATTGAAAGAGCACTGCGCCCCATCACTTTTGATGATTTTACGGGACAAGAGCAGGTTTTGGAGAATTTGAAGGTTTTTGTACAGGCAGCCAACCTTAGAGGAGAGGCTTTGGACCATACCTTGTTCCACGGTCCACCAGGACTGGGAAAAACTACCTTGGCCCATATTTTAGCCAATGAGTTGGGGGTTGGAATCAAGATTACTTCGGGCCCTGTGCTGGATAAGCCCGGTGATTTGGCAGGACTGCTTACCAATTTGGAAGAAAGGGATGTCCTTTTTATTGATGAAATCCACAGATTGAGTCCCATTGTTGAAGAGTATCTCTATTCTGCAATGGAGGATTATAAAATTGATATCATGATTGAGACTGGCCCTAATGCCCGTACCGTTCAAATCAATTTGAGTCCTTTTACCCTCGTAGGTGCTACCACACGTTCTGGTTTGCTAACTGCACCCATGCGTGCGCGTTTCGGGATTCAGAGTCGGTTACAATACTACCACACAGAGCTGTTATCAACCATAGTGGAACGTAGTGCAGATATTTTGAAGGTACCCATAACCAATGAGGCAGCCATAGAAATTGCAGGAAGAAGTCGGGGAACACCCCGTATCTGTAATGCGTTACTTCGTCGCGTTCGGGATTTTGCACAGATTAAGGGAGACGGAAATATTGATTTAGATATTTCCAAATTTGGTTTGAAAGCACTGAACGTAGATGCCCATGGATTGGATGAGATGGACAACAAGATTTTAAGCACCATTATTGATAAGTTTAAAGGCGGACCGGTTGGAATCACCACATTGGCCACGGCGGTATCCGAGAGTGCAGAGACCATTGAAGAGGTATATGAACCCTTTTTAATTCAACAAGGCTTTATTATGCGGACCCCTCGTGGTAGGGAGGTAACGGAATCGGCTTATAAACATCTGGGTCGAATAAAAGGAGGGACGCAAGAAGGACTGTTTGGATGAAAAAACTACCTCATGTTTCTGCGCTGAAAGTACTAAAGAACAGTAGACAAATTCTTAAGAATCCACTTCCCTTTCATTATGAGAATTTTGAAAAATTGGGTGATACCTTCCGGATTTCTATTCCGGGAGAAGGGAAGGTCATTTTTTCTAGGGACCCGGAATGGGTAAAACAAGTGCTTCAGAAAAAGCACCGATCATATTCCAAATCCAAGCTTCAAACCAAAGATTTGGCAAAATATATTGGTTATGGTCTCTTAACTTCCGAAGGGGAACATTGGCGCACACACCGCAGAATGATTCAACCTGCTTTTCATCGTCAAAAGTTGAAAGGCCTACTGAGCATTATGCACAAAGCCATTGTTGATGAGTTGGAACGCATTGTGCCAAATACGGATGAAGATGTTTTCGACAAAATGGGTGATTTGGCTTTTCAAGTAGTGGCAAAATCCCTTTTTAGCAGTAATGATATCCGTGAATCCATGTCAGAGCTCAAATCCATTACGGAGGAGAACCAAAGGATGTTGATAAAGGAAATGCGAAGGCCTTATCTTAAGACTTGGTTCGGATGGTCAGGTGAAATAAAGAAGCATTTGGATGAGGCAAAGCGCGGTAGGGATTTGCTCAATGATTTGATTGAAGAAAGGCTAAGGGAAGAAGAGCGCGAAGGTTTTGATTTATTGGACATGTTGTTGGAAGCAACCTATGAGGATGGAACAAAAATGTCCAGAAAACAATTGATAGACGAAGTGCTGATACTCTTTACTGCAGGACATGAGACTACGGCTAACGCGCTTTCGTTCTTGTTGTATTTTTTGGCAAAGGACAAAAACCTTCAGGAGTCCTTGCATGAAGAAGTTACTTCCCATACATCGGATACATTCTCTTTTGAGGACATGCCCAAGTTTCCTTTGGCACAATCTTGTATTAAGGAAACTATGCGAATTTACCCTCCTGCCTACTTTATAGATCGGGTAGCGACTGAGGAAACCGAAATAGGTTCGTTCCATTTGAAAAAAGGAACTTTGGTATTGCTTTCCATTTATGAGCTTCATCGGCACAAATCTTTTTGGAAGAATGCCGAGCACTTCGTTGCTGACCGTTTTGTGGATTTGGATATGAAACAAGCTTCGGATTATTATTATCCATTTGGTGCGGGCCCAAGAATGTGCATTGGAAATGCTTTTGCCGACTACGAAATGCTGATGGTATTGATTGAAATTGTGAAGAAATACCATATCAATACAAGGATGGATACTGTGGAAATCAATCCCATGATTTCGCTTAAACCCAAAGAGGTAGTCTTGAATTTTACACCAAGATAGATGTCAAAATCCCATTATACAAAACTCATTAAGGATGAAGCAAAGCGTCTCGGTTTTTTATCTTGCGGGATTTCCAAAGCTGAATTTTTGGAGGAGGAAGCTCCACGACTTGAAAAGTGGCTCAATGCTAACATGCATGGTGAAATGGCCTATATGGAGAATCACTTTGACAAGCGCCTAAACCCTACCAAATTGGTTGAAGGCTCCAAATCGGTTATCTCTTTGTTGTTGAATTACTTCCCATCAGAGGAACAAAATCCCGACTCCTACAAAATCTCAAAATATGCCTACGGAACCGATTATCACTTTGTGATAAAGGACAAGCTAAAACAGTTGCTTCATTTCATTCAAGAAGAGATTGGAGAAGTGAATGGAAGAGCTTTTGTGGATTCTGCCCCAGTTATGGACAAGGCATGGGCCGCCATAAGTGGTCTGGGATGGATAGGGAAGCACAGTAATTTGCTAACTCAGCAAGTAGGGTCATTTTATTTTATAGCTGAATTAATTGTTGATTTAGATTTGGAATACGACAATCCCGTAACAGATCATTGTGGAACTTGTACGGCTTGTATTGATGCTTGCCCTACGGAAGCCATTGTGGAACCTTATGTGGTGGATGGCAGTAAGTGCATCTCTTATTTTACGATTGAACTGAAAAATGAAATCCCGACCGAGTTTCAAAATACCTTTGATGATTGGATGTTTGGATGTGATGTTTGCCAAGACGTATGTCCTTGGAATCGATTTTCTAAACCCCATAATGAACCCTTGTTCAATCCCAATCCAGAATTGCTCTCTTTTTCAAAAAAAGATTGGGATGAAATTACCGAGGACGTTTTCAAAAAAATCTTCAAGAAGTCACCCGTAAAAAGAACAAAATTCTCAGGATTGAAAAGAAACATCGATTTCATTAAATAGGATTTTCATAAAATTCAAACGTTTTCGTTTAGAATAATTTAATTTTTATGCGGTACTTTTTAAAGAACACTTAAGAAAATACTATATTGAAACGATGAAGGGCCAATTTTGAAAGGCCAAATACCACTAAACTAACTCAAGAAGAATGAAAATCAAGAAGCCTAAATTAAGTTTCTGGCAAATCTGGAACATGAATGTTGGATTTCTAGGAATACAGTATAGCTTTGGATTGCAGCAAAGTGCCATTAACCCAATTTTTCTTTTTTTAGGTGCTGCAGAAGAGATTTTGCCAATTCTTAACATTGCAGGTCCTATTACCGGACTCATAGTACAGCCGATTATTGGTGCAGTTTCTGATAAAACCTGGTCACCAAAATGGGGTAGAAGGAAACCTTTTTTCTTGATTGGAGCTGTTTTAGGTAGTTTATGTCTTTTTGCGTTTCCGCTCAGTCCGGCCTTGTGGTTTGCCGTTGGCTTACTTTGGGTTTTGGACGTAGGTAATAATATGGCCATGGAGCCGTATCGAGCTTTTGTTGGAGATAAACTTCCGGACAGCCAGTTAAGTATTGGTTATCAAATGCAAAGTCTTTTTGTCGGAGCTGGTATTCTTTTGGCTAATGCGTCCATTTTTCTTTTTCAAGATTGGTTTGGTGGAGGAGAAGAAGTAGCGGGGCAAATCCCCAAATGGTTGTACTACTCATTTTTTATTGGCTCGTTCTTATCCATAGCCACCATTTTATGGTCGGTTTTTAAAACACCTGAAATACCACCGAGCGATGAAGAACTGGCAGAAATCAACAGACATAAGACTCTTCCCTTTATTGAGCGTTTTAAGCTCCCTTTTATTGAAATAAAACATGCAGTTAAGGATATGCCCAAATTCATGTGGAAACTCTCTGCAGTATATCTTTTTCAGTGGTATGCGCTTTTTGTGTATTGGCAATTTATAACGCCATTGTTCAGGACCACAATGGGATACGATACTTCACAAGCCGCAGCTCAAGCAGCTAAGATGAGCACAACATACAATATTGTTACTGCTGTGGTAGCGCTAATTTTAGTTCCATTGACCATACGGTTTGGAGGAAAAAAAATCTACGCATTAAGTCTTTTTGGTACTGCTTTGGCCTTGTTTGCTATTCCAAACATTTCAGACCCTGTTTATGTCTTGTTCCCAATGGTGTTGTTTGGTATTGGATGGGCTGCAATGATGGGTATTCCGTACAGTATGGTTTCTAAAATTGTTCCTCAAGAAAGAAGGGGAGTATATATGGGAATCTTGAATATGATGATTGTGATTCCAATGGGAATCCAAACTCTTTCATTCGGTCCAATCTTTAAAAACCTGTTGGGGGCAAATGCAGCTAATGCCATGCTTTTTGCAGGTGCGTGTTTTGTCTTAGCATCCATTTTGGCGATGCGGTTAAATGTGAGCAAAGAGAGTCCTGTTGAATCGTAAAGTAATCCTATCCTAAATTTTAACTGGAAACAAATATGAAGGGTATTCACTAATTCGGGAATACCCTTACCTTTATCCATTATTTCAGAACTATCTATATGAGCAAAGAAAAACAACGTAGGGAGGCCTTGTTGTATCATGCCAAACCACAACCTGGAAAAATAAAAGTGGTTCCCACTAAACCATACGCTACTCAAAGAGACTTGGCTTTAGCCTATTCTCCTGGTGTTGCGGAGCCTTGTTTGGAGATAGAAAAAAACAAGGACGATGTTTATAAGTATACCGCCAAAGGAAACATTGTAGCGGTGATTTCCAACGGAACAGCGGTTTTGGGTCTTGGCAATATCGGACCAGAAGCTTCTAAACCTGTTATGGAAGGGAAAAGCCTCTTGTTTAAGATTTTTGCGGACATCGATGGAATGGACATTGAATTGGATACTACGGATGTGGAAAAGTTCATAGAAACCGTAAAGACCATTGCTCCCACTTTTGGAGGAATCAATCTAGAAGATATTAAAGCGCCCGAGGCTTTTGAAATTGAACGAAGATTGAAGGAAGAGCTCGATATTCCAGTTATGCATGACGATCAACATGGCACAGCAATCATTTCTGCCGCAGCTTTGCTGAATGCACTTGAGTTGACGGGCAAGAAAATGGAGGAAGTAAAAATTGTGGTCAGTGGAGCGGGAGCAGCAGCTGTTTCTTGTACACGCTTGTACAAAGCTTTTGGTGCTAAAGCAGAAAATATTGTGATGCTGGATAGTAAGGGGGTAATCCGAAAGGATAGAGAAAATTTGACCACCGAGAAGCTGGAGTTTGCCACAGATCGAAAAATCGATACCCTAGAGGAAGCCATGACAGATTCGGATGTGTTCATTGGTTTGTCTAAAGCAGACCTATTGACCCCCGAAATGTTGAAATCCATGGCGAAAGACCCCATAGTTTTTGCAATGGCCAATCCTGACCCTGAGATTGAATATAATCTAGCCTGTGAGACTCGAGAAGATATCATTATGGCTACTGGACGTTCTGATCATCCTAATCAAGTGAACAATGTCTTGGGCTTTCCCTTTATATTTAGGGGGGCACTTGACGTTCGGGCAACTAAGATCAATGAAGAAATGAAAATGGCCGCAGTTCTTGCATTAGCTGATTTAACTAGGGAGCCCGTACCCGAACAAGTGAACATTGCTTACGATACCACTAGGTTGACATTCGGAAGAAAATATATCATACCCAAACCCTTTGATCCACGACTGATAACAAAGATTCCACCAGCTGTAGCCAAAGCCGCTATGGAATCTGGCGTAGCCAAAGCACCTATAAAAGATTGGAAAAAGTATGAGGAAGAGCTGTACTTAAGGTCGGGTAATGATAACAAGGTGGTTCGCTTATTGCATAATCGTGCCAAGGTTAACCCAAAGCGTATTGTATTTGCCGAAGCGGAGCTATTGGATGTTCTGAAGGCTGCACAGATTGTACATGATGAGGGCATAGCCCAACCTATTCTATTGGGGAATAGGGAAACCATAGAGAAGCTTAAGGAAGAACTGGAATTTGATGCCGATGTGCCTATCGTAGATCCTCGTGCCGACGAATCCAAAGCGATTCGAACCAAGTATGCTCATAAGTTGTGGGAGTCAAGAAAACGAAAAGGAGAGACCGAATATAGTGCCCGAATCAATATGGGTAAGCGGAACTATTTTGGAGCTATGATGCTTTTGGAGGGTGATGCCGATGGTATGATTTCAGGGTATTCCAGAGCATATCCGAAGGTGTTAAGACCTGTTTTTGAGGTAATCGGCAGGTCAAAAGGGGTGAAGAATGCCTCTACGGTAAACATTATGATAACCGAAAGGGGACCCTTGTTTTTGGCCGATACTTCGATTAATGTTGACCCTAGCGCTGAGGAACTGGCAGAGATTGCTTTAATGACAGCCAAAGTGGCCTCTACATTCGGTTTTAACCCCGTTATGGCTCTTTTGTCCTATGCCAATTTTGGATCATCCAGTCATCCGAATGCCCAGAAGGTGAGAGAAGCTGTTCGAATTTTACATGAAAGAAATCCGGATTTGGTTGTGGACGGAGAGATTCAAACAGATTTTGCTTTGAGTCAGGAACTTTGTCACAATAACTTTCCGTTTTCCAAATTGGCGGGTAAAAAAGTGAACACTTTCATATTCCCTAATTTAGAATCGGCCAATATTACCTACAAGCTTTTAAAAGGTTTGAACAAAGCCGATTCCATCGGTCCGATAATGGTTGGTTTAAGACGCTCTGCCCACATTTTGCAACTGGGCGCAAGTGTTGATGAAATGGTAAATATGGCAGCGGTTGCCGTTATCGATGCGCAAGAGCGTGAAAAACGTAAAAAAGCCAAAATGGGAGAAGAATAACAACCAAAACCCCAATTGAACCAATGATAAACCATTTAAAAGGAAAATTAGTAGAAAAAAATCCTACCTATGTAGTTGTTGAATGCAATGGAGTAGGTTACTTCTTGAACATTTCATTACACACATTTTCGTTGATTAAAGACGAAGAAAGCATTCATCTTTTTACACATCTTCAAGTAAAGGAAGATTCGCACACGCTTTTTGGATTTACAGAAAAATCTGAGAGGGAAATTTTTAGACTCTTGATTTCGGTATCAGGAATTGGTTCCAGTACCGCTCGAACCATGCTGTCCTCACTTTCACCCCAACAAGTAAAGGAAGCTATTGCCAATGGAGACGTCCCTTCCATACAGGCAATCAAGGGGATAGGAAGCAAAACGGCGCAGCGTGTTATTTTGGATCTTAAGGATAAGATTTTGAAAGTGTACGAAATGGATGAAGTTTCCCATATTTCAAACAATACTGGCAAAGAAGAAGCGTTATCTGCTTTAGAGGTTCTCGGTTTCACCAGGAGACAATCTGAAAAGGTAGTTGATAAGATTGTAGCTGAGAATGCATCGCTAAGCGTAGAGGACATTATTAAACAGGCGCTTAAAAATTTGTAACTAGTTTGAAAAGAGGGGCAAAACCAATACTTAAACCAACGGGATTTAAGTACATTTTCTTTTGTATTTGTTTTTTGTTCGTTTCCATGGCATCTTCCCAGGAAACCGACGAACAGGCTCAAGACTCTACCAAAACCGGAGTGTCCCTTGGCCGACTCAAATTGGAGAACCCACAAAGCATTGTTTCTAAATACACTTACGACCCTACCCTAGACCGATATATCTACTCTGAAACTATTGGGGAATTCGATATTTCATATCCTATCATCCTAACTCCGGAACAGTTTTTCGAACTAGTACGTAGGGAAGGGATGAAATCTTATTTTAAGGATAAAATAGATGCATTTACAGGTAAAAAGGAAGGAAGCGAGGAGGCGCGTAAAAATCTTTTACCCAATTTTTATGTGAACAGTAGCTTTTTTGAATCCATTTTTGGAGGAAATACCATTGAGGTAATCCCCCAAGGCTCGGTTGCCATGGATTTGGGAGTTCTTTGGCAAAAGAACGACAATCCGGCACTTTCACCTAGAAACAGAACCAATCTTTCCTTTGATTTTGACCAGCGTATCAGCTTGAGTCTCTTAGGCAAGGTGGGCGAAAGACTTCAAGTTACCGCAAACTATGATACAGAAGCCACTTTTGACTTTCAGAATCTGGTGAAGTTGGATTATACGCCAACCGAAGATGATATTCTTCAAAAAATTGAGATAGGTAACGTAAATATGCCCTTGAACAGTTCACTGATTACCGGGGCACAGAGTTTATTTGGGGTAAAAACGCAACTGCAATTTGGTAGAACCACAGTTACTGCGGTTTTCTCGGAACAACGTTCTCAAAACAATACCGTCGTTGCGCAAGGCGGAGGAACGGTTAATGAATTTGCATTGACTGCATTGGATTATGATGAAGACCGACACTTTTTCTTATCCCAGTTTTTTAGGGACAGCTATGACGAAGCCCTACAAAACTATCCTTTCATACGAAGTCAAATCCAGATTACCCGTCTGGAGGTTTGGGTGACCAATAGAAACCAGCAAACCTTAAACGTAAGAAATGTGGTTGCGATTCAAGATTTAGGTGAAGCCGAGTTGGGAAGAAACGGTGACGAAAAAACTCGAGTTGGAATTGCAGGAGGAGACCCAGCTGGATTCTTCAACATAACGGGAACCAATGTTTTTCCGCAGAATAATGTAAATGACTATGACCCCGCTCTTATTGGGAATGGTGGTGTTCTTACCGAGGCTGTCCGCGACATAGCTACTGTGGATTCAGGCTTCAACTTTTCAACAGGGTATTCCGCAAATCAAGGGTTTGATTATGCTATTTTAGAAAATGCCAGAAAGCTCGAGGAAGGCAGGGATTACCAACTAAATACCCAATTGGGATATATTTCCTTGAATCAACGCTTAAGTAACGATGAGGTTTTGGGTGTTGCCTATCAGTACACCAATACATTGACAGGTGAAGTGTTTCAAGTAGGGGAGTTTGCCAATGGTGGAATAGATGCTACAACCGTCTCAGGTGGAGTTAATCCCATTGTTGAAAACAATACATTGATTCTTAAGCTGCTAAAGAGCAACATTACCAATGTGGAGGATCCTATTTGGGATTTGATGATGAAGAATATCTACGCCACGGGAGCTTTTCAATTGACTCAAGAAGATTTTAGATTAAACATTCTTTATTCTGACCCCACACCCAGAAACTATATTACCCCAGTAGTTGATTTTCCAGCGCCCGAAGCTGGACAAAAACCATTGGAAGAACGAATCTTATTGGAAGTGTTCAATTTAGACCGATTGAATGTATATAACGATGTTCAGTCGGGAGGGGATGGATTTTTCGATTATGTCCCGGGAATAACCATAGACACCCAAGCTGGTAACATCATCTTTACTAAGGTTGAACCATTCGGGGAGTTCCTTTTTGAAGAATTACGGAGCAGTGCCACAGAGATTTATGATGTGGAAAATGACGTAGGCTATAACCCTAATCAAGAACGCTACGTGTTCCGAAACATGTATGCGCTGACCAAGGCAGCGTCACTCCAAGATGCTGAGAAGAATCGTTTTCAATTGAAAGGGCGATACAAGTCTCAGGGGAATAATGGAATTCCGATTGGTGCATTCAACGTGCCTCAAGGCTCAGTAAGGGTTACGGCAGGGGGTAGACAACTGCAGGAAGGAATAGATTTCACGGTAAACTATCAAGCTGGAACCGTTCAAATTTTGGATCCTAGCCTTCAAGCTTCTAACACACCTATCAACATTTCCGTAGAAAATAATGCGGTATTCGGACAGCAGACTAGGAGATTTACAGGAATCAACGTTGAACATCAATTCAATGAGAATTTCTTATTGGGTGGTACACTTTTGAATTTGAATGAAAGACCGCTCACTCAAAAATCCAATTTTGGGGTAGAACCTGTAAACAATACCATCTTTGGTTTAAACGGAAACTTTAGTACTGAGGTCCCATTTTTGACCCGTTTGGCCAATAAACTACCAAATATAGATACAGATGTGCCTTCTAATCTTTCGGTTCGTGGAGAAGTGGCATTTTTGCAACCCAACTCACCAAAAAATGCTGATTTTCAAGGAGATACGACAACCTATTTGGATGATTTTGAAGGGGCGCAGGCACTGATTGATATTCGCTCTTCACTTGGTTGGACTTTGGCGAGTCCTCCGGTAGAATTTATTCAAGACCGTACAGATATTGACGTTGGTTTTGAGCGTGCAAAGATGTCTTGGTATACCATCGACCCTATTTTCTATACCAATCAAAGACCTACTGGATTAAGTGATAACGACATTTCATTAAACTCTACGCGAAGGGTTTTTATTGATGAGGTATTTACCGAAACAGATATAGCCCAAGGTCAGACACAGGTACAAGGCACCTTGGATGTGGTGTACTATCCAAACGATAAAGGCCCCTATAATGCCAATCCCACTTTTGAAACCGAAACCTCCAATGAGAAATGGGCAGGGATAATGAGACCTTTGAGCAGCACCAATTTTGAACAGTCCAATGTGGAATTTGTTCAATTTTGGGTATTGGACCCTTATGTTGACGGAGAAACGAATGGTGGCAATGTTGGGGAATTGGTATTAAACTTAGGTAACATTTCCGAAGATATTTTAAAGGACGGAAGAAAACAGTACGAGAATGGACTTCCTGCAAGTACCAATAATGAAATTCCCAGACCAACCATTTGGGGGCAAGTGCCATCTACACAGTCTTTAGTGTATGCATTTGATGCGGATGAAACCAATAGAACCCAACAAGATGTAGGTTTTGATGGATTGAATGATACAGAAGAACAAGCTATTTATAATGGACCTGCCGAAGACCCTGCTTTGGACAACTTTGTTTACTATTTGAACAGGGAAGGGAGCATCTTGGAAAGATATTTTGATTTCAATAACCCTGAAGGAAACTCTCCGGTTGAGGTGACCAATACCAATCGAGGATCTACAACTTTGCCCGATGTTGAGGATATAGACCGGGATTTGACCATGAATACCGTGGATAGTTACTATGAGTATCGAATTCAAATACGGCCGAATACCACAATAGATGATCAATACGTGACAGATATTCGAGAAGGTGAAACCCCTCAATTACCTAATGGAACCACTTTAAACAGGCGATGGATCCAGTATAAAATTCCTTTAAGTGATTTTACTGAAGCGGTAGGAGGGATTACCGATTTCCGTTCGATTAGTTTTATGCGGATGTATATGACCGGGTTCTCGGATGACATCGTACTTCGTTTTGCTACTTTGGATTTGGTACGGGGCGATTGGCGGACTTTTACCAATTCCTTGCAACCAGAGGTGGACAATGACCCTTCGGATGACGGGACAGTAACTGACGTAAACGCTGTGAATATTGAAGAAAACTTTGCCCGTCAACCCATACCTTATGTATTACCTCCAGGGGTGATTCGGGAGCAATTGAACAATAACAATACGATTATACGTCAGAACGAACAGTCCCTATCTTTTGTGGTGGAGAATTTAGAATCAGAAGATTCTAGGGGAGTTTTCAAAAATGTGAATATAGATATGCGACAATACGAACGCATAAAAATGTTCATGCACGCAGAGAAAATATTGAATGGGGATTATTCGGATGACGATACCCCTTTGGTAGGATTTCTAAGGATTGGTACAGACTTCTCGGAAAACTTCTACCAAATTGAACTTCCACTTCAATTTACCCCTTTTAGTTCGGCTACTCCGGAAGATATTTGGCCAGATGTGAATGAAATTGATATTGCTCTTTCCGATTTGAATAGGGTCAAGTCAGCAGGTATTGCAAGTCAGACTTTAAATCAAGTAGTTTTTTATGAAGTCGTAGATGGCGAAGTAATTCAAGTAGATGAATTTGCACCAAGAACTTTGGGGAGATTGAGAATTGGGATACGAGGTAATCCTTCATTAGGAAGCATACGTTCCATGATGGTGGGTATTAAAAATATTGATGATCTTCCTGCTAGGGGAGAGGTTTGGTTTAACGAACTTCGTTTGGCCGGTTTGGACAACAACGGAGGTTGGGCCGCAGTGGCTGCTCTAGATGCGAATATGGCCGATTTTGCAAATGTTACGGCAACTGGAAGCCGAAGCACCTCAGGTTTTGGTTCTATAGATCAAAAACCCAATGAACGTTCTCGGGAAGATGCCATTTCGTATGATGTGGTGACCAATGTGAATGTAGGGCAACTGTTTCCAAAGAAATGGGGACTTCAGATACCTTTCAATTATGGAATTTCTGAAACGCTTATTACTCCAGAATTTGACCCTGTTTTTGACGACCTTAAACTGGAGGATCGTATTGATGCAGCAGAAACCCCAGAGGATGCAGAAACCATTAGGGAACAAGCCGAAGACTATACGAAAAGAACCAGCATCAATCTAATAGGTGTTCGTAAGAATAGAGGAGAGGAAGCCAAAGAGAATTTCTTCGATATTGAAAACTTTACCTTTAACTATTCTTATAATGAGACAGACCATAGGGACTTTCAGGTAGCTGAGCTCAGGGATCAAAATGTGAATACGGGATTTGTGTACAATCACAATTTCAAGCCTGCTTCGGTGGCTCCTTTCGCGAAGAAAGACTCATTGTTCACGGGAAAATATTGGCAATGGTTGAAAGACATGAACATAAACCTTCTTCCAACCAGTCTATCGTTGAACGCCAATTACAACAGAACATTTAATCAGCAACGGTTTAGAGATGTATTGGAGCCAGGGGTGGAAGCATTGGATTTGCCTTTGTTGCAACAGCGAAACTATCTTTTTAACTGGCAATATGCCCTAAATTACAGTATTACAAAATCGCTTCGGGTCAATTTAACCTCTTCAAATAACAACATAGTCCGTAATTTCTTCAATGAGGAAGGCAATCGGGATTCAGGAATCAATGAAACTTTGGATCTATGGGATGGCTTCTTTGATGTGGGTGAGCCTAATAGGCATTCACAGCAAATGCAGTTAAATTATGAGCTACCCTTTAACAAGTTCCCTTTCTTGAATTTTATTAACGCTCAATATACCTATACCAGTAATTTTGATTGGCAACGTGGAGGAGATGCATTGAACGAGGTTGTTCAAGAAGAAAACCCAGGAGAGCAAATCAATACCGTTCAAAACGCGAATACCCATAATATTACGGCCAATCTAACCATGCAAAGGTTCTATGATTTTCTCGGCCTGAAAAAACGAGACGGAAAAGTAACAGCCAACCAACAACCCAGAACGGATAAAGACGGCAATCCTGTTGATGAAAAACCGGTCAAAAAAACGAGTAAGACTTTCAACACTCTAGTGGATTTTTTCACCATGGTGAAGCGTGTCAATGTAAACTACAGTGAAAATAACGGTACGGTATTACCAGGATATACCCAATCCATAGGATTCTTGGGAACTACCCGGCCCACATTGGGCTTTGTGTTTGGAAGTCAGTCAGATATTCGATTTGAGGCAGCAAGAAACGGATGGCTAACGGATTTTTCTGGGTTCAACTCCCAGTTTTCAAAAGTCACTAACAAGCAATTAAATATCACGGCTACGGCTCAACCTACGCAAGATTTGACGATAGACTTGATAGCTGACAGACAGTTTTCAGAGAACTTTCAGGAAAACTTTAGGATAGAGAATAGTGAATATGTGCCATTGGCCCCAAACACGTTTGGCAACTTTACCATATCTACGTTGATGATATCAACGGTTTTCTCCAAAAGTGACGAATTCGATTCAGCAACTTTTGATGAATTTAGGAACAATAGATTGATAATTGCCAACCGATTGGTTTCGGACAGGGGAGAAACCCCAGGAGCTTTGGATGAAGATGGATTCCCAGAACGGTACGGAAAAACCCAACAGGATGTGTTATTGCCGGCATTTTTTGCGGCATATACGGGTCAGGATGCAGAGCGGGTGAATTTGGATGCCTTTCGTCAGATTCCTATCCCCAATTGGAATATCAAGTATACCGGTTTAATGAAAAACCGTTGGTTTAAAAAGAAGTTCAAGCGTTTTTCCTTGAGTCATGGCTACCGCGCAGCTTACAGTGTTAACTCGTTTCAAACTAACTTGGAACGTCAAAATTCAGATGTTAACCCAGAGAATGGTGACTTGCTTCCAGAAAACATTATTAATAGTGTTGTATTGACCGATCAGTTCAATCCATTGGCTCGGGTTGATTTTGAGATGAAGAATTCCTTTAGCTTTTTGGCAGAGGTGCGAAGGGATAGAACGTTGTCCCTAAGTTTTGACAATAGCCTATTGACGGAAATTAACGGACAGGAATACACCGTCGGATTGGGATATCGTTTTAAAGATGTAAAGTTTGTGACCAATATTGGTGGCGAGCGTACAAGACTTAAAGGAGACTTGAATTTGAAGGCGGACTTTTCATTGCGCGACAACATTACCATTATCCGTAATTTGGATATAGACAATAACCAAATCACTTCCGGGCAGCAGCTTATTTCGTTCAAATTCACAGCCGACTACGCATTGAGCAGAAATTTCAATGCTTTGTTTTTCTACGATCATAACTTTTCTCAATTTGCCGTTTCCACAGCTTTTCCACAGACTACGGTCAACGCTGGATTTACATTGCGATACAATTTTGGCAACTGATTCTCTTTCCATTTTTTCATGTTGATTTTGTTTAAGAAAAATCTTGAAAAGCTATATCCAATCCGTTACATTTGTGACAGGACTAAAACTTTTTGAATCAAATGAACATACCAGCAGAATTAAAGTACACCAAAGACCATGAGTGGGTTAAAATAGATGGCGATGTAGCCACAGTTGGAATTACCGATTTTGCCCAAAGCGAGTTAGGGGATATTGTCTATGTTGAAGTAGAAACTTTGGATGAGACTTTGGACCAAGAGGAGGTTTTTGGAACAGTGGAAGCTGTAAAGACTGTTTCCGATTTGTTTTTGCCTTTAAGCGGTGAGATAATTGAATTCAATGAATCTTTGGAGGATGAGCCTGAAAAGGTGAATTCTGACCCCTATGGAGATGGCTGGATGATCAAGATTAAAATGACTAATCCATCAGAGGCGGATGGATTAATGAGTGATACGGAATACAAGGCCTTAATTGGTGCTTAGAAAATGCGCGTTTACCATATTGTTTATAGGCTGGTTGATTGTAATTACATCACTCAGCCTATTTTCTTTTTCAGGTTTGGATACAGGCTCGGTATCCATACCATATGCAGATAAAATAACCCATTTTGGCTTTTATTCAGGTTTTGTAGTGTTAGGTTGTCTTAGTATATGGGAAAGGAAACGAGAAAGAACGACCTTAAAAAAAACACTCATAATTATGGTTTTTACCGCTACATTTTATGGCATGGGAATTGAGGCATTACAATATAGTTTAACGGAAAATCGCATGGCAGAATGGGGCGATGTATTGGCCAACACTTTGGGAGCATTCATAGGAGGACTTGCCATTTGGTGGTATTTTACTAAGAAAGAGCCGTTAAAATGGAGATTTTAATTGCCAGTTAAACAAAAAAAATTTTAAATTAGCGAATACTAAACTCAAAAAAATGGAATTAAAAAAGAATCCGAAAGCTGATGTGGGAAAAAACAGTACCCTCTATTTTGTAATAGGGTTAGCTGCTGTTTTAGGATTGGTCTATGGGGCCATGGAATGGAAAAAGTATGATAAAGCGAATGATTATGACATTTCTTTGAATGTTGAAGATCAGTTGGATGAAGAGGTGCCGATGACCGAGCAAATCAAAACTCCACCACCTCCACCACCTCCTGCAGCTCCAGAAGTAATTGAAGTTGTTGAAGATGAGGAAGAAGTTGAGGAAACTGTTATTGAATCAACGGAAACCAGTCAAGAAGAAGAAGTCATGGAAGTTGAAGAAGTAGAGGTTGAAGAAGTGGAAGAGGATATTTCAGTTCCATTTGCTGTAATTGAAGACGTACCGGTTTTCCCAGGTTGTGAAAAGGCAAGTAATAAAAAGCAGTGCTTCCAAGAGATGATGCAAAAGCACATCCGTAAGAATTTCCGTTATCCAGAAATCGCTCAAGAAATGGGAGTTCAAGGAAGGGTAAACGTAATTTTCGTAATCCAAAAGGATGGAAGTATCGGAAACATAAGAATGCGTGGACCGGATAAAAACTTGGAGAAAGAAGCCTTGAGAATTATCAACAAGTTACCAAAAATGACACCAGGTAAGCAAAGAGGTAGAGCGGTAAAAGTTCCATTTAGTATTCCAATTACCTTTAAGTTACAGTAGAAAGTTTCAAATAAAATATATTGAAGCCCTAGCAGTTTTGTTGGGGCTTTTTTTATTTTTAATAGATGAGACCACCAGTTGCAAACTGGCGGTAGCGGGGGAACGCAAGTCGTATGGTGCCGGAAAAAGGAATACATCAATTATTAGTACATGGCCACTTTGACAACTTTATAGTTAATGGGGCAATAACTTCTCCTAAATCTGTAGCAAGAAAAATGTTGCAATCTGGATTTAAACGCGGTACGCCAGTAAGATGTATTTCATGCCATACAGGTGCTTTACGTGATGGAGCAGGATATCAGTTAGGCAGATATTTAAGGTCACCAGTTTTAGCACCCACAGATAAGGTAAGGATTTTGCTGGGAGGGCCATATGAAATCTTTGATAATGGTGTTTGGAAACAGTTTTGATTATGAAGTTAATAGGTTTTATAAGGGAGCATAACAATGTAGTTGAAGCGCAAAAATATTCTTCAGTTATAGCAGGTGGTTCGAGTAATGAAAATGCAATACAAATAATTATTGATTACCTAAATAGCGGGATTCTTTTGTTGGCTTGGATGGGATACTTTATGGATTTAGAAGATAATAGTCCGATTTGCCCAGACAGTTACTATACCGATGGTGTCTACGTATGGCCAGCTTATTTTCCTTATTATTTAAAAAAGCATCCAAACTATTTAATTGATGAGGATTTTTTGTCCCATATCTCAAAGAATTATTATTTGATTGATGAAACAAAACTCAAAGAAGGTACAAAATCAAAATTAGAGATAAGTTTGTCAGAAAAGTTAAATGAATCATGGAGTAATTGATTTTTGTTTCTGCTCCCTTCACTTTATAAGTAGTTGTTTGGAGTATGGGTAATTAAATATAGAACCATGACATCTTTGTCGTGGTTCTTTTATTCAACCTACTCTACCCGCTCCGCAAACCAAAGAGTTCGAAGTGACTATTTTGCTCCGTTGGTCATTTCGAAGGAGGCACGACTGAGAAATCTGAAAGAAGAAGAGATTTCTCGCTTCCACTGCGTTCCAGCTCGAAATGACATACGTTTCTTCCAGTCATTTCGAACGCATGTGAGAAATCTAATCCATATATTTAACCATGTCCCAAACCTACTATGTCTACATGGTCACCAATGCCGATAAAACCGTATTATACATTGGTATGACCAACAATCTTCAAAGAAGACTGTCCCAACACTATACAGATGGTCAAAATGCTAAGTTGTCTTTTGCCGGGAAATACAACTGCTATTTTTTAGTGTATTATGAATCTTTTGAAAACGTTTCGGATGCCATCCGAAGGGAAAAGGAATTGAAAAGATGGCGTAGAGCCAAAAAAGAGAAACTGATTCAAGAAGTGAATCCTGATTGGGATTTTTTGAATGATAGTGTTTTTTAGATTGAGATTTCTCGCTTCACTGCGTTCCCGCTCGAAATGACATTCGTTTTCTTTTTTGTCATTTCGAAGAAGCGCGCAGCGACTGAGAAATCTATGACCAACATGAGATTTCTCCCTTCCACTTCGTTCCAAGTCGAAATGACAACTGGGTTCTCTTTGTATCATTTGTTTTATTTGGGGAGTAGAGAGATTCCTCACATACGTTCGGAATGACATTCGTTCCTTTTCTGTCATTTCGAAATGAGAAGTTCTGCTTCGATTGAGAAATCTAAACCAAAAAAGAGATTTCTCCTTTTTAATACGTTCCAACTCGAAATGACATTCCGTTTCCCTTACAAATAAAAAAGCCCTGACCAAAATCAGAGCTTTGCTATATCTGTGTCAACCAGCGATTAAGCGTGATAGTACCGCTCATTCACAATTTTCCCATCTTTCCATTGGGTACGCACTACTTGCTCAAATCTATGCTGCGTGCCATCATTGGTATCGAATTCCATTACGGCTTCGTAAAAAGTAGTATCGCCTTTAACAGCAGGTCCGCTGGTTACGGTATAACCATGAAAGGCAGTTACGGTATCCAATAACTTTTGCTCTTCAGCTATGGTAAAGGCCTTACCAATTTTGGCAGGGTTGTTTCCTTCAAAAAGTTGAACGTCGTCTGCCAAATAGTTTTCCATGGCCTCAATGAATTTTCCTTCGGCTAATAATTCAACAACTTCGTTTGCTTTGGTCAATAATTCCTGTTCTTGTACTGTAGTTTCCATATCTAGTTTGTTTTACTATTTGTTTATAGGAACAAAAGTAATCCCATCTCAGGCCTTTTTCTTTGCTAATGTTTCCCGAGTACTGATATAGATTTCCCTTCTCTTTGGATTTGGTCATTTGGAAAGAAAACAGTTCAACAAAAAAAACCAAAAAGTAAACAAACCCACCTAAGCGGTTGGAAAAGAAGCTTTCCACCGTTATCTTTGCAGGCCAATACAAGTTGTAGATGAAGTCGGCCGTAGGTTCCTTAAAAAGTACATCACTTGCTCTGTTCTATTCTGATTTTAAGGAAATCACGAAAGCTAGGTTGGCGGTCAGCGTTGTTTTCTCATCCATTGCTGGTTATTTTTTGGGAGCTTACCAGATAGACCTTTGGTCTATTTTGCTATTGGCCTTTGGTGGCTATTGTATGGTTGGGGCTTCCAATGCATACAATCAGGTGATAGAACGAGATTTGGATGCTTTGATGAAGCGCACACGTAACCGTCCCATTCCTTCGGGGCGAATGACGGTAAACATGGCAATGACCATTGCCATTACATTAACCCTGCTGGGCGTGTTGGCGTTGTACGCATTGAGTCCTAAAACCGCTCTTTTCGGAGCCATTTCCATTTTTTTATATACTAGTGTTTACACACCGCTAAAGACCAAGACACCTCTCGCTGTTTTTGTGGGAGCATTTCCTGGGGCCATCCCTTTTATGTTGGGTTGGGTGGCTGCTACCAATGATTTTGGTATTGAGCCGGGAACCCTGTTTATGATTCAGTTTTTTTGGCAGTTCCCTCATTTTTGGGCATTGGGATGGATGTTGGATGATGACTACAAACGAGGAGGTTTCAAAATGTTGCCCACCGGAAAAAAAGATAGAAGCACGGCTTTGCAGATTATTCTCTACACATTTTGGATGATTGTCATCTCGGTGATGCCCGCTTTTGGATTTACGGGCAGGTTGCATTTAAGTATTCCAGCAGCTATTTTGGTATTGCTCTGCGGATTGGTCATGTTGATTTTTGCCTTTAACCTTTACATTAAAAAGGATAACCCGTCCGCTAGAAAATTGATGTTGGCCAGTGTGACCTACATCTCATTGATTCAAATAATATTTGTTGCAGATAAATTGATTAGTTGATAGTATGGATTTAACCCAAGGAAGCGAGAGACAGAAAAATAGTCGGGCCAAAAAGATGATGCTTTGGTTTGGCATTGTGAGTTTGATAATGGGATTCGCAGGTTGGACCAGTGCCTATATTGTAAGTAGCAAACGAACGGATTGGATAAGTGATTTAGATTTGCCGCAGGCCTTTCTGTGGAGTACGGCCACCATCGTTTTGAGCAGCCTTACCTATATTTTGGCTAAAAATTCGGTAAGAAAAAATAACCAAAGGTTAGGAACTCTTTTTCTCTTGGCAACATTGGCACTCGGAGGAATATTTATAGGGCTTCAGTTTGTCGGTTTTTCCCAAATGTTGGAAAACGGTTATTATTTCACTGGCCCCACAAGTAACATAAAAATGTCCTATGTGTTTTTGATTGCCGCTGTGCATATTGTACACGTGGTGGCGGGGCTTGTTTCCTTGTTGGTAGTGCTTGTACAACAGCTACGTTCAAAATATACTCCCGAGAATATGTTAGGTCTGGAATTAGGTGCCACGTTTTGGCATTTTTTAGATATTTTGTGGGTGTATTTGATACTTTTTATGTATTTCGTAAAATAATTTTTTTGAAGGGGAGTTTTCATTCCACTTTGCCTTTTGGAATACAGTAAAAGGTGTATTTTTGCTAAAGTTTTATTAAAACGAACATATTTATGGATTCTACGGTTACAACCGGTGCTGAAGATAACGTTTGGGGGGGCGGCAACCGTCCACTAGGCGCCAGCTACGGAAAATTGATGATGTGGTTCTTTATCGTCTCGGATGCTTTGACCTTTTCAGGTTTCTTGGTATCCTATGGCTTTTCAAGGTTCAAGTTTATAGAAACTTGGCCTATTGCTGATGAGGTGTTTACCCACGTTCCTTTCTTCCATGGTAATTATCCAATGTACTATGTGGCCTTTATGACCTTTATACTTATCATGTCTTCCGTGACTATGGTGCTGGCTGTGGATGCCGGACACCGTATGATGAAGAACAGAGTAATCTGGTATATGTTCCTTACCATTATAGGAGGGGCAATTTTCGTGGGCTCACAAGCTTGGGAATGGGCTACTTTTATTAAGGGAGACTTTGGAGCTTTGGAGACCAAAGGAGGTAGAATTCTTCAATTCGTAAATGCAGAGACCGGAGAGCGTGCTGCCTTGGCAGATTTCTCCAAAACATTACCCGAAGAGCGTGTAAAGCATGAAGGCTCCAACGGGATTTGGTATCAAAAAGAAGGATACAAAACATCATATTCTTTAAATGAGGTAGTTGAAGGTTTTAAGGCAAGTCCTAATATCCTGATTCGTACCGAAACCATTAACGAAGAGGGTGAGAAAACACTACTGACCCGCCAAGAATCTTTGGCAAAACTAAAAGATGCCAAATTGGTGGTAGAAGGGGCCAACCTGATACGAAATGAATATGGTAGTCGCTTGTTTGCGGACTTCTTCTTTTTCATTACGGGATTCCATGGTTTCCACGTATTCTCTGGTGTGGTTATCAATGTGATTATCTTTTTCAACGTAATTCTTGGAACCTATGAGCGAAGAGGCCATTACGAAATGGTAGAGAAAGTTGGACTGTACTGGCACTTTGTAGATTTGGTTTGGGTTTTTGTATTCACATTCTTTTATTTGGTATAATCTGTTTTCCGAAATATCGGATATAAACAATAGTATTTTATATGGCACACGAACATAAGTTGGAAATTTTTAGAGGACTCTTGAAATTCAAGTCCAATACCCAAAAAATATGGGGTGTATTGGCATTTCTTACTCTTGTGACAGCGATCGAGGTAGGTTTGGGTATTGCAAAACCGGAACTGTTTACCAAAAATTATTTTTTGGGTATGAAGCTCCTAAATTGGATTTTCATTATCCTTACTTTGGTGAAAGCCTATTATATTGCTTGGGATTTCATGCACCTAAGGGATGAAAAAAGCGCTTTACGCAGAGCTATAGTTTGGACGCCCATTTTCTTGGTCAGTTATCTGATTTTCATTTTGCTGTTTGAAGCGGATTACATCTATAACGTGTTCAAAGATGGCTTCCTCTCTTGGAACTTCTAAGAAAGTATTAACATATGCAAAAGACGGTTTCATGACCGTCTTTTTTATTTTTGTAAGAGTATTGATTTCATGAAAAAAACTTTTGTTTTAGTTGTTCTTTTCATTTTTCCTCTAGTGGCCTATCTCTTCTTTGCCTCGGGAGTCAACAACTTTGGAAAGCTGCCTGTTTTAACCGAAAATATCCCAGAGCCCACTAAGTTTTCAGGGGATAACCAGTTAGCGGATAAAATCACCATTCTTGGTTTTTTAGGGAACAATATTGGCAAAAAGAAAGGCAACGCTTTTAATCTCAATCAAAAAATTTATAAACGCTTCAGCGAGTTCAATGATTTTCAAATGTTGATGATAGTTCCAAAGGGACATGAGAATGAAGTGACCGCTTTGAAAGATGAGTTGGGTGCGCTGTCCGAAGTAGAAAAATGGAATTTTGCCTTTGGGGAAGAAAGTGATATTGAAAACTTCTTTCAACGTTTGGATACCGATTTGGAATTGGGACAGGATTATAGTACTCCCTATGTCTTTATTATCGATAAAGACAGAAATTTAAGGGGCAGAAATGATGATGAGGATGAAGGGGTGAAGTTTGGTTTTAATACTACTTCTGTGGCCGAGCTCAACAACAAGATGGAGGATGATGTAAAAATCATTTTGGCAGAATACAGATTAGCTTTAAAAAAGAATAATGCCAACAGGAGCAAATAGCAAAAAAAAGTACACTTACGTTTGGGTTTCCGCAATCATTCTGATTTTTGGGACTTTTGCCGTCTATGAAATTTCCAAAAGACTAAAGGAAGGGACCGTAGTTGAAAATGATAGGATGAGTATTCCCAACCTTGGAAAGGAAGTGGGTTTTGTAGTGAATGAAGGTAAAAAGCGGAAGGTGCCTCCATTTTATTTCAGAAACCAAGATAGTGTTCTGGTGTCCCATAAAGATTATTTGGGAAAGGTGTATGTGGTTGAATTCTTTTTTTCTACCTGCCCGACCATCTGCCCTATAATGACCAAGAATTTGGTGGAACTACAAGATACTTTTAAGGAGTATGAAGATTTTGGAGTAGCTTCATTTACCATCAACCCTAGATATGATACACCTTCTGTTCTAAAGGCTTATACGAAAAAGTACGGTATAACGGATAAAGATTGGCACTTGCTAACAGGAGATAGGGATTCCATCTATAGTTTGGCGCAAGAAGGCTTTTACCTTTCCGCAACAGAAGATTCCAGCGCCCCCGGTGGGTTTGAACACTCTGGCATGTTGGCCTTGATTGACAAGAAAGGAAATATTAGAAGTAGGGAAGACAATTTTGGAAATCCCATTATATATTATCGTGGAACCGTCACCGAAGAACAAGGTGTCAACGACGAAGGAGAGCCTCAACAAATAACCATGTTAAAAGAAGACATTAAAAAATTATTACTTGAGGAATGATGCAAGAAATTTCACTAAAACAGAAAAGATACAACCGTTGGATTACAATTGTTTCTATTGTGATTCCCGTAGTGGTGGCCCTATTGTTCGGTTATAAGATTCCGAATGCGGAACCCCTATCATTTTTACCTCCAATTTATGCCACAACCAATGGTATTACAGCAGTACTTTTGGTAATGGCGGTTATCGCTATTAAAAATGGCAAAAGAAAACAACACCAAAACTTAATGACTACTTGCATAGTCCTTTCTGCCTTGTTTTTGGTGATGTATGTTGCCTATCATATGACTTCGGAAAGTACAAAATATGGAGGGGAAGGATTTTTACGATATGCCTATTTCTTTATCTTGATTACCCATATTGTATTATCCATAATTATTATACCATTGGTTTTGATCACGTATTCCAAAGCCTATTTAAAGGATTTTAAGGCCCATCGCAAATGGGCGAAATATACTTTTCCTATTTGGTTGTATGTTGCGGTAACCGGTGTTATTGTATATCTGATGATTTCACCATATTACGTTCTCTGATTATGAAAATCAAACTGTCTATACTGCTTCTTTTTCTAATATTTCTATCTCCTCAATTGTTAGAGGCCCAATGCGCTATGTGCCGTGCGGTAGTGGAAAGCGAAGGTGACCCAGAATCTGCAGAAGCACTCAATGATGGTATCGTGTATTTGATGGCCATTCCGTACATTTTGGTAGCGGGACTCTTCTTTTTTATCTACCGAAAGATGCGCTGATAAAGGGTTAGCGTAAAAATTAACATTTTTTTTACGCTATTAGTGTAACATTAAGGTTTACTTGTCGTCGTATAAGTATACGCTTGCGTATTTCATCAATCACCAAACACCAACCACATGTTCGATTTAGAAAGGTGGCAAGAAATATTTGACACCATCCGAAAGAACAAATTACGTACTTTCCTTACCGGGCTATCCGTAGCTTCGGGTATTTTCATATTGGTTATTTTATTAGGATTTGGTCAAGGCATGCAGAACGGCATTGAACGGGAGTTCAAGCAAGATGCATCAACGAGTGTTTGGGCTTGGCCGGGAGTTACTTCCAAAGAGTTCAAAGGACTAAATCCGGGAAGAAGAATTCAATTCATCAACGACAATTTCGAAACCGTGAGTTCTATGTACCAGGACGACATAGAATATGAATCTGCACGTATTTTTGTTAGGGATATCACAGTGAATTATGGAAAGGAAGCACTAGTGTATAGCGTGCAAGGCGTAGCCTCTGACTTTCAATTTATAGAGAACACCGGAATGATTGAAGGGCGTTTTGTCAATTACCAAGATGAAATGGCGATGGGAAAAGTAGCCATTATTGGAAAAAAGATAAGAGATGATGTTTTTAATAAAATAGATTCTCCACTTGGTGAATACATTGATATTTCCGGAATTCCTTTTAAAATCATTGGTGTTTTCAAAGAGCTTAATGAACGTGAAGAAGAGCGAATTTATATTCCAATAACCACAGCACAACGCGTTTTCAACGGGGGCAATAGAGTAAATAATTTATCATACACTCTTCCTCCAGTTGAGAATTTTGATCAAGCGGTTGCCCAAGCTGTGGAGTTTAAGGAGAACTTGCAAAGCTATTTGCAACAAGCGCATACCGTAGCACCGGACGATAATGGTGCCATGGAAGTATGGAGTGCCATGGAAGAAGCAAAGCGGTATTATGGACTCACCAATAACATTAAGATTTTTTTCTGGTTTGTGGGGGTTTGTACCATAGTTGCCGGAGTAGTGGGAGTGAGTAATATTATGCTGATTGTGGTTCGGGAAAGAACTCGAGAAATCGGGATTCGAAAGGCGTTGGGAGCAAAACCTTGGTCCATTGTGGGAATGATCTTGCACGAATCCATTTTTGTAACAGCCATTTCTGGTTTCGCAGGACTTATTTTCAGTATGGCCTTGCTCGAAATAGTGGGACCCCATGTGGAAGTGGATTATGTGGTTAACCCCTCCGTGAATTTCAATGTGGCCTTTACAACAGTCCTGGTACTCATATTGGCAGGGACCCTAGCCGGATTCGTCCCAGCATGGAGAGCGGCAAAAGTACAGGTTATAGAATCACTGCGAGAAGAATAAAAGAATAAAGACAAAGCAAAAAATGTTCAACAAAGACCGATGGAAGGAAATACTTGAGGTATTGACAAGCAATGTTTGGCGCACTGTATTTACGGCCTTTGGGGTGTGTTGGGGAATCTTTATACTTATTGTGTTATTAGCTGCGGGCAAAGGCTTGGAAAATGGAATCAAAAAGGATTTTGGAGATATAGCCACAAATACCATGTTCATGTGGACCCGAAGTACCACCAAAGCCTATGAGGGCCTTCCAAAGGGTCGAAGTTTTGAATTTAGAACAAGCGATGTACAGGCTATTCAGGATAATGTTCCTAATCTTCGCTTTATTTCCCCTCGTAATCAGTTGAGTGGTTTTAGGAGTGGAGGAAACAATGTGGTTCGCGGTATACGCACCGGTTCCTACAATATATATGGTGATTATCCTGAAATCATCAATCAAGACCCCATGACCGTTACCTCTGGGAGGTTTATTAACTACAATGATATTAACGAAAAAAGGAAAGTTGCGGTGATTGGGAGAGGTGTAAAAAGCGACCTCTACGAAAAAGGTGAAGAAGTTCTTGGTACATATATCAAAGTTCAAGGAGTGAATTTTATGGTGATAGGCACCTACAAAAAGAACAGCAACGATGGAGATGGTGAGGAAGCCCAAAAAGAAATATTTGTTCCCTTTACATCCTTTTCCCAGGCATTCAATAGAGGTGAAGAAGTAGGTTGGATGGCGATTACCGCTCATGATGGCCATTCAATTTCGGTTTTGAAGGAAGACATTGTCAACGAGATGAAAAAAAGGCACAAGGTGCACCCGGAAGATAAGCGGGCCATTGGCTATTTTGACCTTTATGAGCAATATAACCGTGTAGAGAGTTTGTTCGGAGCCTTAAAGGCAGTAGCCTACATTGTGGGTATTATGGTATTGCTATCTGGAATAATTGGGGTAAGCAATATTATGCTGATTGTAGTCAAGGAACGTACTAAAGAAATTGGAATACGAAGGGCGTTGGGTGAGTCCCCTTGGTCCATCAAACTGCAAATCTTGATGGAATCCATTTTCTTGACAATAATCTCCGGTATGGCAGGAATCATTTTGGGTTCCTTGGTCATTTATGGGATCAATTCTTTGTTGGATAGCGTGGGTCCGGTGGATATGTTTTTAAATCCCAGTGTAAGTGTAGGAGTAGTTAGTGGAGCTTTAATGATTTTAATGATATCAGGACTATTGGCAGGATTTATTCCTGCAAACAGTGCCATACGGGTGCGACCTATTGAAGCTTTAAGAACTGAATAAAAAATCAATCAAATCAAACTATAAAAGAACATGAAAAAATCAGTAACCATTGTCATTCTGGTCTTAATTCTAGTAATATTTGGAGGGTCAATGTATTATCTGTACCAAAAAAATGCAGAAGATCCAGTAGTCTATAAGACGGAACAACTATCCAAACAGAGTATTGTGAAAAAGGCTGTTGCAACGGGTAGTATTCTTCCTTTGGAAGAAGTATTGATAAAACCGAACATTTCGGGAGTCATTGACGAGATTTATGTGGAAGGTGGCGACTACGTGAAATCCGGCGATTTATTGGCCAAAATTAAGGTGGTTCCCAATCTGACGGCTCTAAACGATGCGAGAAATGCCATCAACGAAGCCAAAATCAATCTAGAGGATCAAAAAAGAAATTATGATCGGCAATTGACCATTTTTAACAAAGGGGTCATCCCGCAGGCCGATTTGGAAAGAGCCCAGGTTGCCTATGATCAAGCCAAACAATCTTTCAGGGCAGCAAACGAAAGGTTCGATATCGTAAAAACCGGTACGACCCGAGGTTTAAGCAGTGCTGCCAATACCTTGATACGTGCCACGGTAAGTGGTATGGTGCTGGAAGTACCTGTGGAGGTAGGAAATCAGGTAATTGAAAGCAATAACTTCAACGAAGGAACCACTATTGCAGCCATTGCAGATGTGGAAAAGATGATATTCGAGGGTAAAGTTGATGAATCAGAGGTTGGAAAAATTAAGGAAGACTTGCCTTTGGAGATTACAGTAGGCGCTATAGAAAATCGAATTTTTGATGCTGTTTTAGATTATATCGCTCCAAAGGGAAAAGAAGAAAATGGGGCCATTCAATTTGAAATTAAAGGGACTTTGACCAAGGAAGACACAACATTTATTAGGGCTGGATTAAGTGCTAATGCTTCCATTATATTGGCTAGGGCCGATAGCGTTTTGGCGTTGAAAGAAGCTTTGGTTCAGTTTGATGACGAAACCAAAGAACCCTTTGTGGAAATTGAAACTTCAAACCAAAAATTTGAGCGCAGGGACATCGAGCTAGGTGTAAGTGATGGTATATTTGTTGAAGTGAAATCTGGCCTTGAAGAGGCTGATAAAATAAAGGTCTGGAATAGTGTGGAAGAAGAAGAAAATACGAACTAGACCACTCCGCGAAAAAAAGTAACCTATTCTTGTAACAAAATATCAAATTATAAGTCCTATAACGGGAGTTGTAATCCTGATAGCTAATAACATCAATCATGATAGAAATCAAAGACCTTCATAAATCCTATAGAATGGGAAGTAACTCACTCCATGTTCTTAAGGGTATCAACTTTTCTGCGAAAGCAGGGGAACTAGTTGCCATTATGGGTTCGTCAGGTTCTGGTAAATCCACACTCCTCAATATTTTAGGTATGTTGGATGGTGCTGATAGTGGGGAGTATGTTTTGGACGGTGTTCCAATCAAAGATTTAACAGAGACCAAAGCGGCACAATACCGCAACAAGTTTTTAGGATTTATTTTCCAGTCTTTCAACCTTATCAACTACAAGTCTGCTCTAGAAAATGTGGCGTTGCCGCTGTACTATCAAAAGGTGGGTAGAAAAGAACGACAAGAGAAGGCATTGAATTATCTGGAAAGAGTTGGCTTAAAAGAGTGGGCCACTCACTTGCCAAGCGAACTTTCGGGAGGTCAAAAACAGCGTGTTGCCATTGCTAGAGCTATGGCGGCAGAGCCCAAAGTACTTTTGGCAGATGAGCCAACAGGTGCTTTGGATAGTAAAACTTCATATGAAGTAATGGATTTGATTCAAAAGATTAATGATGAAGGAAATACCATTCTAGTGGTGACGCATGAGGAAGATATTGCCCATATGTGCAAACGTATTGTGCATTTGAAGGATGGTGTAATTGTGGAAGATAAAAAAGTAAACCAAGTTAGAGCTGAACAGTATGTTTGATCGCGATATCTGGCAGGAAATATTTCACACGCTTAAAAATAATAAGCTAAGAACCTTCTTGACAGGATTTTCTGTTGGATGGGCCATCTTTATTCTTGTAATGCTATTGGCTTCCGTCAATGGGATGCAAAATGGGTTTACCAACCAGTTTAATGACGATGCAACGAACACCATTTTTGTAAGACCAGGTACTACTTCCAAAGCCTATGCTGGTTTCGAGAAAGATCGTCGCATTCAATTTGAAAATGATGACTACGAATATATAAAGCAAAGCTTTCCAAAGGATATTGAACAAATAAGCGCGAGATATTTCGCAAACACTACCGCCAGATACAAAAGCGAGACAGGGGCCTATCCACTACAAGGGGTGCATTCTGACTTTCAAGTTATCGAAAAGACGATTATTACAAAAGGTAGATATTTCAACAGCGTTGATGTACTGAACAAGTCAAAAGTGGCCATTATAGGAAGGAAGGTAAAAGAAGACCTTTTTGATAAGGAAGATGCCATTGGAAAGTTTGTAGAGTTCAATGGGCTTCCCTTCCGGATTATAGGAATATTCATTGATGAAGGAGATGATAATGCCGAACGCCGAATTTATGCTCCCATCACCACGCTACAGCGTAATTATGGAAATACCAATAACATCAGTCAAATAGCATTGACCTACAATACCTCTTATGACCTGACCGAAGCATTGGAGTTTTCGCAACGCCTGGAAGATATTATGAAAAGAAGGCATAAAATCTCTCCAGATGATCAAGCTGGAATAAACGTATGGAACTATGCAGAAGCGTTTGATGATATCAGTAGCTTTTCAACCGTGTTGAGCGCAATTAGTATCGGGGTTGGATTTTTAATATTGATTGCGGGTATAGTAGGTATTGGGAATATCATGGTTTTTACAATCAAGGAAAGAACCAAGGAAATTGGAATTAGAAAAGCTTTGGGAGCTATGCCCAAACAAATTATAAACCTCGTGCTTTTGGAGTCTACTTTTATTACGGCTCTATCTGGGTTTATAGGTTTAATTTTCGCATGGATTATTTTGTCGCTGATAGGTCCCAATATAGACGCTCCAGCATTTAGTAATCCCTCAGTTAATTTGTCTACTGTGGTTACGGCTACAATTATATTGATTGTCGCTGGAGTATTGGCAGGATTGATTCCAGCCATAAAGGCAGCAAATGTTAAACCTATTGTAGCATTAAGTGATAAATAGATATGTGGTTATTTGATAAAGATTTATGGTCAGAGGTTTTCCACACATTGGGAAAAAACTTGTTTCGCACATTTTTGACCATGCTTGGGGTAATTTTTGCCATGATTATTTTGATTTTACTCTTGGGTTCCGCCAATGGGATGAGCAACGGTTTTGATAAGGTTTTTGCAGGCACGGCATCAAACAGCTTGTTCGTCTGGGGACAATCTACTTCTGAACCTTACAAAGGCTTTGAAAGAGGTAGGCGAATTCGCTATAAAATAGAAGATGCGGATATCCTAAAAAGACAAATCCCTGAAATTGAAATCTTGGCACCAAGAATTGAGTTAGGAAGTCACAGGGAGACAGTCTCGGTCTATCGCGAAGGAAGAACAAGTGGTTCTTCGGTTTATGGGGATTACCCAGAAATAGATAATATCACAAAAAAGAAATTGGTTGAGGGGCGGTTTTTAAACAAAACCGATATAGATGAATCGAAGAAGATATGTGTCATAGGGGAAGAAACATATAAGCTTCTATTTGATAAAGGGGAAAACGCCATAGGTCAAGATATTCGAATCAATGGTGTATTTTTTACCGTAGTTGGTATTTACAAACCCAATAACAATATAAATATTGATGGAGAAAACGCGGTATTTATCCCATTTACCACCTTTCAAAAGTCATTTAATACAGGAGACCGCATGGGTTGGATGGCTATAGCAGTGGAACCCAATACCAAAGTACCGGTTGTTGAAAAGCAAATCAAGGAGATTCTTAAGACAAAATATGATATCCATCCTGATGACAAAAGGGCGATTGGTAGCTTCGACATGTCAGAAATCTTCAATAACATTAGCTCGTTTACCAATGTTTTAAAGGGATTTTCATTTTTCGTTGGAATTTTCACCCTTTTGGCCGGTGTAATTGCAATTAGCAATATTCTTTTGATTACCGTTAAGGAACGAACAAAAGAAATCGGTGTGCGTAGAGCATTGGGTGCAACACCCAAAGTGGTGAGAAGACAAATTATAGTTGAGGCCATAGTGCTTACAGCTTTTGCTGGGCTTATTGGCTTTGCAATATCCGTGGGCATACTGGCTATGTTAAATGCCCAATGGGGAAGTGGAGAGGATTTTCCATTTGTGAATCCTATGATCAGTATCCCTCAATTTGGTATCTCTTTCCTACTAATGGTAAGCCTTAGTGTTCTAATAGGATTGATACCCGCAAACAAAGCAGTTAAGGTAAGGCCAATAGAAGCCTTACGTGAAGAATAAAAATTAAATAACAATCAAATAGACAGTGATGAACAAGTATGTGAAATACGGGATAATAGGAATTCTTACCCTGGGGATATTATACGCAATGGTACATTTTCTCAAAAAGAACAGTACCCCCACTGAACTGTATAAAACAGAGTCTTTGGAAAAAAAGGATATAGTGAACAAGGTAATTGTGACAGGTAAGGTTATCCCCGAGGATGAAATCAATATAAAGCCCCAAATCACAGGTATCATAGATAGAATCCTTATGGATGAAGGAGCCAAGGTCAATGCAGGGGATTTAATCGCGGTCATTAAAGTTGTGCCCAATGAGCAAGCCTTGTATCAGGCAAAAGGTCGCGTAAGCAATGCTGAGTTGGCTCTGAACAATGCCAAAATCGAATACGATAGGAACAAAACTTTATACGATAAAGGAGTAGTCTCCAACCAAGATTTTATAAATCAAAAGCTGACGTTTGAACAAGCCGAGCAAGAATTAAAAAATGCAAGGGCAGATTATCAAATTATCCGTAAAGGATCTATCGGGGGTTCCACTGCAGCCAATACAGATATCCGTGCAACAGTGTCAGGTACTATTCTGGAGATTCCCGTCAAAGAGGGTGATCAAGTAATTCAAAGTAATAATTTCAATGATGGAACCACTATCGCTACCATCGCCGATATGACCAAAATGATTTTTGAAGGTGAAGTTGACGAGGCTGAGGTGGGTAAATTGAATGTAGGCATGCCATTATCAATCAGTTTGGGAGCATTGGAAAAAAATAAATTTGATGCCAAACTGAAGTTTATTGCACCCAAAGGAACTGAAACTGAAGGAGCCGTGCAATTTAAAATAGAAGGCGATTTGGTAGTAAACGACAGTACATATGTAAGAGCTGGTTACAGTGCAAATGCGTCTATTGTTCTTGAAGAGAAAAAAGATGTACTTACGTTAAAAGAAGCTTTGTTACAATTTGATAAGGATACTGAAAAACCTTTTGTGGAGATTGAGGTAGCTGAAAACGAATTTGAGCGTAGAGATTTGGAATTGGGTGTAAGTGATGGAATAGATGTTGAAGTAGTTTCAGGTCTTGAAGAAGATGCCAAAATAAAGGTGTGGAACAAGCTTGAAAAGAAAGATGAAAGTGAAGACTAATACATCAACCAACAATATCAATCAAAAAATCAAAATACGAATGAAAAGTAAGCTAATCATCATAATAGCGCTATTTAGCATATCCATATCCCAGGCGCAACTAAAAAAATGGACCTTACAGGAATGCGTGGAATATGCAGTTGAAAATAACCTAAGCGTAGCACAGTTCGAACTCGATTTTGAGAATGCAAAAATTGACAAGTCAGATGCGCTTGGAGCCCTATTGCCAAATTTAACTGGGGATGCCACCATTAGTGAAGATTTGGGACTTTCTTTTAATCCAACAACCCAAGAACCCATAAACTCGCAGCTCACCTTTACTGGAAACGTTAATTCTTCGGCTACCCTTTTCAACGGTCTCCGTAACTATAGAAGAATAAACCGGGCAAAATTAAACGCCATATCCAACCAATATCGGCTGGAAGACCTTAAAGACGATATACGGGTCAATGTTGCACAGTCCTACTTAGATGTCCTTTCCAACAAGGAACAGTTAAAAGTTTCACAAGCTCAGTATGCAGTTACAGAGCAGGATATGAAACGTACTAAAGAGTTGGTGGAGTCAGGGGTGGTTCCACGGGGGGATCTTTTGGAAATTGAGGCCACAGCTGCAACCCAAGAACAGCAAATAGTCAATAACGAGGCGTTGGTTACTATTTCCAAGATCACACTCGCACAATTGTTGCAAATCACGGATTATGAAAACTTTGATATTGCAGATGATACCTACGAAATACCACCGTCTGATATCTTGAGTAACTCCGCAAAAAGTATTTTTGCAAAGGCTCTTGAATTTAGAAACGATATAAAATTAGCAGAAACTAATATAGAACTGGCAGAGGAGGATGTGAAGATATCTAAAGGCGCTTATTACCCTACCTTAAGTACTTTCATTAACTACAATTCGCGATTTTCGGACCAGAACTTAGTATCTGTCGAGGATCCAAGTGTAATACCTTTTATAGACCAGCTATATCTTTTTGACGGCCTTCGCTATGGTTTCCGATTGGATGTGCCTTTTTTTAATGGGTGGAACACCAGAAATTCTGTAAAGAGAGCAAAGATAGATTTGGAGCGAGCCAGACTTTCGATGGAACAAACCAAACTGGAGTTGGAAACTTCCATAAACCAGGCTTATGTTGATGTTAATACAACACTAAAATCCTATGAGGCGGCCGAGAAAACCCTAGAGGCTAGAAGAACAGCTTACCAATACTCAAAAGATCGTTTTGAAGTAGGGCTTATGAATTCATTTGAATTTAGTCAAGCACAAGCAAGGTTGGATAATGCAGAGGCAGAAGTTATACGCACTAAATATAACCACATCTTTAGGTTAAAGATTTTAGAATTCTTCTATGGCATTCCCATTAGCCTAAACTAGTATCTTTGTGGCCCTATGGCCAGAATATTGAATTTAGAAACCGCTACTACCAATTGTTCGGTTAGTATATCGGAAGACGGTAATACCACTTTATTAAAAGAAAACAATGCAGTTGAATATTCCCACTCGGAACAACTGCATGTTTTTATTAAGGAAGTTTTGGAAGAAGCTTCCCTTTCTTTTTCAGACTTGGATGCTGTATCCGTTAGCAAAGGTCCAGGGTCCTATACTGGTTTACGAATTGGGGTTTCTGCAGCTAAGGGACTATGCTTTTCTTTAGATATACCATTGATTTCAGTTTCCACATTACAAAGCATGGCACGGCAGGTCAAATTGGAAAAGAATGAGGTTGTGATTCCGGTTCTGGATGCCCGCCGTATGGAAGTGTATTCTGCGGTTTATGATGAAGCCAACAAAGAAATTCGCAAAACAAAGGCAGAAATCATTGATGCATCTTCTTTTGAAGAGTTCTCAGAACATCAAAAAATCTATGTAGTTGGAAGTGGTGCGACCAAGTGCAGCGAAACTTTTAACTACTCCAATTTTGTGTTTGATGATTCCCTTATGCCTTCAGCTAATGAAATGGCCGTTATTGCACATCAAAAATTTGAACAAAAGCTATTTGAAGATGTAGCTTATTTCGAGCCCTATTATCTTAAAAACTTTGTCTTGCAGGGCAAGAAAACCTAATCCGTAGCAGCTTCGTGAACCACACGTTGTGGGAATGGAATTTCAATTCCTGCTGCATCAAATCTTAACTTGGATTGCTCTATTACATTAAAACGGGCGGGCCAAAAGACATCATTGGGAGCCCAAAACCGTAAGGTAAGGTTTACTGAGCTGTCCCCTAGACTATCCACGTAGACCTCAGGAGCAGGATCCTTAAGAATACGGTCATCTTCCTCACAAATGGCCAATAGAATATCTTTGGCAACTTTTATGTTGGAACCATACCCGATGCCAACCTTATAGTTTTCCCTCCTGTCGGATTCTCCATTGTAATTGACAATACTTCCATTGGAAAGTTGACCATTTGGAATAATGGCAATCTGATTTCCAAAAGTATTGAGTTTGGTACTGAAAATGGTAATTTGTTTGACACTGCCATCCAATCCCTGAGCCGATATCCAATCTCCAACCTTAAAGGGTTTAAATATCAATATAAGCACACCTCCAGCAAAATTTGCCAACGACCCTTGCAGGGCTAATCCAATGGCGAGCCCGGCAGCACCAATCATAGCTACCAAGGATGAGGATTTTACTCCCAATTGGGTAACTACAACTACAAACAAAAGAACCTTTAGGGAAACGTTTATAAAACTCTGGATAAAGCTTTCCAATGTAGGTTCGTAGTCTTTTTTATCAAAAAATTTACCAACCATCTTGTTAATGAACCTAACCATCCACCAACCAACAACTAAAATAATAATGGCCAGGATGAGATTGGGAATAATATCCCAAAACCATTCAATGGCATTCTCCAAGTGTTTCTCAAAATTCTTTAACTCTTCCATGACTTCATTGTTTATTGCAAAGCAAAATTAACTTCTTGGTCCGAACAACGGAAAGGGGTTTAAACTTTTATTAATTCTTAAGCTGTTCAAACACGGCTTCTGACGAATTTACGGGAAGCTTACATGCTCCTTCAATGCAAACATAGATAAGAGTTTGGTCTTCGTTGTAGCGGTTTTGCAATAAATCCAATTTCCCTTCCTTTTTAGATCCTACCAAAATGCTGTTCGGAAGGTACTTTTTAGCTATTTTTCGACCTATTTTTTTGTAGTCTTCGCCCACAATTGCTATCTCATGAAAATTTTGCTGTTCGTAAAGTACCAAATGAAGCCAATTGGCATATCCCTGTGCACTCCTTTCAAAATCAGATTGAACATTTTGCAACATTTCCTTTGCTAAATCAGCATATCCTTCATTTGGAAAAAGTTTGTGAAATTTCAAAAGATTATTGGCCATTATTGAATTTGAGGCTGAAATAACATTGTCATTGGTCTCTATACTTCTCCGGATAAGGGATTGATCTTCATCCGAAGTGAAATAGAACATTTTGGAACTTTCATCCAAAAAATGCTTTTGAGAATAATCAAGGAGATTTTTGGCATGGTCCAACCACTTATCTTCAAAAGTTACTTGGTATAGATTTAGAAAGGCCTCAATTACGGTAGCATAATCTTCCAAAAAAGCGTTGATATTACTTTTTCCGTTTTTATGATTCCGGAACAAGGAATAATCCTGCTTCATCATATTTTCTTCAATGAACTTGGCATTTTCCAAGGCCAAATTTAAATACTGCTCATTTCCAAGATATCGGTAGGCATCTACTAGTCCATTTAACATCAATCCATTCCAGGAAGTAAGGATTTTGTCATCCAACCTTGGTTTTTCACGTTTGGAGCGCTCTTCTTTTAGAAGAGAAAGCGCATGATCCATCTTATCATTAAGTTCGGCAACACTAATGTCTTTCGCCTCAGCTATTTCAGTATCTGATTTGTCACGAATCAACACATAGTTTCCTTCTTCCCAATGACCGTATGAATTGATATTGTAATATTCCTTGAATAACGAAAAGTCATCGCCCAAGATGCTTTTAAGTTCTTCTTCATTCCAAACGTAATAAGCTCCTTCTTCCAAATGTCCATTTTCGTCCAAGCTATCAGCATCCAAAGAAGAATAAAACCCTCCGTTTTCATCTTTAAGTTCTTCCGTCACAAAATCGATGGTTTTCTCCACCACTTCCTTGTACAAGTTATTTTGAGTACTGGCATAGGCTTTCGAATACAGACTAACCAATTGCCCATTGTCATAGAGCATTTTTTCAAAGTGGGGAACATGCCATTTAGTGTCCACAGCGTATCTTGAAAATCCTCCCCCAACATGGTCAAAGATTCCCCCATACGCCATTCGGGTTAGGGTAGTGTCCACATATTCCATCAATTCAGGCTCTATGGAGCTCGCATAATGCAACAAAAACTCCCAATTATTGGGCATCATGAATTTTGGAGCTCTTTTGTAGCCACCTAAATAGGTGTCAAAAGATTGGGACCATTTTTTGACCGAAGTATCCAATTGCTCTAAACTGTAAAGTGATGTATTTTCTTGAGTTTCAACCAAGTTGATGGCAGTTATTCCTTGAGAGAGGCTATTTGCATATTCCTCTACTCTAGGACGCTCATTCTTAAATAGGTCTGAAAGTTGTTGTAATGATTTTATCCAGTTCTCTTTGGGAACATAGGTGGCACCCCAGAAAGGCTTGCCATTGGGAAGCGCCACAATGTTCAGGGGCCATCCCCCTTGCCCGGACATTAATTGGATGGCGTCCATATAGATTTGGTCAACATCGGGTCTTTCTTCACGGTCAATCTTTATGTTGATGAATTTGTCATTCATGATTTGGGCCACTTCTTCATTTTCAAAACATTCATGTTCCATTACATGGCACCAGTGACATGCGGCATACCCAATACTAATAATCAATAATTTGTCCTCTTTTTGGGCACGCTCTAAAACTTCAGGTTTCCATGCTTCCCAATTCACAGGATTATGAGCATGTTGCAATAAATAGGGACTTGTTTCGTGAATAAGGTCGTTCGTGTATTTGTGGGTCACTTCTTTTGGTTTTTGGGTGCAGCCAAGTAGAATAAAAAACAGAAATTGAGCAAATATGAATCTTGAATTCATCAATATTTCCTTATTAAGAGTAAAGAGGCTGTCTAAAAAGAATCAAAATCGTCATTCTGAATTCATTTCAGAATCTCAATAGCAAAAAATATAACTATTGAAGAGAACCTGAAACAAGTTCAGGTTGACGAAACCATACTTTTTAAACAGCCTCGTGTATTGTAATTCCCTTGAAACTATTTTACTTCAAAGGTAATCTTGACGTTTACCCGATAATCATCAATTTTTCCATCCTTTACGGAGGCACTTTGTTCATTAATATACACTGAGCGTATATTGTTTACGGATTTTGAGGCTTGTTCCAGTGCATTTTTAGCTGCTTGTTCCCAGCTTTCATCTGAATTTGCCAATACTTCAATTACTTTTAAAACTGCCATGGTCAATGTTTTTAAAATTTATTGAAGTTAGCAAAAATTGAGCAGTTGAGCTCACCCAAAACACGAGTAATTACCCATTTATGGCCACTACCTCATTCACCTTGTCGCCCATCATATTTTTTAACATGGTCTCAATACCATTTTTTAGCGTAAAGGTAGAAGACGGGCAACCACTACAGGCACCTTGCAGTATTACATTGACAGTTTTACTGTCCTCTTCATAGGATTGAAAAAGAATATTGCCTCCATCGCTCGCTACGGCCGGTTTTACATATTCTTCCAAAATATCAATTATTTGAAGAGAGGTGTCATCGTAATCCGTGTCCAATGATGCAGTATTGGATGCATTTTTGGTGACCTCCATAGCTTGTTCGGATACCACTTCTTTTCCATCTGCAAGGAAGTTTCTTATAAACTCACGTAATTCCAAGGTTACATCTTCCCATTCTGCCATATCATATTTGGAAACTGAAACATAGTTTTGGTCAAAAAACACCTCTTTTACAAAAGGAAAGTGGAATAACTCTTTAGCCAATTTAGAGTCTTTGGCCTCATCGATATTCTTGAATTCGTAGATGGTAGGAACAATTTTTTTGTTGGCCACAAACTTCATTACAGCTGGATTGGGAGTGACTTCTGCATATACGGTAATGGCTTCTTTTTTACTGCTGGTTTCTTCATTGACCACAACTTGACCTGCATTTAAGTATTCAACCAGTTGTTGGGCCACTTCATCCTTAACGTCTTCCCATTCCACAATGTCAAAACGCTCCAAGGCAACAAAATTCCCTGAAACATAAACGGTTTTTATAAATGGAAGGTAGAATAATTGCTGAGCCAAGGGTGATTCTTGGGTATCATCTATGTTTTTGAACTCATAATTGCCCTTTACCAGGAAGTGATTTGCCTCAAACTTTAGTATTTTGGGGTTGTTGGTTTGTATAACTGTTATATTGTATTCTTTCATAGCTGAGAATTTATACAAAAATACCAAAGTAAAAGATGAAGGGCAAGCTGCATAATAATGTATCACATAATACCGTTATAGAAATGTTTGATTGCCTATATACATCAACCATAGCCCCAATCCGTTCATGAGACGCTGTTTAATACTATCAACCTTCGTCCTCTTCTGTTGTGTCTTTACATCAAAAGCTCAAGAAGGTATTCCCGTTTATTTTGATTATCTCGCTGATAACTACTATTTGGTTTATCCTTCCATGGCCGGTATTAGTGAAGGTACCAAAATTCGTCTCACGGCAAGGAAGCAGTGGTTTGATGTGGAAGATGCGCCAAATCTTCAAACGTTGAACATCAATTCCAGGATAGGTGAAAAAAGCGGTATAGGTGGTATCGTATTCAACGATGCCAATGGTTTTCATTCTCAAACGGGCTTCAAATTCACTTATGCACACCATCTACAGTTGGCAGGTGATTTCAGAACCTTAAACCAACTTTCTTTTGGATTGAGCGCTACAGCATTGCTTAGCAGTGTAGATGAGACAGAGTTTAGATCTGTTGCTTTTGACCCCGCTATTGCTGGTTCAAAAATTACAAGTTCTTACTTCAATTTTGACCTAGGTGTTTCTTATAATTACCGTGAATTTTATTCACATTTTACCGTATTGAATGTTTTGGCTTCGGCTAGGGAAATATATCGTATAGGTAGGGCAGACGACCCGGACAATCTTGTAGTGCCTAGGGTGGACAACCTAAGAAGGTACTTGATTTCTGCGGGCTATGTTTTTGGAAGAAAAACTCGGATTGAACCTTCGGTACTTTTACAATTGACCGAGTTTACTGAGGAAGCCACTGTGGATTTCAATGCAAAGGTCTATCGCGATGTTCAGTTCGGTACCATTTGGGGCGGACTTTCTTACCGCAGAAGTTTTGATGGAGCACAGTTTCAGCAAGATGGTAGTTTTGGAGAGCAACGTTTGCAGCTTTTTACACCAATAGTTGGGGTGAACTACAAGAATTTCCTAGTTTCTTACAACTACTCTTATCAATCTGGGGATATCCGATTTGACAACGGAGGTTTCCATCAAATTACTTTGGGTTACGATTTTGGTCAGAACGACCAGGAAAAACGATATGATTGCTATTGTCCTGCGGCCAATAATTAAAATGGCCCGTTGTTGCCAACGGACCATTCTCTCAGCAGCTAAAACCATTCAATCAATCCCACGTATAATCCTTCTTAGCTGCTTGATTCCTGATTGCTTTCAATAACGCATTTTCCAATTCTCCCTTTTCTTGTTTCTGGTTTTTGGCAATGTAGGCCTCTCGCTTAACATTCAAATCCTGTATTTCTTTTTGGATGCGTTTGCGTTCTTCCTTTTTGTTTTCAATATATTCCTTCATTTCCTTTTCAGATTTTCCGCGTAGCTCCTTGGGCAAATCTTCTTCTTTGATTTCATCCAATTCGACCTCGGCCTCTTCAACGGCATCTACCAAATCCCATTTTGAGTTTTTGTAAAGTCTAGAGCTTTTGCTAACAGAGCGTTTTACGGCAACACCCTTGTTTACACCATAAGCTTCAGAGTCTTGCTCAGCCTGTGACGCCACTTTTGCAGCTCCCAAAGAACCATAGGAGATATAGGTATTGTTCAATTGCGTATTCAATTTGATGATTATATCATCGTATGGGGTATCAATATGAACCACTTGCCGATTATGATCAATGGCCATATATTCCCCTCCGGTAATCGTCGCCCCATTTTTCCACTTTGTGGAAATTCCTTGCTCGTAATTTCCACAGAATATGGTATTTACAATAACGTCCTTCTCTTTGGCATTTAGGGCTGCATCCTTATAATTTAGCTTTCCTTGCGTAAATGGTTCGTTTCCGGCTATAAAAATCATTTTTAAATCGTCCGCATTCTTTCCCCAATCCAATTGCTTCAAAGAAGTATGAATCACTTCACCACAATATTCCTCACCACCATTTGTGGTAAGGGAAAATAGTTTTTCCGAGATTTCATCCAAATCGCTGCTAAAGCCCAAAACCTGTCTAATGTATCCTTCGCGCGAGGAGAGATTATCGTTTCCGTATTCGTAAAGTGCTATCTTAAGTTCAGGTCGCACCTCATTTCCACTACGTGCATAGGTGAATTCGTTTACAATGTCCCAAAGCTGCGACTTTGCTTGGTTAATAAGACCGTCCATACTATTGCTGGTATCCAACAACAGGGCAAGCTTTACATATTGCTTGGACGGTTTTTCGTTCACATATTTGGTGGTAAGTGCAATTCTTTTTGGGTTTTCTGGTTTGATATTGCAGCTGTAAACATTCCCAAAAGTGAATGCAAACAACCCTATTCCCAATACATGTTTTATTCGTTTCATGATATTATTATTTATTAATTATTTGTTTTTATTTTTTCGATAACACTTAGGGTCAGATAGGCGAATAGTGACATTAAAACCCCTATGGCTAATAGTTTCATATAAAATATTACAGTCCACTCCAAAGCATTCGCCATATGCTGAATGAATCCTTTTTGAATAATCGCTCTCTCGGTTAGAGTGAAGTTTATGGTGCAGAATTCATTTTCAGCATCAAAACTTCCCAAACTGACACCTAATTCCTGTAATTGTTGCTCAATGTCCAAGATTCGATTTTCCAAAAGCATGAATTCATTGATTTTTCCACCTTTTGATTTTAGGTCGATAAGAGACGCCCTGGTTTTTTCAAGGGATAGTTTTTTCGCATTTAACTCCCTGTATTCATTTGTTTTGTCCTTCTTGGTAATCTCTTTGGCTTGAACATTCCCAATCTTAACTAGATTTTGGAACAGACCATCAAAACTCTCAGGAGGAACACCAATAACAACTTCCAAACGTCTATGGCCTTCATTGCCGTTCTTGTTTTCAAATTGAATCAATCCCTTGAGTTTTTTTATTTCATCCCTAACCTGTGCTTCATCTCTATCAAACTGATTGGAAATGGCATCAATGTTGGCAATCTTCTCATATTTCTGATCGAGGTTCGAGGAAGATTGGTCAGGTCCTTGGTATTTAATTGAAGCGTAATTCCTTCTATCTTCCAATGCAAAGGACTTTTCCAGCAAAATCATTGGGTTACCTATTGGTATATGTTCTGAGGGATTGGTGTAATTATAAATGACCCGGAAAACAAATACGCTCAAGAAACCTATTGCTAGAATTGTCATAAACTTCCAAAATCGTTTTTGTGTTGCTTTTTTCATGCTTTTGATTGAATAATGATGGGCTAAAAGTATCTCCATCTTTTTGATCTAAAAATCAGTAATGAGGGAATCGGCTCTTTCGGTGAGTGAATGGGTTTTCTTGCTTCGTAAGGCCTGAAATTTTAGTGTATACCCACGAGTTTGACATCTCTTGCCATTTTTTAAACCCAGCAATATGAACTAAGTTTACAGGGTATTCTCTTAGAATGAAACAGAAAGTTTACATAGTATTAATCGTACTGTTGGCATGTACTTCGGGATGGGGTCAGGTTGATTCCAACAGGGCTACCATTGTCATAGAGGGTTCGGTAAAGGGAAGAGAAAACTATGCTGCAATAAGTGGAGTTGAAGTATCTACGGATAAAGGGGAATACACACTCACTAATGCCTTGGGTGAATTTAGAATCAGAGCGGCCATTGGAGATATAATTATTTTCCAAAGTCCCGAGTTTGAAACTGTTGAACACCGTATCACTTCCGGCGAGGATGTTGATGTTTTGGTTGAGGGGTATGCCGAAACAAGGGAAAGTTCGGTTTACAAGAGAAAAGCTTCTAGAGGTGCTTTGAATCATAAGAGGTATCTGGATTCCGCGTTGCATTATAAGACAACAGACTTAGAAAAAAGTATTGATTTCATAGCAAAGTCCATAGGGGATTTAGGAAAAAGAGGCAATAAAAATGAACTTTCTGAATCACTTACTGCTTTGGGGGAAATCTATTCCTATCACCAGCAATATGACCTGGCCATTGCTAACTTTAAAGATGCTCTTTCGGCAAAAAAAACTTCAAAAACTACTTTACTATTGGCAAAGGCGTATTTGGACAATAAAGAGTTTGGAAAAGTTGAAGCTGAATTGACCCCTTTGATTAAAACCAAGAACCTAACTGCAAGCCAGCGCGTGGAACTCTACGAAACTCTAGGGGATGCGTTCAATGGACTGTCCGATTTTGCAAAAGCAGAAGACTTTTACCGAGAAGGCCTGAAGATTGCTGAAAAGAATCAACTGTCATCAAAAATAATTGATCTGAACTCAAAAATAGGGGACAGTTTTGCGAATCAGGACAAGGTTCTAGAAGCGGAAGGGTTTTATACCAATTCATTGAACCTATCTAGAAGCTCGGCGCCAGAAAGGGTAGTAAAGGAGAATGAGAAGGTCGCCGATTTTTATAACGATAAAAATAGATTTGACGAGGAGATTCAACTAAGAAAACAAAGCTTGGACGAGTTGGAACAGTTGCCCAAGGAAGCCAACAAAGGACTCATTTCAGATACAGGAAGAGATTCAATTACTGCTCAGCGCATCAATTATAAGATTGGCAATGCATATATCGCTCAAAATAAGTTGGATGAGGCCATACCCTATTTACAAAAAAGTATTGTTGAAGCCGATACAGAAAACGATTTGGTCGTAAAAAAGGATGCTACCCGGAAATTATCTGAGGTATATCGATACAAAGGAGATTTTACCAAGGCTTTGGAATCCTATCAAGATTACGTAGCTGTGGTTGATAGTCTGTATATCCGTAAGGAACAGGAAATATCTAGAGCAGCTCGTTTTAATAGAGAGATAGCCACAAGTCAAAATAGAATATCAAGCCTGGAACAAGAACGGCAATTGTCCCAAAGCAAATATGATCTTGCTTTAACAGAACAACAGTTGTTTGAGGAAAACAGTAAGCGTCAAAAATGGATTATTTACACGCTTCTTATGGGAATCCTATTATTAGCGTCTACGGCTTTTTTCTTTTACCGAAGCAACAAACAGCAGAAACTGGCCAATAACCTTTTGGCTTTGAAGTCACTTCGTACACAAATGAACCCGCATTTTATTTTCAATGCGTTGAATTCAGTGAACAATTTTATCGCGAAAAGTGATGAGCGAAGTGCAAATCGTTTTTTAAGTGAGTTTTCGGTTTTAATGCGCAGCGTGCTGGAAAACTCGGAAGAAGATTTTATTTCCTTGTCCAAAGAACTGGAATTGCTTGAACTGTATGTGAAGTTGGAACATTCCAGATTTGAGGATAAGTTTGATTATAAAATTGATATTGACCCGTCCATAGATATAGAAGCTTTTAAAATACCCCCAATGTTACTACAGCCCTATATCGAAAATGCGATATGGCATGGACTTCGGTATAAGGAAGAAAAGGGGATGCTTCATATTCGTATGGATTCCGTGGATATTGATACTCTGAAAATTGAAATCTCTGACGATGGAATAGGAAGGAAAAAGTCGGCAAAACTTAAGACACAACATCAGAAAAAACAGAAGTCCAAAGGAATGGGTAACATCAAAAGACGCTTGGATATATTGAATGGAATGCATGGTAACCAAATTGAGGTGGAAGTGAGTGATTTAAAACAAGATGGTTCAGGCACAAAAGTTACCCTAAAATTGAAGAAAAGATGACCGAACTACGCACTATAATAGTGGAAGACGAAGCCACCAGTAGGGAAATCCTTAAGAATTATTTGATGAAATATTGTCCAAAAGTGCAGGTTTTGGGAGAAGCTTCCAATATAACAGAAGGTCTGGAACTAATTAAGACGCACAGTCCTGATTTGGTTTTTTTAGACGTTGAAATGCCATTTGGCAACGCATTTGATTTATTGGATAAGGTTCCTAATCGCACTTTTGAGACCGTTTTCGTTACCGCTTACAATCAATATGCGATGGATGCCTTGAACAATCATGCCGCATATTATTTGATGAAACCCATAAATATTGATGAGTTGGTTAAAGCAGTTGATTACGTTGTGGATATCAAACAAAAGGAAAATGCATTGGAAGGTCAGGTGCTCAAAGCAAAATCCAGCAAAGCCGAAGGTAAGATTACGGTGCCTCAGCAAGATGGTTTTCAGGTGCTCGATGTTGCCGACATTTTCTTTTGCAAAGCCGATGATAATTACACGGAGATTTACTTGGAGAACAAAAAAATATTGGTGAGCAAAACCTTAAAATATTTTGAAGATGCGTTATCTGAGTACTTTTTTGCACGTATTCATAAATCGTACTTGGTGAATGTTGGGGAAGTGGTACGATACAGAAAGGGCAAAGGAGGCAGTGTGGTTTTGTCCAATGGTAAAGAACTCTCGGTTTCAGCTTCAAAAAAATCGACATTATTGGCTAATTTTCAATAAAGACTATGATTATAAAATCGGTTCGGGGGAAAACCCCAAAAATGGGTGAAGATTGTTTCATCGCGGAAAACGCGGTGATTGTAGGCGATGTTTCCATGGGAGATGAATGCAGTATTTGGTACAGCGCCGTGTTGAGAGGTGATGTACATTACATTAAAATGGGTAATAAAGTGAATGTTCAGGATGGAGCTGTGATTCATTGTACCTATAAAAAATCGCCCACTGATATTGGAAACAATGTTTCCATTGGCCACAATGCTATAGTGCATGGTTGTACGGTTAAGGATAATGTTTTGATAGGAATGGGTAGTATTATTATGGATGATTGTGTAGTTGAAAGCAATTCCATAATCGCAGCAGGAGCAGTAGTAACCATGGGGACACATGTTGAGGCAGGGAGCATTTATGCGGGAATTCCTGCAAAGAAAATAAAGGATGTTAGTCAGGAACTGATTTCAGGTGAGATTGATAGAATTGCTGATGCTTACGTAAAATATGCAGGGTGGTTTAAAGAATAATCGAGCTAAAATATCCCTACTTTTGCAACCAACTAAATAAATACGAATGAAGGCATATGTTTTTCCCGGACAAGGGGCTCAATTTGTAGGAATGGGCTTGGATTTATACGAAAACCATCCTTTGGCACAAGAATTTTTTGAGCAAGCAAATGATATTTTAGGGTTTTCGATTACAGATATCATGTTTGAAGGCACGGTTGAAGAGCTTAAGCAGACCAAAGTAACACAACCCGCCATATTTCTTCACTCCGTAATATTGAGCAAAGTTTTAGGAGATGCCTTTACGCCAGATATGGTTGCAGGACATTCTTTGGGTGAATTTTCTGCACTGGTGGCCAACAATACCTTAAATTTTGAAGATGCCCTGAAATTGGTTTCTCAAAGAGCAATGGCCATGCAAAAAGCATGTGAGTTGCAACCAAGTACCATGGCGGCCGTATTGGGATTGGATGATGATGTTGTGGAAAAAATATGCAAGGAAACGACCGGAATCGTTGTGGCTGCAAATTATAACTGCCCTGGACAATTGGTTATTTCAGGGGAGGTGAACGCAGTAAATACAGCCTGCGAAAGTTTAAAGGAAGCAGGGGCACGTAGGGCCTTATTGTTACCCGTTGGGGGAGCTTTTCATTCTCCGCTTATGGAACCAGCTCGGGAGGAACTAGCGGCTGCTATTGAAGCCACAGCATTCAATGTTCCTAAATGTCCAATCTATCAGAATGTGACTACATCGGCAGTGAATGACCCAGAGGAAATCAAGGCCAACCTCATAGCACAATTGACAGCTCCGGTAAAATGGACCCAAAGCGTACAAAACATGGTAAAAGATGGTGCTACATCTTTTGTTGAGGTAGGACCAGGTAAGGTTTTGCAAGGATTGGTGAGGAAAATTGATTCTGGAATGGAAACGGCATCGGCAATCATATAAAATTCAATAGTTTTTTTACTATATGTAGTTGAACCAAGAAACGTAGATTTAAACTACAAAGTTGGGTCAATCTTCCTTTTTTTAGTAATATTGGTTCCCTCTCAAATTTTTAATAATTACTTATGCTGGCCCTGTTAAAAATATAAGGACTAGGTCTCATTTATGCTAAATAAAACCTCTAATCAAAATTCTTTTTGCTTCATAAAAAGGCTACTGCTAAGCACTGCTTTTATACTTATCGGGTGGACAAGCAGTTATGGTCAAATAGCTACCATAGCTGCGACTGACAATATTGCGACCGAGGCGGGCCCCACTACGGGCCAGTACACGGTCAGCCTCGATGCGGTGAACGCTGGCGCTACGATTACGGTGGACTATACGGTAAGCGGTACGGCGACCTCTGGCAGCGACTTTGTTGCGCTGTCTGGCAGTGTTGACATTGTCAACGGGCAGCAGACCGCCACGATAACCCTTACCCCAATAGACGATGGCGACATTGAGGGCAACGAAACTGTGGTCGTGACCCTTGACGCGGGCACGGGCTACACTGTGGGTGTCGCTCCGGACAACTCGGCGACGGTCACCATTACGAGCGACGATGTGGCCCCCTTGCCGGTGGCTACCATAGCTGCGACTGACAATATTGCGACCGAGGCGGGCCCCACTACGGGCCAGTACACGGTCAGCCTCGATGC